>CAWIRP010000001.1:0-195185 GCA_963838595.1 uncultured Alphaproteobacteria bacterium
GATTGAAGGGCGGGGGCGGGTGAGGGACAATGGCGCCTGCTGCGGCGGTCGCGGCTTCGGGCAACTCTGGAGGGGGTCATGAAGCAGAATAGGCGCAACGTTTTGAAGTTCGGCCTGTCGGGCGCAGTCGCCGGCTGGACCGGAGGCTCGGCCTGGCATGGCCAGCGCACAGGCCGCGATCACGGCGCGCATCGGGCATCTTGAGTTGCCGGCCCAGCCGCGCCACAAGGGGCTCGAAAAGGTCGCCGCACTGGTGAAGAGCGCACCAAGGGCGCGGTCGAGATCCAGCTCTTCCCCTCATCGCAGCTCGGCAACGCGCGGCAGATGATCGAGAGCACGCAGTTCGGCGCCATCGAAGGCACCGTGATGCCGGCGGCGTTCCTCGGCGGCTTCAATCCGGTCATTTCGGTGCTGGACATTCCTTATGTCTTCCCGACCGATCGCGCGCTGTCGCAGAAGCTGCGCGAGGGCGCCTTCGGCAAGGCGCTTCTGGCGAGCTTCAATAGCCGCGGCGTCCACGCGCTCAGCATCTGGCCGAACGGCCGCAAGAGCCTCACCTCGAACAAGCCGCTCGCGAAATCTCGACGCCTTCAAGGGCCAGAAATTCCGCGTGATGGATTTCGAAGATTCTGATCGACCAGTTTGCCGCCGTCGGCGCGACCGCGATCGCGATCAGCTTCAGCGAGCTCTATACCTCGCTGCAGACCGGCCTGATCGACGGACAGGAAAATCCGCTCGACACCATCACGACCATGAAATTCCACGAGGTGCAGAAGCATCTGGTGGTCACCGAGCACGGCGTCATGGAAGACATCGTGCTGTTCAGCAACACGTTCTGGAACCGCCTGACACCGGAGCAGCGCGACATCGTGACGAAGGCATTCGACGAGATGCGTCCCGAGGTCGAACAGAACAAGGAAGCGGTGCAGAACGTCTCGATTGAGCTGATCAAGGCCGCGAAGCTGAACGTGCGCGTCGCCGACGAGGCCGAGCGCAAGGCGATGCGCGACGCGATGGCGCCGAAGGCGCGCGCCACGTTCGAGGAACGCGCCGGCGCCGAGGACAAGTCTCGCGGTCTACGACGAGGAGCGCAAGAAGCTCGGCTTCTAGACCTTCCTATGAAGGCGCTGCGCGGCATCGAGGGCATCATCGTACTCGGTGCCATCATGCTGGCGATGTCGTTCGCCTACACGTTCAATGTCGCGGTGCGCGAGTTTGCGCCGTCGTTCGCGCCGAAGCTTGCCTGGATCGAGGAGCTGTGCCTCTTCGGCCTGGTCTGGATGATCTTCCTCAGCCTCGCGGCGGCGCTCGAAGGCGGGCGCCACATCGGCATGCGGATGGTGCTGACGCGCATGCCGCCGGCGAGCCAGCGCGCCGCCAAGCTCATCATCAATCTCGCCGGCCTCGCGTTCTCGGCCTATCTCGCCAAGATAGGCGTCGACATCACGATCTTCGTCGCGAAATCGGGTCAGGCTAGCCCGACGCTGAACATCTCGATGGCCTGGCTCTATATCGTGATGCCGGTCGGCTTCGGCCTGCTGGCCCTGCGCTACCTGCTGGAGATCGTCACGCCGGCCGATCGTTTCGCGATCGAGATCGATCCCGTGCACCATGTGTAGCGCAAGTCTCGTAGATGATCGTCCTCGCGCTGATCGTCCTCGCCATCGCGCTGCTGGTCGCGGGCGCCGAGATCTTTCTCGTCATCGGCATTCCGGCGGTTCTCGCCAAGCACATTTTCCACCCGTACATGCCCGATCTCATTATCGGGCAGCGCGTGGTCGGCGGCGTGGAGGTGGTCACGCTGCTCGCGATCCCGTTCTTTGTGTTCGCCTCCGATCTGATGGCGCGCGGCCGCATGGCGGCGCAGCTTGCCGAGCTGTTCCGCGCGCTGGTCGGTCACTATCGCGGCGGCATCGGGCATTCGACGGTGGTCACCTGTATGGTGTTCGGCGCCGCCGCCGGCTCCGCGCCGGCGACCGTCGCCGCCATGGGGCGGCTGTCGTTTCCCGAGCTCAAGCGCGCCGGCTTCTCCGAGAAATTCAGTCTCGGCCTGATCGCGTCGAGCGCCGAGTGCGCGCTGCTGATCCCGCCCTCGATCACGTTCGTGGTCTATAGCTGGCTGACCGGTACTTCGATCGCCGCGCTGTTCGCTGCCGGCCTGGTGATCGGTATCGTGCTCGGCCTGGCCTTTATGGTGCTGGTCGCGATCGAAGCATGGCGCGTTGGAGCTGCGGTCGGCGAGCGCTATTCCGGCGCGGCGCGGTGGAAGGCCTTCCGCGAGGCATTCTGGGCGCTGCTGATGCAGGTGATCCTGCTGGTCGGCATCTTCTCCGGCGTGTTCACCGCGACCGAGGCCGCGGCCGTGTCGGTGGTTTATGCCATCGGCGTCGAGGTGCTGATCTTCCGCGCGTTCGGCTGGCGCGAGGTTTTTGACATCGCCAAGGACAGCGCGATCTCGACCGGGGTGATCTTCATCCTGCTGGCGATGGGCGCGCTGCTCGCTTACTTCATCACGCTGTCGGGCGCCGACCGCGCGGTGCTCGCGCTGGTGCGCGAGGTCGGGGTCAACTGGGTGGTGTTCATGATCCTGGTGAACATCGTGTTCCTCACCTGCGCGATGTTCCTCGATCCCAATTCGATCATGGTGATCTTCCTGCCGACGCTGTTCCCGGTCGCGGCCGCGCTCGGCATCGACCCGGTGCATTTCGGCATGGTCGTCACGCTCAATGTCTGCACCGGCATGATCATGCCGCCGCTCGGCCTTGACCTCGCGGTCGCGGCCTCCACCCTCAACCGCCGCATGGAAGATGTGGTCGCCGGCATCTTGCCGTTCATCGCGACCAATATCGCGGTGCTGATTTTGATCAGCTACATCCCGCCGCTGTCGACGTTTCTGCCGAGGGCGTTCGGATTTTAGGTGGGGAGAGTTATGAGCGAAGAGACGTTGAGACGGATGATGCCGCGCGTTGCGATCTTCGTCCTGCTGGGGCCGTTCCTGGTCTGGCTCTCGTACGCCCTCTATTCCGTGGCCAGTCTGTTCGGCACGGCGGGGCCCAGCATGGGGCCCTTTTTGCTCCTCGTGCTCTTCTATGTCATGGCGCTGGGCATCGTTCCGGGAATCGTGCTCGCGGTGCTGGATCACCTCATGGCGCACCGGGGCCTGTCGCGCGTGATGCGCGCCGTGGTGTGCAGCGTGCTCGGCTACCCGATGGCGATTGCGGCCGGCTGGTATATCGGGCTCAACAAGACGGGTATGCGCAGCATCGACGACTACTTCTACCTCGGCTGCCTGTTCGCCGTGCTCCCCGCCGCGCTGTGTTCGTGGCTGGCGGGGAGGGGAAGGGCGACGCCGGTCTCCCCGTTCGTCCCCGCGAAAGCGGGGACCCAGGGGCGTAACGCGAAATCTCTCCGTGATACTGGATGCCCGCTTTCGCGGGCATGAGCGGAGAGATTTTGGCCCGGTGCGCGGACTTGACGCGCGAGCGGCGCGACCTGCTCGAAAAAAAACTCCGGGGTTTTTCCCCGGAGGTTCTTTCAGTTACTTGCTCAGACTTGAGTTCGGCCCGCCGCTGGTGTTCGGGGGGTAAGGGGGCCAAGCGGTTGGCGCGAAACTCAATCGCCATCATCGCCCATCACGGCGCGAAAAAAAGCCAGCAACGCTGACATACCCTCACCCAAGTACCGTTGAAGCGCGCATAGCTGGTACGCGGGTGTGGCGGTTCCGGATTTCAATTGTTGAGGCCCCGACGCACCTGACCCGGAGGAACTCGCGGGCTTGGGAGATGCAAGATGCGCCGAGGCCCAACGACAGCTTGCACCACGCAGCTGCGCTCCGTGTTGATGCAAATCAAGGTGCGTGCGTACCGCTCAGTCGCGCTGCGTGATTACCGAGATACCGCGCAACGGCAGCATCGCGGGAACTTTGAACCTGCTCCATTTCGGCAGCGTCTCACTGTCAAAGCCCCGACGGCGACGGGCAAACCCAAAGCAACACGGAGATTTCCAATGCAAGTCGATCACAGCGAATTCGCAATCGTTAAAACGTTGGACAAGGCCACCCCGAAGCTGTTCAGCGACGATGCATTTGTTTTGGACGGCACCAACGCGGGCGGCGTCCGGTCTGATGAGGGTCCCGAAGAATCGACGGCTAAGGAACTGCCGTACATGGAATTCAAGCTCAAGGAAGTCCTGATCTCCGGAGTTCAACAAAATGGCGATGGCGACGACTCCTCCGACGGTCTCGCTGTCGATCCGAACAATCCGAACACTGAGGTTGACGGGCGTGATTTCCTCATTTGGCAACGAGGGAATGCGAACTCCCGGCCCCGACGATAACGTCGTAGGCCTGCCCGCAGTCCAGACGGACGATGGTTTGCTGCTGCCCGCTGTTCAGGACGATGGTCTGCTGCTGCCTGCTGTCCAGGACGACGGTCTGTTGCTCCCCGCTGTCCAGGACGATGCGGCAGTGTTCACGGCGATTGCGATGGCGGAAAGCGGCGGAAATTCCGACGCTTGCGCCTCACGGGGAGGACAGCTTGGGTCTTTGGCAGATCAACGTTGAGCCTAACCAATACGACCCGGACGCCTTTGCAAATGACCTTTACGATCCGCCAACCGGACCCGCAGTAGCAACGGAAACGCTTACCATCGTCCACGAGGGGTTTTGGGTTTGAGAACTTGGCGGCTTGTCACCCAACGTGGGTGTGCCGGAAGTCGCGATGACACGAGTTTGCCGTCGTCGAGGCTCACGATCACCGCCGCGTTGGCGATGGTGATGGCATCGCCGCCGCTTTCGGCCGGAATCTCCAGCCCGCCTTTGACCGCCTTCACGGTCACGGTGCCGTAGGGAAGTTCCTTCGCAACGGCCGATGTGTCGACCGCGTCGGGGTTTGGTACGCCGATGGTGACATCGACGAACATGTCATGCGGCGTCTTCCCCAGCATCCGGACGAAGCCGAGGCTGGAATGGCGGATCGCGTCCGAGACCGCGCGCTTGGCGGCCTTGGTGGCGTCGCGCCCGTGGACGTCGACGCCCATGCCCATCTCGGTGATACAGCGCACGCGTGCCATCGATGATCTCCTTTCCAATTCCCAAAGTGCAGTAGTTTGTAGCCCGGATGAGCCATAAGCGCGTTTACGCGCGTCTTCAACGCGCTATGGCGCAATCCGGGACAATCACTGACGGCATCCGGGATTTCGCTACGCTCCGTCCGGGCTACGACTCAGTTGTCGTCCCCGCGAAAGCGGGGACCCAGTACACACCGGAGTTTACTGGATCCCCGCCATAGGCGAGCGAAGCGACGCCGTCCTTCGGACGACAGCGCGGGGATGACATCGGCGTGTGCCGCGCGCACCGGGGATAGAAGCAAGCCGCGTGCTATCCCCGCGGGGATAAGTCCGCGCCACGCAAAAAATAAAATCGGCAAACTTATCCCCGCCCCCTGGCGCGGCCTCATATTGCGCGCAGGCCGGTCCACCCGAGGGCGTTCTCGAGACGTTGTTGAGCGGGACCGGAGAGCGGTGGCCAAGGGTTATGCGAATTGAGGGGTGCCAAACGTACACCCCGCCCGAGGCGGCCCAAGCCGTGAGCTCCCGCAGCGACAGCTTCGCGCACAGGGAGGTTCTTGGAGGCACTGGGGGTACGGCGGTTCCAACCGTTACGCCGGTGTCGAGACCTCCGCAGTGGTGGATAGCAAAGTCAGTCCACCAGGGGTCTCACGGAGCAAGCCTCAAACACCGCGCGCGGGACGCCGGACGAACGGCGGACTTGCGGCACTACCAATCCGGATGCCTCGATGTCGCGAGATGTCGAGGCCCGCGGGTCCCAAGGGACCCCGGTGTCCCGCGCCCCCTCGGACTTTATCGAGCGAGCGCACAGCGAAGTGGAGACAGGCGCGCCCGGCGCCTTCACAAATCCGGGCGGCGGAGCGTTGGCTGATGGCGCGACGCGGGCTGTTTGACAATTGAAGAGGTGAGAAGAGGTGCGGCTACGCTTGCTGGACGTCCTTTAAGTGCGGCCCTTGCATGGCTATCTCTTTTTTGCGATAATAGAGTTGCGATGCAGTGGACGGTGCAAATCCTCAATGTTGCCGTTGTCGCCGAAATTGAGGCTCTGCCCAACGATATGCGCGGCCGTCTCGGTCGTCTGATTGGCATCATTCAGGAGTTCGGCTTCGGAGCGCTGCCGCGCGACAGCGTCAAACATCTCGAAGACAAACTCTGGGAGCTGCGCGTCACCGGGCGAGACGGCATCTCGCGAGCGATCTATGTCACGGCAAGTGGCCGGCGTGTTGTGATCCTCCGACGCGTTTGTGAAGAAGACGCCAAAGACGCCGCGCCGCGAACTCGAAATTGCCCGCCAGCGGGCCAAGGAGGTGCGATGATCAAATTCAACACGCTCCACAAGAAGATGGATGAAGGACCCGGCGTATCGCAAGGAGTACGACGCGCTGGAGGAGGAGTTCGCGCTGATCGCCGCGGTGGCGAAGGCGCGCGCGCGCTCGGGACTGAGTCAGGCGCGAACTGGCGAAGCAGCATGAAGACGACGCAGAGCACCATCGCGCGGCTCGAAAGCGGGCGCGGCATGCCTTCGACGCGCACGCTCGGGCGGTTCGCCAAGGCGACGGGGCACCGGCTAAAGATCAGCTTCGAGCCGGTGAGGCGTGCGCGCTGAAATGCGCAAACTCGTAGGGCGCGTTAGCGAAGCGTAACGCGCCGCTTGGTGAGCAATGGCGGAATACGCTTCGCTATTCCGCCCTACGGGCTATGATCATTTCTGCGATTTGTTTGGGGGAACAAGAATGCAGTCAATTATCGAAGAGGCGAAGCAGCGGGCTGCAAAAGCAATAGAGTTCGACGATTATCATGAGAACATCAACGATCTGTTGAGCCGCTTAAAAGAAGTGTCGGAAGAAGAGAATAAGCAGCAGGACGAGGTGCTGGAAAAGGTAAAGGCTAAGGCAGCGTTCTATCGCCAGTTGGGAGAAGCGGCAGTAGCGGCAGCACCCATAGAGATAGCTCAACGTTGGGAATCTCCCGACGGTACGCTTGAGGGCAAAAATTGCAGGGACCGAAGTCCGATTCTTTGGAACAGTTGAACGGGATGCAAATGCGTTGGCAGGTCTTCTAGCCGGCCAGAGCTTTGCAAAACAGAAAGTGATACACCGCACGCGGATAACGACGCGTATGCGTGGAAACATGCTTATTGGCGAGGTCAAAAGAAGTCGTGATGGCGAGCAGCCGTCGATTGCGTCTGAGTTCCTCAACATCAATATAACAGTGGCGATGTATTTCAGCGCTGATCATAGTGTAATCCACGTTATGGAAAGTCACGGCAGCGCCGTTCCGCGCTTCTATGAGCTTAAACAGCTTCGGTGATAGTCACTTCAACTAGGTGCTAGGCTCCCCATGAACGCCCCCGTCACCCCACCCATCGCCATCCCGCCCTACAAGCACACGCCGCTGTTTCCGCTCGGCAAGGACACCACCACCTACCGCAAGATCACGTCGGCGGGCGTGCGCGTCGAAAAGATCATGGGCCGCGACATGCTGGTGGTGGAGCGCGAGGCGCTGCGCGCGCTCGCCGAGGCCGCGTTCATCGACATCTCGCATCTGCTGCGCCCCGCGCATCTCAAGAGCCTGAAATCGATCGTCGAGGACCCGGAGGCCTCCGACAACGACAAGTTCGTCGCCTTCGACTTCCTCAAGAACGCCAACATCGCGGCGGGCGGCGTGCTGCCGATGTGCCAGGACACCGGCACCGCGATCATCATGGGCAAGAAGGGGCGGCTGGTGTTCACCGACGGCGAGGACGAGGCGGCGCTCGCCGAGGGCTCGCGCGACGCGTACCTGAAGAAGAACCTGCGCTATTCGCAGCTCGCGCCGCTCTCCATGTTCCAGGAGAAGAACACCGCGAACAACATGCCGGCGCAGGTCGAGATCTACGCCGAGGGCGACGGACGAGCTACAAGCTCCTGTTCATCGCCAAGGGCGGCGGCTCGGCCAACAAGGCGTTCCTGTATCAGGCGACGCCGTCGATCCTGACGCACGACCGCATGATCGCGTTCCTGAAGGAAAAGATTTTGACGCTCGGCACCGCGGCGTGCCCGCCGTATCACCTGGCGATCTGCATCGGCGGCACCTCCGCCGAGCTGACCATGAAGACGGTGAAGCTCGCCTCGACCAAGTATCTCGACAACCTGCCGACGCAAGGGCAGCGAGGACGGCCACGCCTTCCGCGATCTCGCGATGGAGCCGAGGTGCTGAAGCTGACGCAGTCGCTGGGCGTCGGCGCGCAGTTCGGCGGCAAGTATTTCTGCCACGACGTGCGCGTGATCCGGCTGCCGCGCCACGGCGCGTCGCTGCCGATCGGGCTCGGCGTGTCGTGCTCGGCCGACCGCCAGGCGATGGGCAAGATCACCAGGGACGGCGTCTATCTGGAGCAGCTCGAGAGCAATCCGGCGCAGTACATGCCGGAGGTCGACACCGACAAGCTCGGCGGCGAGGTGGTGAAGATCGACCTCAACAAGCCGATGAAGGAGATTCTGGCGCAGCTCACCAGGTATCCGATCAAGACGCGGCTGTCGCTGTCCGGCCCGATGATCGTGGCGCGCGATCTGGCGCACGCCAAGCTGCGCGAGCGGCTGGAGAAGGGGCAGGGGCTGCCCGACTATTTCAAGAACCATCCGGTGTATTACGCCGGCCCGGCCAAGACGCCGGCGGGCTACGCCTCCGGCGCGTTCGGCCCGACCACGGCGGGGCGGATGGATTCCTTCGTCGCCGATTTCCAGAAGGCCGGCGGCTCGATGGTGATGCTGGCGAAGGGCAACCGCTCGCCGGCGGTGCGCGAGGCGTGCAAGCAGTACGGCGGCTTCTATCTCGCCTCGATCGGCGGCGCGGCGGCGAACCTCGCCGAGCACTGCATCAAGAAGGTCGAGACGGTGGAATATCCCGAGCTCGGCATGGAGGCGATCTGGCGCATCGAGGTGGTGGATTTCCCGGCCTTCATCGTGGTCGACGACAAGGGCAATGACTTCTTCAAGGAATTGAATTTGGGGTGAGGCGCTGCGCCGTTCCCTCTCCCGCGTCAGCGGCGCGAGCGCGCCGAGCGATGCGAGCTGAGGCCATCCGGATCGCGATGCCCTCACCCCACCCTCTCCCGCAAGCGGGCGAGGGAGTGAGGTCAGCGCGGCAGACCTTCGCCGCCTCCAGATGCGGCGCAACATCCGCCACCACGCGCCGCTTGTCCGCCATCACCTCGGGCTCGCCCATCTGGCCGACCTCGTGCAGCCAGCGCCGCACCATTGCAGCGGGCCTTCGCGCAGCTCGATGCCCTCGCGGTACGGCAGGAAGCGCGACGGCGCCTGCTCCAGCGTGTCGAGATCGAGCCTGCTGTAGAGCGGCGCCCCAGTTGCCGCCGCCGGTGTCGAGGCCGAGGAACCAGTCCTGCCCGAAGTCGAGCTCGAGATCGCGCACCGCGGCGAACCTCATCATGGTGAAGCCGGCCCACAGGAACCAGCGCCCGGTCGGCGGCTCGGTGAAGCGCACATAGCCGTAGACGTCCTGCTTCGCGAGCGGCGCGAACGGATCGTCCGGCGCGGTCGGAAACAGGTCGTGGTCGAGCAGGCCGAACGCCTCCGGCGCGCCGGGGCGGACCACGTTGTGCCAGATCCAGTTCAGCACGATGCCGTGCGAGCGGCTGCTCTTCGCCCAGGGATTCGGCGGCGCGCGCAGGTAGCTGACGCCGTGCGCGCCGCAGACGCGCTCGATCGCCTTGGCGTCGGCGTCCTGCGGCGAGTTGTCGACCACGACGTAGAGCGCGCCCGGCACGAAATGGCGCACCAGCGCGGCCTGCCAGTCGATCGCCTGCGGGTCCTGGTAGGCGACGGTGAACAGCACCTTGCGGCCGGCGATCGGCCGCGCGACCGCCGCGGCATCGCCCACCGCGGCCGGCTGCGCGCGGTAGCGCCGGTCGATCAGCCAATAGCGCGCGGTCTTGAGGCGATGCGCCAGGGGCCGCAGCCGCTTCCAGTCGGCAAGCGTGTATTCGGAGAGAGCTTTGGGCACGGCGCGCTTGTTACGCCATGCGCCGGCGGCGTGCGACAACGCTACTTGATCAGCAGCGCGAGGCCGCTCGCGATCAGCGCGCCCGACACGGTGCGGCGGAACGTGAGGTCGCTCATGCCGTGGTGGAAGCGGTTGCCGATGAAGATGCCGATCAGCATCGGCACGAACAGCATCGCCGCCGCGATCAGCACCTCGCGGGTGAACTCGCCGACCGCCCAGTAGCCGATGCCGCGCATCACCGTCAGCGTCAGCAGGATCGCGGTCATGGTGGCGCGGTATTGCTCCTTGGCGAGCCGGATGGCGTCGAAATACATCGCGAAGAACACGCTGCCCATGGTGCCGACCACGGTGCCGGTGATGCCGCCGCCGAAGCCGCCGAGCGCGGCGGCGATCGCCGGCGGCAGCTTCGGCTTGACGTCGGCGCGGAACGTGCCGGCGAGCGAATAGAGGCCGTAGAGCAGCACCATGACGCCGAGCCATTTCGCCAGCGTCTCGGAGGAGAGCAGCGTGAACACGTAGAGGCCGACCGCGATGCCGACCAGGCAGCCGGGCACCAGCTTGACCATCTCGCGCCAGGCGACGTGCTTGCGGTCCTCGCCGATCAGCGCGACGCCGGCGGCGATCCCGATCAGCGTCCAGGCCGGCACCAGGATCTTCAGCGGCATCACGAGGCCGAGCAGCGGCATCGCCACGGCGGCGCCGAAGCCCGACGCGCCGCGCGCCGTATAGGCGGCGACCATCACGACGAAGCAGTAGACGAGGGCGAGGGTGGAGAGGGATTGGATGGCGGAGGACTCCCGGACGTCCGGCGCACTTTATTCGTCAGTGCCCGCGCTTGTCGCGGGCATCCGCGGCTTTGTAGCCTGGCACGCGACAAAGATGTGGAGGAACGGCCATGCGCCTGACGAGGCTGACTGGTCGCTGCGATGCTCGCGCTTGCGTGCGGCGCTCGCCGGCGCCCGCGTCCGCGCAATCCGATCCCGCGGCCGACTACCCGAACAAGCCGATCCGCCTCATCCTCGGCTTTGCCGCCGGCGGCGGCACCGATCTGCTGGCGCGCATCGTCGGCGCCGAAGCTGTCCGACATCCTCGGCCAGCCGGTGGTCGTCGAGAACCGCACCGGCGCCGGCGGGCGCATCGCCGTCGAATACGTGCAGAGCCAGCCGGCCGACGGCCACACCGTCGCGATCGGCGCGATCGGCCAGCTCGCGGTCGCCGACCGCGATCTATCCCGGCAAGCTGTCGTTCCATCCGACCCGCACGCTGATGCCGATCACCATGCTGGCGTCCTATCCGCTGGTGCTGTCGGGGCCGGCCAACGGCGACATCAAGACCGTCGCGGACCTGGTCGCCTTCGGCAAGGCCAACCCGGACAAGTCGAACTATCCGACCTCGTCGCCGGCCTTCACCATCGCGTCCGAGCTGTTCAAGCTGAAGACCGGCATGCCCGGCCAGCCGATCCCCTATCGCTCGACCAACGAGATGCTGCTCAGCGTGGTCGGCGGGCAGACGCTGTTCGCGTTTCCCGATTCCGGCGTGGTGGTGCCGCTGGCGCAGGGCGGCAAGGTGCGCGCGCTCGCGGTCGGCCGCGCCGACGCCGCATCTCCGGAATTGCCCGACGTGCCGACGCTGGCGGAGGCGGGGCGCGCCGACGTCGACCTCAAGACCGCAGTGGATCGGCGCGTTCCTCGTCGCCGGCACGCCGGCGCCGATCGCCAAGAAGCTCGAGACGGCGTTGCGGCAGGCGCTCGCCGACGCCGGCGTGCGCGAGCGCATCCGCGGCATCACCTATTTCCCGGAGGGCGGCACGGCGCGAGGAGTTCCGCGCCCGGATCGACGGCGACATCCAGATTTTCTCCGACGTCGTGAAGGCGGCGAATCTGAAGTTCGAGCAATAGCTTAGCGATTTAGGAATCGGGTGCAGAAATCGGGTGGTTCGCCGCCCGTACGGCCTCCATGTTGGACGCAACAGATGGAGGACCGCCATGAGCTTCCGGATTATCGGACTACCGGCCGAGCGCTTCACCCACCTGTTCGCGCTGTCCGACGCCGAGCTTGCCGCGCAGGGCGCGGTGCGCCAGCACCGCCGACGCGCGCAACGCCCGGCTATCCCTGCCGCGTCAGCCTGACGCGATTCCAAGCCGGGCGACGAACTCATCCTGGTCAACTACGAGCATCATGCGGTCGAATTCGCCCTATCGCATGCGCTTTGCGATCTACGTGCGCAAGGGCGAGGAGACCTTCGACAAGGTGGACGAGGTGCCGGAGCAGCTTCGCATCCGCACGCTGGCGGTGCGGGCGTTCGATGCCGACGCCATGATGGCCGGCTGGGAGCTGGTGGACGGCCGCGATCTGGATCGCGGCGATCGAACGGCTGTTCGCCAATCCGAACGCGGCCTATCTGCACATCCACTACGCGGCGCCGGGCTGCTACGCGGCGCGGGTGGAGCGCAGCTAGTAATCCGCCTATCCGAGGCGGCGCGCAGCGCCCGCTCGTCGAAGCCGGCGGGATCGACGGCCGCAGTCGCTCGTCCGGATGACGGCGCTCACGCCGCGCGGCGCTCCTTGTGCTTGCCCTCGAAGTTCGGCGCCACCTCGCGCATGAAGCGGTCCATCTCTTCCTTCACCTGGCTGTGCGGCTTCATGCCGACGTTGAAGTAGAGGATCACCTCGGAGAAGCCGGCGGCCTCGACCTTCTTCAGCATGTCGGTGATGCGCGCGGCGTTGCCGAGCAGCACCGAGTTCTCGGTCAGGTCCTCGGGCTTCACCTTGTGCAGCCGCTCCACCATGTCGATGAAGTAGCGGTAGCTCGGCGGCGCGGTCTTGGGATCGCTCGGGAACGCCGGGATCACGCACTCCTTGTAGTAGCGGATCTGGCGGGCGCGCTGCGCCGTCCTCCTGCTGCCGGGTTGTCGTAGAAGTGCGTGAAGTAGCTGCACATCAGCCGGCCGCGGCTTCTTGCCGTGCTTGATGCAGGTCTCGTTGTAGAGGTCGGCGACCTGCTTCAAGCCGCCGTAGCTCATGGCGGCGGCGAACGGCGCGACGATCAGGCCGTAGCCGAGCCGCGCGGCGAGCTCGATCGAGGGCTTGGAGAACGAGCCGATGTAGACCGGCAGCGGCTTCTGGATCGGCTTCGGCGTGATGCGCACGTCGTCGAACTGATAGTGCTTGCCGTGGTGCGAGATGCGGCCTTCGGCGGCCCAGAGCTTCTGGATCACCTCCATGCCCTCTTCGAAGATGCTCTGGTTGTCGGCGAAGTCGACGTGGAACGGCGCGTATTCGCGGCTGTCGTAGCCGCGGCCGGAGGCGAAATCGACGCGGCCGTTGCGAGAGCAGGTCGAGCGTCGCCCATTGCTCGGCGACGCGGATCGGATGGTGCAGCGGCGTCACGGTGACGGCCGGCGCGAGCCGGATGTGCTTGGTGCGCGCGGCGATGTAGGCCAGCACCAGGTCGGGGCAGGACAGCACGCCGAGCGAGTTGAAATGATGCTCGCCGATCCAGGCCGAGTGCATGCCGAGCTGGTCGGCGTAGAGCGCCTCGGCGGTGATGTCGGAGACGAACTGGTTGGCGTCGCGCGGGTTGTTTTCGTAGTGATTGTCGCTGAGCGTGAAGTAGCCGAATTCCATGTTCGCCTCCTCCTGCGTGGCCGCCGTTGCCGGCGCGTTGTCGAGTCGAACTTTACGTGCAACTGCCGAATTGTTGTAAATGCAATAGTTGATATATGCATCAGATAGGTCAGCGTTGCTGTCGCAATGCGCCGCAGGGACTGTCCGGTGAACCGACCGCGCCCATCTCGATCTCGGCAACTATCTGCCGTACCTGCTCAATCGCGTCGGCTTCGCGCTGGTCGAGAGCTTCACCGCCGACGCGCTCGAAGGCGCACGGCCTGTCGATCGACATGTGGCGGGTGCTGGCGGCGCTCTCCAACAACGGCGGGCAGCGCCAGGTCGATCTTGTCCGGCATGACCTCGATCGACGCCTCGACCATGTCGCGGCTGGTGAGCCGGCTGGTGCGGATGGGCCTGGTGACGCGCAGCCGCTCGCAGACCAGCAACCGCGAGGTGGTGGTGGCGCTCAGCCCCAAGGGCAGGGCGCTGGTGCAGCGCCTGATCCCGATCGCGCAGGAGCTGGAGCGCAAGGCGAGCGCCGGGCTGTCGGCCAAGGAACTGGCGGTGGCGAAGCGGCTGCTCGGCCGGATGTATGCGAATCTCGGCGAAGGGGCGGTAGCTCGCGCTACGTGCCGTGCCGGGCGGCTGCGCTAATCTCCGCCATGAACGTCCATCCGCCCCGCCCCAAAGGCCCGCCGGTCTGGCTCGACATGGACCAGCAGGCGCTCGACGACGCCTACGACCAGGAGGTCTATGCGCCGAACCGCGCGCTGGTGGTGGAGCGCCGCCACGCCGCGAGCGAGCGGGCGCGGGCGCGGCTCGGCGACGCCGAAGCGCGTCGCCTACGGGCCGACCGAGATCGAGGCGCTCGACATCTTCGACTGCGGCATCCGCAACGCGCCGATCAACGTCTTCGTCCACGGCGGCGCCTGGCGGCGCAACAAGGCGGCCGACTACGCGCTGCACGCCGAGCCGCTGGTCCGCGCCGGCGCGCACTGCGTCATCCTCGACTTCATCAACGTCGACGAGGCGGGCGGCGACCTGTTCCCGATGTACGAGCAGGTGCGGCGCGCGCATCGCCTGGGTGTGCGCGCAACGCCGAGAGCTTCGGCGGCGACCGCAACCGCATCTATCGTCTCGGCGCATTCGTCCGGCTCGCATCTGGCCGGCGTGCGTGCTGACGCGCGGCTGGCGCGAGGAAAGCCTGCCGCCCGACATCGTCAAGGGCGCGGTGCTGCTGTCCGGCATGTACGATCTCAAGCCGGTGCGGCTGTCGAAGCGCTCGTCCTACGTGAAGCTTCACCGACCGGATGGAGGAGCTGCTCAGCGCGCAGCGCCATCTCGACGGGCTCAACACGCCGCTGATCCTCGCCATCGGCACCTGCGAGACGCCGGAGTTCCAGCGCCAGTCGCGCGACTTCGCCGCCGCGGTGAAGGCCGCCGGCAAGCCGGTCGAGCTGATCGTCGGCGAGGGCTACAATCATTTCGAACTGCTCGAGACGCTGGCCAACCCCTACGGCCTCACCGGCCGCGCGATGCTCGACGCAGATGAAGCTGACGCGAAATTCGAATGACGGAGAACTGACAGTGGCACAAACCGCAACCGCGCCGCGCGCCAAGGGCCCGCTGGTCTGGATGGACATGGACCAGAAGGAGCTCGACGACGCCTACGACCAGCTGGTCTATGCGCCGAACCGCGATCAGGTGCACAAGCGCAACATGTTCAACAGCGAGCGCGTGCGGGCAGCGGCTCGGCGCGCCGAAGCGGCTCGCCTACGGCCCGACGCCGATCGAGGCGCTCGATCTGTTCGCGACCAAGGCAGCCGAACGCGCCGATCAACGTGTTCATCCACGGCGGCGCCTGGCGCCAGCGCAGCGCGGCGGACTACGCGTTCCTCGCCGAGATGTTCGTCGCGCCGGCGCGCATTTCATCGCGCTCGATTTCGTCGGCGTGGAGAACACCAAGGGCGACCTGCTGCCGATGGCCGATCAGGTGCGGCGCGCGGTGGCCTGGGTCTACAAGAACGCCAAGAGCTTCGGCGGCGATCCGGAGCGCATCTACGTCTCCAGCCAGTCGTCCGGCGCGCATCTCGGCGGCAACGTCGTCACCACCGACTGGTCGAAGACTACGGCGTGCCGGCCGACATCGTGAAGGGCGCGCTGCTCTGCTCCGGCATGTACGATCTCAAGCCGGTGCGGCTGTCGAAGCGCTCCGAATACGTCGCCTTCACCGACGAGGTCGAGGAGGAGCTGTCCTCGATCCGCCATCTCGACCGGCTCAACTGCCCGGTGATCGTCGCCTACGGCACCTACGAGACGCCGGAGTTCCAGCGCCAGGCGCGCGATTTCGCCGCCGCGGTGAAGGCCGCCGGCAAGCCGGTCACGCTGCTGGTCGGCGAGGGCTACAACCATTTCGAGATGACCGAGATGATCGGCAATCCGCTGAGCCTGCTCGGCAGCGCGGTGCTGGAGCAGATGAAGCTCTGACGTAGCGGGAGGGGACGATGCGCGGCATCTGACGCGGCGAACGCCTGCTGGCCGGCGGCGCGGCGCGCTGGCCGTGGCCGGCGCGGCGCGTCGGCGCAGAGCTTTCCCGTCCGGCCCGGTGAAGATCGTCACCTCGGTCGGCGCCGGGCGGCAGCCCGGACGTGCTCACCCGCATCCTCGCCGATCATCTGACCAGGCTCTGGGGCCAGCAGGTGATCGTGCATCAACCAGCCGGGCGCGGCCGGCGCGGTCGCGATCCGCGCGGTCGCGGCGACGCCGCCGGACGGCCACACGCTCTACATGTCGCTCGCCACCAACTACATCGCGCTGCCGGAGCTGCAGGCGAATTTCCCGGTCGACGTGGTGCGCGATTTCGTGCCGATCGGATTCGTCGGCGAGCATCCGATGATCGTCGCGGCGAGCGCCGAGCTCGGCGTCAACACGCTGCCGGAGCTGATCGCGCTCGCCAAGAAGCGCAAGGGCGAGCTCAACTTCGCCGCCGGCAACCGCGGCAGCATCCTGCATCTGACCGCCGAATGGCTGCGCAGCGCGACCGGCATCGACGTCACGCTGCTGCACTATGCTCGGCGCCGCAGGCGATCACCGACATGCTCGGCGGCCGCGTGCAGTGCATGATCGACGCCGCTCACCTCGATGCGCGGCGCGATCGACGGCCGGCAAGCTCAAGCCGCTCGCGGTCGCGACGCGAGCAGCGGCTGCGCAACGCGCCGGACCTGCCGACCGTGGCCGAGACCATCCCGGGCTTCGAGGCGGATCGGCTGGCTCGCGCTGATGGCGCCGCCCGGCACGCCGCGAGCCGATCGCGCGCAAGATCAGCGACGATCTGCGCACCGTGCTGGCGCAGCCCGAGTTGCAGAAGCGCTTCGAGGATCTCGGCACCACCATCAATCCGACCACGCCGGCCGAGCTCACCGCCTTCATCCGCGAGCAGCAGCGCATCTGGCGGCCGGTGATCGCGGAAACCGCGAAGGCGATCCGATGAGCAGCGTCTGGACTGCGCCGCGTTGCGGCTGGCGCTGAGCATTGCTCGCGCGCGCCGTGCGCGCGCAGGACGCCTATCCGTCGAAGACCATCACCATGATCGTGCCGTTCGCGGCCGGCGGCTCGACCGACGTGATCGGCCGCGTCGTCGCCGAGGGGCTGCGCCAGGTGCTCGGCCAGACCGTGGTGGTGGACAACCGCGGCGGCGCCGGCGGCTCGATCGGCACCGCGGCGATCGCGAAGGCGCGCCCGACGGCTACACCATCGGCATGGGCACCGCCTCGACGCTGGCGATCAATCCCGCGGCCTACAAGAGCCTGCCGTTCGACGTGCTGACCGATCTCACGCCGATCGGCAACATCGCGGCGGTGCCGAACATCATGGCGATCCATCCGGCGGTGCCGGCCACCGACATGGCGGCGTTCATCGCGCTCGCCCGCGCGCAGCCGGGCAAGCTGTCCTATGCGTCGGCCGGCATCGGCTCGGTCAGCCATCTGCTCGGCGAGCAGTTCAAGCTCGCGACCGGCACCGACCTCGTGCACGTGCCTTATCGCGGCGTCGGGCCCGCGCTCAACGACGCGGTCGGCGGCCAGGTCCAGGTGATGTACGACAACCTGCCGACCTCGCTGCAGCTCGTGCAGGACGGCCGGCTGCGCGCGCTCGGCGTGTCCGGCGCCAAGCGCGCCGAGGCGCTGCCGAACGTGCCGACCTTCGCCGAGCTCAAGCTCGACGACATGAACTGGATGGCGTTCTTCGGCCTGATCGCGCCGAAGGGCACGCCGGAGCCGATCGTGAAGCGGCTCAACGAGGCGCTGGTCAAGGTGCTGGCGATGCCCGACGTGCGCGGCAAGCTGCTCGGCCCAGCAGGCCATCGTGGTCGGCAACTCGCCGGAAGCGTTCAGCGCCGAGATCGCGCGCGAACTCGCGCGCATGCGCCGCGCCGCGGCGGCGGCCAAGATCGAGTTGAACTGAGGCGTCTCAGGCCGGGAAGTCGGGGCGGCTAAGCCGGTGCTCGCGCCCCTGACTTCGAGGTGACGGCAGGCCGGGCATTCAAAGGTGTACAGGTCGCGGCCCGGCTTCTCAGGCTCGATCCCAAACACGCGCATTTCGGTCTTGCATTTGGGGCAGAGCAACAGCGGCTCGACAGGGTCGGGAGCCTCGGCCATGCCGGGCACCATGCGCCCCGCGCTGGCCAGATAGCGAATCGCGGACGAACGGCCCGGACGTTTTGCAAGCCCGGCCGGTCTTAATCGCCGCCTTGGTCCGGGCGTTGCCGGCGTCCAACACCCCGAAGGCGCCCGACTTGATGCCCGGGCTGCGGGCTTGATGCCCACCGCCGCCAGGCCCAGCCGCAGCAGTTCCCGCACCGCCGCCGCCCGGCTCGGCATCCGCTGCTTGAAGCGGAAATTGTCCAGCGCCTCGAGTTCCTCGGGCGCGAGCATGATCTGCAGCCGCTCGCCGCGTGTGAGTTCACCGCCGTTATCCGACATATCCCCCTCCATGAGGATGCTTTGACGCGATTGACGATATCGCAGTAGCCGTTAAAATTAGCAAGATACTCATTCGCTGTTTTCAAGGTCTTTAACGCCCAAAGCTCATTTTTGTTCCTTATCAGTATTTGCCGAATATATCGCTTCTTACATAAGTAAGATTAGAAGATCATTATTGTATAAATGCAATGAATCGTCCAATTACTGTAATATGCCAAATGATCTGAAGTATTCATGTCGAATTTACTATCGACGACTGCTTGGGTTCGTGTTTGAATACTGCAAGTCGGAGGGAGTCGACGAAAGATGACAAACATGGCCAGGACCACCGACTACCGAAAACGCGCCGAGGAATGCGTGCAGCTGGCGCAGACCGTGCGCACGCCCGAGCAGCGCACCATGCTGCTGCACATCGCGGAGACCTGGCTGCGCCTGGCCGACGACAACGCTGGCCCGCGCGTGATGCAAGCGATCGCGAATCGATGAACTGAACATGCAAACTGGAGGCGGCCTCAAACGCCGTCCGAGAGATCAACTCACGTCTGGCGCTCCGTCGGAGCGACCAGCACGCGCTGAACCGGCATCCGTCAAAGGAAGGTTGTCGATGTCTGTCCCAGGAACAGTTCGCGTCGGGCAACAGCGACGGCACAGCCGAGCAAGCGCGGCGACACGCCATCCGGACTGTCCGCAGTGCCAGAGACCGGATGACGGTCAAGCAGGTGTCGCCGGTGCTGTTCGCATCGGAGCTCGACGACGTGGTCTACGGCTGCGAGGGCTGCGGCACCGAGATCAAGCGAACCGTGAAGCGGAGCCGTCGCGCTCTATTTGATCTGCAGGTTCAGCTTCTTCACGATCGCGGCGTAGCGGTCGATAGTCGTCGCGCACGAATTTCTGATAGTGCGCGGTGCCGTTCTCCTGCATCACCACGCCGAGCTGCACCATGCGCTCCGCCATCTTCGGATCGCGCAGCGCCTTGGCGGTTTCGGCCTGCAGCGTCGCGACGACGGCGGCGGCATGCCGGCGGGCGCCGAGCAGGCCCAGCATGGTCGCGATGTCGAAGCCCTTCACGCCCAGCTCGTCGCAGGTCGGCACGTTGGGCAGCGACGGTGGAGCGCACCAGGATGCTGACGCACAGCGCGCGCAGCAGGCCGCCCTCGATCTGGCCGCGCACGTTGGGAATGCCGGACCAGCCGCCGTGGATCTCGGCGGCCAGCAGCGCGTTCACCATCTGCGGTGCCGCCGCGATACGGCACGTGCAGCATGTCGAGGCCGTTGCGGTCGGCGAACGCCGCCATGGTGATGTGATGGATCGAGCCGGGTCCGGCGGAGCCGTAGGTCAGCTTGCCGGGGTCCTTCTTGGCGAGCGCGATGAACTCGGCCGGCGTCTTCGCCGGCAGGCTGGGCGGCACCACGAACGCGGTCGGCAGCGTCGCGATCGCGGTGATCGGCGTGAAGTCCTTCAGCGGGTCGTAGGACAGGCCGGCGTTGCAGCGCCGGATTGATGGCGAGCGCGCCGGAATCCGCGAGCATCAGCACGTGGCCGTCGGGCGTCGCCTTCGGCGACCATGTTGGCCGCCACCACGCCGCCGGCGCCGGGCATGTTCTCGACCACGAACGGCTTGCCGAGCGTCTCGGTGAATTTCGCCGACAGCAGGCGGCCCCAGCACGTCCGGATTGCCGCCGGGGCCGGCCGGCGCGATCAGGCGGACCGGCCGGTTCGGATAGGGCTCGGTCTGCGCGAGCGACGGCGGACGCAGAGCAAGCGCCAGCCGTTGCCAGAAGCCGATGCCAGCGCATGAGCCGAAGCCTCCGTTTCATGTTCGCGCGAGCCTATCCGCTGCGCGATGCGGCATAGGCGCGGCGCGCGCGATGCTGCGGCCTTGCCCACGCCTGTCGCAAGCCGTACTCCGCCGGCAACTGGGAGGCGTGATCGCAATGAAGGCTGCATATCTCGAGCAAACCGGCGGACCCGAAGTCTTCAAGTACGGCGACCTGCCGGACCCCAAGGCCGGGCCGGGCGACGTGCTGGTCGATATCGTCGCCGCGAGCGTCAACGGCGCCGACTGGAAGGTGCGCCGCGGCGAATACGCAGCGCTGAAGTTTCCCTACGTGCTGGGCCGCGATTTCTCCGGCACCGTCGCCGCGCTGGGCGAGGGCGTCACCGACTTCAAGGTCGGCGACGCGGTGTTCGGCGTGCTGCCGCCGGGGCAGGAGGGCACCTACGCCGAGAAGATCGCGATCAAGGCCGCGGTCATCGCCAAAAAGCCCGACAGCCTGTCGCATGTGAACGCCGCGGCGCTCGCGCTGATCGGCCTGACCGCGCAGAACGCGGTCGAGGACACGCTCAAGCTCAAGCGCGGCGAGACCATCCTGGTGCAGGGCGGCGCCGGCGGCGTCGCGAGCTACGCGATCCAGCTCGCCAAGCACATCGGCGCGCGCGTCATCAGCACGACGAGCACGGCCAACGTCGACTATGTGCGCTCGCTCGGCGCCGATCAGGTGATCGACTACACCAAGGAGGATTTCACCAAGATCGGCCAGGTCTGCGACGCGGTGTTCGAGACGGTCGGCGGCGACGTTGCGACGAAATCGTACGAGGTGCTCAAGCCGGGCGGCCGCGCCGCCTTCATCGCCTCCGGCGGAAGGCGCCGCCCACCGCGCGCACCGACGTGCAGGGCTTGCGCCCGCCGGTGCCGCGCACCCGGGCCGCGATGGAGCGCGTCGCGGAATTGTTTGACCGCAGGCGCGATCCACGCGCCCGAGATCAAGCTCTACAAGCTTGCCGCAGGCGGCCGAGGCGCACCGCGTCAGCGAGGGCCGGCACTTCCGCGGCAAGATGGTGTTTCAGGTGAGGTGACGCGCACCACCGTTACCGCGGCCGCTGCGCCGGCTTGAAGAACCGCAGGCGACGCCGCGGCGCGGCCTCGGGGTCACGCGAGAACACGCCCATCACCGACACGAAGAAGATCGGCACCATGATCAGCGCCAGGATCACCACCGCGATCATGCCGCCCATCACCACCGAGCCGAGCGCCTGCTGGCTCTTGGCGCTGGCGCCCGACGCGATCACCATCGGCGCGACGCCGAAGCAGAACGCGAGGCCGGTCATCAGGATCGGCCGGAAGCGCAAGTGGCAGGCTTCGAGCGTGGCGTCTTTCAGGCTCTTGCCCTGTTGCGCGCAACGACTTCGCGAATTCGATGATCAGGATGCCGTCCTTGGCGGCCAGTCCGATGATCGTCACCAGCGCCACGGTGAAATAGACGTCGTTCGGCAGGCCGCGGCTCATCGCGGCGATCACCGCTCCGAGAATGCCGAGCGGCACGGTCAGGAGAACAGCGAGCGGGATCGTCCAGCTCTCATACAAGGCCGCGAGCACGAGGAACACCAGCAGGGCGGACAGCGCAAGCAGCAGCGGCGCCTGCGCGCCCGATTGCTTCTCCTGCAGCGACTGGCCGGTCCATTCGAAGCCGAAGCCGCGCGGCAGTTGACGCGCGAGCCGCTCCATCTCGTTGATCGCGTCACCCGAGGTAAAGCCCGGCTTGGCAGAGCCGCTGATGCGCACCGACATGTAATAGTTGAAGCCCACGATCTGCGCAGGCCCGACCGACCAGCCGACCGTCGCGAAGGACGACAGCGGCACAAGCTGACCGCGCGTGTTGCGGACGTTGTAGGACAGGATTTCGTCGGCCTGCATGCGCGAAGGAAGGTCGGCCTGCACGACCACGCGCTGCATCCGGCCACGGTTCGGAAAATCGTTGACGTAGGTCGAGCCGAGATTGGTCGAGATCGTGTTGTTGATCTCCTCGAAGGTCACGCCGAACGCCGACGCCTTCTCGCGGTCGATGTTCAGTTCGACCTGCGGCGAGGGTGACAGGCCTTCGACATAGACATCCTGCAGCACCGGGCTGCGCGCGGCGGCCGCGAGCAATTGATCTTTCGCGCGCATCAACTCGGCATAACCCTTCTGACCGCGATCCTGCAGACGAAAGCTGAAGCCTGACGAGTTGCCGAGATTGTCGATCGGCGGCGGCTGCAACGCAGAGATCTTCGCGTCGCGGATCGACTTGCCGAGCTTCTCGTTCACGTCGGCGACGATGCGTTCGGCGGAATCGTTTGGACCGCGATCCGACCAATGCTTCAGCGTGACGAAGGCCTGCGCAGTGTTTATGCCCTGGCCAAGGAAGCTGAAGCCGGTCAGAAACGTGACCTGGTCCACCCCCGGGCGCTTCAGGAGATATTGCTCGGTCGCCTTGGTGGCGTCGAGCGTGCGATTGAAGGACGCTTCCGCCGGCGCCTGCACGTCCACCGTGATGAAGCCCTGATCGTCGATCGGCAAAAAGCCGCCGGGCAGACGGAACAGCGCCCAGCCGACTGCGACCAGCATGGCGACATAGACCAGCATGATCCGGCCGGTCCGCCGCAACAGGCGTTCGACCATCCCGCGATAGCCATCGCGCGTGGCGTCCATCCGGCGATTGAACCAGCCGAACAGGCCGCGCTTGGCGTGATGGTGACCGGCCTCGACCGGCTTCAACATCGTCGCGCACAAAGCCGGGGTCAACGACAGCGCCATCAGGGCGGAGAAGGCGATAGCGGAAACCATCGCGACCGAAAACTGCTTGTAGATAATGCCGACCGATCCGGGGAAGAACGCCATCGGGATAAACACCGAGATCAGCACCAGCGTGATGCCGATAATGGCGCTGGTGATCTGACCCATCGCCTTGCGGGTCGCCTCCTTCGGCGGCAGGCCTTCCTCGGACATGATGCGCTCGACGTTTTCGACCACGACGATCGCATCGTCGACCAGGATGCCGATCGCCAGCACCATCGCGAACAGCGTCAGCATGTTGATCGACAGCCCCGCTACCAACAGCACAGCGCAGGTGCCGAGCAACGCGACCGGCACCACGATGGTCGGAATGATCGTGTAACGGACGTTCTGCAGGAACAGCAGCATCACGAGGAAGACCAGCACCACCGCTTCCACAAGCGTCGTCAGGACTTTCTGGATCGAGGCCTCGACCACCGGCGTGATGTCGTAGGGAATTTCGTATTTGATGTTGGGCGGAAAGAAATTCGACAATTCGGCCATCTTCGCCCTGACCGCGGTTGCGGTCGCGAGTGAGTTGCCGGTCGGCGCCAGCAGCACGGACAAACCGGCAGTCAACTCGCCGTTCTGGCGGGTGTTGAACTGGTAGCTGAGCCCGCCGATCTCGATGCGTGCGACATCGCGCAACCGCACGGTCGAGCCGTCGGTGTTGGCGCGCAGCACGATGGCGCCGAATTCGTCCGGCGACTGGAGCTGGCCCTTCACCAGAACCAGCGCGGAAATCTGCTGATTGGCGTTGGCGGGCTCTGCGCCGATCGCGCCCGAGGCCACCTGCGCGTTCTGCGCGGCGATGGCCTTCGTCACGTCGTCGGCGGTGAGGTTGTAGCCGACCAGTTTGGTCGGATCGATCCAGACTCGCAAAGAGCGCTCGGTCGAATAAAGCGTCACACGGCCGACGCCGGGGATGCGGCGCAACTCGCCCTCGATGTTGCGCATCATGAAATCGCCGAGCGCGATCTCGTCCTGGCTGCCGTCGGTCGAGCGCAGCGTGATGATCTGCAGGACCGCGCTCGAAGCCTCCTCGACCAGGATGCCCTGCTGGATCACCGCGCGGGGCAGGCGGGCCTCGACACGCTTGAGGCGGTTCTGGACTTCAACCGAGGCGTTTTCGGTGCTCGTGCCGGGCACGAAATTTGCGATGATCTCGATCTGACCGAGTGAATCGCTGGTCGACTCGAAGTTGAGAATCCCGCTCGCGCCGTTCAGCTCCTCCTCGATGAGGCGGGTGACGCTGTTGTAGATGTTTTCCGGCGAGGAGCCCGGATAACTGGTCGAGATCGAGATCGAAGGCGGCGCGATGATCGGATATTGCGCGACCGGCAATTGCGGAATCGCCAGCATCCCGCCGATGCAGATCAGCAGCGCCACGACCCATGCAAAGATAGGCCGGTCGATGAAGAAGCTCGGCATCGCTCAGCGGTCCGGTCAGCGGATCGCGGCGTCGCGACGCACGCTCGCGTCGTGCTGTTGTCCGGTGTCGGCGCGGAGTTCGCTCCACGGCTGCGGAACGACCACGTCGCCGGCCAGGAACTTCTGGAAGCCGTCGACCACCACGCGGTCGCCGGGCTTGAGGCCGGCATCGATCAGCCAGTGATTGCCGACCGCGCGGCCGATCCGGATCGGCTGGACCACCGCACGATTGTCGTCGCGCAGCACGAACACTTCGCTCGCGCCGGCGTCGTTGCGGCGCACCGCCTGCTGCGGCACCGCGAGCGCGTCGGGATCGACGCCCTGCACGATCTGCACGCGGACATACATGCCCGGCAGCAGTTCGTTCGCCGGATTGGGGAATTCGCCGCGCAGCGTGACCTGCCCGGTGGAGGGATCGACCGTCGCTTCGGAGAACAGCAGCTTGCCCTCGTGCGGATAGATTTCGCCGTCGTCGAGCACCATCCGCACCTTGGCGGCTTCGGGGCCGGCCTTTTCGAGATCGCCCTTGGCGAGCGCGCGCCGGAGTTGATTGAGTTCGCCGACCGACTGCGTGAAGTCGGCATAGACCGTATCGAGTTGCTGGATCGTGGTGAGGTGCGTGGCTTCGCCCTGGCCGACCAGCGCGCCTTCGGTGACAAGGGCGCGGCCGATGCGTCCGCTGATCGGCGCTTTGACCGTGGTGTAATCGAGATTGAGCCTGGCGCGTGAGACGTCGGCGCGCCGCGCGGCGACGTCGGCGCGGGCCTGATGCAGCGTGGCGACGGCGGTCTCATACTGCGACTGCGACACCGCCCGCGTGGCGACGAGCGTTTCCTGACGCTGCGCGTTCTTGGTTTCCTGATCCAGCACGGCGACCGCCTTGGCGAGTGCGGCCTCGGCGGCGTTGAGCTCGACTTCGTAGTGCGCGGGATCGAGGTGGTAGAGCACCTCGCCGGTGCGGACTTCGCTGCCCTGCTCGAACGCGCGGGCGATCACGATGCCCGGCACGCGGGCGCGCACGTCGGCGATGCGGGTCGGCGCGATGCGGCCCGGCAGCTCGCGCACGTAAGGGCGCGGCGAAGGCTCCAGCGTCACGACGCTGACGTCCTGCGGTGTGGGTGTTTGAGCGGCCGGGGCCGCGGGGCCTTCGGTGCAGGCGGCTACGCCGAGAGTCAGAAGCACGGCGGTGAGGGGGAGGAGCAAACGGCCAGACGTCAATTCGGGGGTCATCAATCGCTTTCCAGGACTTCAACGTTGCAGGACTTCCGAGGGAACATTCCCAACCGCCAGGACGCCGAAGCCTTCCTGACGATTCATTCATGTACGTGACAAGTTATATTGCGATGCAACAAATGAAGCCAGCGTGGCGTGATGTCGCGACCTGTCAAAAAACCGTGATGAAACTGGTTGTTAACAGGGAATCAGAGGGCCAGGAGAGGCCCTGAATTTCGCTCAAAATTCGCGCCGCGATGCACAAATCGCGTGCAGAAATCGGCGCTTCGATACGTCCGGTGGTGGCCGGTTCTAGCCAACCGAACCGGATGCATCCCGCCGCAGCACTTTCCCCGGCAGGGCCCCGGTGTGGGTGGCGTTCTCGACCACCGGAGTTCCGTTGACGATCACCGTGGTCCGCGCGCCGGTCGGGTACTGGTGCGGATCGGCGTAGGTGGCGCGGTCGCGGAAATCGGCGGGATCGAAGATCGCGACGTCGGCGCGGAAGCCTTCGCGCAGCAGCCCGCGGTCCTTCAGCTTGAGCGCCTTCGCGGTCGCGCCGGTCATCTTGTGGATCGCGGTTTCGAGCGGCACCACGCGCTCGCGCTTCACGTAGTGGTCGATGATGCGCGGGAAGGTGCCGTAGAAGCGCGGGTGCGGCATGCCCTGGCTGGTCGTGCCGTGGTCGCGACGCAATTGCCGTCGGAGCCGACCAGCGCGGTCGCGACGCGCACGATCTCGGCGATGTCGTCCTCGGAGATCGACGTGACCAGCACGCGGGTCGCGCCCTTGTCGTCGGCGAGATACTGGCACAGCGCGTCGACCGGATCGGCGCCGCGCTCGTTGGCGAGCGCGGCAATGGTCTTGCCGGCGTGCTGCGGCAGGTTGGGCGAGATCGAGATCTGCACGCAGTCCCAGTCCGGGATGCGGCCCCAGTTGTTGAGGCCGTCGCGCTCGATGTCGGCGCGGATGCGCGCGCGGGTATCGGGTTGCGGCAGCCGCTTGAGCATCTCATCGACGCCGCCGGCCTGCACCCATTGCGGCAGCAGGTTCTTCAGCGGGTTCGAGCCGGCCGCATAGGGATAGGAGTCGCAATCGACGTCGAGGCCGCGCGCGCGGGCGTCCGCGATCATCTTCAGCGCGGTCGCGGCCTTGCCCCAGTTGTCCATGCCGGAGCACTTGAAGTGCACGATCTCGACATGGACGCCGCATTGTCCGCGATCTCGATCGCCTCTTCGAGCGCCTCGATCACCTTGTTGGATTCATCGCGCAGGTGGGTGAAGTAGCCGGCGTTGTATTTCTTCAGCACGTGGCCGAACGCGATCATCTCGTCGGGCTTCGCGTAGGAGCCGGGCGAGGTGAACAGGCCCGACGACATGCCGAGCGCGCCGGCTTTCAGCCCGTCCTCGAGCAGCGCGATCATGGCGTCGAGCTCGGCCGCGCTCGGCGCGCGGTTCTCCATGCCCATCACCATCAGCCGCAGCGTGTTGTGGCCGACCAGCATGCCGGCGTTCACCGACGTCGCCGGGAACGTGTCGAGGTATTGCGGGAAGCTCATTTCCTTGAACGGCAGCCACGGCGCGCTGGGGCTGAGGTAGTCCTTCAGCAGCGCGACCTTGCCGGGCAGCGCGGGCGCGACCGAGAAGCCGCAATGGCCGATGATCTCGGTGGTGACGCCCTGGCGCACCTTGCTCTCGGCCTTCGGATTGATCGGCAGCGTGAAGTCGGAGTGCGTCTTGATGTCGATGAAGCCGGGCGCGACGGCGAGGCCGGAGGCGTCGATGGTTTTCTTGGCCGCGCCGCTGAGAGTTGCCGATCGCGGCGATGCGGCCGTCTTCGATCGCGAGATCGCCGGCAACGCCGGCGCCGCCGCTGCCGTCGTAGATCGTGCCGCCGGTGATCAGGATGTCGTAGGGCATTCCGCGCTCTCTCCCGTCGCGGCCGAGGCTCGCCGACGTCATCACGCGCGAACGGCGTGAGGGCATCCAGTACGCCCGAGTGATTCCGTGGATCGACGCGCTTTCGCGGCGATGACCCGGAATGACGTAGAGCGTCACTGTCGCGCAACCCCGCAACCGCCGCGGCCACATCGTCATAAATCTTCGGCCCATGCGTGCGCATCGCGGCGAATTCGTCCTCTGAGATCAAATCGCGCAATCCGCTCTTGAAATGCGGCCAGTCCTGCGCGCGCGCCCACCATTCGCGCACGCGCGGGCGGATGTCGAGCCACGCGCCGATCAGGCCGAGGTATTCGAGCCGCGCCGCGTAGGGCATCAGGTTGATGTCGGCGAGCGTCGGCGATGCGCCGACCACCCAGGGCCCGCCATGCTCGGCCAGCGTCTCGTCGAGCAGCTTGAAGGCGCGCTCATAGGCGGCGATGCCGTGCGTGACGAATGGCGACTTCGCGCCGAGCTCGTAGGTCGACTTGAAGCGGTCGGTGCGGCGCGGATCGCCGACGTTGCGAAAGCGGGTCTGGCGCTGCTCCTCGGTCATGTCGCGCATGCGCTGCCGGAACATCGCCGAGAATGACAGCTCGGTGACGCCATCGTGCAGGCCCTCGTCGACGAACTTGCTCCACAGCCGCATCCGGGTGCGGCCGTAGGCGTCTTTCGGGATCAGCGGCGGGTCGGGGAAGCTTCGTCGATGTATTCGCAGATCAGCGTCAACTCGATCACCGGCTTGCCGTCGTGCACCAGCGTCGGCACCACGCCCTTGGGATTCATCTTGAGGTACTTCGGGTCGTACTGCTCGCTCTTGAACAGGTCGACGCGATGCGCCTCCCAGTCGAGGCCCTTGGCGCGCAGCGTGATGCGCACCTTCTGGCAGCAGACCGAATTGCCGAAGTCGTAGAGCGTGAGCATACACGCAAGCTTGCGGGTTTCGTCGGTTCCATGCAAGTTTCGGTGCGGGACGTTCGGGATCAGCCATGGAACATCTGCCCTCAGTGCGCCATCTTCGGCACCTGATCGCGCTGGCCGATCACGCGCACTTCGGCCGCGCCGCCGAGGCTGCCTTCGTCACGCAGTCGACGCTGAGCGCCAGCATCAAGGAGCTCGAAAATCTGCTCGAGGCGACGCTGGTCGACCGCAGCAAGCGGACGGTGGTCTTTACGCCGCTGGGCGTCGAAACCGTCGAGCGCGCCCGCAAGATCATCGCGGACTGCGAGCAGCTGACGCGCGCGGTGCGCACGGCGCGCGAGCCGCTGTGCGGCACGCTGCGGCTCGGCGCCATCCCGACCATCAGCCCGTTTCTGCTGCCGCGGGTGCTGCCGGACCTGCGGCGCGCCTACAGCCAGCTCAAGCTCTATCTGGTGGAGGATCAGACCGCGCACCTGATCGAGGCGCTGCACGAGGGACAGACTCGACGTCGCGCTGCTGGCGCTGCCTTACGACTGCGGAGCGGTCGAAACCCAGGTGCTGTTCGACGATCCGCTGCTGGCCGGTCTGCCGATGTGGCATCCGCTCGCCAGGCTCAGCGCAGATCGACCCGGATCGAGCTGGCCGACGGATCTGCTGCTGCTGAAGGACGGTCACTGTCTGCGCGACCATGCGCTGTCGCGCCTGCAGCTGGTCGAGCGCGCGACACGGACGGCTTTGAGGCGACGAGCCTGCCGACGCTGGTGCAGATGGTCGACAACGGGCTCGGCACCACGCTGCTGCCGACGCTGGCGGTGGATGCCGGCCTGCTGCACGGCACCGACATCGTGATCCGCCCGCTGCGATCCGATGCGGCCACGGCGCAAGATCGGCATGGTCTGGCGGCGCGGCACCGGCGCAGCGCCGAATTCAAGCTGCTGGCGGAGGAGATGCTGAAGCGCGCCAGCCCGGATCGGCGAGGCCGGTCGGCCGAAGACGGCCTGAGCCGCAGCCTCCGACCAACCGCGGATTTTCTCTCGCAGCCCGCTCAGGCGCCGTCGCGCTCTCTTCGCACCGGACACGCTTCCTCTATTTGAAATGTCACGATTTTATTGGCTGTCGCACTCCGCACGCGCAATCGATTTTTCCGATCAGTGTGGTCGGAATTACTCGTTGGACCGATCGTAGGCCAGTGCGGCTGCATCTTCGCGGGCAGAGAGACGCGATCGTCGCGTCCAACCGGACCCAAGGAGAACGACACAATGCGCATCGCATCACTCACCGCAGACACCTACTGGCACGACACCGTGGTCGGCGATCAGAACGAGGACAATCATCTTCGTCGGCTACGGCGAGGGCCTCGACATCCTGATCGGCGGCAACGGCAACCGACACATTCCATCTGACCTACGAGCACGACGAATACGGTGACGTCGCGTACGGCGGCAGGGGCGTGGACACGATCGACTTCAGCGTCGCCGATCGCGGAGTGTCGGATCGACCTCGAGCTACGGCATCGCCGGCCTCGTGGTTCTACGACTGGAACTACGAGGTGAACGGGCCGAACTGGGATGGGTTCGAGCCGGGCCATCCGGAGCGGATCGAAGTCGTCGACCGTCTTCAACAGCATCGAGAACGTGGTCGGGATCGCATTACGACGACCGCATCGTCGGCAACGAAGGCGACAACGTGATCGAAGGTGGCGGCGGCTGCGGACTTGATCTACGGCGAGCTCGGCAACGACACCGCGAGCTACGCGAACTCGAACGAAGGCGTCGTCGTCTCGTTGCAGGGCTTGCAAAGCGCGGTCGGCGGGATGTCAGAGCTGCTCGGCTTCGGCTATGGCGGCGACGCCAACGGCGACGCGTCTGGTCTCGATCGAGAACCTGATCGGCTCGGCCTACAACGACAGGCTGATCGGCAGCCACGCCGATAACGTGCTCACGGGCGGCGCCGGCGTGGACACCTTTGTGTTCGGCCGCAACAACGGGCACGACAGGATCACCGACTTCGATGCCTCCGGCAACGACCACGACGTCATCCGGCTCGAAGGCCTGTTCGACAACTGGGAGGACCTGCGGGACAGCCTCGAAGACGATGGGCCCGACGTGGTCATCCACATCGACGACTACAATTCGATCACGCTGACCAACGTCAGCTTCAATCAGATCAATGCAGCGGACTTCGAACTCGTCTGAACGTCATCACGAACTACAACGCGGCGGAGGGAAACCTTCGCCGCGTTGACGTGCGGTGGTCGAGCTCGATGGACTACTCCACCTTGATGCCCGCGTCCTTCGTCACCCGCGCGTAGTCGGCGTGCTGGCGCTTGATGTGCGCGCCGAAGTCGTCGCCGCAGATGCCGATCGAGCGGTAGCCCTGCGGCGCGAGCTTGGCCTGCACGTCGGGCGCGTTGAGCGCGGTCTTGAACATCGCGATGTGCGAGGCGATCGCGTCCTTCGGCGTCTTGGCTGGCACGACCAGGCCGAACCAGGCGGTGGCTTCGAAATCCTTGTAGCCGGCATCGATGATGGTCGGCGTATCGGGCAGCGGGCCGAAGCGCTCGCGCGAAGCGACCGCGATGGCGCGCAGCTTGCCGGCGCGCACCTGCTCCATCACCTCCGACGGATTGGCGAGCACTGCCATGACATGGCCGCCGACCAGCGCGGTGGTGGCCGGCGCGCCGCCGCCGAACGGCACGTAGGTCAGCTTGATGCCGGCGGCGCGGTTGAACATCTCGAACGCGATGTGCTGCGTGGTGGCGGGACCGACGGTCGCGTAGTTCAGTTCGCCGGGCTTCGCCTTCGCGGCGGCGACGAAGTCGGCGAGTGTCTTGAACGGCGAGCCGGCGTTCACCACCATGATCTGCGGCGAATCGACCATCAGGCAGACCGGATCGAACGCGGTGAGCGGATCGTACGGCAGCGATGCGCGCACGCTGGCGTTGATCACGAACGAGTTGGCCATCAGGAGGAGCGTGTTGCCGTCCGGCGCCGAGCGCGCGACCTGGTCGGTCGCGATCACGGTGCCGCCGCCGGGCCGGTTCTCGACCAGGATGGTCGGCCCGCCGGTCTTGCCGATCTGCTCGCCGAGCACGCGGGCGAGAATGTCGGCGGTGCCGCCGGGCGGGAAGGGGACGACGATGCGGACGGTGCGCCCGGAGGCGGTCTGTGCGTCAGCCGCGCCGGTCAGCAGAAGGAATAACGCGGAGATGCAGAGCAAGCGCGGAAAGGGCATGAGGAAACTCCACCTCGACCTTGCGAGCTTGCGTGTTCCAGCCTTGCCGCGCAATGGCGTCCGCGGGCGTTGCGCCGCCGGAGCAGCCCTTCAAACCGCTAGAAGCCCTCGCTGACGTCGTCGACGTAGCGGTTGGCGCGGTCGACCTCGGGGCCGGCGATCACGAAGAACATCACGCCCTTGTCGGTGGCGCAGCGGATCATCGCCGAGTAGTCGCCGCGCTCGCCGAACACCGAATACTGCAGCACCTTGACGCCCTTGAACTTGGCGTCACGCAATGCGTCCTCGCCGCGCGATTTGCAGCGGTCCAGCGACAAGGTGGTGGTCGTCCACTTGGTGGACATGCTCGGGCCAGCGACGGCGGCGCTGCCGCCCAACATGCTGAGCGCAACAGCGAAAACGATCGGCTTCATACTGGTCCTCCTCACCCGGTCGGAGGACAACGGTAACGGGGAAATTGACAAATTCAATCGCGATTTAGCCGTCGTCGACATGCCGTCAACGAGACGCGTTCGCACCATCCATCCAGGTGTCGATGCGTTCTGGCACAATCCAGGGCCAGAGGAAGGTCGTCAGCACGGCGGCGATAAAGCCCCATACCTCGCCGGTGCCCATCGTCCCGAACAGAGAACCCACAGCGGCGCCGGCGCCGATCCAGACGACGATCCAGCAGGTCAGAAACAGCACGACCCGATAGCCCATGGCCATCTCCTGCCCGGTAACGTACCGCGGAAAGTGGCGTTCCTCGCGTCACGAACGGGTGAGTGGGTGCAAGCATTCTCCTCAACTGCGGCCAAATCTGGCTGCCTTTTCGGGATCACGCTCTAGGCCTCGCCCGCTTCGCCTCGTGACATCCAGCGGTCGACAAAGCGCGGCATGATCCAGGGCCAGGCGAAGCTGGTCAGCACCGCGAAAAACGCCCCGTTGAAGATGCCGTAATAGATACTGGTGGTGACGACGTCGGGCTTCGGCGCAGTGAAGCCACCGATTGCGCCGCCGACGATCATCCAGAACGCGAACCACAAACCAGCGATCACTACGGTACGGCCCATGACGTTGGCTCCTTCATCCATCCCGTCAACTAGGCGGCCGAGAGTCTGGTTCCCGAAGAGATGGCGGGAGAAATCAGGCCGTTAGAGCCGAGTGTAACAATGGAACGCTGGAGCCTAAAAGAACATATTGCGAACAGAGAACAAATAGTGTACAGCTTGGTTTCAACGAGACAAGGCGCGGTTTTCGGGGGAGCGCCGGTTTGTCGGTCATCCGAATCCCCGTCATAAGGAGCGCAAAATGGCTGCCGCTGCCCTGCGAGTGATCGAAGGAACGTCGTCCATGGACAAGAGCAAGGCGCTGGACGCGGCGCTTTCCCAGATCGAGCGGAATTTCGGCAAGGGCTCGATCATGAAGCTCGGCAAGAACAACAAGTCCATGGACGTGGAGACCGTCTCCACCGGTTCGCTCGGGCTCGATATTGCGCTCGGCATCGGCGGCCTGCCGCGGGGGCGGGTGGTCGAAATCTACGGCCCGGAATCGTCCGGCAAGACCACGCTGGCGCTGCACACCGTCGCCGAGGCGCAGAAGAAAGGCGGCATCTGCGCCTTCATCGACGCCGAGCACGCGCTCGATCCGATCTATGCCAGGAAGCTCGGCTGCAACGTCGACGACCTGCTGATCTCGCAGCCCGACCACGGCGAGCAGGCGCTCGAAATCGCCGACACGCTGGTGCGCTCCGGCGCGGTCGACGTGCTGGTGGTCGATTCGGTTGCCGCGCTGGTGCCGCGCGCCGAACTCGAGGGCGAGATGGGCGACTCGCTGCCCGGCCTGCAGGCGCGGCTGATGTCGCAGGCGCTGCGCAAGCTCACCGCCTCGATCAACAAGTCCCACACCATGGTGATTTTCATCAACCAGATCCGCATGAAGATCGGGGTGATGTACGGCTCGCCGGAGACCACGACCGGCGGCAACGCGCTGAAATTCTACGCCTCGGTGCGGCTCGACATCCGCCGGATCGGCGCCATCAAGGAGCGCGACGAGGTGGTCGGCAACCAGACCCGCGTCAAGGTGGTGAAGAACAAGCTCGCGCCGCCGTTCAAGCAGGTCGAGTTCGACATCATGTACGGCGAGGGCGTGTCGAAGAACGGCGAGTTGATCGACCTCGGCGTCAAGGCCGGCGTGGTCGAGAAGTCCGGCTCCTGGTTCTCCTACGACAGCCAGCGCATCGGCCAGGGCCGCGAGAACGCCAAGACCTTCCTCAAGGCCAATCCCGACATCGCCGCGAAGATCGAGGCTGCGGTCCGCCAGAACGCCGGCGTGATCGCCGAAATCATCATGGCCGAGCCGGAGAAGGACGATGACGACGACGAGGCGGCCGAGGCCTGAGCTTCAGCCCGGCTGCCCGCCACCCGCTGAATTGCTGCCCCACCAGGAACCTCCCGCCGCTCGCGGCCGGGAGGTTTTCTGTGCGCGTCCGTTTCTGGACACCCTCTGCCGCGGTCGCTAAATAACCTGCGGAAATTCCAGCGAACCCGCCATTTCGGCGGGTTTTGTGGGTTATGTAGGGACCATGAGCGGCGTCAACGATATCAGGTCGGGCTTCCTCGGCTACTTTCAACAAGGCCGGGCACGAGATCGTCTCGTCGTCGCCGCTGGTGCCGCGCAACGACCCGACGCTGATGTTCACCAACGCCGGCATGGTGCAGTTCAAGAACGTCTTCACCGGCCTCGAGAAGCGCCCCTACCAGCGCGCCGTCACCTCGCAGAAGTGCGTGCGCGCCGGCGGCAAGCACAACGACCTCGACAACGTCGGCTACACCGCGCGGCATCACACCTTCTTCGAGATGCTCGGCAACTTCTCGTTCGGCGACTATTTCAAGGACCGCGCCATCGAGCTGGCCTGGAACCTGGTCACCAAGGAATTCGGGCTGCCGAAGGACAAGCTGACCGCCACCGTCTACATCGACGACGATCAGGCGTTCGACCTCTGGAAGAAGATCGCGGGCCTGCCGGAGAGCCGCATCATCCGCATCGCCGGCTCCGACAATTTCTGGGCGATGGGCGACACCGGCCCGTGCGGGCCGTGCTCGGAAATCTTCTACGACCACGGCGACAAGATTCCGGGCGGACCGCCCGGCTCGCCCGACGCCGACGGCGACCGCTTCATCGAGATCTGGAATCTCGTGTTCATGCAGTACGAGCAGTTGCCGGACGGCAAGCGCGTCGACCTGCCCAAGCCCTCGATCGACACCGGCATGGGGCTGGAGCGCATCGCCGCGGTGCTGCAGGGCACGCACGACAACTATTCGATCGATCTGTTCCGCGCGCTGATCGGCGCCATCGCCGAACTGACCAAGGTGTCGCCGGACGGGCCGCAGAAGGCCTCGCACCGCGTCATCGCCGACCACCTGCGCGCCTCGTCGTTCCTGATCGCCGACGGCGTGCTGCCGTCGAACGAAGGCCGCGGCTACGTGCTCCGCCGCATCATGCGCCGCGCCATGCGCCACGCCGAACTGCTCGGCGCGCGCGAGCCGCTGATGTGGAAGCTGGTGCCGGTGCTCACCCGCGAGATGGGGCAGGCCTATCCGGAGCTGCTGCGCGCCGAGGCGCTGATCAGCGAGACGCTCAAGCTCGAGGAGACGCGCTTCCGCAAGACGCTGGAGCGCGGGCTGTCGATCCTCGAAGACGAGACCAAGTCGCTCAAGCAGGGCGGCCAGCTCAAGGGCGAGACCGCGTTCACGCTCTACGACACCTACGGCTTCCCGCTCGATCTCACGCAGGACGCGTTGCGCGCGCGCGGCATCGGCGTCGACACCGATGGCTTCAACGCCGCGATGGAGAAGCAGAAGGAGAAGGCGCGCGCCTCCTGGTCCGGCTCCGGCGACGCGGCCGAGTCGGCCGCGTGGTTTCCGATCCGCGAGCGGCTCGGCGCGACCGAGTTCCTCGGCTACGAGACCGAGAAGGCGGAGGGCGTCGTCACCGCGCTGGTGCGCGACGGCAAGGAGGTCGGCGAGCTCAAGGCCGGCGAAACCGGTGCGGTCATCGTCAACCAGACGCCGTTCTATGGCGAGTCCGGCGGCCAGGTCGGCGACACCGGCGTGATGAAGGCCGACGGTGCGGTTCTCCGTCAGCGACACGCAAAAGGAAGCCGGCGACCTGTTCGTGCATCACGGCAAGGTCGAGCAGGGCACGCTCAAGGTCGGCATGGCGCTGTCGCTTGAGGTCGATCACGCGCGCCGCGACGCGATCCGCCGCAACCATTCGGCGACGCATCTCCTGCACGAGGCGCTGCGCCAGGTGCTCGGCGACCACGTCGCGCAGAAAGGCTCGCTGGTGGCGCCCGACCGGCTGCGCTTCGACTTCTCGCATCCCAAGCCGATGACGGCGGAGGAGCTGGAGAAGGTCGAGGACCTCGCCAACGATTACGTGCTGCAGAATTCGCCGGTGACGACGCGCCTGATGGCGCTCGACGACGCGCGGGCCTCCGGCGCGCGCGCGCTGTTCGGCGAGAAATACGGCGACGAGGTCCGCGTCGTGGCGATGGGCGAAAATCGCAGGTCGCGGCGGCAATTCGCTCGGCTGGTCGGTCGAGCTGTGCGGCGGCACCCATGTCCGCAGGACCGGCGACATCGGCGTCATCTCGGGTGTGTCGGATGCGGGCGTCGCCGCCGGCGTGCGCCGCATCGAGGCGCTGACCGGCGCCCAGGCGCGCAAGGCATCGAACCACGCGATGGCGCTGGCGCGCGCGGCGTCGTCCGAGCTGAAGGTGTCGCTGGAGGATTTGCCGGGCCGGATCGGCGGCCTGCTCGACGAGCGCAAGAAGCTGGAGCGCGAGCTCACCGACGCCAGGAAGAAGCTGGCGATGGGCGGCGGCGCGGCGGCGTCCGGCGGCGACGATGCCGAGACGGTGAACGGCGTCAAGGTGATGGCGAAGAAGCTCGCCGGCGTCGACGCCAAGGACCTGCGCAGCCTCGCCGACGAGGGCAAGAAGAAGCTCGGCTCCGGCGTCGTCATCCTGCTCACCACCGACGCCGAGCAGAAGGCGAGCCTGGTGGTCGGCGTGACCGACGACCTCAAGGTCTGCCAACAGCGCCGTGCAACTGGTCCAGGCCGGCGTCGCCGAGCTCGGCGGCAAGGGCGGCGGCGGGCGGCCCGACATGGCGCAGGGCGGCGGCCCGAACGGCGCCGCGGCCGACGCGGCCTTCGCCGCGATCAAGAAGCTGGTGAAGACGGCGTAGCAATATCGCCGTGTTCTCCGCACATGCCAGCGCGAGCGGGCATCCAGAGCCAACGGGCAATCTGGGTCCGCCGCTTTCGCTGGGCCGAGGGCGATGGCGGCTTACGCCATCGCCTTCTTCAGGTTCTGGTCGATCTTGTCGAGGAAGCCGGTGGTCGACAGCCACTTCTGGTCGGGGCCGACCAGGAGCGCGAGGTCCTTGGTCATGTCGCCGGCTTCGACGGTGTCGACGCAGACCTTCTCCAGCGTGCTCGCGAATTTCGCGAGCGCGTGCGTTGCCGTCGAGCTTGGCGCGATGCGCGAGGCCGCGGGCCCAGGCAAAGATCGAGGCCATCGAGTTGGTCGAGGTCTCGTTGCCCTTCTGGTGCTCGCGATAGTGGCGGGTCACGGTGCCGTGCGCGGCTTCCGCTTCGACCACCTTGCCGTCCGGCGTCATCAGCACCGAGGTCATCAGGCCGAGCGAGCCGAAGCCCTGCGCGACCGTGTCGGACTGCACGTCGCCGTCGTAGTTCTTGCAGGCCCAGACGTAGCCGCCCGACCACTTCAGCGCCGACGCCACCATGTCGTCGATCAGGCGGTGCTGGTAGGTGAGCTTGCGCTTCTCGAACTCGGCCTTGAACTCCTTGTCGAACATCTCCTGGAAGATGTCCATGAAGCGGCCGTCGTAGACCTTGAGGATGGTGTTCTTGGTCGAAAGATAGACCGGATAGTTCCGGATCAGGCCGTAGTTGAACGTGGCGCGGGCGAAATCGCGGATCGAATCGTCGAGGTTGTACATGGCCATCGCGATGCCAGGTCCCGGCGTGCGGAACACCTCGTGCTCGATCACCTTGCCGTCTTCGCCGGCGAACTTGATGGTGATGATGCCCTTGCCCGGGAACTTGAAGTCGGTGGCGCGATACTGGTCGCCGTAGGCGTGGCGGCCGATGACGATCGGCTGCGTCCAGCCCGGCACCAGGCGCGGCACGTTCTTGCAGATGATCGGCTCGCGGAAGATCACGCCGCCGAGGATGTTGCGGATCGTGCCGTTCGGCGACCGCCACATCTTCTTGAGGTTGAACTCCTTCACGCGGCCTTCGTCCGGCGTGATGGTGGCGCACTTCACCGCGACGCCGACCTCGCGGGTCTTGTTGGCGGCGTCGATGGTGATCTGGTCGTCGGTCTCGTCGCGCTTCTGGACGCTGAGATCGTAATAGAGAAGATCGATGTCGAGGTAGGGATGGATCAGCTTGTCCTTGATGAACTGCCAGATGATGCGGGTCATCTCGTCGCCGTCCATCTCGACGACCGGATTCTTGACCTTGATCTTCGCCATTTTAAGAAGCCACCTTTAGAGAGCCGGCATCGGTAACGTCGCGCGCGCCTGCCGCCGCGGACTCCGCGTCAGAGCGCGGCGAGCGCGGCGTTCAGCGTGGCGCTCGGCCGCATCGCGGCCGACGCCTTGGCGTCGTTGGGCAGGTAGTAACCGCCCGTGTCGACCGGCTTGCCTTGCGCGCCGATCAGCTCGCCGTTGATCTTGGCCTCGTTCTTGGCGAGCGTCTCGGCCAGCGGTTTGAAGCGGGCTTGCAGCTCCGCGTCCTTGGTCTGCGCGGCCAGCGCCTGAGCCCAGTACAGGGCGAGGTAGAAATGGCTGCCGCGATTGTCGAGTTCACCGACCTTGCGCGCCGGATTGCGGTTGAACTTGAGGAACTGGCCGATGGCCGTGTCGAGCGTCTCGGCGAGAACCTGCGCCTTGGCGTTCTTGTAGGTATGTCCCAGATGTTCGAGCGACGCGCCCAGCGCAAGGAATTCGCCGAGCGAATCCCAGCGCAGATAGCCCTCCTGCTGGAACTGTTCCACGTGCTTGGGCGCCGAGCCGCCGGCGCCGGTCTCGAACATGCCGCCACCCGCGAGGAGCGGAACGATCGACAGCATCTTGGCGGAGGTGCCGAGCTCCATGATCGGGAACAGGTCGGTCAGATAGTCACGCAGCACGTTGCCGGTGACGGAGATCGTGTCCTGTCCCTTGCGGATGCGCTCGAGCGAGAACTTGATCGCGTCGACCGGCGCCAGAATGCGGATGTCGAGGCCCGACGTATCGTGATCCTTCAGGTACTTCTCGACCTTGGCGATTTCCTGCGCGTCGTGCGCGCGATTCTTGTCGAGCCAGAACACGGCGGGCGTGTTGGTCAGGCGCGCGCGGCGCACGCCGAGCTTGACCCAGTCCCGGATCGGCTCGTCCTTGGTCTGGCACATGCGGAAGATGTCGCCGGTCTCGACCGGACGCTCCAGCAGCACCTTGCCGTCATCGGCGACGACGCGAACCGTGCCGCTCGCGGGCACTTCGAAGGTCTTGTCGTGCGAGCCGTATTCCTCGGCCTTCTGCGCCATCAGGCCCACGTTCGGGACCGAGCCCATGGTCTTGGGGTCGAACGCGCCGTTGGCCTTGCAGTCCTCGATGACCGCCTGGAACAGCCGCGCGTAGGAGCGATCCGGGATCACGGCCAAGGTGTCGTGCAGCTTGCCGTCGGGGCCCCACATCTTGCCGCCTTCGCGGATCATCGCCGGCACCGAAGCGTCGATGATGAAGTCGCTGGGCACGTGCAGGCCGGTGATCCCCTTGTCGGAGTTGACCATGGCAAGGGCCGGCCGCTTCGCGTACTCGGCCGCGATGTCGTCCTTGATCGCTTTCTTCTCGGCGTCCGGCAGCGTCTCGATCTTCGTCAGCAGATCGCCGAAGCCGTTGTTGAGATTGACGCCGAGCTTCTTGAGCGTGGCGTCGTGCTTCTTGATCACGTCGGCGAAGAATTCGGAAACGACATGGCCGAAGATGATGGGATCGGCGATCTTCATCATGGTCGCCTTGACGTGCAGCGAGAACAGGATGCCGTCCTTCTTCGCGGCTTCGATCTGCTCGGCGAAGAAGGCGCGCAGCGCCTTGCGGCTCATCACCGCCGCGTCGATGATCTCGCCCGCGATCAGCGGCGTCTTCGCCTTCAGCACCGTGGTCTTGCCGCCGGCTTCGACCAGCTCGATGCGGACGTTGGTTGCCGCGGGAACGGTGGTCGAGATTTCCGAGCCGAAGTAATCGCCGCTCGGCATGTACGCCACATGCGTTTTGGAGTCCTTGCTCCAGGCGCCCATCTTGTGCGGGTTGTCGCGGGCGTATTGCTTGACGGCGCCGGCGGCGCGGCGGTCGGAATTGCCTTCGCGCAAGATCGGGTTGACGACGCTGCCGAACACCTTGCCGTAGCGGGTCTTGATCTCCTTCTCGGCGTCCGTCGTCGGATTGTCCGGATAGTCCGGAACGTTGTAGCCCTTGCCTTGCAGTTCCTTGATCGCGGCCCTGAGCTGCGGGATCGAGGCGGAGATGTTGGGCAGCTTCATGATGTTGGCTTCGGGCTTCAACGTGAGATCGCCGAGTTCGGTGAGTTCGTCGTTGATCCGTTGCGCAGGGGTGAGCTTCTCGGGGAAAATGGCGAGGATGCGGCCGGCCAGCGAGATGTCCTTCAGCGTCACGGACACACCCGCCGCGCCCACGAAGGCTTCGACGATCGGCAGCAGGGAATAGGTCGCGAGCGCCGGGGCCTCATCGACCTTCGTCCACATGATTTCGAGATTTGGCATGCTAGCACCTCTGGTCGCCATGCTTGTTTGGGCCGACCGGAAACTGACCATCGATGGGCGGGGGAAGGCTTCTCCCCCGGGCCCTCAAATGAATTGTTCTCGGCGCGGAGACCGCCAACCGGGGATCCGACTGACGGGAATTCGGTGCGCGCCCTATAGCATCCGCACTCACACTGCGGAAGCGTCAATCCTGAGCATCCATGCGGGTTTCGGCGCCGCTTTCGAGCGGCGTCAGGGGCCGCTATACAACCGCCCGGAGTGAGAGATGCCCGGCGCCGGAACCGACAAGACCAAGAACTGGGTCGCTGAGCCCGGGCCGATCGTGGTCCTGGTCGAGCCGCAGCTCGGCGAGAACATCGGCGCGTCGGCGCGCGCCATGGCGAATTTCGGCCTGTCGCGGATGCGGCTGGTGAAGCCGCGGCAGGCCTGGCCGAACGAAAAGGCGCATGTCATGGCGGCCGGCGCCGATCGCGTGCTCGAGGGCGCCGTACTTTATGACACCGCGGCGGCGGCGGTCGCGGACTGTCACATGGTGTTTGCCGCGACCGCGCGGGCGCACGATCAGGCCAAGCCGGTGGTCGGGCCGGAGGAGGCGGTGCGGCTGATGGCGCCCGCCGTCGGCGCGGGACAGAACGTCGCGATCCTGTTCGGGCGCGAGCGCTACGGTCTTGAAGGCCACGAGGTCGGGCTGGCCGATCGCGTCGTCACGTTCCCGATCAATCCGGCTTTCGCCTCGCTCAACCTGTCGCAGGCCGTGCTGGTGATGGCCTACGAATGGTTCAAGCTCGCGGGCAGCGGGCCTGCCGTTCGCGATGCCGCAGAAGTCGCCACCGGCAACCAAGCAGCAGTTGCTCGCGTTCTTCGCCAACCTGGAGCGCGAACTGGACAAGGTCGAATTCTTCCGCCCGCCGGAGAAGCGCGCCGGGATGCTGCTCAACCTGCACAACATCTTTCACCGCATGGAGCCGACGCAGCAGGACATCCAGACGCTGCACGGCGTGATCCTGGCGATCGCCGACGGCCGCAAGGGCCCGGCGCGCGGCGGCCTGCTCGACAGCGACGAGGCGCTGATGCTGCGCGCGCTGCTCGCCGAGCACGACAAGGGCAAGGGCTCGGGCGCCGGCGGCGCGGTGCGCGGCCTGTCGCGGCTGTTGCGCCGCAATCCGACCGACACCGAGCGCGCGCTGTGGGACAAGCTCACCAAGGATCGCCGCTTCTCCGAACATGAATTCAAGCGGCAGACCCCGATCGGGCCGCATGTGGCCGACCTGGTGTCGTTCCGGCTGCGGCTGGTGGTCGAGCTGGTGCCGCCCGACGAGACCGAGGCGGCGAAGAAAACCCGCGCAGAGCGCCATGCGTGGCTCACCGAGCGAAATTATTCGGTGATCGAGTTGCCTGCCGCCGAAGTCGGCGCCGATGTCGGCGGCGCGCTGGACCGCATCGCCGCGGCGCTCAGCCCTTCAGCACCTTGAGCTCGGCGGCGGCTCCCGCGCGCAGGAACGTGAGGTCGCTGCCGACCGCGAGGAAGCGGATGCCGCGCTTGGCGCAGGCGACCGCGCGTTGCGCGTTGGCGCAGTAAAGCCCCGCGATCTTGCCGGCCTTGTTTGCCGCCGCGACGATCTTGTCGAGCGCGGCTTCGACCGTGGCGGAGTGCGGGTCGAGCTCGGCGCCGTTGCTCAGGCCGATCGAGAGGTCCGAGGGCCCGACGAACAGCACGTCGATGCCCGGCGTGCCGGCGATGGCGTCGAGATTGTCCATCGCGGTCTTGGTCTCGATCATGGCGAGCGTGACGATGTTTTCGTTGGCATCGCGCAGATAGGCCTTCGCGTCGGTCACGCCGGCGAGCGTCATGGCGCGCTGCGGCCCCCAGCTCCGCTCGCCGAGCGGCGGGAATTTCGTCGCGCTGACGAAGGCGCGCGCGTCGGCCACGGTGTTGATCATCGGCGCGACGATGCCCTCGGCGCCCATGTCGAGCACGCGGCTTGCGACGGCGTAGCCGTTGAGCGGAATTCGCACGATCGGCGCCGCGCCGCCCGCCCGGACCGCGGCGATGCCGACGACGGTCGCCGCGGTGTCCCAAAGCCCGTGCTGCTGATCGAGCGCGACGGTGTTGAAGCCCTCGCGCGCCAGCGTTTCCGCGACGATCGGCGCGCCGAGCGGGCACCAGCCCGTGTAGACCGTTTCACCGGCGCGCAGCCGCTTGGCGAGAGAAAAGCCGGGAAGGGGAGCCATGCGATGTGCCTCGATTGATGAGGCCGCGATACTAGAGCATGATCCCGAAAAGTGTGGAGCGGTTTTCGGAGATCATGCTCGAGCAAGGGGGCGGATTGCAGGCGCTCGCCAGTGACCTCAGGCCAGCTTGCGCACGATGACCTGAAGGCCCTTCGCCAGCAGCCGGTATTGCCCTTCATGCGCGGCGAGGAAGGCGTCGATCGCAGGCTGCGGCCGTTCCTCGGGCGGCGCGCTCGGCGACCACGTGTAATCGTCCCAGATCACGATGCCGCCGGGCCGCACCAGCGGCCAGGTGTGCGTGGAGTCCGCCGCCACGTCGTCGCGCATATGGCTGCCGTCGATGTAGGCGAGATCGAACTGCCGCCGCTCGGCCGCGAGCCGCTGCAGCGCCGGCACCGAGGCGCTGCGGATTTTCTCGACACGGCCCTTGAACGCCGCGAGGTTGCGGTCGAACCGCTGCTCGATCAGCGGCACCTCGCGCGACGAACGGCCCGGCGGTCTGGTGCTCGACGCCGCCGGCGAAGGTGTCGATGCAGACGATCCTGCAATCGCGCAGGTAGTTCAGAAAGAAGATCGCGGAGCGGCCTTCCCACGAGCCGATCTCGAGCACGTTAACCCCGCGGCCGCGCAGCGGCGCCAGCACTCGCCGCCAGACGGAGAAATGCGAGGTCGCCCAGTCGGTGCTGAACTCGCCGTGGCGAAACCAGGGACGGAAGCGCCACTTGTCGATCTTGCGGATCAGCCGCGGCGGCTCGCCGATAATAGGAGCAGGATCGCCGGGCAGGTCCGGCGAGGGCGATGCGGCCTGGCTCATGCGGTTGTCTCGTGTGGCGCGGCCGCCGGCCGCGCCCGGCGGGCGGTCAGCTTCCGGCCTTGATCTGGGCAATCGCCGCGTTCATCAGTTCGTCCATGGTGCGGCGGATCTGATGCTCGGACTGCGCCACGCCCTTGGCCTGGAAGTCTGTGTTCACCTTGCGGAACACGTCGTCGTCTCCCGCCTCCTCGAAGTCCGCCATCACGACGGCTTTGGCATAGGCCTCCGCATCGGCGCCGGTGAGGCCCAGCTTCTCGGCGGCCCAATGACCGAACAGCTTGTTGCGCCTTGCGTTCGCCTTGAATCGCAGCTCTTCATCGTGCGCGAATTTCTTCTCGAAGCCTTCCTCGCGCTTGTCGAATGTCGTCATGCTCTGGCCTCGCGTGTGGACTGCCACCGGTGTGTAGAGTCTGGCACAAACACGGCGCTCTTGCACAACGATCTTAGCAGGGTCAAGGCAATCGCGGGCCCGCGTGAATTGCCCTGTTGCGCGTGTGAGGAACTAGGCCTATGTCGATTGTGCTGCCCAGCATGATCGGTTAGGTTTTCAGCGTGAACGGATGGTCGTTCGTTTCCGTGTGTGTTCCTTCCGGTTTTCGCCGCCGCGGACGCAAAAAACGAAACCCAAGCCACGGCACCCAATGGACATTAACAAACCACGGTACATTCCGATGAGCCGCCGCCGTCGCATCTATGAAGGCAAGGCGAAGATCCTTTACGAAGGACCGGAACCTGGAACGTTGATTCAACATTTCAAGGATGACGCCACCGCTTTCAACGCCAAGAAGCACGAGGTGATCGAAGGCAAGGGCGTCCTCAACAACCGGATTTCGGAGTACCTGTTCCAGCGGCTCAACGACATCGGCGTGCCGACGCACTTCATCCGCCGGCTCAATATGCGCGAGCAGCTCATCCGCGAGATTGAGATCATTCCGCTTTCGGTTGTCGTCAGAAACGTCGCCGCCGGCTCGCTGGCGACCCGGCTGGGCATCGAGGAAGGCACGCAACTGCCGCGCTCGATCATCGAGTTCTACTACAAGAACGACAAGCTCAACGACCCGATGGTGTCGGAGGAGCACATCACCGCGTTCGGCTGGGCCACGCCGCAGGAAATCGACGACATCATGGCGCTGGCGATCCGCGTCAATGACTTCCTGTGCGGCCTGTTCCTCGGCGTCGGCATCCGTCTCGTCGACTTCAAGATGGAATGCGGGCGGCTCTGGGAAAACGACATGATGCGGATCGTGGTCGGCGACGAGATTTCGCCCGACTCGTGCCGGCTCTGGGACATCAAGTCGAACGACAAGCTCGACAAGGACCGCTTCCGCCGCGACCTCGGCGGTCTGATCGAGGCCTACACCGACGTCGCCAAGCGGCTCGGCATCATGAGCGAGAACGAACGCCCGCAGGGCACCGGCCCGGTGCTGGTGAAGGGATGACCGGATCTGAGTGTCGTGCGTGCCAGCGACCATATTCGATTCGGGGGCCGCGAGGCCCCCGCTGCATTTGACGGCAACGCGGCATCTCGATGTGCGTCTGCCTGCTGCTGTGGGCGCCGGCGCGCAGGCCCAGCAGTTCGAGGGTTGCCGCTACATCAACCACACTCCCATCAGCGCCGAAGGGTTTCGACGGGCCCGACACCTTCGGCGTGCGAGTGGCGCTGCCAATGGGCGCATGGGTTTGGGCCCCCGCGCCAGGCGGGATGGTTGCGGGTTGTCCGTCGTGCGAGCCGCCGAAGATCTCCAAGGGCATCCTCCGGATCGGGCTCGCGCCATTCTATGCGCCCAGCGACGACTACCAGTTGCGGCGCGAGACCGAGCAGCAGGACGCAAGCCCGGTCGAGTTCGCATTGCATCCGCGCACCATCGCGGTCGGGCATGCAGTCGATGACCAATTTCAGGCCGCGCGACATCGTGGCGACGTCGGACATCACGCCGATCACATTGTTCGGGATACCCGCCAAGGCGCGTGCCATCAGGGTCGATTCTTCCGGCCACTCCTGTTCACGGCATCGCTGTTGCGATGCACGAACGCTGTTTCGCGCTGTTCGGGATGTTTTTCCGCGAGGACAATGCCCCTCTTGCGGTCAGCGAGCTCCAGCAGATGGATGACGTGCTGAAGCTGGACAAATACACGCCGCGCTTCAACCTCGAGCAATTGACGCCGCGGCCGCCGCCTCCGCCGCGGATCCAGTTTCCGCTCGGCGATGCGCGCAAGCAGTGGGACGAAGAAGAGCGCAAGCGGCAGCAAAAGGAATAGGCCGCCGGTCTTGTGCCGGCCGGCGGCGGCTCTAGACTTTGCGGATGGATGTTCTCCGCCGTGCCGCCATCGCCGCCTGCCATGCTCGCCGCCGCGACCGCGGCTGCTTCCGCGCAGACCTATCCCAATCGCCCGGTGAAGATCGTGGTGCCGTATTCGGCGGGCGGCGGCACCGATGCGCTGACGCGGTTTATCGCGCGCGGCCTGGAGCAGCGGCTCGGTCAGCCCTTCATCATCGAAAATCGCGGCGGCTCCGGCACGACGCTCGGCGCGGCCATGGTCGCCCGCGCCGACGCGGACGGCTACACGCTGCTGATGGGGACGAGCGCGACCTTCGCCATCGCGCCCGGGCTGTACCAGCGGCTGGCCTACGATCCCACCAAGGATTTCACGCCGATCATGCTGGTGGCCACCGTGCCGTTCGTGCTCACGGTTCATCCGTCATTGGGCGTGAAGACCGCGGCGGAGCTTGTCGCGCTGGCCAAAAGCAAGCCCGGACAATTGAGCTACGCGTCCGGCGGGCCCGGCGCGCCGCATCACATCTACGCCGAGCTTCTCAAGAGCATGACCGGGATCGACATCAAGCACGTGCCTTATCGCGGCGGCGGTCCGGCGCTGAACGACGTCGTGGCGGGCCATGTGCCGATCTATTTTGCCGATGCCGGTCCGGCCGCGCCGCTGGTGAACTCCGGCAAGCTGATTGCGCTCGGTGTCACGACGGCCGACGCGCGTCAACAACATGCCGAACGTGCCGACGCTGCACGAAGCCGGCATCACCGGATACGAAGCCAACTCCTGGCAGATGATGGTCGGGCCGCCGAACATGCCCGAGCCGGTGTTGACGCGGGTCAACCAGGCGCTTGCCGAGTTCATGCTGACGCCGGAAGCACAGAAGCACTTCATCTCGCTCGGCATGCAGCCGATGACCGGCACGCCGGCAGAGGCGGGGGCCTATATCCGGTCGGAGGTTCAGCGCTGGACGCCGATCATCAAGGCTATGGGCTTGAGCGTGGAATAAGCGGTAGTCTGACGGGAACGAAACCGGGAGGTCGCATGCGCAAGCATCTCAAGATCGGTCTGGTGGTTCCGTTCGCGACCGACAAGGTTCCGGTCGAAGGGCCGCTGATGTATCCCGGACGTGACGTTCATCCCGCGCGGCGTCGGCGTGCGCGCGCTGACGCCGGAGGGCTATGACGCGGCCTGGGACGGCATCCTTCCGGCGGCGAAAGAGCTCGCCAAGCTCGACATCGACGCCATCATGGTGATCGGCACCTCGCTGACGTTCTATCGCGGCTACGAGGCGCACCAGCAGTTGCTCGAGCAGCTTCGCCAGGAGACCGGCCTGCCGGTCAGCACCATGACCGAGGCGGTGGTCGACGGCCTGCGTCGCGTCGGCGCGACGCGCGTCGCGGTCGCGACCGCCTATTCCGATCTGGTGAACGACCGGCTCGCCGATTTCCTGCGCAACGCCGGCTTCGAGGTGACGGCCATGAAGGGCTTCGGCATCACCGATTTTGGCGGCGCCGAGAAGATGACCGAGCAGGACATCATCGCGCTCAGCGGCACGGCCATCACCGAGGCCAAGGCGGCCGACGCGGTGCTGATCTCGTGCGGCGGCTTGATGACGCTGGGCTGCGCGGTGCCGATCGAGGACAAGCACGGCATTCCGGTCGTCACCAGCACGCAGTCGGCGTTCTGGAAGGCGCTGCGGCTGGCCGGCGACAGCGGCCATGTGGCCGGCCGCGGCAAGATGCTGGGCCAGTCGGAACCGGCGCACGCCTGATTAATCCTCTGGACCGTGCGTCCGGGGCGTTGCGGCGGGCCGGAATCGTCGATATTTCAACGATGATGAAAGCCCGCGTCACCGTCACGCTGAAGTCCGGCGTCCTCGACCCACAAGGCAAGGCCATCGAAGGCGCGCTGAAATCGCTCGGCGTTTCAGGCGTCGCCAGCGTGCGCCAGGGCAAGGTGTTCGACATCGAGATCGAGGGCGGCGACAAGGCGCGCGCCGAGGCCGCGCTGAAGGACGCGGCCGAGAAGCTGCTCGCCAACACCGTGATCGAGAACTACCGCATCGAGGTGGTGGGATAGCGATGAAATCCGCCGTCGTCGTCTTCCCCGGCATCAATCGCGAGCGCGACATGGCGCGCACGCTGAAGCTGACCTCGGGCACGCGAGCCGGCGATGGTCTGGCACGCCGAGACGTCGCTGCCGGCCGGCACGGATCTGGTGGTGATCCCGGGCGGCTTCTCCTACGGCGACTATCTGCGCTGCGGCGCCATCGCGGCCCGCGCGCCCATCATGGACGCGGTGCGTGCCCACGCCGAGCGCGGCGGGCTGGTGCTGGCGGTGTGCAACGGCTTCCAGATCGCCTGCGAGGCCGGGCTGCTGCCCGGCGTGCTGATGCGCAACGCGCAGCTCAAGTTCATCTGCCGCGACATCTTCCTGAAGGTGGAGCGCTCCGGCACGCCGTTCACCCGCGGCTACAACGCCGGGCAGGTGATCCGGGTGCCGACCGCGCACGGCGAGGGCAACTACGTGGCCGACGCCGAGACCCTGGCGCGGCTGGAAGGCGAGGGCCGGGTGGCGTTCCGCTACACCGCGCCGGACGGCAGCGTCGATCCGCAGTGGAACTTCAACGGCTCGACCAACGCCATCGCCGGCATCCTCAGCGAGCGCGGCAACGTGCTCGGCATGATGCCGCATCCGGAAAACCACGTTGAAGCCGTGATCGGCTCGACCGACGGCCGCGGCCTGTTCGCGGGCCTGACGGATCATTTCCGGCAGGCGGCGTAGAGTCCTCTCTCGATCGTCCATGCCGGGTCAGGTCCGGCGATGCTGGGTCGCCGCGTTTCCGGCCCAAAACAAACTTATCCCCGGTCTTCGAATCCGGCCTCATATCGATCGCGTCCCGTTCAATCGAGGGCGTCGTCTTCGCGGCGTTTGATGACGGAGCGGGGCCGGCGTCCCTCATATTGGACGCCGAATGGAGCGCCGGGAGGCGCAGCGGCCTACGTCACTGGCCGCGCGCACCCCGGAAGCGGCGACCCCCGGTAACGGGGAATCGCCGTGAGTGCGCTCGGCGGGCCGCAAGGTCACCCGGCAGGCCTCGTCAAGCCTGCTGTAAGGGCGCCCGATCCGCCCTGGCGCCTCCCGGCGCTCCATCCCCTCAGGGGAGAACGGAAAAAGGGAAAGACGGGCGCCGAACGTCTCTAAACAACCGGCGGGCGGAGCGTTGGCTAGGCAGCGCAAAATTAAGGGGTGGATGGCGCGCCGAAGCCTGGTTGCAGCGGATGAATTGTCGCAACCAGTCAACTAAATACAGAACGTGAGCCGCAACGAACCCAACATCACCCCCGAACTGGTCGCCGAGCACGGGCTCAAGCCCGACGAATACCAGCGCATCCTCAAGCTGATCGGCCGCACGCCGAGCTTCACCGAGCTCGGCATCTTCTCGGCGATGTGGAACGAGCACTGCTCGTACAAGTCTTCCAAGGTCCATCTGCGCGGCCTGCCGACCAAGGCGCCGTGGGTGATCCAGGGCCCGGGCGAGAACGCCGGCGTGATCGACATCGGCGACGGGCTCGCCGTCGTGTTCAAGATGGAGAGCCACAACCACCCGAGCTACATCGAGCCCTACCAGGGCGCGGCGACCGGGGTCGGCGGCATCCTGCGCGACGTGTTCACGATGGGCGCGCGGCCGATCGCCTGCCTCAACGCGCTCTCGTTCGGCGATCCGAAGCATCCCAAGACGCGCCATCTGGTGTCCGGCGTGGTCGCCGGCGTCGGCGGCTACGGCAACAGCTTCGGCGTGCCGACGGTCGGCGGCCAGGTGCGGTTCCACGCTCGCTACAACGGCAACAATCTCGTCAACGCGATGGCGGTTGGTCTCGCCGACGCCGACAAGATTTTCTACGCGGCGGCGTCCGGCGTCGGCATGCCGATCGTCTATCTCGGCTCCAAGACCGGGCGCGACGGCATCCACGGCGCCAGCATGGCGTCGGCCGAGTTCGATGAGGACTCCGAAGAGAAGCGTCCGACCGTGCAGGTCGGCGATCCGTTCTCGGAGAAGCTGCTGCTCGAAGCATGTCTCGAGATCATGGCCAAGGATTGCGTGATCGCGATCCAGGACATGGGCGCGGCCGGGCTGACCTGCTCGGCGGTCGAGATGGGCGCCAAGGGCGATCTCGGCGTCGACCTCGAGCTCGACAAGGTGCCGACGCGCGAAACCGGCATGAGCGCCTACGAGATGATGCTCTCCGAGAGCCAGGAGCGCATGCTCATGGTGCTCAAGCCCGAGAAGGAGGCCGAGGCCGAAGCGATCTTCCGCAAGTGGGGGCTCGACTTCGCGATCGTCGGGCACACCACGCCGACCAAGCGCTTCGTCGTGCGGCACGGCGGCGACGTGATGGCCGATCTGCCGATCAAGGAACTGGGCGACGAGGCGCCGGTCTATCAGCGGCCCTTCGTGATCGCCGCCAAGCTGCCGGTCATCAAGGCGGCGAGCGTGAAGCCGCCGATGTCGAACGCCGACGCGCTGGAAAAGCTGATCGGCTCGCCGGACCTGTGCTCCAAGCGCTGGGTCTGGGAGCAGTACGACCACATCATCCTCGGCAACACCGTGCAGCGGCCGGGCGGCGACGCCGCGGTGGTGCGGATCAACGAGGGGCCGAAAGCGCTGGCGCTGACCGCCGACGTGACGCCGCGCTACTGCGATGCCGATCCGTTCGAAGGCGGCAAGCAGGCGGTGGCGGAAGCCTGGCGCAACATCACCGCGGTCGGCGGCAAGCCGCTCGCGCTCACCGACAACCTCAACTTCGGCAATCCGGAGCGGCCCGAGATCATGGGCCAGTTGGTCGGCTGCATCCGCGGCATCGCGGAGGCCTGCAAGGCGCTCGACTTCCCGGTCGTGTCCGGCAACGTCTCGCTCTACAACGAGACCAACGGCAGCGCGATCCTGCCGACGCCCACCATCGGCGGCGTTGGTGTGATCGGCGATTTCACCAAGTCGGCGACGCTGGCGTTCAAGGCGGCAGGCGAGGCGATCCTGCTGATCGGCGAGACGCAGGGCTGGCTCGGCCAGTCGCTTTATCTTCGCGACATCTGCGGCCGCGAGGAGGGCGCGCCGCCGCCGGTCGATCTGCTCGAGGAGCGCGAGAACGGCGACGTGGTGCGCGCGCTGATCGCCGACGGGCTCGTCACCGCCGCGCACGACGTCTCGGATGGCGGCCTGCTGGTCGCGCTTGCCGAGATGGCGATGGCGTCCGGCATCGGCGCGCAGCTCGATGCGGCGCCCGAGGACACGCCGTCGCACGCCTACTGGTTCGGCGAGGACCAGGCTCGTTATGTCGTGACGGTGCCGGCGGCCGATGCCGATCGGGTGCTCAAGCGCATCGCGGAGGCCGGCGTGCTCGCGGCCCGCATCGGCATGACCGCCGGCGCGTCATTGCTGATCGCCGGCGAGCGGCCGATCGAGGTCGCGGCGCTGACCAAAAGCTTCGAAGGCTGGCTGCCGGCCTACATGGCCGGCGCGCCAACTGACTCGTCTTGCGCGTTAACGCGCCGCCGACGCCCGCGCGCTCTGGATGGTCTGCCGGCAGAACGGCGACAGCGCCGGCTCGTTGCGCGCCAGGCAATCGATCACGCGCCCGCCGCCAAGCGGCACCATGCTGCACACCGCCTGCCGGTCGACATCGCAGGCACGGACGATCGCGAGTTGAACGCGCGGCAGCAGCGGCGGCATCGGCACATAGACCCATGCAGGCTCAGCGGGCGCAGCCGCTGGCGCCGCGGCCGGAGCGGCTGCGGTTCGTGGCGGCGGCGCCTGACGAGGCGGTTTTGCTGTCCGAGGTTGTTGCTGCGCCGGTTCGGGGGCCGTTGCCGCCTGAGCCGGAGCGCGGGCCGGCGCGGCGGCGCGTTCCGGTGCGGGTGCAGCCGCCGGTGCAGGAGGCGGCGCTGCCGCAGGCTTTGGCGCCGGGGCGGCGGCAGCCGGCTTGAGCGCGTCGACCGCGCTTCGGCAGGCACCCGAAAGCCGCGCCGAATTGTTCTGCAGGCAATTGAGCGATTCCGCGCCGCCGGGCGGCACGCTGGAGCAATGCGCCATGTAGTCGGACCGGCAGTTCGACCGAATCGCGCTGATCTGGCTCTGGCTCGGCTGCGACAGCGCCGGTGCGACAGTCAGGAAAAAGCCCAAGGAAGCGAGGAGGGCTGGTCCCGAACGCCGCAAATGGAATTGATACAAACCACCAATCATAAAGCCTCCCATTTCCAACAGCAGTCCCGTGACGTCATCCGAGCATATTCTGCTCCAGCGATGGATAGGTGTGGAATAGCCTTCCCGCCGAGCGGGCGATTCTGATAAAGGCTGGCCGAGCTTTTCCAGGGGCGGCTCCCCATCTATGGGTCGGGAGTGGGCCCTAACGGGCCTGCCTACGGGTGGAGACGGCACCAAATGCCGATGAATGCCAACGACATCGAGAAGCTGATCAAAACCCGCATTCCTGACGCGGAGGTGACGATCCGCGACCTGGCCGGCGACGGCGACCATTATGCCGCCACGGTGATCGCCGAGAGCTTCCGCGGCAAATCGCGGGTCCAGCAGCACCAGCTTGTTTACGAGGCGCTGAAGGGCCAGATGGGCGGTGCGCTCCACGCGCTCGCCTTGCAGACTGGCATTCCGGAGGCGTAATTTCGGCTCAAAGGCAGCGCGGGCCTGGTCCGTGCGCAAAAGGAAAGACTCCATGGGCATCGAGCAGTTCATCGACAACGAAGTGAAGAGCAACGACGTGGTGCTGTTCATGAAGGGCACCCCGCAGGCGCCGATGTGCGGCTTTTCCGGCTCAGGTCATCCAGATCCTCGATTACCTCGGCGTGCCCTACAAAGGGCTCAACGTCCTGGAGTCGGACGATCTGCGCAACGGCATCAAGGCCTATTCGAACTGGCCGACCATCCCGCAGCTCTACGTGAAGGGCGAGTTCGTCGGCGGCTGCGACATCGTGCGCGAGATGTTCCAGGCCGGTGAGCTGCAGTCGCTGATGAAGGACAGCGGCATGGCGGTGAAGGCGCCCGCGTAACGCGCTCGTCGCGGCATCGGATGAAGGCCAAGGCCGCTCGCGAGGGCGGCCTTATGCTTTCATGCGCTGCATCAGCAGATAGATGATCGCCAGGATGACGCCGATGCCGATCAGGCTCGGCGTGCCCATGCCGCTCGCGAACTTCGTTACGTTGTCGGCGACCGAGCTGACGTAGCCGCCTGAGCTTTCGCCGAGCAGCAGGTGGATCAGGATCAGCGACAGGATCGCGAGAAATCCCATCTCGACGAACAGCCAGAGGAAGCGCCGCGTCTTTTCAAGGAAGTCCATCATCGCCTGCTCCCCGCATTCACTCGCAAGCATGATCGGGCGGGGAGTGCTGCTCCCCACCCGAGTAGCGTTGGCCATCGCCGCGGTCGCCGGATCAGCGGCCACGGCCAATGGCGCAGCGTAGGTTCAGCCTACGTTGCGGTTCGAGAACAGCCAGAGGATGACGCCGAGGGCGATCAAGCCGGCGAGCCCGTTCGAGCCCAAGATCCTTGACGAAGGCTGTGATGTTGCCGGCCACGTTACCGAAGAACGGCAGGTTCTGACCGCCGACCAACAGCGCCGCCACGATGCCCAATGCGAGCAGCATCAGGCCCAGTTCGGTCAACGCACCAATCCAAGACTTCAACGTTTGTAGTCCGCTCATGAGCAAGTCTCCCCAGTTTGCGAAGCTTTGTTATGCGCTAGCGTACGTTCGCGCCAAAAAGGCTACGAATTGGCGCTACCAAAACAAGGGCATGACCGATTTCGGCCGAGTTATCGCGCGACGCGCCGATCAATCTGGCCACTACGACTTTCGACTAATAGCATGATTCGCAAAGCGAAAGGCCGCCCGGTAGGGCGGCCTTTGCTGCGTTGCAAACGCTCGTGTGATTAGCGTGAATAATATTCGACGACGAGGTGCGGCTCCATCATCACCGCATACGGAACGTCGGACAGCACAGGGATTCGCGTGAACTTCGCGGACATCTGTCCCTCGTTGACTTCGATGTAATCCGGCACGTCGCGCTCGGCGAGCGCACGTGCTTCGAGGACCAGCGCCATCTGCTTCGACTTGTCCTTGACCTCGATGGTGTCGCCGACCTTGACGCGATAGCTCGCGATGTTGACGCGGCGGCCGTTCACCTTGATGTGGCCGTGATTGACGAACTGGCGCGCGGCGAACACCGTCGGCACGAACTTGGCGCGGAACACGACGGCGTCGAGGCGGCGCTCCAGCAGGCCGATCAGGTTGGCGCCGCTGTCGCCCTTCATGCGGATGGCTTCTTCGTAGATGCCGCGGAACTGCCGCTCGGAAATGTTGCCGTAGTAGCCGCGAAGTTTCTGCTTGGCCTTGAGCTGCACGCCGTAGTCGGAGAGCTTGCTCTTGCGGCGCTGGCCGTGCTGGCCGGGGCCGTACTCGCGCTTGTTGACGGGGCTCTTCGGGCGGCCCCAGATGTTCTGGCCCATACGACGGTCGATCTTGTACTTCGCCTCGTGGCGCTTGGTCATCGCGTCCTCATGATGTGGTTCAGGTTGAGGATCGCGCCCTCCTCTGTCCCGGCACTTGCCGGAACCGACAGGCTCGCAGCCGAAGCGCCGGCGCAAACCACGGGTCGCGAAACACCGCGCGGGCCAAAAGGCCCGCGAGATGGGCGGTTTTTAGGGGGTAACGGCCTTCAAGTCAAACGCCGGCAAGGCGGCTTCGGCGATGCCAAAGCCCGCCAGAGCGGCCTTCAGGGCGGCCGACGGCGCCCGTCCGGAGGTGAAAATGAAGCGTGTGGCGGTGGTGGGAGCGCCGGTTGGGGCCCCGAGCAGTTCGACCACCCGCCGCGCGATCGCCGGGGCAGGGTCGATGAAAGCCACCGGCCAGGGCGCCAGCCGGTTGAAGCGGTCCAGCAACAGCGGATAGTGCGTGCAGGCCAGCGCGATGGTGTCGGTGCGTTTTCCGTCCTTCTCGACGAAGCAGGGCGCGATCTCTGCCGCGATATCGGCATCGGACAGAGGCAGGCCATGCAACGCCGCTTCGGCGAGTTCAGCGAGCCGCGGCGAGCCGACCAGATGGATGGCGCAGCCGTCGGCGAAATCGCGGATTAGCGCGCGGGTGTATTCGCGCTGCACGGTGGCTTCGGTGCCCAGCACGGAAACCAGCCGGCTCTTTGAGGCCGCGCAGGCGGGTTTGATCGCCGGCACGGTGCCGACGAACGGCACTTTGAAATGCGCGCGAAGCTGCGGCAGCACCAATGTCGAAGCGGTGTTGCAGGCCACCACAACCAGATCGGGCCGGTGCGCCTCGATCAACTCGCCGGTGATGGCGAGCACGCGTTCGACCAGGTCTGCTTCGCGCTGCTGGCCGTAGGGGAAGAACGCGTCGTCCGCGGCGTAGACGTAGCGCGCGTCGGGCCGCGCCTTGGTCACCTCGCGATGGACGGTGAGGCCGCCGAGCCCGGAATCGAACACCAGGATTGTTGGCGTCATGGTTGGAGCGGTTGCGACGTTCGACTGGCGAGCCACCATGACCCGCGCACGCCACACTCCAATAGCTTTCTTTACGTTCGGTTCACATAGCTTTTGGAGACGCAAAACCGAGACGAATCGCAGGGATGCTGGACGCCGATCAATGGGTCCGCGCGCTGCGCCGCTTTTCCAGCGAGGCTTCGGCCTGCTCGGCGCGCTTGCGGTATTCTTCATGCAGGGCTTCGAGGTCGGCGTCGCTCAGATCCTCGGCCAGCGCCATGTTGTTGTGCGTGCCCCGCATCGCGATGATCAGCTCCGCGAGCTTGATCTGCAGCGCCATGGTGTCCCGGTTCTGGGTGTTCTGGATCAGGAACACCATCAGGAACGTCACGATCGTGGTCGCGGTGTTGACCACCAGTTGCCAGGTGTCGCTGAAGCCGAACAGCGGTCCGGTCACGGCCCAGACGACGATCATTGCCAGCGCGATCAGGAACGTGGCCGGCTTGCCGGACCATCGCGCGATGCTGTGCGCGAACCAGGTGAACCAGCCCTGTTCGGAATTCTGCGGATCGCAATGGATCGGATCCGCGCTTTTGGCCGAGCGGTTGCTTGCATTGGATCTGGCTTGGGTGGCGTTGCGGTATTTGGACATCTTGCTGGCTCCGGCGTACATCGCCACCTGCCGCGCAAACGCCGGAAGCCTGATCGTGTTCCCCACATGCGCCCCTCTTGGAACCCGCGGGAACCAATCCTTCGAACCGAGGTTGGTTGGACGGATGCGGCCTCCGGGTCGCGCCAATTACAATGGAGCTTCGTCATGCTCGGTTGGGCAGTCACCTTCCTGTTGGTCGCGCTGGTTGCCGCGGTTCTCGGCTTCGGCGGGATTGCAACGTTCGCCGTCGACATCGCGAAGATCATCTTCTTCGTGGCCATCGTGCTGTTCGTGATCTCTGCCGTGGTGATGCTGATCCGCGGCAGGTCGCCGACAATGCCGTAACGGTTCAAGCTGTATCGTCAGAAACACATCGCCCGGCGAAAGCCGGGCGATGTGTTTTGCAGCTCTGGCAAAACGGAAAATCTCAGGGGCGTTCGTTGCCCGCGAGCACCGAACGTGTGGTGATGTCGGGACCGAAGTCGTCCGCGGTGTCGATCGACAGCAGGGTGCTCAGCCGGGTGCGGGCGCGGTTGACGCGGCTCTTGATGGTCCCGACCGCGCAGCCGCAGATCTCGGCCGCTTCCTCGTAGGAGAAGCCGGACGCGCCGACCAGGATGAGTGCCTCGCGCTGATCGTCCGGCAGCTTGTTCAGCGCGGTCTTGAATTCCTCGAACTCCACGCGGCTGGTCTGCTCCGGCTGCGACTTCAGCGTCTCCGCATAGCTGCCATCGGCGTCCTCGACCTCGCGGCGGCGCTTGCGATACTCGGAGCGGAACAGGTTGCGCAGGATGGTGAAAAGCCAGGCCGACATGTTCGTGCCGGGCTGGAACGACTCGATATTGGCGAGCGCCCGCAGCAGCGTTTCCTGCACAAGGTCGTCGGCGCGGTCGACGTTGCCGCACAACGAGATGCCGAACGCGCGCAGACTCGGAACTGCGGCGAGCATGGTGTCGCGAAGGGTTGGGTCTATGCTCATTCAGCCGACCCCTTGCCTCCAGACGATTTGTCGAGCTTTTGAAGCAGGTCGACAAAACGATCCGGCGTCGGTTCGAGAAGGCCGTCGTAGTATGCGCGGAGTTGTTGGCCGATTTTGGCTTGAACGTCGCGGCCGAGGCTTGCATCTTTGCGCCGTGGTGCTGTGGTCTTTGTCGAGATCGTATCCATGAGTTGAGGTTTTTCCGGTGGTTTACGCTCTGTCATCCTCGTGCTCCGCGCCCCGATGGCTCGCGGCTCCCCTGTTTCGACCCGGACGTCCGCCTCCCGGCCCGCCCGTTCCAACCCCCGCATCCGTTTGCAACGCTCCGACAGTCCTATCGTTCCGTGGTATGGAACTTTTTTTCGGCTGGCGCATTGCCGGACTAGGGAACCTTATTCCGTTCATGTGGGAGGGTAAAAAGTGTCGACATCTCAAGCTGTTGCCCAGCATCTGCCGTTCCTGCGCCGTTACGCGCGCGCTCTGACCGGCAGCCAGCATTCGGGCGATGCCTACGTGGCGGCGGCCCTCGAAGCGCTGATCCAGGACCCTAGCGTCCTCAACGGGGGCAGTGGCCCGCGGGCCGCGCTCTATAAGCTTTTCACCAAAATCTGGAATTCCGTGGGGGTCAACGACGGCACGGAACTGTCATCGGCTACCAAGCAACCCGTCGAGCAGCGGCTTGGCCAGATCACGGCACAGCCTCGCCAAGCGTTTCTGCTGGTTGCGTTGGAGGGCTTCTCCGAGGAAGACGCGGCAGAAATCCTCGACGTCGAGGTGCCTGCCTTGCGCGCGCTGGTCGAGGAGTTCGGACGCGAGCTTGGCGGCGGAAATCGCCACGGACGTCCTCATCATCGAGGACGAGACTTTTATCGCGATGGATCTCGAGGGCCTCGTCGAAGGTCTGGGCCATCGCGTGATCGGCGTGGCGCGCACCCACGCTGCGGCAGTTACGCTGGCCAAGGCGAAGCGCCCCGGCTTGATCCTCGCCGACATCCAACTCGCCGACGGCAGCTCGGGCCTCGATGCGGTGAACGAACTTCTGAAGTCGTTCGAGGTGCCGGTGATCTTTATCACCGCCTATCCCGAGCGCTTCCTCACCGGCGAGCGGCCGGAGCCGGCGTTCCTGATTGCCAAGCCGTTCCAGCCCGCGACGGTATCGGCGGTCATCAGCCAGGCGCTGTTCTTCGAGCGCAAGGCGCGCCGGCCGGAGCGCCGCACGGCATAGTCCGAATAACAGAAGGCGCAAACAGCAAGCCCGGTCCGCAAGGACCGGGCTTTAAAATTCCATGAATAGTTGCGCCTGAATAGTTTAGCGCCGCCGCGCCATCGAATAACCGAGCAGCACCGCTTCTACGATCATGGCGAGCTGCGCGAATTGAGCCGATCGTTGTGCGGTCTGCGCTTGCGCATGAAGCGAAGCTGGCGCTGCGGGGAACGGTTCTCTGGCGGCTGGCGAGCCACAACGCAAGCACGATCGCCAGAACCACGAACGCAAACACGCCGGCGAGGATCAGCCGCGCATACACCACGCCGACGTGAGGTTCGAGCGCGAGCACAGACGCCGAGGCCGCGAACACGACGGCAGCCACGGCGCAGAAAGCACAAAGCGAATAGAGAATTGCGTTGCGGCGCAGCTTGACGGTGGCGCCGTTGAGCTTTGCCGCAGCCCCGTCAAACGCCGACGCCACGATGTCGTTGAGCCGCATGGCGGGACCTGTCAGTGGCGGCGCCCTGCCATCCCAGCCAGGAAGCCGATCCCCGCTGCGATCGCAAGCGTCAGCAAAGGGCGCTGTCCGACCTCGTCTTCGATCTTGCGCAACGTGTCGGCGCCCAGTCGCGAGGCTTCGTCGGTCACCGCATGGGCGCCGTTTCGCAGCCGTTCGGCGGTGTCGGAAAGCGTCTCCGACACATAGTCGCCCGCTTCGCTTGCCGCATGGGACGCACCCTTACGAGTCAAGGAATTAAGCCGGCCGACGCGATTCTCCAGATCGTGCATCAAACCGGCGATTTCGCGTTCAATGTCGGCGATATCGTCGGAGGTACTGCGTGTTTTGCGGGCCATTGTTGTTCCTCGTGCCAAATCAATACGCGGCGCGGCCGCGCGAACGTGCCGAATAACGCGCTTGTACAGCCGCAAGTTCCATTGGAGGTCTGACGGTCGCCGCAAAGAAGCTAAAGAAAAGGCGTAGCCGACAAGTCGACTACGCCTTGGTCTTACCGGCCGAGCACGAGGGGAGGGGGAATTGCGGCCGGTCGGCCAAACAATACGTTCGCGGCACATTGGTTCCTGGCTCTAGTTCGATTTGCCAGAGTTGCGTACGGAACCATTCCGTTCTCAAGCGTTGTCAATAGGTTAAATCGGGGACTTTCGTCAGCTCAGGCGTAGTGTGTTTGAACGATGCCGTTTCCGCTTTCATTCATTCACTTCTCTCGCCGATGCGGTCATCGCGATCAGCTTCGTCACCATCGCATTCGGCATTGTCTGGTACATGCGGCACCGCTTCGGGCTATTGCGCGAGTACCGTACCGTGGCCTGGCTGTTCTGCGGCTTCATTCTCGCAGCGGGGCTCGGCCACCTGCTAAGCCTGATTTCCATGCGCTATCCGGTCTACGAACTGCATGGCGCGGTCAAAATCGTCACCGCGATGTTTGCAGCCGCCGCGGTTGTCGTGATCTGGCCGCTGTTGTCGAAATTGGCCGCGTTGCCGTCCTCCGGAGAACTGGCGGCGGTCAACGAGCGGCTGCGCCGCGGAGCCGAGGCGCACGAGGTCACGTTGCGGGAATTGGAGCTGTCGCGCCGCGAGCTTGAAACGCGGGTGGAGGAGCGCACCAGCGAGTTGAGCCGGGTCAAGGCGCGCTTCGAGACCGCGCTGCACGGCGCCAAGGTCTACGTGTTCTCCCAGGACAAGGATCTCAAATACACCTGGATGTACGGGTCGCTCGACGACACCGCAAACGGCGGCATTGTCGGCCGCACCGATCATGAACTGCTGTCTCCGCCGGAGCGCGACACTGTCGTCGCGCTGAAGCGCCGAGTGCTTTCAAGCGGCGAACCCGCAGACTGCGAGGTGTCCACGATATTGCCGGAGCGCCGGGCGCTCTATGCGCTTCACGTCGATCCGACATTCGGCAAGGACGGTGAGGTTGACGGTATCATGTGCGCGGCAATCGACATCAGCCGCATCCGTTCGCTGGAAAGCGAGCAGCGGCGGCTGACCGACGAGCTTGCAACCGCCTTGCAGCGCTACGAAACAGCGCTGCGGGGGTCGCACGTCACCGTTTACACGCAGGATCGCGACCTCCGATACACCACGGTCAGCAATGCCATGTTCGGCCGCGCTGTTGACGAGCTGGTCGGCTGCTACGACCGGGACGTCCTGCCGCCAGACAGCAGCGCGGCGATCGTCGCGCTCAAGCGCGGCGTGCTCGAGACGGGTCAATCGAAGGACACTGAGTTCCGCGTCGAGCACGACGGCAATGTGCATTGGTATGACACCCACATCGAGGCACTGCGCGACACCGACGGAGAAATCGTCGGCCTGACCTGCGCGGCGGTCGATATCACCGGCCGCAAGGCCGGCGAAGCGCATTTGCGCGAGATCATGCGCGAGTTGACCCACCGCTCGAAGAATTTGCTCGCGGTGATCCAGGCGATGGCACGCCAGACGGCGCGGCACACCGGCACGACGGAGGCCTTTCTCGAACAATTCAGCGCGCGCGTTCAGGCGCTTGCATCTTCTCACGATCTGCTGGTGCAGGAGAGCTGGCACGGCGCGTCACTCTCGGAACTGATCCGCTCGCAATTGGGTTACTACCTGGATCGCGATGGCTCGCAGGTCTCGGTGGAAGGGCCGGCGCTGTTGCTCAAGCCCGAGGCTGCGCAAAGTCTGAGCCTCGCGGTGCACGAATTGGCCACCAACGCGGCAAAGTACGGCGGGCTTTCGGTCCCCGGCGGACGCGTCGCGATCAATTGGCGGCTGCGGCCTGTGACAGAGGGAGACGGCATCGAGATTGTTTGGGCGGAATCGGGAGGGCCCGGCGTAACGCCGCCCAAGCGCCGCGGCTTCGGCACTCTGGTGATCGAGCGCAACCTGGCGCGCTCGCTCGATGCCGACATCAAGCTCGAGTTCCCGCCGGAAGGCGCACGCTGCCGCATGCTGATCCCGGCGACAAATCTGGCGGCCGGACACTGAGGAACTTGCGCAGAACTCTGAGCGTTGATGGGCTGATCCGGCCGCTCCCTCGCTTCGGTCGCGGCATTGGCATTCAGGGAAAAGCATCCATGAAGATCGTCCCATATTTGGTGGGAGGCCTGACCGCATTCCTAGTCACGGACCTCGTCCCGATCCCGTCACCCACGCAGCAATTCGGCACCGTGCGTGCCGCCATCTCCGCGCCGGTGCTGCTCGGCACGCAAGATTCCGCTATCAATCGCGCCGCCAAGGCCAACCGAGGCGCGACACCGCGTCCGTCACAGACGGTGTCGCATATCGCGACTGTCGAAGTCGTGGGGCTGAGCAACGCCGCCATCGTCTATCGCGATCGCGATGGCCGTGAGCTGTTTCGCACCGATCCGCTCAACAACGTGACGATCGTCACCAAGGGACTGCAGTTGCCGGAAGTGACGGTCCGCCAGCACAGCGGCAGCGCCGTGAAGCCGGTTCCGATCAACGAGATCCAGGAACAGGCGCGTGACGAGAAGCCGCGCACGCCTCGCGGTCCGAAGGTGCCGATCGGCTGCGAGCCGTCGTTCAGTCCAGTCGCTGCGCCCTCTCTCGCACACCACACCGGGCGTTGCGTCGCGCGGCTCGTCTCGTCTCGAACCGCTGTGTGATCGTCTCCGGCTTTTCGCACGAAAAAGGCCCGCATTAGCGGGCCTTTTTCGTTGTAGTTGGCGGCTGCCCCTGAAGGCCAAGCAGGCGGGTTCCCGAGTTCCAAAGGACTGATGTCCTCACATTGGGATTGCACTCCGCCCAGCTTTGCAGTGGCACGAAATTCGCTACAGTCATGTCCGGGTTGGGGAATCGGAAATGATCATCGCAGCGCTTGTCGCCGCTTCGCTCGCTGTGCCCGTGGCGGCCGATGCCGGCGTCGCGTGGCCGCCTTCAGGTGGCGGGCTCCGGCACATGTCGACCGATCAAAAGCTTGCGGTTATCCGGCCGCTGGTGGAAACGGCAAACCAATGCATCGCGCGCAAGGTCACCGCCGATCCGCGCTACACCACGCTGGCGCAAGCCGGCGAGGTCAACGGGCTGATCGTGGAGTCCGTGCCTTCATGTGTCGACGCAATGCGCGCCCTGATCGACGCACATGACCGGCTGTTTGGCGATGGCGCGGGCGAGACCTATTTCATGGGCCCTTATCTCGATGCGTTGCCCAGCGCGGTGCAGAGGTACTTGAGCGGTTCTCAATAAAATTCTGCACCCAAATACAAAAGCGGCCGTCAACGACGGCCGCTTTTGTATTTGGGTGGCGAGAATTAGTGCGCCGGACGGCTTCTGTCGGGGGGAGGGGGGAATGCCGCCCGGCGCCTACGCGACCGACGGGAGCGGCCGCGCTATTTAAGGAACGAAGCAGCGGCGCGATGGTTCCTGCTCCACTATGACCAAATGCCGAGCAGCATTGCGCCGAAGATCGTCGCGATCAGCAGGGTGCTCACTGCAAGCACCACCAGCACGGGTCGATCGAGGAAGCCGGCGCGGGCCTCGACTCCGGTTACGGTTTCGCCAGTCGCAGCTCTGCGTCGAAAGAACATGGTCAAACCCTCGGTGGAAAGGCGTCACGTCCGTAGGACCATTCCGGGTGGAAGTGCCCGTTCAGTCCCATCAGACACACTTCAGCGTTCGCGCCACGCTCCCCGAGCTTCTGCGCTGCCTCGATGGCAAACAGCAGCGCCTCGGACTGACTCTGGTACGGTCCGAATTGCTCGTCCTCGAACTTGATCATCCATTCGTCGTTCTCGTTGCGAACGACGAAATAGCGGGATTGCGGCATGACATCCTCGCGGTTGATGCGAAATTCAACGCGGTGGCCGCAAGCAAGGTTCCTCCCCATTCGCCGCGTGCAGTGCCCGACGTGCGTAGGGCATATCGTTCATGCGCACACGGCATGACGCCGCGGCGTGCCGCAGTTTGGCCATTCGCGTCAGTTCGCACTGCGACTGCGGCTCAACTCGACTTAAATACCGCCCGTGACATTAAATTGCCTGAAAGCAGCCAGGATCGACGATGATCCACGCCGACGTTTCGTTGGACGCATTCTGCCAGCACTCATAGCCTGACAAGCGATTCGCTGGAGGACAGCGCGATGGGATGCGTGATGATCAGATGCCCGGTGACGGGCACGGCGGTGTCGACGGGCATTGATACCGACCTCGCAACTCTTCAGGAGGCGTTGCCATTTCGGTCTGTCGCCCGCTGCGCGGCGTGCGGCGGCGAGCATCAGTGGTCGCGGTCGGACGCCTGGATTTGCGAAACCTTTCCTTTTGAGCGGCCGAGCGCCGCCTGACCGGGCCACCGGCCCATTCATCTTATGCAACCCATTGCAGTTTTGAGCGTTATTCCCTTGGGAGGCTACCCCATAGGCGGTTTTGGCGCGTTCGCAGCGGTGCGGCGCACCGAAAGCGTCGACATTGATTTGAACGCGCAACATGATTGGACCGCCAGCGTGCCGTTGGACCCCCTCGACCTTCACGATTTTGCCATCCTGCTCGATGTCGATGGCACCATCCTCGACATCGCGCCGACACCGCACGCGGTGCATGTCCCCGACACCCTGCTGCATACCCTCGCCCTCGTGAGGGAGCGAACCCACGGCGCCATCGCGCTTGTGAGTGGGCGGCCGATCGCCAATCTCGATCTGATCTTCGCGCCATTGCGCCTGGCGGCGATTGGCGGGCATGGAGCGGAAATCCGGCCGGACCCCAAGCAGGAAACCTATGAGCAGCGCGCCAGCGCGCTCGACCGCTCGTTGAAACAAAGCCTGATGGACATTGCGAAGCGATACGAGGGTGTCGCCACGGAGGACAAAGGCTACTCGCTGGCGCTGCACTATCGTCTCGCGCTCGAGAAGGGGCTCAACGTGGTCGACGATGTCTTCCGCGTCTGCAAGGCCTATCCGCCGGAATCGTACGAACTGCTCACCGGCAAGGCGGTGATCGAGGTCAAGTCGGTCGGCTTCAACAAGGGCAGCGCGGTGCGCGAGTTGATGACGCATCCGCCATTCGCAGGCCGCGCACCGATCTTCATCGGAGACGACGTCACCGACGAGGCAGCCTTCGAGGTGGTGCCCGAGTTCAACGGCTTCGCCATCTCGGTCGGCCGCAAGGTGCCCGGCGTCAATGCCGTCTTCCATGCACCGGAGGATGTGCGCCGCTGGCTCGACAAAATCTCTCAACCCGTGGCCGTCGCATCATGAACGATCAAAGCCTTCCCGCGCGTGCGCCTTCGGTCGCGACCGATCACGGCCTCGACCTGGCGATCATCGGCAACGGCCGCACCGCGGCGCTGGTCGATCCGACCGGGCGGCTCGTCTGGTGGTGCTATCCGCGTTTCGACAGCGATCCGATCTTCTGCCGGATGGTCGCCGGTGACGAGGAAAAGGGCTTCTCCGACGTCGTGCTCGACGGACTGGTCGAGTACCAGTCGCGAATACCAGCGCAACACCGCGACCGTCATCACGACCCTGACCGACAGCCGCGGCGGCAAGGTGCGGATCACCGACTTTGCGCCGCGCTATCCCAATTTCGGCCGCATGTACCGGCCGCCGCAGTTGGTCCGGATGATCGAGCCGGTCGCGGGCCTGCCGCGCATCACCATCAGGGTGCGCCCGACGCACAATTACGGCATGCCGATCACGCAGCGCTCATCCGGCAGCAATCACATCCGTTACTGGGCCGGCGACACCATCATCCGGCTCACCACCGACGCGCCGCTCTCCTACATCGAGCGCGAGGCGCCGTTCGTGCTGACGCGCGGCGTCAATCTGGTGCTTGGCAACGACGAGCCGTTTCCCGCCGAGCTTGCGACCTCCTGCCGCGAATTCTGCGACCGCACGCGCGACCATTGGATGGATTGGGTGCGGCGGCTGTTCCTGTCCTACGACTGGCAGGAGCCGATCATCCGCGCCGCGATCTCGCTCAAGCTGTCCAATTTCGAGGAAACCGGCGCGATCATTGCCGCGCACACCACGTCGATCCCGGAGGCGCCCGGATCAGGGCGCACCTGGGACTACCGGTTCTGCTGGCTTCGTGACGCCTACTTCGTCGTGAAGGCGCTCAACCGGATCGGCGCGACGCAGACGATGGAGGACTTCATTTCCTACATCGTCGGCATCGCCGCGAACAACAGCGAGGCGATGCGGCCGGTGTACGGCATCGTGCCGTCGGATTCGCTCGAGGAGCAGATCGCGCCGCATCTCAAGGGCTATCGCGGCGACGGGCCGGTGCGGATCGGCAACGCCGCGGCGCTGCAGGACCAGCACGACACCTACGGCAGCGTCATCCTGGCCGCGATGCCGATGTTCTTCGACTACCGGCTGCCGCGGCCCGGCGACGAGGCGCTGTTTCGCGTGCTCGAGCCGCTCGGCGCCAAGGCCGTCGAACTGGCGCTCAAGCCGGATGCCGGGATCTGGGAATTCCGCGGCCGGCGCAGCGTTCACACCCATTCGGCGGCGATGTGCTGGGCCGGGATCAACCGGCTCGCTGCGATCGCCGCGCGGCTCAACCTGCCGACCGCGCCGCCTACTGGAACGAGCAGGCGGACAAGCTCCAGGCGGCGCTGTTGGAGCAGTCCTGGAATCCGAAGCGCAAGGCGTTCACCGCCGCGCTCGGCACCGACGATACCGACGCCAGCGTTCTGCTGCTGCCGGAGCTCGGGCTGATCGAGGCGAGCGATCCGCGCTTTGTCTCGACCGTCGAGGCGGTGCAGCACGAGCTGCTGCGCGAGAAGCACGTCATGCGCTACGCCAACTCCGACGATTTCGGCATGCCGGAGACGGCGTTCCTGATCTGCCGGTTCTGGCTGATCGATGCTTGGTGGTCGATCGGCCGCAAGGAGGAGGCGCGCGAGCTGTTCCTCGACGCGCTGCGTCATCGCAACCGCTACGGCTTGCTGTCCGAAGACATTCACCCGCAGACGGGCGCGCTGTGGGGCAACTTCCCGCAGACCTATTCGATGGCCGGTCTGATCGTGACGGCGATGCGCCTGTCCCGCAGCTGGGAGGATCGATATTGGCGCGGATAGTGGTGGTGTCCAATCGCGTGGCCGTCCCGACCACGGACGGCGGCACGCGCGCCGGCGGCCTCGAGGTCGCGATCCGCTCGTATCTCAAGCGGCATCGCGGCCTGTGGTTCGGCTGGAGCGGCAAGCGTCGCCGCCAAGGCCGACGTCGCGATCCGCGAGGTCGAGAGTGGCGGCGTGACCTACATCACGACCGATCTCACGCGCGCGGACTATCAGGAATACTACAACGGCTTCGCCAACCGGATGCTGTGGCCGATCCTGCACTACCGGCTCGATCTGGCGGAATATTCGAGCCTCGATCTCACCGGCTACATGCGGGTCAACGATCATTTCGCCGAGCAGCTGCACAAGGTGCTGCGAGCCCGACGACGTCATCTGGGTGCACGACTATCATCTGCTGCCGCTCGCCAAGGCGCTGCGCGACCGCGGCCACGAGAACCGGATCGGCTTCTTCCTGCACGTGCCGTTTCCGCCGCCGGAGCTGATCACCGCGCTGCCCAAGCACGAGCGGGTCATCCTGTCGCTCTGCCATTACGACCTGGTCGGCTTCCAGACCGACAACGACGCCGACAATTTCGCCCGCTATCTCACGGACGAATGCCGGATGCCGAGCCGCGACCCGCGCACGTTCATCGCCGGCCAGCGCACGGTGCGGATCGGTACGTTCCCGGTCGGCGTGGAGACCGCGGAGTTCGAGCGGCTGGCGCGGCGCAGCGTGCGCTCGCCGTTCGTGCGCGAGGTGATCGAGAGCCTGGCCGGCCGCGCCATGATCATCGGCGTCGACCGGCTCGACTATTCCAAGGGCATCGCGCTGCGCATGAAGGCGTTCGAGCGGTTGCTCGACGACCATCCGCCGCGCCGCGGCGCGGTGACCTATCTGCAGATCACGCCGCGCAGCCGTTCCGAGATCAAGGAATACTCCGAGATGGAGCGCCACATCTCCGAGACGGTCGGCCACGTCAACGGCCGTTACGGCGAGCCGTCGTGGACGCCGATCCGCTACGTCAACAAGCCCTACAGCCGTTCGGCGCTGGCGGGTCTGTACCGTTCGTCGCGGGCGGCGCTGGTGACGCCGCTGCGCGACGGCATGAACCTGGTCGCCAAGGAGTATGTGGCGGCGCAGGACCCGGAGGATCCCGGCGTGCTGATCCTGTCGCGCTTCGCCGGCGCGGCGGTGGAATGCGCAACCGCGCTGCTGGTCAATCCCTACGACGCCGAGGCGGTTGGCAACGCCATCGACCAGGCGCTGTCGATGCCGCTCGACGAGCGGCAGGGCCGCCACGCCGAGATGATCAAGGTGCTGATGGAAAACGACATCAAGTTCTGGGGCGAGCGTTTCGTCGAAACGTTGCGCCAGCCGCCGGCGATGGCGGACGCAGCGGCAGTGACCGGTCATCGCTCAGAGTCGTGAAGTCGACCACCACCTTGATGTCGCCCGCGCGATGCTCCAGCGCTTCGTGCCAGCGCGCGAGCGGCACCCGCCGCGAGATCATCCGGCCAAGCCAATCCTTGTCGGCGCTCATGAGCGCGTGCGCCGCCATCTCGTAGTGCATCCGGTTGGCGTTGACGGCGCCGAACACGACGTCGTTGTCGAGCACGGCGACCCGGTTGAAGCGCCCGATGTCGAACATCGCCTTGAAGTCGCCGCCGATGCCGGCGAGGCAGACGATGCCGCTCGGCGCCGAACGGCCGAGCACGCCGGCGATCACCGGCGGCGCGCCGGTGCATTCGATGATGACATCGGCGGCGATGCCAAGTTCATCGATCGGCCCCGTGTGATGGCTGGCGCCGAAATCGCGGATCATCGCGACCTTGGCCTGATCGCGGCCGCGATCCAGCACGTGAACCTCGTAACCGCGCTGCATGCCGAGCAACGCGGCGAGCAGTCCGATCGGGCCTGAGCCGGTGACGAGCAGTATCTTCGGCTGCCATGAATTGAAGCGGCGACCGATCCGGCCGATGTGATCCCAGGCCTTGGCGACGATGCTGGTCGGCTCCATCAGCACGCCGAGACCGCCGAGCGCCGGATCGATCTTCACCGCGAACTCCGGCTCGATGCGAAAGCGCTCGGCGCCGAAGCCGTGCCGCGCCTTGATGCCGCGCTCGGTGTATTGGCCGTTGCGGCACATGTCCCATTCGCCGGCCGCGCAGGCCGGGCAGGGCGCGGGATCGGGCCGCCGCACGATGCCGACGATCAGGTCGCCGCGCATGAAGCCGCTCGACGGCGGCGCCGTCGATCACCTCGCCGAACGATTCATGACCGAGCACCAGCCGTTCGCTGCCGGGCGGCGCATCGCCGTAGTCACCGGCGACGATTTCACGATCGGTGCCGCACACGCCGAGCGCCAGCGTGCGCACGAGGATCGCGCCGTCGTCGAGCGGCGGCTCGGCGATGTCGTCGAGCCGCGCGGAATTGGCGTACGCCGGGAAGGACGGTGATGGCGCGCATGGCGTGCAACCGCTCCGTATTGCAATGCATTTGCGAAATGCATTTTTGTTCAACGCCTTGCAGCCCAGCTGGATGACGCCAAACGCGGCAAAAAGTTCCCGCTTCGGCGCCGACGCAGCGCAGTGGAGATAGCCGGTATGGAACGGATCAGGCGCGCGCCGCCAGCTTCTCTTTGTCGAAGCCGGCGATGCGCTGATAGCGCTGCAGCAATCCGGCGAGCTCGGTCTGGCTGATCACGTCGTCGATGTGGCGGAACGGCTTGTCGCCGGTGCGCTTCCACACCTCTTGCAGGATCGCGTCGGGTGGCGTGTTGCGGTTGGTCAGCACCACCTTGGCTGGTCGGAGGCAGGCGGCGTTCCTCGTAGGCCTTCAGCGCCGCGACCGGATCGGCGATGCGCGCGAGGCAATCCGCCAGCGCGCCGCAGTCGAGGATCGCCTGTGCGCCGCCGTTGGCGCCGCGCGGCTGCATCGGATGCGCGGCGTCGCCGAGCAGCGTGACGCGGCCGTGCGACCAGCGCGGCAGCGGATCCTGGTCGACCATCGGATATTCCAGGATCTGGTCGGCCGCGCGGCACATCGCCGGCACGTCGAGCCAGGGGAAGCGCCAGTCCTCGATCGCGCCGATGAAATCCTCGAGCTTGCCCTGCCGGTTCCAGTCGCGCTGCTGGATCGGCGTTTCCTGCTCGATGTCGCAGACCCAGTTGATGAGCTGGCGGCCTTGGTCGTCGATGTTGTCGCGGATCGGATAGATCAGCACCTTCGCCGGCTTGTGCCAGCCGATGCGCACGAAGGTCGCGCCGTCGAGATACGGCTTCCAGCGCGTCACGCCGCGCCACATGTTGATGCCGGAATAGCGCGGCGGCCCTTCGTCCGGAAAGAACTGCTTGCGGATGACGGAATGCATGCCGTCGCACGCGATCACCACGCTGCCGCGCTGCGAGGGCAGCTTCGCGCCGGTCGCGGTGTCCTCGAAATGGGCGGTAGCGCTGCCGTCGTCCTGTTCGACACCAGAGCAGCGATGATTGGTCACCACGCGGTCCGCGCCGGCGCGCTCGATGAACGCCGCGAGCAGCACCATCTGCAGGTCGCCGCGATGGATCGAGAACATCGGCCAGTCGTAGCCGCCATAGCGACCGGCAGGATCGTTGTAGATCAGTTGGCCGAAGCGGTTGTAGTAGGCGATCTTGCTGGTGGTGATCGCAACCTTGGCGAGCGCGTCCTGCAGGCCGAGCTCGGTCAGTTCCTTGCTGGCGTGCGGCAACAGGTTGATGCCGACGCCGAGCGGCTTGATCTCCGGCGCCGCCTCATAGATGCGGCAGGGAATGCCGGCCTGATGCAGGCGCAGCCCGAGCGTCAGTCCGCCGATGCCGGCGCCGACGATGATGACGTCGTGAGGATGCTTCGCCATGCCGGCAAGCTAGCCGATGGCGTGGCGCGCGATCAACCGAGCATCCCGTCTTATGCGTCACGTCTCCGACCACTGCCGCAGCAGGTTGTGATAGAGCGCGGTGAGATTGACCAGCGATGGATGGCCGGGGTGATCCTGCGTCAGCCGGATGATCGCCATGTCGAGGTCGAACAGCATCGCGCGGTGGCTGACATCGCGGATCAGACTCTGGATCCAGAAGAACGACGCGATGCGCGAGCCGCGCGTGATCGGCGTGACATTGTGCAGGCTGGTGCCCGGATAGATGATCATGTCACCGGCCGGCAGCTTCACCGAATGGGCGCCGTAGGTGTCTTCGACCGTCAGTTCGCCGCCGTCGTAGTCTTCGGGCGCCGAGATGAACAGCGTCGCCGATACGTCGGTGCGGATGCGAACCGGCATCGTCGGATGCGAGCGGATCGCGTTGTCGACATGGGAGCCGAACACCATGCCGGCGTCGTAGCGGTTGAACAGCGGCGGAAACACCTGCTGCGGCAGCACCGCGGACATGAACAGCGGGCTGCGGTAGATCGCCTTGAGCACCATGTCGCCGAGTTCGCGCGCGGTCTGCGAACTCTTCGGGCAGTTGCAGGTTGTACTTGACCTGGCGCGACTGGTGACCGGCGGTGACGTTGCCGTCCACCCAGTCCGCCTTGACCATCACGTCGCGGCAGCGCGCCACCTGATCCGGCGTCAGCACGTTGGGGATGTGAACCATCATGGCATCGGCTCCAGGATCGCGCGCCCCCGCTTCGACTTTCAGAATTGGACAAAGAAAAATTCCAAAGCAAGCGGACAGAAAAATGCCCGCATCCGTTCCGAAATCGGACGGATGCGGGCGATTTCGTCAGTACCAGCTTCGCGCGCCAGGACAGCGACGGCGTAGCGGCCGGAGGCCGGCACGGCGTGACCCTGAGTAGTACTGCGCGTAGTAGCGTCTCGTTGGTGAGGTTGTAGATGTTGAGCTGGAGGTGTGGTTCTTGTGCACCTTGTAGCTCGTCATCACGTCGAACCGCCAGTAGTCCGGCACGTAGGACGTGTTGGTGGTGTTGACGAAGGTATCGTCCTGGTAGAACGCGCCGCCGCCGACCAGTCCACTCCGGGGTCACCTGCGTAGGTCGTCCAGAGCGAGAAGCTGTGCGGCGGCGTGTTGGGAAGCTGGCGGCCCAGTTCGGCGAGGTTGCGTCGTCTTCGCGATCTCCGATGTCGAGGTAGCTGTAGCCGGCGAAGATCTGCCACTTGTCGGTGAGCTTGCCGGCGACGCCGAGCTTCGACGCCTCGACCCGGGCGAGACCGTCGAGCACCAGGACCTGCCGGTCGGTCGGCAGCGACGGATCGTTGGGGATGCGCAGGTTGGTCTTCTCGATCCGGAACACCGCGCCGGTCACGCTCAGCTTGTTCTGCAGCAGATCGACCTTCACGCCGACTTCGATCGACTGTGTTCTGTTCCGGCGCGAGCTGCACGCGTTGGCGGCGTTGTTGGCGGCGCCCGAAGCGTGCCGAGTTCCGCGGACGGATTGTACGAGACGCCGTAGGCCGACATAGAGGCTGGAGTTCGGCGTCGGATGGAACACGCCGCCGACGCGCCAGCTGAACATGCTCGTCGGTCGCGCTCGAGATTGCGGTTGCCGGCGTGCGCATTGCCGGGGTCGTGCCAAGTCGTCGAGAAGCGGTCCTAGCGCACCGCGCCGAGCAGTTCGAAGTACTGGTTGAGCTTGATCTGGTCGGACGCGTAGAACGCGACGTTCTTCGATTCGGTATCGTTCGCCGGATTCCAGCCGTTGAACGCGCCGCCGAACGTCGTGTCGACCGGGAACGCAAGGCTGGTCCGGCAGGCTGGCGTCGGTCGGCGCGCACAGATTGTTGGCGTCCATGCCGTTGGCGCGCTGCTGGAACCGGTGTTTCTCGCATCAACTCCATGCCGGCGACGACGGTGTGCTGCGATGACTCCGGTGTTGAACTTTGCCGACGAAGTCGGTCTGGTTGACCAGCAGCGTGTTGTCGGTCTCGGTCCGGAAGTGCTGGCGGCCGATCGTCATCAGGTTGACCGGGATAGCCAGCGGCGCGCGAATCGGCTGTCGTACTTGTGTTCGGTGCCGAGGCAGCGCGGCGCGGTCGGCCGCGCGAAGCGGTCGTTCTGACGTAGCGCGTGACGTTGGTGAGCTTCGACGTCCTTGTTGAACTCATGCTCGACCTTGGCCGTCACGATGTGCGTGTCCGTGTCGACGACGTCGGCGAGCGGGCCGCCGACGACGCCGAACCAGTTGCTGCGCGGCGATCGGCACCGGCGGCGTCGGCCGTCCCGTTGCCGTAGTAGCCGCCGTTGGTCAGCAGCGCCGGTGGCGGGCTGTAGACCGGCGCCGGCAGATAGGGATGCCCGTAGTCCGGGATGCTCTCTTCGCCCTGATAGACGTAGGCCAGCGTCACCTTGGTCTGGTTGGTGACGTCGATCGGCAACCGACGGCGCGACGCCCCAGCGCTTGGTCCAGACGTTGTCGCGGTCGCGCGTGTCGATGTCCTGGCCCATCGCGACGATGCGGCCGGAGACGTTGTCCTTCTTGCCGCTGGCATCGAGTTCGGTGCGCATAGCCGCCGGGCGTGTACCCGGTGACCGACGGTTTCGACGAAGCTCGCGCCGGTCGGCAGCTTCGACACGATGTTGATCGCGCCGCCGGTGGTGCCGCGGCCGAACGCGAAGGCCGACGGACCCTTGTAGACCTCGACGCGGTCCGACGAGAACAGGTCGCGCGTGTACCAGCCCGGATCGCGGATGCCGTCGCGGAAGATGTCGCCGCGCGCCACGAAGCCGTTGATGATCGGGCTGTCGCCCTGCTGGCCGCCTTCGCCGGCCTGGAAGGTGATGCCGGGAACGCTGCGCAGCGCGTCTTCCATGGTGCGCGCGCCGCGCTCCTGGATGACCTGCTGCGGTCACCACGTTGACGGTCTGCGGCGTGTCGCGCAGCGGCGTCGGCAGCCGGGTGATGGTCTGGTTGGTGGCCTGATAGGTTTGGCTGCCGCCGTCGCTCGTGCACGTCGATCTGCGGCAGCGCCTCCTGCGCGGCCGCGCCGCTCGCGAACATCATCGATGCGATGCCCAGCGCCGCGTGGCCCAGCGGATTTCGCGCGGTGGCCCGGATGGCGCCGCGCTGCTTATTCCGCCTGCAGGATGCCCCCGGTGTGCTCCTGAAACGGCCTTCTTTCGCCCCCGCCCATGCTTTGACATGACTTCCCTACTTTTAGTTTAGAACAATGTAAAACGCAGACTCTCCCAGTATTAGGCTAGCGTTTGAAGTATTCATGGACAATTACAAATGGTTGAAACTACGAACGTTATTGAATTAGAACACTTAAAAACTACGGTATTTGACAAAAGGCGACTTTGTCGCCGCGAGTATTGGCGATATACCGGTTCATGGGCTCTCTAGGACATTGGAATACTTCCAAAACGGGGCTGCGAGGCCGGCCTCGCGCGCGCCGGCCTTCGCCGGCTTTGGCCAACATCCAGTCGTTGATGGGGATCGGGCTGGCTGTGCTGCCGGTGCCGAAGTAAAGGGACTAATGGGAATGACTTGGAATCTGCAGCGCAACGGCCTGATGGCTCGGATGTTCTCGCGACGTGAGTGGCGCGCTTTGCGTTGCGTCGCACTGATCCTTGTCCTTGCGCCGGCGATGGCTGGTGCAGCTCTCGCTCAGGCGCAGGCGCCGCAACAGCCGGCAAACGCTCCGCCGGCTATGGCGGCTCCCGCGTCGCCGCCTGCCACTTCGGCGGAACAGCCAGCATCGCCCGCGACACCCTCCGAACCGTTGCAGGCGGCGCCGTCGGGCACGCCGCAATCCGGTCAGCCGCAGGTCGTCAACGCCGCATTGCCGCGCGATCTCTCGCCGTGGGGCATGTTCATCAATGCCGACATCGTGGTGAAAGCGATCATGATCGGCCTGTTGTTCGCATCGCTCGTCACCTGGACGGTGTGGCTCGCCAAGAGCATCGAGCTCGCATCGGCGAAACGTCAGGCTCGCGCCGGTCTGCTCAAGCTTCAGGAGGCGCGCTCGCTCGCCGAGGCAGAGCGCAAGTTCGGCGACGCCGACGATACCGTCGCGCGGCTGGTGCGCACCGCCGGCGCCGAAGTGGCGCTGTCGGGTCACGCGAGCGGCGAGGGGCTCAAGGAGCGCGTCTCGTGGCTGCTCGAGCGGCTCGAGGTCGCGGCCGGCCGGCGCATCGGGCGCGGCATGGGCGTGCTCGCCAGCATCGGCGCCACCGCGCCGTTCGTCGGTCTGCTCGGCACCGTGTGGGGCATCATGAACAGCTTCATCGGCATTTCCAACGCGCACACCACCAATCTCGCGGTGGTCGCGCCGGGCATCGCCGAGGCGCTGCTCGCGACCGCGCTCGGCTTGTTCGCCGCGATCCCCGCGGTCGTCATCTACAACGTGTTCGCGCGCTCGGTCGGCGGCTATCGCATGCTGATCGCCGACGCCGGCGCGCTGGTGATGCGGCTGGTCAGCCGCGACAGCGAGCGCGGCGCAATGCCGCTGTCGCGCGCTGCGGAGTAACGCCCGTGTCGATCCGCCTTGCCCGCGAAGACGACGATTTCGCCGAAACGCACGAGATCAACGTCACGCCGTTCATCGACGTGATCCTGGTGCTGCTGATCATCTTCATGATCGCGGCGCCGCTTGCGACGGTGGATGTCGCCGTCGACCTGCCGTCCTCGACCGCCGAGCCGCAGCAGCGGCCGGACAAGCCGATCTTCCTCACCATCAAGGGCGATCTCTCGCTCGCGGTCGGCGAGGACACCGTGCCGCGCGATGCGCTGGGCGGCGTGCTCGCGGTTGCGACCAAGGGCAACAAGGACGAGCGCATCTTCCTGCGCGCCGACCGCGCGGTGAGCTACGGCGACGTCATGGAAGTGATGAACATGCTGCGCACCGCGGGCTATCTGAAGGTGGCGCTGGTCGGGCTGGAGAACCGGGACGTCAAATGACGGCGCGCGCGATCGTGCTGCTGCAACGCGAGGACGACGCCGACCTCAAGCGCTGGGCCTTGGCCGCTGCCATCGTGCTGGCGGCGCATCTCGGCCTGATGGCGACCTACTTCCTGGTCTTTTCGCACGCGCCGGCTGGCGCGCCGACGCCGATCATCATCGACATGGCGCCGATGCCGGTCGCGCCAGCCTCGCCGGTGGATCTTGCGCCCGGACCCGAGATGCAGGAGGCGCTGCCGCCGCCCGAGCCGGAGGTCGTCGAGCCGCTGCCGCCCGAGCCATTGATCGAACCGTCGCCGCCCATGATCCAGCCGCTGGTGGCGCTGCCGGAGCCGCCGAAGGAGCCGCCGCCACCGCCGGAGGTGAAGGAAGAGCCCAAGGTCAAGCCGCCGGAGGTGAAGCGTGTCGACCGCAAGAAGCCTGCGCCGCGCACCACCGCGGCGCCGCGCTCTGAGCGCGCCACCGCCGAGACGCCGGCCGCGCCGAGCCCCGGCGCGCCAGCGCATCCGCGGCGCTGGCGTCGTGGCGCGATCAGGTGGTCGCGCAATTGCAGCGCGCCAAGCGCTATCCGAGCGGCGCCGAGTCACGGCGCGAGCAGGGCGTCGTCACGCTGAGCTTCACGCTCAGCCGCAGCGGCGCCGTGCTGTCGCGCAGCATCGCGCGCAGTTCCGGCAATTCCGAGCTCGATCAGGAGGTGCTGGCGATGGTGGTGCGCGCGCAGCCGTTTCCGCCGTTTCCGCCGAGCATGACACAGGCGAGCGTCAGCCTCACGCGTGCCGGTGCGTTTCTCGCTGAGATAATTTCCGGCGGCTGTTGTGCGCGTTCGCGGAGCGCGGTTAGACTGCCGTGGCGATGGACGAGTCGAGCCAGATTGCTGCGGCACTGCTGCTGTTCGTCGAGCTGTTCCTGGACTGGATCAAGGATCGCCGTCAGCGCGGCGATCGCCGTCGTTGTTCGCCATCGCACGGCGAGCCTGCTCGCGGTCATCGTTGCCGGTGCGCTTCTGGGCCTGGTTGGCTCGAGGCTCGAACTGCTCGACCTCTATCTCACTCGCGACGGATGGGCGGCCTTCGACGCGCTCGACGCGATCACCGTCGCGCTCTCGGCGCTGGCAGCCTGGTATGGTGGGTCATCGCCCGCACGTTCTATGCGCTGGTGCGGCGCGTCATTCGTCCCGCGCACTAGAATTCGTGGCCCTCGCAAACGCAAACCGCCGCAGCGATGGCCGCGGCGGCTTAGCTTTGACGGTTTCGCTCAGCGCGCGGCCGTGGCGCCGCCGCCCTTGCTGAGTTGCATCGTCACCGAGGAAATCTGGCTGCCCGGCGAGTTGAGCGCGATCGACTGGGTGTTGCCGGTCGTGCTCAGCGACAGATGCGCGGAGAAGTACGGGCCGGTGGCGCGTGCTGAGATCACGCCGGCGTTCACGGTGCCGGCGATGTCGCCCGCGGCGCCATGCGCCGATTCGCTCCAGGTGCCGGTGATGCGCCGTTGATGTAGTTCACGCCGCCCTGCAGGTCGAACTTGTAGCTGTCGCTGGCGCAGCGGATCTGGAGGTCGACGGTCGAGCCGTCGTTGCTGACGTTGTAGTTCGCCCGGCAGCGCAGCTTCTCTTTGTTGTTGTTGACGGTGATGACGCCGGTTCCGGACCAGGCGCCCGCCATGCCGGTGAATTCAGTGGCCTGGCTCGTCGGACGCAGCGCAGCAGCAGCGCGACGGCCAGGGCGGCGCCCGAAGCGGTACGGACGAGCGAATTTGCGGAACGCCAGGACATGGAAAACTACCCTTGTGAATGCTGGATCGTTTGGCCTGCGGCCTCGAATGGTCGGATCTTACCGCGCCAATCGCCGCTGAGAAGCACCTCTTGAGGGCATAGGCGATCAAATGGGCGATCAATACGCCTGCATTCGCAGGGGCGGGTACCCGGCTTCGAGCCGTGTCATCCACAGCCCGTCATGCACCCGCTGGCAACAGCCATTGCCGCAGCGCGTATCAGGGCTTATTTGAACGAAAGTTGAGTGTCGGCTAAACCATTGAAATTGCTGTCAGCGGTCTTTGACAAACTCGTCAAAAAGGCCGTAAACAGCGGAGAATTGACGGTCCCAAGCTTTGCAAGAGTTTGGCGATTGTCTATCGTGGTTGCGGACGGGCTGCTGAGTTTCAGCGGCGGGCCATTCGCGTCTTAAACCAAGGACTTGCCTCAAAGACTTTATCGCCCTTTGATCGCCACTCAGTAGGCCCATGCGCTGAGTTGCTTACCAGCAGACTGGACGTGAAATGCTTGATGCCATCAGAGAACCGAGTGACCTGCGTCAGTGCAATCCAGCGGACCTCAGGCAGATTGCCGATGAGTTGCGTGCAGGAGACGATCAGCGCCGTTTCGGTGACCGGCGGTCATCTCGGCGCCGGACTCGGCGTCGTCGAACTGACTGTCGCGCTGCACTATGTGTTCGACACGCCCCGCGATCGGTCTGATCTGGGACGTCGGCCATCAGGCCTATCCGCACAAGATCCTCACCGGACGCCGCGACCGCATCCGCACCCTGCGCACGGGCGGCGGCCTGTCCGGCTTCACCAAGCGCGCGGAAAGCGAATACGACCCGTTCGGCGCCGCGCACGCTTCGACCTCGATCTCGGCCGGCCTCGGCATGGCGGTCGCGCGCGATCTGCGCGGCGACACCAACAACGTGATCGCCGTGATCGGCGACGGCTCGATGTCGGCCGGCATGGCCTACGAGGCGATGAACAACGCCGGCGCGATGAACTCGCGCCTGATCGTCATCCTCAACGACAACGACATGTCGATCGCGCCGCCGGTCGGCGCGATGTCGGCCTATCTGTCGCGGCTGCTGTCCGGCGGCACCTACCGGAAGCTGCGCGACATCGGCAAGCAGCTCGCCCAGCATCTGCCGAAGGTCGCTGGAAGACGAAGGCGCTGCGCGCCGAGGAATACGCGCGCGGCTTCCTGACCGGCGGCACGATGTTCGAGGAGCTCGGCTTCTATTACGTCGGCCCGATCGACGGTCACAACCTCGATCACCTGCTGCCGGTGCTCAAGAACGTGCGCGACGCCAAGGAAGGGCCGATCCTGATCCACGTCGTGACGCAGAAGGGCAAGGGCTACGAGCCGGCCGAGAACGTCGAGCCGACAAGTATCACGGCGTCGTCAAGTTCGACGTCGTCACCGGCGTGCAGGCCAAGGCCAAGGCGAACGCGCCGTCCTACACCAAGGTGTTCGGCGAGAGCCTCGTCAAGGAAGCGCGCAAGGACGACCGCATCGTCGCGGTGACCGCGGCCATGCCGTCCGGCACCGGCGTCGACATTTTCGAGAAGGCGTTCCCGCACCGCACCTTCGACGTCGGCATCGCCGAGCAGCACGCGGTGACCTTCGCGGCCGGTCTCGCCACCGAGGGCTATCAAGCCGTTCTGCGCGATCTACTCGACCTTCCTGCAGCGCGGCTACGACCAGGTGGTGCACGACGTCGCCATCCAGTCGCTGCCGGTGCGCTTCGCGATGGACCGCGCCGGCCTGGTCGGCGCCGACGGGCCGACCCACGCCGGCTCGTTCGACGTCGCCTATCTCGGCTGTCTGCCGGGCTTCGTGATCATGGCGGCGGCCGACGAGGCCGAGCTGGTTCACATGGTCGCGACCGCGGTGGCGATCGACGACCGTCCCAGCGCCTTCCGCTATCCGCGCGGCGACGGTGTCGGCGTCGAGATGCCGGAGTTCGGCGTGCCGCTCGAGATCGGCAAGGGCCGCATCATCTGCGAAGGCAGCAAGGTCGCGCTGCTGTCGCTCGGCACCCGCCTGGCGGAATGCACCAAGGCGGCGCGCGAACTGGCCGCCTTCGGCCTTTCCACCACGGTGGCGGACGCCCGCTTCGCCAAGCCGCTCGACGTCGATCTGGTGCTGCGGCTCGCCCGCGAGCACGAGGTGCTGATCACGGTCGAGGAGGGCTCGATCGGCGGCTTCGGCTCCTACGTGTTCCAGACGCTCGCCGAGCACGGCGTGCTCGACAACGGCCTGAAGATCCGCTCCATGGTGCTGCCCGACGTCTTCATCGACCAGGACAGCCCGGCGGCGATGTATGCCAAGGCGGGGCTCGATTCGGCGGGCATCGTGGCCAAGGTGTTCGACGCGCTCGGCCGCGACGTGCGGACGAAGCGGCAAGGCGCGGTCTGAGAATGAACAAGCGCATGGCGTCGCTGTAAATTGCCTTGGTGCGGTCGAGGTTCCTACCCGACGGATCGAGTTCCGGATTGCCAGGGGTAACTGGCGGCGGTTTGACCGAACCGCGGATTGAAATGCGGCGCGCGGGGCGACCTGTCGAAGAAGAGATCAAGAATGATGGCCATTCCATTTTTCAAAGAAATCAAGATCGGCGCCTATCTGCTCAAGCAGAAGCTGATGGGCCGCGAGCGCTATCCGCTGGTGCTGATGCTGGAGCCGCTGTTCCGCTGCAACCTCGCCTGCGTCGGCTGCGGCAAGATCGATTATCCGGATCCGATCCTCAACCAGCGCATGTCGGTGCAGGAGTGCCTCGACGCGGTCGACGAGTGCGGCGCGCCGATGGTCGCGATTCCCGGCGGCGAGCCGCTGATCCACCGCGAGATCGGCGAGATCGTCAAAGGCATCGTGGCGCGCAAGAAGTTCGTCTCGCTGTGCACCAACGCGCTGCTGCTCGAAAAGAAGCTGCACCTGTTCGAGCCGTCGCCCTATCTGTTCTTCTCGGTGCATCTCGACGGCATGAAGGATCACCACGACAAGTCGGTGTCGCAGGAGGGCGTGTTCGAGAAGGCGGTGTCGGCCATCAAGGCGGCGCAGGCCAAGGGCTTCGCCGTCAACGTCAACGCGACGATCTTCGACGGCCATTCCGCCGAGGACATCGCCAAGTTCCTCGACTTCGCGCAGGAGATGGGCGTCGGCGTCTCGATCTCGCCCGGCTACGCCTACGAGCGCGCGCCCGACCAGGAGCACTTCCTCAATCGCCGCAAGACCAAGGAGCTGTTCCGCAAGGTCTTCGCGCTCGGCAAGGGCAAGAACTGGAAGCTGATGCACTCCGGCCTGTTCCTCGACTTCCTGGCCGGCAACCGCGAATACCACTGCACGCCGTGGGGCATGCCGACCCGCAACATCTTCGGCTGGCAGAAGCCCTGCTATCTGCTCGGCGAGGGCTACGTGAAGACCTTCAAGGAGCTGATGGAGACGACCGACTGGGATTCCTACGGCACCGGCCGCTACGAAAAGTGCGCCGACTGCATGGCCCATTGCGGCTACGAGCCGACCGCGGCGCACGCTTCCATCAGCAATCCGCTCAAGGCGCTGTGGACCGCGATCCGCGGCGTGCGCACCGAGGGCCCGATGGCGCCCGGAAATCGCCACTCGAACGAGCAGCGGCCCGCCCAGTTCGTGTTCTCCCGCCACGTCCAGGAGATGATGAGCGGGATTCACGCAGCAAAGGCCAAACCCAAGGCGCGCCCGCCAACCAGATTGCTGCCGAGGCCCGGCGCCGCAGCCCAAGGTGACGGCCGCGGCGCGTTAGGCCCTGCCTTCGCCTGAATTCAGCGCTCGAAATCACCCGCGGTAATGGAACGCTGCTAGGTCGCCGTTGTTTTCGTTAGAGTGCGTTCGGCCGTCGGTCGGTGAGGCGCGTGCCATCCGTTTGCAGGATATATTTCACAAGCTCATGCTGACCTCCGCCGTCGTTCGACATCATCGAATTCTGCACCCGCCACGCCTGGCGCGTGATCGCCGCCGGCTTGGTGCTGGCGCTGCTTTGCGGCGCCTACGCGGCGCGCAATTTCGCCATCAACTCGGACGTCAGCGCGCTGCTGTCGCCGAACCTGGAATGGCGCAAGCGCGAGCTCGCGTTCGAGAAGGCGTTCGGCCGTTTCGAGATGATCGTCGTCGTGGTGACCGCGCCGACGCCGGAGCTGACCGGCGAGGCGACCGCCGCGCTCGCGGACAAGCTGTCGCAGAACAAGGAGCGCTTCCGCGCCGTGACGCAGGTCGGCGGCGGCGAGTTCTTCGCCCGCAACGGCCTGCTCTTCCAGAACGCCGGAGGAGCTCAAGAAGAATCTCGACGGCCTGAACAAGGCCGAGCCGATGATCCGCGATCTCGCCACGGATCAGAGCCTGCGCGGTCTCACCAGCGGAATCGACAACGCGCTGCTCGGCGGTGCGCTCCAAGTATCTGACGCTCGACGACCTGGCCGGCTCCTTCAACATGGTGTCCGACACGCTGGACAAGATGATCGCGGGCAAGCCGGCGAGCTTCTCCTGGCGCGTGCTGGCGCAGCGCAAGCCGGCGGAGCCGAACGAGCTGCGCGGCTTCATCGAGGTGCGGCCGGTGCTCGACTACAAGGCGCTGGAGCCCGGCCACGCCGCGATCGAGGCGATCCGCGACCGCCGCGGCCGAGATCGCGCCGCAGTACCAGGCGACCGTGCGGCTGACCGGACCGGTGCCGATGGCGGACGAGGAGTTCGCCACGCTCAAGGAGAACGCCGAGCTCAACGGCATCATCACGCTCGGCATCGTGCTGTTCATTCTGTGGCTCGCGCTGCGCTCGAAGCGGCTCATCCTGGCGGTGTTCATCAATCTGTTCGTCGGCTTGTCGCTCACCGCGGCGTTGGGCCTCTTGATGGTCGGCGCGTTCAACCTGATCTCGGTGTCGTTCGCGGTGCTGTTCGTCGGCATCGGCGTCGACTTCGGCATCCAGTACGCGGTGCGCTACCGCCACGAGCGCCACGAGCTCGACGATCTGTCCGGCGCGATCCGCAACGCCGGCAGCTACGTCGGCGCGCCGCTGACGCTGGCGGCCGGCGCGACCGCGGCCGGCTTCCTGTCGTTCCTGCCGACCGCCTATCGCGGCATTTCCGAACTCGGCCTGATCGCCGGCTGCGGCATGCTGATCGCGTTCGCCACCAGCATCACGCTGCTGCCGGCGCTGATCCGCGTGCTCAATCCGCCGGGCGAGCCGGAGCCGCTCGGCTACACGGCGCTGGCGCCGGTCGACGCCTTCATGGAGCGCAACCGCGTGCCGATCATCGTCGACGACCGCGGTCCTGGTCGTGGCCGGCCTGCCGCTGCTCTATTGGCTGCGGTTCGACTTCAATCCCGGTCAACCTGCGCAGCCCCAAGGTGGAATCGGTCGCGACCTATCTCGAGCTCAACCGCGACCCGGAATCCAACACCAACACGATCGGCGTGCTGGCGCCGTCGCTGAAGGAGGCCGACGCAGTCGCCGCGCGGCTCTCGAAGGTGCCGGAAGTCTCGCGGGTGATGACGCTGTCGAGCTTCGTGCCGGAAGCGCAGAACGAGAAGCTGCCGCTGATCCGCACCGCGCGGAAAAATCTCTCGACCGCGCTCGATCCGAAGGAGGCGGTGGACCCGCCGACCGACGAGGACAACGTCGAGGCGTTCAACGACAGCGCCGAGCAGCTCAACAAATTTGCCGCGAGCCAGCCGGGGAAGGGCGCCGACGCCTCGCGGCGGCTGGCCACCGCGCTCTCAACCATCGCCAAGGGCGATCAGGCGCTGCGCACGCGCACCGAGGAGGTGTTCCTGCCGCCGCTGAAGGCATCGCTGAACGGGCTTGCGACGTCGCTCGCGGCGCAGCCGGTGACGCTGCAGTCGCTGCCGGCCGATCTGGCGCGCGACTGGGTCGCGCCGGATGGCCGCGCCCGCGTCGCGGTCGCGCCCAAGGGCGATCCCAGCGACAACGAGCAGATGCGCAAGTTCGCGCGCGCCGTGCTGGCGGTCGAGCCGACCGCGATCGAGGGGCCGATCTCGGTGCTCGAGGCCGGCGACACGGTGGTGCGCGCCTTCATCGAGGCCGGCATCTGGGCGATGCTGTCGATCGGCCTGCTGCTGTGGATCGTGCTGCGGCGGATCGGCGACGTCCTGCTGACGCTGATCCCGCTGCTGCTCGCCGGCGTCGTGACGCTGCAGATCTGCGTGCTGATCGGCATGCCGCTCAATTTCGCCAACATCATCGCGCTGCCGCTGCTGCTCGGCGTCGGCGTCGCGTTCAAGATTTATTACATCATGGCGTGGCGCGACGGGCAGACCAACCTGCTGCAGACCAGCCTGACCCGCGCCGTGTTCTACAGCGCGCTCACCACCGCGACCGCGTTCGGCAGCCTGTGGTTCTCCAGCCATCCGGGCACGTCGAGCATGGGCAAGCTGCTGGCGCTGTCGCTGGTCTGCACGCTCGCCGCCGCGGTGCTGTTCCAGCCGGTGCTGATGGGCAAGCCGCGCGAGGCCGCGGGCGATAGCGAACGCGAGCGCGATAACGAAGTTGAAAAGGATGAGGGGGCGGATAGCTCAGGTCCGGTGACTGCGCCGATTCGCAACGTCACGGCCGCCAAACGGAGAAAGACTTCATGAAAATTCGCATGGCATTCATGTCCGCGATCCTGGTCGCCGCCTCGTCGGCCGCGCTGGCGCAGGAGACGCCGACGGGTGGCACGCGCGACGAGCAGGCCGCCTGCCGTTCCGACTCCCGCCGGTTCTGCCGGACGGTCGATCCGGATTCGGGAACCCACGGAATTCTCACGTGTTTGAAACAGAATCGCTCTAAGTTGAGTCGTGCATGTCGAGGTGTTCTGGAGAGTCACGGCCAATAATCTCCACATTGGCGCGCGTCTTGTTCCGTGAAAACACCACATTGCAGGACGAAGCAGGCGAACGATGCAAGGGAATAAATCCATGCGGCTGCCGCTCTTGCGATATTCCGCTGTAGTGGGTGTTCTGTTTGCACTGTCGGTTTCGGTGAGCGCCGCGCAGCAGCGTCCCGCGCCGACCGCCGACGGCGTGTGGGAGCAGCTCGACGACGATGGCAAGGTCGGAAGCTGGTTCCAGATCTACGAGCGCGGCACGGGATCTACGAGGGCAAGATCGTCAAGATGTTCCCGAGTCCCGGCGAGAAGCCCAATCCGGTCTGCACCAAGTGCCCGGGCGAGCAGAAAAACCAGCCGACGCTCGGCCTGACCCTGATCAAGGGCATGCAGCGCAAGGGCCGCAACTACGAGAACGGCACCATCCTCGATCCGCGCGACGGCTCGGTCTACAACGCCCGCATGGAACTGAGCCCGGACGGCCAGAAGCTGATGTTGCGCGGCTACCTCGGCATCGACCTGTTCGGCCAGAGCCAGATCTGGCGCCGGCTGCCGGACACGGCGTTGAACGAGATCACCGGCGCCGTGACGCCGCAGGCGGCTTCGACGCCGCCACCGCCCGCGAACGGCAAGCCGCCGGCGCCCGCGTCCACCAAGCGCTAAACGATCAATTGTGACGTGATCAGGCCGCCGCTGCGGCCTGCTGCTGCTCGCCGCGCTCGTGGGTCGAGTAGAACGACGCATTCTGCTCGCCGCGCAGCGCTTCGCGGGTGAAGCGGATCAGGTGATAGGACACGAAGCCCATCCCCATCACGGCGTCGATCTGGCCGTGCTTCATGGCGTGCTTCGCCGCGCGCCAGAAGTGCCGGCGGTAGTCCGATCTGATGCCGACCTTGAAGAACAGCCGCCACGCCAGCACCGCGCCCATGCGCAGGTTGGCGAAGGTCAGCTTGCCGCGGCCGGACGGGTTGGTGCGGTTGACGTAGGTCTGTTCGACCTGGTGCCAGAACCGGTCGAACAGCCGCTCCGGGTCGTAGGCGTGGGCGATGGCGCGGCGCCATGACGCGACCACGTCGTCGTAGGGCCGCAGGAAGCGCACATTCGATTCCAGCGTCGGGTCGTCGGTGATGCGGTTGGCGCGCGCCAGCCGGTCCCACAGCGGCGTCTTCGGCAGCGCGTGCAGCAGGTTGATGGTCAGCACCGGGATTTTCGACTGCTCGATGAACTCGATCAGCTGGTCGGCGGACGTTTCGGTGTCGGTGTCGAGCCCCAGGATGATTCCGGACGTGACCTCCATGCCGAAGCTGTTCAGGGTCCGGATCGAATCCATCATCGGCAGCGTCGCATTCTGATCCTTTCTCATGCTCTTCAGCGCGTCGAGGTTGGGGGTCTCGATGCCGACGAAGATGTTGACGAAGGAGGCAGCCTGCATGAGCTTCAGGACTTCGGTCTGCTTCGCGATGTTGAGCGTCGCCTCGCAGGCGAACGCCAGTGGGTATTGGCGCTTCTTCTGCCATTCGACCAGGTGCGGCAGCAGATCGCGGGTCGCCTTGCGGTTGCCGATGAAATTGTCGTCGACGAAATAGATCGTCTGCGGGTGTGACGGCTGCGCCAGCATGCACTCGAGCTCGGCGATGATCTGCTCCGGCGTCTTGAGGCGCGGCACCCGGCCGTACAGGCCCGGGATGTCGCAGAATTCGCACTGATAGGGGCAGCCGCTGGAGAACTGGATGCTGCCGATCAGGTATTGGCCGAGCTTGATGAGCCCGTAGGCCGGGATCGGGAAGCTGCCGAGCGGCAGGCGCTCTTTGGTCTTGAACTGCACCTGCTGTGCGGGAACCGACACGTCGGCGGCGAGCCGCTCGATCATCGCGTCGGTCGCGTCGCCCATCTCGCCGATGTGGAGATATTCGATGTCGGGATACATCTCCGGCGCCGCCGACACCGAAGGCCCGCCGAGCGCCACCGGCTTGCCGGCCGCCTTGGCGCGCGCATGGATGTCGCGGACTTGCGGGGCCTGGACGTGCATGCCGCTGACCATCACCACGTCGGCCCAGGCGAAGTCCTCGGGCTTGGCGCGCGTGATGTTCTCGTCGACGAAACGGACCGGCCAGTGCTCGGGCAGATAGGCCGCCAGCACCAGCAGCCCCTGCGGCGGCATGAACGCCTTGACGTTGTAGAGCAGCGGGAAGGCGTGCGCGAAGGTGCCGAACGCCGGCGTGTAGGCCGGAAAGACACACAGAATCTTACGGGTGACCTTGACCTGAACAGGACTGCGCAAGCGGACGCTCCCGTGCTTTCCCGCACAGACTGGAACGAATTTCGTGAAAGTTCAACGACTTGCTTGAAAACGCAGGAACCGTCGGGGTTCCATGCAACCCTAATCGGCCGATGCAACGGCCGTCTGTGCCGCAATCGAAGGCTCGGCAACCTCGCCGAGCCCAAATCCGGGACCGAGCATCCGGCGTGCGCGTACCAGCGCGGCGCGCGCGGTGCGTGTGTCGAGGCCGACGCGGACCAGCGCGCTGATCTGCTGCGGGCGCCCCATCACCGAGCGCATCACCGCGGGCAGGTCCGGCTTGCCGCCGGGCAGCAGATTGATCTGTGCGGCCGGCGGCAGCGCGCGGTGGCACGGATCGGCCACCACGCGGATTGCCGCGAACGGCAGGCTGTGAGCCTTCGCGATGGTCGCGCAGAGCAGCGATTCCATGTCGACGGCGACCGCACCGGTGGCGCGGCCGAGCGCGGTCTTGTCGGCCGGCGTGCATACCGGGGCATGCACGCCCGCGATGTCGGCGTGGATCGCGCCCGGAATGTTCTGCAAAAGGCAGCTGGCCCATTCGAGATGGGACTCGTGGCGCTCGGTCGGCGTGACGATTGAGCGCGCCACGATGCACGCGCCGGGTTCCAGGTGGTCCGCCAGGCCGCCGGCGATGCCGAACGACACGATGCCGCGGCAGCCCGCGCGATCGCTCCGATGAGATCGGCCTCAAGCCGCTTCAGATGTCCGCCTCCGCACACGGTGACGACGCCGGGGCCGGCGGCGATGCGCGCCTCGAAGGCCAGGCCGGTGACGGCAATCACCGGCGATTGCGAATGTGGCGGCATCACATCCCGAACACGGCCGAATGGCCGGCCCGGAGATTGTTGTAGCGCGCCAGCGCCCAAAGCGGAAAGAATTTCGGATAGCCGTGGTAGCGCAGATAGAACACCCGTGGGAATCCGGTCGCAGTGTAACGCTCCTCGGCCCAGAGGCCGTCGGTTCCCTGGGTGCGCAGCAGGTAGTCGATGCCCTTGGCGACGGCCGGATGATCGGCGGCGCCCGCCGCCATCAAGCCGATCAGCGCCCAGGCGGTCTGCGAGGCGGTGCTCGGCGCATTCTCGTAGCCGCGGTAGTCGAGCTTGTAGCTGGTTCCGTCCTCGCCCCAGCCGCCGTCTGTTTTGAATCGAAATGAGCCAATCGCGCGCCTTTCTCATTTCCGGCGCGTCGGCGGCAAGCCCGCGGCATTGAGCGCGCACAGCACCGACCAGGTGCCGTAGATGTAGTTCATGCCCCAGCGGCCGTACCAGCTTCCGTCGGCAAGCTGGGTGCGGCGCAGGTAGTCGATGCCGTCGCGCACCGGCATGGTGGACGCTTCGCCGAGCTGCGCCAGCATCGAGACGCAGCGGCCGGTCACGTCCTCGGTCGGCGGATCGAGCAGCGCGCCGTGGTCGGCGAACGGGATGTTGTTGAGGTAGAGGTACTCGTTGTCGGCGTCGAACGCGCCCCAGCCGCCGTTCTGGCTCTGCAGGCCGCCGATCCATTCGCGGCCGCGGTCGATCGCGGGCTGATAATTCTTGTTGTCGCGGACCTTCTGCGTGCGATCCATCGCCATCACCACGACGGCGGTGTCGTCGAGATCGGGGTAGTGCGGATTGGCGTACTGGAACGCCCAGCCGCCCGGCCGCACGTCGGGGCGCCGCGCGATCCAGTCGCCGCGCACGTCGAGCACCTGCAGCGGCACCAGCCAGTTCAAGCCGGCGATGCAGGAATCGACCGCCGGAGTGGTGCCGACTTCGAGCAGCGTGTGGCAGACCAGGCGCGTGTCCCACACCGGCGAGACGCACGGCTGGCAGTAGGCCTCGTCGTCCTTGACGATCAGCAGCTTGTCGATCGAGCTGCGCGCGGCGACGTAGTCGCGGATGCTGGCTCGGATAGCCCAGCACCTGATACATCATCGCCGAGTTGGCCATCGCCGGGAAAATCGCGCCGAGCCCGTCCTCGCCGTTGAGGCGCTCGGTGACGAACTCCACCGCCTTGTCGATCGCGCGCTGGCGCGACTTCTTGGGAAACATCGGCTCGACCACGCGCAGCACCGCGTCGAGCGCCTGGAAGATCAGGAACCAGCACCACTTCTGATGCGGCGCCTTCGACTTCGGGCCGATCGCTTTCGGGTCTTTCAGGAACAGTTCGTCGATCGCGATGCCCTTCGGGTTCTTCGCCTTGGGCTTGAGCGCCTGCAGCACCAGCAGCGGCACGATCACCGTGCGCGCCCAGTACGAAATCTTGTCGATGTGGAACGGAAACCACTTCGGCAGCAGCATGATCTCGACCGGCATCACCGGCACCGCGCGCCACGTCGTGACGCCGAACAGCGACAGCAGGACGCGGGTGAACACGTTGCTCTGCTCGGCGCCGCCGCGCGCGCGGATCGCCTCGCGGGCGCGCGTCATGTGCGGCGCGTCGATGTCGTCGCCGATCGTCTTGAGCGCGAAGTAGGCCTTCACGCTGGCGCTCATGTCGAAGTCGCCGTCGTGGAACAGCGGCCAGCCGCCGTGCTCGCCCTGGATGCGGCGCAGATAGACGGCGATCTTGCGTTCGAGCTCGGCGTCGACCGGCTCGCCGAAATAGTGGCGCAGCAGCACGTATTCGGCCGGGATGGTGCAGTCGGCCTCGAGCTCGAACACCCAATGGCCGTCGGGCGCTGGCGCGGGAGCAGCGCGTCGGTCGCGGCGGCGATGGCGCGGTCGAGCGCGGCGGCTTTCGGATGTCAGCCGCGATATTCAATGTTCGATGCCGTCTCTGCTTGCATATACGGTTCTTTCCGGCGATCAGATCCGCCGCGCGGTGGCCCGAGCGGATCGCTCCCTCGATGGTCGCCGGCAGTCCCGTCGCGGTCCAGTCGCCGGCCAGCGCGAGATTGGCGCAACGCGTGGCCGCGCCGGGCCGCTTGGCGTTCTCTTGCGGCATGGCCGCGAAGGTCGCCCGCCGTTCGCGCACGATTTGCCACGGGGGCAGTTCGTCCGCAATGCCCGCGATCTGCGCGACATCGTGCCAGATTTGGGCCGCCAGTTCCTCGCGGGACGTTCAGCAGGCGGTCGGCGGCGCTGATGGTGACCGACAGCCGGCCCGGGAACGCGAACAGCCATTCCACCGTGCCGTTGATCACGCCGGTGATCGGCGGAAGGCCGGGCGGCGGCTCGATCTTGAAATGCGCGTTGACGATGGCGCGGAATTCGGTCGGCATCTGCAAGGCCGGGCACCAGCGGCGCGGCCGACCAGGGCGGCACCGCGAGCACGACGGCATCGTCCCGGTCGACCGCGCACCTGTGTGCTGCCGAAGTCGAGTTCCGCGACGCGATCATCTTCGAACGTGAAGCCGCGAAGCTGCCACTCGAACGCGACCGTGCCGTTGTGCTTGGCGATGTAAGCCAGGCCCGGATCGACGAATGCGGTCGACAGGCCGTCGTGCGCGATCAGCGGATGATAGTTGCGGCCGCCCGCGAGCAGCGTCTCGCTGACGACGGCGGCGGCGAGCGCGGCGGAGCCTTCCGGCGGTTCGATGTTGAGCGCGGCAAGCAGGAACGGCCCGATCAGCCGGTCGTAGAGCGGTCCCTCGCAGTTCATGACGTCGCCGACTCTGGCGCCGGGTGAAGCGCGCCGCAGGTTGAGCAGCGAAAGATAGGAGAGGGCGCTGGTGCCCGGCACGCGGCGGCGGGAATTCAAGATCCACCACGGGATCAAGCCGTCATTGGCGCGCAGCGTCCAGCGCTCGTTTGTCTTGAGGTCGATGAACGGCATGCTGGCTTTGCCGGGGCCGATCAGCAGGTGCCGCGCGCCGATGACATCGAGATACGACAGCGCGGCGTGGTTGCCCGACAGCAGCAGGTGATTGCCGTTGTCGATCTCCATGTCGATGGTGAGATCGTGATACGAGCGGCAGCGCCCGCCGGCCTGCGCGCGTCGCTTCGTAGACATGACACGTGAACGCCGTGCCCGATCAGCCGCACGGCGGCGGAAAGGCCGGCGAGACCGGCGCCGATGATGTGGACCGAGCGCGGCATCAGACGATGGCGTAGCGCAGGAGGATCCAGAGGAGCTGCGATTTGCTCAGGCTGACCTGCTCGCGCGGCGCGTCCCAGCCGCGCTCGATCATCATCGCTCGAGCATCAGGCGGTAGGCCGGCCGCCATGATGCGCGGCGTCTTCACGGCGCGGCGCGGGCTGCGCGCCATGATCTTATCGGCCTGCCGCGAAATGCTGCTCGCGCGTGCGACGACCGGCGCGCAGGCCTTGCCGAGCGCGGCGCTCGCCAGCACCGGTCGCGGATCGGTCGCTCGTGATGCCGGCGTCGTGCAGCGCTTCCTTCGGCAGGTAGAGCCGACCGATGTCGGCGTCCTCGTCGAGGTCGCGCAGGATGTTGGTGAGCTGCAGCGCGCGGCCGAGATGATGCGCCAGCGCAAGGCCGTCGTTTCGTTCCATGCCGAACACGCGCACGCTCAGGCGTCCGACCGCGCTCGCTACGCGGTCGCAATACAGATCGAGCGTCGCAAGGTCCGGCGCGCGGATCGGCCGCGATCACGTCCATTTCCATGCCGTCGATGACGGCGAGAAAGTCCTCGCGCTGAAGATCGAAGGTGCGAACGGCCTCGGCGAGCCCGTGCAGGTTCGGCGGCGTTCTGCCCGCGTAGATCGCGTCGATGTCGTCGCGCCAGCGCTGCAGCCCTTTGAGCCGCTCGCGCGGGCCGGCCTTCATCGGCGATGTCGTCGACTGCGCGGCAGAACGAATAGATCTCGAACATCGCCTCGCGCTGCGCGCGCGGCATGATGCGCATCGCGGTGTAGAACGAGCTGCCGGACGCGCGCTGCGCCGGCGTCGGATGCGGTCTGGGCGCTCACGTCACTCACGGGTTGACGCCGAGACGGTGGGGCGAGGGCCGCCAGGCGGCGCAGCAGCCCTTGAGCACCGCCAGCAGGCTGATGCCGGCGACGCCGGGCTTGCCGAGCATGGACGTTCTCGCTGAGCGGGTCGCGCGCGATCAGCAAATCGGCGATGCGATCGCCAGGTCGCAAATCACCGGAAATTTCCAGGCTCAGCCGAAGGTCCTTCGACCATCACCGGCAGCGCGTCGCCTTCGTGCAGCAGCGCCTTGGTGCGCTTGGCGAGTCCGGTGAGGCAGCGGCGCAGTTCGGGCGACGCCTTCGGCGCGCCGAGCGCTTCGACGTTCGAGCCCGCAGCGAACAGCGCATCGAGCGGCACATAGACGCGGTTGAGATCGCGGTAGTCGTTCGCGCAATCCTGCAGGTGGTTGTTGATCTGCAACGCCGCGCAGATCGCGTCCGACGCGGGCCACGTGCTGCGGCTTTCGCCGTGCACGTCGAGCACGAAGCGCCCGACCGGCATGGCGGAGTAGGCGCAATAGGCGATCAGATCGTCCCAGTCCTTGTAGCGCTGCTTGGTGGCGTCGAGCCGGAACGCCTTGAGCAGATCCTGCGCATGGCGCTGGCGACAGGCCGCGTTCCGCCAGCACGTTGCGCAGCGTCACCGCCTGCGGATTGCCGCCGCCCGAGCCGATCAGATCGGCTTCCAGTCCGGTCGAGCATCTCGATCTTCTGCTGCGCGGACAGCTGTCGCGTGGTCGGCGACATCGTCGGCGGTGCGGACGAATTCGTAGAACGCAAGGATCGGCGCGACGGTGATGCGCTTCGCAATCAGCTGCGACGCGACGGGAAAATTCTCGTCCTGGTGTCCCTTGCCGGATCGCAGGTGCTTCGGCATTCGTCATCGGGTCTCGGTCGCGTTGGCTTGCACGCGGCCCTTCCAGTAGGCCGCCCGGCCCCGGGCGTGTTGATAGGCGGAGTCGAGCGTAAAGGCCATGTAGGCCAAGCGCGATCACGGGCAGCAACAGCCCCCCACAGCGGCGACAACCGGTAGAACTGCAGCATCGGCTGGAACGCGATCGCCATGATGGCCCAGACCAGCAGCCCTGCGATCTGCGGCAAAGCCGTGGCCGAACAGGGCGAACAACACCGGCGCCAGATAGGTCGACCGCCATGCCCGACCACGGTCCCGGCCAGCAGCACCGGCGAATATTGCAGTTGCGCGTAGGCCGAGCGCGACACCATCCGGCGGATGTCCTCGAATTCCGGAGTATGCGCGGGTGCTGCGCGCCCGTTCGGTCAGGCCGAGCCGGATCGGACCTTGCCTCTTCAGCTGCGCCGCCAGCGCGCAATCGTCGATCAGCGCGCCGCGGATGCTCTGCGATGCCGCCGATCGCCGTCGAGCGCGTCGCGGCGCACCAGCATGCAGCCGCCCGCCGCTGCCGCGGTCCGGCGGTCGCTGCGCGGTTCACCCAGGCGAACGGATAGAGCATCTGGAAGAAGAAGATGAAGGCCGGGATCAGCACGCGCTCGACCACGCTCTCGCAGCGCAGCTTCACCATCCAGGAGGTCAGCACGAGTTGTTTCGCTCTCCGCCTGCGCGACGAGCCGCGTCAGCGCGTCGGGCTCATAGACGATGTCGGCATCGGTGAACAGCAAATACGTCGGCGCGTGCGCCGTCGCTTCATCGATGCCCTGCTTCATCGCCCAGAGCTTGCCGGTCCAGCCGGAGGGCAAGCGGCGAACCGGACAATCACCGTCAGCCGATCCGCTGCCTGAACCGACGCCGCCGCATGCCGCGCCACGTCGGCGGTGCCGTCGGTGCTCTGATCGTCCACCAGCACGACGGAGAAAGTCGCCCGGATAGTCCTGCCGCAGCAGCGACCGACCGTCTCGGCAACGCCGTCGGCCTCGTCGCGCGCCGGAATCACCGCGATCGACCTGTCGGCCAGCTCTGGGCGCGGGCGCGCCATAGTCGCGCTCGCGGCGATCCAGAAATCGCCGCGCGCGCGATCAGGTACATCCAGATCGCAAGCGCGATGAAAGCGACGAGATCGACCATCGTTTGTCCGGCCTGCTGATTGCGGGATTGGGCCGCCCGCCGTTTGCCGAAATGACAGGACGGGCGGCATCAATGTATGGCGAGGCTCGGGTTGATTTTCCAAGACCCAAACGGGCCTGGGCCGTGCCCGGAGCGGAAACCAGAGCAGTTTCAATAGATGAGCAGCGTCGGACGGGTATTGGTGACCGGAGCCAGCGGCTTCGTCGGGTCGGCGGTGGCCAAGTGCTCGCCGAGGCCGGCTATTCCGTCCGCGCGCTGGTGCGCGACCTCAGCCCGCGCGCCCATCTCGACGGCGTCGATGTCGAGTTCGCCGACCGGCGACCTGCGCGACGCCGGCCTCGGTGCGCCGGCCATGGCGGGCGTGCGCTATCTGTTCCACGTCGCCGCCGACTACCGGCTGTGGGCGCGCGATCCCGCGCGAGATCATCCGAGGCCAACGTCGAGGGCACCCGCACCATCATGGACGCGGCGCTGCGCGCCGGTGTCGAGCGCGTCGTCTACACCAGCAGCGTCGCGACGCTTGACGCTGAACGCCGACGGCCAGCCGGTCGACGAGACCTTGCCGCTCGACAGAGGCGAACGCGATCGGCGCCTACAAGCGCAGCAAGGTCGCGGCCGAACGCCTCGTCGAGGCGATGATCGCGCAACGACAAGCTGCCTGCCGTCATCGTCAATCCGTCGACGCCGATCGGCCCGCGCGACGTGCGGCCGACGCCGACCGGCCGCATCATCGTCGAGGCCGCGACCGGCCGCATGCCGGGCTTCGTCGACACCGGGCTCAACTTCGTCCACGTCGACGACGTCGCCGCCGGCCATCTCGCGGCGCTGCGAGAAGGGCCGGATCGGCGAGCGCTACATCCTCGGCGGCGAGAACGTGACGTTCTCCGCACATGCTGGCGGACATCGCGCGCATGGTCGGGCGCAAGCCGCCGCGCTGGAGATTCCCGCGCCGCGATGATGATGCCGGTCGCCTATGCGGCCGAAGGCCGCGGCCCAGCTTCACCGGCCGCGAGCCGTTCGTCACCCTGGATGGCCTGCGGCATGGCGCAAATACCGCATGTTTTTCAGCTCCGCCAAGGCCGAGCGCGAGCTCGGCTATCGCGCCCGGCCCTATCGCGAAGGCCTCGCCGATGCGATTGAATGGTTCGGCAAAGCCGGTTATCTGAAGTAATCATCCAGTCTCTGGGAAACCGACGAATGAACGTCTTCCAGCGGAAACCTTCCAGTCGCAGCTCACCGGCGGTCGCGGCCGAGACCGAGACGCTGATCGGTCAGCCTGTTGGCCGCGCAGCCGCTCGACGGCGAACGCACGCGCCCGAACCGCGCTGCTCGACGCCATGCGCTACGCCAGCCTCAACGGCGGCAAGCGTTTCCGGCCGTTTCTGGTCGTCGCCAGCGCGGCGCTGTTCGACGTGCCGCGCGAGCGCGCGCTGCTGGTCGGCGCGGCGCTCGAATGCGTGCACTGCTATTCGCTGGTGCATGACGACCTGCCGGCGATGGACAACGACGACCTGCGGCGCGGCCAGCCGACCGCGCACAAGAAATACGACGAGGCGACCGCGATCCTCGCCGGCGACGGCCTGCTGACCTTCGCGTTCGACATTCTGGCGCGGCCGGAAACGCATCCGGATGCCGCCGTGCGCATCGAACTGGTCATGGCGCTGGCGCGCGCGTCGGGTCTCGGCGGCATGGTCGGCGGGCAGATGCTCGATCTCGCCGCCGAAGGCCGCTTCGACAACGGCAAGCTGCAGTCGTTCGGCGAGGACGGCGTCGCGACGTTGCAGGCGATGAAGACCGGCGCGCTGTTGCGCTTCGCCTGCGATCGCCGGCGCGCATCCTCGCGCAGGCGAACGCGGCCGCAGCGCGCGGCGATGACAAAATTCGGCTCGCGTGATCGGTCAGGCGTTCCAGATCGCCGACGACATTCTCGACGTCGAGAGCGACGCCGCGACGCTCGGCAAGGCGGCCGGCAAGGATGCCGACGCCGGCAAGGCGACGCTGGTCAGCGTGCTCGGGATCGCCAAGGCCAAGGAGCGGCTCAAGACGCTTGTGTCGGACGCCGAGGCCGCGCTCAAGCCGTTCGGCGCGAAAGCGGCCGTGCTGGCCGAAGCCGCGCGGTTCGTCGCGGAGCGGAAGGCCTAGCAACGCGCTAAGCGCGCGGCGGCCGGCGCCGCTCGCTGAACCACGCGCGGTACTTCGTCATCTTGGCGCGCTGCGCCTGCGGCGCGGCGCGTTTGCACGTCGAAGCCTCGTCGCTCCTGGCCGATGCGCCCCAGCGCAATTCGACGCAGTCGTTCGGGTTGTACGCCATCTCCAGATCGGCCGAGCGGTCGATCACATCCTTGAGCGCCAGCGTCCATTGCGAGCCGTCGCTGCGCGGATACGAGAACTTGCGCGACGCAAGCTCGGACGCGAGCACGCTCTGCAATTCGGCTCTCACGTCCGCGACGCTTCTTCCCCTCGGCATTGCGTAACGCTCGGGCCGCCGTGCGACGCGTTCGGGGAAGCTGCGCACGACGTCGATCGCGATCAGCAGGCGCAGGTCGCGCGATGGCGTCGAGAAGTCCTCCCACGCGCCGATCGTCTCGAAGATCGCCGGGCCGTCCGGCATATTCGCTTCGCCTTTTCCGCTGTTCTGGAACTTCCGCCCGTTCTCGACCGAGGTGACGCGCGTCTTCACCTGCTCTTCAAGCGAGGTGATCGCCTCCTTCATCGCGCGCAAGGGATCGAGCGGCGAGGGCGACATCACGTCGTCCATCTTGTCGTAGAATTCGTCGATCCCGAGCTTGTTCTGCTCGAGCGAGAAGTCCGCGTAGTGCGGGTTCTTGGCGATCTGCTCGTTAGTGAGTCGCCGCAGCACGCCGTCGGTGCCGCGCACCACCGGGCGGAACCGCTTGAAGCCGGGGCCGCCGAGCGCCGGATCCTGCGCGAACAGGAAGTTGCCGCGCCAGAAGCGCTTGCGCGCGACCGTGCCGTCAGGCTGACCGTCGACCGCGAGGAACACACCGCGCGCCGCCTTCCGACTGCGGCACGCGTTTCACCAGCATCAGGATATGCCCGTATGGATCGGCGTAGATGGTGCCCGGGCGCAGGGTGTCCTGGCTCGAGCGACACGGGGTAGTAGTCGGTGTTGTTGTCGGCGTTGGCCGGCGCGCGCCGAGCCGGAGTGGACGCTGTCGCCGACGGTGCGCATGAATTCGCCGAACGAGCCGGCGAGGCCGAGCCGCGGCTTCGGCGGCGCCGGTGCGGCCTGCGCCGCCGGCATGGCCAGCGCAGCCGGGGTGCCCGGGCGGCGGCAGCGGCGGGGTCTGGGGCTGACGTGCGGCGTCTGCGTTCTGGATGTTGAACCACTGCGGGCACGACGGACCGCGACCGCCGCCGCCGCGCGAGCATTTCGAGAAGCCGAACGGCAGCCCCAGCTTGAAGGCGAAGTAGGCGCGCAGGAAGTACGGGAGGTCGGCGCAGTCTGGCCGCAGCACCATCTTCATCTCGTCCTCGCCGAGACCGAGATGGTTGAACAGGAAATTGCGCGACTGATCGCGTAGGCCGACGTGCAGTGCGGGCCACGACAACTCCGCGTCAAGCGGGGCATCGAACAGCTTCTCGATCCATGCTGCGAACAGGTTCTCGTTGGCACGCGTCCATCCGCCGCGGATCGGCCAGACGCTGCCCGCGACGCCGCTCGGCCGCTGCGGCATTTCGGCCTGCACGGTGATTTCGCGCGTACATCCGGCGCCCGTCAGCGCCACGCGCCACTTTCCCGCAGCCGGCGATTTCACCTCGGCGATCCAGGAATACGGCGGCCCGCCCATGCGCTCACGCGAGCGCGCCGCGACGCTGCCATCGGGCGCGATCAGCGTGAGTTCGCCTTGCAGCGGCTTCTCCGCGGTGAACAGGACGCGCAGCGGCGCGCCGCGCCACGGCGTGATCGGGGAGGGCAGGACGGCAAAATCGGACTCGTCGCAGCTCTGCGCGCGCGCATCGGCTGCGGCGAAAAGCAGCGCGAGGCACGTCACCGCAAAATAGAGCTGCCGCCGTCCGATGATGACTCGCATGTGTCCGTCCGCCGCGAGAGTCGCCGAATAACGACAATATATCACATCAAAGAAATTCATCTTCACGTTCTAGGGAATGAATGACGCGGCATTTTTGCCACGGCCGCCGAGATCCTGCGACAACGGGCGAGGGGGCGCTGGAAAGAGCGCCTCAAATCTGTTGGAAAAATGCCACGTTGCTGCTGTCCGAAGGCGACGTGCGGCCGCGGCGGCGGCCCGGACAGCGGACTCCCCCTGAGGATCGTGTTGCAGTGCCATGAACGATTTGTCGCGCGCGAATTTACCGTCGGTCGAAGCGAGCGCGCCGCTCGCCGTGTCGGCGCGCGGCCTCGTCAAATGCTTCGGTGACGTCCGCGCCGTCGACGGGATCGATCTCGAAGTCCCGCGCGGGATGATCTTTGCGATCCTCGGGCCTAACGGCGCCGGCAAGACGACGCTGATGCGAATGCTGGCGACGCTCACGTCGCCCGATGCCGGGTCGGCGACGGTGATGGGCCACGATCTTGTCGCGGCCCCGCACGAGGTCCGCAGCCAACATCGCCATGACCGGCCAGTTCGCCTCGCTCGACGAGGACCTCACCGGCCGCGAGAACCTGCTGCTGCTCGCCCGCCTCTGGGGTTTCCGCGGCCGCCAGGCGAAGGCGCGGGCCGACGAGCTGCTCGCCGCCTTCGATCTGTCGGAGGCGGCCGACAAGCAGGTGAAGGCCTATTCGGGCGGCATGCGGCGCAGGCTCGACATCGCCGCGTCGCTGGTCGTCACGACCGGGCGTGCTCTTTCTCGACGAGCCGACGACCGGGCTCGACCCGAGTGCGCGCCAGGGGCGTCTGGCGCATGATCCGCGCGCTGGCGGATACCGGCGTCACCATCCTGCTCACGACGCAGTACCTCGACGAAGCCGATCAGCTCGCCGCCACGCATCGCCGTCATCGACAAGGGCAGGAAGATCGCGGAGGGCACGAGCCGCGAGCTCAAAGCGGCCACCGGCTCGGGCTTCCTGCATGTCACGCTCGCCGATCCCGACGCAGCTCGACGAGGCCGCGAAGCTGCTGAAGGCGCGTCTCGGCGGCCCCGTGCAGCGGAGCCCGGAAGGCGCGGAGCTGTCGGTCATGGCCGGAACGCCGAAGGCGGCGCAGCGAGGCGCTCGCGGCGCTCGTCGCAGCGGGGATCGAGCTCGCCGATTTCTCGATGGGCTCGCCGAGCCTCGAGGAGGTCTTCTTTGCGCTGACCGAGACAGCGGCAGGCCGCCGCACCACGGTCGGAGAAAGCGGCATGAGCGACACCGGCACCGGCAGCCTTGCCCCGCTCCGTGCATCGACCGTGGCAGCGGCCTCCGGCGCCCTCGGCGCTTCTCCAACGCGCTCGTCTTCGGCTGGCGCGCGGTGCTGAAGTTCAAGCACGTGCCGGAGCAGCTGTTCGATCTGGTGATGACGCCGATCATGTTCACGCTGCTCTTCACCTTCGTCTTCGGCGGCGCGCTCGCCGGCTCGCCCGGCGCCTATCTGCAGTTCTTCCTGCCCGGCATCCTGGTGCAGACCGTCACGTTCAACGCGGTCTATTCCGGCATGGGCCTGTCGACCGATCTCGGCAAAGGGCCTGTTCGACCGCTTCCGCTCGCTGCCGATCTGGTCGCTCGCGCCGTTTGCCGGGCTGATGGTCGGCGACGTGCTGCGCCATCTGATCGCCGGCGCGATCATCCTGACGATCGGCCTGATCCTCGGCTACCGGCCCGGAGGCGGGGATCATGGGCGTCATCGCGGCGTTCGCGCTGCTGCTCGCGATCGGCTTCGGCATGGGCTGGATCTTCATCGTGCTCGGGCTGCTGATCCGCACGCCGATGACGGTGATGACGCTCGGCTTCACCTTCCTTTTTCCCGCTCGTCTTCGCGTCGAACATCATGGTCGATCCGGCAGACGATGCCGGACTGGCTGCGCGCCTTCGTCGAAGTGAACCCGGTATCGCTCATGACGACGGCCATTCGCGGGCTGATGAGCGGTACGGCGACGCTTCGGCGCAGGATCCTGTCGGCGCTCGCGGCGCCTGCCGTGCTGACGGTCGCTGCTCGCGCCGGTCACGCTGTGGCTCTACCGGAGACAGTAATCGGCGTGCAGGTCACCGCACCTGCAGCAGAACGAACCATTTCCTGTCGTTGAGCGAACACTTGGCCGTGCGCGCGGTCTGGCCCGCGGGCTGGGGCAACGTCCAATCGCCCTTGCCGCCGCAATGGCCCTTTTGCGAAGCCGAAAATCGTAAACCCCGCCTGAGATTCTGCTTCCTGACGGTGACGGCCTGATTGACGTTGCCGCCGATGGTGTAGACCTTGCGCGCCCGCGCATCGACATGCGCGACCACGTCGCAGTGGGTGCGCCGGATTGAACGCGTGTCGGTGCCGCCGGCCAGTTCGCCCCTGATGCGCTCGCGCACCGCGGCGTCGCTGGCGTCGGCGAGTGAGGATTCACGCTGATGGCAGATCAGGTCGCCCGGGCGCGGCCTGGTCGCGATCGGGCACGCGCGATAGATCCGTTCGTCGGTCTTGCCGGCCAGCTCGGCCGCGCTGGTCGCGAATGCGTCGTAGATAAAGACACGATGGGCGTTGGCGAACCGGAACGTGTTCTCCGTGACGCCGGGTTGCCGCACCACGTAGCTGACGAACGCCGCCGACCACGACGTGTCGATGACGGCGGCGCGGATCGCGGCCTCGCGCAGGATTTCGCGTTCCGCCGGATCGGACACGGTTTCGGCGAGACGGAGCAGCCGCGCGGCGCTGCTCCGCAACAGCGTCGCGGCCTGCGTATCCTGCGTCGCGGTCGAGGCGTCGCGATAGCCGAGCACTTCGAGCTTGTCGTTGGGATCGCCGCCGAACAGCGAGCGCCAGTATTTCATCACCTGCCACCAGCCGAGCTGGCCGACGGTCGCCTGCCGGGCGGCGCTGTCGTCCTCTTCGTGCTCGGCCTCGGTCAGCCCGAAGTGGAACAGCCGGCCGTTGGCATCGATGCGGTGGCCGCCGAAGTTGTTGAACTCGTCGATCGCGGTCTGCGCGATGCGTTTGCCCAGATCGCCCGGAGGCTTCCTGGCGGTGGCGTCGCAGGTGGCCTGCAGCTTTTTCCAGAACGCCGCCGCGGCGGGGTCGGTCTGCGCGAATGCCGGATAGGCGAAGAGGAGGCCGATCGCCGCAAGGAGGGCGCAGACAGCGGCGGGCATGAGGGCTCCTCGGCGGGTGAACGGCACGTTGCAGTATAGCGCATTTCCCGCGGGTGCCGACGTGCGGCTGCGCAACGGCTGGTCGTTCGCGCGCAGGGCGACAGCGAACTCGCCTCGCGCACGCAGACGTATGCAGGCACGGGCGTCGCGCGCTATACGTGGTAGGGTGAGGTTATCGACCCGCCCATGATCCGTATTGTCTTGACCCTTGCCGTTTTGTTCGCGACCTCGAAGGCCGCGTCGGCCGCCTATTGCGCGATGTACACCAACGGAAGCCGCTCTTGCGGCATTCCATCGCTGGAGATGTGCTGGCAATCGGTCAGCGGCGTCGGCGGCACTTGCGAACAGGACTTCACGGATCGGATTCCGCCGAACTTCGTGCAGCGCCTGCGCAGCGACTCGATTTCGCTGCAGCGGACGCGGTCATCGGGTCCCCCGGGGCGGGCGGCGCCCGTGAGGCCCGTCACGACATCGCCCTGCATGTCGCTGTCGGGCGACACGTGTTCGAATTATCTTCATTGAGGCATCTCGAACTTAGTCGATCACTTCGTCGGCCAGCGCCAGCGCGGTGGCGGGCACGGCGAGGCCCAGCGTCTTGGCGGTTTTCAGGTTCAGGACGAACTCGAACACGGCCACCTGCACGACCGGAAGATCGCGCGGCTGCTCTCCTTTCATGATGCGGGCGACATAGCCGCCGGCCATCTCCCAGGCGCTCTCGGATTTGGTGCCGTAGCTCATCAGGCCGCCGTCAATTGCAAACTCGCGTTCGTAGGCGATCATCGGCAGACGGTGGCTTGCGGCCAGCGACGCGAGCAACGATCGGCGGATGAAAAAAGTCGGGATCGTTCGCCGATCACCAGAGCGCTGTCAGGCTTCGACGAAGCCTGCTTGAAGGCCGCGTGGATCTCGTCGTCGTTTCTGGCGAGTATCACCTCGGCTTGCACATTGAGGTTGCGCGACACGGTTTGAAGTTCGTTGACCACCGATTTTGCGTTCGGATTGGAGGGATTGGCGAGCACGTAGATGCTGGAGACGGTGGGCACGACCTCTCGCAGCAATCCGATGCGCTTGGGCATGACTTCCGAAGCTGAGCGAGCTCACTCCCGTCGCGTTGCCGCCTGGCCGGTTGAGGCTGGCAACCAGCCCTATGGCGATCGGGTCGCTTCCGACCTGGAACACGATCGGGATCGTGCTGGTCGCGGCTTTGGCCGCGAGCGCGGCCTGGGTCGCTGAGAGCGTCACGATCACCGACACCTGGCGGCGAACCAGATCGGCGGCAAATTCCGCCAACCGGTCGGCCTCTCCCCTCGGCCCATCGGAAGTCGATTGCGACGTTCTGGCCTTCGACGAAGCCTGCGTCGGTCAGGCCTTTGCGAAAGCCCGCCAATCGTCTCGCATTCGGTGCAGGCGAGCCTAGATGCAGAAAGCCGATCACGGGCATTGCCGGGTTGGGCACGCGAGGCGAGGGGCATCGCCGCCAAACCGCCAAGAGCCGCGATGAAATCGCGCCGTTTCATCGGCGCATCATATCGAAGAGTGTTATCAGCCGCTACGACGCGGCAGCGCATTGAAATCGGCCAGGATGCGCTCGCCCGAACGTTGAAGCGCCGACATCTTGTCTAACAGGCCGTTCGCCAGCAGCTTGCCGCCTTTCTTCACCGCGCGGCCGGCGATGATGACGGTGTCGACGTTGGCGGTGGCAGCCTGCATGACGGCGCAACCCACCAGGTCATGCATCGGCGTCATATTGAGTGTGTCGGTGCGCAGCAGGACGATGTCGGCCTGCTTGCCCGGCGTGATCGAGCCGATGCGATCGTCGAGCCCGGCGATCCTGGCGGCGCCGGTCGTCACCCAGGACAAAGCATCGCGGCAAGTCAGCGCCGAATGTTGCGGACGGCTGCCCGTCTTTCCCAGCGCTTCGATGATGCCGCGATTGCGCTCGTGCTGCAGCGTCAGCCGCATGCAGGTGAACAGGTCGCTGCCGACGGCGGGCTCGACGTCGGTTCCGATCGAAATCGGAGCTTTCTTCTCGTGCAGGATGCCGGTGAGCGGATCGCCATAGCCCATCTGCAATTCGATCTCGGCCGTCACCGTGAACGTGCCGCCGCGGTCCGCGATCGCCCGCACGGTGTCCGGGGCGATGTCGTTGCCGTGTACGACCGTGAGGTGGCCGTCGACCAGACCGTCTTCCAGCAATCGCTCAAAGCCGTTCGGCACAAGGCCGGTTCCGCCGCCCACGTGCATGCTGGCCAGCAGGTCGAGCTCGCGGGCCAGCGCCAGGTCGGCCCGCGTCACGTCGTAGGTTGAATAGTAGGGGCCGAGAATGGCGAGGCCGAAGGTGACAAGCCCGTCGCGGCTTGCGAACCGGCCCTTGCGGAAGCGCTCGACCTCTCCGCGCGGCATCGGCACTTCGCTGAAATGCTTCTGTCCGGGCTTCGGGTCCGGTTTCGGCGAGCCGTGCAGGAACAGCGCGCGGATGCCCGCATCGTCCAGGCCGCGGATCGCGGCATCGGTGTGCGCGGGTGTCGGATTGTTGTGGCACCAATCGACCAGCGTGGTCGCGCCGTTGTTGATCTGGTTGAGCGCGCCCATCAGGTTGGCGATGTAGATGTCTTCCGGCCGGAACAGCGTGGCGAGGCCGCGGTGCATCGCCTGCATGTATTCGGCGACCGTCCAGTCGGCGGCGAGCCCACGCAAGCCGGTCTGCCAGGTGTGCAGGTGGCCGTTGATCAGGCCGGGCAGCGCCAGCATGTGCGATGCGTCTACGATCTCCGCGTCAGCGGCGGCGATGTTCGGCGCCACCGCGGCGATCCGGTCGCCCTCGATGAGGATGTCGCCTTTGCGCAGGTCCCCGAGGTTCGGGTCCATGCTGACGATGGCGGCATCCTTGACCAGTGTGCGGCGCATGGGCGCTCCTTACTTCAATTGCAAATATCGTCACCGCGTGTGGGCGGCAGCCCCGCGGCTGTTCGTTCGCGCCACTCCGCCGCAGTGGGCCGGCCTCGCGCGGCTGGCCCGTCACGGCTGAGTTCGCTACCATTCCCGGCACACAAGATAACCAAGGAAACGTCCCATGCCTCGTTTAAATCGCCGCACCCTCGTGAAGGGCGCCGCAGCCACCGGCGCGGTTGCGCTCGTCTCGCCGTCCGCCTTTGCGCAGGCCAATCCCATCAAGATCGGCTTCGCCATGTCGCTGACCGGCGGCCTTGCCGGCGGCGGCAAGCAATCGCTGCTCGGCTTTGAGATCTGGCGCGACGAGATCAATGCCAAGGGCGGGCTGCTCGGCCGTCCGGTGCAGCTCATCCACTTCGACGACCAGAGCAACCCCGCCAACGTGCCCGGCCTCTACGCCAAGCTGATCGACGTGGACAAGGTCGACCTGGTGGTGTCGTCGTACGCCACCAACCAGATCACGCCCGCGATGCCGGTCGTGATGCAGAAGAACATGGTCTACATGGGCCTGTTCGGCACCGACGTGAACTCCAAGTTCAACTACGATCGCTATTTCGCGACCATCCCGAACGGCCCGGACGGCAGGCGCGCGCCGACGCTCGGCTTCCTCGAGGTCGCGGCCGCGATGTCGCCCAAGCCGCAGACCATCGCGCTCGTCGCGGCCGATGCCGAATACGCGCAGACGGTCATCGCCGGCGCGCGCGAGACCGTGGCGAAGCTCGGCTTCAAGACCGTCTACGACCGCAGCTATCCGCCGACGACTGTCGATTATTCGCCGATCGTGCGCGCGGTGACCGCGGCCAACCCCGACATCATTTGCATCGCGTCGTATCCGCCGGATTCGGTCGGCCTGATCCGCGCGTCGAACGAGATCGGCATCAAGCCGCGCCTGTTCGGCGGCGCGATGATCGGGCTCGGCTTCACGCCCATCAAGGCGCAGCTCGGCCCGTTGCTCAACGGCATCGTCAACTACGACACCTACGTGCCGGAGCCGACGATGAAGTTCCCGGGCGTCGATGCGTTCCTGAAGGTCTACCAGGAGAAGGCGCCGGCGGCCGGCGTCGATCTGCACGGCTTCTTCCTGCCGCCATTCGCCTACGCGCAGATGCAGGTGCTGGCGCAGGCGGTGACGACGGCTGGCGCGATCGACCAGGCCAAGATCGCCGACGCGCTGCGCAAGGGCACCTTCAACACCATTGTCGGCGAGATCAAATACGGCCCCGGCGGCGAGTGGCAGAAGAACCGCACGCTCACCGTCCAGTTCCAGGGCGTGAAGCCCGGCGACGTCAACCAGTTCAAGGAGGCAGGCCGCGCGGTGATCCTGCACCCGAACGAGTCGAAGTCCGGCAATCTGATTGAGCCGTATGCGAAGGCGCGCGGCTAGAGCATGATCCCGAAAAGTGGGAACCGGTTTTCGGAAAAGATCATGCTCAAACAAGAAAGAAGCGACGAGTCTGGTTCAGCGTAGCTGAATCGAACTCTAGTCCGCGCGCTGCTCCACCAGTCCCTAAGCGCTGTTAGCCTTGGTCCGCTATAAGCGTTCGGACGCAATGGAGGGGCGATGGGTGCCGTCGCGCCGCGCCTGCTCGGCAAGCACAGCCGCGACCATGCGGTGGACGTCGCCTTGATCGTCCCGGCGATTAGTGCCTGGCGCGGCGGCTTGCCGCCACGCGACATCGACAGTTCGCTTTCGGCGCAGCAGCAGGAACATGGCGCCGCCGAAACTGAAAACGATCGGGCCGCTGATCAGCCCGTAAACAAAACTCATTCTTAATTCAGCAGCCGCATACGCCAGCGCGGCTTCGGCCGTGATCTTCGTTGCATCTGGCGGTACGAACTCGGCGTCGGTCGTTGTCCTGGTCGGGCCGGCGCTTGTGCGATCCGCGTCATGTTTTGCCGGACCCATCGCGGTCTTTTCGGCGGTGGTCTTTCGAGCTGCGGCCCGATCCATTTCGGCCTTGTCTGCCGCGGCCTTCACCACAGCAGCATTGTCGGCGACGACCCTGTCGGCTTCGGCCTTGTCCTCCGCCGCCTTCTGCGCGGCGATTTTCTCGGCTGCGATCCTGTCCGCGGCCGCTTTTTTGGTGGCTGCGATTTCGACGGCAACCTTGTCGGCCAGGGCCTTCTCGGCGGCTTTTTCAGCCGCAAGGCGGTCTGCGGCCCTGCGCGAGGCCTCTGCATCGACCGAGGCGAGCGCCTGCGTTGCGGCCGGCGCGGGCGTCGGCTGGCCGGCGGCGCGCGCTTGCGCGCGGCACTCGGTGCGGATCGCCGCGACCGCGGCGTCGGATGGATTGACGCCGCGCTGGATCGTGAGCCAAAGGCTCGATCTCCGAGACCGCAACGCCTGGTCGACGCAATCGACCTCTTTCTGCGAGAGTTTGCGCCATTCCAAGTAGGTGGATTGAATCCTGGGATCCCGAAGCCTGGGATCGCTGGCCGTCTGCGCCGATGCCGGGCCGCACCAAAGCAGGCACGCAACCGCGGCCGCCGTCCAAAGCGACGGAGATCCCGAGCGCACCATGCGTGGCAGCGGTGTCGACATTGATGGACGCACCTTCCGCGGCGTCGCGTTCAAGCCAAGCAATTTCCGGCTTTGGCGAGGACGTTAGGCGGCGAGCGTAGGGCCAGCAACGACGCAACGTCGTTTACGTAAACGGACATGGCTAACGCCAGTCGTTCGATGCCGACCGTTGGCTCGCAGCCGGCGTTATCAGGCGTATCCGAGGACCGCTGGTGACTGTCGCGTCGCCGCGCTAACGCGGCAGATCGCCCGCGAAGGCGTAGCAGATGCACAGCGCGAGGCTGGCCCAGACCGCGACGCTGAAATAAAGCGACATCCAGGGGATCTCGTCCTTCCACTCGGCAATATCGTGCGTGACGATCCAGCGAAAGCGCACGTCGCGCAGCCCCTCGCGGTGGCTCAGACGCCGGTTACCGTCCGCGGCCCCGGTCCGCCATCGCGTCAGGTACATCGGCACGTCGACGCTCGCCAGGAACGCCAGGAATCCCACAATACCGATGATCGCGATAACGAGGACCACGCGTACCAAGCCGTCGAACTCCGGCAGCAGCCGGCACAGGCCCACTCCCACAATGAAGAAGGCGACGCCCCATATCGAATTTTCGATCGCGTGGGCCAGATAGTTCCTGGTCAGCACCGCGTGCCATGAGAAGCATTGCGCAACCAATATCAGCGGTACGACCAGCCACGCGGCGGTCATCGTGGTGCCCGCGCCCGTCATCGTGCCGAGGTGATGGAGAATGATCGCCCACTGCGCTGCGAAACTGACCTCGGCCACGGTCGCCACCGATCGTCCGATCATGACGCTCGACAGCCACGTGTCGAACAAGCAGATCCGCTGAACGTCTGCGCGCGGCAGGAACGACCTGAACGCGCAGCCAAAAACATAGGCCGCGCAGAGCAGGAGCATCAGTTCGATGCCGGGCGCGCTGGCGGGAGCGGCAGCCTTCGGTGCCAGGAGATCGCGATACAGCACGATCCAGGCGGCGATATTGAGGGCGCTCACGGCGGTGAGCACACCCCACCACCGGGCCACGGGATTTGACCAGGCCAAGGACCTGGCGCGCGCCTGCGAATTCAAGCTCATCGGTCACTCCACGTGTAACGCGGCTGACATCTTTACGTAGTCATTTTGTCATAATCAAAAAATGTTTGGCGCCCGTCAGGAGCCGAACTGCTGCCGTTCAAGGTGTTCGGCGGGACTGAGCGAAGGCGAGGGCGCTACCCGGCCGTCTTTGGCGCGGCTTCGAGCCGGTCGCGTGGACGCGCCGGCGCGCGCGCGCTTCTTCTTCCTTCGCCAGCGGGGAGAGCAGCCGCGCGACCCGCTTGAGCAGCCACAAGCAGACCCAGCCGAGAACGCAGATCGTGGTCGCGAACAACGCGAACAGCGCCAGGACCGTGTTGATGCCGAGGAGGAGGTTCATGACGTTGCGGAGAGGGGAACGGCCTGAGGGATGCGGTGGCACTCTGCCGCTGTTTGGCTGGCCGTGCCATAGCACTTTTGGCGGTGGCGATTATGGCCGTGAGGTGGCTGAAGCCGCTCTGCGCCGCGTTCTCGATCACCGATCCACTTGAAGTCCTGCGCCAGCGTCGCGCCGCGCACGGTCACCTCTGATATTGCTCGTCGCTGACCTTTTCCAGCCAGTCGACGGTCTTGCCGTTCAGTGCTTCCTGAATGGCGATGTGCGTCATCCCCGTCGTCGGCGTCGCGCCATGCCAGTGCTTCAATCCAGGCGGAAACCACACCACATCGCCGGCGCGGATTTCCTCGATGGGCCCGCCCGCGCTCTGAACCCAACCGAGGCCCGAGGTAACGATCAACGTCTGGCCGAGCGGATGCGTGTGCCAGGCGCTGCGCGCGCCAGGCTCGAACGTGACATGGCCGCCGGTGGTGCGCGCCGGCTCGGGCGCCTGGAACAGCGGGTCGACGCGGACAGCGCCGGTGAAATTCTCCGCCGGGCCCCTGCGGGACGGCTGCGATCCGCTTCGCTTGATCTCCATCGTCCCGGTGTTCTTCGTCGCCGATGCCGTTTGCGCGGCGGCGCCGATCGTTGTCGTGACGAGGCCGCCGGTCGCGGCAATCATGTGTCTGCGCGTCATCATGGGCGTCTCCTTGCGCGGTGTTGTCCTTAGCCTGGTCACTTCGGCCGTTTCTCGAACACATCCTTCGCGACCGGCATGGCTGAGAACACGTTGGGCCAGCCGACATAGAACGCGAGATGGGTGATCGCCTCTGCGATCTCGGTCTGCGTCAGGCCATTATTCATCCCTATGTTCAGATGACCGGTCAGTTGCGCGAACTGGCCGGACGCGATGAGGGCGCTGACGGTGACAAGGCTGCGGTCGCGCGGTGCAAGACCAGGACGCAGCCACAGATCGCGGAACAGCACATCGGTGGTGTACTTCGTGACGCCCGGAAACACCGCGCCGAACTGATCGCCGACGCGCTTTTCGCGCTGCGCCTCGAAGGCCTGGTCGAGCGGCAGCAGCGCCGGCGAAGCCGGCGGAAGCTGATCGGCGTCGATCTTGCGTTCGGCAAAGATGGGCTTCGCCACCGCGACCGCTGCCATCGCATTGCCCCAGCCGGAGTAGAACGCGAGATGCGTGATGGTCTCGGAAATTTCCTGCGGCTTGACGCCATTGTCGAGCGCCAGGCTCAGGTAGAAAGGCATCTCGACTGTCTGATTGCGCGCGATCAGCGCGGCGAGCGTGACGATGCTGCGGTCCCGCGGCGACAAGCCGGGGCGCTTCCACACCTCGCCGAGCAGCCGGTCTTGCGCGTACTTGTCGAGCGCCGGCGCGACCGGAGCGCGTATCGTCACGCAAGCTCGTCGCACGGCGGGCGTGCGCGGCCGGCGGCCAGCGTCACGATCGCCAACGCAATTCAGCGACATCGTGACAGCGACGCGATCGTTGCAGAGAGAAATTTGTGGCCTCCTATCCTGCAAGACAGGTGCTCAGCCGTTGATAGGACTTATCGGTGTGGCTCACGAAAGAAGAGAGCGTGCGTGCACGAGCAAAGCTGGCGCGTGCCGTGCATGACGGATCGGGTAGGGTAGAGCTAAAGTTGGTTCGTGCGGCATGCGGCCGGCTTTGCTGAAACCAAAGGCGACCGCCTCACGCCGTTACGACATCACCACTTCGGTCAGCGCAGCGACCTGCTCGAATGTCATGACGTCGATTTGCGATTGCAGGAACGAGTTCGCCTGTTCCGTGGTCAGCGCGAGGATGGCGTCGGTGCTGATGCCGGCAATCGCCTCGAGGCTGAGCGACGGGATGCCGGTCGTTGCCGTAAGGGCCGAGAACTGGGTCGTGGTCATACCCGCGATTTGCCATGAGTTCAGCGCGCCCACCTGATCGGCCGTCAGGTTGCCGAACTCGGTCGTGGTGAAGACGCCGACCTGTTCGGCGGACAACACCGCGATCTGAGCAGTCGTCAGCGCGCCGATCTGGGATTCGGACAGGTTGGTGACCGATGTGGTGGTCAGGCCGCTGATCTGGTCGGTGCTCAGCCGGCTGATGGTGAGCGCTTCGAGCAGATCGACGTCGATCTCGTTGAGTTGCGCGACGGTGAGGCCTTGCACCTGGCCGGTGGTGAACTCACCGAACTGGGTGGTCGAGAACACGCCGAGCTGAGAAGCCGTGAGGCCGCCGAGCTGTGTCGCCGTCAACGCCTGGGCCTGCGTGGTGGTGAACCCCTGTACCTCGGTCGAGCTCAGCGCGCCGACCTGTTCGGTCGAGAGCCGTGTAATTTGCGCCGCCGACAGCGCAGCGATCTGGTCTTCGGACAGGGCAGTGACCGCCGTCGTCGTCAGGCCGGCGATCTGCGTCGTGGTGGCCTTGGTCACGTCCACGGCGTTCAGCGAGTCGACCGACAGGGAGTTCAGCTGGTTGGCGGTCAGCGCCCGCAACTGGGTGGTGGTGAGCGCCCCGATCTGATCGCTGGCGAACAGGCCGAGCGCCGTCGTCGTCAGGCCGCCAAGCTGGGAGGCTGCGAACGCGTTGACCTGCGTGCTTGCGAACGCCTGAATCTCGGTCGACGAGAGCGCGCCGATCTGATCGGCCAAGAGGCTCGCGATCTGCGTGTTCGAGAACGAACCGACCTGGATTTCGGTAAGCGCAGCGATCGAGGTCGTCGTCAGGCCCCTGATTTGCGACGCGGTGGCCCTGGATACGTCGATCGCATTCAGCGAGTCGGTGGCGAGCGCATTGAGCTGGGTGGTGGTCAGCCCCCTGACCTGGGTGGTGCTGAGCGAGCCGATCTGATCGCTGGCGAACCGGTTGAGCGTGGTCGTCGTCAGGCCGCCGAGTTGGGAGGCCGTCAAGGCGTTGGCCTGCGTGGTCGAGAAGGCTTGAATCTCGGCCGACGACAGCGCGCCGATCTGACCCGCCGTGAGGCTGGCAATCTGCACGGCCGAGAACGAGCCGATCTGGATTTCGCTCAAGTCGCCGATCGCGGTTGTGGTCAGGCCGGCGATCTGCGCCCCGCTGACCCTGCCGATATCGAGCGAATTCAGAGCGTCCGTCGACAGCGAATTGAGCTGGGTCGCCGTCAGGCTCTGCACCAGCGTCGTGGTCAGCGAGCCGATCTGATCGCTGCTCGAGCACTCCCAGCGTGGTCGTCGTAAGACCGCTGACCTGGCGAGTCGTCAGCGCGTTGATCTGGGTCGACACCAGCGCCTGGAGGTTGCCGGGACTGAGTGCGTCGATCTGCGAGGTCGCCATCAGCGAGAGCTGGGTCGAATTCAGCGCAGTGACCTGCGCCTCGGTCACCTCGCCGATCGCGGTGGTCGTCAGCCCGCGAAGCTGGTTCCACGTCAGCTTGGCGAAGTCGAGCGCCTGGAACAGCTCCGTGCCGATCGCATTGAGCTGCGTCGCGGTGAGGCTGCGGACCTGCGCTGTGGTCAGCGCATCGATCTGATCGCTGGCGAACAGTTGCAGCGCGGTGGTCGACAGGCCGCTGAACTGTGTGGCCGTCAGCGCGCCGATCTGCGTGGCGGTGAAGTTCTGGATTTCGGTCGACGTGAACACGCCGATCTGCGCGGTCGTGAGGCTCGCGATCTGTGACGCCAGACAGCCCGGCGATCTGGGTGTCGGAAAGGTTGGTGACGGCGGTCGTCGTCAGTCCTGCGACCTGCGTCGTCGTGATCTTGTTGATGTCGATCAGGTCGAGCGCGTCGGCCGTCAGGGAGCTCAACTGCGTCGCGGTCAGGCCCTGCACTTGGGTGGTGCTGAAAGCTCCGACCTGCGTGCTCGAAAACAGTCCGAGCGCCGTGGTGGTGAGCCCGCTGAGCTGCTGCGGCCTCAAGGCATTGGCCTGCGTCGTCGTGAGCGCCTGCACCTCGGTCGAGGAGAGCGCGCCGATCTGGCTGGCCGCCAGCGCAACGATCTGCGACGTGGAGAACGCCGCGACCTGCGTGTCGGTCAGCAGATCGACGGCCGTTGTCGTCAGGCCGGCGATCTGCTGGTTGGTGACGCGGGAGATGTTCAAGGCACCGAGCGCACGCGGTGGACAGGCTGTTGACCTGGGTCGTCGTCAGGCTCTGGACCTGGGTCGTCGCCAGCGCGCCGATCTGGGTGGCTGAGAGGTTGCCGAGAGCGGTGGTGGTCAGGCCGCTGAGCTGACGCGTGGTCAGCGCATTGGCCTGCGTGGTCGCGAAGGCCTGGATTTCGGTCGAGCTCAAGGCTCCGATCTGCTGGGTGCTCAGCAGGCCGACCTGCGTCGTGGTGAGCCCCGCGACCTGGGTATCGCTCAGATTGCCGACCGCTGTCGTGTTCAGCGTCATGAGCTGTATGGCGGTCAGCTTCGTGAGATCGATGGACGTCGAGCGCAGGCGTCGCGAGACCGTTGAGCTGCGCCGCCGACAGTCCCTGCACCTGTGTGGTGCTGAGCGCGCCGATCTGGGTGCTCGAAAACTGTCCGAGCGCGGTGGTGGTCAGGCCGGCGAGTTGCTGCGCCCTCAGCGCATTGGCCTGCGTGGTCGTGAACGCCTGGATTTCGGTCGAGCTGAACGCGCCGATCTGCGTCGCGCCCAACTGGCTGACCTGTGTTTCGGTCAGGCTGGAGACCTGCGTCTCGGTGAGGCGGTCGATCGCCGAGGTGCTCAGGACCCGGAGCTGGAACAGGGAGAGCTTGCCCAGATTGATGGCGCCGAGCGCATCGGAGGGCAGCGCGTTGAGCTGCGCTCCTGTCAGGCCCTGAACCTGGCTGGTGCTGAGCGCGCCGATTTGCGTGGTCGAGAAGTTGCCCACCGCGGTGGTGGTCAGGCCGCCGAGCTGCCGCGACGTCAGTGCATTGGCCTGCGTCGTGGTGAAGGCCTGGATCTCGGTCGAGTTCAGCGCGCCGATCTGGTCGGCGCTGAGAAGCGCGACCTGGACCGCGGTCAGCGAGCCGAGTTGCGTCTCGGTGAGGCGCTGGATCGCCGTGCTGTCCAATCCCTTGATCTGGTAGCTCGACAGCTTGCCCAGGTCGATCACCTCGGCCGCACCGGCGGACAGGGTGTTGAGCTGGGTCGCGGTCAGGCCCTGGATTTGCGTGCTGCTGAGCGCGCCGATCTGCGTGGTCGAGAAATTGCCGAGCGCGGTGGTGGTCAGGCCGCCAAGCTGCCGGGCCGTCAGGGCATTGGCTTGCGTCGTTTCGAAGCGCCTGGATCTCGGTCGAGGTCAGCGCGCCGATCTGCGCGGTCGTCAGTTGGCCGATCTGCAGCGTCGTCAGCGAGTTCGAGCTGGGTCTCGGTCAGATTGTCGATCGGCCGTGACGCTCAGGCCGCGAAGCTGGAACACCGAAAGCTTTCCCAGATCCAGGACTTCAAGCGTGTCGGTGGTCAGCGAATTGATCTGTGTCGTCGTCAGCCCCTGCAACTGGGTGCTGCTGAACGCGCCGATCTGCGTGGTCGAGAAATTGGCGAGCGCGGTTGCGGTCAGCCCGCCGAGTTGCCGCGACGTCAGCGCATTGGCCTGGGTCGTCGCGAAGCCCTGAATTTCAGTCGAGGTGAGCGCGCCGATCTCGGATGCCGTGAGAACCGCGACCTGGGTGGCGGTCAGTCCCGTCATCTGGGTATCGGTCAGCGCCTGGAACTGCAGCGTGAGCATCTGGCGCACGACGTTGGCCGACAGCACTGCGATCTGCGCCGTTGAAAGCGCCTGGAGATCGGTGGTCTCCATCGCGTTGATCTGCGACGCGGTCAGCGCGGCAGCCTGCGTGGTGCTCAGCTCGGTAATGTTGGTGGTCGACAGGCTGACGATGGCCGTCGTGGTCAGCCAGGAGACCTGTTTCGGAGTGAGCGACGAGATACGTGAAGGACATGTGCCAATCCGGGCCTGCTTGTCGTCGCTCTGGCCCTGGCCAAATGCGCGCGCGTGCGGGCCGATGCCCGCGCGCCCCACCTTTGCATTGAGAGGTTAATTGCCGGCGAACGTGGTGAACGTTTCGTTACGCGCGGCTGCCCGTGGCCTGCAGGATTCGAGAAATTAAGGTCTTGTTAATCAGCCGGAGGTCGGCGCGTTACGGGCTGCCGCACTGTCCTGTCGCGGTCTTGTAGCAGAGCGTGACATTCATACGAGGCGGCGGGGACGGGCCGATCTCGGGTTGAGGCCTGGGGCGGCGTCGAGGTTAGTTCGACGAAGTGCCTCTGCGCGGGGGCGGGCGGTGCGGGTGGTTCCTCGGACTTGCTTGCTTTATCCGGAACCGCCCCCATGGCCGCGGCCGGCTGTCCCGGCAGCCGCCAGTGGCGCACTGAGCGGCCATTGGCGCGGCGGCCGCGGCCGAGCCGTTCGGCGGCCGGATGGCGACGCCGGGCGTCACAAAAAACTGAGGTCTCGCGACACTGCCGTCCTGGCGGGCGGCAGCGGCGACGGGCGCCGGCTTCGCCGCGGCGGCGGGCGCTGCCTTCGCGGTCGGTATCGAAAAACGAATGCGCCGCGCGTGGCTCGGATCGATGCCGAAGGCAGTGACTGCAACGACCAGGGCGATCAACACCGGGAGATTTTTCTTCACGTCGCCTCTCCACTCGGATTGGTGGCGCGACCTTCTATTCAATGATGATTATCGGCTTGTTGATGATCGAAGGATTGAATTGCTCAGCCTTAATGGAGGCTTGCGACGAACGGGAGAGCTTTAATCACGCGGGCCGGACATGACCTTGCTTATCCCTCCCCGCGCAGCGGGGAGGGTGGACGCGAGCGAAGCGAGCGGCCGGGTGGGGGCCCACTCACTGAACCCTCTTTTGCATTCTTTTGACCAGCCAGGAGCAGATCAAAGCCGGGAACATCACGCCGAGCAGCAGGGCGAGGTATGAATCGACTTCGATGTTGAAGCGCACGGCGGTGCCTTCCGTCAAACTGGCGGCAGGCAAAAACAGAGCCCAGATGCAAAGCACGAACAGCACCGGCCCAGCAGTATGAAAATGAGAAAACGTTTCATGGCGGCCTCTCAGGGTCGAGATGCAATGAATCGTCGGTCAAATGAGTGACAAGGTTCAAGGGCGCTGGGTTTATAGCCGTAGCCCGCATGGAGCGAAGCGGAATGCGGGGCCCGCCCGCTCTGAGCAATCGGCGTCCCGGATTGCACTTCGCTCCATCCGGGCTACGCTTGCTTGAGGCAGACAGGCACAACTCGGCTTTTATCTGCGCTTTCGTTTGGCGTTGTCTAGGATCGGATGTCTGCTTGCGGGGGCAAAGCGGAAATGCGGCGGACAGGGCACAATGTCCGCTTTTGACGGTGAGTTCAACTGATCAGCGCAACACCTTCTAATCTTGCCAGATGAGGGGGTATGCGTATGGAGTCACGGACCTGGTTCACGCCAAAGCAGCGGGCTGAGCTCTGGGAGCGCTGGAGGAGCGGCCAATGTGTTGCGGACATAGCGCGAGCGCTTGAGAGGCGGAACAAGAGCGGCGTCTATCGGATCTTGGCTCTCAATGGCGGTATCGCTCCGACGCCACGCCGCAGAGCCCGGGTTGCGCTGCGGGGCGACGAGCGCGAAGAGATATCGCGTGGCATCGCCGCCGGCCGGTCGATGCGGCACATCGCACAGGGCCTCGGGCGATCGCCGTCGACTGTCAGTCGAGAGATAAGGCGTAACGGCGGCTGCAGCGCCTACCGCGCCAGCGAGGCTGAGACGCGTGCCTGGGGATGGGCGTTGCGCCCGAAGGCTTGTCGCCTGGCGCGCCATGCGGAGTTACGATGGCGTGTAGCGCAGAAGCTCGCGCTCCAGTGGTCGCCGGAGCAGGTCTCTGGCTGGCTGAAGCAGCAATTCCCTGCCGACCAAGGCATGCAGATATCTCACGAAACGATCTATCGGAGTCTCTTTATTCAGACGCGAGGCGTGCTGAAGAAGGAGCTGATGGCGCACCTGCGTACAGCACGGCAAATGCGCCGAGCCAAGGGCGGCACGACGAAGAGCGGGCTAGGACAAATTGCTGACACCGTTTCAATCCGCGAGCGGCCGGCCGATGCCGACGACCGCGCCGTGCCAGGTCACTGGGAAGGTGACCTTCTCTGCGGTGCGAACAACACCCACATCGTGACACTGGTCGAGCGCCAGACTCGCTTTGCGATGCTTCTCAAAGTGCCGAGCAAGGACACGGCGACTGTGGTAGCCGCGCTCGGCAAACACGTGAGCAAACTGCCTCAGCAGTTGCGCCGCTCCTTGACCTGGGATCGAGGCAAGGAGATGGCTGACCATAAGAGCTTTACTGTCGCCACCAACGTGCAGGTTTACTTCTGCGAGCCACGCAGTCCTTGGCAGCGCGGCAGCAACGAGAACACCAACGGCTTGCTACGACAGTATTTTCCGAGGGGAACAGACCTCTCGCACTTCTCTCAGTCGCACCTGAACAGGGTCGCTTTGCGGCTCAATCAACGCCCACGGAAGACCTTGGGCTTTGAAACACCTGCCGATAGACTACGAGCTGTGTTGCATTGATCGGTTGAACCCACCACCCAAAGCGGACATTAGCGCGTTTTCAATGTGCTAGACTGCTGCCATATGCAGCGGCGGAAATTCATCACCCTTCTCGGCGGTGCGACTGCGTGGCCGCTCACGGTGCGGGCGCAGCAGCCGCGCATGCGCAGGATCGGCATACTCCTGCCTGGGGCCGCCGACGACGCGGCAATTCAGGTCCGCGTCGGCGCATTCTTGCAGGCATTGGCACTGTTGGGCTGGGACATCGGCCGCAACGTGAGCATCGACACCCGCTGGACCACGGCCAATGTCGCCGAGATTGGTCGGCACGCTGCGGAATTGGTAGCCCTCGCGCCGGACGTCATCCTGGCCCATGGCGGCACGGCGGTGGCGTCGTTGCGGCAAGTCACCCGCAGCGTGCCGATCGTGTTTCCGCTCGTCGGCGATCCAGTCGGCGCCGGCTTCGTCGACAGCCTCGCGCGGCCGGGCGGCAACGTCACCGGTTTCATGAACTTTGAATACAGCATGGCCGGAAAGTGGCTGGACCTGCTAAAAGAGATTGCCCCGAGCGTGACGCGCGTGGCGGTCCTTCGGGATACGGGCGAAGGCTCGGGAACCAGCCAGTTTGCCGTCATACAGGCCATGGCACCGTCGCTTGCGGTTGAGGCCAACCCGGTGAGCATGAGCGATGCGTCCGACATCGAGCGCACCGTCACGACCTTCGCGCGCTCTTCAAATGGCGGCATGATTGTAACGGCGGGCGCGGCGGCACAGCTTCTTCGTGAGCCGATCATCACACTGGCAGCCCGGTACAAACTGCCCGCGGTCTACTCCGACCGAAACTTCGTTGCCGCTGCCGGCCTAATTTCCTACGGGCCCGATCAGATCGACCAGTATCGGCGCGCGGCAGGCTACGTCGACCGCATCCTCAAGGGCGAGAAGCCTGCCGACCTGCCGGTGCAGGCGCCCACCAAGTACCAGTTGGTGGTCAACCTCAAGACCGCCAAAGCGCTCGGCCTCACTGTGCCGCCCTCGCTGCTCGCCCGCGCCGACGAGGTGATCGAATAGGCAGTCCGATGTCCGCTTGTGGCACTTAACGGACATTGCACCCTAGCCGCCTGATGTCCGCTATCGGGGATAAAGCAGACATCGCAATTCGGCGCCCTGAATGTGCGCTAATGACCCAAAGCGGACATGGGCATTGGGTCTCGAAACAGCGTAGGGTGATCTGCGGTCAAGCGCATTGCTTGTCCGAGAGCTGCCTCGAAAAACTGCGACTGGACCCGATGCGGCGGCGCGAATTTATCGCGGGGCTTGGCGGCGCGGCAGCTTGGCCGCTGTCAGCGCATGCGCAGCAGCCGACTATGCCGGTTGTGGGGTTTCTTGACAGCAGATCGTCGGACGCGATGACGAGCCGTCTCGCGGCATTCCGGCGAGGCCTGAAAGAGAGTGGATTTTCTGAAGGTGAGAATGTCAGGATCGAATACCGCTGGGCAGATAACAAAGCAGACCGTGTAGTGGAGATGGCGGCCGAACTGGTCCGCCTGCGGCCCGACGTGATTGTCACGACGGGAGGCCCTCCCGCGGCACTCGCCGTCCAAGCGGCCACGACGACAATACCCGTCGTATTTCTGGTCGGAGATGACCCGACTCGCCACGGTCTTGTCAGCAGCCTTAGCCGCCCGACCGGCAATCTCACAGGCATCAATCTGTTCGCTAACGAGTTAGAAGCCAAGCGATTGGCGCTACTCCATCAACTGGTGCCCCAGGCTGCTCGCATTGCCATTCTCGTCAACGCGGCCGATGTGAGGAATACTGAGAACACCTTGCGCGAAGCAGAAGCTGCTGTTCGCATTGTCGGCCTGCAAATCCAGATTCTGAAGGCTAGCACCGCTCGTGAAATTACCGACGCCTTTTCAGCGGCAGGGCAGGGGCAGCCCGATGCCTTGTTTGTCGGAGCGTCCGCCTTTTTTAATACCCGGTATGTCCAATTGGCCCAACTGGCGGCGTTCCACCGACTGCCCGCGACGTACAGTTTTCGCGAAGCTCCTGAGGTTGGTGGACTTATGAGCTATGGCTCCAGCGTTGCTGATGCCTATCGTCAGTGGGCTGTCTATGCGGGACGCATTCTCAAGGGCGCCAAACCCGTTGACCTGCCGGTGATGCAGGCGTCGAAGTTCGAACTGGTCATCAACTTGACGACCGCGAGGCTGCTGGGCCTCACCCTGCCGCCGTCGCTCCTCGCCCTCGCCGACGAGGTGATCGAATGAGACGGCGCGAGTTCATCACGCTCGCCGCGTGTGCGTGGACATTGTGGCCTATCGTAACGTCTGCGCAGCAGAGCGACCGTCTTCGGCGCATTGGCGTGCTGTCGGGTTACGCTGAAGACGATTCAGAAGCACGCGCCAGGCTGGCGAGTTTCCAACAAGCTCTTCACGAACTTGGATGGATCGTGGGGCGCAACCTGCGCGTCGATTACCGTTGGAGTAGCGGCAACTCAAACGATGCGAGGAACTCTCGCGAAAGAACTCGTTCAATTGCAGCCGGAGGTCATCCTAGGTGAGACCACGTCGGCGGTGGGAGCGCTACAGCAAGCAACGCGCAGTGTGCCGATCATATTTACGAACGTCTCCAATCCAATTGGAAACGGCTTTGTGGCGAACTTGGCGCGACCGAATGGGAATATTACCGGTTTCACCAACTTTGAATCGTCTATGGGTGGCAAATGGTTTGATCTGTTGAAGGAGATTGTACCCGGCTTCTCGCGGCTCGCTATCATGTTCAATCCGACCGTCTCTCCTCACATCGCTGGCGGTTACTACCGCGATGCTATCGAAACTTCTGCCAAGCGTCTGTCGATTGATCAGATAATTGCTACTGTACAAACCGCCGATGACATCGAACGTGCCATCGCTGCCCTTGCCGGTAACCCGCCAGCCGCATTAATCGTGCTTCCGGACACTTTTACCCTCGTCCACCGTGATTTGATTGTAGGACTAGCTGCGAAGCAAAACCTACCGGCGATTTACGCGCTTCGCTCGTTCTCTGCCGCAGGCGGTCTCTTGTATTATGGCATCAATCCCTCAGACCAATACCCCCGCGCCGCCTCTTATGTCGATCGTATACTCAGAGGGGAAAAACCCGGCGATCTTCCGGTGCAAGCGCCGACCAAATTTCAAATGGTCATCAATCTAAGAACAGCGAAAGCACTTAATCTGAAGATTCCCGAGGCATTTCTCCTGCGTGCTGACGAGGTGATCGAGTAGGCCGGCTGATGTCCGCTATTGGCACTTAGCGGACATCGCGGCCTAGCCGCCTGATGTCCGCTTTCGGGGTAGAGCGGACATCAGCCAGCGATTGCCGAACAAGCGCAATATGAGTACACGCCCTAATGGCTAAGCTATTCAGCCGCAGCGGTTACTCCGCCGCCTTCTGCCCGCCCGCGCCGTAGCGCTTCTCGATGTAATCGATCACGATCTGCTTGAAGTCGGCCGAGACGGTCGGGCCGCGCAGCGTCACCGCCTTCTTGCCGTCGATGAAGACGGGCGCGGCCGGCGCCTCGCCGGTGCCGGGCAGCGAGATGCCGATGTCGGCGTGCTTGCTCTCGCCCGGGCCGTTGACGATGCAGCCCATCACCGCGACGTTGAGGCCCTCGACGCCGGGATAGCGCTTCTTCCACTCCGGCATCGAGTCGATGATGAACTTCTGGATGCCGCCGGCGAGCTCCTGGAACGTGGTCGAGGTGGTGCGGCCGCAGCCGGGGCAGGCCGCGACCAGCGGCACGAAGGTGCGAAAGCCCATGGTCTGCAGAATTTCCTGCGCGACCTTCACCTCGAGCGTGCGGTCGCCGCCGGGCTCGGGCGTCAGCGAGACGCGGATGGTGTCGCCGATGCCCTCCTGCAGCAGGATGCCGAGCGCGGCGGAGGAGGCGACGATGCCCTTGCTCCCCATGCCGGCTTCGGTGAGGCCGAGGTGGATGGCGTAGTCGGAGCGGCGGCCGAGATCCTGATAGACCGCGATCAGGTCCTGCACCGCGGAGACCTTCGCCGAGAGGATGATCTTGTTGCGCGGCAGGCCGATCTCCTCGGCGCGCGCAGCGGAGAGCAGCGCCGACTGGATCATCGCCTCGCGCGTGATCGCGCGCGCGTCCTTCGGGTTCGGCGACTTGGTGTTCTCGTCCATCAGGTGCGTGAGCAGTTCCTGGTCGAGCGAGCCCCAGTTGGCGCCGATGCGCACCGGCTTGTCGTGCTTGATCGCCATCTCGACGATGGCGGAGAACTGCTTGTCCTTCTTGTCCTTGAAGCCGACGTTGCCGGGATTGATGCGGTACTTGTCGAGCGCCTCGGCGCAGCCGGGATGGTCGGCGAGCAGCTTGTGGCCGATGTAGTGGAAGTCGCCGACGATCGGCACGTTGACGCCCATCTTGAGCAGCCGCTCCTTGATCTTCGGAACGGCCGCGGCGGCCTCGTCGCGGTCGACGGTGATGCGAACGATCTCGGAGCCGGCGCGGTTGAGCGCCGCGACCTGGCGCACCGTGCCGTCGATGTCGGCGGTGTCGGTGTTGGTCATCGACTGCACCACGATCGGCGCGCCGCCGCCCACCATCACGTTGCCGACCTTCACCGGGACGCAGGTGCGCCGGTCGCTGGGGGCCGGAAGCGAAGCCGCCGAAGTCGACATTAGAATTTCCTTCTCCAAAACAGGGCCGTCCGGACCGACGCGCCGGAACACCGTCGGAATAGCCCGGAAGAAGCCCGGAATATAGCGACGAGGCGCCGAGAGAACCAAGAACGACGGGGTGTTCTGAAAGGCGTGAAACAGGGCGGTTTGGGGAGAAAATCCTCCTCTCCTTGCGGGTACCGCCGGAAATAGTTATGCGTTGACCGGGACTTGGTCCTGGGCTTGGCGCCGGAGCGCCGGGGGAATTTCGGAGAATTGGCGTGTCCGGCGGATCGGCTGACCCCTTGGCGTTTCAGCCCTGGCATAAGCGCCTTGCGCTCGGAATCGAGCGCATCGGGTTCATTTCCCTGCACGCTCCGCGCATTTCCGCGCTGATTTTGATCGTTTTGATGGTGCTGGCGGGGTTCGGCGCCCATCGCCTCAAGGTCGACGATTCGCTCTCCCAGCTTTTCCGCACCAACACCCCGGAATTCAAGCAATTCGAAGAGGTTACGAAGCGCTTCCCGTCGGCCGAATACGACGTGCTGATCGTCGTCGAGGGCAAGAATCTGCTCGCTCGCGAGAATTTGGAGCGGCTGCGCAATCTCGTGACCGACGTTCAGTTGATCGACGGCACGCGCGGCATCATCTCGCTCTTCTCCGCCCGCCAACCCCCTGAAGGTAATCAGCTTCCGGCGCCGCTGTTCCCGGCGGAACTTCCCGAAGGCGCGGAATACGACGCGCTGGTGAAGCGCATCCTGTCGAACGAGATCATCCGCGGCAAACTTCTGTCGGAGGATGGCGAATTGGCGCTCGTCGTTCTCGCGCTCAACCCGGACATCGTGCAGACGCGCGGGCTGAACGACACGATCGGCGAAATCCGCAAGACCATGGCGGAGAATCTGGAAGGTTCCGGCCTGCGCAACCAGCTCGCCGGCGTTCCGGTGATGCAGCTCGAGATCCGCAACGCGGTCGAGCGCGACCGGCTGGTCTACAACGCGATCGGCTTCGCCGCCGGTTGCCTGATCGCCATCCTGTTCTTCCGCCGCGTGTCGTTCATGATCATCGCGGCGGCGCCGCCTCTGGTCGCTATTCTGCTTTCTTTGGGCTTCCTCGGCTGGCTCGATTTCCGCCTCAACATGTTCCTGAACGTGATGACGCCGCTCATCATGGTCATCAGTTTCGCCGACAGCATGCAGCTCACCTTCGCGGCGCGCGACCGGCTGATCGCCGGCGAGAACAAATATGATGCGTTCCGCAATGCACTGCTCGTGGTTGGGCCCGCCTGCGTGCTGACGCACGGAACCGCCGCGATTTCGTTCATCGCGCTGATGTTCTCGAGCTCCGAACTGATCCGCACGTTCGGCGAAGCCGGTCTCGCGGCGACCGTCATCGCGCTGCTCGGCGTGCTCATGCTCGTTCCGTTGCTCGGCGTTCTGCTGATCCGCAAGGAGGAGAAGTTCACCGCGACGCTGCAAACGAAAGACACCGGCGTCACGGCGCTGCGCAGCTTCTGTAGCTGGATCGCGGTCCGGATGGTCAGCCATCCTGGGCTTTACAGCATCATCGCGGTGATCGTGGTGATCGGTCTCTCGGTGATCTACGCCAGTCTCGAGCCGCGTTACCGGCTCGCCGACCAGGTGCCGGACAAGCAGCAGGCGGTGGAAGCGAGCGGCCGGCTCGATGCCAAGCTCACGGGCGCCAATCCGATCGATATCCTGGTCGAATTCCCCAAGGGCGCCTCGCTCTACGCCGACGAGACGCTCAAGACGATCGCCGACGTTCATGCCATCGTCGAAAAGCAGGCTGGCGTCGGCAACGTCTGGTCCGTCGAGTCGCTGCGACGCTGGCTCGCGGAGAAGGCAGGCAAGAACGACGTCGCGACGCTCAAGCAATATGTCGATCTGCTGCCCGAGTATCTGACCCGCCGCTTTGTCTCTGCAGAGCAGGACGCCGTCGTGGTGGCGGGCCGCATCCCCGACATCGACGCCAGCCAGTTGCTGCCGGTGGTCGAGGCGCTCGACAAGGCGCTCGGCCCCGTGCGTGACGCCCATCCAGGATACCGCATCTCGGTGACCGGCCTCTCGGCGATTGCGGCGCGCAACAGCGCGAGCATGATCGGCAAGCTCAACATGGCGCTGACGATCGAAATCGTGTTCGTCGCGGCCTTCATCGGTCTCGCGTTCCGTTCGCCGATCGTGATGTTCGCCAGTATTCTGCCCGGCATCTTTCCGGTGGTGCTGGCCGGCACCGTGCTCTGGCTGATGGGCGAGGGACTGCAGTTCGCCAGCGTGGTGGCGCTGGTGGTGTCGTTCGGATTGGGTTTGAGCGCGACAATTCACTTTCTCAACAGGCTGCGTCTGGAGGACAAGCCGGGAGTCGACCCCGGCGTCGGCGTGGAGCGCGCCACCATTCTGGTGGGGCCGGCGCTGATCCTGACGTCGGTGGTATTGGCCTGCGGCCTCGCGGTAACCGTGTTCTCCGATCTGCCGTCGTTGCGGCTGTTCGGCTGGCTCAGCGCTTTTGCCATGTTGGCGGCGCTGACCGCGGATCTGCTGATCCTCCGCCCGACCGCGATGGTGCTTTACCAGGTCGGCCGGTGGTTCGAGGCTCGGCGGTCCAAGCCCGCGGCATAATTTCCAGGTTGTGCCGAGGGGGCTGCAAGAATCTTCGGGCAATGCGTTAGTCTGGGTTCTGGAAGGCCGACATCAGCCAGGGGTGACGGACAAGCATGAGCCACGACATCGCCGGGCTGTTTGCCGAACGCGAGGCTGACCGCTACCAACTGCACAGCCGCCATCTCAACGAGCAGATGGTGCGGGTTCTGCGGACCATCGGCTACGACGTCGGCTTCTGCAAAGGCCAGGGCCAATATCTCTTCGATCGCGAAGGCAGCCGCTATCTCGACCTGCTCAGCGGGTTCGGCGTGTTCGCGATCGGGCGCAATCATCCGGTCGTGCGCGACGCGCTGAAGAGCGCGCTCGACGCCGACCTGCCCAATCTCGTTCAGCTCGACGTGCCGACGCTTGCAGGCGTGCTCGCCGAGAAATTGCTGGCGTACACGCCGTATCTCGAAAAGGTGTTCTTCGCGAATTCCGGCGCGGAAGCGGTCGAGGCCGCGATCAAGTTCGCGCGCGGCGCGACCGGCCGGCAGGGCATCGTTCACTGCGATCACGCGTTCCACGGTCTGACCTACGGCGCGCTGTCGCTCAACGGCGACGACATGTTCCGCGCTGGCTTCGGACCGCTGCTGCCGGATTGCGTCAGCGTTCCGTTCAACGATCTTGCTGCGCTGGAGCAGGCGTTGTCGTCGCGCAATGTGGCCGCCTTCATCGTCGAGCCGATCCAGGGCAAGGGCGTGAACCTGCCGTCTGACGATTACCTGAAGTCGGCGAGCGAGCTTTGCCGCAAATACGGCACTTTGTTTGTCGCCGACGAAATCCAGACCGGGCTCGGCCGCACCGGGCGTTTCCTCGCCATCGAGCATTGGGGCGTCGAGCCGGACATGGTGCTGCTGGCCAAGGGGCTGTCCGGCGGACAGGTGCCGATCGGGGTGGTGCTGACGCGCAAGTCGATCTTCGAGAAGGTCTTCAACCGGATGGATCGCGCCGTGGTGCACGGCTCGACGTTCTCGAAGAACGATCTTGCCATGGTGGCCGGCATCGCCACGCTCGACGTCATCGAGTCCGAGCGTCTGGTCCAAGGCGCGGCGGAGAAAGGCGACCGGATCATGCGCGCGTTGACCGCCATGATCCCGCGTTACGAACTGCTCCATGACGTGCGCGGCAAGGGCCTGATGATCGGCGTCGAGTTCGGCCCGCCGAAATCGCTTACGCTGAAGGCGTCGTGGAACATCGTGGAGACCGCGAGCAGCGGCCTGTTCTGCCAACTGATCGCGATCCCGCTGTTCAAGGATCACAAGATCCTCACGCAGGTCGCCGGCCACGCCAGCCACACCATCAAGCTGCTGCCGCCGCTCACCATCACGGCGGAGGACTGCGAGTGGATCATCAATTCGTTCGACGCGGTGATTGCCGCAAGCCACCGCGTCCCGGGCGCGGTCTGGTCGCTCGGCAAGACACTGGTCGGCCACGCGCTGCGGGCACGCGCCTAGAGAGACCCCGTGAAAATTGCAATTCCGGACGACTATCAGGACGTCGTCGACAAGCTCGCCTGCTTCTCCCTGATCAAACATCACGACGTCATTCGCTATCGGGAGCCGGCGCGCGATCTCGATCAACTGGTCGAGCGGCTGCGCGACGCCGATGTGGTGGTGTCGATCCGCGAGCGCGTCGAATTTTCCCGCGCGCTGCTGGAGCGGCTGCCGAAGCTCAAGCTGCTGGCTCTGGTCGGGCGCGGCGCCGGCACCATCGATTTCAAGGCCTGCACCGAGCTCGGCATTCCGGTCTCGACCGGCAAGAGCAATTCGCCGGACGCGCCGGCCGAGTTGACCGTCGCGCTGATCGTGGCTTCGCGCCGCAACATCGCGCTCGAGGCCGAGCGGATGAAGCGCGGCGACTGGCCGTGCACGCTGTCGCACCGGTTGAGCGGCTCGACCCTCGGCATCTACGGGCTCGGCTTCATCGGCCAACTGGTGGCGCGGTCGATGGCCGGCATGGGCATGAAGGTGCTGGTCTGGGGCCAGGAGAAGTCGCAGCAGAAGGCGCGCGAGCTCGGCTACGAGGTCGCCAAAGAGCAAGGACGACCTGTTCGAGCGCTCCGACGTGCTGTCGCTGCACGTCCGGCTGCGCCCTGAAACCCGCGGCATCGTCGGTCCGGACGATCTGGCCCGGATGAAGCCGACCGCGTTGATCGTCAACACGGCGCGGGCCGAATTGATCAAGCCCGGCGCGCTGGAAGAGGCGCTACGCAACGGGCCGGCCCGGCTACGCGGCCGTCGACGTCTATGAGAAGGAGCCGGTCACCGGCGGCAATCATCCGCTGCTCAAGATGCCGAACGCGCTGTGCGTGCCGCATCTCGGCTGGGCGGAATGGGACAATTTCGAGCTCTATTTCCGCGAATGCTTCGAGCAGATCGTGGCCTATGAGAAAGGGCGAGCCATTGCGCCTCGCCAATCCCGGACGTGAAGCGGCGCTGACGCGCCCGCGATCTCATTCTCTTATCTGCAGTTGCACATGAGGCCGCGCACGACGCGGCCTCAATCGTTAACGCACGGTTAATTTGTCGCAGCTCCATTTTTAGGAACCGGGGCAGTGAATGGTTAGAGGTATTTAACTTCTGAATGTGAATTTACGTACACCCAGGCGTTTGTCCATTCGCGCTGGAGCCGAGCCATCGCGCCGCAGAATGCGGGAGTACGTTTGATGCCGTCGATCATTTCGCTGTTGACCCCTCAACAGGTTTCTCTTCTCTCTACGACGGCTATCGTCGATCTCGAAACCACCGACATCGCTGCGCTGAGCACGGCGCAGGTCAATGCGTTGACCGCGACACAGGTCAACGCGATGGAGACGACCGATCTCCAGTACCTGGTGACCACGCAGGTCGCCGCGCTTTCGACCAACGTTATCAAGTCGCTGCTCACGCTGCAGATGGACGCGCTGACCAACACGCAGGTCGCGCAGCTCACCGCGACCCAGATCGGCGTGATGACGACGACGGGCATTGGCGCGCTGTCGTCCACCGAAGTCCAGGCCTTCACCACGACGCAGGCCAACGCGATCACGGGAACGCAGCTCAAGGGCCTCACCAGCACGGCGCTGGCCAATTTCTCGACCACGCAGCTCGGTGCGCTGAACACGACGCAGACGCAGGCGCTGACCACGACCCAGCTCAATGCGCTGTCGTCCGGCAACCTGAACGCGCTGACCGTCACCGAGCTCTCGACCGCTCAGGTCGCGGGCCTGAGCACGACCGCGGTCGACAGCCTGACCGCCACCAGTGTCGGCCTGCTGACCGCAACGCAAGTTGGCGTCCTCTCGACCGCACAGATCGGCGCGCTGTCTTCCACCGAAGTCCAGGCCTTCACCACCACGCAGGCCAACGCGCTCACGGCGAACCAGCTCAAGGGTCTGACCAGCACGGCGCTGGGCAATTTCTCGACCACGCAGCTCGGCGCTCTGAGCACGGCGCAGACGCAGGCGCTGACCACGACGCAGCTCAATGCGCTGTCGTCGGGCAACCTGAATGCGCTGACCGTCACCGAGCTGTCGACCGCTCAGGTCGCGGGTCTGACGACGACGGCGGTCGACAGCCTGACCGCGACCAACATCGGTCTGCTGACCGCCGGCTCAGGTCGGGGTCCTGTCGACCGCGCAGATCGGGGTGTTCACCTCGACCGAGGTGCAGGCCTTCACCACCACGCAGGCCAATGCGCTGACGGCGAACCAGCTCAAGGGCCTGACCAGCACGGCGCTGGGCAACTTCTCGACCACGCAACTCGGCGCGTTGAGCACGGCGCAGACCCAGGCGCTGACCACGACGCAGCTCAATGCGCTGTCGTCGGGCAACCTGAACGCGCTGACGGTCACCGAACTCTCGACCGCTCAGGTCGCGGGTCTGACGACGACGGCGGTCGACAGCCTGACCGCCACCAACATCGGCCTGCTGACCGCCGGCCAGGTCGGCGCGCTGACCACCGTCGCAGATCGGGGTGTTCACCTCGACCGAGGTGCAGGCCTTCACCACCACGCAGGCCAACGCGCTGACGGCGAACCAGCTCAAGGGCCTGACCAGCACGGCGCTGGGCAACTTCTCGACCACGCAGCTCGGCGCGCTGAGCACGGCGCAGACGCAGGGGCTGACCACGACGCAGCTCAACGCGCTGTCGTCGGGCAACCTGAACGCTCTGACGCTCACCGAGCTGTCGACCGCGCAGGTCGCCGGCCTGAACACCACCGCGGTCGACAGCCTCACGGCGACCAACGTCGGGCTGCTGACCGCGACGCCAGATTGGCGTCCTGTCGGCCGCGCAGATCGGCGCGTTCACCTCGACCGAAGTGCAGGCCTTCACCACCACGCAGGCCAACGCGCTGACGGCGAACCAGCTCAAGGGCCTGACCAGCACGGCGCTGGGCAATTTCTCGACCACGCAGCTCGGTGCGTTGAGCACGACGCAGACGCAGGCGTTGACCACGACGCAGCTGAACGCGCTGTCGTCCGGCAACCTGAACGCGCTGACCGTCACCGAGCTGTCCACCGCGCAGGTGGCCGGCCTGACGACGACGGCGGTCGACAGCCTCACCGCCACCAACATCGGCCTGCTGACGGCTGGTCAGATCGGCACGCTGACCACCTCGCAGATCGGCGTGTTCACCTCGACCGAAGTGCAGGCCTTCACCACCACGCAGGCCAATGCGCTCTCGGCGAACCAGCTCAAGGGGCTGACCAGCACCGCGCTGGGCAATTTCTCCACCACGCAGCTCGGCGCCTGAGCACCGCGCAGACGCAGGCTCTGACCACGACGCAGCTCAATGCGCTGTCGTCGGGCAACCTGAACGCGCTGACCCTCACCGAACTGTCTACCGCTCAGGTCGCCGGCCTCAGCACCACCGCGGTCGATAGCCTGACCGCCACCAACATCGGCCTGCTGACGGCCGGTCAGGTCGGTGCGCTGAACACCTCGCAGATCGACGTGTTCACCTCGACCGAGGTGCAGGCCTTCACCACCACGCAGGCCAACGCGCTGATCGGCGAACCAGCTCAAGGGCCTCACCAGCACCGCGCTGGGCGATTTCTCGACCACCCAACTGGGCGCGCTGAGCACGGCGCAGACGCAGGCTCTGACCACGACGCAGCTCAATGCGCTGTCGGCGGGCAACCTGAACGCGCTGACCATTACCGAACTGTCCACCGCGCAGGTCGCCGGCCTGACGACCACCGCGGTCGACAGCTTGACCGCGACCAACATCGGCCTGCTGACGGCCGGCCAGGTCGGCGCGCTGACCACCGTCGCAGATCGGGGTGTTCACCTCGACCGAGGTCCAGGCCTTCACCACCACGCAGGCCAACGCGCTGTCGGCGAACCAGCTCAAGGGCCTGACCAGCACCGCGCTGGGCAACTTCTCGACCACGCAGCTCGGCGCGCTTGAGCACCGCGCAGACGCAGGCGCTGACCACGACGCAGCTCAATGCGCTGTCGTCGGGCAACCTGAATGCGCTGACGCTCACCGAGCTGTCGACCGCTCAGGTCGCGGGCCTCAGCACGACGGCGGTCGACAGCCTGACCGCGACCAACATCGGCCTGCTGACGGCCGGCCAGGTCGGCGCGCTGACCACGTCGCAGATCGGGGTGTTCACCTCGACCGAGGTGCAGGCCTTCACCACCACGCAGGCCAATGCGCTGACGGCGAACCAGCTCAAGGGCCTCACCAGCACGGCGCTGGGCAACTTCTCGACCACCCAGCTCGGCGCGCTGAGCACCGCGCAGACCCAGGCGCTGACCACGACGCAGCTCAACGCGCTGTCGTCGGGCAACCTGAACGCGCTGACGCTGACCGAGCTGTCCACCGCGCAGGTCGCGGGCCTGACGCACGACCGCGGTCGACAGCCTGACCGCGACCAACATCGGCCTGCTGACCGCCGGCCAGGTCGGCGCGCTGACCACGTCGCAGATCGGGGTGTTCACCTCGACCGAGGTCCAGGCCTTCACCACCACGCAGGCCAACGCGCTGTCGGCGAACCAGCTCAAGGGCCTGACCAGCACGGCGCTGGGCAACTTCTCGACCACGCAGCTCGGCGCGCTGAGCACCGCGCAGACCCAGGCGCTGACCACGACGCAGCTCAACGCGCTGTCGTCGGGCAACCTGAACGCGCTGACGCTCACCGAACTCTCCACCGCGCAGGTCGTCGGGTCTGACCACGACCGCGGTCGACAGCCTGACCGCGACCAACATCGGCCTGCTGACCGCCGGCCAGGTCGGCGCGCTGACCACCTCGCAGATCGGGGTGTTCACCTCGACCGAGGTCCAGGCCTTCACCACCACGCAGGCCAATGCGCTGACGGCGAACCAGCTCAAGGGCCTGACCAGCACCGCGCTGGGCAACTTCTCGACCACGCAGCTCGGCGCGCTGAGCACCGCGCAGACGCAGGCGCTGACCACGACGCAGCTCAACGCGCTGTCGTCGGGCAACCTGAACGCGCTGACGCTCACCGAGCTGTCGACCGCTCAGGTCGCGGGCCTGACGCACGACCGCGGTCGACAGCCTGACCGCGACCAACATCGGCCTGCTGACGGCCGGCCAGGTCGGTGCGCTGACCACGTCGCAGATCGGGGTGTTCACCTCGACCGAGGTGCAGGCCTTCACCACCACGCAGGCCAATGCGCTCACCGCGAACCAGCTCAAGGGCCTGACCAGCACGGCGCTGGGCAATTTCTCGACCACCCAGCTGGGTGCGCTGAGCACGACCCAGACGCAGGCTCTGACCACGACGCAGCTCAATGCGCTGTCGTCGGGCAACCTGAATGCGCTGACGCTGACCGAACTGACGACGGCCCAGGTCGCTGGCCTGACCACGACGGCGGTGGACAGCCTGACCGCGACCAACATCGGCCTGCTGACGGCCGGCCAGGTCGGCGCGCTGACCACCTCGCAGATCGACGTGTTCACCTCGACCGAGGTCCAGGCCTTCACCACCACGCAGGCCAATGCGCTGACGGCGAACCAGCTCAAGGGCCTCACCAGCACGGCGCTGGGCGACTTCTCGACCACGCAGCTTGGGTGCGTTGAGCACGACGCAGACGCAGGCTCTGACCACGACGCAGCTCAATGCGCTGTCGTCGGGCAACCTGAACGCGCTGACGCTCACCGAGCTGTCGACCGCTCAGGTCGCTGGCCTGACCACCACGGCGGTCGACAGCCTGACCGCGACCAACATCGGCCTGCTCACCGCCGGTCAGGTCGGCGCCCTGCTCGGCGGCGCAGATCGGGGTGTTCACCTCGACCGAGGTCCAGGCCTTCACCACCACGCAGGCCAATGCGCTGACGGCGAACCAGCTCAAGGGTCTCACCACCACGGCGCTGGGCAACTTCTCGACCACCCAGCTCGGTGCGTTGAGCACGACCCAGACGCAGGCGCTGACCACGACGCAGCTCAACGCGCTGTCGTCGGGCAACCTGAACGCGCTGACGCTCACCGAGCTCTCGACCGCGCAAGCGGCCGGCTTGACGACCACGGCGTTCGACAGCCTGACGGCGACCAACATCGGCCTGCTCACGGCCGGCTCAGGTCGGCGCGCTGACCGCCGGCCAGCTCAACGTCCTGACCTCGACCGAACTGCAGGCCTTCACCACCACGCAGGCCAACGCGCTCAAGGCCACGCAGCTCGGCGGGCTGACCACCACGCAGGCCGGCAACTTCACCACGACGCAGCTTGGCGCGTTGAGCACCACGCAGACGCAGGGCCTGACCTACGCGCAGCTCAACGCGCTGTCGGCGGGCGAACCTGAACGCGCTGACGATCACCGAGCTGTCGGCCGCGCAGGTGGTCGAGCTGAACACCACGGCGATCGGCAACCTGACCGCGACCAACGTCGGCGGCGCTGACCGCCACCCAGTTCGGCATCCTGACGACGTCGCAGCTCAATACGCTGACCACGACGAAGCTCGGCGCGTTGACGACGGCTCAGGTGGCCGCGCTGTCGAGCGCTCAGGTCGCCGGTCTGACGACGACCAACTTCGCCGCGCTGTCCAGCACGACGGGCATTCCCGCGCTCTCGACGTGCGGCGATCGCCGGCATCAGCGTCGCGGACATCAACGCGCTGACCACGACGCAGGGCAATGCGTTCACCACGACGCAGGTCCAGGCGATGAATGGATCGCAGATCAGCGCACTGGTGCAGCTGGTCGCGTAACGAATTCGAGTGACGTTCGGCGGCGGTTGTCGGCCGCCGAATCCGGTAAGTGCAGAGTACATGGTAAGGCGTACCCGGCCGTTCGGCCGGGATCGGTTGCGTGTTGCGTACACAACATCAATGCCGAAAGGACGTCTCCATGCTTCAACAGCCCGCCGGGTTGCCTGCCGTCGCCGAAATGTTCAAGCGCTGGCTCGCGCTCGCCCAATCGCGGCAGCTCTCGATCTTCGATCTGTTCAACGCCGCCGCGACATTGCAGTCGCTGGGACAGACGGATTCTGGCCGCCGACCTCTACAAGGCATGGATCGCTCATAATTCCGACAGCGACGTCCTGTACGCCGTCTATTTCAACTATGCGGTCGCGCTCAACGACGCGCAGGATCGCGCCGGCGCCATCAACGCCTTCCGCGAAAGCATCCGGCTGAAGCCCGATTTTGCTCCGCCCTACATCAATCTCGGCCGCGTGCTGGAGGACAGCGGACAGACCGGTCCGGCGTGGCGCAATGGCTGGAACTCGCCAAGGTGCTGTCGGCCGTCAACGGCGAGTCGGTCTCGCACAAGGTCACTGCGTTCCACCAGACGGCGCGCGTGCTGGAGAGCCTGGACCGCGATCAGGCGGCCGAGGACACGCTGCGGCAGAGCCTGGACATCAACCCGCATCAGGTCGAGGCGCTGCAGCACTTCATTTCGCTGCGCCAGCGGCAATGCAAATGGCCGGCGATCGAGCCCTGGGAGCGGCTGAGCCGCAAGGATCTGCTGACCGGCATCTCGTCGCTGTCGCTGGCCAACCTGGCCGACGATCCGGTGTTCCAGCTCGCCAAGGCCTATCACTACGGCAAGACCGTTCTTGGCCGGCACAAGCCGGTCAGGGCGGCTGTCTCGCCGAGCCGGCGGGATCAATCCCGGCTTCGCATCGGTTATGTGTCGTCGGATTTGCGCGAGCACGCCGTCGGTTTCGCCATGACCGACGTGATGGAGACGCACGACCGCAAGAATTTCGAGGTTTTCGCCTACTACTGCGGGATCAACCGCACCGATGCGACCCAGCAGCGCATCATGCGGGGCGTCGACCACTGGCTCGACATCAATCCGCTCAGCGACGATCAGGCCGCCGCCAAGATCGCGGAGGACGGCATCGACATTCTGGTCGACCTCAACGGCTACACCAAGGATGCGCGCACCAAGGTGTTCGCGCGCCGTCCGGCGCCGATCGCGGTGAACTGGTTCGGCTTCCCCGGCACGATGGGGACGCCGTATCACCACTACATCATCGCCGATCCCACCATCATCCCGCCGGAGAACGAGATCTACTACTCGGAAAAGGTCTTGCGGCTGCCGTGCTACCAGCCCAACGACCGCAAGCGCGTCGTCGCCGACAAGCGCCCGACGCGCGCCGAAGCCGGGCTCCCGGAAAACGCGTTCGTCTATTGCTCGCTCAACGGCATGCAGAAGATCACGGCGCGGGTGTTCGAGCGCTGGATGAAAATCCTGAACCGCGTGCCGGACAGCGTGCTCTGGCTGCTCGGGGCGTCCAAGGAGGCCAACGAGCGGCTGCAGCAAGGCCGCCGTCGCGCGCGGCGTGTCGGCGGATCGGCTGATCTTCGCGCAGAAGATGCCGAACCCGCAGCACCTGGCGCGCTATCCGCTCGCCGACCTGTTCCTCGACAGCATGCCGTATGGCGCGCACACCACGGCCGCCGACTCGCTCTGGATGAACGTGCCGATCCTCACGTTGCCGGGCCGCAGCTTCGCCTCGCGCGTTTGCACCAGCCTGATCCGCGCCGCCGGCATCGGCGAGCTGGAATGCTCGTCGGCCGACGACTATGTGGCGCGCGCCGTCGAGCTCGGGCAGAACCGCGAGAAGCTCGCCGCGATCAAGGCGAAGCTCGCGGTCAGTCGCGACACCTGTCTGCTGTTCGACACGCCGAAGCTGGTCGGTCACCTCGAGGATCTCTACCGGCAGATGTGGAGCGACTTCAAGAACGGCGCGTTGCCGGCGCCGGATTTGGACAATCTCGACATCTATCACGACATCGGCATCGAGCTTGAGATCGAGAACACCGAGACGCTGACCGACGACGCCTATGCCGCTCTGTACCGGGAGCAAGCTTTCGGAATGGCACAGCGCCTATCCGATCAAGCCGGACACGAGAATGTGGCAGGCGACGCGGCCCGAGGGGCTGACGCTTGTCGAGCGGAAGGCGGTGGCCTAGGGGGCGGCGGGAGTTTGGCTGGGGGACTAGGATTCGAACCTAGAAAAACAGAGTCAGAAGTCTGCTGTGATACCATTTCACCATCCCCCAGCAGGCCGACGGAACTCCGCGCCGGTCAGCGGGTGCGCCTGCTATAGCGTCATCGGCCGCGCCCGCCAAGTTCCATTGCCGGCGACTGAATAATTCTCCGCGATGGCCGTCCAGCGCGGTATTGCACCGCGTTTTTTCAGGGTTCCCGGAACCATTATTTCGGCGTGCAATTTCTCCCAGGGGAGGTCCACCAGGAGGATAACGCATGCGTCCAACCACCTTTGTCACCGCGATCGCGATCACCGGATTCGCCATGGGAAGCGCCATCGCGCAGCAGGCGCCGGGTTCACAGGGCCAACCGATGGGCCAGAACGCCGCATTCTGCCTGCAGAAGGCCGACGGATCGAAGAACTGCAGCTACGCCACCATGGCGCAGTGCGACTCGGCCAAGAAGGGTGACCTTAGCGCGAGTTGCGCGCGCAACCTGCAGACCACCGGCTCGGGCGCGCCATCGCAGCCCGGCAGCGGTGCCGCGCCGTCGAATCCGTCCGGCCCGCGCGGATCGGCCAATCCGACCAACCCGAAGTAAGCGTCACTGAGTGAGCTAGAACCGCCGGGCCCCGGCCCGGCGGTTCTCATTCCGCGGCCTGTTTCCAGGTCGTGGCGTGGGCCTTCGGCTTGGCCTTGAGCTTGAGCTCGGTCAGTTCGGTGCGCTCGCGTGCGCTGTTGCGGAACAGTTGCTCGCGTCCCGCCTCGTATTGCGGCGGGCCGTCGACCGGCGCGCCATACCAGGCCGCCGCCTTCAGCGTGAACGACGGGTCGGCGAGGTGCGGCCGCGCCAGCGCCACCAGATCGGCGCGCCCGGCGACGATGATGGTGTTGATCTGATCGGCGGTGGTGATGTTGCCGACGCACATGGTCGACAGGCCGGCCTCGTTGCGGATCTGGTCGGAGAACGGCGTCTGGAACATGCGGCCATAGACCGGCTGTGCGTCCGGCGTGGTCTGTCCGGTCGAGACGTCGATCAGGTCGCAGCCGCTCTCTGCAAACAGCCGCGCCACCTGCACCGCGTCTTCGCCGGTGAGGCCGCCATCCTGCCAGTCGGTCGCCGAGATGCGCACCGACATCGGCTTGTCGTCCGGCCAGGCGGCGCGCATGGCGCGGAACACCTCGAGCGGGAAGCGCATGCGGTTTTCGAGCGACGCCGCCGTATTCGTCGGTGCGCGTGTTGGTCAGCGGCGAGATGAAGCTCGCCAGCAGGTAGCCGTGCGCCGCGTGCATCTCGACCATGTCGAAGCCGGCGCGTGCGCCGCGCTTCACCGCCTGGACAAAATCGGCGACGACCTCGTCCATGTCGGCGCGCGTCATTTCGCGCGGCACCTGGCTGTGCGGATAGTAGGGCAGCGGCGAGGCCGAGACGATCGGCCAGTTCCCTTCAGGCAGCGGCTGGTCGATGCCCTCCCACATCAGCTTGGTCGAGCCCTTGCGTCCGGCGTGGCCGAGCTGCAGGCAGAATTTCGCCGCCGAGTTGGCGTGCACGAAATCGACGATGCGCTTCCAGGCCGCCTCCTGGGCGTCGTTGTACATGCCCGTGCAACCGTAGGTGATGCGGGCCTTTTCGGAGACGTCGGTCATCTCGGTGAACATCAGCCCGGCGCCGCCGATCGCGCGCGAGCCGTAGTGCACCATGTGCCAGTCGCCGGGCAGGCCGTCCTTGGCCGAGTACTGGCACATCGGCGACACCACCACGCGGTTGGCGAGCGTCATGTCGCGCAGCCGGAACGGCTGGAACATCGGCGCGACCGGCTGAGCGACGTCGGCTTTGAAGCCCAGCGCCTGGACTTCGCTCGCCACCATCTTGTCGGCTTCGCCGATGAATTCCGGCGCGCGCAGCGCGAGGTTGTCGTAGGTGATGGCGCGCGAGCGCGTCATCAGGCCGAACGCGAAGCGGGTCGGGTTCATGTTCCAGAACCGCTTCACGTGCTCGAACCAGACCAGCGACACGTCGGCGGAATGCTGCGTGCGCTCCACCTCGTCGCGGCGCTGCGATTCGAAGCGGGAGAGCGCGGTCTTCACGTCGCGGCCGCCGGTCGCGCGGAACGCCTCGTAGAGCGCGATCGCGTCCTCCATCGCGAGCTTGGTGCCCGAGCCGATCGAGAAATGCGCGGTCGCCTTGGCGTCGCCGATCAGCACGGTGTTGTCGCTGGTCCAGCGCTCGCAGCGGATGGTCGGGAAGTTGCGCCAGATCGAGCGGTTGGTGATCAGCTTGTGGCCGTCGAGTTCCTCGGCGAACACCTTTTCCATCGCGGCGGCGGAGCCCGCCTCGTCGAGCGAGGCGAGGCCGGCGCGCTGGAACGTCTCGGGATCGGTCTCGAAGATCCAGGTCGAGCGGCCAGGCTGGTACTGGTAGCAGTGCGCGATGAAGATGCCGTGCTCGGTCTCGCGGAAATAGAAGTTGAAGGCGTCGAGCGGCTTGGTCGAGCCCATCCAGACGAAATGATTGGGCCGCATCTCGATGGTCGGCTTGAAATGGTCCTTCAGCTCTTCGCGGGTGCGCGAATTGATGCCGTCGGCCGCCACCACGAGGTCGGCGCCGCGGATGGTCGGCTTCATCGGATCGACGTCGGACTGGTACTTGATATCGATGCCGAGCGAGTGCGCGCGCCGGCCCAGAATTTTCAGCAGCATCGTGCGCGACGTGCCGCAGAATCCGTTGCCGCCGATGCGGTGCACGGTGCCGCGGAAATGGATCGCGATGTCGTCCCAGTAGGCGAAATGGCCGACGATCTGCCGGTAGGTTTCGCGATCGTAGGACTCGAACGCCTCCAGCGTCTGGTCGGAGAACACCACGCCGAAGCCGAACGTGTCGTCGGGCCGGTTGCGCTCGAACACGGTGATGCGCGTGCGCGGCCACGCCTTCTTCATCAGGATGGCGAAATAGAGCCCGGCCGGGCCGCCGCCGACGATGTGAACCTTCATGCCGCCTCCGTCCGGGTCCCGGAAACCCGCATGGCCGCTGGGTACTTGAAGCTTATAAAGTTTAGGCTTAAAGTAATATCCGCACAAGAGGGATTTGATGGCTGGTCTTCAGGGACGGCACGCACTGGTCACCGGCGGCGGACGCGGCATTGGCCGCGCCATTGCGGCTGCTTTGTCGGCTGCCGGCGCGACCGTCACGGTGGTCGGCCGCACCGAGAAATCGCTGCAGGAGGCTGCGGCGGCGGGCGATGCCAAGGGCTGGATCGTCGGCGACGTCACCCAGCCGGAGGCTGTGATCGACAATCTTCGCGTGATCGAGACGGTGCGGGGCCCGGTCGACATCCTGGTCGCCAACGCCGGCGGCGCCGACTCGGCGCCGTTCGCCGAGACCACGCCCACCCAGTTCCGCGACATGTTCGAGCTCAACGTGATGGGCGTGGTGCACACCACGCAGGCGGTGCTCGGCGGCATGGTCGAGCGCAAGTTCGGCCGCGTGATCGCGATCGCTTCGATCGCCGGCGTGAAAGGCTACGGCTACGTCTCGGCCTATTGCGCGGCCAAGCACGCCGTCGTCGGCCTGGTGCGCTCGCTGGCGATCGAGACCGCGAAGACCGGCGTCACCGTCAACGCGGTGTGCCCCGGCTACACCGACACCGAAATGATGCGCGAGAGCGTCGCGCGGATCGTGGACAAGACCGGCCGGTCGCCCGCAGAGGCGCAGGCCGCAATTCTCAAGAACAATCCATTCGGGCGGTTTGTGAAACCGCAGGAGGTCGCTGCCGCCGTGCTCTATCTGTGCTCGCCGGATGCGGCCTCCGTGACCGGGACCACGCTGGTGGTCGCCGGCGGAGAGCTATGATGGACGATAGAACGACAATTCCGCTCGACGCGGAAACCAAGGTCGCGGAGCGGCCCGACGATCACAAGACCGAGCTGCGGCTGTGGCTGCGGCTGCTCACCTGCACGACGCTGATCGAGAACGAGGTGCGCCGCCGCCTGCGCGACAATTTCGACATCACGCTGCCGCGCTTCGACCTGCTGGCGCAGCTCGACCGCACGCCGAACGGCATGACGCTCGGCGAGCTGTCGCAGCGCATGATGGTGTCGAACGGCAACATCACCGGGCTGGTCGACCGGCTGGTGGGGCAGGGCCTGATCCTGCGGCGGCCGGCGCCGAACGACCGCCGCGTGCAGATCGTCAGCCTCACCGCCGAAGGGCGGCGCTTCTTCCGCGCCATGGCGCGGGACAATGCCGACTGGATCGGCCAGATTTTCGCCGATCTTTCGCCGGGCGATATGTCGGCGCTGATGCCGTCGCTGGCCAAGACCAAGTCGTCGGCGCGCAAGGCGCTGGACGGCGGAGCGCGCCGATGAGCGCGGCCAATCCCGTGACGCTGCCGCTGTCGGACTACAAGGCGCGCCACGTGCGCTTCGCGGTCGACGGCAAGGTCGCGACGCTGACGCTGGACCGGCCCGACAAGAAAAATCCGCTGACCTTCGACAGCTACGCCGAGATCGTCGACCTGTTCCGCGCTGCGCGAAGGACAAGCAGGTCAAGGCCATCGTCGTCACCGGCGCGGGCGGCAACTTCTGCTCCGGCGGCGACGTGTTCGAGATCATCGAGCCGCTGACCAAGATGGGCACGGCCGAGCTGCTCGACTTCACCAGGATGACCGGCGAGGTGGTGAAGTCGATGCGCGCCTGCCCGCAGCCGATCGTCTCGGCGATCGACGGCGTCTGCGCCGGCGCCGGCGCGATCATCGCCATGGCGTCGGACCTGCGGATCGGCACGCCGGCCGCCAAGGTCGCGTTCCTGTTCAACCGCGTGGGGCTCGCCGGCTGCGACATGGGCGCCTGCGCGATCCTGCCGCGCATCATCGGCCAGGGCCGCGCCTCGGAATTGCTGTTCACCGGCCGCTCCATGAGCGGGGAGGAGGCCGAGCGCTGGGGCTTCTTCAACCGGCTCGCATCGTCCGAAATCGGTGCTGGCCGAGGCGACCAAGCTCGCCCGCGATCTCGCCTCCGGCCCGACCTTCGCCAACGCCATGACCAAGCGCATGCTCGACATGGAATGGGCGATGTCGATCGAGGCCGCGGTCGAGGCCGAGGCGGTGGCGCAGGCGCTGTGCATGAAGACCGAGGATTTCACCCGCGCGTTCCGCGCGTTTGCCGCCAAGCAGAAGCCGGTGTTCGAGGGCAATTGAATGGCGCTCGGCGACACGCTCGCGCTGCCGTTCTTCAACGACGACCATCGCCGTTTCGCCGAGGCGCTGGCGCGCTGGGCCGACGCCAAGCTGCCGGGGCTGCCGCACGACGACGTCGATGCGGCCTGCCGCGCGCGCGTCACGGCGCTGGGCGAGGCGGGGCTGCTCAAGGCCGTGGTGCCGGCCGAATACGGCGGGCTGCATCCGCAGCTCGACGTGCGCACGCTCTGCATCGCGCGCGAGACGCTGGCGTTCCGCGACGGGCTCGCCGATTTCGCCTTCGCCATGCAGGGGCTCGGCACCGGCTCGATCTCGCTGTACGGCTCCAACGAACTGAAGCGCCGCTATCTGCCGCCGGTGCGCGACGGCAAGGCGATCGCCGCCTTCGCGCTGTCCGAGCCGGAGGCCGGCTCCGACGTCGCCGCGCTGGCGACGACCGCGAAGCCCGACGGCAACCAGTTCCGCCTCGACGGCGAGAAGACCTGGATTTCGAACGGCGGCATCGCCGACCATTACGTGGTGTTCGCGCGCACCGGCGAGGCGCCGGGCGCCAAGGGGCTCTCGGCCTTCGTGGTCGATGCCGATACGCCGGGGCTGACCGTCGCCGAGCGCATCGACGTGATCGCGCCGCATCCGCTGGCGCGGCTCACGTTCGACGGCGTGCGCGTGCCCGCCGCCAATCGGCTGGGCGGGCCGGGCGAGGGCTTCAAGGTGGCGATGGCGACGCTCGACATTTTCCGCTCGACGGTCGGCGCCGCGGCGCTGGGCTTCGCCCGCCGCGCGCTGCACGAGACCATCGAGCATGCGTCGTCGCGCAAGCTGTTCGGCGCGCCGCTCGGCGACCTGCAGATGACGCAGGCCGCGATCGCCGACAGCGCCACCGAGGTCGATGCCGCGGCGCTGCTGGTCTATCGCGCCGCCTGGACCAAGGATCAGGGCGCGGCGCGCGTCACCAGCGAGGCGGCGATGGCCAAGATGTTCGCGACCGAAGCGGCGCAGCGCGTGATCGACCGCGCGGTGCAGCTCCACGGCGGGCTCGGCGTCACCAAGGGCGTCAAGGTCGAGGAGCTTTACCGGGAAATCCGGGCGCTGCGCATCTACGAGGGCGCGACCGAGGTGCAGAAGATCGTGATCGCGCGCGAGGCGCTGAAGAACCGGGCGGGGAAGGCCGCGCTGGCGGCGGAATAGGGACAGCGATGACGATGACCGGGCACATCGACACCTTCGCGCGCGACAACCTGCCGCCGCGCGCGCAATGGCCGGAGTTCCGGTTCGACCTGCCGGAGCTGCGCTACCGCGAGCGGCTCAACTGCGTCACCAAGTTGCTCGACCGCTGGGTCGCGGCGGGCGAGGGCGGCCGGCCTTGCCTGATCTCGCCGACGGAAACGCTGACCTACGCGCAGCTTTCCGAGCGCGTGAACCGCATCGCCAACGTGCTGACCCGCGATCTCGGCCTGGTGCCCGGCAATCGCGTGCTGCTGCGCTCCGCCAACAATCCGATGATGGTCGCGGCCTATCTCGCGGCGATCAAGGCCGGCGCGGTGGTGGTCGCGACCATGCCGCTGCTGCGCGCCAAGGAGCTGTCCTATCCGCTCGCCAAGGGCAAGATCGCGCTGGCGCTGTGCGACGCGCGGCTCGCCGACGAGATGGAGAAGACCAAGGCGGTGTCGCCCGATCTCAAGCGCATCGTCTATTGGGGCGAGGGCCGGAACGACGGCCTCGAAGCGCTGATGCAGCAGCCGGGCTACGAGCATTTCACCGCCTGCGACACCGCAGCGACGACGTCTGCCTGATCGGCTTCACCTCGGGCACCACCGGCGAGCCCAAGGGCACCATGCACTTCCACCGCGACATGCTGGCGATCTGCGACAGCTACGCCAAGCACGTGCTGCGCGCCGAGCCGTCCGACCGCTTCATCGGCTCGCCGCCGCTCGCCTTCACGTTCGGCCTCGGCGGGCTGGTGCTGTTTCCGCTGCGGATCGGCGCGTCGACCGTGCTGCTGGAGCAGCCCACGCCGGACGACCTGCTCGACGCCATCGCGAAATTCGGCGCCACGGTCTGCTTCACCGCGCCGACCGCCTATCGCGCGATGCTCGCGAAGCTCCCCGAGTACGACATCAAGTCGCTGCGCAAATGCGTGTCGGCCGGCGAGACGCTGCCCAAGGCGACGTTCGAGGCCTGGCACAAGGCGACCGGCATCAAGATTCTCGACGGCATCGGCGCGACCGAGATGCTGCACATCTTCATCGGCTCGCCCGAGGACGAGGTGCGCGCCGGCTCGACCGGCCGCGCGGTGCCGGGCTACGAGGCGATCGTGATCGACGACGAGGGCAAGGAGATGCCGCCCGGCATCGCCGGGCGTCTTGCGGTGCGCGGTCCGACCGGCTGCCGCTATCTCTCCGACACCCGGCAGTTCAACTACGTGCAGAGCGGCTGGAACGTCACCGGCGACACCTACGTGATGGATCAGGACCGCTACTTCTGGTACCAGGCGCGCTCCGACGACATGATCATCTCGTCGGGCTACAACATCGCCGGCCCCGAGGTGGAATCCGCGCTGCTCACGCATGCCGCGGTCGCCGAATGCGGCGTGGTCGGCGCGCCCGACGAGGAGCGCGGCCAGATCGTCAAGGCCTACGTCGTGCTGCGCGCCGGCATGGCCGGCGACGACGCGATGACCAAGGAGCTGCAGGATCACGTCAAGGCGACGGTCGCGCCGTACAAGTATCCGCGCGCGATCGAATACGTCACCGAACTGCCGAAGACGCAGACCGGCAAGCTGCAGCGTTTCGAATTGCGCAAGAAGGCGGCCGACGCCGCCAGAAAATCGCATCGTAGAGGAGAACTGGCAGTGCACCAGAATCTTCAGCCGCCGGGCTGGCGCAAGCCGAAGGGCTACGCCAACGGCATCAAGGCGCGCGGCGAGTTCGTGTTCGTCGGCGGCATGGTCGGCTGGGACAAGAACGAGAAATTTCCCGAGGGCTTCGTCGCGCAGGCGCGGCAGGCCTGCAGAACATCGCCGCGGTGCTGGCCGAGGGCGGCGCCAAGCCCGAGCACATCACGCGGATGACCTGGTACGTGCGCGACATGGACGAGTATCTCGCCGCGCGCAAGGAACTCGCCGCGCCCTATCGCGAGGTGATGGGCTCGCACTTTCCGGCGATGGCGCTGGTCGAGGTGGGCCGCCTGTTCGAGCCGCAGGCGCGGCTGGAGATCGAGGCGACGGCGGTGGTGCCGTAAGAGCATGATCCCGAAAAGGATGAGTGGCTAAGCTGGCAAAGTTGCGATAGGCGAGCCAGGCAAACAACAGGCACAGCGCGGTCCAGATCGCGATGATGGCGATCGCGCCGCCCGTGCTGTGCGGCTTCTCGCGCGCTGCCTCTGCCGCTGCGCGATGCTCCGCCATGATGTCGGGCGGGATCAGCCGCACCACCAGCAGGATGCCGAGCGGCACGATGATCAGGTCGTCGAGATAGCCCAGCACCGGAATGAAGTCGGGAATCAGGTCGATCGGCGACAGCGCATAGGCCGCGACGCAGCCGGCCAGCGCCTTGGCGTACCAGGGCACCCGCGGGTCGCGCGCCGCGAGATAGATGGCGTGAACGTCGCGCTTGAGCGCGCGCGCCCATTCGCGCAGCCGCGCGAGCACGCTACTCCGCCGCCTGCGGCAGCGGCCGGATGTCCTTGATCGCGGCGTTGAGCGCCGCGCCGGTGTCGTCGGCGAGCGCGGCCTTGCGCAGCTTCGCCAGCGTCGCCGCCGGATCCGGCATCTCCATGATGCGCGGCAGCAGCTGCATCAGCGTGTCGTAGCGCTCGCGGCCGCGCTCGTGGGTGTCGCTGTAGCCCTTCACCAGCGTGCGGGTCAGCGCGATCTCGGTCGCCAGCGCGTAGTTGGTCTGCGCGACGTCGAGGATTTTGCGCAGCCACTCGTCGAGGAACGCCTGCTCGTTCTGGAAGCGCAGCGAGCGCCGCCGCGTCGGCTTCAGCGCCGCGACGAAGTAGAGCAGCAGGAAGCCGCGGATGGTCGACGTCTTGAGCACCTTGCCCTTTTTGGTGAAGCGCTCGAGCAGCCGGCGCGGCCAGCCGCTGTTGAGCAGCCAGCGGCCGAGGCCGGCCGGCAGCGTGTCGGCGATCTCCTGCACGCGCGGATGGAGGAACTCGGCGATCTCCAGGATCTGCCCGTCGGCGAGCTGCACCTCCTCGCCGCACGCGCTCGAAGCGGCCCGGCCGGATCTTCAGCTCGGCGACGCGCACGGTGTCCTCGTAGGCCATGCCGAGCGCGAGCTCGCGCGCGGTTTCGGCGAGCAGCAGGCCCGAGCCGTTGCCGTGCTTGCGCTCGGCCTCGGCGATCGGCTTGAGCTGGTCGAGATATTCGCGCGCATAGGCGACGTCCTGATAGTCCGCCGTGCGCTCGATGCCGGCGCGGACATAGGTGCGTGCCGGTTCCGGATAGGCGCTCGCCTCGGCCATCAGCGGCGCCAGGGCAGGGGAGACATGCGGCGCGGCAGGCTCGGACGCTTTCGCCGGCACGCCATCGGTCGCCGCCGCAAAGCCCGCGCCGAACGCCGCGAGGCTTTCCTTGACGCCGACGCCGCCGCGCCGGATCGCCGCCTCGAACGCCATGCGCTGCATCGGCAGCACGTTGGCGCCGGCCAGCGCGCCGAACAGCACGGACGAGATCATGCTGCCGGTCGATTCCGCGAGCTGCGCCATGTCGCCATGAATGAGCCGCTTCGCCGCGGTGCGGCAGCCTTCGAGCAGCGCGGGTGAATCGACCCGGCCGTCGGCCATCGCGATCTTCTCGGTCATCGCATAGACGCGGTTGGTCGAGACGATGAATGTGGTCTTGTCCGGCGTCACCAGCCCGCGCTGCACGGCGCGGCCGGCCTCCATCAGCTCGGACGCGATGACGATGTCGACGTCGCCCGGCACCGGGGTGAGGCCGAGCACCGGCGGGCCGGTGTTCGACGTGGTCGCGGACTTCGGGAACAGCTCGACGTAGTAGTTGGTCGCGCCGGTGCGCTGCGCGACGCCCGGCACCGAGGTCATCTGCGCGATGTAGCCCGCGTGCTCGGCGAGATCGATGATCCATTCCGCCAGCACGCCGCCGCCTTCGCCGCCCATGGCGAGGATGGCGATGGTGATCGGGCGTGGGGCGGCGTGCGGCCATCGGGTCAGGCCGCCGCAAGCTTGCGCTCGATGCGCCGCTGGAAGAAGCCGATCACGGCCTCGCGGATGCGCGCCTTGAACTTGTCCCAGCCGGTCGGATTGGTGATCAGCGAGGCGCGGTAGAACGACGGGCACAGCACCGCGGCGTGGCTGACCTCGCCGCACAGGCCGCAGCCGACGCAGGAGTTGATCACCTTGGTCACCGGCTCGCGGCGCAGCGGATCGGGGTTCGGCGCGATCGTCAGCGACGGGCAGCCTGACAGCCGGATGCAGGAATGATCGCCGGTGCAGGTGTCGGCATCGACGCCGAAGCGCTCGCGCACCACGCGCTCGCCCTCGTTCGCGGCCTTGCGCAGCAGCGGCCGGATGCGGCGCTGCTTGTTCAGCATGCATTCGGACTGCGCGACGATGACCTTCGGGCCTTTTTCCTTGGTGGTCAGCGCCTCGCGCAGCGTGTCGCGCATCTTGGCGACGTCGTAGGTGCGGGTGATGGTCTTCACCCAGTTCACGCCGACGCCGCGCACCGCCTTCTCGATCGAGTTCTGCGTCTGCCGGTTGGGCTGCTTGTGGAACGAGGAGGGGATGTCCTGGCCGCCGGTCGCGGCCGAATAGCCGTTGTCGACGATGATCAGGACGTTGTCGCTCTTGTTGAACACGGCGTTGCCGACGCCGCTGGTCAGGCCGTTATGCCAGAAGCCGCCGTCGCCCATCATCGAGATGGCGCGCTTGCCGGCCTTCACGTTGAGCGCGGAGGCGCCGGCGGCGCCGAGCCCGTAGCCCATCGTGGTGGCGCCGACGTTGAACGGCGGGAAGATCGAGAACAGATGGCAGCCGATGTCGGCGGAGACGTGATGCTGGCCGAGCTCGCGCTCGACCAGCTTCATCGCGGCGAAGATCGGCCGCTCCGGGCAGCCGGTGCAGAACGACGGCGGCCGGCCGTGGACCTTGTCGGCGACAGCGGCCTGCGCCTTGGTGACCTGCTGCGGCACGGGAATGATATTCGGCGTTGCAGCCGCCTCAGGCAGCAGATCGGGCCGCGTCTTCGCGATGAACTTGGCGAGGCCCTCGCGCACCACGCCGCCGGTGTATTCGCCGGCCATCGGCAGCACGTCCTTGCCGTGCACGCTGGTCTGCACGTCGGCGCGGCGCAGGATGGTGTTGACGTTCTGCTCGATGAAGTCCGGCTGGCCTTCTTCGACCATCAGGATGGCCTTCTTGCCGGCGCAGAAGCGCACGAACTCGGTGTCGACCAGCGGATAGGTGACGTTCAGGCAATAGATCGGGATACGGCTGTCGCCGAACGCGTCGGCCAGGCCGAGCAGCTCCAGCCCGCGCAGCGTGGTGTTGTAGAGGCCGCCCTGCACGACGATGCCGATGTCGCTGACGTCGCCGTCGAAGAATTCGTTGAGCCGGTTGTCCTGGATGTACTTGATCGCCGCGGGCAGCCGTTTCTCCCATTTGTCTTTCTCGTGGATATAGACCATCGGCGGCATCGCGATGCGCGACAGGTCGCGGCGCGGGTTCTCCAGCGCGTCGGTGAGGCCGAATTCGGGACGCTTGTTCGCCTTGGTGGTGAAGCGGCCATAGACGTGGCAGGCGCGGATGCGCAGCTCCAGCATCACCGGGGTGTTGGAAATCTCCGACAGCTCGAACGCCGTTTCCACGGCGCGCACGATCGACGGCAGGTTCGGCCGCGGGTCGATCAGCCACATCATCGACTTCATCGCAAAGGCGTGGACGCGCTCCTGCATGATCGAGGAGCCTTCGCCATAATCCTCGCCGATGATGATCAGCGCGCCGCCGGTGACGCCGCCGGAGGCGAGGTTGGCGAGCGCGTCGGACGCGACGTTGGTGCCGACCGTGGACTTGAAGGTGATCGCGCCGCGCAGCGGATAGTTCACGGAAGCGGCGAGGGTGGCGGCGGCGGTCGCCTCGCTGGCGCTGTTCTCGAAATGCACGCCGAGGCCTTCCAGGATGTCGTTGGCGTCGGCCAGCACGTCCATCAGGTGCGAGATCGGCGCGCCCTGGTAGCCGGCGACATAGGACACGCCGGACTGCAGCAGCGCCTTGGTGACCGCCAGGATGCCTTCGCCATGAAACTCGGCGCCTTCGCCCAGTTTCAGCTTCTGGACCTCTTCCTTGAAGGAGCGTTCCGCCATGCGGCCCTCTCGATTGGTTGGAATTGTTATATTTGAGGAGCCTTCCAACCGGAAGCGCGCCGCCGTGACAGTGAGGCGCGTTGTCCTGACGCCTTCAACATGCGATACCGGCCCGTGATTTGCCGCAAAGGGCGTGCCGGGTGGCGTTACCGGCTGCGTTAGCTTCCTGGTCCGCAAGGACTTTGTTCCTAGAACTGGAAGGTTCGTTGCGCAAATTCCAACTCGTGATGATCAAGCCGTCGCACTACGACAACGACGGCTATTTGATCCGTTGGTGGCGGGCGATGAGTCCGTCGAACTCGCTGGCGTCGGTTTATGGGATCGCTGCCGACTGCGCCGAACGGAAGGCGCTCGGCCCCGATGTCGGAATCGACATCCAGGTGATGGACGAGATCAATACGCACATTGATTTCCCCACCTTGCTTGCTCGCTTCAAAAGCCACGACAACTTCGGTCTGGTCGCGCTGATCGGCGTGCAGTCGAACCAATATCCCCGCGCGCTCGATATCGCGCGGAGATTCCGGGAGGCGGGCGTCTCGGTTGCGATCGGCGGCTTTCACGTGTCGGGCTGCTTGTCGATGCTGGACGGGCACGCGGTCGGCCTCGATGCCTGCCGTGAGATGGGCATCAGCATTTTCGCGGGCGAAGCCGAGGGACGGCTCGAAACGCTGATGACCGACGCGGTCGCGGGCAAGCTCGCGCCGGTCTACAATTACATGAAGGACTTGCCGGGCATGGACGGCACACCGGTGCCGTTCCTGCCAAAGCGATACATCGAGCGGACGCTCGGCCAGAGCGCGAGCTTCGATGCCGGCCGCGGCTGTCCGTACCAGTGCTCGTTCTGCACGATCATCAACGTGCAGGGGCGAAAGTCGCGCCACCGCACGCCGGACGATATCGAGAATCTGGTGCGCATGAACGCCGCGCAGGGCATCCACAAGTTCTTCATCACCGACGACAACTTCGCCCGCAACAGGGAGTGGGAGGCGATCTTCGACCGGTTGATCGAACTGCGCGAAGTCCACGGCCTGCCGATCGGCCTGCTCATCCAGGTCGATACGCTGTGCCACAAAATTCCGAATTTTGTCGAGAAGGCAAAACGCGCCGGTGTGTCGAAGGTCTTCATCGGGCTTGAAAACATCAACCCCGACAATCTCGCGGCCGCCAAGAAGCGCCAGAACAAGATCACCGAATATCGCAAGATGCTGCTCGCCTGGAAGGGCCAGGGCATCATCACCTTCGCGGGCTACATCCTGGGGTTCCCGGCCGACACGCCGGAGACGATCCGGCGCGACATCGCGATCATCCAGAACGAGTTGCCGATCGACATGCTCGAATTCTTCTGTCTGACGCCGTTGCCGGGCTCCGAAGATCATCAGTTGCTTTGGCGCAAGGGCGTCGCGATGGACCCCGACCTCAACAACTACGACACCGAGCACGCCTGCACCGGCCATCCGCGGATGAGCAAGGCGGAGTGGCAGGCCATCTATCATGAGGCCTGGTCGCTCTATTACACGCCTGAGCACATGAAGACGCTGCTGCGCCGGGCTGCCGCGAGCGATGTACCGATGCTCAATCTCGCCAAATACCTGTTGACGTTCTCGACCACCGACCGTCTGGAACGCGTTCATCCGCTGCAAGGCGGCATTCTCCGGCTGAAGCGTCCGTCGGAGCGCCGCTCCGGCCTGTCGCGCGAAAGCACATGGCTGTTCTGGCCGCGCTTCGCGTGGGACACGCTCTACAAGCACGCCATCATGCTCAAGGTGGCCGGCTATCTGCTGGCCTGGAAGATCATCATCGCGCGCGATCCGGACGCGCGGGCGTATATGGATCGGGCGCTGACGCCGGTCGATGACGACGATGATGCGTCGCTCGATCTCATGACCAAGACCACCGGCATTCGCGAAGCGTTGATCCACCAGAAGAAGGTGGCCGACCTGACGCGCGCCGCGCACGCTTGAGCGGCGTCCGGAAGGCCCTGAATCCAATAATAAGGCCTGCTGCTGGAGCTATGCGCGCTAGTCTCGCGCCCGTGGTGCCTTGGCACGGCCTTGGACGTTCCACTAACATGGCGCCAGCCGGGCAATTCCAAAAAGAGGGGACCGCAATGAAAAGGACACTGCTTGCCGCGCTGTTCGCGCTGACTGCGAACGCCGCCGGCGCCCAGGAGGTGACGCTGCGCGCGGTCACGTCCTTTGCCGAGAAAACCCAGTTCTCCAAGAATTTCGAGCGCTTCATCGACCGGGTGAACGAGACCGGCAAGGGCCAGGTCAAGATCAACTACATCGGCGGTCCCCGCGCGATGCCGCCGTTCGAGGTCGGCAACGCGGTGCGCACCAAGGTGGTCGACATCGCCAACGTGACCGGCGCGTTCTACACCAACCTGATGCCGGAGGCCGATGGCCTCAAGCTGATCGGCAAGCCGATGAGCGAGCAACGCTCGAACGGCACCTGGGCCTACATCAACGAACTGCACAACAAGAAGCTCAATTCGTATTATCCTGGCGCGGCAGTTCCACAACGTGCCGTTCCACATCTACCTGAACAAGAAACCCGAGAAGCTCGACTTCACCGGGCTGAAGATCCGCGTCACGCCGGTCTACAAGGACGTCGTCGAGGCGCTCGGCGGCACCGCAATCACCACGGCGCCCGGCGAGGTCTACACGGCGCTGGAGCGCGGCGTGGTCGATGGCTACGGCTGGCCGGTGACCGGCATTTTCGATCTGGGCTGGGAGAAGGTGACCAAGTTCCGGCTCGAGCCGGCGTTCTACGCCGTCGAGGTCAATGTGCTGGTCAATCTCGACGTCTGGAACGGGCTCAGCGCGGCGCAGAAGAAAGTGCTGAGCGACGCCGCGCTCTGGCTCGAAGGCCTCGATAGCGAGAACGTCGCGCTGATCAAGTCCGAGCGGGACCGCCAGACCGGCGCCGGCATCCAGCCGATCGACTTCGGCCCGGCCGAGGCCAAGAAGTTCCTCGACAAGGCCAACGACGTCGCCTGGCAGTCGGTGATCAAGCGCGCGCCGGAGACGGCGCCGAAGCTGCGGCAACTGGCTGGCAACTGACAAACGAAAGGCTCCGCCCGCTGGAAGCGGGCGGAGCCAATATTCGCCGCAAGTTTACTTGTCGTAGATCGGCTCGGCAGCGGTAATGATGTCGGTCGAAGGCTTGTCCCGGCAGACCTCGACCAGCCGCTGGCCCTGCTTCGTCAATTGATCGAAGTCGATGACAGGATCGGCATCCTGATCGGAATAGTAGCCGTAAAGCCATGACCAGATGATCACGAGACCATCCTTGCCGCTTTCGATGAGTTCCTTGCAGGTGGTCTTGGACAGGTCGAGCCGTTGCGCCTGCGCAGATGGAACGAACGAAAGCAGTGCAGCCGAAACCGCCAATACCCGAACGATACGCATGATATTTGCCCTTCTTCCCTACGACGGTGAGATGCGATGAGCCTACCGGTGCGCGCACTTTCGGTCAAAACGCGCGGGCAGCGATGAAACGGTTATCCGCAGCCTTCGGACGGCTATTTGATGTCCTTGCCGTGATCGCCGCGCTGATGCTGCTGGTCATGGTGGTGCTGGTCACGGCCGATATCCTGCTGCGAAATATGACACGCGCCGGATTTCCGTGGGCCAATGAAGTCTCGGAATACGCGCTTTACGGCATGACATTGCTGACCGCGCCGTGGCTGCTGCGCCGTGGCCAGCATGTCCGCATCGATCTGCTGCTGTCGGCCGTGCCGGCCCGCGTCGCCTGGCTGATGGAGGCGGCGGGCGACGTCATCGGATTCCTCGTCTGCGTGGTGATGGTGCGTTACGGCTTTCATATGACGGCCGACGCGTTCCGGCTCGGCTCGTCTGACCATCAAGAACCTGGTGTTCGCCGAATGGTGGCTGCTGGCGCCGTTGCCCATTTTCTTTGCACTGCTCGCCGCTGAATTCGTGTTCCGCCTGCACCGGCTGCTCAACAGTGAGCCGGGACGGCGGATCGAGGCGACGAGCGCATGACTCGCCTTCGACGAGCCGGACGTTAGCCATGGATTGGGTCACCGCGAGCCTGATCCTGTTCGGCGGTCTCAGCATCGCCATGGGTGTCGGCGTGCCCGTCGCCATCGCGTTCCTGATGCTGGACGTGATCGGCGCATACTTCTTCCTCGGCGGCGAGGTCGGGCTCTCGCAGCTCGCGCGCAATTCGGTGGCGTCGGTGACGAGCTTCTCGCTGACGCCGATACCGTTCTTCGTGCTGATGGGGGAGGTGCTGTTCCGCACCGGCCTTGCCATCAAGGCGATCGACGCCATCGCCGGGCTGATCCATCGCGTGCCGGGGCGGCTCGCCGTCATCACCATTGTCGCCGGCACGATATTCTCCGCGATCTCCGGTTCGACCATCGCCACGACGGCGATGCTCGGCAGCCTGATGCTGCCGACCATGCTCAGCCGCGGCTACGACCCGAAGATGGCGATGGGCCCGATCATGGCGATCGGCAGCGTCGACGTGCTGATCCCGCCGTCAGCGCTCGCCGTGCTGCTCGGCAGCCTTGCGGGCATTTCGATCTCGGGACTGCTGATCGGCGGCATCGTGCCGGGGCTGATCCTGAGCGCGATCTTCATCGGCTACATCGTGCTGCGCGCCCACTGGAACCCGTCGCTCGCCCCGGAGCCGCCGGTGGTGGAATTGCCGGCCGGATTGGCGCGCTGGCGGCCATTCGTCGCGCACGTCCTGCCGCTGGTCCTGATCTTCGCTGTCGTGGTCGGCGCGATGACGCGCGGCTGGGCGACCCCGACCGAGGCCGCGGCGCTCGGTGCTGCCGCGACCATCGTTGCCGCCGCGCTCTATCGCAGCCTGACGTGGGACAATCTGATGACCGCGCTCAAGGGCACGGTCGCGGTGTCCGGCACCATCCTGTTCATCATCGTCGGCGCCACCACGTTCTCGCAGGTGCTGAGCTTCTCCGGCGCGACCAATGGCATCATCAGCCTGGTCGGCGCGCAGGGCCTGCCGCCGTGGGCGCTCATCCTCGGCATGATGGCGCTGCTGATCTTCCTCGGCTTCTTCGTCGACGAGGTCAGCATGATGATGATCACGCTGCCGTTCTTCATGCCGCTGGTCACGCAGATGGGCGTCGATCCCATTTGGTTCGGCGTTCTCTTCCTCATCAACATGCAGATCGGTCTGCTCAGCCCGCCGTTCGGCCTGCTGCTGTTCGCCATGAAGGGCGTGGCGCCGCCGCACATCACCATGGGCCAGATCGTGCAGTCGGTGATGCCGTATCTTTATTTCGGCATGGGCGTGATGCTGCTGGTGTTCCTGTGGCCGCCGCTCGCGACCTGGCTGCCGAAATTGTTGGGAAATTGAACGATAGTCGTAGGACAGCTGCCCACCACGACATTTCACGAAAATCCAGCGCCAATCGTGGTTGAGAAAATATTTTTCGCAATGTTCGCGCGACGGATGAATTGATAGCTGCCATGCAGGGGCAGCATGTTACCGCCGCGTGGCTTGGCATCGCGCATCTTCATGTGTCATCAAACCGTCGCTGATTCTTCATCAGACAAATCACATGCCGGGATCGTATGAATTTTGAGATCGAGCGGAAAGTTTCTCGTGACCGGCGACCAATGGCGCGCGCTGGTGAAGAGTCAAAAGCGCATTCGCCAGGCTTATCTGGGCGCCAATGGACGCGCGTCGATCCGCGTTCGAATTGTCAATGACGAGAAGGCGACGCTGACCTTCAAGTCGCGCGGCGCAAGCTTACGCCGGCTGGAACTCGAATATCCGGTTCCGATCCTCGAGGCCGAAGCGCTGATGTCGTTGCGCGAAGGCGCCGTCATCGAAAAGGTGCGCTATGACGTGCCGCTCGGAAATCTGACTTGGGAGGTCGATGTATTCTCGGACGACAACGAAGGACTGATCCTCGCCGAGGTCGAATTGGAGCACGAGCATCAGAGCGTCGAAATGCCCGAATGGATCGGAACAGAGGTCACCGGGCAGGCGCCGTATTACAACAGCTCGCTGACGCTGCACCCGTTCGGCAGTTGGTCGAACGATATCGTCGTTTGAAAAGCTTGCGTAGCCGCTGGGGAGAACATCTTCGCGATGCAGGAGGTGCTGAACTAGTGTCGCCGGTCTAGAGAACGAAAGGCTCGATCCCCATTCGCTTGAGAACCGGCGCGGCCGATGGCGCCGTCAGAAAGCGGACCAGGGCGCGTGCGCCTTCCTGCTCCTTCGAAGCGGCGCTGACGCCCGCCGCGAAGCCGATCATGGTCTGCAGGTCCGCGGGAATGAGACCGACGTAGTCGATGCCGGCGACGCCGGCGATCCGCGACGCTACGACCACGACGAGATCGACCTCGCCACGCGCGACGACTTCGACCGTGTCTTCAGCAGACATCGGCCGCATCTTCGGTTTCATGTCGGCGGCGATGCCGAGACGGTCCACAAGGCCGGCGAAATAGATCCCGCTCGCGCCTTCGCCCGGAAACGCCACCGACTTGACGTTCAGCAGCGTCGTCTTGAACGCCGCCGCCGAGGATATGTCGGGTTTGGGGGCGCCCGTCCGCACGCCTGCACCAAGGCCGATGCGACCGATGACGGCGCGCGTTTCGGGCAGGATCTTGCCTTGCTCGATGACCGCGTCGAGGGGTTCCGGATTGAGCACCGCCACGTCGAAGCTCTCGCCGGCTTCGATCTTGCTTCGCAGCGCGGAATTGACCTCGAAATGGACGATGACCTTGATGACCAGTCTCGCGCTCGAATGCCGCGCAAAGCTCTCTCACCGCGGCGCGGGCGCCGTTGCCGCTCAGCACCCGGATCTCGGCAGCCTGAATGGACGGGCTTGTCAGCATGGAAGCGTTCCCGATTGTCGCCATATCGCTCTGGACGATATCAGGATCAGGCTGCCGCGTGGGCTAAAATCCGCCGAGCGCGCGCTTCGGCAGATAGTGCAGCACGCGCGTCTCGATCAGGATCACGGCGAGATAGGCGATGCCGCCGACCAGCGTCAGCATCAGGATGGTGACGAACACCATCGGCGTGTTGGCCTGGCCTTCGCCGAACGCCAGCAGGTAGCCGAGGCCCATGTTGCCGCCGACCAGTTCGCCGACCACGACGCCGACCACGGCGAGCGTCGAGCCGATGCGAAGCCCGGCGAACAGGGGAGGCATCGAGGCCGGGAACTCGATCTTCCAGAAAATCTGCGCGCGCGTCGCCTTGAAGGCGCGGGCGAGGTTGATCAGGTCGGGATCGACCGTGCGCACCGCGGTGAGCACGTTGACCATCACCGGGAAGAACACGATCAGGATCGCGACCAGGATCTTCGGATAGACCGTGAAGCCCATCCACATGATGAACAGCGGCGCGAACGCCACCTTCGGCGCGATCTGCAGCGCGAGGATGTAGGGCGACAGCGCGAACTCGGCGGTCGGCGACATGCCGAGCATGTAGCCGAACAGCATGCCGAGCAGCGAGCCGAGGATGAAGCCGACGATCACTTCGCCTGCGGTCACGCTGGTGTGGAACATCAGCGCGTTGCGCGACAGCATGCGCACGAATTCGTTCGCGACCATCGACAGCGGCGGCACGATGAAGGTCGGGATGCCGAGCAGGCCCGGTCCCCACTGCCAGGCGGCGAGGAACACGATCAGCACGGCGACGCTCACCGCCGTGCCGCGCATCATGCTGCGGTTGCCGTTCATGCAGCCCCCGCTGGCGTGTGGCCGATGTCGAGCCGGTCCATCAGCCGCGCCACGTATTGGTTGACCTTCGGGTCCGAGCGCCGCGCGATCGGATCGTCGCGGCGCGGCAGGTCGATCTTGATCTCGTCGATGATGCGTCCGGGCCGGCGGCTCATCACCAGCACGCGGTCGGACAGCGTGACGGCTTCGAGCAGATCGTGGGTGATCAGCAGCGCGGTCTTGCCGGCGCGCTTGAGCGTCTGCGCCAGTTCGCGCTGCAGCACGATGCGGGTCTGCGCATCGACCGCCGAGAACGGCTCGTCGAGCAGCAGCACGGTCGGATCGACCGCCAGCGTGCGGGCGAGCGCGACGCGCTGGCGCATGCCGCCCGACAGTTGATGCGGATAGTGGTTGGCGAATTCGCCGAGGTTGAGCGTGTCGAGCAGCGCCTTGGCGCGCTTCTGCCGCTCGGGCAGGGGAATGCCCTGGATCTCGACGCCGAACTGCACGTTCTCGGCGATGGTGCGCCAGGGCAGTAACAGGTCCTTCTGCAGCATGAAGGCGACATGCGCGTTCGGGCCCTCGACGCGCTCGCCATCGACGAAGGCTTCGCCCTCGCTCGGCGCATAGAGGCCCGATCCGATGTTGAGCAGCGTGGACTTGCCGCAGCCGCTCGGCCCGATCAGCGAGACGACCTCGCCGTCCGCGACCTTCAGGCTCACCTGCTGCACAGCGGTGAGGCTTTTGCCCGATTGTTCGACAAACCGCATGGTCACGTTGCGGTATTCGAGCCGGACCACTTCGGACATTGGGCTGAACTCAGGAGCGTGACGGCGCGCGGCACGCATTTTGCCGCGCCTCGCCGTGGATTATAGTGGCAATCGGTGTGCCAGCCGATAGTCTATCGGCTTGCGGGTTCTGCGACGTTTTTGCCGAGAGGGGAGCGAGAGATGTTCGCAATTGAGAGTAATAAGTTGTCGCGCCGTCTGCTGCTGGCAGGCGCGGCGATCGGACTTGCGTTCGCGAGCGCCCCGGCTTCGGCGCAGACGCTCGAAAAGGTGACCTATCTCTTCCCGGCGCCGCCGGTGCTGCCGGCGTTCGCGCCGATCCGGCTCGGCGCAGGGCAAGGGCTACTTCAAGGACGCCGGCCTCGAGGTCAGCTTCGCGGTCGGCCGCGGCGGCGTCGACGTGGCGAAGCAGGTCGGCGCCGGCAATGCGCCGATCGGCGGCATCGTCGGCGACGGCCCGATCATGGTGCGCGGCAACGACGTGCCGGTGAAGATCGTCGCGGTGTTCGGCGGCAAGGGCTTCATGCAGCTCGTGGTGCGCGACGACAGCGGCATCACCAAGCCCGCCGACCTCAAGGGCAAGACCTCACGGTGATGTCCTACCAGGACACCACGTTCTATGCGCTGCTCGGACTGATGGCCACCGTCGGCCTCAAGCAGGACGACGCCAACATCCAGCAGGCCGGTCCGGTCGGCGTCTGGCAGTCGGTCGCGACCGGAAAGTCCGTCGGCATGGCCGGCGTGCCGGACTGGATCGCCTCGGTGCAGGCCGCCGGCGCCAAGGTCAACGTGCTGCCGACCGACGAGTTCTTCCCGCACATGGCGCAGGGCATCGCGGTGTCCGACGACATGATCAAGAAGAACCCGCAGATGATCCGCAAGTTCGTCGGCGCCGCGCTGAAGGGCATGAAGGACGTGATGGACAACCCGGATCAGGCCGCGGTGGACTTCGTGAAGTTCGTGCCGGAGTGGCAGGGCAAGGAGAACGAGGTGAAGGTGGCGCTCAACTACTACGCCAAGCTCGTCTATCCGGGGCAGAAGCAGCTCGGCGAGGTCAATGTCGAGCGGCTCACCAAGCTGCAGGATTTCTATCTGGCCAAGGGCTTCATCCAGAAGAAGAGCGCCGGTGGCGGACCTCTACAGCAACGAGTTTATCAAGTAACAACGACCGCCGTCATTCCGGCGCGCTGCCCGCGGCGAAGCGGCGAACCCGGAATCCATAACCACCAGCTCGGAGTATGGATTCCGGCTCTCGCGCTTACGGCGCTCGGCCGGAATGACGAAGAGAAATTCAGGAGGAAACAACATGAACATCACCCGCCGTCACACGCTGAAACTCACCGGCGCCGCGCTGGCCGCATCGGCGCTGCCGCAATCCGCCTTCGCGCAGGCCTGGCCGACGCGCGGCATCCGCGCCATGGTTCCGTTCGCGGCGGGAAGCTCGCTCGACATCGTCGGCCGCATCGTGCTCGATCCGCTGTCGACCCAGCTCGGCCAGTCGATCGTGGTGGAGAACCGCGGCGGCGCCGGCGGCTCGATCGGCACCGCGCAGGTCGCCAAGGCCGACCCGGACGGCTACACGCATCCTGATCCAGGCCTCGGCGCATTCGTCGGCGCCCGCGGCGTATCCGAACATCACCTACGATCCGGCCGCCGACTTCAAGGCGGTCATCCCGTTCGGCACCATTCCGAACGTGACGGTGGTTGCGCCGGCGAGCGGCATCAAGACGCTGAAGGAGCTGGTCGAGAAGTCCAAGGACGGCAAGATGACCTACGCCTCGGCCGGCGTCGGCAGCGCCACCCATTGGGCGGCCGAGCGCATCCGGATGGCCGGCGGCTTCCAGGCGACGCACGTGCCGTTCCGCGGCGGCCCGGAGGCGCTGACCGAGGTGATGACCGGCCGCGTCGACTGGACCAGCATGGGCATGTCGGCGGCGCTGCCGCTGATCCGCGACGGCAAGCTCGTTGCGCTCGCGGTCAGTTCGACCAAGCGCTCCAGCGCGCTGCCGAACGTGCCGACCACGGTCGAGGCCGGGCTTCCCAATTCCGAGTACGTGTACTGGATGGGCATGTTCGTGCCGGCCAAGACGCCGCCCGCGATCATCGAGAAGCTGCGCGCCGAGACGGCGAAGGCGCTGCAGAACCCGAACGTGGTCGAGAAGTTCAAGGGGCAGGGCATCGAGCCGATGCCGCTGTCGCCGGCCGAGTTCGACGCGCTGATCAAGAGGGAGATCGAGGCCAACAAGGCGCTGGTGAAGGCGGCGGGGCTGAAGTTCAACTAGAGCCGGACTCTGCGCTGTCGTCCTGCGCGAAGGCGTGACCCGGACATCCATCGCTTCGTGAGACGATGGATTGCCGGGTCACGCCTCGGCGACGACGCGGACGATGAGCGGACGGCCTACTTCTTATACCCGTCCGTGCCCTGCCAGCCGTGCTTCGAGATGTCGAAGATCACGCCGTCGGGGTCCTTGAACTTGCGCTCGAAGTTGCCGGCGCGCTCGTCGCCGAGGTCGAAGAAGAACTTGCCGCCGGCCGCCTCGATCTTCTTCTGCGTCTCGACGAGGTCCTCGACCTGGATGCCGAAGTGGTGCGCGCCGATGAAGGTCTGGCCTTCCTTGATGTCGGACGCCGCGCTGCCGCCTTTGCCCTTGAAGTTGAGCAGCGCCATGTTGATGACGCCGTCGCTCATGTAGACGGCCGAGCCGATGTCGAGGTCCTCGCGGCCGATCCGCTTGAACTCGAACACCTGGGAATAGAACTCGGCGGCCTTGTCGAGGTCGCTGACGCAGACGGCGATATGGCGAAGACGGGCCATGGCTTTCTCCTGAAAGATTTCGCCATCATAGCGCCGCATAGCGCAGCGCGATGCCATAACATGGCGGCATGACCAAACGGCACGCGGAAATCGTCGGCGCCGGATTTGCCGGGCTCACCGCCGCCTGCGCGCTGGCGCAGCGCGGCTGGAGCGTGCGCGTGCACGAGCGCGCCGATGCGCTGCGCACCACCGGCGCGGGCATCTACATCTACGAGAACGGGCTGCGCGTGCTGGAAGCGCTCGGCGCCTATGAGGCGGCGGTGAAGGGCGCGCCGTTCGCGCACACCCGCGAGGTGCGCGACGACCACAACAACGTCATGTCGGTGCACCGCTGGGGCGGCAGCCGGGTGTTCTCGATCGTGCGGCAGACCGTGATCAATGCGCTGGCCGAGCAGGCGAGACGGCCGGCGCCGAGATCGTCACCAATTCGGCCGGCGCGATCGCCAGCGCCGACGGCGAGCTGATGCTGGCGAGGCGGCAGCAAGTACAAGGCGGACCTGATCGTCGCCGCCGACGGCGCCAATTCGCGGCTGCGCGATGCGTTCGACCTGATCGAGAAGCGGAAAGCTCTGCTCGACGGCTGCACGCGCCTCCTGATCGACAAGACCGCGGAGGAAATGCGTCGTCGCAGGACGGCGCCACCACGATCGAATACTGGTCGGGCAGCCGCCGCGTGCTCTACACGCCGTGCAGCGAGACCGAGGTCTATATCGCGCTGATCATGCTCGACAGCGACGAGGCGGCGAAGGCGACGCCGGTCGACAAGGACGCCTGGAAGCGCTGGTTCCCGCATCTCGACGCCGCTGATCGACCGGCTGCGACGGCGAGGGCCGCTACGACCGCTTCGAGCTGATCCGGCTCAAGCGCTGGTCGGCGGGCAAGGTCGCGGTGATCGGCGACGCGGCGCACGCGCTGCCGCCGAACATCGGGCAGGGCGGCGGCTGCGCCATGATGAACGCGCTGGCGCTCGCCGTGCATCTCGACCGCGAGAAGGATGTGCCGAAGGCGCTGGCCGACATGGGAGCGCGCCGAGCGGCCGATCACCGATCACACCCAGCGGGTGTCGGTCGCGCTCGGCTGGCCGACCACCTGGCCGCCGAAGCTGCGCGCGCTCGCGTTGTCGCTCGCCGGCAAATCGAAATGGGTGGTGAAGCAGCGCACCAAGACGGCGCTGCACCGGCCGACGGGGACCTAAAACGGCTGCGTCAGCCCGTCCATCGGCGCGTCGCAGTTGATCAGGTCGACGCGCTTCCAGGCGATGCGGATCGCGCCGTCGATCTGCACCAGCCGGTGAAACGCGGTGCCGGCGAACAGCCGCTGCTGCTCGCGGCGGTATTCGATCATCAGGAACTTGGAGCGCGTGGTCGCGGCGCGGCCCTCGACGTCCTCCATCGTGACGTTGCCGACGATGCGGCTGCAGCGCGAGCGCGGCTCCTGCGAATACATCCGCGGGCTGGCGAGCCGGCGGATGCGCGTCTCCAGCAGCCGCCGGTCGTCGTACATCAGCGACACCGTGTCGTGCGGATTGTCCTGGTTCGGCTCGCTCGGCACCCAGTACCAGGCGTCGGCGGTGAACAGCGCGAGCCAGTCGTCGAACTTCGCTTCGTCGAGCAGCCGCGCCTCGTGCATCAGGAACTGCTCGCAGCGCGCGAGGTCGAGCGTGTCGTTGGGTTTCGCGGGCAGGCGGCCGCGCGGCGCCGCGACACGGCGGCGGCTGGGCACGATCCTGGTTTTGGGCTTCTGGCGCTTCGCCATGTCAGCTTGCGGCGCGCGCCTCGCGACGGCGGCGTCTGGTTCATGTAGCCGAGCCAGGCGTCGAGCATGTTGCGGATGTAGACTTCGCTGGTCGAGTTGACGCCGCGCCGTCCGTCGTGCGCGTCCGGCACGTCGGACTGATAGCCGCGGCCGACCTGCAGCCATTCGGTGCCTTCGCTGGACAGGCCGAGCTCGATGCGGTTGTAGATTTCGAGATCGTCGGTCAGCACCAGCGAGCCGGTGCCGTTGACGATGTTGGCGAACGCGATGGTGTTGCGGAACATCTGCTCCGGCGCGCCCTTGAGGCGGAAATTGTAGGTCTGCACCACGGTGCGGTTGACCGCGATCGGGTGCACCACGCGCAACTGCTGGAATTGGCTCATCAGCGAGACGTTCGGATAGATGTTGGAATTCCAGCTCCGCACCTCGAGGATGCGCTTCGTCTCGGCCTTGCCCTTCTTCTTCTCCAGCGCCGCGATGTATTCCCGGAACACCGGGTCCTTCAGCGCCGCGACCAGCTTGGAATCGTCGTGGTAGTCGCCGAGATAGCTGTGGCCGTTCGGATAGGTCCAGATGCCGACCTGGGTTTCCCAGAACGAGTAGGGCGCCGCGTTCTGCCGCATCTGGCGGATCGCGATCTCGCCGGTGCCGTCGGAATGCACGCTGTCGGACTGCGCCTGCGCCGCCTCGATCGAGGAGCGGTGGGTGAACAGGGGATGCGCGGCGTCGCACAGGTTCTCGAAATAGATTTTCCAGTTGGCGTCGTAGGCGTGCTTGAACGTGCCGCCGGCGACCTCGATCTCGCCGTCCGGCGCGCGGTCGATCAGGTCGTCGAGCGAGGTCAGCATGTGGCCGAGCGATTCTTCGAGGCTCGGGCCGTCCTCGGCCAGGCTGGCGAACACGAAGCCGCGATAGCTCTTCACGCGCGGCACCGCGCGCATCGAGGTCTTCGGATTGCTCGGATCGAAGTCCTTCGGATAGCCGTGGTTGAGCGGCACCGCCTTGAGCCGGCCGTTCAGGTGATAGGTCCAGCCGTGGTAGCAGCAGGTGAATTCCGGCGCGTTGCCCTTCTCGGTCGCCACCACCATGGCGCCGCGGTGGGCGCACTGGTTGTGCACGACGTTGAGCGTGCCGTCGTTGTCGCGCACCATCACCACCGGCTTGCGGCCGATGTTGGTGGCGAAATAGTCGCCGGGATTTTTCACCTGGCTCTCGTGGCCGACGTAGATCCAGGCCGCGCCGAACACGCGCTCCATCTCCAGCTCGAAGATCGCCGGATCGGTGTAGATCTGCCGGTGCACGCGGCCGGGCGCGAAGAATTTGGAGAAGTCTGCTGCCATAGGTTGAAATTACCGCAGGGGCCGAAGGCGAACAAGCAGCGCTCGCTCGACAGCCCATTTTGCCGCTCCTATGCTCGCGTTTGAACGATGGAGGCCGACATGCTGACCCATGACGAAAACGAATTGCTGTGCCGCGTCGAAGGCGATGCGCCGATGGGACAGCTCATGCGCCGGCACTGGGCGCCGCTCTGCATGTCGGAGGAGGTGGCGGAACCGGACGGCGCGCCGGTGCGCGCACGGCTGTTCGGCGAGGACCTCGTCGTGTTCCGCGACAGCGACGGCAGGCTTGGCGTGCTCGATGAATATTGCCCGCACCGCCGCGTCTCGCTGGCGCTTGGCCGTAACGAGGAATGCGGTCTGCGCTGCCTCTATCACGGCTGGAAGATGGACGTGGATGGCAACGTGCTGGAAATGACCTCGGAGCCACCGGAGAGCGGCCTGGCTGAAAAGGTGAAACACAAGGCCTATCCGGTACGCGAGGCCGGCGGTTTCGTGTGGACCTACATGGGGCCGGCTGCGGAAATGCCGGAATTCGAGCCGCCGGCGTTTGCGCCGAGGCCGGATACCCGGGTGAGCATCGTCAAAATTCATGTGCAGGCGAATTGGGCCCAGATTCAAGAGGGCTCGCTGGACTCGGCGCACGTGTGGACGCTGCATTCGTCCGACATCAAGATCGCGCCGCGCAAGGAGACCGCGAAGGCCGCGGACAATGTCTGGAACCGGCCCTCGACCGATCGCGCGCCGCGCTATCAGTGGGAGCAGACCGATTTCGGCTTCCACTATGTGGCGATCCGCCGGCCAATCCAGAACGGCGCGACGCACGATTATCTGCGCGTCACGTCCTATGTGGCGCCGTTCGTGACGCTTGTGCCGCCCCGGCCCGCGTACAGCATGGGAACGGTGGTCGGTCCGATGGATGACCACAACACGATGTTCTATTTCATCGCATGGAACGACGAAAAGCGCCCGGGCGTCGATCCGGCGACCTGGCGTGAGACCAACGTCGCGATCCCGGGCCTCGATCTCGGTCCGAACTTCAGCAACATCCGCCACCGCGGCAACAACTACCTGCAGAACCGCGACGCCATGAAGGGCGGCGACTTCACCGGCATCAAGGGCATCTCGAACCAGGACATCGCCATGTGGGAGACCATGGGCTCGCTGGTCGATCGCTCCAAGGAGCGGCTCGGCGCCAGCGACTTCGCAGTGGTGGTGTTCCGTCAGATCATGGTGGCGGCAGCGGCGCGTGTGCGCGACGGCGGGCCGGCGATCGGCACCACGGAGCGCCGGACGCCGTTCGCCGACATCCGTTCATTCGAGGGTATCGCGCCCAAGACGGTGAACTGGAAAACGCTCGGCACTGCGGAGGCGACGAAGGAGAACGTGGCGTAGCGCTCGGTGAATAGGCTCGGCAGCGGGCTTCTTACTCGCCCTTGATCCCCGTCACCGCGATCAGGTTGCGCTTGTACTCCAGATCGTCGTGCACGAACTTCGCGAATTCCGCCGGCGTGCTGCCGATGCCGGTGAAGCCGGCGCCACTGATGAAGCGCGCGTCGAACTCCGGGTCCTTGAGGATCGCGGCCACGTCCTTGGAAATCTTTTCGACCAGCTCCGGCGGCGTGCCAGCCGGTGCGAACATTCCGAACCACGAGCGCGGGTCGATGTCAGCAAAGCCCGCCTCGGCGAGCGTCGGCACCTGCGGCAGTGTTTTTTCGCGGGTTTTGCGGGTCAGCGCCAGCGGCTTGATCTTGCCGGCTGCGATAAAGCCGCCGCGGTCGGAGCCGGTGCTCATCGTGGCCTGCACTTCGCCGGCTACCACGGCCCCGATCGCCGGTGCGATGCCGCGGTAGGAGACTTGCTGTATCTGCGCGCCGTATTTGTAACGCAGCATCTCGAATAGCAGGTGCGGCTGGCTGCCGACGCCGTACGAAGCGTAGTTCAACGTATTGGGCTGCTGCTTCGAGAGGTCGACCAGCTCACGCAACGTGTTGGCTGGCACCGAGGAGTGCACCACGGCCAGTTGATGCAGGTCGATGATCTGCGTGACCGGCGCCAGCCCCTTGATCGGATCGTAGATCATCGTCTTGAACAGGTGCGGGTTGCTGGTGATCGACTGGTCGCTGGTGAAGAACAGCGTGTAACCGTCCGGCGCCGCTCGCGCGACGTCGGCGCCGCCGATCATCGTGCTGGCGCCGGGCTTGTTCTCGATGATGACCGGCTGGTTCCACACGCGCTGCTCAGCCGCTCGCCCACGGCGCGCGCTGTGATGTCGACGCCGCCGCCGGCCGGATAGGGCACGACGATCTTGATCACGCGGTTGGGGAAGTCTTGCGCCAGGGCTGGATGGGGAAGGGCACCGGAAAGGGCGACAACCAATGATAGAAGAGACCAACGAAACACCCGCATGACTGCTCCTCGCGATCGCCCGGTCTGCTGCACTGCTGGAATGCTAGTGGAAGGCCATCCGCCGCGCCAGCGATGGGATATGGGGCGGCATTGTTCACCGGTGCGGCCGATGTTGGTGGCGAAATAGTCGCCGGGATTTTTCACCTGGCTGCCGCCAACGGCGAACAAGCGAGCCTAGCTGCAATTCACTTCGCCTCGCTGGCCTTGATCCCTGAGCTTTCGACGAGCTTTGCCACGCGCGGCAGATCGCTGGCGAACAGGCGCGCGTGGGCTTCCGGCGTCATCTCTGCATCGGGGAAGGGCAATGTTCCGAGCTGCTTCAGCTTTGCCGCGACACCAGGATCGGCGAGAGCCTTGCGAAGCGCCGCATTCAGCGCGGTCACTGCTCCGCCTCGGTGTGCCCTTCGCCACGTAGAGTCCGTGCCACATCGTGTAGCTGACCTCGGGCATGCCGAGCTCGGCCGTGGTCGGCACGTCCTTCAACTGTTCGAGTCTCTCTTTCGACGTGATGGCAATGCCGTGCAGCGCGCCGGACTGGACTTGCGTGATCGCGTTCGTCACCTGATCCCACAGCAGGTCGATCTGTCCTGCCAGGAGATCGGTGATCGCCGGCGCCGACCCGCGATAGGCCACGACCGTTGGCTTGAAGCCGAGCACGTTGCCCATCATCACCGCGCACAGGTGACTGTTGGTGCCGACGCCGCCGTGCGCGAAGTTCGCTTTCGCGCCCTGTGCCTTGATCCAGGCCACGTAATCCTTCGGGCCGGTTCCGGGGATCGACTTGCGCCCGACCAGAAGCATCGGCGCGTTGTTGACGAGGCCGACCGGCTCGAAAGCCGTTTGCGTGTCGTAACGCAGGTTGTTGAACAGGCTCGGCGCCGCCAGCAGCGCGACGTGATTGATGAGGACGGTCGAGCCGTCGGGCGTTGAGCGCGCGACCCGCTCATTGGCGATCGTGCCGCCGGCTCCGGTCACGTTTTCGATCAGGACGGTCTGGCCGAGCGTGCGCGACATCGCCTCGGCGATCAGCCGCGCCACGACGTCCGTGCCGCCGCCAGCCGCATAGGGCACCACGATCGTCACGGTCCTGGAGATCGATTGTGCCTGGGCCTGCGGAACGAAGATGGCAACGAAAAGTGCGATGCACGCAAGCAAGCGCCTGCCAAGTCGATCGATCACGACAGCCTCCCCATAAGTCTTGTCTGAACGTCTCCCCGAAACCCTCTGGAGAGACGTCGGTTTCCGAAAAGGCTACGCCGCGCCAGACAGCGTGGCAAATGCCGGGAAGCCGCGGGCTAGCCCAGTTCCTGTGCCCGGCGCAGCGTCGCGATCATCGAAACGCGCAGCAGGTATTCGTAGGTCCGTTTCGGATCGGCCTTGATGACTTCCAGGCTCTTCGCGAACGGCTCCGGCGTCTCCAGGTTCTTCTTGTTCTGGATGGTCTGGGTCTGGATCGTCTCCAGCGTCACCAGCCGGCGCTGCGTGTCGTAGCGGTCGAGCTCGGCGTCGTCCGCGCGGCCGTGCCACACCTCGGCGAGCCGGTCGGTCAGGTTGATGGCGTCGTGGATGCCGCCGTTCATGCCCATGCCGCCGAGCGGATTGTTGATGTGCGCGGCGTCGCCGGCCAGGAACGCGCGGCCGAGCCGGAACGTCTTCGCGACGCGCTGATGCACCTTGTAGAGCGTGGTGTGCGAGATTTCGTAGTTCGTGATGCCGGGGATGACAGTCGCCATCAGCGACTGCGCGAATTCGTGCGTCTCGGATCTGTTCGTCCGTGACGTCCTCCTTGATCAGGAACATCACCCGCCACAGTCCGGGGATCTGCAGCAGGAAATGCCAGCGCTCCGGGTCGGCCACGTAGTTGACCGCGGTGAGGCCGGGGATGACCGAATGGAAATCGAACGGCGTCGACACCACCAGCAGCCGGTCCGGCCAGGTGAAGCCCTCGAACTCGATGCCGAGCGCGCGCCGCACGCTGCTGCTGGCGCCGTCGGCGCCGATCAGCCAGCGCCCGGTGTGGCTTTGCGTTGCGCCGTTACGTTCGATCGCGACCGTGACCGACGATCCGTCCTGCGTCACGTCTTGCACGCGGCTGTTGAACGCGATCTCGAAGCCCGGCTTGCCCCGCAACTGGTCGAGCAGGATGCGCGTCAGCTTGGATTGCTCGGCCTGCACCCGGTAGGGATGGGCGGTGGCGTCCGCGATCGTCTCGAAGTCGAACTGCGCGACCAGCCCGTCCTTCTTGGTGCGGTACTGGAACGCCGGCGCGATCAGCCCCTGCGCGATCAGCGGCTGCGCCGCGCCGAGCGCGTCCAGCATGTCGAGCGTCGGCGGATGGAACGTCGAGGCGCGCGACTCCGTGCTCAGGTCGCTGCCTGCCTCGAACACGGTGACCGGCACGCCCGCGCGCACCAGATTGGCGGCGGCGACGAGGCCGACCGGCCCCGCGCCGGCGATGAAAACGCGATCCTGAACGCTCACGCGGATCAAACGGCCACGCCGCTATTCGATCTTCGCGATGCCCGCCTTGGTGATGATGTCGCGGTACTTCACGATCTCATCGGCGTGGAATTTCTTGGCCTGCTCCAGGCCCAGGCCGATCGGCACCGCGCCGGCCTTCTCGAAGCCCGCCTTCACCGCCGGATCGTTGAGCGCGTCGTTCAGCTCCTTGTTGAGCCGCTGCATGATCGGCGCCGGCACGCCGGCGGGAGCGGCCAGCGCGAACCAGCCGTCGACCTTGTATTGCGGCAGGCCGGCCTGCGTCGTGGTCGGCGTGTCGGGCAGCGCGGCGAGCCGCACGTCGCCGGCGACCGCGAGCGCGGTCGCGCCGTTGGCGTTGATCGGGCCGGCGACGTTCGGATACCACTGGAAGCCGAGCTGGACCTGTCCGGAGATCAGGTCGGGCCCGAACTGCCCGATGTTGCGATAGGGCACGTGGGTCATCTTCACGCCGGTCACCTGCGCGAAATATTCGCCGGCCAGGTGCTGCGACGAGCCGATGCCGACCGAGCCGTAGTTCAGCGCGCCGGGCTCCTTCTTGGCGCGCTCGATCAGCTCCTTGACCGTCTTGATGCCGAGCTTGTTGCTCGCCGTCACCACGATGGTGAAGCTGGCGAACGGCGAGATGATGGTCAGCTCCTTCAGCGGGTCGTAGCCGAGGCTCTTGTAGAGCTCGAGGTTGGCGGCGATCGGGCCGGAGCCCGCGCCGACCAGCGTGTAGCCGTCCGGCGTCGCCTTGGCGGCGAGCTGGGTGCCCGAGTTGCCGCCGGCGCCGGGCTTGTTCTCGACCACGATCGGCTGGCCCATCGACTGCGACATCTTGTTGAACATGATGCGGCTGACCACGTCGCTGGCGCTGCCGCCGGCGAACGGGATGATCACGGTGATGGCCCGCGTCGGATAGCTCTGCGCGTTGGCGGCGCCGCCGATCATCGTCGCGGCCGCGACGGTCGCCCCCATCATGAACCGCTGACTGATTTTCATACCCTATTCCCCTTGCCTCAGGTGCCCTTGAACTTCGCCGGACGTTTAGCATGAAACGCCTCGACGCCCTCGCGGAAGTCGTCCGATTGCCGCAGCCGGCTGTAGCAGTGGCCTTCCAGCTCGATTGCGGTGGTCAACATAGCATCCTCGGTGTCGTTGAGGAGCTTCTTTGCTGTGCGCTGCGCGAGCGGAGAAAAGGCACGCAGCTCGTCGACCAGCGCATCGGTCGCGGCTTCGAGCTTGTCGTCGGGCACGCATTCGGTGGCGATGCCCCATTCGTAGGCTTGCTTGCCCGGAATGCGCCGCGAGCGCATCACGATGTCCTTGGTGCGGGTGATGCCGACGATCTTCTGCAACCGCGCCGAGCCGCCGGAGCCGGGGATCTGGCCGAGCCGCTGCTCGGGCAGGGCGTATTGCGCGGTCTCGGACGCAAGACGGAAATCGCAGGCGAGCGACAGCTCGAAGCCGACGCCGAAGCAGAAGCCGCGGTTCGCCACGATCACCGGCTTGGAGCAGCGCGCCGGCGCGGCGATGTTCCAGGCGAGCTTGGAGACGGTTTCCGGCGTCGCCTCCAGAAATCCCTTGATGTTGCCGCCCGAGGAAAAATTCTCGCCGATCGCGCGCAGCACGATGACGCGCACGCGCTCGTCCAGGTCGAGCGCCTCGAACACCAGGCGCAAGCTGGTCGCGCTGCGGCATCGACACCACGTTGAGCGGCGGCCGGTCGAGGATGACGTCGGCACGCTCTTTCGCCGGATCGATCTCGACGCGGAAGCCGTCGAGCGTGGCAAGGCGGGGGTCGGTGAAGGTTTCGCTCATGGCTTGGGTCCTGTGGGCGGATTGCGTTCTTTCTCGTACTCGCCGGCAACCAGCATGCGGCGCAGCAGCTTGCCGACCGGCGACTTCGGGATCGTTTCGACGAACACATAGCGGCGCGGGCGCTTGAAGTTGGCGAGGCCCGGACGCGCGGCAATACTGGTCGAGATCGTCCTCGCCGACCGGCGCGCTGCGCTTGACGAACGCCGTGACGATCTTGCCCCAGCGCTCGTCGGCGAGGCCGACCACCGCGACCTCCGACACCGCCTCGTGCAGCGACAGGCAGCTTTCGATCTCGACCGGCGAGACGTTTTCGCCGCCGGTGATGATCATGTCGTCGACCCGGCCGGTGACGAACAGGTCGCCGTCCTCGTCCATGTATCCGGTGTCGCCGGTGAAGTACCAGCCGTCGCGCAGCGCCTTGGCGTCGGCTTCGGGCCGCCGCCAGTAGCCTTCGAAGGATTCGTCGCCCGCGAGCAGCGCGACGATCTCGCCTTCTTCGTTCGGCTGGGCGATCTCGTCGGGCGATTTCGCGCCGAGCTTCACCACGCGCACCATCTGGTTGATGCCGGCGCGGCCGGCCGAGCCGGGCTTCTTCGGCGCGTCCTGGTCGATGGTGAAGGTGTAGATCTCCGACGAGCCGTAGTGATTGACGAACAGCTCCGGCTTGAATTCCGCGGTGAGCTTCTTGAGCAGGCCGTCGGTCATCGAGGCGCCGGCAAAGCCGAGCTTGCGCACCGAGCGAATACGCTCCGGCCTGAAGCGCGCGTGATGCACCAGGTCGTGATAGAGCGTCGGCACCAGATAGAGATTGGTGATCTTCTCCCGCTCGATCAGGTCCAGCGCCTGCGCCACCTCGAACCGCGGCAGGCAGACGAACGTGCCGCCGATCAGCGACATGGCGAGCAGCGAGCGCACGCCCATGGTGTGATAGAGCGGCATCACGCCGAGCGTGCGCTCGCCGTTGCGATAGAGGTTCTGCGCGACATGGGCGAGCGCCGCGGCGCGCTCGGCGCGCTGGCGGCGCGGCACGCCTTTCGGCTTGGCCGTGGTGCCGGACGTATAGAGCATGATCGACCAGGCCTCCGCATCGGCGCGCGGCGCGACATCGGCTCTCGCGGTCGTTGACCAGCGAGATGAACGGGAATGTCGTCCGGCACGCCGACCGAGATGCGCGGATGGTGCTGCGCCTCCTTCGAGGACGCGACCGCGCGGGCCGAGGCCTCCTCGTAGACCAGCGCCTTCGCATCCGCGTCGGTCAGCACGTAGTCGAGTTCCTCGGCGGTGGCGCGCCAGTTGATCGGCGTCACGATGATGCCGGCGAACTGGCAGGCCCAGTGGATGGTCGCGGCCTCCCAGCGGTTCTGCAGCAGCGTGACGAGATGGTCGCCGGCCTCGAGCTCCAACTCGTCGAAGCCCGCCACCAGCGCCGAGATGCGCTCGTACCATTGCCGGTAGGTGAGGCGGGTGTCGCCGTCGACGATCGCCAGCGCGTTCGGATCGCGCGCCACGCTCGCCAGGAAGCTGGTGCCGAGATCAAGCATCGCGCGCAGCATCCCGCAGCTGTTTGCGCGGCGTCGAGCGCCGCGGCGACGATCGGCACGTAGCCGGTGCAGCGGCACAGATGCCCGCCAAGGAATTCGCGCAGCTCCGTTTCGCTGGGCGAGGGCGTATCGCGCAGATAGATGTCGAGCGACATCAGGATACCCGGCGTGCAGAAGCCGCATTGCAGCGCGTGATGGCGGCGGAACGCCTCCTGCAGGACGGACAGCCGGCCGGGCTCGGGCGCGAGGCCTTCGACGGTGCGGATCGTCGCGCCGTCGGCCTGCACGGCGAGCGTGAGGCAGGCGCGGCCGGGCGCGCCGTCGATGTCGATGGTGCAGGCGCCGCACACGCCGTGCTCGCAGCCGACGTGGGTGCCGGTCGCGCCCAGCACATGGCGCAGGAAATCGGTGAGCAGCATGCGCGGCTCGGCGTCGCCCTCGACGGCGCGGCCGTTGAGGTGAGGCGGACGCGATGGCGTTGCTCGGCGCTCAGGCGCGGCATGCTCGCGCCTCCTCGATGGTGATGCGGCCGAGCTTGCGCACCAGGTCGCGGCGCTGGCCCGCGGTGGCGTTGAGGTCTTCGCGCGCCTCCAGTTCGACGGCGAAATCCTGCAGCGCGTCGTCGAGCGCCGAGCCTTCGAGGCTGCCGAAATCCCGCGCCGCCGGCCGGTCGGCGACGCCGCCGATCGCAAGCCGCGTGCCCTGCGCGGTGGCGACTCGCGGCGCATGCGACGATGGCGAAATCGCCGTGGCGGCGCGCGAACTCGCGGAACGCATGGCCGTCGCCGGGCTTGGCGCAGGGGAAGCGCACCGCCTCGATCAGTTCGTCGTCCTCGTCGCGCGGTGGACATCAGCCCGGTGAAGAAATCGTCCGCCGCGACTCGGCGCTTTGCTTTGCCCGACGACAATTCGATTTCGCCGTTGAGCGCGATCAGCGCGAGCGGAATTTCCGCGCTCGGATCGGCCAGCGCGGCGGAGCCGCAAACCGTACCTCGCGCGCGCGTCTGGGCGTGCCCGACCCAGGGCAGCGCAAGCGCGAGCAGCGGCTGACGCTTCGCCAGTTCCGGCCACGCCAGCAGCGCCGCCTGCCGTTCGGCCGCGCCGACGCGGATCGTGTTGTCCTTCACCGCGATGCCGCTCAACTCTGCGACGTGCATGATGTCGACCAGCAGCTTGGGCCGCGCCATCCGCATCGAGAGCAGCGGCACCAGCGTCTGCCCGCCGGCAATGATCGTGGCATCGCCGCCTTCTGCGGCAAGCGCCTCATGCGCTTCCGCCAATGAAATGGCACGCAGATAATCGAACTTGGCCGGTTTCACGGTTTGCGCTCCGCGAGCAGCGGCAGCAGCCGCTTCGGCGTCAGCGGCAGGTCGATCTGCGCGACGCCGAGCGCATCGGCGACCGCGTTGGCGATGCAGACCGGCGTCGACATGCAATTGCCTTCGCCGACGCCCTTGGCACCGAGCGGCGTGAACGGCGACGGCGTCTCGACGTGCAGGATGATCGGCTCCGGCACTTCGGTCGTGGTCGGCACCAGATAGTCGGCGAACGTGCCGGACAGGAACGCGCCGTCGTCCGAATAGGCGAACTCCTCGTAGACGGCAGCGCCGAGCGCATGCGCGAAGCCGCCGGTGATCTGACCCGCGACCATGCCGGGATGCAGCACGGTGCCGCAGTCGTGCATGGTGACGTACTTGTCGATGCGCACCGCGCCGGTGACGCGATCGACCTCGACGCCGCAGAAATCGAAGATGAAGCCGTGGCAGAGCGACGAGTTGGTGCCGTCGTTGTCGTCCGGCGCGGTCAGTTGCGGCGGCGTCCAGAACGCGGTTTCGCGCAACGCCTGCGCGCCGTCCGGCACCGCACCTGGCGACCAGTGGCTCGCTGCCGCGAGGCGGCCGAACGGCACGGCGTTGTCGGGATTGCCTTTCGCGCCGATCTTGCCGTTTGCGAACACGATCTGTTCCGCCGGCACGTTGAGCTGCGCCGCGGCGCTGCGCGTGAGCTTCTCCTTCAACTGCATCGCCGCGAGATGCGCGACGCCGCACACCGCTGCGGCGAACCGGCTGGAGTAATTGCCCGACGCGATCGACCAGGCGTCGCGCGCGGTGTCCATCTCGCCGATCACGCGGATGTCCTTCGGCGCAAGCCCGAGCGCGTCGGCGACGACCTGCGCCAGCACGGTGCGGTGGCCCTGACCCTGCGGCACCGACGCGACGTGCACCGACACCGCGCCGGACGGATCGACCGAAACCGTGGCGGTCGCCTGCGCGCCGTTCTTCGGCCCGGCCTTGCGGCGCTCCTCCGGCGTCAGCACCGCGGTGATGTAGCCCATGTTGGAGACGCTCGGCTCGACCGCCGCGGTGAGCCCGATGCCGTAGAGCCTACCCTCGGCGCGCGCCTTCGCTTGCCGCGCTTTCAGTTCGGCGAGGCCGCCGTCCTGCACGGCCTTCTCGACGGCGGCCGGATAGTCGCCGAATCGAGCAGCCCGCCGCTCGCGGTGCGATAGGGGAATACGCCCGACGGCACGAGATTGCGGCGGATCACATCGAGCGGATCGAGCTTCAGCTCGATCGCGATGCGCTGCATCAGCCGCTCCAGCGCGTAATAGACCTGCGGCCCGCCGAAGCCGCGGTTCAAGCCGGTCGGCGTCTTGTTGGTCAGCACCACGCGGTTTTTCACCGCGACGTTGCGGATCGCATAGGCGCCGGTGAGATTGCCCTGCATGCGGTAGAGCGTCGCCGGCTCCGGCGCGCGGATGTGCGCGCCGACATCTTCGATCTGATCGTAGGAGAGGGCGGTGACGCGGCCGTCGGCCTCGACGGCAGCTTCAAGCTTCGTCACGCGGTTGGTGGCGGAGACGGACGCCGCGAGATGCTCCAGCCGGTCCTCGATCCATTTCACCGGACGGCCCGTGAGGCGCGCGGCGAGCGACATCAGCACCACGTAGGGGAACACGCCTTGCTTGACGCCGAAGCTGCCGCCGCTGTCGGGCGGCGTGCGCAGGCGGAAGCGGTTGCCCGGCACCTTCAGCGCGCGCGCCATCACCGCGTGCAGCGTGAACGGCCCCATGAAGTTGGCCAGCACGTCGTAGCTGTCCTCGCCGGGGTCGTATTCCGCGACCACGCCGTAGGTTTCGATCGGCGTGCAGGAGTTGCGCGGATACTTGATCTCGACGGCGATGCGGTGCGCGGCCTTCGCGAACGCGCCTTCAGGATCGCCGTACCGGAACGAGCGTTCGCTCGCGAGGTTCGACTTCAGCCCATCGTGCAGCAGCACCTTGGACGACAGCGCCTCGACCGGATCGACCACCGCCTCCAGCGGCTCGTACTCGACCTCGATCAGCTCCAGCGCATCCTCGGCGAGATAGCGGTCGGCGGCGACCACCACGGCGACCGGCTCGCCGACATAGCGCACCCGCTCGACCGCGATCGGCCAGCACTGGATCGGCGCGCGAATGCCCATCGCCAGCGGCGCCGACAGCTTCACAACCTCCGCGCCCGTCAGCACCGCCGCGACGCCCGGTGCGCGCAGCGCCGCGCTCGCGTCGATGGACTTGATGACCGCATGGGCGTGCGGCGAGCGCAGGATCGCGGCGTGCAGCGTGTCCGCCCGCACGCCGATATCGTCGATATAGCGCCCGCGGCCCGTCAGCAGCGCCGCATCCTCGATCCGCTCGATCGATTGGCCGCACCATTTGGCGTTGTTGCCGGCATTTTCCGCGGTCATGTCGTCGGTGTTCCTCCGGCGGCAACAATGCTACATCTGGGCACGATGACCAAGCACGAGATGCCGAAGGGTGATGCGCGCGGCAGCAACGCGCCGCAACCGGTCCGCACATTGCGGGATTGGCTCGATCATCTCGCCGCGCGCGACCGCCTTGCGGTGATCAAGCCGAACGCCAATCTGCGGTTCGAGCTTGCCGCCTACGCCAAGCGGCTCGACGGTCAGCGCGCCACGATGTTCCCGAAGCCTGGCGGTCATCCGATGCCGGTGGTGTCCGGGCTGATCTCGGATCGTGATTGGATGGCCGAGGCGATGGGCGTCGAGCCCGCCGAGGTCGTCACGCGCTTTCAGGAGGCGTCGCTCAACCCGATCCCGTGGCAGGAGACGAAGTCCGCTCCCGCGCAGGAGGTGGTGCATCGCCAGGTCGATCTGGTGCGGCAATTGCCGCTGCCGACCCACAACGAGCACGACGGCGGGCCCTACATCAGCGCCGGCCTGATGATCGTGCGCAATCCGAAGACCGGAAAGCAGAACGTCTCCATCCATCGCTGCCAGCTCACCGGGCCGAACCGGCTCGGCGTGCTGCTGCTGCCGCGCCACACCCACGTGTTCTTCGACATGGCCGAGCAGAGCGGCCAGCCGCTCGATGCCGCCATCGTCGTCGGCGTCGATCCGCTGACCTTGCTTGCCTCGCAGGCGATCGCGCCGCTCGATTTCGATGAGCTGGAGATCGCCGGCGCGTTGCAGGGCAGGGCGCTGCCGGTGGTGAAATGCGTCACCAGCGAAATCCGCGTGCCGGCCGAGGCCGAGGTGGTGATCGAAGGCCGCTTCCTGCCGAAGCGTGCGCGAGCCGGAAGGCCCGTTCGGCGAGTTCCCGCAGTACTACGGCGAGCGCGCCAACCGGCACGTCATGGAAATCACCGCGGTCACGCACCGCAAGGATGCGATCTTCCACACCATCGTCGGCGGCGGGCTGGAGCACCAATTGCTCGGCGCGATCCCGAAGGAAGCGACGCTGCTCAATCACCTGCGGCGCAATTTCCCGAACGTGGTCGACGTGCATCTCTCGCCCGGCGGCGTGATGCGCTTCCATCTCTACGTGAAGATCAAGAAGCGCCACGAGGGCGAAGCCAAGAACGTCATGATGGGCGCGTTCGCCGCCTCGTTCGACCTCAAGCACATCATCGTGGTCGACGACGACGTCGACATCCACAATCCGACCGAGGTCGAATGGGCGGTGGCGACGCGCTTCCAGGCCGATCGCGATCTGCTGATCGTGCCGGAGAGCCAGGGTTCCAAGCTCGATCCCACCAACCGCGACGGCGTCGGCGCCAAGATGGGCATGGACGCGACCAAGCCGCTCAGCGCCGACGAAATGACGTTCAAGCGCATCCGCGTGCCGGGCGAGGAGACGATCGACGTCGCCGACACCATCAAGCGCGCCGGCGCAAACTGGCGCGACGCGTTGAAGAGTTAGGAGCACGTAATTCGTCATGGTGAAGCCAGAAGACATCGATCTGTCCCGAAGTCGTCGCCGAAGTGAAAGCGGCGTTCGACCGCTACGAGAAGGCGCTCATCACCAACGACGTCGCCGTGCTCGACGAGACGTTCCAGGTCGATCGCCGCACCATCCGCTACGGCGGCGCCGAAATCCTCTACGGCCATCACGAGATCGCGGCGTTCCGCGCCGCGCGCTCGCCGGTCGGACTGGAGCGCAGCATCTCGCGCACCGTCATCACCACCTACGGGCGCGATTACGCGGTCGCTTCGACGCTGTTTCACCGCCGTCGCTGCCGGGCAAGGTCGGCCGTCAGATGCAGACCTGGGTGCGCTTTCCGGAAGGCTGGCGCGTGGTCGCCGCCCACGTCAGCGTGGTCGACGAAGCCTCGGTCTGGAAGGCCAGCTAGTCCCGCCGCCGAACTGGACACGCCCCGCCCAAAATAGTGGCAGCCCGCACCGGACCGCGGTGCCGCAGCCTCTTCCCCCGCCGCCGGATTGGCGCGAGGCTTGCAGGAACTGGAACAGCCGGCGGTCCGCTGCGTTGGGAGGCGGACGGGCAGGCGGGGGTGCCGGGTGCGCGTGGCTTTCGACGAGATGACCGGGACGGACGGGCAGGTGCGCCCGGCCTATGCCGCGCTGGCCGCCTGGCTCGGCGAGGTGCGCCCCGACGTTCTCGATTACCGCCGCCGCGAGGCCGAGCTCCTGTTCCGCCGCATCGGCATCACCTTCGCGGTCTACGGCGAGGCCGACGCCCAGGAGCGGCTGATCCCGTTCGACGTCATCCCGCGCATCCTGTCGGCCGGCGAATGGGACCGGCTCAGCAAGGGCCTGGAGCAGCGCGTCAAGGCGCTCAACCTTTATCTCAAGGACATCTACGGCAAGCGCGAGATCCTGCGCGCCGGCATCGTGCCGGAGGACCTGGTGTTCCAGAACCCGGTGTTCCGTCCGGAGATGAACGGCCAGAAGGTGCCGCACGACATCTATCTGCACGTCGCCGGCATCGACATCGTGCGCGACGATGCCGACACCTTCTACGTGCTCGAGGACAACGCGCGCACGCCCTCCGGCGTCTCCTACATGCTGGAGAACCGCGAGATCATGATGCGGCTGTTCCCGGAGCTGTTCTCGCGGCATCGCGTCGCGCCGGTCGAGAATTATCCCGACGAATTGCTCGCCACGCTGAAATCGGTCGCGCCGGAAACCGCGCCGCGCGATCCGACCGTCGTGCTGCACACGCCGGGCGTCTACAACTCGGCCTATTACGAGCATTCGTTCCTGGCCGACAAGCTCGGCGTCGAGCTGGTCGAGGGCAGCGACCTGTTCGTCAAGAACAGCGTGGTCTACATGCGCACCACGCAGGGGCCGCAGCGCGTCGACGTGATCTACCGCCGCATCGACGACGACTTCATCGACCCGCTGACGTTCCGTCCGGATTCCGCGCTCGGCGTCGCCGGCTGATGTCGGCCTATCAGGCCGGCAACGTCACGCTCGCCAACGCGGTCGGCACCGGCATCGCCGACGACAAGGCGATCTACAGCTACATGCCCGAGGTGGTGAAGTTCTATCTCGGCGAGGAGCCGATCCTGAAGAACGTGCCGACCTGGCGCTGCCGCGAGGCGGAGCATCTCACCTACGTGCTCGACCATCTCGAGGAACTGGTGGTCAAGGAGGTGCACGGCTCCGGCGGCTACGGCATGCTGATCGGCCCGACCGCGGACAAGGCGACGATCGCGGCGTTCCGCACCAAGCTCAAGCTCGATCCCAAGGGCTTCATCGCGCAGCCGACGCTCGCGCTGTCGACCTGTCCGACCTGCGTCGAGAGCGGCGTCGCGCCGCGCCACGTCGATCTGCGGCCGTTCGTGCTCACCGGCCGCGACAAGGTCCGCATCGTGCCGGGCGGGCTCACCCGCGTCGCGCTCAAGCAGGGCTCGCTGGTGGTCAATTCGAGCCAGGGCGGCGGCACCAAGGATACCTGGGTGCTGGACCGATGAGCGTGGCCTCCCTGCGCCCCGCGAAGGCCGGGACCCATCACCCCGGGAGTATGGGCGCGGCTCTCGCGTACCCACGCTCGCGGGGACGACAGCAACTAATGCTCTCCCGCACCGCCGATAACCTGTACTGGCTGGCGCGCTACGTCGAGCGCGCGGAGTATCTCGCGCGCATCCTCGAGGCGACGCAGCGGCTGACCGCGCTGCCGCTCGCCTATGTCGGCGAGACCAACGAATGGGTCACGGCGGTCGCGACCGCCGGCTGCTCCAACGCGTTCTTCGCCGTCCACGACGAGGCCAACGAAGAGACCGTCACCGACTTCCTGGCGTTCTCGACGGACAATCCGTCGTCGATCCGCAACTGCTTCGAGGTCGCGCGCCACAACGCGCGCGCGGTGCGCACCGCGCTGACGATGGAGATGTGGGACGCCATCAACAGCACCTGGCTCGAGCTCAAGCGCTTCGGCAACAAGCCGAACACGCGCGAGGAGATCGCGCGCTTCCTGCAATGGGTGCAGGCCTCGTCGCTGCGCTACGACGGCTCGGCCTACCGGACCATGCTGCGCAACGACGCCTACTGGTTCTCGCGGCTCGGCGTCTACATCGAGCGCGCCGACAACACCGCGCGCATCCTCGACGTGAAGTATCACCTGCTGCTGCCGGCCGACGAGCACGTCGGCGGCCCGCTCGACTATTTCCAGTGGTCGGCGATCCTGCGCTCGGTGTCGGCGCTGACCGCCTATCACTGGGTCTATCGCGAGAGCCTCAAGCCCTGGCTGGTCGCGGACCTGCTCATCCTCAACGATCAGATGCCGCGCTCGCTGGCGAGCTGCTACGAGAACCTGGAGCAGAACCTCGACCGCATCGCCCACGTGTACGGCCGGCAGGGGCCGGCGCAGCGCCAGGCGCGCGCCGTCCGCACCCGGCTGCAGAACAGCCGGATGGACGACATCTTCCAGTCCGGCCTGCACGAGTTCATCAGCGCCTTCATCGCCGACAACAACAATCTCGGCGGCGCCATCAGCAAGCAGTATCTGTCGTAAGGCATAGCCGTCGACGACGGCGTCGCTTCGCTCGCCTTGTGTCTCGGCGGCTCGCGCCGTTAGTGTGTTGATATGCGCATCCGCATCTCGCACACCACCAGCTACCACTACGACCAGCCGGCCCGCTGCGTGATCCAGACGCTGCGGCTGACGCCGCGCAATCACGACGGCCAGTACGTGGTCGGCTGGCGGATCGACGTGTCGGAGAATTGCCAGCTCGACCAGCACGAGGATGCGTTCGGCAACATCAGCCATGTGTTCACCGCGGATGGGCCGCTCTCGGAGTTGCGGCTGACGGTGGAAGGCGAGGTCGAGACGCAGGACACCGACGGCGTGGTGAGCGGCACGGTCGAGCGGTTCCCGCCGAGCCTCTATCTGCGCGAGACGCCGCTGACCCGCATCGATCCGGCGATCGACGATTTCGCCCATGCGGCGCAGCAGGACGCCGGCGGCGATGTGCTCAAGACCATGCACGGCCTGGCGCAGCGGCTGCACGCCGACATGGCGTTCGACATCAAGCCCGACCGGCACCACGACCACGGCGGCGCAGGCCTTCGCGCTCAAGCGCGGCGTCTGCCAGGACCTCAGCCACATCTTCATCGCGGCGGCGCGCAGCCTCGGCGTGCCCGGCGCGCTACATCGGCGGCCACTTCCATCGCGCCGACGGCGTCATCGACCAGGAGGCCGGCCACGCCTGGGCCGAGGCGCATGTCCCGGATCTCGGCTGGGTGGCGTTCGATCCGACCAACGGCATCAGCGCGACCGACGCGCATGTGCGCGTCGCGGTCGGTCTCGACTATCTCGGCGCCGCGCCGGTGCGCGGCACCCGGCAGGGCGGCGGCGGGGAGTCGATGCAGGTGGCGGTGCAGGTCGCGCAGAGCGGGCGGCAGACGCAGAGCTGAGCTTACTTGCTACTCGATCACCTGGTCGGCGCGGGTGAGCAGCGTCGGCGGCAGGGTGAGGCCGAGCGCGTTGGCGGTCTTGAGATTGATGACCAGCTGAAACTTGGTCGCAAGCTGCACCGGCAGATCGGCCGGCTTGCGTCCCTTGAGGATCTTGTCGACGAAGCTCGCCAACTCGCGATACATCGCCAACTGAGTCCGCGGAATACGACATCAGACCTCCGGCCGCGGAAAAATCCGAGTGCGGCGCCAAGGCGGGCAGGCGATGCTTGAGCGCCGCATCGGCGAAACGCTTGTGCGGAAGACTGGGCTGGACGATGACCGCCTCGGCTCGCCATGTTGTCGATCTCGGCGAAGCCGGCATCGATCTCCTCCGCGCCCGCGCAACAGGATCGGCTTGATTTCGAGGCCGAGCGTCCGGCCGGACGCCAGCATGTTTTCGAGGAAGGGCTTGTGAAATGGATCAGGCACATTCACCAGCACGGCGACGCGGCGCGCCGACGGCAGCGCTTCTCTGATGAGTTCGAGGTTCTTTCCCCCGAGTTCCGCCGTTGCGCCCGACATACCGGTGAGGTTGCCGCCGGGCCGCGCCAGGCTGGCGACGAAGCCGGCTGCCGACCGGATCGCCCACGTCCGGCCATGACGATCGGAATTTCAGTGGTTGCCTGCTTCGCCGCCGTTACGGCCGGTGTCTGAAAGGCGACGATGATATCGACCTTGAGCGCGACCAGTTCTGCGGCGAGGAGTGCGAGCTGCTCGAATCGCCTGCCGCGGAGCGGAATTCGAACACGATGGACTGGCCTTCGACGTAGCCAAGCTCGCGCAGCCCCTCGCGGAACTCCTTCAGGAACAGCACCGGGGTCCAGATTGCCCAGCACCAGCATGCCGATGCGCGGCACTTGCCCGGCTGCGCCCAGCCGGCGACCGGCCCGGCCACGGCCGCACCACCGAGCAACACGACGAATTCGCGTCGGCGCATGAACCATCCCCCAAAAGCGTCGTCGCAGTGACACTAACATAGCGCGAACGTGACAGGCAGTAAGGCGGCTGTGACCGCCTGCGGCCTGACCGGCGTTGCCGGGGTTGCTATCATCGGCATTGTTTGGCGCTGGGGCGGCGAGATGACGAACTGGGACATGCAGACCGTGCGGGCCAGGCTGCGCCTCGGCAGCGGCCTGATCCTGCTCGCCTTCGTCACCATGCACATGGTGGCGCATGTCGTGCTGCTGATCTCGTTCGAATGGGCGGACGCGGCGCTCGCCTTCCTGATGGCGCCGTGGCGCACCATGCCCGGCACCGTGCTGCTCGCCGTGGCGTTCCTGGTGCATTACGTCAACGCGCTGTGGTCGATCTACACGCGGCGCAGCCTGCGCATGCCGCGATGGGAGCTGTGGCAGCTGCTGCTCGGCTTCTGCCATTCCGTTCCTGCTGACGCTGCACGTGATGGGCACCCGCGTCGCCGAGCTCGCCGCACGACGTCAACCCATCCTACGCGTCGATCCTGCTGACGTTCTGGTATTCGGCGCCGTGGATCGGCGTGATGCAGACGGTCGCGCTGATCGTGGTCTGGGCGCACGGCTGCATCGGCATCCATTTCTGGCTGCGCACCAAGCGCTGGTACCGCGACTGGGTCGTGGCGTTCCGCGCCTTCGCCATCCTGCTGCCGACGCTGGCGCTCGCCGGCTTCGTCGCCGCCGGCAATCAGACGCTGCGCGAGGCGGCGATGGATCCGGACTACGTGCCGACAGTCCGGCAAAGCAACAACGCCACCGCGAAGCGGTCGCGCTGGTCTACGGCGGCACCAAGATCGCGATCTGTCGTTCATATCGGCCTGGTCGGGCTCGCGTTCGGCGCGCGCGCGTTGCGCGGCTGGCTCTATCGCCGCCGCGAGCCGCCGATCCTCACCCATGCCAACGGGCGGCGCATGACCATCCTGCCCGGCGCCACCGTGCTGGAGACGCTGCGCGACAACGGCATGCCGCATCGCCGCGGTGTGCGGCGGCCGCGCGCGCTGCACCACCTGCCGGGTGATGGTGACGTCCGGGCTCGACACGCTGCCCGAGCCGGCGCCGCAGGAGGCGGCGGCGCTCACCCGCATCAAGGCGGCGCCCGGCACGCGGCTCGCCTGCCAGATCCGCCCGACCGAGAGCATTTCCATCATGCCGCTGTTCGCCGCCGACGCGGCCGCGGCCGACGGCACGGTGCGCGGCGGCCTCGAAGGCAGCGAGCGGCTGATCACCGTGGTGTTCGTCGACCTGCGCGGCTCGACCACCATCGGCGAGGCGAGGCTGCCCTACGACGTGCTCTATCTGCTCAACCAGTTCTTCCACGAGATGACGCGCGCGCTCATCGCCACCAACGGCCACTATTCGCAGTTCACCGGCGACGGGCTGATGGCGCTCTACGGCCTGCACGAATCCGATCCGGCGCGCGGCGCCGCCGACGCGTTGCGCGGCGCGCGCGAGATGCTGGCCGGGCTCGAACGGCTCAACCGGCAGCTTCGCAACGAGAACTCGCAGCCGCTCAAGATCGGCATCGGCATCCACCACAGCGAGGCCATCGTCGGCGCGATGGGGCCGCCGAAGTCGCAGATCATCACCGCGATCGGCGACACGGTGAACACCTGCGCGCGGCTCGAAAGCCTGACCAAGGAGTTCGACGTTCCGGTGGTGGTGTCGCGCCAGGCGGCGGAGGCGGCGCGGCTCGATACCGCTGGCCGCACGCTGCACGAGGTGCCGGTGAAGGGCAGGGTGGCCAAGGTCGAGTTCTACGCCCTGGAGACGGTTCCCGAACTGCCGCGCTAGCTGACTCGCTGCCAATTGTGGCGGACGGCATCCGGCCCGTTTCCCGCGACGATCGGAAACCCATATCGCGCCTGGATTCCGTGCTCGTTAACCTTGTCCGGCCTTGAGAGCTCCGTTAGCCGGACTTTTTTACCGCGCGTTGGGTGTCATTTTTGCTAGTTTGGCGTGCTGCCAGAAGCCATAACGGCCTGAACGGGCTCGAAAATTGTGCCGTTGCCGCACAAAAGCCCGCTCGCAGCCTGATAGATTGATGCGGGGCGCGTCATTCGCGTGCGGGACATGGGTTGGGGTCAGTTGCATACGCCGATTGACGGAGTCGGGGCGTCCAAGCGGCAGCTTTGCCGTCCGCGAACTCGCGTGCCTGGCGTTCGTGCTCGCGGCCGCCGGCTGCGCCTCGATCAACAACGACCCGATCAACAAGCCGCTCGAGGCGCTGGCCCAGCAGGACGGCCCCGGCGCCAGCCGCGAGTCCGAAAGCCATTTCGACGACACGGTGATCGCGCTGGCGTTCTCCGGCGGCGGCATGCGCGCCGCGGCGTTCTCCCACGGCGTGCTCACCGCGCTCGCCGACACCAACATCCGCACCCGCGGCGGGCCGGTGTCGCTGATCGACCGCGTCGACATCATTTCCGGCGTGTCCGGCGGCTCGGTGCCGGCCGCCTACTTCGGCCTGAAGAAGCGCGCCGCGCTCGCCGACTTCCGCGAGCGGTTCCTGCTGCGCAACGCCGAGGAATCGCTCTCGACCGACGTCAACATCACCAACCTGTCGCGCGGCTTCTCCGGCGGCATCAACGACTCGACGCAATTCCCGCGCTGGCTCGACGCCAACCTGTTCAACGGCGCGACCTTCGCCGACATGAACGCGGACGCAGCGGCCGCGCGTCTCGATCAACGCCTCCGACATCTACAACCGCACGCCGTTCCTGTTCGGCCGCGGCGCGTTCGGCGCGCTGTGCTCGGACTTCTCGCAATATCCGGTGTCGCTCGCGGTCGCGGCTTCGGCGGCGGTGCCGGTGTTCTTCGCGCCGGTGGTGATCGAGAACTTCTACGACAAGTGCCCGCTGCCGCTGCCGGAGTGGGTCGAGCGCGTGCGCAACAATCCCGACTCGCCGCCGATGCTGCGGCAGTACGCCGACGCGATCGTGCGCTATCGCAAGGGCGACGTGAAATACGTCAAGCTGCTCGACGGCGGCCTGGTCGACAACTACGGGCTCGCCGGCTTCACCATCTCGCGGCTGCTGTCGAACACGCCGCACGGTCCGCTGTCGGCGCGCGAGGGCGTCAAGCTGCGCCGCGTGATGTTCATGGTGGTGGACGCCGGCCGCCAGCCGTCCGGCGCGTGGAGCAAGACGGTGGCCGGTCCCTCCGGCGTCGACCTGATCATGGCGACCGCCGACACCGCGACCGGCTCGAGCGCGGCGCAGAGCTACACCGCGTTCAGCGAGATGATGAACGACTGGCAGGCCAAGCTGGTCGCCTGGCGCTGCCGGCTGTCGGCCACCGAGCGGGCGCGGCTCGGCGCCGGTCCGAACTGGAATTGCCGCGACGTGAAGTTCTACGTCAGCCGCGTCGGCTTCGAGCAGCTCGGCGCCGGAGCGCGCCGCGCAGCTCGACGCGGTGGAGACGCGCTTCAAGCTGCCGGTGGCGCAGGTCGACATGGTGGTCGCCGCGGGCCGCGATGCGCTGAACGCCAACACCAAGTTCCGCGCCTTCGTGCGCAGCCTCGACGGCAGCGCGCTGTCGCCGCCGCGCCGCGCCGCCCGGGACGGCAGGGCGTGCCGGTCGCCGAAGAAACCGCCGACGATTTCCCGCAGGAAGCGACGGCGCTCGCGCCGCGCCAGTAGCGCGCATCACATAATCGCGAATTCGGAATTCTTGCGGTCGGTGACCAGCATGGTCCCCGGATAGTGCGTGATGCAGAATTCCGGCTTCACCGTCGCGACCACCGATTGCGGCGTCACACCGCACGCCCAGAACACCGGGATCTCGTCGCTCTTCACCGTCACGGCGCTGCCGTAGTCGGGCTTCGCCAGGTCCTTGATGCCGATCAGCTCCGGCTTGCCGATGTGGACCGGCGCGCCGTGCACGGCGGGGAAGCGCGTCGTGATCTGGATGGCGCGGATCGCGTCGGCCGGCCTTCATCGGCCGCATCGACACCACCAGCGGCCCGTGGAAGGGACCTGCCGCCGTGGTCGGGATGTTGGTGCGGTACATCGACACCGCGCAGTTCTCGGTGACGTGGCGCAGCTCGATGCCGTCCTCGGTCAGCGCGTCTTCGAACGAGAACGAGCAGCCGAGCGCGAAGATGACGAGGTCGTCGCGCCAGTGCTTCTTGATGTCGGTCGGCTCGTCGACCAGCTCGCCGTTGCGGAACACGCGGTAGCGCACGACGTCGGTGCGGATGTCGAGGTCCTCGGCGAGCGACGGCAGGTGCGGGTCGCCCGGCGAGCCGACCGCGAGCACCGGGCAGGGCTTCGGATTGAGCTGGCAGAACCGCATGAAGTCGGTGGCCAGCGACGCGCGGCAGGATGGCGAGATTGCCCTGCACGAAGCCCGGCGCGATGCCCGACGTTGGACCGGTCCATTCGCCGCTTCGGATCGCAAGCCGGGCGTCGAGCCCGGTCTGCGGAACGGCAGGCGCTTGTTGTTTGGCGGAAGCGACGGCCATGGCGGCTCCTCGGCTGCTCCGCGTCATCGCGACGCGCATTTCGCCTATCTTATCATCGCTTTGGCTTCGGAAAACCGGTTGAATTGGCTGTCGGGATCGCGTTTGCTTAGGGCCACAACTTTGAAGAAGCCCGGTTGGGGCAGGGGAGGATCGATGAAGCGTCTTAAATGGTCACTTGCGTTGGCCGCCGGCCTGACCGCCGGTTCGGTCGTAGCTGCGTCCGCTCAGCAGGCCGCCGCTCCCGCGGCGGCGCCGATCAAGCTCGGCGTCGTCTCGTTCCTCAGCGGCCCGGCCGCGAGCCCGTTCGGCGTTCCCGGCCGCAACGGCGCCGAGATCCTGATCGAGGCGCTCAATTCCGGCAAGGCGCCCGCGCCGTTCGACAAGGTCGGCTTCGCCGGCACCAAGATCGAAATCAAATGGGTCGACGAGGCCGGCTCGACCGCCCAGGTCGTCACCGAATTCCGCAACCTCGTGCAGCGCGACCAGGTCGACGCCGTGGTCGGCTACATCTCGTCGGGAAGCTGCCTCGCGGTGACGCCGGTCGCCGACGAGCTCAAGGCGCTGACCGTCTATTTCGACTGCGGCACGCCGCGCGTGTTCGAGGAGAAGCCGCGCCAGTACGTGTTCCGCCCGACATCGCACGCCACGATGGATAACACCGCCGCGGCGCGCTACCTGATCTCGCGAAGAAGAAGGACATCACGCTGTTCTCGGGCATCAACCAGAACTACGCGTGGGGCCAGGATTCCTGGAAGGACTTCGACGCCGCGATGGGCGTGCTCGCGCCGAAGGCGAAGGCCGACAAGGTTCTGTTCCCGAAGCTGTTCCAGGGCGAGTTCGGCGCGGAAATCTCCACGCTGCTCACGTCGAAGTCGCAGGCGCTGCACTCCAGCTTCTGGGACGGCGACCAGGAGAGCTTCATCATCCAGAGCGGCGCGCGCGGTCTCGCCAAGCGCATGCCCTATGTCGGCACCACGGTCGAAGTCCGCGATCTGGCGGCTGCGCGACAAGATTCCGGACGGCACCATCGTCGGCGCGCGCGGCCCGCACGGCCCGCTCGCGCCGGACAACGCGCTCAACAAGTGGTTCCACGGCATCTACTTCGACCGCTACGGCACGCCGCCGACCTATCCGTCCTACCAGATGGTGATCGCGGTCCTCGGCCTGAAGGTGGCGTGGGAGAAGGCGGCGGCGGCGAAGGGCGGCGCCAAGCCGACCACCGACGAAGTCGCCGCGGCGTTCAAGGGCATCGAGTACGACACCCCGTCGGGCCGCACGCGGATGGCGCTCGGCAACGGCCACCAGGGCATGCAGGACACCGCCTACGGCACCTACCGCTTCAACAAGCAGAAGAACGCGCCCGAGGTGGTCGACATCGTCCGCTATCCGGCGGAGTGCGTGAATCCGCCGTCCGACAAGACCGCGGAGGAGTGGATCAAGGCCGGAATGCCCGGCGCCAAGTGCTGAGCATCAAGTGCTGACCACCTTGTCTTGAAGCCTTACGGCGGGGGCCAATCCGGTCCCCGCCGTTCCATTGTGTAACGCCGAAGGTTCACCGTGCTCACCGCCTTCGCCATCTTCTCCGATGGCCTCGTTTACGCGGCCTATCTCTTCCTCGTCGCCGTCGGCCTGACGCTGATTTTCGGCGTCATGAAAATCCTCAACGTCACGCACGGCTCGTTCTATGCGTTCGGCGCCTACGGCGCCGCGACCGCGGCGGGCGTCTGGTACGACCGCGGGCTCAACGACGCCGGCGGTCTCCTGTTCATGGTCGGCCTCGCGATGCTGATCGGGCTGATGATCGGCATCATCCTGGAGCGCGGCATCCTGCGCTTCGTCTACGGCCGCGACGAGGTCGTGGTGGTGCTGGTCACCTACGCGGTGTTTCTCATCCTCGAGGACGTCATCGTCCTGATCTGGGGACCGCGCTCCTACACCGCCTATCAGCCGATGACGGCCGCCGGGCTCGATCGACATCGGCGATCTCACGCTGTCGAACTACGACATCGGCCTGGTGGTGCTCGCGGCCGCGCTCGCCGCATGCTGCTATTGGGCGCTGAAATACACCCGCTACGGACGTCTGCTCACGGTGGTGATCTTCGACCGCGAGACGGCGGCGGCGTTCGGCGTCAACGTCCGCGTCCTCTACACCGTCACGTTCATCATCGGCGCGATGCTCGGCGCGCTCGGCGGCGCGGTGATGGCGCCGAAAATGTCGATCACGCTCGGCATCGGCGTCGAGGTGATCGTGCTTGCGTTCGCGGTGGTCGCGATCGGCGGCATGGGCTCGATCGAGGGCGCGTTGATCGGCGCGGTTCTCGTCGGCCTTGCGCGCGCTGCCGCGGTGCATCTCGTGCCGCAGCTTGAACTGTTCGTCATCTATGCGGTGATGGCGCTGGTGCTGAGCTTCCGCCCCTACGGCCTGTTCAGCCAGGTCCAGCCGCGGAAGATATGACCATGGACGCGCAACACCGTTCTCGGAGCGCTGGCGTTCGTCGCGGTCGGACTGATCGCGCCGTGGCTGCCGCCGTGGCTGGTTTCGCTCGCCACCATCGCGTTCGCCAACGCGCTGGTCGTGCTCGGCCTCATCATCCTGTGGCGCACCGGCCTGGTGCCGTTCGGCCAGGCGCTGTTCTACGCGATCGGCGCCTATGCGGTGGCGCTGCTCGGCCGCTACACGCCGGTCCGCGATGTGTTCGTCGTGGTGCTGGCCGGCGCGTCGCCGCCGGCATCGTGGCCTATCTGATCGGCTTCCTGCTGGCGCGCTACCGCGAAATCTTCTTCGCCATGCTCAGCCTCGCGATGTCGATGATCCTGTACGGCGTGCTGGTGAAGACCGAGACGCTGGGCTCGACCGACGGCTTCCACGTCGAGGCCGGCTCGTTCCTCGGCTGGCGGCCGCAGGGCGCGACGCGCAACCTCGCGCTGTTCTGGCTGGTGCTGGTGTTCGCCGCCGTCGCCGCCTGGCTGGTGGCGCGCTATTTCCGCTCGTCGCCGGCTCGCTGACCCATCCGATCCGCGACAACGAGATCCGCGTCGAGTTCCTCGGCATCTCGGTCGACCGGCTGATCCATCTCAAGCTGGTGGTGTCCGGCATTCTGGCCGGCATCGGCGGCGCGCTGGCCGCGCTCGCCGTGCAGCACGTCGACCCGCAGATGGCGTACTGGACGACGTCGGGCGGCTTCGTGTTCGTCACCATCCTGGCCGGCGCGGGCTCGGTCGCCGCGGCGTTCGTCGGCTCGCTGCTGTTCGAACTGGTGCGCTCCATCGCGGTGACGCTGGTTCCCGGCGAATGGCAGATGATCCTCGGCACGGCGCTTCTCCTCACCATCCTGTTCCTGCCGGAGGGCCTGGGCTCGTTGGTCGGGCGGCTGCGGCAGAAGCGGAAGACCGCACCATGAGCGCGAACATGAGCGCCATCCTTTCCGTGCGCGACCTGGAGAAGACCTTCGGCTCGGTGGTCGCCGCGCGCGACATCTCGGTGGATGTGCCGCCGCAGCAGACCGTCGGCATCATCGGCGCGAACGGCGCCGGCAAGACCACCTTCGTCAACATGATCACCGGGCATCTTTCGCCCACCAAAGGCTCGATCCAGTTCGAGGGCCGCGACATCACCGGCATGCCGTCGCGCGCCATCACGCGGCTCGGCATCTCGCGCTCGTTCCAGGTGGCGCAGGTGTTTCCCACCATGACGGTCACCGACAACATGCGGATCGCCTGCGCGATCGCGCGCGGCCGCGACAGCATGCTGGACCGCCTGTTCACGCCGCTCGACACGCCGGAAACCCGCGCCGAGGCGGACGCCGCGATCGAGCTGTTCCAGATCGCGTCCTACCGCGACGCCCGCGCCGCCACCCTGCCGCAGGGCGTGCGCAAGCTCCTCGACATCGCCATGGCGGTGGCCGGGCAGCCGCGCGTGCTGCTGCTCGACGAGCCGACCAGCGGCATCTCGATCGAGGAGAAGTTCGGCCTGATGGACGTGGTGATGTCGGCGCTCAAGACGCGCCGCATCACCGTGCTGTTCGTCGAGCACGACATGGAGATCGTCGGGCGCTTCGCCGACCGCGTGCTGGCCTTCTACGACGGCACCGTGATCGCCGACGAGACGCCGCAGGACGGTGCTCGCCAATCCCAAGGTGCAGACCTTCATCACCGGCACCAGGCCGGCGGGTGGGGGCGCCCATGCTTAGGATCGCCAATCTCAACGTCTCGATCGGGCCGATCCCGATCATCCGCAACGCCTCGCTCGATCTCGACGAGGGCGAGATGTGCGGGCTGATCGGGCGGAACGGCGCCGGCAAGACCACGCTGTTGCGCGCGCTGATGGGCGCGCTGCCGGCGACCGGCAGCGCCACGCTCAACGACGTCGATCTGCTGGCGCTGCCCGACCACCGCCGCGTCTTCCACGGCATCGGCTACATGCCGGAGGACCGCCGCCTGGTCCCCGAGTTCACGGTCGAGGAGAACATCCGGCTGCCGGCCTGGACCACGCAGACCGAGGGCGCCGACGAGCGGCTGAAGTGGATCTTCTCGATCATGCCGGAGGTCGAGCGTTTCCGGGATCGCCGCGCGCTGGAATTGTCCGGCGGCCAGCAGAAGATGGTGGCGCTCGCCCGCGCGTTGATGGCCGGGCGGCACATTCTGCTGCTCGACGAGCCGTTCGAGGGCCTCGCGCCGGCGCTCGCCCGCCGGCTCGGCGAGGTGATGGCCACCCTCAAGACGCAGGGCGTCTCGATCCTGATCGCGGAGAGCAACGAGGTCCACGTCGCGGACCTGCTGACGCGGGCCTTCCGCATCGAGCGCGGCTCGGTCGCGACGGCCTAAAGCCGCTCTGGCGGGCCGGGCGAGCCTGGACTAGCATTCCTCCAACAAGAGACGGAGGAACGCCATGGCCAAGTTCGGAATCGGACAACCGGTGCGCAGGGTCGAGGACCAGCGCTTCCTCACCGGCAAGGGCCGCTACGTCGACGACATCGTGCTGCCCGGCATGTGCTTCGGCGTCAACGTGCTGTCGCCGCACGCCCACGCCAGCATCAAGAAGGTCGACGTGTCGAAGGCGAAGACCGCGCCCGGCGTGCTCGCCGTGCTGACCGGCGCCGACGTCGCCGCCGACAAGCTCGACGGCATGACCGCGCACCTGATGCCGGAGGATTTCGGCGCGCCGAAGGGCCACCGCACCTTCCTGCCGCTCTGGTGGCCGACAAGGTGCGCTGCATCGGCGACCGCGTCGCGTTCGTCGTGGCCGAGACGGAATCGCAGGCGCGCGACGCCGCCGAGCTGGTCGCGGTCGAGTACGAGCCGCTGAAAGCCGTGGTCAACATCGAGGACGCCGCGAAAGAGGGCGCGCCCAAGGTCCACGACGACAACAACATGGGCAACACCGCGTTCCGCCTGATGTTCGGCAGCCAGGAGGCGACCGACGCCGCCTTCGCCAAGGCCAAGCACGTGGTCAAGCTGCGCGTCGAGAACAACCGGCGTGTCGCCGGTCTCGATGGAGCCGCGCGTCGCGATCGGCGACTACGAGGCCGCGACCGACCAGTACACGCTCTATTCCGCCTCGCAGAACCCGCACGGCGTGCGCATGGAGATCAGCCACATCTTCCATGTGCCGGAGAACCAGATCCGCGTCATCTCGCCGGACGTCGGCGGCGGCTTCGGCCTCAAGGGCGGCGCCTATCCCGACGACCTGCTGGTGATGTGGGCGTCGAAGAAGCTCGGCCGCCCGGTGAAGTGGGTCGCCGTCGCGCTCCGAGAGCATGATGAACGACGCGCACGGCCGCGAGATGGTCTATTACGGCGAGCTCGCGCTCGACGACAACGGCAAGATCCTCGCGCTGCGCTCGAAGTCGCTGTTCCAGATGGGCGCCTGGTTCGTCAACGCGGCGCTCGCCGCCGGCGCGTTCTCGATCCGCTTCGTGCCGGAGGCCTACGACATCCAGACCATGCACCTGATGTCGCAGGGCGTGTTCACCAACACCTCGTTCTCGGGCCCGTACCGCGGCGCCGGCCGCCCGGAGGCGGCGTACTTCATGGAGCGGCTGATCGAGCACGCCGCGCGGCAGATCGGCATGGACGGCGCGGAAATCCGCCGCCGCAACCTGATCCCGCCGTCGAAGCTGCCCTACACCACGCCGACCCACTGGGTTTACGACTCCGGCGAGTTCGTGAAGCTGATGGACACCTGCATCGCGCTCAGCGATCCCAAGGGCTACGGCGCGCGCGTTCGCGAGTCGAAGAAGAACGGCAAGCTGCGCGGCCGCGCGGTCAGCTACTACATCGAGTTCGGCGGCATCTTCAACGACCGCATGGAGCTGCGCTTCGATCCCTCCGGCGCGCTCACCGTCTACGGCGGCACGCATTCGCACGGCCAGGGCCACGCCACCGTGTTCGCGCAGGTCGCGCACGACTTGCTCGGCGTGCCGTTCGAGCAAGATCAAGTACGTGCAGGGCGACACCGCCCAGGTCGCGATCGGCCGCGGCACCTATGGCGCGCGCTCGGCCGTGGTCGGCGGCAGCGCGCTCAAGCGCGCGGCCGACAGATGATCGAGAAGGGCAAGGAGCGCGCCGCCGCCATGATGGAGGCGGACGCCGGCGACATCGAGTTCAAGGAAGGCACCTTCGTCGTCACCGGCACCGACAAGAAGATCGCGCTGGTCGACGTCGCCAAGGCGTCGTTCGCGCCGATGGGCCCGCTCACCCAGAAGTTCGGCATCGGGCTCGAGGCCGAGGGCAGCTTCTCGCCGGAGCCGCCGAGCCATCCGAACGGCTGTCACGTCTGCGAGGTCGAGGTCGATCCGGAGACCGGCGTGGTGACGCTCGACGCGCTATCACATGATCGACGACCTCGGCCGCATCCTCAACCCGATGATCGTGCTCGGCCAGCAGCAGGGCGGCACCGTGCAGGGCATGGGCCAGGCGCTGATGGAGCACCAGGTCTACGACCGCAGCTCGGGCCAGCTCCTGACCGGCAGCTTCATGGACTACGCGATGCCGAAGGCGTCGAGCCTGCCGTCGATCGACGCCAAGATGGAGGAGATCGCCTGCAAGACCAATCCGCTCGGCGTGAAGGGCATCGGCGAGAGCGGCACCATCGGCGCGCCGCCGACCATCATCAACGCGCTGATCGACGCGCTGCGGCCGCTCGGTGTCGAGTCGATCGACATGCCGGCCACGCCGCTACGGGTGTGGGAGGCGATCCAGCGCGCGCAGAAGGGCAAGGCGGCGTAACGCGCTATTCTGGGGCGCCGATGCGCGTCTGAGGCGGGCGGCCCCAGCTTCGAGACGCGCTCGCGCTCCTCGCACGAGGCGACGAGCTGTGGCATTCAGCAGCGCAGTTACCGCATCGTGATGGTGGCGCCGCCGACGCCGAGGTTGGCCGAGAAGCCGGCCTGCCGGCCCTGCAGCCGCAGCACCACGCCGTTGGAGTTCTGCAGCGTGATCGCCCGCGCGCCACCGGCCACGGCGACGCCGGCGCCGGCGCCCGAATAGGTGCCGACGATGTCCTGCGCGCTGCGCAGGCCCGACGCGGTGCCGACAAGATCCGCCGACGACATGCCGATCGTGCCGACTCCCAGGCCGCCGACGTTCAGCGGATAGGTCTTGCCCCTGAACCTCAGCACGCCGGTGCCGCCGCCGCCGCCGATGATGAAGCCGCCGCTGGTGACCGTGAAGCGGACGCTGCCGGTGGACTGCGCATCCGCCACGGTCGGCACGGCGACGAGCAGCGCGCCTGCGGCCGCCGCCGCCATCATTCCGGTTTTCACTGTTTGAAAGAATGCAACCATGATTTCCTCCGGTGTGGATGCTGAAAAATGAGCTTGGTGCGATGGTACGCTCCCATCTTGCCGCGATCCGGGCGCGAGCGAAAGCCCGTAGGCAGGAGAAACCGGGACGACAGCGGTCAGGTATGCCGGTACTCTCTCCGCGACATGGCCCGCGACAAGCGCGGGCATGACGTCGTATCCGGAGCAGCCCTTTGTCCCAATCCCTCGAAGTCTTCACCACCGTCGCCCTCAAGGGCGTGCTGGAGCGCATCGCGCCCGAATTCACGAAATCGACAGGCTTCACCTTCGCGCCGTCGTGGGGGCCCGGCGGCACGATCGTGAAATGGATGCGCGAGGGGCGCAATGCCGACGTTCTGGTGGTGACGCCGGATTTGTTCGACGAACTGGTGCAGGAAGGCCACTGCGCCGCCGGCACCGGGCGCGACATCGCGAGCTCGGTGGTCGGCGTCGCGGTGAAGGCCGGCGCGCCGCACCCGGACATTTCCACCGCCGCGGCGTTCAAGGCCGCGCTGCTCGCCGCCAAGTCGGTCGCCTACACCGATCCCTCGACCGGCGCCGCGAGCGGCGTGTTCTTCATGTCGCTCGCCGAGAAGTTCGGCATCGCGGATCAGATGAAGGCCAAGGCGAAGCTCGGCTCCGGCGGCCCGGTGGCGGAGTTCGTCGCCAGCGGCGAGGCCGAGCTCGCGGTGCAGCAGCTCTGCGAGCACAAGCTGGTGGGCGGCGTCGACATTGTCGGCGCGCTGCCGGACGAGCTGAACAAGCGCACGACCTTCACCGCCGGCGTCACTTCGCGCGCCGCGTCACCGACGCGAGGCGGCGGCGCTGATCGCGCTGCTCGGCGCGCCGCATGTGCAGCGCATCATGCCGGAGCATGGGTTGACGCCGGTGTGAGGCTTCGCGGCTCCCGCGACAAGTTGCGCCACGATGGGAAATCTGGTCTGCCTGGGAACGCTTTCCTGCCTCCTTGGTTGTAATCCAACGGGCGATCGGCCAGGCCAATTTTGGAGGTTCAACATGGATTTGATGGATCGACGCGGATTCTTGCGCAACGTCGTGGGTGGCGCCGCGGCCGTCACCATAGCCAGCAGCGCGGGCGTCGTGCTGCTTTCGAACGTCGCGGAAGCGGCGCCGGTCCCGGCCGACAAGAACCTCCGGAAGGCGATGGAGGATTTTGCCGAGCGGGATGATCGTCCCGAGACCGTGCAGTACTGGCACGGGCGTTATCGCCGGCGGCATCGCCGTTATTGGCGCCGTGCCCGCCGGCATTGCTGGTGGCATCGCGGCGTCCGGCGCTGCCGGTGGTGATACTGGTAGGCGTAGCATTAGCGTCCTGATCCTTCCGCCGTCATTCCGGCACCGCGCAGCGTAAGCGCGTTCACGCGCGTCTTAGACGCGCTATGCGCGGGACCTGGAATGACGGCATCTCTGCGCTTGGAATTGTTGGGCGTCCGTGGTGTTTGCATCCACGGAAAGGCCCCCTGTGAAGCGATCTGCCACCTTCAGTCTGCTGCTGCCCCTCCTTCTCGCTCTTGCGTCCGCCGGGCTCGCCAATGACGAGCCGCGGTCCGCAAGCCGGATCCCTACATCCCGGGACGCGACGTCCCCTGGGTGCCGACGCCGCAGGTCACGCTCGACAAGATGCTGGATATGGCGCGTCTGACGCCGCAGGACGTCGTGGTCGATCTCGGCTCGGGCGATGGCCGCACCGTGATCGCGGCGGCGAAGCGCGGCGCGCGTGCGCGCGGCATCGAGTTCAATCCCAGCCTGGTCGAACAGTCGAAACGCAATGCCGCCGAGGCCGGCGTTGCCGACGCGGTGACGTTTACCGAGGGCAACATGTTCGAAGCCGACATTTCGGATGCGACGGTGCTGCCGCTGTTCCTGCTGCCCGAGAATCTCGACCAGCTGGTGCCGAAATTCCTGGCGCTGCGTCCCGGCACGCGCATCGTCAACAACGGCTTCGAGTTTTCCGGCTGGGACTACGACGAGATCGGCCACCTCGCGGGGCCGGCGTGCGGGCACTGGTGCGTGGCCTATCTCTATATCGTGCCGGCGCGGGTCGTCGGGCGTCTGGCAGACCAGTCACGGCGAGCTGGAGCTGAAGCAGGAATTCCAGTGGCTCACGGGCACGCTGACCGCCCACGGCCAGCGCATCCCGATCGAGCGCGGCCGGCTCCAGGGCGACGTGATCCGCTTCAATGTGGGCGCGACGCGTTACACCGGCCGCGTGACCGGCGATACGATTGCCGGCCAGATCGCGGGCGAAGCGATGCTGCGGTGGAGCGCGAAGCGGTAGCGCTCGTCACTCCGCCTCATCCTGAGGAGCCCGCGTAGCGGGCGTCTCGAAGCGAATCGAGGCGGCCCATGCTTCGAGACGCGGCCTGCGGCACGCTCGCTCGAGCGCTAAGGTCGGAGCGCGTAGGACGGGCTGCGCCCTACACCTTCATGTCGAGCAGCAGCTTGAACGACGCCCCGCAGATGCGCTCGATCACCTGGCCGGCCTCCTTGTCGTAGCGCGCGAACAGGCCCGCGGCCCCTTCAAGTGAAATGTCCTTGGAGGGATCGACCGCCATGCCGAAGGCGTCGGCATAGGGGTTGGCCCGCCGGATGTTCTTGATGTCCAGCGCCTCCGGGATCGCGGGCGTGCGATCGGCCTGGTCGATGCGCGGTGTCGTGAAGGCCGCCGGAATAGGCAGCTCGCGCCGCGCCGTGACGGCGGCAAAGCTGGTGGCCGCGATGGTCTGCACGCTGCTCATCGGACCCGATTAGAACGGGTCCGGGTTCCGATTGCCTTGCGGGGACCGGGACAATTTATGTCGAATTGTTCCTGACGGGCTCGTTTCGTTTTCGATGCTTAATGGAGCGCAACGGAAGCCGATCGAAGTTTTTGTTTTCGATAACGGTCGCTGGGCAATGACTCGGGTCTTTCCGGGCACTCAATTCGGGTTGTGCTTGCAGGCCGCGTAGCAAGGTTCTCCGGTTTCAGATACCCGGCTTCAGGCCCCATTGTTTTAGACCGAGCTGGTGTTGTTCGCGTTCATGCTTGCGCATAGCTCGAACGCCTCATCGCGCTTTCTTGAATACGTCCATGTGCAGAAGGGCGTCGATACGCCAGGACGGCACAACAATGGTCGTCCTGGAATGCGCAGGTAATCGCCGCTCCAGATCATGCGTTCCTCTTCGGTGGGCGCCGGGTCGGCGGATGGGGTAACTTTTTCCCCAGGTCTTTTGCTCTTTGTACCTTGATGAAGTCGTTGAACTGGCCCGCATGAATTGCCGGGGAGTTTCTCAGCAATGTCTCGGATCTCATTGTCGCGGCTCCGGCAACTTCGCCATGCTCTCCGCCAATTTCATCGTCGTCCTGCGGCGTGCGATAGATGAACACGGGCGAGCCTGAAAATCCGGTTCGCGAACGCATGTCACACATATGCGCGGCCACGTGGAATGCTGCGCTTCGATCGGTGCGGCTTCGTCAGCAAGCATCGCGAGGTTGCCAGATCGTGCGCTGGGCACGTTTCGCTTGCCGCCATGGTGCTGCGCGAATAACCCAATCATGAAAGCGTTTTCCCCGAGGCCGACCTGTTCCGGCTCAATCTCCGATTCTTTCAGGAAAACTCCGAGTGGAATGCCGTCGTATCTATCCCGGAGGTGGAAATCGATGTCGCTCGGATTTCGGACATGTAAATCTGCACGGCGCAGACATCGTCGAGCGGCTTCGAAGCGTCCTTCGGGTCCGGGATGAAGTGCCAGTCCTCAAGCTTGAAAGACGTAACAGACGCGTCAGTACGTTCTTGATGCGAACAATTGTCGCGCCATGGCGGATGACATGATGATTGGTCACGCCATAGAAGAGTGACGTTCCATCCGGACAAAGAACCCGCTGCCGAGCGGGCCCATGTAGTCGTTGGGGCTCGCGCCTTTCTGTAGATAGAAAACGCTGTGCCCGAAATCGCTTTTGGACCTTTGGCATGCAATGCGCTCCCCACATGAGATGGGGATCAGCCCTGGCTGGGGACGGTAGCAGCCGGATGATGAACCGGATTCGCAAAACAGATGATCAAGAAAACGTGGCTGCATTTAGCGGTAGGGACAGAAACGTGTTC
>CAWIRP010000002.1:2500-391899 GCA_963838595.1 uncultured Alphaproteobacteria bacterium
CTCCCCTCGTCGGGGTGCTTTTCACCTTTCCCTCACGGTACTGGTTCGCTATCGGTCGCTGAGGAGTACTTAGGCTTGGAGGGTGGTCCCCCCACGTTCAGACAGGATTGCACGTGTCCCGCCTTACTCGAGGATAATCTCTTGCGTTACCCGTACGGGGCTGTCACCCGCTAAGGCGCGTCGTTCCAGACGCTTCCGGTTGTCTCAAGATTATCACTGGCCTGGTCCGCGTTCGCTCGCCACTACTAGCGGAGTCTCGGTTGATGTCCTTTCCTCCGGGTACTGAGATGTTTCAGTTCTCCGGGTTAGCTTGAAACCTCCTATTTGATTCAGAGATCTCATACTTCCTTTTGATAACGGAAGTCCGAAATCACGCATTGCTTTCGCAACACGCAAGCTCTCGGGCGAATCCGATCGCATGGTCTCAAGGCTTGTGCGCCCCAAAAACATGATCTCGGAATTCCGTTATCGGAAGTGGGTTTCCCCATTCGGAAATCCACGGATCAAAGCTTCTTCGCAGCTCCCCGTGGCTTATCGCAGCGTAGCACGTCCTTCATAGCCTCTCAGCGCCAAGGCATTCACCAAATGCCCTTAAGTCACTTGATCGTTCTCATCATCAATGCCCATTCGCCACTCGCGTGGCGTCGATCGCGGCCGAGCAAATCCCTTTTGAAGATTTGTCCGCCCGCATGAGCACTGAAATCAATGTCCGTTCGCCACTCGGCGCGGCGCCGCTCGAACTCAAATCCTCTTGCGAAGATTTTTGCCCGCTCGGATGGACACTGACAGAAAGACCATTCTTGCTTCGAGATCGGTCCGAGAGGCGTGCGGTCAAGCGCGCCTTAGGATGTGTGTCACACGCAGCTCATCACTACGCGTAACGTTCGGATCGATCTCCTCTTCACGATGTCAAAGAACCTGCCGGCGCTCGATCGAGATCGAAGCCGACAAGACGGTTACCATGGACGAATACTGCTGCGCGCGTTCGGCGATCCGGCTGGTGGAGCCAGACGGGATCGAACCGACGACCTCCTGCTTGCAAAGCAGGCGCTCTCCCAACTGAGCTATGGCCCCATCAGTCGACGGTGACCGCCTTCGCCAAGCTTGCGGCGGGCAACCTTCTGAGTGCGCGACTTGCGAACCGAAGCTGCGTAAGCAGCGAAGGTTGGTGGGCCTGGGAAGACTTGAACTTCCGACCTCACGCTTATCAAGCGCGCGCTCTAACCAACTGAGCTACAAGCCCCCGGTGGCCGTCTCGCCCGCCAATAGGCGTGCGAACGGCCCGAGCTCGTCCATGGAGAAAGAGAAACGTAGACGGCGGCGTCCCGCTAATGGACCTAACCGATCCTGAAACCGGTTGGCCCTGATGTCTCTAAGAGATCCGATAGAGTCTCGTGAGGGAGGCTCTGAAGGATCATCCTTAGAAAGGAGGTGATCCAGCCGCAGGTTCCCCTACGGCTACCTTGTTACGACTTCACCCCAGTCGCTGACCCTACCGTGGCCGGCTGCCTCCTTGCGGTTAGCGCACCGTCTTCAGGTAAAGCCAACTCCCATGGTGTGACGGGCGGTGTGTACAAGGCCCGGGAACGTATTCACCGCAGCGTGCTGATCTGCGATTACTAGCGATTCCAACTTCATGGGGTCGAGTTGCAGACCCCAATCCGAACTGAGACGGCTTTTTGAGATTTGCGCAGGATTGCTCCATTGCATCCCATTGTCACCGCCATTGTAGCACGTGTGTAGCCCAACCTGTAAGGGCCATGAGGACTTGACGTCATCCCCACCTTCCTCGCGGCTTATCACCGGCAGTCCCCTTAGAGTGCCCAACTAAATGATGGCAACTAAGGGCGAGGGTTGCGCTCGTTGCGGGACTTAACCCAACATCTCACGACACGAGCTGACGACAGCCATGCAGCACCTGTGTTCCCGCCAGCCGAACTGAAGGATCTCATCTCTGAAACCCATACGGGACATGTCAAAGGTTGGTAAGGTTCTGCGCGTTGCTTCGAATTGAACCACATGCTCCACCGCTTGTGCGGGCCCCCGTCAATTCCTTTGAGTTTTAATCTTGCGACCGTACTCCCCAGGCGGGATGCTTAATGCGTTAGCTGCGCCACTGACAGGCAAGCCTGCCAACGGCTAGCATCCATCGTTTACGGCGTGGACTACCAGGGTATCTAATCCTGTTTGCTCCCCACGCTTTCGCACCTCAGCGTCAGTACCGGGCCAGTGAGCCGCCTTCGCCACTGGTGTTCTTGCGAATATCTACGAATTTCACCTCTACACTCGCAGTTCCACTCACCTCTCCCGGACTCGAGCTCCTCAGTATCAAAGGCAGTTCTGGAGTTGAGCTCCAGGATTTCACCCCTGACTTAAAGAGCCGCCTACGTGCGCTTTACGCCCAGTGATTCCGAGCAACGCTAGCCCCCTTCGTATTACCGCGGCTGCTGGCACGAAGTTAGCCGGGGCTTATTCTACGGGTACCGTCATTATCTTCCCCGTTAAAAGGACTTTACAACCCTAAGGCCTTCATCATCCACGCGGCATGGCTGGATCAGGCTTGCGCCCATTGTCCAATATTCCCCACTGCTGCCTCCCGTAGGAGTCTGGGCCGTGTCTCAGTCCCAGTGAGGCTGATCATCCTCTCAGACCAGCTACTGATCGTCGCCTTGGTGAGCCGTTACCTCACCAACTAGCTAATCAGACGCGGGCCGATCCTTCAGCGATAAATCTTTCTCCTTACGGACGTATTCGGTATTAGCCCAAGTTTCCCTGGGTTGTTCCGAACTGAAGGGTACGTTCCCACGTGTTACTCTCCCGTCTGCCGCTCCCCTTGCGGGGCGCTCGACTTGCATGTGTTAAGCCTGCCGCCAGCGTTCGCTCTGAGCCAGGATCAAACTCTCAAGTTGGATGAGAACTTTATCCCGGCGATCACACGTTTCGTTTTGACGAGGTCCCACCTTTAATCGCCTGCACAACTTGCGTTGCGCCTGCGACCATTGGTGTTGACCAAAAACGTGTACCGCCGAAGTCTCGTCCGACCGCTCTTCTCCCGAGGAACCATCTTTCGATGCTTCCGCCGTTCGAGGAAGCGGTCCGCAAGGACTCCGCCGTCCACGTTTCTCTTTCTTCCGATTCACTTGTCAAACAGCCCGGAAGCCTCGCGGCCCCCACTTCCCGGCGGACCGGAAAGCCGACGAAACGTAAGCCTCCGAGCCTTATCGGAGGCCTTTCCTCGCTAAAAGTGAGGAGCTTCGCGGACGCGCCATCGAGCCCGTAAGCGGACGGCGCGCCGTATGCCGGGTTTATATGGGCGGACGCCCGCCGCTGTCAACTAAAAAGCCGAGAAATCTTGCGAGGCGCTTCGGCTGCAATCCCAGGCATTAAGCGATCTTTCACGCCCCGAGCCATCCACGCCGTGCCGCACTTGAGCCACATTCCTCCGCCGTTCTTGCCAGTTCTTTGGTGGGAATGCAGGGGAGCTTCGTCAAGTCTCGCCAGTTTCGGGCCGGCGTCCGCCGTCATTGACGAGGCAAGCGCCCTCGCGGCATCGTCTCTTTGCTCGAATCTAGCGCGCACTTGTCTAGCGAACACTTGGCCGGCACGACGAAGGCAGGGGACAGCGATTGGATCAAGCTAGGGGGCGCGCCCACCATCGATCGAGGCTGGAGCACGAGACGATCGATCTCGGCAACGAGCCGCCGCTTTCGGTGGACGGCGGCACCGGCGATCCGATCGACCGCCGCCGCGTATCGGCGCAGTGGTTTTCCGGCACAATTCTCACCGGCTTGAGCGGCGCTGCTCTTATGGGCGGCGCCGTATTCGCATCGCTCGACGGCGAAACCAATTTCGCCACGCTCCCCGACCGTATCGAAAACATCATGCGCGGCTCGATCAGCGGCGGCGACAAGCTCGCCGGCACGCGCAAGAGCGATCGTCTGCCGCCCGCGGGTGAATCGAACGGCGCACGCCAGGTCATCCGCGTCACCACCATGAACCGCGTCGGCGACCGCGAAGTGGTGCGCGTGCGGCCGTACGTGCGCGTCGCTGCAAACCTGACGATGTCGACCTCCGAGCTCACGGCCAGCATTCCGGCGTTCAACGCGCAGAAATTGCTCGCCGCCGCCGGGGCCGACGGCGTACCGCTTGAGGAACAGCCCGGCGCCGAGCCGGACGCTGAAGTGACCTTCGTCACCCGCGATCTCGCGGGCATGCTGACGCGTGCAAAGATCGCGGCCGCACTGCCTATGGACGACATCATCGCGCGGGTGCGCGACACGGCGAACTGGACCGGAGGCACGCAACAGGCGCGTTACCAAGTCGCCGGCGTCCAGCCGCTCACCACAAGCCCCACCCTCGCCTACGCTCCAGCCGATCGCGAAGCCGATCCTTATGCCGGCTTCGAGACGCGTATCGTGCCCGAGAACATCACGCTGCTCCCCAAGACCGGAAACCAGGTGACCGGCGGCAACTCGTGGAACGAGCGCACCGTCACGGTCAAGAAGGGCGAGAGCATCACGACCATCTTGCGCGAGCTTGGCGCCACGGCGGACGAGATCAAGAATATTGCCGCAGCACTCGGCGCGCGTGGACGTGACGGCGGCCTTAAGGAAGGCCAGCGATTGCGCATCCTCGTTGCTTCCGTCGCCGGCTCATCAAGCCTGCAGCCAGTCCGCGTCATCGTCACCGGCGAGAGTACGATCGAAGCCGTCGTCGCCCTGTCCGACCGCGGCCGCTACGTTCCGGTCGACGTGACCAGCATGAACACCGAAGTCGCCGACGCCAGCGATGACGACGAGGAGGATGATGGCAAGGGCATGCGGCTCTACCACAGCCTCTACGAAACGGCGCTGCGCAACCAAATTCCGCGCCCCATCATCGAAAGTCTGATCCGCATCTACTCATACGACGTCGATTTCCAGACCAAGGCGGCGCCCGGTGACAGTTTCGACGTTCTCTATGCTGGTGAAGACGAGGCCGGGCCGGACGCCAAGACCGACGTGATGTTCGCCAGCCTGACGAATGGCGGCGAGACCAAGAAATTCTATCGCTTCCAGACTCCCGATGACGGCGTCGTCGACTACTACGATGAGACCGGAAAGAGCGCGAAGAAGTTCCTGGTCCGCAAACCGCTCGCGCAAGGCATCATGCGCTCGGGCTTTGGCTCGCGACGCCATCCGCTGCTGCAGTACACCAGAATGCACACCGGCGTTGACTGGGCGGCGCCGCTTGGCACGCCGATCTATGCGTCGGGCAACGGCGTGATCGAAAAGGTCGGCTGGGAATCCGGCTACGGCAAATACGTCCGCATCCGCCACTCCAACGGGTACGAAACCGCTTACGGCCACATGACCGCTTTTGCCCGTTCGACCCAGCCTGGCGGACGCGTGCGCCAGGGTCAGGTGATCGGCTACGTCGGCTCGACCGGCCTCTCGACCGGCCCGCACCTGCACTACGAAATCCTGGTCAACGGCCGCTTCGTCGATCCGCTGCGCCTCAAGCTGCCGCGCGGCCGCGTGCTCGACGGGCCCGTGCTGGCAAATTTCGAGCAGGAGCGCGACCGGCTCGACAACATGATCGCACGCAATTCGCGTGTCGCGTCGACCGGCCAAACCGCCCGCTGATTTCAGCCTACTTGGCGATAATCGCGTTGCGCAGTTCGATCGGCGACGCGATGCGCGTGCTCAGGTTGCTCGATGCCGGCACCGGTGCCGGTGATCCGCATCGTGCCGTAGTCCGAGAAGCGGCCCAGTATCGATTGCGTCACATCGACCGCTCTCGACCTTGTCCATGTTCATCTCGGCAGTCTGGCGCGCAGATGAAAACCGCGCTTGTAGATCACTCGCTTGTTGGTCACCGCGAACTCGGTGATCCAGTGCTTGAACCAGGCATGTGCGAAAAATGCGACGAACAGAGCACCGAACGCTGCGCCGTACCGTTTATCAGGTGGTCAGAGTTCGGCAATCGCGAGGGTTCAAAAGCAGCAGAACCACGGCCACCGAGTAAGACGAAAGCATGGCCGGCCAATAGATGATCCAGTGCAGACGGCCTGTCGCCACGACTGTTTCGCCCGGCTGCAGAACGGACTTGGCGTAGCTCATCAGGATGCTCGTGAGTAGTTTGCCCGGCGCGAGAATTTCGCGCCGGGTGCGAAGTGTAGCGGGCTCAGGCTGCCTCCGCGACCTGACCGTTGAAGGTCAGACCCTGCTTGCCGGCCGAGATCGAGACCTTCTCGCCGTCCCTGATCTTGCCGGACAGGATCAGCTCGGCGAGCGGATCCTGCACCGCCTTCTGGATCACCCGCTTGAGCGGACGCGCACCATAGGCCGGGTCGTAGCCCTTGTCGGCGAGCCACTCGCGCGCCTTGGTATCGAGCGTAATCGCGATCTTGCGGTCCTCGAGCAGCTTGCCGAGCCGCGCGATCTGAATGTCGACGATGCGGCCCATGTGCTCGCGCCGCAGCCGGTGGAACAGGATGATCTCGTCCACGCGGTTGAGGAACTCGGGGCGGAAACTCGCCCGCACCACCGCCATCACCTGATCCTTGACCGCGTCGCTGTCCTCGCCGTCCGGCTGGTTGACCAGGAAATCGGCGCCGAGGTTCGACGTCATCACGATCAGCGTGTTGCGGAAGTCGACGGTGTGTCCCTGCCCGTCGGTCAGGCGCCCGTCGTCGAGCACCTGCAGCAAGCACGTTGAACACGTCCGGGTGCGCCTTCTCGATCTCGTCGAACAGGATCACCTGATAGGGCCGACGCCGCACCGCTTCGGTCAGAGCACCGCCTTCGTCGTAGCCGACGTAACCCGGAGGAGCGCCGATCAGCCGCGAGACAGAATGCTTCTCCATGTACTCGGACATGTCGATGCGGATCAGCGCCTGCTCGTCGTCGAACAGGTATGACGCGAGCGCCTTGGTCAGCTCGGTCTTGCCGACGCCGGTCGGCCCGAGGAACATGAACGAGCCGATCGGCCGGTGCGGATCCTGCAAGCCGGCGCGCGCGCGGCGCACGGCGGTCGACACCGCCTTCACGGCCTCGGCCTGACCGACGACACGGCGGGCAAGCTCCTCCTCCATACGGAGAAGCTTTTCCTTCTCGCCCTCCAGCATCTTGTCGACAGGCACGCCGGTCCAGCGCGACACGATTTGCGCGATGTGATCGGAGGTCACCGCCTCCTCGACCACCGCGCCGCCGACACCCTTGCTTTCGATGTCCTTGAGCTTCTTTTCAAGCTCCGGAATGCGGCCATAGGCCAATTCGCCGGCCCGCTGGTATTCGCCGCGGCGTTGCGCGTTGGCGAGTTCCGCGCGCAGTTGATCGAGCTCGGTCTTGAGCTTCTGCGCGTCCGAGAGCTTGTCCTTTTCGGACTTCCACCGTGCGGTCAGGTCGGCGGACTGTTTCTCCAGCGACTTGAGCTCGCCTTCCAGCCGCTTCAAGCGGTCCTTGGAGCCTGCGTCGCTCTCCTTCTTGAGCGCCTCCTGCTCGATCTTCAGCCGCACGACCTCGCGGTCGATCAAGTCGAGTTCCTCGGGCTTGGAATCGACCTGCATCTTCAGCCGCGCCGCGGCCTCATCCATCAGATCGATGGCTTTGTCGGGCAGGAAGCGGTCGGAGATGTAGCGGTGCGACAACGTCGCCGCCGAAACCAGCGCGCCATCGGTGATCCGCACGCCGTGGTGCTGCTCGTATTTGTCCTTCAGGCCGCGCAGGATCGAGATGGTGTCTTCGACGCTCGGCTCATCGACGAACACCGGCTGGAAGCGCCGGGCCAGCGCCGCATCCTTCTCGACATGCTTCTTGTATTCGTCGAGCGTGGTGGCGCCGATGCAGTGCAGCTCGCCGCGCGCAAGCGCCGGCTTGAGCAGATTGGATGCATCCATCGCGCCGTCGGCCTTGCCGGCGCCGATCAGCGTGTGCATCTCGTCGATGAACAGGATGATGCCGCCGTCCGAAGACGTGACCTCGTTGAGCACGGCCTTGAGCCGCTCCTCGAACTCGCCGCGGTATTTCGCACCGGCGATCAAGGCGCCCATGTCGAGCGCAAGCAGCTTCTTGTTTTGGAGGCTTTCCGGCACGTCGCCATTGAGGATGCGCAGCGCCAAACCCTCGACGATCGCCGTCTTGCCGACGCCGGGCTCGCCGATCAGCACCGGGTTGTTCTTGGTGCGGCGGGAAAGCACTTGAATGGTGCGGCGGATTTCCTCGTCGCGGCCGATCACCGGGTCGAGCTTGCCGTCACGCGCCGCCTGCGTCAGGTCGCGCGCGTATTTCTTCAGCGCGTCATAGGCGTTCTCGGCCGATTGCGAATCGGCGGTGCGGCCCTTGCGCAGGCTTTCGATCGCGGCGTTGAGGTTCTGCGGCGTCACGCCGGCGCGAGCGAGGATCTTGCCCGCATCGCTGTCCTTTTCGAGCGCAACCGCGAGCAGAAGCCGTTCCACGGTGACGAAGCTGTCACCGGCCTTCTCCGCGATCTTCTCGGCGTTGTCGAACAACCGGGCGGTAGACGCCGCCAGATAGACCTGACCGGCTCCGCCGCCGGACACCTTCGGCATCTTGCCGAGCGCCTCCTCGACGGCGTTCAGGGCCTGCCGCGAATTGCCGCCGGAGCGGTCGATCAGGCCGGCCGCCAACCCTTCCGGATCGTCGAGCAGGACCTTGAGGATATGTTCAGGGGTGAACTGCTGATGCCCTTCGCGCAGTGCAAGGGACTGGGCAGATTGGACAAAACCGCGAGCGCGGTCCGTGTATTTCTCGATATTCATTCAATCGCTCCCTTCGGGCCCTCTGGAGGCGCCCGCATGGCGGACCTCGGACGAGCATCCACCGTTGCAGAATGTAGGAATGCAGCCCTCGGCCGAAAAGGGGCCAAGGCGGCAATTTGCAGGGCACACGCAGGCTGTTAGGACCTACCGCCATGGCCCAGATCGAGTCGATTTATCGCTACCCGGTAAAGGGTTTTGCGCCCGAAAGGTTGCCTCGGGTGAACTTGGCGAAGGGCGCCACCCTGCCGCTCGACCGCGCCTATGCGGTCGAAAACGGACCTTCGGCGTTCGACGCCGCCAATCCGCAATATTTTCCGAAGATTAGGTTCCTCATGCTGATGCGCAACGCCCGGCTGGCAGCCTTGCGTACCTCGCTGGATGAGAGCACCCACGTCATGACCATTCGCTATGAGAATCGCGAGGCCGCGCGGGGCGATCTGCGGACACCGGAAGGTCGCGCTGCGATCGAGAACTTCCTCGCCGAATACTGCGCCGACGAGCTGCGCGGTCCGCCCAAGGTGCTGCACGCGCCGGGCCACAGCTTCTCCGACGTGGCCAGGAAAGTGGTCTCGATCATCAACCTCGCGTCGGTGGTGGAACTGGAGAACGCAGCCGGCGCGCCGGTCGATCCGTTGCGCTTTCGGGGAAATATCCACGTGAACGGCTGGCCGGCCTGGCATGAATTCAACCTGCTCGGCTCGGAGCTCGCGGTCGGGGCGACCGCGCGGCTGAAGGTGGTGAAACGAATCGTGCGCTGCGCCGCCACCGAGGTCGATCCGCAGACCGCGATCCGCGACCTGCCGGTCCCACGCATCCTGATGGACACCTACGATCACGCCGATTGCGGTATCTATGCCGAGGTGATCGAGGGTGGTCTGATCGCGCCCGGCGACACCATCGAGGCAATATGAAAACGCAGTGCCAATGGTGCGATGCACCGATCCCTCTCATGGCGCGGGCTTGTCCCGAGTGCAGAGCGGTCAATCCGGCGCGGCGGACCGCGCTGGGCATCATCGCCGTTGCCGCGGTGCTGATTCCCGTTCTCGCTATCGCGATCTACGCCGCCACGCGCTGGGACCAGCCCCTGATTGCGGCAGGCGACGGTCCGGCCGAACAGACGCTGCCGTCGCAACCCGTCACCGCCTCGGACAGCAACTTCGACTGGCTCGCTGCAGCGATGAAGGGCTGCGACGAAAAGGCCGCAAGCGAGCCCACCATGCTGCACGCTCTAATCATCCCTATCACCTTCGATCCGAAGGATATCGAGCAGTGGCGGAAGCTGGCGCTGAATCGGATCGGCAATGCGATGGTTTTGCCCGGCGACGAGACGCTCAATGGGCTCCGCCGCAAGACGCTGTCGATCGCACCCGACGAATACACGTTCAGTATCCGTGACGGAAAAACACAGACAGTGCGCAAGTGGGCGCGTTCAACCGGGGTCAAATGGTTTTCCGCTCCGGGCGCGGAGGATTTCACGTTGTTCACCATGCAGTACAAGCCGCGCGACAAGGGACGCGACGACAATTGGGGCAACCCAATCGTCCATCAAAAAGGCAACTGCTATTGGGTGAATGCGACGTTCGAGGAATGAGCTAATCGACAAAGGCGAGAGGCCGGGCAACAGCCTCCAGCGGCTTGCGTTCCGCCGGCACGCAAAAGAACGCTGCAATCAATCCCGCCGCAATCATAAGCGCGGCGCCGAACAGATAGCCCCCGAACACGCTGACCCGCGAGCCGGTGTCGATCAGCGCGCCAAACAGCCACGGGCCTGCGACGCCTCCGATGCCCGTGCCGACCGCATAGAAGAACGCGATGGCGAGTGCGCGTATTTCCAGCGGGAAAGTTTCGCTCACCGTCAGGTAGGCCGAGCTTGCCGCTGCCGACGCAAAGAAGAACACGACGGTCCAGGCCAGCGTCTGCTGCGCCGCCGTAAGGACACCTAATGCGAACAGGTAGCCAGTCGCCGCAAGCAGCACCCCCGATACAATGTAGGTGAATGCGATCATGGTGCGGCGGCCAACCACATCGAACAGCCGGCCGAGAACAAGCGGGCCGAGGAAATTGCCCGCGGCGAACGGCAGAATGTACCAGCCGACATGATCCGCGGGGATCGCGTAGAAGTCGGTCAACACCAGCGCGTAGGTGAAGAAGATCGCGTTGTAGAAGAACGCCTGCGCGCCCATCAGACTCAAGCCAACCAGAGTGCGTTGGCGGTAGCTTCGCAGCAGCGTGCGTGCCACTTCGATGAGTGGGGTGTGACTGCGCGCCCGCAACCGCACGCGCGGCAGATCGCCCGCCGGGATCGGCGTTGCGCCATAAACCTGTCGTTCGATCGCAGCGACGATGCGCTCGGCTTCTATTTCCCGTCCGTGTGTCATCAGCCAGCGCGGGCTTTCCGGCAGCCATAGCCGCATGAAGAAGATCACGACCGCGAGCAGCGCACCGATCAGGAACGCGAGCCGCCAGCCGTATTCCGGATCGATCAACGCAGGATCGAGCAGGACGATCGCACCGATCGCACCGAGCGCCGCGCCGAGCCAAAAACTCCCGTTGATGACAAGATCGGTCCAGCCGCGCACCCGCGCCGGGATCAGTTCCTGAATGGTCGAGTTGATTGCGGCATATTCGCCGCCAATGCCGGCGCCGGTGACAAAACGAAACAGCACGAAGCTCCACAGATTCCAGGAGAGAGCGGTCGCCGCTGTGGCCACCAGGTAAACCGCGAGAGTAATGAAGAACAGTTTCTTGCGGCCAAGCCGGTCCGTCAGCCATCCAAAAAAGAGCGCCCCCGATACGGCCCCCGCCAGATACGCGGCAGCGGCAAAGCCGACGTCGGCGTTGCTGAACTGCAGTACGGGGCTCGCTTTCAGCGCGCCGGCAACAGTGCCGGCGAGCGTCACTTCAAGCCCGTCGAGGATCCAGGTGATGCCGAGCGCGGCCACGACCAAGGTGTGAAAGCGGCTCCATGGCAGCCGGTCGAGCCGCGCGGGGATGTCGGTTTCGACGATCGTGTCAGGCACGCCATGCGAACGCAGCGCCAACGGGATCGTTCCAAACGCAATCGGCGGCGGGTTGCCCCGCCGCCGATCCCCTCGCGCAGTATTCAGGCGTTACGGCATCACGTAGGCAAAGATCCGCCCGCGCGGGTAAACCGACTCGGCAACGCGCCGGCCGTGATTGCCCGAAATGACGGTCACGTTGCCATTGGCATCGATGCCGCTCACCACGCCGACGTGCCCGCCGCGCTTACCGCGCGACATGACTGCGATGGCGCCGACCTGCGGCCCGGACACGCGGGTGCCATAGGACGCGAAGGATCGCGCCATGTTGGAGCCACTGCTGCGGTGACCGCTGCGCTCCAGCACCATGTTCATGAAGGTGGCGCACCAAAGGCTGCTGCGCCCGGTCGGATTGGTGCCGATGTAGCGCCGCGCTTCGGCGACGATGCCGGTGCCCCCGACGTCCGACATTCCGCCGGCGTGACGCGCCACGGAAGCATAGAGTTCGCGGCAACCGGCTTGGCATTCCGACCAACGCGATAGCGCGCGACATGGTGACGGCGCGCATGATGACGCACGGCACGATGCCGGCGCCGCGCACTCATGTCGGTGAACTCAACATGACCGCCGGAATGGCGGAGCAACTCGGAAATTTCGGACGCCTTCTTCAAAGTCCCTGCGGATGCAGGCGTCACGAACAGTGCAATCAAACCAACCAGTATTCCCGTCATTCTCAAGAACATCTACGGGTTTCCCCTTTTGTTGTGTCGTCCCCGATGCTGCAAAGCAACATCGCGCCCAATCGTCGGCACCCGTGGCGATAAGATGATGAGAATAAGGCGGCCGCTACTTCGCCGCGCAAACTGGTGAATGCGCTGCGTGCGTCTGCGCTAACTCGCCTCGTCACAACAATTTTTCTGCCGGCCACTCAGCGCATGCGGCGCGCCCGCAAACGCATGGCTGGTTAATCGCGGTAATTTTCTACGGACGCTGGCGATGTTCGCAATTGCAGATGTCGCAACCGCGAATTTTGGATTCGAGATTCGTTCGATTCGCGTCAGCGCCTGCTCAGCAAGAACACCGCCTGCTCGCCGAACAGATTCCAGAACCACCACGGCGCATTAAGCCGCAGCGGCGAGCCCCACGCGTTGAGCGCGACGGCTTTGTCCATCTTCGCACCGGAGACAAAGCAAAGCTGTCGAAAGTCCTTGATGGTGCAGAAGTGGATGTTCGGCGAATCCCACCACGCATAAGGCAAGTTGTCGGTCTGCGGCATGTGACCGCCGAGCGCGACTTGCAGGCGGATGCGCCAGTGGCCGAAATTCGGGAACGAGACGATGGCGTGGCGGCCGATCCGCAGCATGTGCTCGAGCACGGCACGCGGATGGCGCGTCGCCTGCAGCGTCTGCGACAGGATCACATAGTCGAACGCGTCATTCGGATAATCGGCAAGATCGGTATCGGCGTCGCCCTGGATCACCGCAAGGCCCTTGGCCACGCCTTCGTTCACGCCTTCGCGTGAAAGCTCGATGCCGCGGCCGTCGACGCCGCGCCGCTCGCCGAGCAAGCGCAGCAGTTCACCATCGCCGCAGCCGACGTCGAGCACCTTGGCGCCCGGCGCCACCATATCGGCGATCAGCAAGAGGTCGACGCGCGAGCCGCCCGGGGTGCGGGCAGCCTCCGCCATGGTGAGATCCTGTTTCACGCGGGACAGCATCGTCACCTCGCAGCCGCTGGCGCAAGGCCGCGCGCCTTGCCGGCGCCATCAAGGAAGCCGCGCACGATCGCGAACAGCTCCGGCTCCTCCAGCAGAAACGCGTCATGCCCCTTGTCGGTTACGATCTCGGCGAACGACACGCGCGCGCCGCCGGCATTCAGGGCGTGAACGATGGCGCGTGAATCCGAAGTCGGGAACAGCCAGTCCGACGTGAACGACACAACGCAGAACCGGGTTTCGGAATCCTTGAAGGCGTTCGCGACCGACCCCGAGTAGTCGTCGGCGAGGTCGAAATAGTCCATCGCGCGGGTCAGATAGAGATACGAATTGGCATCGAACCGCTCGACGAACGAACTGCCCTGATAACGCAGATAAGATTCCACCTCGAAGTCGGCGTCGAACGAGAACGTGGGGTTCTCGCGGTCCTGGAACTTGCGCCCGAACTTGCGATGCAGCGCGGCGTCCGACAGGTACGTGATGTGCGCACCCATGCGCGCGACCGCGAGGCCGCGGCGCGGATTGGCGTCCTCGTTCAGATAACGTCCCTGCCGCCATTCCGGATCGGCCATCACGGCCTGACGGCCGACCTCGTGGAACGCGATGTTCTGAGCGGAATGGCGCGTCGAGCACGCTATCGGCAGCGCCGCGAACACGCGGCGCGGATAGCTCGCCGCCCATTGCAGCACCTGCATGCCGCCCATCGACCCGCCGGCGACGGCAAACAACGTCTCGATGCCAAGCTGATCAAGCAGCATCGCCTGCGCGCGCACCATGTCGCGGATGGTGATAACGGGAAAGTCGAGGCCCCAAGGCTTGCCGGTCTGCGGATTGATCGACGCAGGCCCGGTGGTGCCGAGGCAGCCGCCGATCACATTGGAACTGATGATAAAGAACCGCTCGGTGTCGATCGGCTTGCCGGGACCGACCATGGTTTCCCACCAGCCCGGCTTTTTGGTCACGGGATTGACGCTCGCGACGTGCTGGTCGCCGGTCAGCGCGTGGCAAATCAGGATCGCGTTGCTGCGTGCCGCGTTGAGCGTGCCGTAGGTCTTGTAGGCGATCTGGAACGGCGACAGCGTCACGCCGGCGTCGAGCTTCAGCGGCTTGTCTGGGCCGAAGCGGGCAACATGGGAGTCGCGCGGGTGCTCGGCCTCGCGCGAGCGAGCCGATGCATCCGGCGCTATGCCAACCTCGGCCATTTCGCTATCCCGGCAGCCAAAAAAGGCCCGTTTATCGAAGGTTTAGTAGGGATCGGCAGGCTCGAATGTCAACGCTTTCTTTGCCCACCTCGCAACCCCAGGCGTGGCCTGACAACGCGAGCCGCGGCTTGTAGTGTCGCCCCGCAATGACGAAACCACCCCAGACCGGCACTCCTCCGCTCGCCGATCTCCGCAAGGAGATCGATCGCATCGACGAGGCGATGCACAACCTGCTGATGGAGCGCGGCGAAATCATCGACCGGCTGATCGCGGTCAAAGGCACGCAGGAATCCGGCGCAGCGTTCCGGCCCGCTCGCGAGGCCGACATGATGCGGCGCCTGGTGCAGCGCCATCATGGCATCCTCCCGCTCGACACCGCCGAAAGCATCTGGCGGGTCATCATCTCGACCTTCACGCACGTGCAGGCGCCGTTCGCCGTGCACGCCGACCTCTCCGCGGGCGATGCACTCATGCGCGACAGCGCGCGCTTCCATTTCGGCTTCACTGTGCCGTTCGTCGCCCACACCGGTGCATCGGGCGTTGTGGCTGCCGTCTCGGAATCCAAGGGCGACCTTGGTCTCGTTCCGGCTTTCGCCTCACCGCACGCCGGCGCGTGGTGGACCGCGCTCGAGTTCGAGAGCGCACCGCGGATCATCGCCCGGCTGCCGTTCATCGAACGGGCCGACCATCCCGCCGCGCTGCCGGTGTTCGTGGTGTCGCGCGCATCTCCCGACGCCATGGCGCATGAGACCGAGGTCTGGAGCATGCATGTCACCGGCTGGGGTCCGGACGCAGGACGCGCGGCCTCGGCCATCGCCCCGCTGATCGCTGTGCCCGACCCGATGGTGGACGAAGGCACGGCGCTGCTGGTCTCAGTGCCCGCGGGGAGCAAGATCGGCGACGTCTCCGCCGCCCTGGTTAAGGCTGGCGCCAAGGTGGACTCGACGGCCCTCGTCGGCAGCCACGCGACGCGCTATACGGTGCCGGCCAAGAAACCCAAGTAGAAGTAGTGCATTCCGATGTCCGCCAACCGTCCGCAGCCACGCCCCGGCGTGCTCGATATCGAGGCCTATGTGCCCGGCAAGAGCACCGCGCCCGGCGTCGCCAAGGTGTTCAAGCTGTCGTCCAACGAGACGCCGCTCGGGCCGAGCCCGAAGGCGATCGCGGCCTACAACAGCGTCGGCACGCATCTTGAGGACTACCCGGACGGCGCGGCATCCGAGCTGCGCGAGGCCATCGGCCGCGTGTTCGGGCTCGATCCGGCCCGCATCATCTGCGGCGCCGGTTCGGACGACCTGCTCAACTTGATCGCGCGCGCGTATCTTGCCGACGGCGACGAAGCGATCCACACCACGCATGGCTTTCTCGTCTATCCCATCGCCACGCTCGGCACCGGCGCGAAGCCGGTCGTCGCGCCGGAGACGGACTACACTGCCAACGTCGACGCCATCCTCAAGTGCGTGACGGCGAAGACCAAGGTCGTGTTCCTCGCCAATCCGAACAATCCGACCGGCACGTACCTGCCGTTCGATGAGATCAAGCGGCTGCACAAAGGTCTGCCGAAGCACGTGCTGTTCGTGATCGACGCAGCATATGCTGAATACGTGCGCCGCAACGACTATGAGGCCGGCATCGAACTGGTCGCCACCAGCGACAACGTCGTGATGTGCCGCACGTTCTCGAAAATCTATGGCCTTGCAGCCCTCCGCCTTGGCTGGATGTACGGCCCGGCGCATGTGATCGACGCGATCAATCGCATCCGCGGACCGTTCAACGTTAACGCGCCTGCGATCAAGGCGGGTATCGCCGCGATCGAGGACACCGCGCATCAGGAAATGGCGCGCGAGCACAATGCCAAGTGGCTCGTGTGGCTCACGGACGAACTTGGCAAGCTCGGGCTCAAGCTGACGCCGAGCGTCGCCAATTTCGTGCTGATCATGTTTCCTGACGCGAAGCAGGCGTCCGACGCCAACGCATTCCTCATGAAGCGCGGCTTGGTGCTGCGGCAGGTCACCTCCTACAAGCTGCCGAACGCACTACGCATGACGGTCGGCAGCGAGGAAGCCAACCGGCTGGTGGTCAAGGCGCTGACGGAGTTCTTGGGGAAGCCCGCGTGACCAAGCTGAAAGAGCCGATCTACAACCGGCTCGCGCTGATCGGCGCCGGCCTGATCGGCGGCTCGATCGCGCGCGCGGCACGCGCGCAAGGCGCGGCGCGCTCGATCGTGGTCACCGCCCGCTCGCCGGCGACACGCAAGCGCGTCGCCGAGCTGGGCTTTGCCGATCAAGTGGTGGAAACCAACGCGGCAGCCGTCGAGGGCTCCGACCTTGTCATCGTCTGCATTCCGGTCGGCGCTTCGGGCGAAGTCGCCAAGGAAATCGGCCCGCACCTGATGAAGGGCGCGACCGTCTCCGACGTTGGCTCCGTGAAAGGCGCGGTTGTGCGCGACATGGGCCCTCACCTGCCCGCGCATGCGCATTTCGTTCCGGCGCATCCGGTCGCCGGCACCGAGAATTCCGGACCCGACTCGGGCTTTCCCGAGTTGTTCGTCAATCGCTGGTGCATCCTGACGCCGCCGGAAAACGCCGACAAAGCCGCGGTCGAGAAGCTGGCATCATTCTGGCGCGCGCTCGGCGCCAACGTCGAGAGCATGCCGGCCGACCACCACGACCTGGTGCTCGCGGTCACCAGCCATCTGCCGCACTTGATCGCCTACACCATCGTCGGCACCGCCGACGAACTGGGCGAAGTCACACGCTCGGAGGTGCTGAAGTTCTCCGCCGGCGGTTTCCGCGACTTCACCCGCATCGCGGCCTCCGACCCGACCATGTGGCGCGACGTGTTCCTCGCCAACAAGGACGCGGTGCTGGAGATGCTCGGCCGCTTCAGCGAGGATCTCTCGGGGCTCACGCGCGCGATGCGCAGCGGCGACGGCCAGGCGCTGTACGACCATTTCGCGCGCACCCGCGCGATCCGCCGCGGTATCGTCGAGATCGGACAGGATTCGCCGGTGCCCGACTTCGGGCGTGGCCATCAGAGCCTGCCGGCCGAGCCGTTGCCGCGGCCTTACGCGGCTGACACCGAGTAGTTAGCTCGCCGTTCCGAAGCACGCCAGGCAGCGCAGTTCGCCGGACGGTTCGCGCATCTGGTATGGCCGGCCACAGACCGGGCAGTCCGGCAATCCGGACTGCGAGACGCGCGGCACGTATGGGCGGCGATCAACGCTCAGGCGGAACAGGTTGAGCGCACCGAACACGATCTGGCGTTTGGAAATCTTCGACACGCCATCGGCGCGGTCGCGGAAATGGATCGGTATTTCGGTGAAGGTGAGCCCGGCCCGCGCCAGCCGCACCACGCAGGTGACGAAGAACCCATAGCCGTCGCTTTCGATGGTCTCGACCAGCCCATCCGGCACTCGGGCCAGCTTGGCGGCGCGCAGCGACGTGGTGTGCTCGGCGATCGGCAGCCGCAACAGCGACGACGCCAGCATGTTGGCGCCTTGGCTGACCGCTAGCCGCAATCCACTGTAATCGTGCTTCGCCCCCACCACAAAGCGCGACCCGAGCGCAACGTCGGCGCCGGCATCCAATGCGTCGAGCAGCCGCTGCACGTCCGCCGGATCGTGCGACAGGTCGGCATCGAGCGTGGCGATGCGCGCGTAACCCATGCGGCGGGCGTGCAGCCAGCCGAGCTTGTGCGCCGAACCGATGCCAAGCTTGCCCGGCCGCACCACCACGCCGATGCGTGGCTCGGCCGCGGCGCGGACCGCCAGCACGTCCAGCGTGCCGTCCCGCGAATTGTCGTCGACCACCAGAACGTCACAGCGCGTGCGCAGCCCAAGCAGACCATCGAGCATGGCGCCGATGTTGCCGTGCTCGTTGTAGGTGCAGATGAACACCAGCGTGTCACTGGTTTTCACCGGCGGCGGAAACTTCGGATTATGCGAGGCAGAAAGCAATTCGGATCGCCGGGTTTACCGTGAAACGCTAACACGTGGCCCAGCCGGGATCAAAACAACGGCGCAGTTTGTCCGAGCGGGATCGGACCGAGCGTCGCCACCCCATCGTTGAAGCGCAGCGGCAAGGTGATAGCGCGCTTGCCGTCGATCTCGGCGGGCTTGCCGATGAAGTTGAGCGCCGCGGTGAGCGCGGGAGCGGCGTTCTGCCGCGCGATGCCGCCGAGGCCTGGCGCGATGCGGTCGAGCCGGTTGGCGGCGTTGTCGAGTGGCTTGCTGGCCTGCGCGGAGCGCCCATCGAGCCCGAGCGCAGGGAGCAGCGCCGGCAGATTGGCGACGGTGAGCAGCACTTGCCCGTGCGGACGTCCGCTGGGTGACAGGGCGAGCGTGCCCTTCGTCACCGCGATGGTTTCGCCCTGCTGGAGCCGCGCGTTGCTGATCTCGATGCTGCCGCCGGCCGCCTGGATTTCGCGGAAGCGATCCGGCCAGGGCTTCGGGCGGAAATCCTTCAAGCCGCGCAGTACCGCGGTGATGTCGGCGTCGAGCGGGATCTCCATCACCTGATGCAACGTCGGCGCAACGGCGGCCTTCGTCTTGAGCGCGATCTCGATCACCGGATTGTTGGTGGCCGAGCCCTCCAGCATGCGGCCGCCGATCTCGAGGCGGGTCGCGTTGAACAGCTTCTGCGCGGCGCCATCGACAGTCCGCTCGACGATCGGCTGGTCGAACACCATCGTGACCTGCTCGGGGGACGTGGGGAGGCCGCGCACTTCGCTCTGCGCGCGCTGCCAGTTGGCGGTGATGGTGGGGGGCTGACCCGGATCGGCGATGGTCAGCGGTCCGGTGATCTCAGTGGTCAGCAGCGTCGGCTGCCAGACCTTCGCGGTGACCAGAATGTTCTTGGCCTTGATCGAAAGCGGCTGCGCGGCGGATTTGATCTCCAGGCCGGGATCGGCGCAGCGCATCTCGAACTGGAACGGAAATCCGCTCACGGTCTGCGATCCGCAGGTGTGGATGCGCCCGGCCTTGGCCTCGCGCTCGCGCCAGCCCGCGATCACGGCCTCGGCGCGGCCAGCGGCGTAGTACCAGAGCGCGCTCCACCCTCCGGCCAGCACAATGGCGAGAGCGATCAGAATCAGCGGCCAGCGGCGGCGCGAGGTCGTGTCTTGCTGCATCGGACGTGTGAAGCCGCCGAATGCGGCGTTTCAAAGTTTCAAAGATGACGTTGTCCGGCCTTTATCCTGCCGTGTCCAGCCCTGTTGCGGCCACGACGGCGGCCTGATAGCCAGCCGCTCTTTGCAGATACGACCCCGACATGGCCCCCCATCTGGATTCCGGCTTCGACCACCAGCCCAAGGACCTCTGGGTGTTCGGCTACGGCTCGCTGATCTGGCGGCCGGGCTTCGAATATCTCGAACGCGTGCCAGCGCGCGTGACCGGCCTTCACCGCTCGCTGTGCATCTATTCGTTCGACCATCGCGGCACGCCGGAACGTCCAGGCCTCGTGCTCGGCATCGATCGGGGCGGCGCATGCCGCGGCGTCGCCTACTGCATCGCGGCGAAAAGGCGGGCCGAGACGCTCACCTATCTGCGCGCTCGCGAGCAGACCACGTCGGTTTACCTCGAAACAGTGCGCACAGTCTGGCTCGACGGCAAGCCGGAACGCCGCGTCGACGCCGTGTGCTATGTCGCCGACCGGGGCCACCCGCAATACGCCGGGCGGCTCACGCTGGAGCAGCAATTGCACCACGTGCGCCAGGGCCACGGCCGCTCTGGCAACAACAGGGACTACGTGATCGAGACGGTCGCGGCGCTGGAAGCGCTGGGCTGCCGCGATGCGCCACTGCACCTGCTGGCGGAGCGGCTCAAGGGTCCGCACGAAGCCCCGCACGCTTGAGTTCGGCCTCGCCTTCCGCGACGAGCTGCGCCGTGGCGGTCTCGATGTCGTTCTGCAGCCGCTCGAAGAACGCCTGCTTGTCGAGCCCCGGCGCGATCGGCTCGAGGAATTCGACCACGATGGTGCCCGGCAGGCGAATGAACGAGCGGCGGCGCCAGAACAGTCCGGAATTGAGCGCGACCGGCATGCACGGCACGCCGATCACGTCATAAAGGTGCGCAACGCCGAACTTGTACTTCGGCTCGGCGCCGGCCGGCCGTCGCGTGCCCTCCGGAAAGATGAAGAGCTGACGGCCTCCGCGGATCGTCTCCCTGGCGCGCACCGTCATGGCGTTGAGCGCCTGTGCGCCCGAGCCGCGATCCACCGGGATCATCTTGCCCTTGATGGTGAACCAGCCGAACAGCGGGATCCAGGTCAGCTCGCGCTTGATGATGAAGACCGGATGCTTGAACAGCGAGAGCAGCGCGAACGTCTCCCAGGTGGACTGATGCTTGGCGGCGACGATGAGCGGACCGGATGGAATCCGGTCGAGGCCGCGAAACTCGTACCTGGTGCCGCAGATCACGCGCAGCAGCCACAGGCTGATGCGGCCCCACAGCTTCGCCATTTCGATGATGGCCTGCGACGGCAGCAGCAGCGTCGGAATCGCGACGATCAGCAAAACCACGAGGTTCAGGTAGAACAGGAGGTTGAACAGGATGGAGCGCGCGATAACCACTGAAGACCTATCGATTTGCCGTGCTCACGCCGTTCCGTCGAACCGCACGCGGACCGAGGCGACCATATACTTCAGATATTCCGTAAAAAGCAGCCGTGCGGTCGCAGGGCTCGACCACCAGGACTCGACCCGGACGCGGTCCGAAACCACCGGATACGCCATCAGCCGAACGTCCGGCAACCGATGCGAAATCTCGGTCAGCGCGCGCGGCATGTGGAAATTCGAGGTGACGACGATCAGCGATTGGCTGCGCTGCTCGCGTGCCCACCGCTTGGTCTCGACCGCATTGCCGATGGTGTTGAGCGCCATGTGATCGAGGTCGACGCAGCAGGCGAACCAGCGTTCGAATTCCGGCATCGTGTGCGCGATTTCGGAGAGCTTGGTGGCGGGATAAACGCCGCTGATCAGCAGCCGCTTGCCATGACCAGCGGCCAGAAGCTCAAGCGCATCGTTGATGCGGAATCGCGAACCCGTCAGCACGACGATGCCGTCCGCTTTGCTGCGCATCGGCACTTCGGCTTCGGGCAGATTGTTGACCCACCACAGGAAGCCTACTCCGATCAGCACAGCGCCTAAGCAACCGGCGACGATCAGGCCTCGGATCATCGATCCGAAACCCCGGCGGACATTCGCCTGATATCGGCCCGGCGCTCGCGTCATCACTCGACCGTCCGCAGGGTCTGGTTGACGGTGTGGCGCGAGGTCAGCCCCGTCACCACCGCGATCAGGATGGCCTGCGCAACAATGGCAAGATAGCCCTCGATGCGCAGCACAAACGTGCCGAACAGCATGGCGAGCTGCTCGCCGCCGGCCAGCCCGAAACCCCATTTGCCGGCCACCGCCGCAAGCAGGAAGACCACGACCGCCGCCGCTCCACCGATCAGGCCACCTTCCAGCCCGAGCACCAGAAAGTGGCGCTGGAACTGGCCGGCGATGAAACCGTCGGTCGCGCCGATGAAATGCAGCACCTCGACGATCGGGCGGTTGGCCGCCATCGCCCCGCGGGTGGCGAACGCGACCGACAGCATGGTGGCCGCCACCATCAGCAGCAGCACGCCAAGCCCGCCGAGGATGGTCGTGTTGGCCATGGCGCGCATCCGGTCCATCCAGGTGCGATGGTCGTCGAGGCTCGCACCGGCGACGCGCTCGGCGAGAAGCTTGCGCAGTTGCGCGAGGTCGGGCGTCGCGTTGGGTGCAAGCCGCACCACGATGATGCGCGGCACCGGCAGATCCTGCAGCGCCGCGCCGGTGCCGAGCCACGGCTCAAGCAGGCGCGCCGATTCTTCCGCGGAATAGGCACGGACCTCGCCGACGCCAGGAAATTCGCGCGCGATCTCGGCGGCGCGCTCGATCTGGCCTTCGAAATTCTGTCCGGCCTCGGGGCGCACCTGGATGGTGATCTCCCGCGAGACGTCGGACTGCCAATCGCTCGCGGCCGCGCGCACCAGCATCACCGCGCCCACGGTGAGCGAAGCGAGGAACGTCATGATCGCCACCACCGCGACCAGCGCGCGGCCGGCAATCGAGTTCTTCGGCACGATCGGCGTGTCCATGCGCGGCAGCAATCCGGCCATCCGCTGCCGGATCGAAAGCTCGCCATCCATGCGCAGGTCGTCCATCGTGCGCTCAATCGTAGGCGTGCAGCCGGCCGTCGTGCAGCACGAGGCGGCGGGCGTCGTATTGGTCCATCAAGGCAATGTCGTGGGTGGCGATCACCACGGTGGTGCCGGACTTGTTCAATTCGATGAACAGCCGCAGCAGCCGCTGCGCCAGGCTCGGATCGACGTTGCCGGTCGGCTCGTCGGCGAGCAGGAGCTGGGGCCGCCCGATCACCGCGCGGGCGATTGCCGCGCGCTGCTTCTCGCCGCCGGAGAGCACCGGCGGCAGCGCGGTGGCGCGCTCGCCGAGGCCCACCCAGTGCAGCAGCTCCATCACCTCGCCGCGGTAGCTGTCCTCGTCCTTGCCGGCGACACGGAACGGCAGCGCCACGTTCTCGTAGGTGGTCATGTGATCGAGCAGACGGAAATCCTGGAACACGATGCCGATCCGGCGCCGCAGAACGGACAGTTCGTCCTTCGAAAGCGTGACGACGTCGTTGCCGAAGATCGAAATGAGCCCGCGCGTCGGCTTCAGCGACAGGAACAACAGCCGCAGCAGCGACGTCTTGCCGGCCCCGGACGGTCCGGTCAGAAACTGGAACGAGTTGGGCTCGACGTGGAAGCTGAGGTCGCGGAGGACCTCCGGGCCGAGCCCATAGCGCAAGCCGACATTCTCGAATCGGACCAAGCCAATCTCCACCCCGCCGCGGTCCGTCCCGCGATTCGCTTGTACAGGATAGCGGACCACCACCATAGGCCGCCGTTTACGACTCGTTAACCCGGTCAAATGAAGGCGAGGCCTGACTTCCCATGGTTTCCGTTGCGTTAACGGACCACTGCTACCGTCACGGCGATAAGCCGGCCTTTTCACGATTCGCGAATGCACATCACCTGTCCGAACTGCGCGGCGTCCTATCACGTCAGCGCCACCGCGATCGGCCCCGCGGGGCGCTCGGTGCGTTGCGTTCGCTGCCGCGCGGTCTGGCATCAGGAGCAGCCACCCGAAGTTCCGCCGCTTGCCGTCGTGCCGCCTCCTGTCGCGGCGCACGAGCCGGCCGGCGATGCCACTGTGGCCGCCTTCAAGTCCGAGCTCGGGCCACCGTCCGATCCTGCCGTCGCCGCAGCGCCGGAACCAGCAGCCCCGTGCCCGAATCCGAACCCGCACCGGCCGTCTCGGAAAATGGCGACCCGGCGGGACCCTCGCTGGACCAATTGATCGAAACGCCCTCGGCCGGCGAAACGCCGGCCGAGGAGGCGCAAGCCGAGCCCGAGCAATCGGCGCCGTCGCTCAGCGATATCGCGATACCATCCGAGCAGACATCGGCCGCCGACGAGCCACCCGGCGCGCCGGCCAAGGCCGCAAACGTCGAAAACGTCGCCGCCCGCCGCCCGCTCAAACGCGGCACCGCGCGCCGGCGCATCCCGGTCCGCGCCACTCGCATGCCGGCGGTCATCCTGCTGCTCGCCTGCGTCGTCGCAGCCCTGATCGGATGGCGCGGCACCATCGTGAAGCATGCGCCGCAGATGGCCTCGCTCTATGCGGCGATTGGCCTGCCGGTGAACCTGCGCGGCCTCACGTTCACCGAGGTCAAGGTGTCGAGAGACATTCATGACGGCGTCGCCGTCCTCATGGTCGAAGGCACCATCGCCAGCACCGCGTCGAAGCCTGTCGAAGTCCCGCGGCTGCGCTTCGCCATGCGCAATGAGGTCGGCGGCGAGGTGTACGCCTGGACCGCGATGCCGACCCGCGAGGTGCTGGAGCCCGGCGAGACGCTGCCGTTCCGCAGCCGGCTCGCCTCGCCACCGGGCGAAGGCCGCGACGTGACGGTGCGCTTCTTCACCCGGCTCGACGCCACCGCCGGTCTGCGCTGAGAGCGCCCGTGGCGCGCATCCTCATCGCGGAAGATGAAGAGGCGGTCCGCTCGCTGGCGGCGCGTGCGCTGGAATTGGACAACCATAAGGTGACGCAAGCGGCCGACGGCGCCGCGGCGCTCGACCTGCTCACCCGCGCGCAGGGCCAGTTCGACCTGCTGCTGGCCGACATCAAGATGCCGATCATGGACGGCATCGCGCTCGCTCTCGCGGCGGCGCGCGATTTTCCCAAGCTCACCATCCTGCTGATGACCGGCTACGCCGACCAGCGCGAGCGCGCCGCAGGACTCGAGGATCTGGTGCATGGCATCATCGCCAAGCCGTTCACGGTGGCCGAACTGCGCTTCGCCGTCGCCGCCGCACTGGCGAAATCCCGCTAAATTCAAATTACAAATTCCCGCGCCACGGCGCGGCAATCCATCTCGTAGTCCAGCATCTGCACCGGCGGGCGGGCGAAGTGCCACGTCAACCCGGAGCGGGCGGCGCCGCGCCGCGACGATCTCGTCGGCGAGGAATGGATACAGGTCGAACACGGTGTAGACCTGCGTCGCCGTGGTGTCGGCCCAGGTGAAGCCGAACGCGCCGAGCCTTGCTTCCATCGCGCCGAGCACGAACACCGCCTTCTCGCGCAGTGCGTCCGCACCGGTCTCGCCCCAGCGCACGATGCGCTCGCGATAGCTGCCCTCGCCCGGCCGCGCTTCCGCGCTGCCCGCGATCACGAAGCTCGGCGCGGCTTTCGCGGCGGGAACGGTGAACGAGAAGGCGTGGAACGACGGCTCCGCCGGCCCGCCGATCTCCGGACAGACGTTGGAGCGCGCCACCGGATTGGTCTTGCCGTCGAACACGCCCCACTTCTCCAGCGTGACGACGTATTTCCTGTTGAATTCGACGAAGCCGGTGTCGGTGAACTGGCCGGGCGAGCGCAACTCGCAGGCGCAGAACGACGTCAGCGGCCGGCCGCGCTCACGGATGTATTGCTCGACGCGCTCGAAGCCCTGCATCAGCGGCACCGGCTTGCGGAACTGCACGCGCTCGATCTCGTAGCCCGGCAGCGCCGCGACTCCGCTGGAATACTGGAATGCGAACGGCAGGAAGCTGTAGTTGCCTGGCGTGAAGTCGGCGGTTGTCATGGGATGCTTTCCAATTCTGCTAGACGTGCGAAATCGCTGGCGGACTTTGAGGCGCCGCGTGCCTTCCTTCAACGTTCCTCCTTCCCGAAGTGAGGGAGGCGGAGCGCCGGAGAGGCGTCCTTTTAGTTTTCGCCTTGCGGCGACACGCTCGTCATGCGCGAGACGCGTGCGCGCCTGCCGGCGCTCCACCGCGGCGTTTCTGGTTCTTCAGGACCGTAACTTTCAGGACCGGCCGGGTGGGCCTTCCACCTAGGTCGTGAGGATCTCGTCCGCCCTTCCTCCGGTCAGCCACAGCTCCTGGCAGGGGCTAGTGCCCCATAGAGGGACGGACGGTGACCCGAAGCCTCCCGGAGCGGATTTGCGAAATCCGACCGGAGGCGACCACACCCTGCTCCGCCAACTAAGCGCCCCTAGAAGACGCCCTCGGTGAGCAAGGTATTATGAATATAATCCTAGTTGCGCGAGCCGTCAAGCTCGCCAATTCGGCCCGTCGTTATTGACTTTTGCCACCATATTTCTATATTCGTTGAAATATGGAAAAGACAGACGCCGTTACCGCGTTGGCCGCGCTCGCCCAGGACAACCGGCTCGATACTTATCGGCTGCTGGTGCAGGCCGGACCGGACGGCATGCCGGCCGGCGAAGTCGCGGCAAATCTCGGTCTGCCGCCGAACACGCTGACCTTCCACTTCGACCGCTTGCGGCAGGCCGGGCTTGTCACGGTCCGGCGCAACGGCCGCTCGATGATCTACGCCGCGCGCTACGACACGATGAACGCGCTGCTCGCCTATCTCACCGAGAACTGCTGCGGCGGCGCGCGCGACCTTTGCGCGCCGGCAAGCTGCGATCCGTCCGAACCCGCCCAACGCGCCAAGGAGACAACGTCATGAAGCGCCTGCATGTTCACGTCTCGGTCGAATCCATTCCGGACGCGATCGGCTTCTACTCCGCGCTGTTCGCGGCGCAGCCCTCGGTGACGAAGCCGGACTACGCCAAATGGATGCTCGACGATCCGCGGGTGAACTTCGCGATTTCGACGCGCGGCCGCACGCCCGGCCTCGATCATCTCGGCATCCAGGTCGAGGATGCGGGTGAACTGCGCGAGGTCTATGCGCGCCTGGACAACGCGGGAAGCAACGTCCGGGAAGAAGGCCAGACCACCTGCTGCTACGCCCGCTCGGAAAAGGCCTGGATCGACGATCCCGCCGGCATCTCCTGGGAAACGTTCCTCACCACCGGCGAGAGCACGATCTACGGCGACGGCACCGGCGAACGCCCCGGCGCTCCCCGCTTCGTGCATGCCGAAGCGGCCGAGTGCTGCACGCCAAAGCCGGAGAAGGCTTCCGCCTGCTGCGGAGCCTGATCGACCATGCCGTACAACGTGTTGTTCCTCTGCACCGGCAACTCGGCGCGCTCGATCATCGCCGAAGCGATCCTGAACAAGCTCGGGCGCGGCACGTTCCAGGCCTATAGCGCCGGCAGCCAACCCAAGGGCCAGGTCAACCCGCAACACGATCCATCTGCTGCAAGGGCTGGGCTACGACACCTCCGGCTTCCGCTCCAAATCGTGGAGCGAGTTCGCCGCACCCGGCGCGGCGCCGCTCGATTTCGTTTTCACCGTCTGCGACAACGCGGCGGGCGAGGCTTGCCCATTCTGGCCGGGCCAGCCGATGACCGCGCACTGGGGCGTGCCCGATCCCGCCGAGGCCTCGGGCAACGATGCCGAGATCGCGCTGGCGTTCAAGGACGCCTACCGCATGCTGCACCAGCGCATCGCAATCTTCACGGCGCTGCCGATCAAGAGCCTCGATCAGCTCAGCTTGCAGAAGCGCCTTACCGAGATCGGACGCCTGGACGGCGCAACCACCCGGGCGAAAGCCGAAACGTGAGTCCGACACTCGGGCAGCGTGCGCTCGCGGAGACGCTCGGCACCGCCTTGCTGCTCGCCACGGTGATCGGCTCCGGCATCATGGCCGAGCGGCTGTCCGGCGGAAACGTGGCGCTCGCCCTGCTCTGCAACGCGCTGGCGACCGGCGCGATACTGCCCGTCCTCATCCTGATCTTCGGGCCGGTGTCGGGCGCGCATCTCAACCCGGCGGTCAGCATCGCGTTCGCGATCGAAGGCGCGATCGGCTGGCGGATCGCCGCGCCTCTACATCGCCTGCCAGATCGTCGGCGGTATCGCCGGAACCTGGATCGCGCACGCGATGTTCGAGCTTCCGATCTTGCAAATCTCCACCACGGTTCGCAGCGGCTACGGCCAGTGGCTCGCCGAGACCGTCGCGGCGTTCGGGCTGCTGCTGACAATCTTCGGCTGCGTTGCGCGGGCGCCCGCGGCAACGCCGTACGCGGTCGGGCTCTACATCACGGCGGCCTATTGGTTCACGGCATCGACCTCGTTCGCCAACCCCGCCGTGACCATCGCGCGGGCCTGGTCGAACACCTTCGCCGGCATCGCGCCCGGGCAGCGTTCCGGCGTTCATTGCGGCGCAACTGCTGGGCATGCTGTGGAGCGATCGCGAGTCGGCCGCCTGCTCTGGCGCGCTCCGGGGGGCATGACCACCCCGAAAAATCCCGATACGCTCTCCCGAACACAAGGGAGGACGGACATGAGCTCAGAGCATCATCGGGGAATTTCACGCCGCACGCTGCTGACGCACTCGGCGGGCGCGGCGGCGATCGGCGTGATCGGCTCGCCTTACGTCGCGCGCGCGCAGGCTCTGAAGCCGGTCAAGCTCACCATCCAGTTCTTCGCGCGGGGCGACTACGCCCACGTCTATCTCGCCCGCGAACGCGGCTACTACAAGGAGCAGGGCCTCGACGTGACGTTCCAGCACGTGCTGGGCAACGCGCTCGCGTTGCAGGCGCTGACCGCCGGCAACGCCGACCTCATCCACGCCGACCTGGTGCAGATGCTGCAGCTCCAGGGCAGGACGCCGGAGCCGCGCATGCGCGCGGTCGGATTGATCTCCGACAAGCTGGCGCTGTCGCTGTTCTTCCAGAAGGGCAAAGGCATCGACAAGCCGAAGGACCTGGAAGGCCGCAGCATCGTCGACTCGCCCGGCTCGACGGCGCCGTTCATCTTCAACCTGTTCGCCAAGGCGAACGGCATCGACACCAACAAGGTGCAGTGGAAGAACGCGGCGGCCACCGCGAAGGTGGCGATGATGCTGCAGAACCAGGCCGACTCGGTGGCGATCTATCTGCCCGCCAAGCCCGGCATCGAGTTGAAGCTGCCGTCCGGCCAGGAGATCAGCAACTTCACGTTCGGCGATTCCGTCGGCATCTACGGCGACGGGCTGATCACCACCGAGAAATACTGGCAGGAGAACAAGAAGACCGTGCAGGGCTTCGTGCGCGCCACCATGAAGGGCTGCAAGGATTCCTACGCCGATCCGAAGGCGGCGATCGACGCGATCGCCAAGCACTTCCCCGAGCTCAACAAGGAGACCGGCGTCAAGGAGATGGCGATCCAGGCGACGCTCGGCGAAGGACCCGCGCAGAAGAAGAACGGGCTCGGCTATCACGATCCGGAAAAGATGAAGGCGACCTACGAGGCCGTCATCAGCGTGCTCGGCCAGCCGATCGCGCGTCCGGTGACGGATTTCTACACCAACGAAGCGATCTAGCTGGTCGTCTCTCCGTCACTTCCGGGGCGCGAGGCGAAAGCGAGCGAGCCCGGAATCCAGATGCATGTTCGAGAGTGTCGCGTCTGGATTCCGGATCGCGCGCTTCTGCGGCGTCCGGAATGACGACGAATGACCTTCATGGACTCACCGGCACAAACTGAGCCTCTCGTCACGCTGCGGCAGACCGGCAAGATCTTTCCTGCGCGGCGGGCGGGCGCGGAGCGCGTCGAGGCGCTGTGCCCGACCGACTTGTCCGTCGCGCACGGCGAGTTCCTCACCATCGTCGGCCCGTCCGGCTGCGGAAAGTCCACCTTGCTGTCGCTGATCGCCGGATTGCAGCGGCCGACCGAGCGGCGAGGTGCGGATCGGCGACACGCTGGTGGCCGACCCCTACACCGACCTCGGCATCGTGTTCCAGAAGGACCTGCTGCTGCCGTGGCGCACCGCGCTCGACAACGTGCTGATCCAGGCCGAGGTGCGCGGGCTCGGGCGCAAGACGCTGCTCGGCCGTGCGATGGAGCTGCTCGAGCTGGTCGGCCTGCAGGGCTTCGAGAATTTCTATCCGCACGAGCTGTCCGGCGGCATGCGCTCGCGGGTGTCGATCTGCCGCGCGCTGCTGCACGATCCGCCGCTGCTCCTGATGGACGAGCCGTTCGCCGCGCTCGACGCCATCACGCGCGACCAGCTCGCGCTCGACTTCCAGACCTTCTGGCAGCGCGACCGCCGCACCGTGGTGTTCATCACCCACAACATCGCCGAAGCCGTGTTCCTCGGCGACCGCGTGATGGTGATGACGGCGCGGCCGGGCAAGATCGCCGAGATGATCGACATCGACCTGCCGCGGCCGCGCGAACTGCTGATCCGCGATGCGCCGGAGTTCACCCGCTACACCGGCCGCGTGCGCGAATTGTTCATGCAGCACGGCATCCTGAAGGATCGCTAGATGGCTGAGACCGCATCCACGCCCGAACGGAGCGCCCGAGCCGGCCCCGGCCTGCTGCGGCACACCTATCCGATCGTCGCCGTGATCATCACGCTCGTGGTGTGGGAGGCTTCGGTCCGGCTGTTCAAGGTGCCGGAGCTGGTGCTGCCGGCGCCGAGCGTGGTGTTCGATCACATCTGGACCAAGCGCGATCTCTACATCGCGTTCTCGCAGCCGACGCTGATCGAGATCCTGGCGGGCTTCGCGGTGGCGGCGGTGGCCGGCATCGGGCTCGGCATCCTGGTGTCGTTCAGCGACCTCGCCAAGCGCACCGCCTATCCGCTGCTGGTGTCGTCGCAGATGGTGCCGAAGGTGGCGATCGCGCCGGTGTTCATCATCTGGTTCGGCACCGGCTTGCAGGCCAAGGTGCTGATCTCGTTCCTGATCGCGTTCTTCCCGATCATGGTGTCGACCATGGTCGGCCTCGAAGCGATCGAAGCCGACATGGTGCGGCTGTTCCGCTCGATGGGCGCCGGCGCCTACCGCACCTTCATCAAGCTGCGGCTGCCGGCGGCGCTGCCGAACATCTTCGCCGGGCTGAAGATCGGCATGAGCCTCGCGGTGGTCGGCGCGGTGGTGGCGGAGTTCGTCGCCGCGGACCGCGGGCTCGGCTACTACCTGCTCTACGCCAACGGCCAGCTCGATACGCCGGGCGTGTTCGGCGCGCTGCTGGTGCTCACCGTGATCGGCGTCGTGCTCTACTACATGGTCGAGGCCGTCGAGCGGATGTTCGTGCCGAGCGCGCTCAGCAAGGACGCCGACCCGGCCCGGGCGACGATGTAGCAGTTGCTTAAGGCCCAGGCTTCAGCGCGGTCAGCTCGCGCGGGATCGGATAGATGCCGCGATGCACCAGGGCGCCCATCACGGCGACCTGCAAGGCGTCCGGCAATCCCGGCGCAAAACCCCACGAGTTGGTCGACGCGTTGAAGGTGAAGTTGCAGCGCTTCTGCTGTTTGGTCGCGGGAGCGCCCGACTCGTAGCTGAGCACCACGGTGCTGCCGCTGATCTCGGCCGCCAAATAACGATACTGCGTGGAGCTCGGCAGTTCTTCGCGCACCAGCATCTCGCAGGACTCGACCGCAGGGTCGCTGCTCTGCGCGTACGACAGAGATCGGCAGACGCCAACACGAGACCCTGCGAGAACGACGGCGCGGATTATGAGCGACATGGCGCGAGGCCTGGCGTGCCGACAAAGCTGAATTAGAAATCCTTCAGCAGCCGCTCGATGTATTCGAGCTCGAGCTGCGGGCGGAAGCCCTCGCCGAAGCGGCGGCGCAGCTCTTCGAGGATGCGGCGCGCGCGCTGCACGTCGATCTCGCCCGGCACCTTGACCGTGGTGTCGTCGCCGTAGTCGCGGCCGCGCAACGGCCGGCCGAGCGGATCGGTCTCGTTGTTGGCGCGCGGCTGTCCGGTGCGGCCGGGCTGGCCTGGGCCCGGGCCCCTGCCCCATCTGCTGCTGCATCGACTGCGCGAGACCCTGCGCGCCGCGGCGCAGCGCGTCGAGCGCGCGGCCCTGCGAATCGACCGCGTTGTCGGCATCGCCGTCGCCGAGCTGGCCCTGCGCGTCGCCCATCGCGTCGCCGGCGCGGCCGAGCTGATCCATCTCGCCGCTCTGGCCCGGCTGGCCCTGCTGGCCGGGCTGGTTCGGCTGACCGGGCTGCGGGAAGCCGCGCTTGCGCAACTCCTCCATCAGCTTGTTGAGCTGGTCGCGCAGCGCCTGCTGGTCCTGGCGCAGCTCGCCCATCTGGTTCTGGTCGCCCTGCTGCGGCCGCTGCTGCTGCTGACCGCGCTGGCCGCGCTGCTGGCGGCGCTGGTCCTGGCCCTGGCGGAAGGTGCGGTCGCGCAACTGCTGCTGGCGGCGGATCATGTCGCTGAGCTCGTCGAGCGCCGACTGCATGTCGTCGCCGTCCTCGCCCATCTCGCCGCCGGGCCGCGCCATCTGCAGGTTCTCCAGCATCTGCTGGAGCTGATCGAGGAGCTGGCGCGCGGCGTCCTTCTGGCCGGAGCGGGCGAGCCGCTCCATGCGGTCGATCATGCTGCGCATATCCTGCGAGCGCAGGTTGCGCATCGAGTTCGGATCGAGCGGCCGCGCCATCTGCGGGTTCTTGCGCATCTCCTCGGCGAGCGCCTGGAGGAACTTGTCGAGCGCGGCACGAAGCTGATCCATCAGCTTCTTGATCTCTTCGTCGGTGGCGCCGCGCTCCAGCGCCTGGCGCAGCGCGTCCTGCGCGGCGCGCAAGGCCTGCTCGGCCTCCGAGACGTTGCCGTCCTCGATCGTCACCGCCATCGACCACAGCCGCGCCACCACCTCGCGCAGCCCGTCGTCGTCCTTGGTGCGGGCGAGATGCCAGTAGATCGAGCGCAGACCGAGATAGATGTTGGTCTCCGGCGTGAAGCGCTCCGGCGCGATCGACAGCGCGTCGAGCGCGGTCATCACGCGGTCCTTCATGTTGCCGTCGAGCGCGAGGTCGCGGCGCTGCTCGATCAGCGCGCGGGCGAGCGGCTTGACGAACGGCCGCTCGGGCAGCCGAAGCTCGTGCGGCGACGAGCGGCCTTCGTTGTTGGCCTCGTCGCGGGCGATCAGCGTCATCACCACGTCGACGCCGGCCCAGGGATGCTCGGTCAGGTCCTTGATGGTCTGGCCGACGCCGTTCTTGGTGCGCGACTGCGGCAGCACCAGCGTGAAGTCCGGCGCGCCGTAGAGCGGACGCGGCGGCTTGGCGGCGGGCTTCGCCGCCGGCTTCTTCTCGAACATCGCCTGCGCGTCGATCACGCCGTAGTCGTCTTCGATCTTGTAGGAGAGCTGCAGCGCGCCGCGGCTCTGGCCTTCCGGCTCCTTGGCGAGCGCGATGATCGGCACGCGGTCCGGGATCGCGGTGAAGCTCCAGACCAGGTTGTCGCCGGCGCCGCGCACGGTCGCGCTGCCGGTGTCGGTGATGGTGTAGCGGCGCTCCTCGGTGCCGGCCGGCGCCTGCGGCCGCGCGTCGCCGCCCTGCAACTCGGCGACGCCGCCAGCGACGGCGATGTTGAAATCGGCCTTGCCGCTCGAGCGCACCACCAGCGTCGAGCCCGCAGGCACGGACACCGCGGCGAGATTGCGCACCGGCTCGCCGGGACGCAGCCCCGGCAGGATCTGCGGCGGCCGGCCGGTGTAGGTCGGCGGCGTCACCCAGGCGTCGATGCGGAAGTTGGCCGGCGCCACCACGCCCTGCCAGTCGAACGCGGCGGCGACGCGCTTATAGCGCTCGCTGCCGGCGGCGAAGAAGGTCGCGACCGCGAGCGATGAGCACCAGCGCGCGCAGCGCATAAGGATCGCGCGCCGCAAGCCGCGGCAGCGGCATGCCGGCGCGCAGCGTGCGGGCGGCGCGCAGCGCGCGCTCCATGTGGGCGCGCCACAGCGCGGCGGCGAACGAGTCGCTCGCCTCGGGCACCAGATCGTCGGCGATCGCGGTGGCCGGGCGGTGCGGCAGGTCGCTGGCGCGGTCGAGCCGGCGCAGGCCGTCGTTGGTGCTCGGCAGCCGCACCAGGAACAGCGGCACCGCCGCGGCGACGGCGAGCACGAAGAACACGAACAGGCCGATGGCGCGGCCGAGCGGCGGCAGCGCGATCCACAGCCCGAGCCAGGAGGCGGCGAGGAACAGGCCGGCGGCGGTGGCGATGCTGGCCAGCGCCGGCCACAGCCGCTCCCACAGGATCGACCAGCGGGCGCGCGACAGCGCGCGCGACAGCACGCTGCGGCCCTGCTCGGGGCGGTCGTTGGCGGTGTCCGGGGCCGTCAGGGTCACAAGGTCTCCGGGCCGGAGAATCCGCGCTTAAGGCAGTCTAACATGGGGCCAAGCCCCAGCCATCTCAAGCAAAACGCACGCCAAGCTCACAGCCAAGGCGGCAGGCGATCGAGGCCGATCAATTGGTCGGCATCAAGGCGGGGCCGGACCAGGGCCCATTCGCCGTCCCGGACCAGGACTTCCGGCACCAGCGCGCGGGTGTTGTAGGTGCCGGCCTGCACCGCGCCATAGGCGCCGGCCGTCATGACGGCGATCAGGTCGCCGGGCTTGGGTTCCGGCATGTCGCGCTCCAGCGCCAGGAAATCGCCCGATTCGCAGACCGGCCCGACCACGTCCGCCGTGATGCGCTGCGCGCCGGGCTTCGGCTCGGCGACCGGGCGGATGTCGTGGTGCGCTTCGTAGAGCGTCGGGCGGATCAGGTCGTTCATGCCGGCGTCGACGATGACGAAGGTCTTGGCCTCGCCGCGCTTCAGGTAGATGACGCGCGTCACCAGGATGCCGGCGTTGCCGACGATCAGGCGGCCCGGCTCGAAGATCAGCTTGCAGTCGAGCCCGCGGGTGGCGCGCTTGACCACCGCGGCGTAGGCGGCCGGATCGGGCGGCGGATCGTTGTCCTCGCGATAGGGAATGCCGAGCCCGCCGCCGAGATCGACGTGCGAGATGGTGTGGCCGTCGGCGCGCAGCGTGCGCACGAAATCGGACAGCAGCGCGAAGGCGTCGTCGAACGGCTTCATCTCGACGATCTGGCTGCCGATGTGCATGTCGACGCCGGCGACGCGCAGGCCCTGGCAGCTTGGCGGCGCGCGCATAGACCTCGCGGGCGCGGCTGATCGGGATGCCGAACTTGTTCTCGGACTTGCCGGTCGCGATCTTGGCGTGGGTCTTGGCGTCGACATCGGGATTGACGCGCACCGAGACGTGCGCGGTCCTGCCCTTCGACACCGCGATCGCGGACAGCAGTTCCAGCTCCGGCTCGGACTCGACGTTGACGCAGAAGATGTTCTCGTCGAGCGCGAGCGCGAGCTCGTCCGCGGTCTTGCCGATGCCGGAGAACATGATCTTGCTGCGGCCGGCACGCCGGCCTTGAGCGCGCGCTTGAGCTCGCCGCCGGACACCACGTCGGCGCCGGCGCCGAGCTTGGCGAGCGTCGCGATCACCGCCTGGTTGGAGTTCGCCTTGACCGCGTAGCAGACCAGCGACGGCACGTCGGCGAACGCGTCCGCGAACACGCGGTAGTGCCGCTCCAGCGTCGCGGTCGAATAGCAATAGAACGGCGTCCCGACCGCCTCGGCGAGGCTGGCGAGATTCACCGCCTCGGCGTGCAGCACGCCGTCGCGATAGGCGAAGTGATGCATCGCGCCAGGCTCAGTTGAGAAGCCAGTCGAGGAGGAAGCGCTTTCTTCTGGCCCCTGGGCGCGCGACCGGATTGCCGAACGTCGTCCTCGGCGGAGCTCTGCGGCTCGGCTGCGGCCTGCTGCTGATCGGGCGCGCGCGGCGCGGCGCGGCGGCGAGCCGCGGCGGCGGATCGAGCGGACCCTTGCGGCCGCAGGCGGTCAGCGCGAACGACATCGCGAGCACGCCGATCACGGCCAGGCGGAAGAACGGAAGTCGACGTCACAGCGGGCTCCCGAATTGCCGGCGACCATAGCAGAACGGCGGCCGAATTCACCGTCCGGCAAGCGCGGCCATCACCGCTCCTTTTCCAGCCGGTTGAGCCATTTCTTCGGCCTGCGCCCGCACGTTCTTCGGCGCGGTGCCGCCGAAGCTCGTGCCGGCTCTGCACCGAGCGCTCGACCGACAGCACCCCGAACACGTCCTTGGTAATGCGCGACTCGATCTTTTTCATGTCCGCGAGCGGCAGCTCGTGCAGCGGCACGCCCGGCCTCCGCGGCCTTCGCCACAATCCGCCCGGTGACGTGGTGCGCCTCGCGGAACGGCATCTTCAGGGTGCGCACCAGCCAGTCGGCGAGATCGGTCGCGGTGGCAGTAGCCCATGCCGGCCGCCGCCTTCATGCGCTCGACGTCCGGCTCCATGTCGCGCACCATGCCGGTCATGGCGTCGATCGACAGCGCGAGCGCCGACAGCGCGTCGATGGTCTGCTCCTTGTCCTCCTGCATGTCCTTCTGGTAGGCGAGCGGCAGGCCCTTCATCACCACCAGGATCGAGTTGAGCGCGCCGATCACCCGGCCGGTCTTGGCGCGCACCAGCTCGGCCGCGTCCGGGTTGCGCTTCTGCGGCATGATCGAGGAGCCGGAGGTGAACTTGTCGCTGAGCTTGATCAGGCCGACCTGCGGCGAGGTCCAGATCACGATCTCCTCGGCGAAGCGCGACAGGTGCACCGACGCGATGGCGGCGGCGGCCAGCGTCTCCATCACGAAGTCGCGCGCCGACACGGCGTCGAGCGAATTGCGCATCGGGCCGTCGAATTCCAGCTCCTTCGCCGTCATGTCGCGGTCGATCGGAAACGACGTGCCGGCGAGCGCCGCGGCGCCGAGCGGCGAATCGTTGAGCCGGACCTGCGCATCGTAGAAGCGGTTGCGGTCGCGCTGCGCCATCTCGACATAGGCGAGCAGATGATGGCCGAACGTCACCGGCTGCGCGCTCTGCAGATGCGTGAAGCCGGGCATCACGGTCGCGGCGTGCTCGAGCGCCTTCTCGGCCAGCGCCTGCTGGTAGTCGCCGAGCAGCGCGTGGAGGTCGTCGATCCGGTCGCGCATCCACAGCCGGAAGTCGGTCGCGACCTGGTCGTTGCGCGAGCGCGCGGTGTGCAGCCGGCCGGCCGGCGCGCCGATCAGCTCGGCGAGCCGGCTCTCGATGTTCATGTGAATGTCTTCAAGCTCGCGCTTGAACTTGAACTTGCCGGAGCCGATCTCTGACAGGATCGTGTCTAGACCGTGAGCGATCTTGCGGGCATCGTCCGCCGTGATGATGCCCTGCTTCGCCAGCATGGCGGCGTGGGCCTTGCTGGCGGCGATGTCCTGCCGGTAGAGGTGCCAGTCGAAGTCGATCGAGGCGTTGATCTTCTCCATGACGGCGGCGGGGCCGGACGCGAAGCGCCCACCCCACATCTTGTTGCTCTTGTTGTTGCCCTTGGCCGTTTTCTTCGCCATCACAGTGCGCCGATCATGACCGATTACACGCCGGAAGCCCGCCTCGCCCACGCCAAGAAGCGGCTCGCCATTGTCCTGGCGGGCGGTTTCGCCGGCGTCGCCGTGGGACTGGCGGGGATATACGGGATCGGCCGCCTGACAGGCAATGTGGCGGTGGCGCCGGAATGCCGTCCGGCGCAGGAAACCGCGCAGCGGATCGCGCCGCTGGTCCGCGGCGAGGTGGCCGCGCTGGCGGTGGCCAAGACGCCGAAACGCCTGCCGGAGCTGGCTTTCCAGGACGAGAGCCGGAGCGCGCAAGACGCTGGCCGACTGGCGCGGCCGCACCGTGCTGTTCAATCTGTGGGCCACCTGGTGCGTGCCCTGCCGCAAGGAGATGCCGGCGCTCGACGCGCTGCAGGCCAAGCTCGGCGGACCGGACTTCGAGGTGGTCGCGGTCAACATCGACACCCGCGATGCCGCAGAAACCGAAGGCGTGGCTGAAGGAGGTCGGCATCGGCGGCTCGGCTATTTCGCCGACCCATCGGCGAAGGTGTTCCAGGACCTGAAGGAAGCCGGCAAGGCGTTCGGCATGCCGACCACGCTGCTGATCGACGCCGCCGGCTGCGAGATCGCGACGCTGTCCGGTCCGGCGGAATGGGCCAGCGAGGATGCGCTCAAGCTCATCCCGCGGCGCTCGAAAACGTCTGAGATCAGAACCGAAATATCGAGATTGCCGCCGACGCCCGACGCGACATTGGCGAGGCTGTTCATGTTCTGCTGCGCCGCTTCGAGCAGCTTCACGGCGTTGCCCGCGGTGTCCGCGTTCATGCGCAGCATCTTGGCGGCCATGGCGGTCTGCACCTGGCCGGCCTGCGCGGCGATGAAGGCGGCGGCGATCGAGGCGACGTCCATACGCGATACTCGTTACAAAGCGCAGCGTGACCGGAAACGACCAGGCCGGTGACGGTGTCGATCTTGGTGCCGTTCGGCCAGCGTGAGAATGTTGTTCGCGGTGTCGAGATAGGAGCCGTTGGCGAGATTGATGATCGACGGCGGGATCGACCCAGTCCGCGCCGGTGATGGCGTCGATCTTCTTGCCGTTCGCCAGCGTGAGGATGTTGTTGACGGTGTCGAGCACCGAGCCGTTCTCGAAATAGATGATCGGGTCGCCGAGCGGCGCCGCCGGGATCATCGGCACGTTGTGCTTGTTGGCCTCGGCGACGCGCGTCCTGCATGCGCTTCTGCATGGCGAGGTCGCCGGCCTGGATCGCCAGCGTCGGTGACGTTGGTGACGCCGGTCTGCGCGATCGTCGCCAGCGCGAGCGCCGTTGCTCTGCTGGCCGGCCAGTAGGCGCCTGATGCTGCCGGGCGCATATTTCTTCGAGCTGGCGCCCTGCAGCGCGCCCATCATGCCGGTGCTCTCGGTCGCGGCCTTGCCGGCGTCCCAGACCGTGGAAATCCAACTGCCGGTGTCGAAAATGGTGGTCATCGCGCCGCGAATCGGCTTTTCGGGCGGCTCAGCCTAGGCCGCCAGCGTTAACGAAGCTTAACCATCGGTCGGCCTCGGAATTGGCGTGATTTCGCCGAAACGGGTGGCGCAGCGCCGCCGATCGGGCAGCTCTCCGCGTCATCGGCTGTGAGCCGCGCTCGCCGCACGTGCCAGGCATCGAGCGGCACGGCCTAGCACCGCAAGTCCGGCCATGACATCGCGATGAACACCCGCCCCTCCGCCCTCGTCATGTCCGCGACCGATTGGCTGCTGCTGATCGCGCTGTCGATCCTGTGGGGCGGCTCGTTCTATTTCGCCAAGGTCGCGGTGCTGGAAATCCCGCCGCTGACGCTGGCGCTCGGCCGCGTGCTGATCGCGGGCGCGGTGATCGCGGTGCTGATCCGCCCGCTCGGCGGCAGCTTTCCGCGCGACCTCGCCGACCTGGCGGATGTTCACGGTGCTGGCGGCGCTCAACAACGCGATTCCGTTCACGCTGATCTGTGGGGCCAGCAGCACATCCCGATCGGACTCGCCTCGATCCTCAACGCGACCAGTCCGCTGTTCACCGTGGTGGTCGCGCATTTCGTGACGCACGACGACAAGCTCACGCCGGGCCGCGCCGTTCGGCCTGATCGCCGGCTTCATCGGCGTGGTGGTGCTGATCGGGCCGGACCTGCTGAGCGAACTCGGCAAGCACGTCTGGGCGCAGCTCGCGCTGCTCACCGCCGCGCTTTTCTACGCGCTCGGCGCGATCTATGCGCGGCGGCTGCGCGGCCACAAGCCGGTGGCGATCGCCGGCGGCCAGCTCCTGATGTCGGCGGTGCTGCTGCTGCCGTTCGCGCTCGTCGATCGACCGGCCCTGGACGCTGCGGCCGGTGTCGAACGCCGCGATCTGGGCGATGGTGTCGCTCGCGGTGTTCTCGACCGCGCTCGCCTATCTGATCTATTTCCGCATCCTCAGCCGCGCCGGCGCGACCAACGCGCTGCTGGTCACCTTCCTCATTCCGGTCAGCGCGATCCTGCTCGGCACTGTTGCTGCTCGACGAACGCCTCGAGCTGCGCCAGTTCGCCGGCATGGCGGCCATCGCCATCGGCCTCGCCGCGATCGACGGCCGCGCCGGCGCGCTATCCTGTCACAAAAGTTCCGCCGCACGGCTTCGTGAACCAACTCGCCGGCGCTGTCGGGTTGACAGCTTGGAAGCACGCGCCTACACTTAACCAAATGGTTAAGTATCAAGATCGCATATCGGACGCCGCTGGACCGCACCTTCGCGGCGCTGTCCGACCCGACCCGGCGGGCGATCGTCGCGCAGCTCAGCGCGGGCGAGAGCCTGTCGGTGAGCGAGCTGGCCAAGCCGTTCCCGGTGTCGCTGCCCGCGGTCATGAAGCACCTCGACGTGCTGTCCGACGCGGGCCTGGTCGACGCGCACCAAGACCGGGCGCGTCGTCGCTTGCGAGTTCAAGGCGGCGCCCGATGGAGGAAGCGATGGATTGGCTCAATCGCTACCTGCGCTTCTGGAACCAGCAACTCGATCGTCTTGCCGCTTTTGTGGAGGAAGACACCATGTCCGCCAGCACAGCCCCAAGCCAAGCCGTCAAGCCAAGCCTCACCCTCAAACGTCGTCTCAATGCGGCGCCGGAAAAAGTCTACGCGGCGTGGACGAACCCCGACGCACCTCGTGAAGTGGTTCGGGCCGGACTCCGGCGCGGTCACGCAGCGCGGAGACCGACGTGCGCGTCGGCGGACGCTACATCGATCGAATTCAACACCGAGGACGGCGAGCAGCACACCGTCAGCGGCATCTACCGCGAGGTGGTGCCGAACCAGAAGCTCGCCTTCACCTGGGCGTGGCGCACCATGCCGGAGCGCGAGTCGTTCGTGACCGTGCTGATCAAGCCGGACGGCGCCGGCTCGATCCTCACCCTGATCCACGAGCAGTTCTTCGACGAGCCGGCGCGCGACCGCCACGAATGCGGCTGGACCGGCGCTCTCGACAAGCTCGAACGCATTTCGCCTGAGAGGCAGTCACGCGAGCTGTATCATGACACTCGACGGGGCGAATGGAGCAAGACGATGACGCAACAGCACCACGAAACGCAGATCCGCAACGTGATCGACGACTGGGCCGCGGCGCTGCGCGCCAAGGACGCCAGGCGCGTGATGAGCCACGGCACCGACGACATGGTGCATTTCTCGCTGGCGCCGCCGCTGGTCGCCGACGAGAACGGCCCCTACGGCCTGGAGGAATGGTTCGACACCTGGGACGGGCCACATCGGCTACGAGCTGCGCGACCTCGAGATCGTCGCCGGCGACGGCGTCGCCTTCAGCCACAGCCTCAATCACCTGACCGGAACGCAACGACGGCGAGAAGCACGACCTCTGGTTCCGCAGCACGCTCGGTTTCCGCAAGATCGGCGGCGAATGGAAGATCGTGCACGAGCACGAGTCCGTGCCGTTCGATGGACGGCAGCGACAAGGCCGCGATCGACCTCAAGCCGTAAACGTAGAGGAACGGAGCAAGCCATGAACCAGCATCGTCCGCCCGGCGCTCACCGCGCCACCGCGTCGTCTCCCGCGAGGAATGGCTCAAGGCGCGCAAGGCGCATCTCAAGAACGAGAAGGCGCTGACGCGGATGCGCGACATGGTGAGCGCCGAGCGGCGCGAGCTGCCGTGGGTCAAGGTCGAGAAGGACTACGTGTTCGACACGCCGGAGGGGAAGAAGACGCTGGCCGAGCTGTTCGGCGGCAACAGCCAGTTCATCGTGCTACCACTTCATGTGGCGATGGGATCTCGACCAGGGCTGCGCGAGCTGCTCGTTCCAGGCCGATCACGTCGACGGCGCGCACGTGCACCTGCAGAACCACGACGTCAGCTACTGTCGCACGTCTCGCGCGGGCCGTTCGACAAATCTCCAGGCCTACAACAAGCGGCTCGGCTGGAAGTTCGCCGCTGCTCTCGTCCTACGGCAGCGACTTCAACTTCGACTATCACGTCTCGTTCACCGACGAGCAGATGGCAACCGGCAAGCTCTACTACAACTACGAGACGATCGACGAGAAGTACGGCCTCAACGAGCTGCCGGGCATCAGCGTGTTCATCAAGGACGAAGCCGGCGAGGTGTTCCACACCTACTCCACCTACGCGCGCGGCGACGAAGAGCTGCTCGGCGCCTTCAACTTCCTCGACCTCACGCCGAAGGGCCGCAACGAACCGCAGATCATGGATTGGGTGAAGCGCAACGACGAATACGACACGCAGCCCGGCAAGGCCGCGTCGTGCTGCGCCTGACAACGCTCCACTGACATTCAAGCCGAAAGGAAGCACGACATGGCGATCAAGGGAATTACCTCGTGCCTGTGGTTCGACAAGCCAGGCCGAGGACGCGGCGAAGTTCTATTGCTCGGTCTTCAAGAATTCGAAGATGGGAAAGGTGACGCGCTACGGCAAGGAAGGCTTCGAGATCCACGGCCAGCCGGAAGGCAAGGTGATGACGGTCGACTTCGAGCTCGAAGGCAGCGAAGTTCGTCGCGCTCAACGGCGGCCCGCACTTCAAGTTCAGCGAGGCGATCTCGTTCCAGATCCACTGCGAGACGCAGGACGAGATCGACTATCTACTGGAGCAAGCTCACCGCCGGCGGCGGCCAGGAAGGCCAGTGCGGCTGGCTGAAGGACAAGTTCGGCCTGTCGTGGCAGGTGGTGCCGGCCGTGCTGATCGAGATGCTGACCGGCGGCGACGCCGCGAAGTCGCAGCGCGTCACCAAGGCGTTCCTGCAGATGAAGAAGTTCGACATCGCGGCGCTGAAGCGCGCGTAGAGGACGGAGACTCATGTCGCTGACGCTGTACTACCATCCGCTGTCGTCGTTCTGCCACAAGGCGCTGATCGCGCTTTACGAGAACGCGACGCCGTTCACGCCGCAGATCGTCGATCTGGGCGACGCGGCCGTCCGCCGCGGAGTTCAAGGCGATCTGGCCGATCGGCAAGTTTCCGGTGCTGCGCGACGCGGCGAGGGACCGGCTGGTCCCGGAATCCAGCATCATCATCGAGTATCTCGACCAGCACTATCCGGGCGCGCACGCGCTTCCTGCCCGACGATCCGGAGCTGGCGCGGCAGACGCGCTTCCGCGACCGGTTCTACGATCTGCTATCTCCACGTGCCGATGCAGAAGATCGTCACCGACCGGCTGCGCCCGGCCGGCAAGAACGATCCGCACGGCGTCGAGGACGCGCGCAAGACGCTGCACACCGCGCTCGGCATGGTCGACCGCGCGATGGCGGACAACGACCTGGGCGATGGGCGACATCGTTCACGCTGGCGGACTGCTCCGCCGGCGCCGCCGCTGTTCTACGCCAACATGATGTCGCCGCTCGCCGGCACGCACCCGAACGTCGACCGCTATCTCAAGCGGCTGATGGAGCGGCCGTCCTATGCCCGCGCGCTCGAGGAGGCGCGGCCCTATTTGCACCTGTTCCCGAAGGCGTGACGAAACGCGGCATTCCGCCGCCATCCCAATGTCGCGATTGTCGCCGACAAACGGATAAACCCAAGGAGAGTGACCATGGCTTACGTCGACGGATTTGTGCTGCCGGTGCCGAAGAAGAACCTCAACGCCTATTGGAAGATGGCGCGGCTCGCCGGCAAGGTCTGGAAGGATCACGGCGCGATCGATTACGTCGAGGCCGTCGCCGACGACGTCAAGGTCGGCAAGCGCACGTCGTTTCCGCGCAGCGTCAAGCTCAAGCGCGGCGAGGTCGTGATGTTCTCCTACATCGTCTACAAGTCGCGCGCCGACCGCGACCGCTGCATGAAGAACGTGATGAAGGACAAGCGGCTCGCCAAGATGATGGACCCCAAGAAGATGCCGTTCGACGGCAAGCGGATGTTCTGGGGCGGCTTCAAGGCGAAGGTGGAGTTGTAAGCACCGTCCGACGCGCTTTGCCGTTTCACGCGATCCCGATCGCGTTGCACCTCTGCGTCCCGCTTCCGGACACGGGCGGCATTCGCGTTGCACCCTGCCTCCTCATTTCGGAGGCAACGCATGGACGGCTATCCCAAGACCGCGGCCTGCGCCTGCGGCGCGCTTCGACGTGACGGTGTCCACGCCGCCGGACAACGTCCACGTCTGCTCATGCCTCGACTGCCAGCGCCGCTCCGGCAGCGCGTTCACCTACACGGCGTTCTTCGCCGAGGCCGCGCGTATCGATCGCCGGCGAGTACCGGAGCTGGCGGCGGAACTCCGATGCCGGACGCTTCCACGAAATCGAGCTTCTGCCCGACCTGCGGCAACGTCGGTGTTCTGCCGCCTGGAGGCGCTGCCGGGCATCGATCGGCGTGCCAGTCGGCAACTTCGCCGATCCGGCTTTTGCGAAGCCCGCCAAGCACTATTGGACGCTGCAGCGCCACGAATGGCTCGCCGCGCTTGGCGAGCTCACCGTGGTAGAGCGGCAGTGATTATCCCAGCGGCAGCGTGACGCGGAAACAGCTCGCGTGATCGCCGCGCGGCGCGACCACCGCGTCGCCGCCGTGCAGCCGCGCGATCTGCCGCACCAGCGCAAGGCCAAGACCCGCACCCTGCGTGTCGCGCTGCAAGCGATGGAACGGCGAGAACACCCGCTCGCGCTCGGCCTCCGGAATGCCGGCGCCGCCGTCCGTCACCTCCAGGACCGCCGTGTTGTAGTCGCGCCGGACCAGCACGTTCACCGGCGGCGCGCCGTGGCGCACCGCGTTCTCGATCAGGTTGCGGACCAGCCGGCTGAGCAGACGCCGCTCGCCGCGCACCGTCACCGCCTCGCCCTCGACGGCGCAATTGTCGTAGCGCGCGCCCTCCTCCGCCGCGAGCGCCAGCAGATCGACGTTCTCCTCGGCCTGCGGCCGCCGCGTCGCCTCGAGCCGGCTCGCCAGCAGGATTTCGTCGATCATGGCATCGAGCTCGGCGATGTCCTGCTCGATCGCCGCCTTGTATTTCGGGTCCTTGCTCTGCTCGAACAGCTCGACGCCGAGCCGGATGCGCGACAGCGGCGTCCGCAATTCGTGCGAGGCGTTCGCCAGCAGCATGCGGTGCGCGCCGACCAGGTCTTCGATGCGGCCCGCCGCGCGGTTGAAGCTCTCCGCCAGCCGCGCCACCTCGTCCTTGCCCTCGACCTTGACGCGCGCCGAGAGATTGCCGGCGCCGAGCGTCTCGACGCCGGCCTGCAGCCGCTCCAGCCGGCGCGTCAGCCCGCGCACGATCGGATAGGCGCCGATCGCCACCGCCAGCGTGACGCCGCCGAGAAACAGAATGAGACCGATCGCAGGATGCCGATGGCGTATCGGCGCGCGGGCAACGACCCAGCGGCGGTCCGGCAGGCGGAAGCTCCAGGCCGGCCCGCCGGGACCGTAAATCCAGGCGCCCTCGCCGTCCGGCGGCGGCGGCGGCAACGGCCGGCCGGCGCGCGCGATCGGCGCGCCGCTCTCGGTGAACAGGGCGAGATCGGTCTTGAGCTGCTGCGCCAGGTCCGACACCGCCTGCTGCTGCACGGATTGCGGCTCGCTCGCCGCGGGCAAGCGAGCCGCTCGCCAGTTCGCCCGCGATCTCGAACGCCTGCGATCCCGGCGGCCCGCCGGCGCCGAAGCGCCAGATGCCGCCGGCGATGATCAGCACCAGCACGAGGACGGCGATCACGGTCAGATAGATTTTCAGGTAGAGGCGGCGCATGGCAGTTCCGTCATCGCGCATGATCCTTCGGAAAACCGGTCCCACTTTGCCGGATCATGCGCTAGTCCTGCGCCTTGGCGAACACGTAGCCGGCGCCGCGCACGGTGATGACGCGGCGCGGCTTCTTCGGATCGTCCTCGATGGCGGCGCGGATGCGCGAGATGTGGACGTCGATCGAGCGGTCGAACGCTTCGAGCCGCTCGTTCTTCATCATGTCCATGATGGCGTCGCGCGACAGCACCCGCCCGGCGTGCTGGGCGAGCGCCAGCAGCATGGAGAACTGATAGCTGGTCAGTTCGCAGGCCGCGCCGTCGAGCCTGGCCTGGCGCGCGCCGACGTCGATCTCCAGCCGGCCGAAGCGCAGCACCTCGACGTTGCGCTCCTTGCTGCTGCGCCGCAGGATCGCGCGCAGACGCGCCAGCAATTCGCGCGGCTCGAACGGCTTCGGCAGATAGTCGTCGGCGCCCATCTCCAGCCCGACCACACGGTCCATCGCGTCGCCGCGCGCGGTCAGCATCAGGATCGGCGTTTCGCCGCGCGCGCTGACGCGGCGGCACACTTCGAGACCGTCCATGTCGGGCAGCATCAGGTCGAGCACCAGCGCGTCGAACGTCTCGCGCGCTTCGAGCGCGATGCCGGCGGCGCCGTTCGCCGGCCACCGAAACGGAGAACCCGGCCTCGCCGAGATAGTTCTTGACCATCTCGGCGAGACGCGGGTCGTCTTCGATGAGAAGAATGCGATCACTCACAGCTTACATTCTATCACCGAATCCAGCCGCGGCCCGGACCGGGGACGCCCGGAGGCGGCAGGAAGTCGTCGAGCTTCTTGCGCTGCTCGAGGTTGAGGATTTCGCCGGCGTCGCCGAGCGCCTGCGCGACGCGGCGGGAGAACTGGTCGGCCAGCGCGACCTGCTCGGCGCGCAGCCGCTCGATCTCGGCGCGGTTGACGGTCGGCTCGGTCAGCAGCTTGCGGGCCTGCTGGCGGGCGGTGAGCACCTTCTCGCGCATCGGCACGATGTCCTTGACCGCGCCCTTCACCACGACGCGCAGCTTGTCCTGCTGGTCGCTGGTGGCGTCGAGCTCGATCGCGAGATGGCGGACCATGCGGTCGGCGCGATCCTCGATCTGCGCCGGGCGTCATCGGGCCGTGCATGAAGCCGTGACGCCAGGGCGGGCCGAAGCCGAGCCGTGGCTGAAGGCCTTGGTGGCGGCGGCACCGGCGGTCAGGCCGGCGGCGACCGCCACCACGACGATCCAGGCGAAGCGGCGGCTGCGGACGGGTTGCGGCTTCTGATTCGGCTCGGGGGCCGGAGTGTTGGCGGCGTCGGACATCGGAGGCTCCTTCGTGTTGCGGTTCAGCGGCAACTTGCTGACTGCAACATGAGGGGCGTCGATTTCCGCCGCTTCTCCGCGGATGTAAAGTTTTGTAAAGGGGCCGGCGACTTCAAGAACCGGTAAAACTTCGCCGGCGTGTCGACCATGATCTTCTGCCGCATCGGCGGCATCCGGCACCCAGTCGCCGAACCAGTCGACCAGATCGCCGTCGTTCGGATTGGCGATGTACTTGTTCGGGTGCGGCCAGTCGGTGCCCCACATGATGCGCTCGGGCGCCGCCTCGATCAGCGCATGCGCCATCGGCGTGACGTCGTCGTACGGCGGCAGGTCGGTCTCGCTGACGCGGTTGGCGCCGGAGATCTTCATCCAGGTGTTGCCGTCGCTGCATCAGGCCGAGCAGCGCCTGGAAGCCCGGCGCCTTCACCGTGTCCTTCGCCGGCTGATAGGCGAAGTGGCCGATCGACTGCGGCACCTTGATCTTCTTGAGCACCGGCATCAGCTCGACAATGTCCTTGCCGGGAAACAGCCATTCGATGTGCCAGTTGAACGGCCGGATGCGCGCCTCGAGCTCGCCGATCTGGTCGAAGCCGATCGGCATGCCGCCCTTGTTGTCGGTGTTGAGCCGCACGCCGCGCGCGCCCTTGTCGTTGAGCGCGGCCAGTTCCTTGTCGGTGATGTCCATGGTGATGGCGACGACGCAGCGCGCGCGGTTCGGCGTCTCGGCGTTGAGCGCGGTCATGCCGTCGAGGATCGCGGAATTGTCGGTGCCGTAGGTCGACGGCTGGGTGAACACCACGCGGTCGACGCCGAGCGTCTTGTGCAGGTGCTTGAGGTCGTCGAGCGTGGAATCCGGCGGGTTGTAGCCGCGGTCCGGATTCATCTTGTACTTCGATTCGCACGAACACGTGGACGTGGGTGTCGATCGAGCCTTTCGGCAGCACGACCTTCGGCTTGCGCGGATTGCGGTCGGGCGGCAGGCAATTGCGGATGACGCTGTTCATGGCAACGCTTCGTCTGAGCTGCGGACCGGTGAATTCGAAGGATCGGGAACGGCGAGCGCGCGTATCAGCGCGTCGGCACCGGCTTTTCGCCGCGGTAATCGTAGAAGCCGCGCTGCGACTTGCGGCCGAGCCAGCCGGCCTCGACGTATTTCACCAGCAGCGGGCACGGCCGGTACTTCGAATCCGCCAGGCCCTCGTGCAGCACCTGCATCACCGACAGACAGGTATCGAGGCCGATGAAGTCGGCGAGCTCCAGCGGCCCCATCGGATGGTGCGCGCCGAGCCTCATCGCGGTGTCGATCGCCTCGACGTTGCCGACGCCTTCGTACAGCGTGTAGATCGCCTCGTTGATCATCGGCAGCAGGATGCGGTTGACGATGAAGGCCGGGAAGTCCTCGGAGACGGCGATCCGCTTGCCGAGCTTGAGCACGAACGCCTTCGACGCCTCGAACGTCGCGTCGTTGGTCGCGATGCCGCGGATCAGCTCGACCAGCTCCATGCGCGGCACCGGATTCATGAAATGAATGCCGATGAACTTCTCCGGCCGGTCGGTCGAGGCGGCGAGCCGCGTGATCGAGATCGACGAGGTGTTGGTGGCGACGATCGTCTCCGGCTTCAGCGCCGGGCACAGGTCGGTGAAGATCTTGCGCTTGACCTCTTCCTTCTCGGTCGCCGCCTCGATGACGAGGTCGCAGTCGGACAGGCCGTCCAGCGTTTCGGCGGTCGAGATGCGCTTGAGCGCCGCCGCCTTCTCTTCGTCCTTGAGGCGCTGGCGGCTCACCTCGCGCGCCATGTTGCCGTTGATGGTGGCGAGCGCGGACTTCATGCGGTCGGCGGAGACGTCGTGGATCACCACGGGCATGCCCGCGAGCGAGCAGACCTGGGCGATGCCGTTGCCCATCTGGCCCGCGCCGACGATGCCGAGTTTCTTGATGGTCTGCGCCATGTGATCCTAACTCTATACGATTTTCAGCGCTTGATCTTGTCCAGTTCGGCGCCCAGCTCCGGCAGCGCCTGATAGAGGTCCGCCACCAGCCCGTAGTCGGCGACCTGGAAGATCGGCGCCTCTTCGTCCTTGTTGATAGCAACAATCACCTTGGAGTCTTTCATCCCGGCGAGATGCTGGATCGCGCCGGAAATTCCGACCGCGATGTAAAGCTCCGGCGCGACCACCTTGCCGGTCTGGCCGACCTGCCAGTCGTTCGGCGCATAGCCGGCGTCGACCGCGGCGCGCGAGGCGCCGACCGCGGCGCCGAGCTTGTCGGCCACCGGCTCGATGTACTTGGCGAAGTTGTCGCGGCTCTGCATGGCGCGGCCGCCGGAGATGATGACCTTGGCCGAGGTCAGCTCCGGCCGCTCCGACTTCGACAGCTCCTCGCCGACGAACGACGAGATCGCGGGATCGGCCACGGCGGCGGCCGCTTCGACCGGCGCGGAACCGCCCTCGCCGGTCGCCTGGAAGGTCGAGGTGCGCACCGTGATGACCTTCTTGGCGTCCTTCGACTTCACGGTCTGGATCGCGTTGCCGGCGTAGATCGGGCGCTCGAACGTGTCCGGCGCAATCACCTTGCTGACCTCCGACACCTGCATGACGTCGAGCAGCGCGGCGACGCGCGGCATCACGTTCTTGCCGTTGGTGGTGGCGGGCGCGACGATCGCGTCATACGAACCGGCGAGCGAAACGATCAGCGCGCCGAGCGGCTCGGCGAGCGCATGCTCGTAGGCCGGCGCGTCGGCGAGCAGCACCTTCTTCACGCCGTCGAGCTTGGCGGCGGCATCGGCCACCGCCTTGCAGCCGGCGCCGGCGACCAGGATGTGGACGTCGCCGCCCATCTCCTTGGCGGCGGTGAGCGCCTTGTTGGTGGAATCCTTGAGCGACTTGTTGTCGTGCTCGGCGAGCAGGAGCGTGGCCATCAGATGATCCCCGCGTCCTTGAGCTTGCCGACCAGTTCGGCGGGCGAGCCGACCTTGACGCCGGACTTGCGGCCCGACGGCTCCACGGTCTTCACCACTTCAAGCCGCGGCTTGGCGTCGACGCCGTAGGCCTCCGGCGTCTTCTCGTCGATCGGCTTCTTCTTCGCCTTCATGATGTTCGGCAGCGACGCGTAGCGCGGCTCGTTGAGGCGCAGGTCCATGGTGACGATCGCCGGACCTTTCAGCTTCACGGTCTGCAAGCCGCCGTCGACCTCGCGCGTCACCTGGATGGTGTCGCCGTCGATCGTGAGCTTGGACGCGAACGTGCCCTGCGGCCAGCCGGTGAGCGCGGCCAGCATCTGGCCGGTCTGGTTGCAGTCGTCGTCGATCGCCTGCTTGCCGAGGATGACGAGGCCGGGCTTCTCGGCGTCGACCACGGCTTTCAGGATTTTCGCGACGGCGAGCGGCTCGACCGCGCCGTCGACCTTCACCAGGATGCCGCGGTCGGCGCCCATCGCGAGCGCGGTGCGGATCGTCTCGCCGGCCTGCTGCGGGCCGATCGAGACGGCGACGATCTCGGTCGCCTTGCCGGCTTCCTTGAGACGGATCGCTTCTTCGACCGCGATCTCATCGAATGGATTCATCGACATCTTGACGTTGGCGAGCTCGACGCCCGAACCGTCCGCCTTGACGCGAATTTTGATGTCCTTGTCGACAACCCGTTTGACGGCCACCAGAATCTTCATGCTGGAACTGCTCTTTCGGGCCGCTGATGGCCGCGGAATTGGTGCGCCGCACCCTAATAGCCGCCCTTTCGGGGGTCAACGCTCGCCCTCTTTCGCCGGCGGCTCCATCGTCGTTATGGCGTCCCTGACGAACTCGCAGTCCTTGAGGGCGGTCCGCCGCAGCAGGAAGACGCGGTCGTCGCGGCCCAGCTTGAGAGGCACGCGCTCCCAGCGCCGGGCGCGCGTCACCATCGACGGGCTGTCGTCGAGATGGACGATCATGGTCTTGCCGTCGGGCGCCGGGTCGAGGATGACGCCGCCGCCCTCCTCCGCGCTGCTCGCTTCCGGAAACACGTCGGGCACCGCCAGGGTGACGCAGCCGGCGCCGGCCTTCTTCGTGAACGACGGCATCCAGTCCGGCACCGGGCCGTTGAAGTTGCCCCAACTGCAGTCGCCCGACAGGAACAGCGCTTCCGGGTGGCCGCGGCGCGTCAGCGCCAGCCCGGTGTTGCCGCTCCTCATGTCGCCGCTGCCGAGGACCAGGACCGTCATCGACGTGACCTGCTGACGGGGATTCTTCTTCAGATGCGCGGCGTCGTAGTCGCGGCGGAAGCAGACATCGTTGCCGTTCTTGGTGAGATCGCTCATCGGATCGGCCGCGCGCCGGCGCGATGAACGCGGCGATGAGCAACGAAGCAACGGCCCGAATCCGCATGGCACTACCGATTCTGCCCCGGCGCCCACAGCACGTCGCGCGCGCCCTTGTCGTTGGCATAGCGGCCGGCGACGAACAGGAAATCCGAAAGCCGGTTGACGTATTTGAGCGAAGCGTCGGTGACCATTTCGCCGGGCTGGTCGCGCAGCTGCACCATGATGCGCTCGGCGCGGCGGCACATGGTGCGCGCGAGATGCATGTAGGCCGCCGCAGGGCTGCCGCCGGGCAGGATGAACGAGCGCAGCGGCGCGAGGTCGGCGTTGAGGCGGTCGATCTCCTGCTCGATCCATTCGACCTGCGTGTCGGTGACGGTGAGCCGCGCGCCGCCCGGCCCCTTCTCCGACAGGCAGAGATCGGCCTCGACGTCGAACAGGTCGTTCTGGATGCGCCCGAGCGCAGCATCGAGCGCCGCATCGCCCGCCGTGTGCAGCCGCACGATGCCGAGCACCGCGTTGACCTCGTCGAGCGTCCCGTAGGCCGAAACCCGCAGGTCGTATTTCTTGCGGCGGTCGCCGGAACCGAGCGCCGTGGTGCCGTCGTCGCCGGTGCGCGTATAGATGCGATTCAGGACGACCATGGCTTGCCTCGTCAGCGTGATTCGTTGGATTTTGGAGTAAGCTCTATTCTACCCGAACCCGACCCGGAACCAATGAGGGAGAAACCCATGCCGTTTCTGATGCCGTTCCTGGCCATTGCACTCGCCGCCGCCCTGCTGACGATCCCCGCCGCGGCGCCGCCGGCCTTCGCGCACCACGCCAACGCCGCGCAGCACCAGGAAATGGCCATGGCGAAGAAGAAAGCCAAGAAGGCGAAGAAGCCGAAGGCCAAGAAAGAAGAATATATGCGCGCGGCGCCGTATCGCTGATCGCCGGCGACAGCGCGCGTCGGTCTAACGTCCCATCGCCCAGATCGTCACCATGATGATAACGATGGCGACGAACTGCAGCAGCACGCGCAGCCGCATCAGCTTTTGCGACGTGTTGGGCGAGCCGCCGCGCATCATGTTGATGAGGCCGAGCACCAGCACGATCGCCACCGCGCCGATCGCGATGGGAACGATGTATTGCGACATGAACTGGCCCATGCCGATGCAGATAGCACCGCGCGCGGATATTTCAAATGTCCCGCTGGAGCCCAGCGGCGGCTATGACGGCGGAATGGAACGCGGCCGACGCCAGATACGCCAGACGAAGTCCGCCACCACGATTGCGGCCAGCAGCGGGACCAGCCAGCTCCATTGGTCCATGAACGACAGGAGCGGCGCGCCGAATAGCCCAAACAAGAACGACACCACGGCGGCCCCCGCGAAAGTTATGCCCATAGCCTTGACGTTCTGCCGTCGCCACTTGGCGATGAGCGCCACATCCCCAGGCTGCGAAACCAGAGAGTCAGCCAGACCTGCCACGCACCGCAAAATCCGCGGCAACCCGATAAATCAGCGCCACGACGATCAGCCATAACGAGCGTACCCGCCGCGAGCGGCTGTCGCCTTCTGCACGGGAGAGAGCGTCATCGGAAACGTCAGCAGGATGATCCCGATCATGAGCGCCGCCCCGATCAAGATGGCCCCCGCCATCATCAATGCCGTTGGCACCGCCAAACCGCAGCAGTGTCCGGCGATCCACCGCGGCGGCAAGCTCAAGGAGCCGAGACCACTCGCTCGCGTCGAAGCCGGAAAGTTTCAGCCAGGGACGCCTAATCGGCGCGCAACAGAGCCTCGCCCACAGTGCGAGGTACGCCAGTGCTTTGCGATCAGGCTCGGTCATTGGAATATCGCAGCGCGTCCGATTGCTTCTGCCCGAAAACGATTGAAGCTGGTATTGCGACCACACGTTAGGATTACGGAAATCTGAAGGAAATCGCAGTGAAGGACAGCATCCTCATCATGGGCGCCGGCGGGCGCTTCGGCCACGCGGCCGCGGAGGCGTTCCGCGACGCCGGCTGGCGCGTCAAAAGCCTGGTGCGGCCCGGCAAGGCCGCGTTCGCGGCGCGCGGCACCGAAGTGGTCGAGATCGTGACGCGCGACGCCGCGGTCGAAGCGGCGCAGGGCTGCGCCGTCGTGCTCAACGCGCTCAATCCGGCGATCACGATGTGGCAGCGCGATGCGCTCTCGCACGCCTACGCGGGGATCGCGGCGGCGGAAGGCAGCGGCGCGACGCTGCTGTTCCCCGGCAGCGTGTGGAACTACGGCCGCGACATGCCGGAGCTGCTCGACGAGAACACGCCGATGCATCCGACCATGCGCAAAGGCAGGATGCGCGTCGAGATCGAGCAGCGCATCCGCGAAGCCTGCGACCGCGGCATGCGCGCGATCGTGCTGCGCGCCGGCGACTTCTTCGGCTCGGGACGCGGCTCGTGGTTCGACCTGGTGGTGGTCAAGGAGCTGGAGAAGAACCGCGTCACCTATCCCGGCCCCGAGAACGTGGTGCATCCGTGGGCCTATGTGCCCGATCTCGCGGAGACCGCGGTGCGGCTCGCCGAGCGGCGCGCCGAGTTCGCCGCGTTCGAGACGTTCGGCTTCCCCGGCGACGCCGTGACCGGACAGGAGATGATCGCGGCAATCGAGGCGGCCACGCGCAACAAGGTCAACGTTCGCCACATGAGCTGGTGGACGCTGAAGACGATCGGCCAGTTGATGGCGCTCGGCCGCGAACTCGCCGAGCTCGAGTATTTGTGGAAGGTGCCGCACCGCATCGACGGCAGCAAGCTCGAGGCCGCGATCGGCAACGTGCCGCACACGCCGTTCCACAAGGCGATCGCGATGTCACTGCGGGATTTGGGGTTTCGGGCCTCAGTTGCTGCCGTCGAGCAGCCGCCGCGCGATGACGTGCGCCTGGATTTCGGCGGCGCCCTCGAAGATCGACAGGATGCGCGCGTCGCACAGGATGCGCGACACCGGAAACTCCATCGCGAAGCCGTTGCCGCCGTGGATCTGCACCGCGTTGTCGGCGTTGGCCCAGGCGATGCGCGCCGCAAGCAGCTTCGCCATGCCGGCCTCGAGATCGCAGCGGCGCCCGGAGTCCTTCTCCCGCGCGGCGAAATAGGTGAGCTGGCGCGCGATCATGATCTCGACCGCCATCATGGCGAGCTTGTCGGCGACGCGCGGGAACGAAACGATCGGCTCGCCGAACTGCACGCGGTTTTGCGCATAGTTGAGCGCCTGCTCCATCGCCGCCTGCGCCACGCCGATCGCGCGCGCCGCGGTCTGGATGCGCGCCAACTCGAAGGTCGCCATGAGCTGCTTGAAGCCCTGCCCCTCGACGCCGCCGAGCAGATTCTCCGCCTCGACCTCGAAGCCGTCGAACGCGATCTCGTATTCCTTCATGCCGCGATAGCCGAGCACCTCGATCTCGGTGCCGGTCATGCCCTCGGCCGGGAACGGATTGGCGTCATCGCCGCGCGGCTTTTCGGCCAGCAGCATGGAGAGGCCGCGATAGCCGGGCTCCTTCGGATTGGTGCGCACCAGCAGCGTCATCAGGTCGGCGCGCACCGGATGCGTGATCCAGGTCTTGTTGCCCTGCACTCTGTATTTGGTCGCCGTCGCGCACCGCGCGGGTCTTCAGCGACGCAAGATCGGAACCGGTGTTCGGCTCGGTGAACACCGCGGTCGGCAGGATCTCGCCGGACGCGAGCTTCGGCAGCCACTTCTTCTTCTGCTCGTCGGTGCCGCCGCCGAGAATCGAGCTCGGCGGCGATCTCGGTGCGGGTGCCGAGCGAGCCGACGCCGATATAGCCGCGCGACAGCTCTTCGGAGACGACGCACATCGAACTCCTTGCCGAGCCCCATGCCGCCGAATTCCTCGGGGATGGTGAGGCCGAACACGCCGAGGTCCGCCATCTGGCCGATGACTTCCATCGGGATGTAGCTGTTGGTGCGGTGCCAGCCCTGCGCGTGATCGATCACCTCGCTGTCGGCGAACTTGCGCATCTCGTCGCGGATCGATTCCAGCATGTCGTCGAGCCCGCAGACGCCGACCGTCGCGGTCTTGTGGCCGCGCATCAGCTCGACGAGGCGCGCGCGCCGGATCGCCGTGTTGCCCGACGCGATCAGCATGTCGACCTCGGGCGTGACGCGCGCGGCGACCGCCTGCGGCGTCAAGCCGAGATCGGACAGGCGCACGATCTCGCCCTGGCTGATCGGAATGCCGCCGAGGATCTGCGCCAGATATTCGCCGAGCCCGATGCGGACCAGCAGTTCCTCGATCTCGCCGAGACGATTGGTCGACTGCATGCGCTCGGCGTAGGCGGCGAGCTGACGCACCGCCTCGACGTAGGTCGCGAGCCACGCGAGCCCGTGCGTCGCGCGCTGCTCGCGGTCGAACGTGCGGCTGACGATGCGTCCGTCGACGGTGACGCGCTCGCGGACCTTCGTGGCGGCATCGGAAAAGATCGCTTCGGCCGCCGCGACCGCGCCGCGCGCCAGCGTGACAAGGTCATGCCCGGCAGCGAGCGGAGTGGTGATGGCAACTTGCGGCATCGTCAGGCTCCAGCGCGATCAGGCTATTGTGCAGCGCACAAACCAAAACCGGCAATGGCACATCTGCCTCTATCGACAGCAGCGGAGCGTGCGCGGAAATGCGGGCTGTTAGCGCCGGAATCGCACAATTTTCGGAGATTGTTAACCATTTTGGGTCCTTTTTAAGCACCTGAATACCACCGGTGTACGCGGCGGAATCGGCGCGCCGTGGGGATGCGACTCATGAAATTCTCGGCGCTCCGCCTGATCACCGGACTCACCGTCCGCACCCGCATCGTCGTGCTCGCTGCCATCCCGCTGGTCGGCTTCCTCGCCAACGGCACCGCGTTCACCACCGGCCAAGCCGAAGTCGAAGACGCGTTCGCGAGCGTCAAGCACGCCACGACGCTCGCCGAGACCAGCCAGGATCTCAAGGCGGCGCTCGGCGGCATGCGCATCGTGGTGCGCGACTTCGCCGCGCAGCCCAGCGTAGCGATGGTCGAGACGTTCGAGGACATGCCACCGCGGCGTCGATCAACAGCCTGCTGCGCATCGAGGGCAGCGCCCACGCGAGCGTGCGCCCGGAAATCGAGGGGCTGCGCAAGCGCATCGCCGACCTCAAGAGCCGCTTCATCCACCTGACTCGAAGAGCAGAAGTCGCTCGGCTTCTCCGAGGACGAAGGTATCCGCCGCCGCATGCGGATCTCCGCGACGACGGTCGAGCGCATCATCAACGAAGAAATGTCTTGGCTCACCAAGACCGATGCGCAGCGGCTGCTGGTCTCGCTGCTGGTGATGCGGCGCTACGAAAGCGACTACCGCCTGACGCGGACGCGGCTGGCGCACGCCGAATTCTTCGACGAACTCAAGGCGTTCAACGAAACGCTGGCATCCATCATCGCGGCCGAAATCATGAAGCAGGGCCTGGGCCAGCAGGTGAAAGCCTACGCCGACACCTTTGCCGAATGGATCGAGAGCACCAACACCGTCGGCGCCGACGTCGCGTCGATCGACATCGAGCTGCGCAGCCTGATGCCGATTACCGACGACATCATCGCCTCGGCGCGCTCAAACGCGGCGGCAGCCTCTTCTGCGCTGTCCGCATCGCAGGCGCGCACCACGAAAATCATCATTCTGGTGGGCTGTGCCGCCGTGCTGATCGGCCTGGGCTTCAGCTGGCTGATCGGCCGCAGCATCACGCGGCCGCTCAACGGCCTGGCCAATGCAATGAAACAGCTCGCCAACGGCAACACCGAAGCACGAATCCCGGCCACCCACACATCGGACGAGATCGGCGCCATGGCGCGCACGGTGATCGTGTTCCGCGATAACATGATCGAACGCGAACGGCTGACCGGCGAGCAAATAGAAGCGTCGCGCAGCCAAGGAGCAGCGCGGCGACACGATCGCGTCCACCATCGGCTCGTTCCGCAGCTCGGTGCGGCAGGCGCTCGGCAAACTGCGCGGCGCGGCGGTCCAGCTCGAACAGTCCGCGACCAAACTCACCGGGGCCGCCGACGCGGTGTCTACCGAGGCAAAGAACGCAGAGGCCAGCGTCAACGCCGCCTCGCATAACGTCACGGCGGCGGCGAGCTCGGTCGAGGAACTGGCGGCCTCGATCGGCGAAATCGCCAGCCAGGCCGGCAAGTCGACCGACGTCGCGGGACGCGCCGTATCGGAAGCGCAGCGCACCGCGCAAACCATGACCGACCTCGGCAATGCCGCCAGCCGGATCGGCGAGGTGATCGGCCTCATCCAGGCGATCGCCGCGCAAACCAACCTGCTGGCGCTCAACGCCACCATCGAGGCGGCGCGCGCCGGCGAGGCCGGCCGCGGCTTCGCGGTGGTGGCCGCCGAGGTGAAGTCGCTCGCCGGGCAGACCGCCAAGGCCACCGAAGAAATCGCCGAGCAGATCGGCGCGATCCAGTCCGCCGCCACCGACGCGGCGCAGGCCATCGAGCAGGTCAACGCGATCATCCGCGACATGTCGGAGATCGCGTCGACCGTTTCGATCACGGTCGAGGAGCAGAACGCGGCGATCTCGTCGATCGCCGACGGCGTCAACCGCGCGTCGCTGGAAGCGCGGGGCGGGGCCGACGCGATGAGCCGTGTCGCCGGCACGTCGACCGACGCCCGCACCACCGCCGGAGACGTGAAGGGGCTGGCCGACGCGCTGGCGGTCGAAGCCGAGAACCTCGAGACCGAAGTGCAGCGCTTCCTCGCCGACGTGCAGGCGGCGTAGACCCAGACTTCCCGGTTTCCAATTCGTGATCGATCCGTGAACGGCATGCGGCTAGTATCCGCGGCGCCGGGCACAATATGTCCAATCCGCTGGAGGGATCGTCATGAGCCGTCCGCCATTTCCGCCGTTCAACGCCGAAACCGCCGCGCAGAAGGCCCGCATGGCCGAGGACGCCTGGAACACCCGCGATCCGGCGCGCGTCGCGCTCGCCTACACGCCGGACAGCAAGTGGCGAAACCGCTCCGAGTTTTTCCAGGGCCGCGAAGCGATCGAAGCGTTCCTGACCCGCAAGTGGGCGAAGGAGCTGGACTACCGGCTGATCAAGGAGGTGTGGGCGTTCCGCGACAACCGCATCGCGGTGCGCTTCGCCTACGAGTGGCGCGACGACAGCGGAAGCTGGTTCCGCAGCTACGGCAACGAGAACTGGGAGTTCGACGAGCAAGGCCTGATGCGGCTGCGCATCGCAAGCATCAACGATCTGCCGATCAAGGGAAGCGAGCGCAAGTATCACTGGCCGCTGGGGCGCCGGCCCGACGATCATCCATCGCTGAGCGAGCTGGGCTTATGACGACCGACCAGAACTATTCGAGCGACGTCGCGCTTCACGCCGACCGTGAAGGCGATCCAGGCGCGCAAGGGATCGCGCGGCGCCTACGGCAAGATGGAAGAGCGCGGCGGCTGGCAGACCACCATCACGCCCGATCTCGAAGGGGTTCATCGAGGCGCAGATCAGCGTGTTCCTCGCCACCGCCAATGCCGACGGTCAGCCCTACATCCAGCATCGCGGCGGGCCGCCCGGCTTCCTGCGCGTGCTCGACGACAAGACGATCGGCTTCGCCGACTTCCGCGGCAACCGGCAGTACATCACGCAAGGCAATCTTGCCGACAACGCCAAGGCTCACCTGTTCCTGGTCGACTACACGCACAAGCGGCGCGTGAAAATCTGGGGCACCGCGCGCGTGGTCGAAGGCGACGACGAACTGATCGCCAAGCTGATGCCGAAGGACTACAAGGCGCGGCCCGAGCAGGCGATCCTGTTCACCGTCACGGCCTGGGACGCGAACTGCGAGCAGCACATCCCGGTGCGCTACGAGGAGGCCGACGTCGATGCCGCGCTCGCCGAGGCCGGCCGGCGCCTCGCCGCGCTGGAGGCCGAGGTGAAGCGCCTGCGGGAACTCTGGCCGGCAAAGGGCGGCCAGTAACATCTCCCCCTTGCCAATCGCGCGATAATCCGCGATTTCAGCGTATCGTTGCCGGGCGAGGACGCCGTGGGGATATTGCGCCTCTGCTACCAGATCGCATCTGGATGCGTTCTATCGCTTCAACGCCGACGACGGCTGGGCGATCGCCAGCCACATCGCGCTGTCGGCGCTGATGTCGCTGTTTCCGTTCCTGATCCTGGTCGCGGCGCTGGCGCCGTTCTTCGGCACGCATCGACCTCGCCAACGAGGTGGCGCAGATCCTGCTCGAAGCCTGGCCGACCCAGGTGGCGACGCCGCTCGCCAAGGAGGTGCAGAACGTGCTCGGCACCGCGCGCGGCGACGTGCTCACCATCGGCGTGCTGCTGGCGATCTACTTCGCGTCGGCCGGCATCGAGAGCCTGCGCATCGGACTCAACCGCGCCTACGGCGTGACGGAGACGCGAAGCTGGTGGCTGCTGCGGCTGGAATCGATCGGATATGTGATCATCGCCGCGATCGGCCTGCTGGTGCTGGCGTTCCTGGTGGTGCTGGCGCCGCTGATCTTCGCGACCGCGGTGCGCTACGCGCCGTGGCTCGAACCGCTGTGGGGGATGTTCAACTTCCTGCGGCTCGCCACCGCGGCCGCCGTGTTCATCGTCGCGCTGTTCATCGTGCACAAATGGCTGCCCGGCGGCCATCGCCGCCTGTCGCAGATCTGTGCCGGGCATCGTCGTCACGCTGGTGCTGTGGCTGCTGGCCGGCGAATTGTTCGGCGACTACCTGTCCGGCTTCGCCTACACCTATGTGACCTATTACGCCGGCCTCGCTTCGGTGATGATGGCGCTGGTGTTCCTCTATCTCACCGCGTCGATCTTCATCTACGGCGCGGAGCTCAACACCGTGATCGGCAAGTGGCGCGAGGCACGAGCGGAATTCCAGCCGGCCGAGTAGGCAGCAACAGCGGACTCAAGCTCAATTGTGGAGTCCGAGCGCCGCGGTCGCAGCGGCGACATCCTGCTCCCAGACCCAAAGCCGCAGGCTTGGCGGCACCGCCGGGAATCCGTGCTTGCCAACGATCTGCATCGTGCGCAGATCGACGCACACACGCTGGAACGCGCCGCTGAGGCCTTCGGCCGCTGTTGGCGCCGCCGCCAGCTTGATGCACATGCGGTACTCGTAGCCCAGCAGAACGTCCTCGCCGTATTCGTCCCATGCGCCGAGCTTCTGGTCCCACGCCTGCTCGGCGGCGGTCACCGCAAGCCGCATGTCGTTCAGCTTTGGCAGCGACGGATAAATGGGAAAGAACGCCGCCCAGCCATCCGCAATCATGTCGACGTTGAACGTGTTCCGCTCCGGCGAGCCTACGGGTGGAAGCGGATCGTTCGGCGGCCCGTCGAACCACGGCGCGATGTACGCGAGCATGCGGCCGTAGCTGTCGATGATCTCGCCGCTGGGCAGAACGGCGGTCTTGCGGATGCGTCCGTCCGGGCGCGTCAGACGCCGGGTGACGAGAGCGTCGAAGTGCGCCGACGCGTCGATCGCCGCGTCGATATGTCGCTGCGCGGCGTCCGGCCCGAGCTTGCCGATCAGGTAGTTGCGCAGCGCGACCGGCAACGCATTGTAGAAGCCGCCCTGCAGCCGCTGACGGCAGAGATCGAGCTTGGGCTGCGCGACGGGCGCCGAGCCCGCGTAGTGCGCCTTCTCCGGCGTATCGCAGGACACCATCCGGATCGGCTGCTCGACGATCAGCGTATCGCCGTCGGATGCCCGCAACAGCCGGTGGCCCGCGGACTTTTTTGTCGTGGGATTGAACGAATAGTTTGGTGACAATGGCACAGCGGCGCCCTCCCGTTATGCGCCGGTTTGCGGAGCACTCTCCGGCAAGCCGGCGGCCCTTCAGTCAAAATATATTCGACCGCGAAAATCCGAACGAAGCGGAAGTCAACCGCAATCCGATGGCGGCGACATGACAGTTCTGGCGTGTCGCGCGGGCCTACTCCGCCGCGACCGCCGCGTCGGCGACGAACTGCGACAGGTACTTCTTTCGGTTCTTCACGTTCAGCCGGTAAAGCGGCTCAAGCTCGGCCTCCGGGAACGAATGGGTCGACGGCCGCTTGCGCAGCACGTCCGACCAGGCCTTCACGCGAGGAAACTTCTCGATCACGCCGAGCGGCTTGATGCGATCGAGGAAATGGTAGCGCTGCAGGAACGGCGCATAGGCGGCATCGACCAGCGAATATTTCGCGCCGTTGAAGAACGGGCCCTGCGGCCTTGCCTTCAGCGCGCCCTCAAGCTTCTCAACGGCAGGGGCGATTTGCGCGACGTCTTCCTTGTACTCCGCCTCATCCTCCGAATACGCCGCAGCCCGTCACCATTTCGGAGAACGTCGGCAGATAGTCGGTCCAGGCCCGGTTGACCGCGCGCAGCACCGGATCCTCCGGATGCAGCCGCGGCGCGATGGTCTCGTCGAGATATTCGGCGATGGCGTTCGATTCGAACAGCGACACCTTGCCGTCGATGCTCAGCACCGGAACCTTCTTGTGCGGCGAGATGGCGAGGAACCAGTCGGGCCGGTTGTCCCGGTCGATGTGACGAAACTCGAACTCGGTGTTCTTCTCGCGCAACACAATCGCCGCGCGCTGCACCCACGGGCAGGTTTTGAAGCTGACCAGAAGATATTTCGCCATGATGTTCCTCGCCGGGCTTTTCTTGATGCGCCTATTCGTCGGGAGAATAGCGGGAAACAGCTCAGCTGGCGAGCACGGCTGGCCGAGACGGGGAGGATTGAATGACCACACTCGTTATCGGCTCCGGCCTGATCGGCTCGCAGGTCGCGCGCATTCTGGCCGAGCGCGGCGAGAAGCCGGTGCTGATGGACCACGCCGCGCAGCCGCAGGCGATCGGTCAGATCGTCGATCTCGCCAAGGTGACGCTGATCCAGGGCGACGTGCTGCGGCCGCTCTCGATCGTCGATGCGCTGCGCAGCCACGGCATCACCAGGATCGCGCACACCGCCGCCAACCCGCTGCTCACGCTCGGCGCGCAGAAGGACCCCTACTCGGCGATCAACCTCAACATCATGGGGACCGTGAACGTGCTGGAGGCGGCGCGCGTGACCGGCCTCAAGCGCGTCGTGGTGTCGTCGTCCAGCGTGCTCAACCATTATCTCGACGGTGGCGAAGATGGCGGCGATTTCGGCAAGGAGGAATCGTTCCCGCGGCCGACCACGTTCTACTCGGCCACCAAGCAGGCGGTCGAGAGCCTCGGCCTCAACTACGCGAAGTGGTGCGGCATCGAATTCGCGGGACTGCGCTACGGCGCGGTGTTCGGGCCGTGGAGCGGCGCGGGCGGCGGCGGGCCGTCGAACGTCATCCGCGAGGCGATGCGCAACGCGCTCGCAGGCCGCGAGGCGACCGTTCCGCCGGGCGTGATGGAGTGGGTCTATTCAAAGGACGCGGCGCGCGCGCACCGTGCTGGCGCTCGACGCGAAGGACCTCGGCAACGGCGTGTTCAACGTCACGATGGGCGCGATCACCACGCCGAGCGAGATGGCCGCGGCGATCGGCGCGGTGGTGCCGGGCGCCAAGGTGAAGTTCGAGGCGCCGGCCGGCACCGCGATTTCGCTCTCGAACCGCGACACCCATGCCGACCTGAGCCGCGCCAAGCGCCATCTCGGTTGGGAGCCGCAGTTCAAATTGCAGGATGCGGTGAAGGATATGGTGGGGTGGATGAGGAGGTAGTCGAACCTTTCCGAGTCGCACCAGCCGTATTCTCTTCGGGTGGTGTGGGCAATCGCCACAGGAAAAACCGGAGCCGAAGCTTATTGTTGGTAAAGCGGAGCGTTGGCGGCTACGCGTGTTCTTCCCTTGTTGAGAGAACGCATCTCATTGATGAACTCTTTGGGGTATGAGAAATGCGAAGGCGCTTCGAGACCGACGTAATTTGCGATGTCACCTAGGAATTTGTTGCAGTTGTAAATCGCCGCATGCCAGAAAACTGACTTCGACTTAAGTTGGTCCATAAACGTTTTCAGCTTTGCATACTCAGCAGCGGTCAGCAGGATTCTGTATCGCGCCGACACGTATTGTTCTTCGGCATCGCCATCGCTTGCGCCAGTTTCGGATATCACTGGTAGGAGGTGTCCGATCATCCAGGGCAGCGAGCTCTCAGTCGCCGGATGTAACCCTATGACATCGTTCTTGGTAATCTTCTGTCCTACACGCCCGTGGACCGCATAGGTGTGGCCATAGCTCAACGCATGTCGCGCGCGAAACTCGATAAAGTAAGGATACGAGGCCGCAGGTTTCCTGGTCGCAACAGAAGGCTGACTCGCCAATAGTGGGGGCGCAGAGGCACTCGCCAAAGATCCCGTTGGCTTGCCGGTCTGAGTGGCAGGCGCTGTTCGCGGTTCGCCTGCTTGCTGCGCGACCGCTGACGCACTCAGAAGAACTCCAATCGCCAACGCTATCGAGACATTCAGCACTCGATTAGGTTGCATTGGGTTCTCCCCAAATGGGCGGGTGTGCGCGCGCGAACTGGGCGTTGCTTGCAAAGCCAACGCTGCCCCAACCTCGCAAGTCAAGGCAGTGTTGGATTTTGCCCTTGCAATTAGCCCTTGGTCACGACCGGTGGCGGGGCCTTGCCTTTGCCGACAAAGCATCCGGCCAAGCTCAGCGATGCAACGATCAAGGCTACGGCAACAGCGACTTTCTTCATCTCAGCCTCCCAGTTAGGTGACTATAACTGCATGACTTGTCGCGGAACTCCAGTGCGGAAATATCACACCGCACAAACATGAAACGAAAATATGTAAATTGATAATTGCGGGCTTCCCGATCGGACAGCAGTTGACCGACGTAACCAATTTCGTCGCTGCGTTCGCGGGCTATGTCAGCTACCGCGCAGTGGAACTCGATGTTGCAAGTCTGCCGCACTTAACAATTTTGGCAGCGCCGACTGCCAACCGAGATTGCAACTGCATTAGCTTTTTATTGGAATGGCTGCACACAAAGAAAAACAGGAGGAGGACCTCGCATGAAACTCGCATCAGCAATCATAGCTCTCCTTGCATCAGCTTCGACTGCGCTCGCAGCCGATCTGCCTCGACGGGTCGAGACCAGGGCTCCGGCCATGGTTGCGGCTCCTGTTTTCAATTGGAGCGGGCTGTATCTCGGCGGCCACGTCGGCGGCACCTTCGCGGCCGATGACATTTTCGACAACAACGGCGCCCGTCTCATGGGTGGCGGTCAGATCGGCGTGGACTTTCAGTTTGCATCGAACTGGGTTTTTGGCATCGAGGCAAACTACAGTTTCGTCGACAGCAACAAGCGGCGGTGGGCTAAACTTCTTCGGCAATCGTAATCTTGGATCCGTCACCGGACGCCTCGGTTACACGTGGGGCCCCACGCTGCTGTACGCGAAGGGTGGTTATGCGTGGGCCGACACTCGCAGCTCCTTAGGCTTCGGGGATGACGGTGGAAGCGGCTACACCATCGGCGGTGGTCTCGAGTACATGTTCGCTCAGAACTGGTCAGTGAAACTCGAGTACCAGTATTTCGATTTCGGTGACGTGACCTTCATTCCAGTCGTACCGCTAGCACCGCTGGTTGCTGCCAGCTCGTTCTCCAATGCTGAACATACGATCAAGTTGGGGCTGAACTACCGCTTCAACTGGCTTACTGGGCGCTACTGAATCCACTCTGAGTACCGAAATAAAAGCCCCGGCATACGCCGGGGCTTTTATTTTGTCAGGTGACAGCTTCGACAAGCGCCTGATTAGGGGCTGTTGGTATCGCCTGGGGTTGCATTCCCCGTAGACAATTTGGACGGTCTTCTCGGTCTCCGAGGAGAACTCTTTCCTAGTAAGCCCGGATGCTTTAGATAGCTCTGCATGCGTGCCTGTCGGGGCGACGCACAGCTCGTAAGATGGATTGAGCCGAAGGCGAAACCCATCACGTTCCGGCCTGCGAACGACGGGTTTCGCTGCGCTCAATCCATCCTACGAGTTACCTCCACCACATCCTCGAACGTCTTCAGCCCCGGCCGCGGCGCGTTGACCAGCACCGCCATGTTGCCGGGCTTGTGCTGGTTCTTCCACATCATCTGGTGCGCGCGCGGGATCTCCTCCCACGGCAGCACCTCGCTCATGCAGGGATAGATGCGCCGGTCGAGCACGAACTGGTTGGCGGCCGACGCCTGCTTCAGGTGCGCAAAGTGCGAGCCCTGGATGCGCTTCTGCCGCATCCAGACGTAGCGCGCGTCGAACGTGATGTTGTAGCCGGAGGTGCCGGCGCAGAACACCACCATGCCGCCGCGCTTCACCACCAGGCACGACACCGGGAAGGTCGTGCTCGCCGGGATGCTCGAACACGATGTCGACGTCGCGCTTGCCGGTGATGTCCCAGATCGCCTTGCCGAACTTGCGCGCCTCCTTCACCCAGTTCGTTGTACTCGGGCGTGTTGACCGTCGGCATCTGGCCCCAGCAGTTGAAGTCCTTGCGGTTGATGACGCCGTAGGCGCCGAGGTCCATCACGTAGTCGCGCTTCGAAGTTGTCGGAGATGACGCCGATCGCCTTGGCGCCGGACGCGGCGGCAAGCTGCACGCCGAACACGCCGAGCCCGCCGGAGCCGCCCCACACCAGCACGTAGTCGCCGGGCTTGAGGATGTGCGGCGGATGGCCGAACAGCATGCGGTAGGCGGTGGCGAGCGTGAGCGTGTAGCAGGCCGCCTCCTCCCACGGCAGATGCGCGGGCTTCGGCATGAGCTGGCGCGACTGCACGCGGCAGAACTGCGCGAACGAGCCGTCCGGCGTCTCGTAGCCCCAGATGCGCTGCGAGGGCGACAGCAGCGGGTCGCCGCCGTTGCAGTCCTCGTCGTCGCCGTCGTCCTGATTGCAGTGGACGATCACCTCGTCGCCGACCTTCCAGCGCCGCACCTTGGAGCCGATCGCCCAGACCACGCCGGCGGCGTCGGAGCCCGCGATGTGGAACGGATGCTTGTGGCCGTCGAGCGGCGAGATCGGAATGCCGAGCCCGGCCCAGACGCCGTTGTAGTTGACGCCGGCCGCCATCACGTAGACCAGCACCTCGTCCTCGCCGATCGGCCAGGTCGGCACCACCTCGAGCTGCATCGAGGTTTCCGGCGGGCCGTGGCGCTCCTTGCGGATCGCCCAGGCGTGCATCTTCTCCGGCACGTGGCCGAGCGGCGGGATTTCGCCGATGGCGTAGAGGTCTTTGACGGGGGCCGACTTGGTCGGCTTGAGCTGCGTGACTGTGGCCATGGCTTCCGCTCCGGTCAGGCGGTTGATCACGTCAATTCCCAGCCCAAACAGTGTGCGTCAGGCTTTGTTGCGGAGCAACAAATTTATGACGGCGGTGCAAAATATGGCCTGACTACAGGGCTTTTTCCGGCTAGCATGCTGTTTGCATTGCAAAATGCCGGGTCGTCCGGCGGCCCCGCACCGGCGAAACGGGCGGTTCGAAATGCGCGACAAACCTTGGATTTTCCGCACCTACGCGGGCCATTCGACCGCCGCCGAGTCGAACGCGCTCTATCGGAAAAATCTCGCCAAGGGCCAGACCGGCCTTTCGGTCGCGTTCGATCTGCCGACCCAGACCGGCTACGACAGCGACCACGTGCTGGCGCGCGGCGAGGTCGGCAAGGTCGGCGTGCCGATCTCCCATCTCGGCGACATGCGCGCGCTGTTCGACGGCATCCCGCTCGCCACGATGAACACCTCGATGACCATCAATGCCACCGCGGCGTGGCTGATGGCGCTCTACATCGCGGTCGCCGACGAGCAGGGCGCGCCGCGCACGGCGCTGACCGGCACGATCCAGAACGACATCATCAAGGAATATCTGTCGCGCGGCACCTACGTGTTCCCGCCGGCGCCGTCGATGCGGCTGATCAAGGACATCGCGATCTTCACGCACGAGCGAGCTGCCGAAGTGGAATCCGATGAACATCTGCTCGTATCACCTGCAGGAGGCCGGCGCGACGCCGGTGCAGGAGCTCGCCTTCGCGCTGGCCACCGCGATCGCGGTGCTCGACACGGTGAAGAAGTCGGGCGAGGTGACGCAGGAGAAATTCGGCGAGGTGGTCGGACGCATCTCGTTCTTCGTCAACGCCGGGCTGCGCTTCGTCACCGAAATCTGCAAGATGCGCGCCTTCGTCGACCTGTGGGACGAGATCACCCGCGAGCGCTACGGCGTCACCGACCCGAAGCAGCGGCTGTTCCGCTACGGCGTGCAGGTCAACTCGCTCGGCCTCACCGAGCCGCAGCCGGAGAACAACGTCGCGCGCATCCTGATCGAGATGCTGGCGGTGACGCTGTCGAAGAAGGCGCGCGCCCGCGCCGTGCAGCTTCCGGCCTGGAACGAGGCGCTCGGCCTGCCGCGGCCGTGGGATCAGCAATGGTCGCTGCGCATGCAGCAGATCCTCGCCTACGAGACCGACCTGCTCGAATACGGCGACCTGTTCGACGGCTCCAAGGTGATGGACGAGAAGGTCGAGGCGCTGAAAGCCGAGGCCAAGGAGGAGCTCAAGCGCATCGAGGAGATGGGCGGCGCGATCGCGGCGGTCGAGACCGGCTACATGAAGCAGCGGCTGGTCGAATCCAACAGCGCGCGGTTCGAGGCGATCGAGCGCGGCGAGCAGATCGTGGTCGGCGTCAACAAGTTCCTCGAAACCGAGCCGTCGCCGCTGACCGGCGGCATCGACGCCATCATGACCGTGTCCGCAGAAGCCGAGCGCGATCAGATCGAGCGGCTGCAAGGCCTGGCGCGCGGCGCGCGACGGCAAGGCCGTGGCAGCCGCGCTCAAGGACCTCAAGCGTGCCGCGACCGCGAACCGCAACATCATGCCGGCCTCGATCGCCTGCGCCAAGGCCGGCGTCACCACCGGCGAATGGGGCTGGACGCTGCGCGAGGCGTTCGGCGAATACCGCGCGCCGACCGGCGTCGGCCGCGCAATGCGCAACGACGTCACGCGGACTCGACGACATCCGCGGCCGACGTCGACCGCGTGTCGCGGAAGCTCGGGCGTCGTCTCACCTTCCTGGTCGGCAAGCCCGGCCTCGACGGCCATTCCAACGGCGCCGAGCAGATCGCGGTGCGCGCCCGCGACGCCGGCATGCAGGTGGTCTACGAGGGCATCCGCCTGACGCCCGAGGAGATCGTCGCCGCCGCGCAAGAGCAGAAGGCGCACGTGATCGGGCTGTCGATCCTGTCCGGCTCGCACGTGTCGCTGGTCAAGGACGTGGTCGGCCGCATGAAGGAGGCTGGACATCGACGACCTGCCGGTGGTGGTCGGCGGCATCATCCCGCCGGAGGACGCGCAGGCGCTGGAAGACGCCGGCGTCGCCGCGGTCTACACGCCGAAGGATTTCGAACTCAACCGCATCATGTCCGACGTGGTGCGGATCGTGGAGCGGGCGAACAACGCCAGCAACGTTTGACGATTGTTGCGGCCACTGCCAATCGGCCTCGATGCCCCCGCTGACAGGCCTGCCTTCCCGCGTTAGGCTTGCCGCATTGAACAGGGGCGGCACGTACTGTCCCATCAAAGGGAGGGCGTCATGGGCTTGGAAGCACTCATCATCATTCTGATCGTCGGCGCGGTCGCCGGCTGGCTCGCGGGCCTGATCGTCAAGGGCGTGGGCTTCGGCCTGATCGGCAACATCGTGGTCGGCATCGTCGGCGCCTTCATCGCCGCCTGGCTGCTGCCGCGGATCGGCATCGTGATCGGCGGCGGCATGATTGCCTCGATCATCAACGCCACCATCGGCGCGGTGATCCTGCTGGTGATCATCGGACTGATCAAACGCGCCTAGTGCGCTCTCGCGCGCCGGCATCAACTCCGGCGCGCTACTTCACCAGCGAGGCGGTCCAGGTCGTCCCGCTGCTGGCGGACGGCGTGAATGTCATTTCGACTTCCGCCTTGGTCCCGCACAGATCGAACGCCCAGCGCTCGGTCCACGGCGCGCCGCGTTCGATCTTCGATGTCAGCCGGGTGTCGGTCACGATCGGCCGCTCGCAGCCCTTCGGCATGACCGGGCCGATGGCGGTGTAGCCGCCCTTGAGCGCATCGCTCTGCAGCAGCGGATCGGTGTTGCTCGCACCCGGCAGGAGCTCGATGACGCGCGGCTGGTCGCCTTCGAGCACGAGCAGGAAGTTCCGCATGGTGCGCGGCGTGCAACCGACCACGTAGCGTTCGATCCACGACGCCGCGCCCTGCTTCACCGGAAACGGGATGACCGTCCGTCAGTGCGATCTGCGGGTCGGCGGGACAGTCGAAGCCGGGAATCAGTTTCTGCGATCGCAGCACGGCCTGCTGCCGCGCAGGCGTGAAGGCATTGGAAAAAATCTTGCGCGCGACGTCACTTCCGAACGCGCGCACCGCGGCGTCCGGCTTGGCGGTGATGTAGGCCGGCGTCTGGGCCGACGCCGCGGTCGCCAACAGAAGCACTCCGCAGCAAGCACCCAACAGCCGCGCAGATCAAGCATTACCGTTTTCTCCGCTTCAGGACGGCGACGGCCGCAAGCGCTGCGTTGAGACTCGCCGGGCTCGCCGGCTTGCGCAAGTAGCTGCTCATCCCGGCATCGAACGCCGCCGCCTCATCCTCGTCATCGGAGCGGCCGGACACGCCGATGATGGGTACGGCGCTTGGCGAACCTGACAAGGCGCGGATGCGCCGCGCCGTCTCGAAACCGTCGATGCCCGGCAGCGCGACGTCCATCAGCACGACGTCGTAGCCGCCGCCTGCGACCGCGGCGACGGCGGCTTCGCCGGTTTCGGCGAATGAGACCTGGTGGCCGAGCTCGCCCAGCACGGTGTTGAGCACGACGCGGCCGTACGGATTGTCCTCGACGCAAAGCACGTGAAGATCCGCGAGGCCGTTCGCACCGACGGGCGCCACTTTCTTTTCCGGCGGCGCGCGATCGACCATGACGACGAGGCGGAAGGTGCTGCCCTGGCCCGGACTGCTTTTCACCGTCAGCGAGCCGCCCATCGCCTCGGCGATGCGCCTGGCGAAGGCGAGGCCGAGCCCCGAGCCGCCGAAGCGCTGCGCCACCGCGTCATTGGCCTGCGCGAACGGCCGGAACAGCCGTTTCAGATCGGCGGCGACGATGCCGATGCCGGTGTCGGCGACCGTGAACGTCAGCCGCTGCCGCTTCCGCGCGACCGGCACAGTTTCGACGGCGAACGACACGCGGCCGCGCTCGGTGAACTTCACCGCATTGTCGATCAGGTTCTCCAGCGCGCTGCGCAACCGCACCGCATCGCCGCTGACGCGCGCGGGCAGATCGTCCGCAACGGAGATATCGACATCGAGCGACTTGGCGTCGGCGCGGGCCTTGAGCGATTGCGCAGCGGCATCGACCAGATCGCGCAGCGCGAACGGCTCGGGTTGCAGGATAAGTTTGCCGGTGCCGGCCCTGGCGGCATCGACCACCAGTGTGGTCAGTCGCGCCAGATGGCCGGCCGCGTCCTTGATCGCCGCGGCCCAGCCGCGCTCGCGCTCCGGCAGGTCGGAGGCGAGCAGCAGGTCCGACAGCGCAAGCATCCCGGTGAGCGGCGTGCGGATGTCGTGCGCGAGACCGGCGAGCGCGATGCCGGCGGCATCCGGGCGATGCGGCTTGCGCGCAGACGCGCGAACGCGCCGGCGCGGCGTCTTCGGCCGGCGTGCAGCTTTGGCTTTCTTGTTCCGCCGTTTCGGCACCGGACCCCCGCCCTGCGCCCCTGGATCACCTGCCACGGCGCAAGATTCGCCGCTACTTGGCAAGTCTTACCTGGCAAGCCCAACCAGCCTGCGGATATCGTCCGGCGTCATGCCCTGCGCGCGCAGCTCGCGCAAACCCGTGGCCTGCGTCGATTTGGAAAGCTTCCTGCCGTCGTCATCCAGGATCAGCCGGTGATGGTGATAGGACGGCGCGGGAAGGCCGAGCAGCTCCTGCAGCAGCCGGTGCACGCTGGTGGACCAGAACAGGTCCTGGCCGCGCACCACGTCGGTCACGCCCTGCAATGCGTCGTCGAGCACGACCGAGAGGTGGTAGCTGGTCGGCGTATCCTTGCGGCCGAGGATGACGTCGCCCCACGCCTCGGGATCGGCCGCGATCTCGCCGGTCTCGCCGGTTGGGCCGGCGCCGGTTTCGGTCCAGCGCAGCGGTCCCGCCCATTCCATCGCGGAAATCATGTCGAGGCGGATCGCATAGGGCTCGCCCTGCGCGAGCCGCGCCTCCCGCTCGCTCGCCGCCATCACGCGCGCGGTGCCGGGATAAAGCGGCACGCCGTCCGGATCGCGCGGCCAGCGCGCGTGCGATTCGCGCTCGCCGACCTTTCGCGCAAGCTCCGCGCGGGTCTCGAAGCTCGGGAACGTCAGGCGTCGCTCTTCGAGCGAGCGCAGCGCCTTGCGGTATTCTCCGAAATGCTCGGACTGCCGCCGCACCGGCTTCTCCCACTCGATGCCGAGCCACGCGAGGTCGTCATAGATCGCGGCCTCGTACTCCGGCCGGCAGCGCGTCTGGTCGATGTCCTCGATGCGCAGCAGCAGACGGCCGCCGGCCGCGCGAGCCATGTCGAAATTCAGCAGCGCGGACAGCGCGTGGCCGAGATGCAGATAGCCGTTCGGGCTCGGCGCGAAACGGAAAACGGGTGGTGTCATGCGTGCGGAAACCACGACATTGTTACGCCATCATCCGCGCCGTGAGATTAATATGCGGCTCAACGAGACAACACTTGCAGGAATATTGCCATGACAAATTTTGATGTAACGCGGCGCGGCGTTGCTGTCGGGCGCCGCGGCGCTGACCGCGACGAGCGCGTTGGCCAAGGCGCCGATGCTGAACAAGCCGGCGCCCGGCTTCCATCGCTTCAAGGTCGGCGCCTTCGAGGTCACCGTCGTTTCCGACGGCCCGCTGGTGATGGGCCCGCCCAACGCCGACACCTTCAAGGGCCTGTCCAAGGAAGAACTGACGCAGGACCTGACGCGCAATCACCTCCCCACGGCAAGCGTCGAGCTCGACCAGAACACGCTGGTGGTCAACACCGGCAAGCAGCTCGTGCTGTTCGACACCGGCACCGGTGCGGGCAGCAAGGCGTTCGGTCCCTACAGCGGCCGGCTGATCGCCAACCTGCGCGCCGCTGGCATCCATCCGCCGCGATCGACGGCGTCGATTCTGACTCACGCACACGCCGATCATTGCTTCGGGCTGATGACCGAGAAGGGCGCGCGGAATTTCCCGAACGCCAAGATCTACATGGCGCAGACCGAGTTCGATTTCTGGACCGACGAGTCCAAGGCCGGCATCAACGACATGATGAAGATGATGGTCGCCGGCGCACGCAAGAACCTCGTGCCGAACCGCGACCGCATGGTGTTCGTCAAGGACGGCGAGGAGGTGGTGCCCGGCATCATGGCGATCTCGACGCCCGGTCACACCGTCGGCCACACCAGCTACGGCATCCAGTCGCAGGGCCAGAAGCTCATCAACATCGGCGACGTCGCGCACCATCACATCGTGTCGCTGGAAAAGCCGAAGCTGCCATTCGCATTCGACACCGACGGCGCGCAGGGCGTCGCCACGCGGCTGAAGATGTGGGACATGCTGGCGTCGGAGCGCATCCCGATGGTCGCCTACCACTTTCCCTTCCCCGGCGTCGGCTATGTCGGCAAGCAGGGCGATGCCTACCGCTATTTCCCCGCGCTGATGAGGACCGTGCTGTAGTGTTTCCGTCGAATGTCGTCTTTCCTTCACACCGAGGCCGACCTCGCGGCCGGAATGGCGGCGCTGGTCGCGCAGGACCCGCGGCTGGCGCCGGTGCTCGAAAAGGCGGGCATGCCGGCCATCCGGCGCCGCGATGCCGGCTTCGAGGGCCTGTGCCGGATCGTCTGCGGCCAGCAGCTTTCGACCGCCAGCGCCGCGGCGATCTGGGGCCGCGTGGCGGCGGCATTCGATCCGTTTCACCACGACGCGCTGCGCCGCTCGCGCGCCGAGCGGCTGGCGCGGCTCGGTCTGTCGCGGCCCAAGATCAAGACGCTGAAGGCGATCGGCACGGCGATCGCCAAGGGTCAGATCGATCTCGACGCGGTCGGCCGCATGGAGGCCGATCAGGCGCACGCGGCGCTCACCGCGCTGCACGGCATCGGGCCATGGACCGCCGACATCTATCTGCTGTTCTGCCTCGGCAACGCCGACGCCTGGCCGGCCGGCGATCTGGCGATCCAGGAGGCGGCGCGCATCGCGTTCAATCTGCGGACGCGGCCGGACGCCAAGAAGATGATCAAGCTCGCGGAGCCGTGGCGGCCGTGGCGCGGGGTGGCCGCGCATCTGTTCTGGGCCTACTATCACGCGGTGAAGCGGCGCGAAGGCGCGCCGGTGACGCCGCAGACCATCGTTGTGAAGACAACTCCCGTGAAAAAGAAAAAGGCGAAGGCGAATGGCCGCTGAACTCCATGGCTATTGAACTCAATGGTCCGCGGCTCGAGCCGCCGGGCGGACAGGCCAAGCGGCTGGTGGTTTTCCTGCACGGCTACGGCGCCGACGGCAACGACCTGATCGACATCGGCCGCGCCTGGCAGGGCCTGCTGCCCGACACCGCGTTCGTCTCGCCGCACGCGCCGCACCCGTGCGGGCAGGCGCCGCAAGGCCGCGAGTGGTTTCCGCTCACGTTCCGCAATCCGGACGAGCGCTGGATCGGCTGCAACGCCGCGGCGCCGGTGCTCGACCAATTCCTCGACGCCGAGCTCACCCGCCGCAAGCTGCCGCCCTCGGCGATGGCGCTGGTCGGCTTCAGCCAGGGCACCATGATGGCGCTGCACGCCGGGCTGCGCCGGCCGCAGCCGCCCGCCGCGATCGTCGGCTATTCCGGCATCTTCGTGCTGCCGGACAATGCGGCGCCGGACGCGGTCGCGGCAGACATCAAGTCGAAGCCGCCGGTGCTGCTGATCCACGGCGACCAGGACGAACTGATCCCGGTGCAGGCGCTGCTGATGGGCTCGCAGGCGCTGGCCGCGCTGGATGTGCCGGTGGAATGGCACATCTCGCCGGGCGTCGGCCACGGCATCGACCAGGAAGGGCTGCGCCACGGCGGCGAGTTCCTGGCCCGGCGATTCGGCCTGCGCGGTTGACGAGCCCGAAATTGTGGCGGCCGCGGGCACCGATTCGCACACAAGCTGGGCTTTCGCAGCGCTTCACATTCCTGTCGCGCATCCATTAGAATAATCGGCAGTCGCCGCTGGCAGGCGCGGCGAAAGGCTTGTGGAGGAGCCTCACTTGACTGCGCATGGATTTACCGGCGGCTTTCCGGCTCTGGTGCTCAACGCAGACTTCCGGCCGCTGAGCTATTACCCGCTGTCGCTGTGGTCGTGGCAGGATGCGATCAAGGCGGTTTTCCTCGAACGCGTGAACATCGTCGAGGAGTACGACCAGGCGGTGCACTCACCGAGCCTGGAGATGAAGCTGCCGAGCGTCGTCTCGCTCAAGACCTTCGTGAAGCCCTCCACGCATCCCGCCTTCACCCGGTTCAACGTGTTCCTGCGCGACCGGTTCTCCTGCCAGTACTGCGGCTCGCGCGACGACCTCACCTTCGATCATCTGCTGCCGCGCTCGCGCGGCGGCATGACGACCTGGGACAACGTGGTCGCGGCCTGCTCGGACTGCAATCTGCGCAAGGGCAGCATGACGACCAACGAAGCGCGGATGTGGCCGTCGCAGATGCCGTTCCAGCCGAGCGTGCAGCACCTGCACCGCAACGGCCGGCTGTTCCCGCCGAACTATCTGCACGATAGCTGGCTGGACTATCTCTACTGGGATACGGAACTGGATCCGTAGCGGCTCACTCGGCCGCCGGCTCGCTCTTCCAACTGCGATACGCGCCGAGCGCGCCCCACGCCGCGATGACGGCGAGCGCCAGCGAGATCAGCACGTTGTAGCCGGCGAGCGACAGGCCGAGGAACCGCCACGCCGCCTCGTCGCAGCGGATCACGCGGGTGTTCTGGATCAGGTCGCGCAGGCCGCCGGCCGGGCCGAAGTTGCGTGACCGGCCCCGAGCAATCCTTCGGGCCTTCCCACCACTGCCATTCGACGCCGGAGTGATAGGCGCGCAAGGCCGGTGTTCCACAGCATCGCGGCGGCGATGGCGAGGAACGCCAGCAGCATCACCTTGCGCGACGAGCCGACCGACACGCCGAGCAGCACCAAAGCGGCGAGCGGGATCGCGACGTAGTAGGCGTAGCGCTGCTCCAGGCAGAGCGGGCACGGCCGGTAGCCGAGCACGTATTGGAAGAAATAGGCGCCGAGGATGGTCGCGAGCCCGATCACGGCGATGGCCACGGCGGCCGGCAACGATCGGCTCGGAGCGGATGCGGTCGAGGGAGAGCGTGCTCATGCGCCTCTAGCGTTGCGGCACGATCTTGGCCGAATTGCGCTTTGGATGTGGTGCCCCTGGCCGGACTCGAACCAGCACACCTTGCGGTACCTGATTTTGAGTCAGGCGCGTCTACCAATTCCGCCACAGGGGCTCCGGCGCGGATCATAGTCGGGGAGCGCGGCGGGTCAACTTTCTCAGCTTCAGGCCACATTCGGCCGCGCGAACGCCGCCTCCATCTCGCGGCGGATTTTCACCGCGGTGTCGTTCGGGTCGAACTCGACGTCGCTCCATTTCAGGCATTCGCCGGTCTTGACGTCGCGCTTGAGCTTGACGTTCTGCGCGAGCCCGAGCGGCAGAAAGCCCTGCTCCAGCGAGCGCGCGGCCGGCGTCTGCTTGCCCCAGACGCAGAAGCCGCCCTCGCCGTCCAGCATCTCGCCCTTCTTGAGATCGCGCTTGGCGGTGGCGACGACATCGGAGCGGAAGCCGGTCGGCGCGCCGGTCGGCTCCTTGCGCAGCGCGGCGCTCGCGACCGAGATGCCGAGCTCCAGCCCGATCATGTGGATCGGCCGGTAGAGCGCGGCGTAGCGCCCGCTCTTGTCCGGCAGCATGGCGTATTCCTTGAAGCAGCGCCGCGCGTATTCGGTCTCGCCCTCGATCACCACGTAGGTGCCGAGCGCGAGATGGTGCGGCACGTCGCGGCCGTCGCGATAGACCGACGACGTGACCTCGGTGACGCCCTCCTTCTCCAGCACGCCGCCCGCGCTCTTCGGCTTGCACACCTCGGCGAGCTCGAAGCGCGTCGCCGGCGGAAAGCTCAGGCCGTCGCTCTGCGGCACGAGCCCGGTGGCGTTGCACACCGCCGTCATCTCGATGCCGGACTTGGTGCCGTCGACGAACGAGTTGAACATCTTCGGATTGATCGACTTGCGGTCGGTGATGTTCAGGTACTTGTCGAGGATGTCCCAGACGTTGTCGGGATTGGACTGGTGATAGTGCGGCTCGTAGCGCGTGCCCTTGCCGGCCGCGACCACCTTGAAGCCGCAGGCGCGCGCCCAGTCGACGTGCTCGCAGATCAGCGCCGGCTGATCGCCCCAGGCCAGGCTGTAGACCACGCCGGCCGCCTTCGCCTTGCGCGCCAGCAGCGGACCGGCCAGCGCGTCGGCCTCGACGTTGACCATGACGATGTGCTTGCCGTGCTCGATCGCCTTCAGCGCATGGACGATGCCGGCCTCGGGAATGCCGGTCGCCTCGACGATCACCTCGATGCCGGGATGCGCGATCAGCGCCTGCGCGTCGGCGGTGACGTGGGTGGTGCGCCGCTTCAGCGCGTCGCCGAGCGACGACGCGGCGACCTGCTCGGCCGGCCAGCCGGCCGATCGCAAGCTGGCTTCTGGCGCGCTCGACGTTGAGGTCGGCGACCGCGACGACATGCAGGCCGCGCGTCAGCCGCGCCTGCGACAGGAACATGGTGCCGAACTTGCCGGCGCCGATCAGGCCGACGGTGACGGGCTTGCCGGCGGCTTCGCGTTCGAGCAGGAGAGCGTGAAGGTTCATGCGCTGCCATCCTTACTGCCGGCGGCACCACCAGCGAGAAGCGCTCGTCGGCGGCCAGCACCCTGGCCTCCGGCACGCCCAGCTCCTTGCGCACGATGTTGGTGCCGAGCACCAGCGACACGCACTTGTAGAAGGCGTGACGGCGGCTCATGCCCTCGCGGCCCATGCCGCAGTCGGTCGAGATCATCAGCCGCTCGGCCGGAATGTGCTTGAGCGCGCGGCGGATCTGCGCGGCCACCTCCTCCGGCGTCTCGACCTGCAGCGTGTGGTGGTCGATCACGCCGATCGAGATTTTCTTGTCCTTGCTGATGATCTTTCCGGTGGCTTCGAGATCGGCGCCGCCGGAGCTCGAGGTTTCGAAGGTGATGACATCGGCATCGAGCTCGTTGAAGGCTTCGAGCGCGTTCCTGTAGCTCTGCACCTGCGCGAACATGCGCTGCTGCGAGGGATTGCCCCAGCAGGAATGCGCCCACACCTCGGTCTTGGCGCGCAGGCCCTTCACCGTGCGGTTGAACACCTCGATCAGCAGCTTGGCGTTGATCTCGCCGCCGGAAATGCCGCGCGCCAGGATCAGATGGAGCTGCGGCTCCTCGATCTGGATCACCGGGCAGCCGGCGTCGGCGAGCTCGTGGTATTCCTGGTTGAACGCCTCGGCGATCGCCAGCATGCGGTCCGGCACGCTGTTGTAGTAGCGGTCCTGCACCGAGAAGGCGATGATCTCGGCCGAGACGCCGCCGAACTTGACCGGCCGCTCGGTGAAGCGCTGCGCCGCCTTCCACATCGCGGTGTATTGCAGATTGCCGCGGCCGATCGGCCCGGTGACGGTCGGCATCACCCGCGATTCCAGATAGTCGTGCAGGATGTGGCCGCGCGGGAAGAACACGCCGCCGCGCCCGGCCGGCGTCGGCCGCGGGTTCGCCTGGTCGAAGCCGGTCATGTGGTTGATCGGGTAGCCGGTCCAGCTCTGGCCGCCGACGTCGTCGTCGAACCGGCAGTCGCCGTCGGACAGGATGTCGAGGCCGGCGAGCTCCTGGTCGCGCAGATAGACGGTGAGCGCGTCCTCGTACTGCTCGCGGAAGCGGCGGCTGACCATCGCCTGGAGGAAATGCCGGGTGCCGAGATTCTCGGTGTACCAGCTCGGCCGCGGCAGCGAGCCGGTGATGGTGGTCGGCAGAATGATGTCCTTGCTGGCGCGATACATGATGTCCTCCCGGCGTCTCGTTGTTGCCTGAAGGATAGGCGAGCGCGCATCCGCGCGCCTATAGACCCAACTTCGGGCCGCGCTGCCCACCTGCCGGCATGGGACGGCGTGCCGCCTTGTCGGCCTCCCGCCCATCCCTCTATCCTGCGCCTCCCGCCGCAATAGAGCCACCATGACGGACCTGCCGGCCAATGCCGCGGAGACCTTGATCGGCGCATCGAGCCGTCCGGCGCGGGAATCGCGCTGGCGCGTCGCCGCGCGCACGGCGTTTCCGTTCCTGGTCCTGGCGGTGGCGTGGGAGATCACGGCGCGGCTCGGCGTGTTCCCGCCCAAGCTGTTTCCGTCGCTGGTCGACGTCGGCGCCGCGTTCTGGCGGCTGACCGTCAACGGCATCCTGCCGCACCACGCGTTCGACACCGTGCTGCGCCTGCTCGGCGGCTTCGCGCTCGCCGCCGATCGTCGGCGTCGCGATCGGCATCCTGATGGGCCGCTCGCGGCGCGTCGAGGACATCTGCCTGCCGCTGGTCAGCATCATGGCGCCGATCCCCGGCATCGCCTGGGCGCCGCTGTTCCTGCTGTGGTTCGGATTGGGCGGCAAGCCGGCGATGCTGCTGGTCGCGTTCGTCTCGGCGTTCCCGATCATCTTCAACACCTGGACCGGCGTGAAGGCGGTGAAGGAAATCTGGGTGCGCTCGGCGCAGGCGATGGGCGCCGACGACCGCCGCCTGTTCGTCAAGGTGATCGTGCCCGGCGCGCTGCCCTACATCCTCACCGGGCTGCGGCTCGGCCTGGCGCAGGCCTGGCGCACGCTGGTCGGCGTCGAGATGCTCGCCGCGGTGCCGTGGGGTCTCGGCTGGATGATCTTCGGCGCGCGCGAATTCCTCAACACCGACGTGATGCTGGCCGGCGTCGTGGTGATCGGCGCGCTCGGCCTCGCGCTGGAGAAGCTGGTGTTCCAGCGGCTGGAGCGCTTCACCGTGCAGCGCTGGGGGATGATGACGTGAGCGCGATCGTCACCCAGGACACGTCACCCGCCGCGCCCGCGTTTTCGACGCGCTGGCGCTCGGCGATCCGCGCCACGATCACCATCGTCGTGTTCGCGCTGCTCTACGAGGCGGTCGCGCGCTCCGGCTATTTCCCGGCGGTGCTGATGCCGACGCTCGGCAAGATCGGCGGCACGCTGTGGGCCAACCTGATCGACGGCACGCTGCTCGCGCACGCCGCCGCCACCATGTACCGCGTGCTGGCCGGCATGGCGATCGCGATCGTGGTCGCGCTGCCGCTCGGCATCCTGATGGGACGCTTCAAGCCGGTGGAGCATTTCTTCCTGCCGCTCGCCAGCGCGCTGATGCCGATCCCGTCGCTCGCCTGGGTGCCGGTGTTCATCCTGTGGTTCGGGCTGGGCAACACGGTCGCGATCCTGATCGTGTTCTACGCGTCGCTGTTCCCGATGCTGCTCAACGTCTGGGCCGGCGTGCGCGCGGTCAATCCGCTGTGGCTGCGCGCGGCGGGCGCGATGGGCGCCGACGAGAAGGCGCTGTTCTGGAAGGTGATCGTGCCGGGCGCCTCGCCATTCATCATCACCGGCGTGCGGCAGGCGTTCCTGCGCGCCTGGATCGCGGTGATCGGCGCCGAGTTCCTCGCCGCCTCGGACTGGGGGCTCGGCTGGGTGATCTTCGACGCCAAGGAGTTCCTCAACGCCGACCTGATGATGGCCTCGCTGATCGTGATCGGCTTCATCGGCTTCGTGTTCGAGCGGCTGATCTTCGGCTCGATCGAGAAGGCCACCGTGCAGCGCTGGGGCATGGTGCGGCTGGCGAAGAACTGATGCCGGGATTGTTCATTGTCCTGCTGTCGGCCGTTCTGCTCGCGGGCGAGCGCCCGGCGTCCGCGCAGCAGCAATGCCCGCCGAACTCGCACGCCAGAGCCGTGGCGTTTCCGGGGAGTCTGCGGACCGCGCAATGCTTCTGCAACGCCGGCTATGTGAGAGTGGGCGGCGCCTGCGTGCGCCCTGCTCCTTCCGCACGCCGGCCGGCGAATGATCCTGCACGATCGCTGGTTCAGCCGCGCTAGCGCGGCGCCGCGCCCAAATGCTAGCGTCCTGTTGCACAAGGTGATCAACCCGACCATGGACCGGCAGGTGCGCCGCGGCCACGGCAAGATGTAGGCGATGAATTTCCTCACCGAGCAAGGAACGTTCGGCATCATCTGCGCGGTGCTCGGCATCGCCGGCGGCATCTGGCTGTCGCGCACGCTGCGCAGCAAGTACGGCATCGGCGTGCGCAAGCCCGACACCAAGCCGCCGGTCTATGCCAGCCGCCAGGAGATGCGCAAAGCGGAGCGGCAAAAGGCCAAGAAGGAAACGCGCTGAACTGGCGGTCACATATTGCCGTGTCCGCGCTTGACGGTCTGGCGCATCACCGGCGCGGTGATCTGGTCGGAGATCTGGATGTTCCAGATTTCGCTTTCGCCCTGCGCGGTGAAGTCGGTGAACAGCTTCGGAATGATCGACACATCGCGAATCTCGTTGCCGCGCAGGCCGAAGCCGCGCGCGATGTTCTCGAACGCGGGCCGGCCGAACAGGGCCAAGCTGTCGTCGAGGCCGTCGGCGCGCAGCTTGTGAAACTCCGAGCCGTATCCGCCGTCGTTCATCGCGCAGATCAGGATGCGATAACCTGACGCTTGATCGTCTCGAGCTCCTGGATATTGAACAGGAGCCCGCCGTCGCCTTCGAACAGCACGACCTTGCCCTGGCGGCCCTGCCGGCGCGCTGCCGCAACCCCAAGCGCGTACGACAGGCCGTTGCCGACCGCGCCGAATTCACGGACCGTCGTGTAGCGCTCCGCCGGCCGGCCACGCATCTGGGCGTTGAAATACGCCTGATGGCCGCCGCCGACGACGATGTCCCAGTCCTTCGGAATGACCGGATCGAGGGCCTCGATCACGTCGCGCGGATCCAGCACTCCGGGCGCGACGTTCGAACTCCATCGAGTCCGCCGGCTCGGTCGCGATGCGATGCGCCAGCTCCTTGGTGCGGATCGCCGCCGCCGTCGGTTTGCCGGCGCCCAGCTTCTTGTCGAGGCCGGCAAGGATTGCCTCGACGCCGACGAGCGCATCTGATTTGACGTAGAGGTCGGCGGCCTTCATCCCATCGCGCAAGCCGCGCGGGGCATCGTCCAGCTGGATCTTGTAGGCCTTCGGCCAGAAGTGCCCGCCACCGACGTAGTAGGACAGGCTGGTGCCGACCGCGAGCACGACGTCCGCGGACTCGTACGTCTCCCGGCCGAGCGCCGTGAAGTAGCTGCCGGTGATGCCGAGCCCGAACGGATGGTCGTGGAAAAGACCGCGCGCGGGCAGCGTGTTGGAGAGCAAGGCGCCGCAGCGATCGGCGAGCTTGATCAGCGCGTCCCGTGCGCCGGACCACATCACGCCGCGGCCACCGAGGATGATCGGCCGCTTGGCCGCGGCCAGCCGCTCGACGGCCTCGGCCACGAGCTCGGGATCGGGGTGCATGCGCCCGACCTTGGGCTGATACATCTCCGAGGTCTCGTAGGGCGTGGTTGGCCATGTGCTCGACCTTCTGCAGGTCGTAGGGAATGCCCAGCACCACCGGCCGCCGCTCGTTCTTGGCGACGTGGAAGGCCTCGCGCACGTAGTCCATCATGCGCGGCACGCTGTGCGCAGCGATGTAGTGCGCCCCGGTCGCCGTCACCAGCGGCGCCTGGTCGATCGCCTGATTGTAGTACTTGGCGTTGATCGGGGACTCGCCGGCGAACACCACCATCGGCAGGCGGGCGCGAACCGCGGCCGGCAGCGCCGTCATCAACTGGGTCACGCCAGGACCGCAGGTGACGGAGGCAACGGCGACCTTGTCGGTGGCTACGTTGTAGGCGGTCGCCGCCGCGACCGTGCTGTGCTCGTGCCTGACGTGGCAGGTATGGACGCCCGGCAGTTTGGCGAAGGCGGTGGACCAGTGCATGTTGCCGTCGCCCATCAGGACGAACTGCGTGTCAACTCCCTCCGCAAGGAACGCTTCTGCAAGGGCTTCGTAGAGTTTGGGCATGGGCACGGTACTCTTTGGTGGCGGCCCGCCGATGGACCTTGCCGCCGTTGCAACAATTGGGATTCGGCACTCCCGCTGGCAGCTTCAGGGAAACGCTACATCAGGCCTGCGCGCAGGCGGAAGAGGGCATCATCTTTTTTTGCCGTACAAAGTCCGTTCCTGGTCCTTAGCCCACATGCTGTTCGCCTGCGGCATGGGTCCGTAGTCAGACGGACATGGCTGAAGCGGGTCGACACGTCCTAAAGACGCTCCGACGCCATCTTGGCGCCTTCGGCCAGCGAAGCGAGCTTCATCCAGACGATCTTGGTGTCGACCTGCACCCGGCCGGCGAACGTGCCGAAGCCGCAGTCGACGCCGCCGATGACGTTCTCCTTGCCGACGACGCGCGCATATTGCGTGATGCGGTCCGCCACCAGTTCGGGATGCTCGACGAAGTTCGAGGTGGAATCGATCACGCCCGGAATGATGATCTTGCCGTCCGGCAGCTTCACGTCCTTCCAGACCTTCCACTCGTGGCCGTGGCGCGGATTGGCGCCGGGGAACGACACCGCCAGCGGCCGCCCCTTGAGGATGATGTCGACGATCTCCTTGAGCTCGATGTCGCCGTGATGCGGGCCGAGCGTCGAGCCCCAGCAGACGTGCATGCGCATACGGTCCGCCGGCAGGTCCTTCACCGACTCGTTCAGCGCCTCGACATTCTTGGAAATGATCTTGCGGTAGTCCGGAATGCTGATCCCGGGATAGATCCCGTATGACATCGCGAGATCGGGGCAGTCGAGCTGCAGGATGAATCCGGCATCGACGATGGCGCGGTATTCCTTGGCCATCACGGCGGCGAGCGCGAACAGATATTCCTCGTCGCTCTTGTAGTAGCTGTTCGGCAGATAGCGCGCGATCTGGCCGGGCGACGGCGAGGTCATGAAATACTCGGCCGCGCCTGACTTCGCCAGCGCGGACTTTGCCCGCGCGATGTCCGCCTCGACCGCGGGCCAGTCCTTCCACGTCACCGGTCCCGAGCAGGTCGGCCGGTGCTGGAACGGCGACGCGAACTGGTTAAGGAGCTGCGCCAGCTCCGGAAACTCCGGCTCGCCGGTGCCGCGCGGCGGTGTCGGCTTGCCTTCGAAGCCGGTCAGGCGGTCGAGCACATGGACGGTGTAGTCGGTGCGGCCCTGCTCGCCGTCGTTGATGACGTCGAGGCCGGCCTCGACCTGCTTCTTCACCACGCCGGCGACCGCCTGTTCGACGGCGGCGTCGAGCGCCGCTTGGTTCGCGCCCGGCTTGCCCTTCTCGGCGAGCAGCAGCTCCACGACCTTGGCCGGCCGCGGCAGGCTGCCGGTGTGGGTGGTGAGAATCGTGTCGGTGCTGCGGCGCATGGCATTCCTTTCCATTGAGGCCGCGCATTAAAGCCGGAGCGAGCTTCGGCGGCTAGGCGGCCACGCGATGCCGGGGCAGCAGCCCACTTTCACGCTGTCACTCCGGCTTCACGCCGGAGTCCTTGATGATCTGGAGATACTTGTCGCTCTCGGACTTCGTGAAGTCGGCGAACTGCGCGGCCGACATCATCCGCACGTCGGCGCCGGCGTCGCGCAGCCGCGTCTGCATGTCGGGCGACGCGAGGATGCGGCTGATCTCGGTGTGCAGCCGGTCGACGATCGGCTTCGGCGTCGCCTTCGGCGCGAAGAAGCCCTGCCACAACGTGAGATCGAAATTCTTGTCGCCGATCGCCTCGGCCACGGTCGGAATCTGCGGCGCAGCCGACGAGCGCGTCGCGGACGACACCGCGAGGATTTTCATGGTGCCGGATTTGACGTGCGGCGCCGCAGCCGGGAAGCCGGGGAAGTACATGTCGACGTGGCCGCCGAGCAGGTCGTTCAGCGCGGGCCCCGCGCCCTTGTACGGCACGTGCGTGAGGTTCGCCTTGGTGCGCAGCTTGAGGAATTCGCCGGCGAAGTGACCCGGCGTGCCGGTGCCGGCGGAGGCAAAAGTGACCGGACGCTTGTCGGAGAGCGCCTTCGCCATCTCGTCCATGGTCGAATACGGCGCCTTGCTCGACACCACCAGCGCAAGCGGCACCACCGAGGCCAGCGCGATCGGCTGCAAGTCGCGCTCGGCGTCGTAGGTCAGTCCCTTGATCCAGTGCTGGTTGATCGAAATCTCGCCGGTCTGGCCGAGCAGCAGCGTGTGGCCGTCCGGCGCCGCCTGCACCACCGACTGGGTGCCGATCGCGCCGGTCGCGCCGGCACGGTTCTCGACCACGACGTTCTGGCCAAGCGCAGCGGCAAGCGGCACGGCGATCAGCCGCGCGACGATGTCGCCGGTGCCGCCCGGCGCATAGGCCACCACGATGCGCACGGTCTGGGTCGGATAGGACTGCGCGTTGGCGAAAGCGGTCAGCGCAAGCGTGACGACAGCGGCAGCGGCGGCGCGAAGTGACAAGGACATGTTTCCTCCTGCGCGGACTCTAGTGAGGGAGTGCGCGCTGTCCAGAGCTTAGAATCCGTAGAGCCGCGCCGGGTTGTCGCGCATGATCTGATCCGCGAGCCTCGGTGACGGCAGCGCGGCGATGAAGTCGTTGACCAGCGCGTCATACGACAGATCACGATAAGGCGCAGGCTCGTCGGCCCCCTTGTGCGCGCTCGCCTCCGGCGGATGCGGCCAGTCGCTGCCCCAGACGCAGCGCGGCGGCGCGGCGGCAAACATCTCCCTGATCCATTCTCGGTCAGGCCGCGTGCTCATCGGCCCGTCATCGAGACGATAGGGCGCGGACAGTTTGATCCAGACATGCGGATGCCGCAGCAATTCCAGCAGACGGATTCCCTCTCCGCTTTCGGGCCGCGCCTTGCCGTAAACGCCATAGTGATCGATCACGACCGGCACCGGAGACTTTGCCAGCAGGCTCTCGCTCTTCAGCAGCACCGGCAGCGGCGCGATCACCTGGATGTGCCAGTTCATTTTCTTCGCAACGGCGGCGGTCGACGCGAAGCTGTCGTCCATGCGCTTGCCCGCCGCGAGCGGGCTGTAGAGATTGATGCGCAGCCCTCGAATGCCGCGCCGGTGCATGTCAGCGAGCGTTGCATCAGGCGTGTTGTTCGGATCGATCACCGCGACGCCGCGCCCGTTGCCGGCGAGTTCATCGAGCGCGTCGAGCGTCGCCGAATTGTCGAAGCCGTAGAAGCTCGGTTGCACGATGACGAAGCGGGTGATGCCGTGCGGCGCGCCGCGGCGCTTCAGTTCATCGAGCGGCGCCGGGCCAGCCAGATAGGTCCGCTCCGGCACCTGCGGATAGCGGTCGGCCGATCCAACGATGTGGACGTGGGTGTCGCAGCGCATCAAGTGGAACGGCGTCAATCGATCTGAAGGCCGGCGTCCTTGATCGGACCCGCCCAACGCGCGATCTCGTCCACGACGTATTTGGCGAGGTACTCCGGCGACCGCCGGTCCGGCGCGACGCCATCGACGCCGATGTCCTGCATGCGCTGCTTGATGGCGGGCGTGTCCATCGCTTCGTTGGTTACGTCGCCGAGCCTCTTCACGATCGCGGCCGGCGTGCCCTTGGGCAGGAAGATCGCGTTCCAGGTCGAAATCTCGAAGTCCTTGAGGCCCTGTTCCTTCGCGGTCGCCAGTTCCGGCATCAGCGGCGAGCGCGTCGCCGACAGGTTGGCGATCGCCTTCACCTTGCCGCCCTTGATCAACGGCGTGGCGCTGCCGATGTTGTTGCACATGTAGTCGATCTGTCCGCCGATCAGGTCGTTCGATGCCGGCGCCGAGCCGCGGTACGGCACGTGCGTGACGTTGACGCCGATGGTCGAGGTCACCAGCGAGCAGGCGAGATGCGTGGTCGAGCCGGTGCCGGCCGAGCCGTATTGCAGCTTGGCGGCGTTCGCCTTCAGGTGCGCGGCGAACTCCTGCATGGTGCTGGCCGGAAAGTCCTTGCGCGCGGACAGCGTCATCGGCTGATCGGCGAACAGCGTGACCGGCGCGAAATCGGTCGCGGCGTTGTAGCGGATGTTCTTGTACATCGTCGGATTGTAGGCGTGCGTTCCGACGCTGCCGAACAGGAACATGTAGCCGTCGGGCGCGGCATTCATCACGCGCATGCGTGCCGACAATGCCGCCGGCGCCGGTGGTGTTCTCCACCACGACCTGCTGGCCCAGCAGTTCGCTCATCCGCACCGCAAGGATGCGGCCCATGACGTCGAACGCGCCGCCGGCGGCGAACGGGACCACCATGACGACCGGGCGTGTCGGGTAGTTCTGTGCGAACACAAAAGTCTGCGTCGCCACCAGAGCGGCCAACGCCAGTACGAAACGACGGATCATGGCATCCCCCTACTGAATGCGCATCGGCAGGCTTTCCAGCCGCAGCTCTCCGACAGCTCCGCCGTAGACCGGCGTGAAATTGGTTTCGCTGATGTGCGCGTTCGGAAACCGCGCCAGCAGGCGCGTGATCGCAATGGTGATCGTGGTGCGGCCGAGGATGTTGCCGATGCAATGGTGCGGGCCCGCACCGAACGACAGAATCCGCTTCGGCTTGCGGCGGATGTCGAAGCGCAGCGGATCGGGAAACACATCCGGATCGTAGTTCGGCGCGAGCGGTGACGGCCGCACCACCATGCCCTTGAAGATGCGGGTGCCGCCCACTTCGGTGTCCTTTGTCGCGATGCGCGGGAAGGTGAAGTAGCCGTTGCTGCCGAGCCGCAGGCATTCCTCGATGGCGTCCGGGATCAGCGACGGATCGCGGATCAACTCGTTGCGCTGTTCGTCGTGCGTATAGAGCAGAACGAGCGCGCCGCCGGCGGCGCGGCTGGTCGCCGACAGCGACGCGCCGCAGACCCCGAAGATCTGATCGAACAGCTCGCGGTCGTTCAGCTTGTCGCCGGCGTCGCGCGCGTTGACAAGATCGCTGATGAAGTCCTCGCGCGGCGCCACGCGGCGCTCTTCGATCAGAACCCTGATTTCCTCCATGGTGCGGTCGAAGGCGGCGCGCAGCTCCGGCGCCCAGGACTCGCCGGGTTTGACGTAGGTCGTGCCCGGAATCATATCGTGGAACGAGGTGAAAACAGCCTTGCGGCGCTCATCCATGTTCGTCATGGCGCTGAGCAAGGCATCGACGACCAGATGCGCGCCGAAATCCTGCATGGCATCGAAATTCGGACCATTGGCCTCGATGCGGTCCAGCATGTTGTCGACGACGGCGGTGATGCTCTGCTGAAGCTGCTCGATCCGCCGCGACGAGAACGCCGGCATCAGGAGGCGGCGCACGCGCGCGTGCTGCGCGCCGTCCATCTGCGTCACGAACTGCGCGTCCATGATCTTGTTGAACTGCTCCCAGCCCGGGACCGCGCGGCATCTCGGAGGCGAAGGTCTCGGTGTCGGAGAACACCTTATGCACGTCGGCGTAGCGTCCGACGATGACCTGCGGGTGGCCCGAGCCGAGCACATAGAACGGCGGCCGGCGCGCCCACTCCGCCATGTAGCGGTGGGCGTTGGCCTTGAACTCGGCGCTGCCGGGATCGATGTCGACGACGTTGTTGCGGTCGAGATCCGCGTGAACAGTCATCACTTCCAATTTCCACTTACAGGAACCGCGTCGGCCACAGGATGGTGCGCCACATGTGCGCGGACGGGCTGTGGTCGAGGCCGAGGCCTTCCTTCGGCTGCCTGAAGTTGCGGCCGATGATGTCCTCGAACGAGTTGAGGTCGACCTTCGCGTTGGGATCGAAGGCATAGACGTCGTTCACGCAGATCAGCCGTGCCGTCATGTAGTGCTTGCTGTTCCGCGCACGCTTGTACTCTTCGACGATGTAAGGCTCCGGCTGATAGTCGTCGCCGAAATACTTGCGATACATGTCGGGATAGCCGTAGCCGACCGACTCGTCGGGGAAGAAGCGCAGCGCCTGGTGCATGCGGATGCCTTCGCTGACCTCCTCGTCGACGTAGGGCGCGATCATCTGCGCGCCCCAGTAGCCGTGGTCGCAGCGGATGAAGCCGACCACCGCGATGTCGTGCAGCAGGCAGGCCAGCACCACCTTCTCGCTGTGGCCGTTCTTGAGCGCGAGCGCCGCGCTCTGCACCAGGTGGTTGGTCGAGGCGAAGCGGTTCTTGAAATAGTCCAGCAGGGTCGGCTTCTCCGGCATCGGCGGCAGCCGCGGGTCCGGGCCCATGTTGAAATACTTGCCGGGATACTTGGCCTGCAGCGCGGCGCCGCCCTCCATCTCGACCTTGCCGTCGGTCAGGTTGCTGAACACCGACTTGGTGACGACGCGGTCGAGCTCGTGCATCATCTGCTCTTCGAGATGATCGGCGCGCTCGGAGAGCGACATCTGGCTGGTGATCTTGTCGCTCTTGGCGTGGTGATTCATCGGACCGCTCCTTGGCCGCTCCTGCCCACTCCGATTTGGCTGGAATCGTACACCCAATCGGCGCCCTGCGACACCAACAGGCTGTCGGATTTCTCATGAAAAAAGGGCATACTGGCCCCAACAAAAAAGGACCTCAGGGAACGGAATGCCCCACATCGAGATCAAGGATGTCTCGCTGGTCTATGACACGCCGGCCGGCCAGGTCGCCGGCGTCAACAAGGCCAGCTTCAACATCGACCAATCGGAGTTCCTCTGCATCGTCGGCCCGTCCGGCTGCGGCAAGTCGACGCTGCTCAACATCATCGCCGGCTTCCTCGCGCCGACCGGCGGCGAGATCAAGATCGGCGGCAAGGCGGTGACCGGCCACGGCATGGACCGCGGCGTCGTGTTCCAGGACTTCGCGCAGCTCTTCCCGTGGCGCACGGCGCTCGGCAATGTCTCGTTCGGACTTGAAATGAAGGGCGTCGGCAAGGAAGAGCGCGAGCAGATCGCCCGCAAGCAGCTCTCGCTGGTCAAGCTCGAAAAGTTCTGCGACTCCTATCCGCACCATCTGTCGGGCGGCATGCAGCAGCGCGTCGCGATCGCCCGCGCGCTCGCCTACAATCCGGCCGTGCTGCTGATGGACGAGCCGTTCGCGGCGCTCGACGCGCTCACCCGCGACGACATGCAGCGGCTGCTCGCCGACGTCTGGCGCGAGACGCGCAAGACGGTGATCTACGTGACCCACAACGTCGCCGAGGCGGTCTATCTCGCGGACCGTGTCGTGGTGATGACGCCGCATCCCGGCACCGTGAAGATCGAGGTGCCGATCACGCTGCAGCGGCCGCGCGATCCGCTCAGCGTCGAATTCCTCGACTACCAGAAGCAATTGCTGCGACATCTCGGTCAGGAGGCGCACGCCTGAGCCGCCTTGACCGCGCGCCGGTTGCGGCATCCAATCAACCCAACGATAAATTGACGGAGGAAAGCATGATCACACGTCGCGATTACCTCGCCGGAACCGGCGCGTCCGCGCTGGTGCTTGGGCTGAGCCAATACGCCGCCGCGCAGGCGGGCGTCACCATCCGCCAGGGCTACCAGACCAACATGTGGGGCATGCCCACCTACTACCTGATGCGGTCGGGCCTGCTCGAGAAGAAGGGGCTGAAGTTCGAGGAGTTCGGGGTGCCGTCCGGCAATCTCACCATGCAGCAGATGGTGGCGCGCCAGGTCGACCTCGGCACCTACGCCGGCCAGTCGTTCATCATCGGCCACGACAAGGGCGGCCTGGTCGCCCTCGTGGTGGTCGAGACCGTCGGCCGCACCGCGCGGGTGATGTCGCGCAAGGACCTCAACATCACCAAGATCGAGGACCTCAAGGGCAAGAAGGTCGCCAACCAGACCGGCTCGTCGCTCGGCAACATCTTCGTGGACCAGCTCGCGCCGAAGCACGGGCTTGAAGAAGGGCGACTACCAGGAAGTCCGCATGAACGTGAACGACATGATCGCCGCCATGTCGGGCAAGACCGTGGACGCCATGGTCAACACCGAGCCGTACAACACGATCGCCGAGGCGGACGGCATCGCGACCACGATCATGGATTATTCCAGCGTCGACTCGATGCCGGTGTTCATGGCGGCAACGCCGGACTTCGTGGAGAAGAATCCGGCCGCGGTCGTCGCCTATCTGCAGGCGTGGCGCGAGGTCGGCGCGGAATTCAAGAAGAACCCCGAGAAGGTGTCGGACGACGATCTACACGTTCTTCACCTCCAAGGGCTACAACATGTCCAAGGACGTTTTCAAAAAGGCGCTCGGGCACCGTCGACGTCAATCCCGGCTGGCCGGCCGGCCTCGAGGCCTACATGCAGAAAGAAGCCGAGGTGCTGCTGCGCGAGAAGAAGATCGCGGCCATCCCGGATTGGAAGAAGGCGCTGCGGCCGGACTTCTGGTCGAAGGCCAGCGCCTAAACTTCAAGCATCATGACAGAGGGCCGGCGTTCGTCACGCCGGCCCTGCGTTTTGGGGCCTCCCCTCGCCCGCGGAAACGCGCTAAACGTGCTGCCACGCGGTCCAGTCCGCCTTTAGGGAGAGAGTTTTATGAAACGTTCGAAGAAGAAGGTTGCGAAGAAAAAGCCAGCCGCAAAGAAGAAGGTCTTGAAGGCCAAGGCGAAGAAGACCGCGAAGTCACGTCCAAGTCAAAAAGCCGGCCGTCAAGCGCGGCAACGGTCAGGCCGGCACCAACGGCGTCGTCACCTGGAATTTCAAGCTGCTGTCCCACAACCTGCTCAACGGCTTCGGCGGCATGGGCGAAGGCATGTCGGTCGCACATTGCGACGGACGGCCGCCGCATCATGTGGCTGGCGCACGAGAGCGCGCCGAAGAACTTCACCGCCGTCGACGTGTCCGACCCGCGCAAGCCGAAGGTGGTCTGCCAGACCGACCTGCCGCACAACGACGTGCGCTCCAATTCGCTGGAGACCTGCGGCAACCTGATGGCGGTCGCCTATCAGACCAAGCAGAAGAACATGAAGCCGGCCGGCATGGAGCTGTTCGACATCTCCAATCCTGAGAAGCCGCGCTCGATCTCGTTCTTCGACTGCTCGGGCGAGCATTCGCGCGGCGTGCACCAGCTCTGGTTCTGCGACGGCGAATACGTTCACATGGCGTCGAGCTCGGCGGACTTCGTGCCGTCGCACCCGCTCGACGACCAGTTCTACCGCATCATCGACGTGCGCAATCCGTCGAAGCCGACCGAAGTCGGCCGCTGGCACATGCCGGGCACCAAGCAGGGCGACAACGCGCCGCCGCCGCCGCGCCATAAGCTCGACAAGGGCTACCGCGCGCACAACTGCAACGTCTATCCGCAGCGCCCGGACCGCTGCTATCTCGCCTACATCGACGGCGGCATGCACGTGCTCGACATCTCCGACAAGTCGAACCCGAAGCGCATCTCGTCGTGGACCAACTCGCCGCCCTACACCGGCTTCATGCACACCGTGGTGCCGCTGTTCGACCGCGGCCTGATGCTGGTGACCGACGAGTCGACCGAGAACAACGCCAAGGACTGGCCGAAGCTGGTCTGGATCCTCGACGCGCGCGACGAGACCAACCTGGTGCCGATCTCGACCTGCCCGCTGCCGGACCACAAGGCCTACTCGGCCCGCGGCCGGTTCGGCGCCCACAACATCCACGAGAACGTGCCGCTGCCGACCTGCTGGCAGAACGATCAGATCGTGCTCGGCACCTTCTTCAACGGCGGCTTGCGCGCCTACGACATTTCCAACCCGTATCAGCCGCAGGCGGTCGCCACCTTCGTGCCGCCGGCAGCTCCCGGCGCGCCGACCGGAACGACCCAGATCAACGACGTGTTCGTCGACGAGCGCGAGGTCGTCTACTGCGTCGACCGCCACATCGGCGGCCTGTACTGCCTGGAGATGGATTTCTGATCGAGCGACTGCCGCGCGCACCCCCCGTTCAAGGCGGGTCCGGGTCGCAGCCTTCGGCTGCGTGCGCCGACCCTCTCCGCAAGTCGGCGAGTTGCCATGAACGACACGTCTCAGCCTTTCCCTCCGCCGCGGGCCGCTTCGGCCGGCGGCAAAAGCGCGAGCGCGGATCGCGGGTGCCGGTGACGATCGTCACCGGCTTCCTCGGCGCGGGGAAGACGACGCTGGTGCGCCGCTTCCTCGGCACGCCGGAGGGCCGCAACACCGCGCTGATCGTCAACGAGTTCGGCTCGGTCGGCATCGACGACGCGCTGCTGCGCTCGAGCACCGACGAGATCACGCTGCTCGGCAACGGCTGCATCTGCTGCAACACCCGCTCCGACCTGCAGATCGCGCTGCGCAAGCTGGTTGCCGACCGCGACCGCGGCAAGATTCCGCATTTCGACCGGGTGCTGATCGAGACCAGCGGCCTCGCCGACATCAGCCCGATCCTGCAGACCTTCTCGACCGACCGCGCGCTCGGCGGCGAGTTCGCCATCGAGGTGGTGCTCACGCTGGTCGACGCGGTCAACGGCGCTGCGCAATCTCGACAAGGCGCCGGAGGCGCGCAAGCAGGCGATCCTCGCCGACCGTCTGGTGATCACCAAGATCGACCTCGCCGACAGCCGGACCAAGAAGACGCTCGCGGCGAAGCTCAAGGCGCTCAATCCGCGCGCCGACATCGACATGGCGCTCGACGGCGAGATCGATCCCAAGCATCTGATCGATTCCGGCCAGGACGCCACCGCGCCGCGCCACTCCGGCTTCGTCGCCGAAGCGTCGCACTCGGACGGCATCGCGAGCTTCGTGATCCGCGAGAAGAAGCCGCTGGACTGGCCGGTGTTCCAGCGCGCGCTCGACACGCTGGTGTCGCTGCGCGGGCCGGACCTGCTGCGCATCAAGGGATTGCTCAATCTCAAGGGCAGCAAGGGACCGGTGGTGTTCCAGGCGGTGCAGCACCTGATCCATCCGCCGGTGGAACTGGCGGAGTGGCCGGACAAGGACCGCTCCAGCCGGCTGGTGTTCATCACCCGCGGCGTGAGCGAGAAGCAGGTGCGCGACCTGCTCGATGCCTGCAAGTCGCTGGGGTTCGTGACCGGCGAATAGAGTCCGCCGACCGCCGTTTCCCCCTCCCTCGCCCTTGGACTAGTCTAGAGCCAATCCAATCAGACCGAGGGAGGTCGCCCGATGGCCCAGTTCACGCTCAACGTGAACGGCAAGACGCACGACGTCGACGCCGATCCGGACATGCCGCTGCTCTATGCGTTGAAGAACGACATCGGGCTCAACAATCCGCAATTCGGCTGCGGCCTCGCGCAATGCGGCGCCTGCACCGTGCACATGGACGGCCAGCCGATCCGCTCCTGCATCACGCCGGTGTCGTCCGTCGGCAACGCCAAGGTGGTGACGCTGTCCGGGCTCGGCACGCCGGAGAAGCCGCATCCGCTGCAGACCGCCTACGTCGAGGAGCAGGTGACGCAGTGCGGCTACTGCATCAACGGCTGGATCATGACCGCCGCCGCGTTCCTGCGCGACAAGAAGAACCCGACCGAGGCCGAGATCAAGGCGGCGCTCGAAGGGCTCAAGTGCCGCTGCGGCACGCACATGAACATCCTGCGCGCGGTCAAGCGCGCCGCCGCGATGATGGGTTGAGGGAGGCGAACATGACCAAGCATCAGAAGCCTCAGCCGCTCTCCCGCCGCGCCGTGCTGATGGGCGGCGGCGCATTCGTGGTCTCGGTCGGCGCGCCGATCTCGCTCAACACCGTGCTCGGCGTGCGCGCGGCCTACGCGCAGGGCACCAAGCCGCCGCTCGTGCCGGAGCAGCTCTCGTCCTACATCGCGATCGGCAGCGACGGCGCGGTGTCGGCGTTCTTCGGCAAGATGGACATGGGCCAGGGCCTCTACGTCTCGATCGGCCAGATCGTGGCGGAGGAGCTCGACGTGCCGTTCAAGGCCGTCACCGTGTTCATGGCCGACACCCGCACCAGCGTGAACCAGGGCGGCGCGTCGGGCTCGACCGGCATCCAGACCGGCGGCCGGCAGATGCGCGTCGCCGCGGCGGAAGCGCGCCGCGTGCTGGTCGAGATGGCCGCCGACACGGCTCGGTACGCCGGCCGACCAGCTCATCGTCGCCGACGGCGTCGTGAGCGCCGCATTCAACCGCGACAAGAAGGTCGTCCTACGCCGAGCTGATCGGCGGCCGCTACTTCAACGTCCAGCTCGACTGGAACAAGCAGATCGGCAACGCGCTCTACGCGCCCGGCAAGGCGAAGCCGAAGGATCCGAAGGACTACAAGATCGTCGGCCAGCCGATCAAACGCGCCGACATCGCGCCCAAGGTGTTCTGCCAGGAGCCGTTCGTCACCGACGTGAAGATCCCGGGCATGGTGCACGCCCGCATGATCCGTCCGCCGGTCGCGGGCGCGACGCCGGTGAGCATCGACGAAGGCTCGATCAAGAGCATCCCCGGCGCGCGCGTGGTGCGCGAAGGCAACTTCCTCGCCGTCGTCGCCGACAAGGAATGGGACGCGGTCAAGGCGTACAACGCGCTCAAGGTGCAATGGTCGGACGCCAAGCCGCCGTTCCCGTCGCAGGACGCGCTCTACGACCACATCCGCAAGGCGCCGGTGCGCAAGCTGGTGGACGAGAAGCCGGTCGGCAACGTCGCCGAGGCGTTCAAGACCGCCGCCCGCGTGATCGAGGCGGAATACGAATGGCCGTTCCAGTCGCACGCCTGCATGGGCCCGGCCTGCGCCGTGGTCGAGATCAAGGACGGCCGCGTCACCTGCTACACCGGCTCGCAGAAGCCGCACTTCGTGCGCGACGGCATCGCCCGCACGCTCGACGTGCCGCCCGCGAACGTGGACGGCATCTGGGTGGTCGGCCCCGGCTCCTATGGCCGCAACGACGCCGACGACTGCGCGCACGACGCGGCGGTGCTCGCCAAGCTCACCGGCAAGCCGGTGCGGCTGCAGTACACGCGCGAGCAGGGCACCGGCTGGGACCCGAAGGGCCCCGCCTCGATCCACAAGGCCCGCGCCGCGCTCGACGCGTCGAACAAGGTCGTGGCCTACGAATTCCTCAGCAAGGGCTTCTCGCGCATCGACGTGCAGACCAACGGCTCGCGGCCGGAGGACACGCTCGCCGGGCATTTCCGCGGCGCGGCGCTCAAGGTCAACGACAACTTCGGCGTGCCGGCGGAATCCTACGTGTTCGACAACAAGCGGACCGCGTGGGAGACCATCGCGCAGTTCCTGGAGCGCGGCTCGCCGCTGCGCGGCGCGCACCTGCGCGATCCGGTCGGACCGCAGATCCACTTCGCGTCCGAGTCCTTCATGGACGAGGTCGCGCACGCGATCGGCGCCGATCCGGTCGAGTTCCGCATCCGCTACCTCAAGGACCCGCGCGACGTCGCGGTCATCAAGGCGGCGGCGGAGAAGGCCGGCTGGCAGACCCGCACCTCGCCGCAGAAGCAGACCGGCAACACGGTGTCGGGCCGCGGCATCGCCTACTCGCAGCGCAACGGCACGACCTGCGCCATCGTGGCGGAGGTCGACGTGGACCGCCGCTCCGGCAAAATCTGGGCGCGCAAGTTCACCGTCGCGCACGATTGCGGGCTGATCATCAACCCCGATGGGCTCAAGCACACCATCGAGGGCAACATCATCCAGGGCATCAGCCGCACGCTGTGGGAAGAGGTGAAGTTCGACAACAAGAACGTCACCAGCGTCGACTGGCTGACCTATCCGATCCTCGACATGACCGAGGCGCCGCAGACCATCGACTGCGTCTACATCAACCGGCCCGACCGGCCGGCGACCGGCGCCGGCGAGCCGTCGATCCGCCCGGTCGCGGCGGCGATCGCCAACGCGGTGTTCGACGCCACCGGCGTGCGGCATGCGGCGCGTGCCGTTCTCGCCGGATCGGGTGAAGGGCGCGCTGTCGTAGCTATCGGCGCGCGATGCTGGCGGCATCGCGGATCACATCCGCGATGCCCGCCTCGTTGCCCGGCGCCATGATGTGCACGCCGGCGACGCCGGGGATCGTCGCCATCTCCTGCATCAGGTCGACGCAGATGCGCCGGCCCTCGGCGGCGGGATCGGCCGCCGCTTCCATCCGCTCGACGATCGCGTCGGGAATGATGGTGCCGAACAGCTTCTCGCGCATCCAGCGCGCCGACTTCGCCGAGCGCAGCGGCGAGATGCCGATCAGCATCGGCAGCTTGACGCCGTGCTCGGCGAGCCGCGCCATGTAGCGGCGCAGCACCGCGACATCCATGCAGAACTGCGTCTGCGCGAACTCGCAGCCGGCGGCGATCTTCGATTTGAGGCTCTTCGGCTCCCAGCCGGCCGGCGGATCGATCGGCGCGTCGGCCGCGCCGATGAAGAAGTGCGCCTTGCCGGTCGAGCTTGCGGCCGTGCGGCAGCTCGCCCTTGTCGCGCATGTGAATGGCCAGCTGCGTCAGGCCGACGGTGTCGAGGTCGAACACCGGCTTGGCGTCGGGCTGGTCGCCCTGCTTGGGATCGTCGCCCTTGAGCATCAGCATGTTGCGGATGCCGAGCGCCGCCGCCGCCATCAGGTCGCTCTGCAGCGCGATGCGGTTGCGGTCGCGGCAGGTGAACTGGAGGATCGGCTCGATGCCGTTCTGCAGCAGCAGGCCGGCCGCGGTCACCGCGCCGAGATGCGCGCGGGCGCCCGCGCCGTCGGTGACGTTGACCGCGTCGGCCAGGCCCTTGAGCGGCATCGCCTTGGCGAGCAGGTCGGCGGCGTCGAACGAGGCCGGCGGCGTGATCTCCGCCGTGATGACGAAACGGCCGGCGGCGAGCTTGTCTTTGAGGGTGTCGGGGGAATTTGCCACGCGCGTTTGTTCTCCAATTCCTGCCCCGATTCAAGGTGTGGGTTGCGGGATCGCTGCCCACTTGGCGCAACCCGTCCCACCCATAGGATCGGACAGGATCGACTCATGCCGCAGTTCGTCCGCACGCTCGACGAGGCGCTCGCCCCCATCACCGATGGCTGCGTGCTGGCGATCCCGCGCGAAAGCTCCGGCGTCGCCATGGCGGCGACCCGCGCGCTGATCCGGCGCGGCGTCAAGCGCCTGTCCGCTGGTCGCGCTGCCCACCTCGAGCCTGCAGGCCGACATGCTGATCGGCGCCGGCTGCGTCGAGACGCTCGAAACGTCCGCGGTCAGCCTCGGCGAGTTCGGCCTGGCGCCGCGCTTCACCGCCGCGATCATGGCCGGCACGATCAAGATGAAGGACGCCACCTGCCCGGCGCTGCACGCCGCGTTCCAGGCGGCCGAAAAGGGCGTGCCGTTCATGCCGCTGCGCGGCCTGATCGGCTCCGACGTGCTGGCGCACCGGCCGGACTGGAAGACGATCGACAATCCGTTCGGCGACGGCGATCCGATCGTGCTGCTGCCCGCGATCAAGCCGGACGTCGCGCTGTTTCACGCGCCGATGGCGGACCGCCACGGCAACGTCTGGATCGGACGCCAGCGCGAATTGATGACCATGGCGCACGCCGCCGCGAAGACCGTGGTCACGGTCGAGAACATCCACGCCGGCAATCTGCTGGAGGATCCCAAGCTCGCCGCCGGCACCATCCCCGGCTTCTATGTCGAAGCCGTCGCGGTCGCGGAGCGCGGCGCCTGGCCGCTGCCGCTGCCCGACTACTACGCCTGGGACGCCGAACATCTCGCGGAATACGCCAAGCTCGCGGCGACCGAGGAAGGCTTCGCGCAATATCTCAAGCAGCACGTCCATGAGCGAAAAGCGGCCTGATTTCCGCAGCGAGGAATTGCTCGTCTCGGTGGTCGCCGACCTGATCGGCGACGTGCGCCACGTCGCGGTCGGCAACGCCTCGCCGATCCCGGCGGCGGCGTCGCTGCTCGCGCGCGCGCGCGGCAACGGCAAGCCCTACGTCTCGCTGCTCGGCAGCCCGCGGCACACCTTCTTCACCGACGGCGGCCGCGAGCTGTTCGACTGCGCCGGCCAGGGCCGCATCGACGTGTTCTTCCTGTCCGGCGGCGAGATCGACGGCGAAGGCAACGTCAACCTGGTCAGCGTCGGCGACTACGACAAGCCGACGGCGCGCTTCCCCGGCTCGTTCGGCTCGGCGTATCTCTATTACGTGGTGCCGAAGGTGATCCTGTTCCGCACCGAGCATTCCAAGCGCACGCTGGTGCCCAAGGTGTCCTTCATCAGCGCGCCGGGCGGCAGCGACTACAACGTCCACCGCAGCGGCGGGCCGATCGCGCTGATCACCAACCGCTGCCTGTTCTCGTTCGACCGGGCGCGGCGGCGCTTCACGCTGCAAAGCGTGCATCCCGGCCACACGCTGGCCGAGGTGATCGTCAACACCGGCTTCGAGTTCGACCGGCCGCCCGACGTGCCGGTGACGCCGGCGCCCTCGCCGGAGACGCTGCGCCTGCTGCGCCAGATCGTCGCCCCCGAGCTGGCGGAGGTCTATCCGCAGTTCGCCGCGAAGGTGTTCGGGTTCGGCAAATCGGCCTGAAAGATCATTTGCAGGCCGCGCGCGGGCATGGTTTCTTGCGGGCCCGCGCCCACTCCAAACATCAAGAAACTCCAGGGAACCCCGTGAAAACCGTTGAAGCGGCAGTGATCGGCACCGGCTGGTGCGGCGGCATCCGCGCCGAGACGCTGTCGCGCTCCGCGCTGTGCGACAAGCTGCACATCTGCGAGATCAGGCCGGACCGGCTCGCCGAGGTGAAGGCGCTGACCAAGCCCGCGACCGCGACGCTCGACTACCAGGACATCGTCAAGAACGACAACATCTCGGTCGTCTACATCTCGACGACGCCGGAATCGAACCACTATCCGATCGCGCGCGACTGCCTGCGCGCCGGCAAGAACGTGCTGCTGGAGAAGCCGATCTCGCTCGAGTTGTGGGAAGCCGACGAGCTGATCACGATCGCCAAGCGCAACAATCTGAAGTTCACCATCGGCTATTCGCAGCGCTTCAATCCGAAGATCGCCTTCGCCAAGAAGAAGATCGACGACGGCACGCTCGGCAAGGTCGTGTCCGTGCTGGTCAGCCGCCACATCACCCGCACGCTCGGCACCAAGATCGGCAAGCGCGTGCGGCTGTCGCCGGTGGTGATGGAATCGACCCACGACCTCGATTTCGTGTTCTGGCTGCTGGAGCCGGCGAAGCCGGTGCGCGTCTATTCGCAGGGCGCGTTCGGCTTCATGCAGCCGATCAACGGCTCGCACGACATCATGTTCACCATCGTCACCATGGACAACGGCGTGGTGGTGATGATCGGCGGCGGCTGGAACCTGCCGCCGAGCTATCCGAACTACTGCTCGACCTGGATGGAGATCACCGGCACCGACGGCGCGCTGATCCTCGACGACACCGCGCGCGACCACTGGCTCAACACGATGTCGGGCGGCCAGCAGTTTCCGATGTCGACCATGCCCGGCGAGCAGGTCGGCGAGGTGTACGCCGGCGGCATGGGCCCGGAGACGCTGCATTTCCTCGAAGCCTGCATCCGCAACACGCCGGTGATGGTCACGCCGGAAAGCGCGCGCGCGGTGATGGAGGCCTACACCGCGGCCGACCTGTCGGCCGACCGCAACGAGCCGGTCGATCTGCCGCTGACCAACGAGACGATCGCGGCGGTGGCGGATTTCAAGGCGAAGTTCCGGACCGGCGACAACGTGGCGGTGAAGTCATGAGAACCCAAGCGAAGGACATCGGCCTCGCCATCATCGGCGGCGGCCGCGTCGGGCTGTTCCGCGGCGAGGTGGCGAACCGCCATCCGGCGGTGAAGTGGATCGGGCTCGCGGAGAAGAACCCGAACCGCGCCGGCGAGGTCGCGCCGAAGATCGAGGCCGACTTCGTCACCAACAGCCACGTCGAGCTGCTCAAGCGGCCGGAGGTCACCTGCGCGATCATCGCGACCGACGAGCACCTGCACGTCGATCCGATCATGGTCGCGGTCGAGCGCGGCATCCCGCTGCTGATCGAGAAGCCGCTCGCCACCGACCTCGCGGAATCCGCGCGCGTCCTCAAGGCCATCAAGGACGCCAAGATCGACGCCGTGGTCGGCTACACCCAGCGCTTCCGCCGCAAATGGCTCGCGGCAAGGAGAAGGTGCGCACCGGCGCGCTCGGCGACGTCACGCTGGTCACCTCGCGCGCGTTCATGAACCGGCTGGTCGCGATCGACAACTACAAGCGCACCGACGATCCGAAGACGATCTCGCCGATGGTGATTTCCGGCACCCACGCGCTCGACATGTGCATGTGGTACCTGGAGAAGAAGACGCCGGTCGAATGCTACGCGCGCTCGATCGACAAGGTGCTGGGCCCGCTCTACCAGGGCATCGACGCCACCGCCGGCATGATCATGATGTCGGACGGCTGCGTCTATCATCTCAACATCTCCTGGGCGCTGCCGGTGACGTGGCCCGGCGCGGTCTATTCGCTCGAGGTCGGCATCGTCGGCACCGACGGCGTGCTGACCATCGACGACACCCACCGCGACATGGTGCTGGCGGTGTCGAAGCCGCAGTCGGAGGGCTACGCGCCGGACGAGACGCGGCTGGTCGATTTCCTCGGCAGCTATCCGCCCGGCGACATGGCGCTCGGCGAGTTGCGCGGCCCGATGGCGGAGGAGACCGTGTCCTGGCTCAACCGCGTGGCGCTCGGCCTGCCGACGCCGGCCGCGACCGTCGAGGAGGCGCACAACCGGCTGATGCTGACCAAGGCGCTCGACCTTTCGGCCAAGCGCAAGCAGCCGGTCAAATTGCCGCTGGACCCTGACGAGGAGAAGCGGGCGGCGTAAGATACAAGGAAGAACACCGGGAGGATGCGATGAGGAAGTCACTGCTCGCATTGGTCTTGCTCGCGATCGCGCCCGCAACTGGCGCTGGCGCAGGAGGACGTCGCCGAGTTCTACAAGGGCAAGACCGTGCGCCTCATGGTCGGCGATCGGCGTCGGCTCCGGCTACGACGTCAACGCCCGCGTGCTGGCGCGCCACATGCGCAAGCACATCCCCGGCAATCCGAACATCATCGTGCAGAACCAGCCGGGCGCCGGCTCGCTGACGATGACCAACCAGATGTACGCCGCCGGCCCGTTCGACGGCACCGTGATCGGCGCCTCGTTCAACGGCCTGCCGACCGCGCCGCTGCTGCAGCCCAACGGCGTGCGCTTCGAAGCCACCAAGATCAACTGGCTCGGCAGCACCAATCGCGAAACGCAGACGATGTACGTCTGGCACACCGCGCCGATCAAGACGCTCGACGATCTCAAGACCAAGGAGATGCTGGTCGGCGCGCAGGCGCCCGGCTCGACGCAATACGACTATCCGATGCTGGGCAAGGCGCTGTTCGAGCATGAAGTTCAAGGTCGTCACCGGCTACAAGTCGACGTCCGACATCAACCTCGCGATGGAGCGCGGCGAGGTGCACGGCACGCTGGCCAACTGGTCCACGGTGAAGACGCTCAACTTGAAGCAGTATCGAGGACAAGCTGATCCGCATCCTGGTGGTCTGGGGCGCGCGCGAGCATCCCGAGCTGAAGGGCATTCCGCTGATCACCAGTCTGGCGAAGACGCCGGAGCAGAAGCAGGCGCTGCAGCTCGCGCTGGCGCGGCTCGAGTTCGGCCGGCCGTTCTTCATGCCGCCGAACGTGCCGCCGGCGCGCGTCGCCGCGATCCGCCGCGCGTTCGACGCCACCATGAAGGACCCGGAGTTCCTCGCCGAGGCGGACAAGCTCAAGCTGGAGATCGATCCGATGAACGGCGAAGAGATCGCCAAGATGCTGGAGGAGATGGCGAAGACGCCGGCCGACGTGGTGGCGCGCGTGCGCGACGGCGTACGAGGCGCGCTAGATTCAGCGCGCCGTCAGCGGCTTCACCTTCAGCTCGCCCGCCAGCTTGTCGAGCTGCTCGATCACCTCCGGATAGACCGGCACGCCGTCGCGCGCGCGCTCGGCGCGGCGCTTGAGCCGCTGCTCGCCGGGCAGGCGGATCGCGTCGACGCCGGGCAGCTTCGGCGACGACTTCAGATCGCGCAGGTGACGGTCGACCGCGGCCTTGAACATCGGCATCGGCAGGAAGCGGTTGACGTCGAGCGCGACGATGAAATGCCCGGTGTCGCAGGCGGTCTCGTCGTCGTAGTTGAAGTCGACCACGTCGCGCCCGAACGCCGCGCCATTCAGCGTGCCGGCGAGCAGCCCGAGCACCAGCGCGAGGCCCGAGCCCTTGTGGCCGCCGATCGGCATCAGCAGGCCTTCGGCGCTCTTCGCGGAATCGGTCAGCGGCTGGCCCTGCTTGTCGATCATCCAGCCGGCCGGCATCGGCTTGCCCTGCAGCTTGTTGGCCTTGACCGTGCCGTAGGACACCACCGTGGTGGCGATGTCGAGCACCACCGGCGGCTCCTCGCCCGCCGGAACGGCGAACGCGACCGGATTGGTGCCGAGCAGATTTTCCGAGCTGCCCCACACCGGCATGTGGTTGGCGTTGGCGACCACGGCGTAGATGCCGACCATGTCCTGCGCGAGCGGCATCGCGGCATAGACGCCGGCGGCGCCGGCGTGATTGCTGCGCTTGGCGCCGACCCAGGCGACGCCGGTCTCCTTGGCCAGCTCGATCGCGGTCTCGGCGGCGCGCGACATCACCAGATGGCCCATGCCGTTGTCGCCGTCGACCATCGCGGTCGCCGGCCCGGTCTTCTCGACGGTGATGTTCGCCTTCGGATTGACCGCGCCGCCCTGATGCGCCGCACGTATTGCGGCAGCCGGAACACGCCGTGCGCGTCGGCGCCGACCAGATCGGCCTCCAGCATCAGCTCCGCGACCTTGGCGGCGTCGGCCGGCGGCAGGCCGACCGCCGTCATGCAGTCCCGGATCAGCGCATCGATGGCGGCGGCGGGAACGAGCCCCCGCTCATTTCACCGTGCTCAGGAGCTTCTGCGTCATGCCGTTGAGGATGGTGGCCTTGTCGAGGTCGGAGACCGCCAGCGCCTTGACCTGCCGCGCGCATTCGAACGTGCCCATGTCGTAGGGATAGTCGCTGCCGAGCAGCACGTGCGCCGCGCCGAATTCCTTCACCAGGAATTCGAGCTGCGGCTGGCGAGTGCAGGATGGTGTCCCAATAGAAGGTGCGGATCGTCTCGGCCGGCGGCTTCTTGAGATGGTTCTTCGGCTCCGGCCGCACGTGCCAGCCGTGCTGCCAGCGCCCGGCCTGATACGGCGTGAAGCCGCCGCCGTGCACCATGAAGAACTTGATGTTGGGGAAGCGCTCGATCACGCCGCCGAACACCAGGCACGCCGCCGCGATGGTGGTGTCGAGCGGATTGCCGATCAGGTTGTTGAGGTAATAGTTCTTGCAGCCGGTCGACGCCCGCGACGTTGTTGGGATGGACCATGCAGAACGCGTGCGTGCTGGTTCGCCACCTGCCACACCGGCTCGAACTACGGATCGTCGAGGTTCTTGCCCATGATGTTGGAGCCGATCTGCATGCCCTTGAGGTTGAGCTTGGTGATCGAGCGCTCGAGCTCGTCGGCGGCCGCCTTCGGCGCCTGCATCGGCAGCGTGGCGATGCCGTAGAAATTCTTCGGATAGTCGCGGACGTGCTTGGCGATCTGGTCGTTCTGGATGATCGACGTGGCGGTCGTCAGCCCGGCGTCCTGGTTGTAGAGGAAGGTCTGCGGCGTGTTGGACAGCACCTGCATGTCGACGTCGGACGCCTTCATGTCCTTGAGGCGCTGCTCGATGTCGAAGCCGCCGCGCGGCAGCGGCCGGTACGGCACGCCGGCGACGCGTCCACTCGAACACGTCCTTCTCGTATTCCTTGAGCGCTGGACGCGACCTTGGGCGTCTCCTTGTTGAGGAGATTCATCGTCTCCTCGGTGCAGATGTGGGCGTGGGCGTCGATCGAAAGCGGATTTGGCATTGGTGTTCCCTCTAAACGTCATGGCCGGGCTTGTCCCGGCCATCCACGTCTTTGTTTGCGGGCATTTAAGCAAGTCGTGGATGCCCGGCACAAGGCCGGGCATGACGACGGCGAATTCAGAGCAAGAAGCTCACCGACCCCATCTGACCCCAGTTCCTCCGCATCCAGAATGGCGCGGCGCTCGTGAATTTTCAGCCCCTCGTCGGTGCGCTTGAGCTTGTGGCGGTAGCGGCCGACGAACTCGCGCACCGGCTCGTTGCGGCGATGGCGGAAGATCGCGAAGTTGGCCTCGACCAGAGATCAGGTCGCCGTCCATCCCCGTGATCCGCACGTTGGAGATCATCCGGCGCGTGCGCGACGGCGGAAACTCGGCGTGGCAGTTCGGGTCCTTCAGCCGGATGATGCGCTCGCGCAGCCGCACGATGTCGTCGGCCACGGTGAACAGCGTGAAGCGGTGATCGGCGTCCGGCTTGTCGTTCGGCGGCACGTAGTAGGACGCGTCGTCGGTGAGCAGCGCCGAGCCAGTCGTCGAGCTTCCAGCGGTCGAGCAGGTCCGCCTCGTGATAGAGGAAGTCCTCGACCTCGGCGCGCGTCACGGCGCCCGGCGCGACCGGCGCGTTCATGTGCCGCGCCTCCACCAGTTCGCTCCACTTGCGCCAGAACACGCGCAGATGGCCTTCGTCGGTCGCAAGCTGCTCCTGGCTCGAGCCCATGCCGCGCGAGAGATCGGACCACGGCACCTCGCGCCAGGCGGCGAAGCCCTGCTGCGCCAGCTCCAGCGCCGCGACGTCGTCCGGCGTCGCGAAGCCGCCGGGGCCGTAGAAGGTCAGGAACGCGTGCAGCCGCCGCGCGCGCTGCGCCTCGGTCTCCTCGACCGGGCCGAGCGCCCAGGCGATCACCTTCATGTGGCCGGGCGCGACCGGGAAGAAGTTGCGCACCGTCACCGACGAGCCGTCGTTGATGACGAGATTGGGGAAGATGCAGAGGTTGCGGTTGGTGTCGGCGACGCGCGCCGCCCTCGCCTCGCCGAGCCGCTCGACCAGCTCCTTGCGGATCGCGTCGATGTCGGCCTTGGCCTCCTCGCCATAGACCGAGATCCATTTCGCCACCGGGCGGCCGCGATAGTTCGGATTGTCGGTGGTGAGATGGCCGTTGCCGAGGTCCTTGCCGAAGCCCTTGGTCGGCAGCATGTGGCCCTTGGCCGGCGTGATGTTGACGCCGGAGTTGCGCATGTAGTTGAGCCAGGTCGAATGCGTGGTGACGAGGTGATAGTCGTCGACGCTGTTCTCGACCAGCAGCTTCCAGTTCGCCTTGATGTCGTATTCCTGCACGCCGGAGATGATCTCCATGCGGCCGGACGGCGACTGATCGACCACGAGATCGATGTAGTCCTTGGCGCCGGCGAGATAGGTCGCGAGGTCCGGCGCGTTCTTGTCGAAGCTCGCGAAATAGAAATCCTTGTAGTGCTCGAGCCGCGGCACCGGCACGAGGCCCTTGCCCTGCTTGTCGAAGCCCGGCGGATAGGCGTCGTCGCCCGGAATGCCCTTGAGCGAGCCGTCGGTGTTGTACGACCAGCCGTGATAGATGCAGTAGAACTGCCGCGCGTTGCCCTCGCGCTCGCGGCACACCAGCGCGCCGCGATGCCGGCACGAGTTGATCAGCGCGCGCACGTTGCCCTGCCGGTCGCGGCAGAAGATCACCGGGCGGCCGGCGACGTTGCGGGTGCGGAAGTCGTTCGGCTGCTTCAGCTCGGAGGCGTGGCCGACGTAGATCCAGCACTTGTCGAAGATCGCGCGATGCTCGGCTTCCAGCACGTCGTCCGACACGAACACCTTGCGGTTGACGGAAAACGTCAGGTTCTCGTTGTCCTCGACGACGAGGCGGCCGTTGCCGTTCAATGCCGTGGCCGTTTCCGTTGTGGGGGGCGGTCATGTCAGGCTCCAGCATCGTAAGGCGCCGGCGACTTTCGGGCTTGTGCGTCTATATCTAGCCTGCTGGGCGGATCGTCCACCGCCACCTGATGCTCCAGCGCGATCTCGCGGCCCTCGCGCGACGAGCGCAGGATCGCGAGCGCGACCTCGACGGTGGCCTTGCCCCAGCGGCCGTCGTGCACCGGCTTCTTGCCGGTGCGGATCGCGGCGCCATGTCGTCGAGCACCTCCTGCCGCCCGGGCATGCCCTCGCCGCGCGGCAGCGCGATCTCGCGCAGGCCGTCGCGGTCATAGACCAGCACGCCGTCCGCCGAGGCGCGCATCTCGCCGCCGGCGCAGGTGACGATGGTGAGGCCGAAGTGCGGCTGGTTCGGCGGCATGTCCTGCTTGCTGCGCGCCATAGGCTAGCGTCTTGGTGCGCAGCCCGGCCTCTTCCTTGGCTCTGCGCCAGCGCGCGGCGCGCGCGCGCCGTGCGCGATCGGCTTCGGCGCGCCGCGTTCGCCGACGCCGAAATGCCATTCGTCGGAATCGAAGAAGTCGTAGCCGCCATAGACCAGCGACGCCGCGACGCCGTTCTCGAATTGCAGGAACGCGACGCAGCCCGCCTCGGTCGGCCGCGCCGGATCGAGCACGTTGGCCTGCGCGCGCACGCTCTTCACCATGCCGCCGCCGAGCAGCCGCACGGTGTCGATCTGGTGCGGCACCTGGTTGAACAGGATGCCGCCGCCCTTCGAGGTGTCGAGCTCCTCCGGCCGGCGCGGACGATAGAGATAGTTCGTGTAGTTGAACGAGTTGATCATGCCGAGCCGGCCCAGCTCGCCGCTCGCGATCATGCCGCGCATCGCGCGCACCGCCGGATCGAACGCGTGGGTGTGGCCGACGATGAGCTGCACCTTGTTGCGCTCCACCGCCGCGATGATGGCGTCGCAGTCGGCGAGCGTCAGCGCCATCGGCTTTTCCAGGATGATGTGCTTGCCGTGCTCGGCCGCCATGATGGCGTGCGGCGCGTGGAACTGGTGCGGCGTCGCGATGTAGATCGACCTCGACCGCCGGGTCGGCGCACAGCTCCTTCATGTCGGCGTAGGCGCTGGCGTTGAAGTCGCGGGCGAAGGCCTCGCGCGGGCCCGGGATGCGGGTCGGCGGCGGCGCGCAGCGCATAGCCCGAGTGGGCGGCGGCGGCCTGCACCATCACCGCGCCGGCCATGCCGAGACCGCAGATGCCGAGCCCGATCGGCGCTGATTTGTCAGGGGTTGGGGTCATTGCAGGATCGCACCATGGCCGGTAATTTCTAAGTCCTGCCCACACCTTACCCGACCATCCCCGGAAAGCCCTAGCCGACATGGACACCAAGACCAGCCACACAAGCGCACGCCCCGCATCGAGGACGAGCAGTTCCTGCGCGGCCTCGGCCGCTACATGTCGGACGCCCCGCTGCCGGGCCAGACCCACGCGGCGTTCGTGCGCTCGCCGCACGCCGCCGCCGACATCAAGTCGATCGACACCAGCGCGGCCAAGGCGATCAAGGGCGTGGTCGCGGTGCTCACCGGCGCGGACCTGAAGGACTTCCACGGCAGCGTGTCGCAGCATCCGCCGCTGCCCGGCCGCGGCGGCGCCAAGCTGATCATGCCGTTCCGGCCGTCGCTGGCGCCGAGCGCGTCAGCCACATCGGCGAGGCGGTCGCGGTGGTGATCGGCGAGACGCTCGCCGCCGCGCAGGACGGCGCCGAGGCGGTCGCGGTCGACTACGCGACGCGCGAGCCGGTGGTCGACTGCCAAGGCCGCCGTGGCGAAAGGCGCGCCGCAGGTGCATCGCCGAAGCGCCGGGCAACATCGCGGTCGACTGGCCCGGCCTCGCGCCCGATCCGGAGGCCAACGCCAAGGAGGTCGAGCGCGTGTTCGCCTCGGCCAAGCACGTCGCGAAGGTGTCGCTGTTCCACAACCGGCTCAACGTCGCCTCGATGGAGCCGCGCGGCGCGACCGCGAGCTACGACGCCGCGGCCGACCTGTTCAACCTGCGGGTCTGCTCGCAGGGCGCGCGCGCCATGCGCGACTCGATGGCGCGGCGTGCTCAAGATCGGCAACGACAAGATCCGCGTCACCACCGAAGAGGTCGGCGGCGCGTTCGGCCTCAAGACCGGGCCGTATCCGGAATACATCGCGATCCTGGCGGCGGCGAAGAAGATCGGCCGCCCGGTGTACTGGATGTGCGGCCGCTCGGAGGCGTTCCTGACCGACAACCACGCCCGCGACGCCTACAGCGACGTCGAGCTGGCGCTCGACGAGAAGGGCAAGTTCCTGGCGCTGCGCATCCGCCACATCGGCAACATGGGCGCCTACATCGGCGCGGTCGGCGCCAACATCCAGACCATCAACATGATGCGCTGCCTGCCGGGCATGTACGACATCAAGCTGGTCGACGCGCAGACCCGCTGCGTGTTCACCAACACGGTCGTCACCGCGCCCTATCGCGGCGCCGGCCGGCCGGAGGCGAGCTACTGCATCGAGCGCGTGGTCGACGAGGCGGCGCGCATCACCGGCATCGATCCGGTCAAGCTGCGCAAGCGCAACCTGATCTCGCGCAAGGCCATGCCGTACAAGACCGCGGTCGGCACCACCTACGATTCCGGCGACTTCGCCGCGGTGATCGACCAGGGCCTGGCGCTCGCCGACTACGACGGCTTCAAGGCGCGCAAGAAGGAGTCGAAGAAGCAGCGGCCTGCTGCGCGGCCTCGGCGTCTGCTTCGTGCTGGAGCACTCCGGCGGCGCGCCGATCGAAGGCCTGATGATGGACTTCCCCGGCGGCAACACGCTCGATCTCACGCTCAACGTGCAGTCGACCGGCCAGGGCCACGCCACCATCTTCCCGCGCCTGGTCGCCGAGCGGCTCGGCATCAAGTTCGAGCAGATCAAGCACCACCACGGCGACAGCCGCCACGAGGTCGCGGGCTACGCCTCGGTCGGCTCGCGCTCGGCGATGACGGTCGGCCATTCGATGGTGAAGACCATCGAGGCGATCGCTCGCCAAGGGCAAGAAGGTCGCCGCCGCGGCGCTGGAGGCCGGCGAGAGCGACATCGAATACAAGAACGGCGCGTTCAACGTGGTCGGCACCGACCGCCGCATCTCGCTGTTCGACACCGCGGCCCGCGCCGCCGAGATGAAGAAGAAGGGCGAGATCGCCGAAAGCCTCGACACCAAGCTGCAGACCGAGACGCCGCTCACCTTCCCGAACGGCTGCCACGTCGCCGAGGTCGAGATCGATCCGCAGACCGGCAAGCTGACGCTCGCGAGCTACACGCGCGGTGGACGACTGCGGCAACGTGCTCGACCACATGATCGTCGAGGGCCAGACCCACGGCGCGGTCGACCATGGGCATCGGCCAGGCGATGATGGAGAACACGGTCTACGACGACGGCGGCCAGCTCGTGTCCGGCTCGTTCATGGACTACGCGATGCCGCGCGCGCACGACGTGCCGATCGTTCAGGGAGGGCTTCCACCCGGTGCCGGCGACCACCAATCCGCTCGGCGTCAAGGGCGCGGGCGAGGCCGGCACCACCGCCGCGATCGCCGCGGTGATGAACGCGATCGCCGACGCCATCCCGGGCGAGGCCAGCAAGAAGATCGACATGCCGGCGACGTCGGAGAAGCTGTGGCGGGCGTGCCAGGCGGCGGACGCATAAGCGACCGCGCTACTCGTCCGCCGACTTGTCCAGATCCACCAGCACCTGGCCGTCCTTCACCGCGACCTTGTAGGTCCGCAGCGGCACGAAGCACGGCGCCTGCACCGCCTCGCCGGTCTTCACGTTGAACGCGCCGAAGTGCAGCGTGCACTCGATGATGTCGCCCTCGAGGATGCCGTCGGCGAGGCTCGCCGCGCCGTGGGTGCATTCGTTGTCGGTGGCGTAGAACGTGCCGCCGATGTTGTAGACGGCGAGCACGGTCGTGCCGACCTCGAACGCACTTCACCGAATTCTCGGCAACGTCCGAGACCGCGCAGACCGACCGCTTCCGCCATGACGGCTACTTCTTCTGCTGGCCGATCTGCGGCATGGCTGGCCGAACGGCGTCTTGCCGCCGAACGGCAGTGCTTCTGCTGCTTGTTCTTGTCGGCCTTCGGCTTCTTCTTTTCCTTGTTGCCCTTTGCTCACGACTGGCCATGACGAGCTCCTCCTGTGTTGAGCGGGCGGTCGCTCGGCCTTACCGACTCAACCCTGCGAGATGAACTTGGTGACGAGATAGGCGCGACAGCCCCTCGGTGCCGCCTTCGCTGCCGTGGCCGGATTCCTTGACGCCGCCGAACGGCGTCTCCGGCGTCGAGACCGCGATCGAGTTGACGCCGACCATACCGGACTCGATGGCGTCGCCGATCGCGGCGGCGGTCGAGGCCGACGAGGTGAAGGCATAGGCCGCGAGCCCGAACTCCAGCGAGTTGGCGCGCTGCACCACCTCGTCGAAGGTCTTGAAGGTGACGATCGGCGCCAGCGGCCCGAACGGCTCCTGCGTCATGATCTTGGAGTCATCCGGCACGTCGGTGATGACGGTCGGCTCGTAGAAATAGCCCTGGTTGCCGCGCCGCGTGCCGCCGGTCTGGATCTTGCCGCCGCGGTCCTTGGCGTCGGCGACGAACGCGTCCATCGCGTCGAGCCGGCGCGAGTTGGCGAGCGGGCCCATGGCGATGCCCTTCTCCAGGCCGTCGCCGACCTTGATGCCCTTGGCGTATTCGGTGAAGCGCGCGAGGAAGCGTCTTGTAGACGTCCTCCTGCACGTAGAAGCGCGTCGGCGAGATGCAGACCTGGCCGGCGTTGCGGTACTTGAACGCCGCGATGGTGTCGGCCGCCTTCTCCGGGTCGGCGTCGCCGAACACCACGACCGGCGAATGGCCGCCGAGCTCCATGGTGGTGCGCTTCATGCCCTTGGCGGCGAGCTGCGCCAGATGCTTGCCGACCGGGATCGAGCCGGTGAACGAAATCTTGCGCACCGCGTCCTTGGCCAGCAGGTGCTCGGACACTTCCGCCGGCACGCCGAACACCAGGTTGAGCACGCCCGCCGGCAGGCCGGCGTCGGCGAAGCACTTCACCATCTCGACGCAGGCGCCCGGCGTCTCTTCCGACGCCTTGAGGATCAGCGAGCAGCCGGCCGCGAGCGCGCCGCCGATCTTGCGGGCCGGGCGTGAGCACCGGGAAATTCCACGGCGTGAACGCGGCGACGATGCCGATCGGCTCCTGCATGACGAGCTGGCGCGACGCCCTTGCCGCGGCCCGGCACGATGCGGCCATACGAGCGGCGGCCTTCCTCGGCGTACCAGTCGATGATGTCGGCGGAGACGATCACCTCGCCGCGCGCCTCGACGTAGGGCTTGCCCTGCTCCATCACCATGATCTTGGAGATCGCGTCGTGGCGGTCGCGCATCAGTTGCGCGGCCTTGGGCATGATCTTGGCGCGGTCGTAGGCCGAGGTGGCGCGCCAGACCGCGAAGCCCTTCTTGGCGGCTTCCAGCGCGGCGTCGAGATCGGCCTTGTTGGCGTGCGGCAAGGTCGCGAGCGGCTTCTCGGTCGCCGGATTGATCACCTCTTCCGACTTGCCGCCGCCGCCGTTCTTCTTCCACGCGCCGTCGATGAAAAGGCCGAGCTCGCTGTACATGGCACCCTCGTTACGCTGTTTCTTGGGATTGTTCCTCGGGGCAAGCTAGCATTCCGATTTCGGCCTGTCGTCCCCGCGAAGGCGGGGACTCATCGCGCAACTTCGCGATGATGGTCCCCGCTCGCGGGCGCACCGAGTGACGCGCACAGCACCGCTTCTCCGTTCTCGCGGCGATGATCGTCCGAGGTTTGTCCGTTTCCGACCCTCGGGAAAGTCCGAGGGGGTGAAGCGCCGACCGGCGCTGGTGCGGATCGCCGCACCTCGGACCCGTCTTGCGATCGGGCCGGTCCCAAGCCTTGATCAGCCTGGGACCGCCGGCCATGACGCGGCCGGCGCGCCACTCGGCGCTCCACCGCGGTTCGAGTGCTTTTGGTTCGCTCGGGACCGTAACTTTCAGTGACCGGATGGGTGGGCCTTCCACCTCGGGATCGGGACGCTTTCACGTCCCTTCCTCCGTCACCCACCAGCCCATTCAAGGGCAGCCCCGCATAGTCGGGACGGACGGTGACCCGGGCCTCCCGGGAGCCGGTTTACGAGACCGGCCCGCAGGCGCCGCACCCCATCCCGCTCAAATGACGTCTCATGAGAACGCCCTCGGTGGATGAGAGTGATAGGAATATAATCCGGTATATCGGAATACAGTCAAGAGCGCTACCCAGCACCTAATGGTGCGTTACCAGCGAGATATGCTTAGCGACCTCGCTTGCTCGCTACCGTCAGGAATGCGCGCGAGCACGCATGATAGAGCCCACATCGCAACGCCTGGTGAATCGTCGCACGCAGTATGAACCGCTGCTGCGGTCAGCCAGCTTGGCGAGTTCCTGGACGCACGTTCGCAGCTTCTTGCGTTGTCGAGAAACACGGGCCGACCTCCAGGCCAGCGAGATTCGATGTTCGACACGAGGCAAATCTCAGGATAGGACGGCGTCGCGATGCCAATGATGTCGGAAATCAGATCGTAAATGTCGTCGTTGCGCGCGCCGCTCGATGTAATCTCGTTCCCGTTCATCTATAAGCGTTGCGAAACGATTTCCGGGCCGAATGAAGCGATCGTCGTCGCGCATCTTGATCATGCGTTCTTTCGGCACTCGGGCGAGCCTTCATGGATACGTCGTCAGCGTAGATCAACGCAAGAAATACGTCTCCAGCACATCCGCGAACGTGATCGAACGCCTGCTGATAACTAGCCGGATAGAGCAAGTTTGATCGACGCTGCCGCAGCGTTGAAGAGGCGCAATGCCGAACAACTGAATTGTCAGCTCGTCGTCATTCTGATGATCGGTAGTCGTGACTGAACGCGTCAAATGAGGTTCATCGCCTCGCAGACAATATTGAGATGGTCTGTGAGCGTCCGGCATGGCCTTGATCGGCCGTTCAAGCTTCTTGTCACGAACCTCCTCCTCGTGCTGATGCAGGGAGTGTAGGTTTGCTGTCGGCTCCATTCAGCAACCCTTCACATCAAGTCTCTGGAGAGTGCACGCGACAACCAGTATTCAGCTGTGCCTAGCTCGACGCTAGCATCTGCAGGGATGAACCGCCTTTTACACTTCCCGATCCACCCCCCACAGCAGCGGCACGCACACCAGCGCGCAGCACGCCCGCGACGATGAACGCCACGTCGAACCGCCCGGTCGCGGCGACGAAGGCCGCGAACGCGATCGGCGCGATCATGTTGGTGAGATAGACCAGGATCACGTTGCCGGCCGCGGTCTCGCCGATCAGGTGGCGCGGCGAGCGGCGCGCCACCTCGGCGATCTCGACGCCGTTCCAGCCCGCCACCGTGGCGCCGGCGAGCGCGGACAGCGCCATCAGGCTCCACAGCGGCCCGTTCGGCGGGAACAGCGCGAACGCGATGGTCATCACGCCCGACAGCACGGCCATGCTGGCGAGCGTCGCGACGCTCGCCCGCCTTGTCCGCGATCCAGCCGGCCGCGATGCGCCCGGCGACGCCGAACGCCTGCATCACCGCGAACACCAGGCCGGCGACGGCGAGCGAATGGCCGTGGCCGATGACGAGGTAGGCCACCGCGAAGGTGAACCACGACGATTGGGTGACGGAGAGCGCGACGCCGACGCCGGCGATGCGCGGCAGGCCGGGCGCGCTCCTCAGCGAGCGCAGCGGCACCGCGAGGTCGATCCGCATGCGGCCGGCGGCTGGGCTCGCGCGGCGCTTCGATGCGGGAGCGGAACGGCAGCATCAGCACGGTCGCGGCGATCGCGCCGGCGGCGGCGATCAGCAGCGCGGTGCGCCAGCCGAACGCCTCGATCAGCGGCGGGATGGCGAGGCCCGCGATCACGCCGCCGAGCGGCACGCCGGCCTGCTTGATCGAGAACACCAGGTTGCGCCGCGCGTCCGGCGTGAAGCGTTGCAGCACCTCGGCGCCGGCCGGATTGGCGGCGGCGTTGCTGAAGCCGACCAGCGCGCTGGCGAGCAGCGCGACGCCGATCCACGGGACATGGAACAGCACGAGGCTGGCGGCGCCGATCACGATGCTGGCCTGGAAGGCGCGCACGAAGCCGATGCGCCGGATCAGCTCGACGCCGGCCAGCAGGATGACCAGCGCGCCGGCGAGATTGGCGGCGGACGAGATAGCCGATCCAGCTCTGGTCCCAGCCGAACTCCGCCATGAAGGCCGGCGACGCGACCGGGATCAGCCGGGTGAGGAACGCCGCCGCGGTCTGCAGGACGAGGATGACCGCGATGGCGACGATCCAGGTCGGCATACACTTCAGCCCCTCTTCTCCGATGCCGGGGCTTCCCGGGGTGCGGCCCATCCTTCGAGACGCGGCCTTACGGCCGCTCCTCAGGATGAGGTTCTCATGTGCGGCACCGCTGTCAAGCAAAGCACTCCGCCCTCATGGCGAGGAGCGCGACGAAGCCGCGCGTCTCGAACCATGGGCCGCGCACGCAAGCGCTCGCATCACACGTCGAAATACGTGCCGCCGCTGACGTTGATGATCTGCCCGGTGATGTAGCGCCCGCCGGGGCCGAGCAGGAGCCGCGCCAGCGGCGCGATGTCGTCCGGCCAGCCGGCGCGGCCGAGCAGCGGCCGGTACACCGGATGCTCCGGGATCTCGTTGGGCTTGCCGGGCCGCGCCAGCATCGACGGCACGATGGTGTTGACGGTGATCTTGTGCGGGGCTGAGCTCCATCGCCAGCGCGCGGGTGAAGCCCGCGATGCCGGCCTTGGCGGTGACGACGTGGGCGCGGTCCGGCGCGCCCATCGCGCCGGTCAGGCCGCCGATGTTGATGATGGAGCCGGCGTCGCTCTTCTTGATCGCCGGCAGGCACGCCTTCACGCAGTGGAACGCGCCGTCGAGGATGACGCCGGTGATGAAGCGCCAGTCCTCGAAGGTCATCTCGTCGATGCTCTTTTCCTGGCGCAGCGCGGCGTTGTTGATCAGGTAGTCGATGCGGCCGAATTTCTTCAGCGCGGCCTCCGCCATGGCGTTGACCGCCTTGGCGTCGACCACGTCGGCGACCGCGACCAGCCCCTGCGCGCCCTTCGCTTCGACCTCCTTCACCACCTCCTCGCCTTCGGCGCGGTTGCTGCGCACGTTGACGACCACGTTGCAGCCGGCCGAGGCGAGCTCGATCGCCATCTCGCGGCCGATGCTGCGGCCGGCGCCGGTGATGACGGCGACGCGGCCTTTGAGTTCGTTGTCGAAGGGCATGCTGTTCCTCTCTTGTCAGGAATGTAGCCGGTTGCCGCGGCGGCGGTGAGCCCCCTCTCCACGCTTGCGGGAGAGGTGAAAGCCGCACCGTCTCACCCGAGCAGCAGCCGCCGGCACTTGCTGCACCGGCTGCTCGCGATTGTAGCCGATGAACAGCGCCATGATCGCCGCGATCAGGCACATCAGGCCCGAGATCATGAAGGCGTGCATGTAGGTGTCGAAATTGACCCGCAGCACGCCGCCGAAGAACGCCGCGCTGGCGCCGCCGAACTGGTGGCAGCACGTGATCCAGCCGTACATCACCGCGGTCTTCTCGCGGCCGAAGCTCTGGCCGATCAGCTTCACGGTCGGCGGGATGGTGGCGATCCAGTCGAGCCCGTAGAAGATCGCGAACAGCGACAGCGTGTAGAAGGTGTCGAACGAGAACGGCAGGAACAGCAGCGACAGCCCGCGCAGGCCGTAATAGACGCAGAGCAGGACGCGGCAGTCGACGCGGTCGCTGAGATAGCCCGAGCCGGTGGCGCCGATGAAGTTGAAGATCGCCATCGAGGCGAGCAGGCTCGCCGCCATGATCTCCGGGATGCCGTTGTCGATGCAGGCCGGAATGAGATGCGTGCCGATCAGCCCGTTGGTCGAGGCGCCGCAGACGAAGAACGTGCCGGCGAGCAGATAGAAGTCGCGGTGGCGCAGGCCGAAGCCCAGCGCGCGGAACGCGTTGCGGATCGGATTGCCGGTCGCGCGCTCCGGCGGCTTCGCCTCGGCGGTCTCGCCATAGGCGCGCAGGCCGATGTCCTCGGGGCGGTTGCGCATCAGCAGCGCCACCAGCGGGATCAGGCACAGAATGGCGGTGGCCAGCACGCCGACCATGGTGCGCCAGCCGTAGGTCGCCGCGATGATCGCGAGCGGCGGCAGGAACAGGAGCTGTCCGGCGGCGGTGGCGGAGGTGAGCATGCCCATCACCAGGCCGCGCCGCGCCACGAACCAGCGCGTCGCGACGATCGCGGCCAGCACGTTGGCGACGAAGCCGATGCCGGAGCCGACGAACACGCCCCACAGCACGATGAGCTGCCAGGATTGCGTCATCAGCGGCAGCAGCGCCACGCCGGTGCCGATCACGCACAGCGCGCCGACCATGGTGCCGCGCACGCCGAAGCGGTCCATGGTCGCGGCGGAGAACGGCGCCATCAGGCCGTACAGCCCGATGCAGACGCCGACCGCGAGCGAGATGGTGGCGCGGCTCCAGCCGAACTCGGTCTCGAACGGCACCACGAACACGCCCGGCACCGCGCGCATGCCGGCGCCGATCAGCAGCACCATGAAGGTGACGCCGGCGACGACGAAGCCGTAGTGGAATTTGGGGAGGGTCACTGAGAAGCTTTCTCCGCTGTCGTCCCCGCGAAAGCGGACGACAGTCTTTACGGTCTTACCCTCTCAACGCCGACAGGTCGATCCGCCCTTTGAACATGCCTGCTGCGATATCCAAGGCAGCCTTCGCGCGCGCCGAATCGGAGCCGCCGTGCCTGGCGTTGAGCATGAACTTGTCCTCGATGTCGGCCCGGCTCAGCGGCTCGTGCGCGCCGCCGCGCATGTGCGGCTGGCGCTCCTCGACCACGCTGCCGTCGTTGCAGCGTGACGCGGATGTGGCCGGTGAAGTTCTTCGGGTACGGATTGTCCGGATCGATCCGGTAGCGGACCTTGCCGGCGAGCGCGAGCACCGCCTTGTCCTTCACCGCCTCGTCGGTGAAGTCGCCCAGGCCCACGTTGCCGCGGATGAAGCCGGTCGCGATGCAATAGGGCTGCGAGAACTTGGCCGAATAGCCGTTCTTCGGCGTCTGCTTGGCGGCAAGCGGCTCCCACAGCCGGTGCACGGTCCCCTCGCCGACGTCGCAGACCATCTCGGCCACGTCGTCCGCCTTGAGCCGCGTGCCGAGCCGCCGCGCGCAGTCGATGTAGGGATGCGTCATGGTCCCGCACGGATAGGGCTTGAACGCCAGCGTCTGCGTCACCCAGCGCTTGCCGAAATCGCCGATCAGCGCGTCGTAGTCGCCGTCGAGCGTGTTGGCGAAGCCGTGGAACAGGCCGTGCGTGCCCTCGAACACCGTGCGCGGACCCTGGAAACCGGCGCGCGCCAGCAGCGCGGCGCGCAAGCCCGATTGCGCCGCCCAGCCGGCGTGCATGCGCTTGGTCCAGGTGCCCTCGGCGAGATATTCGATGATGCCCGACGCCATGCTGCCGACGATGCCGAGCGCGTCGACGGTTTGTTTTTTGTCGAGGCCGAGCGCGGTGGCGACGCCGGCCGCCGCGCCCGCCGCGCCGAAGATCGCGGTCGGATGGAAGCCCGCCTTGTGCGCCTTGGTCGGCGCCACGGTCGACAGCCGGCACATGGTTTCGATGCCGACCGCGATGCCCTTCAGCGCCGCCGCGCCGTCGATGCCGTAACGCTCGCAGGCGGCGAGCACCGCCGGAACGAGCACCGCGCCGGCATGCACCGGCCCGCCTTCGAAGGTGTCGTCGAAATCCTCGCCGTGCGCCGCGGTGCCGTTGACGAAGGCGGCGCCGGCGGCGCTCAGCGTGCGCGCGTGGCCGATCGCGGTGCAGGGACCGTCGTCGTCCCAGCCGTTCAGCGCGGCCTGGACGTAGTCCTCGTTGCGCGCGGCGAGGCAGAGGCCGACCACGTCGATCAGCGTCTCCTCGCATTTCGCGCGCACGGCATCGGGCAGCGTGCCGACGGCGGCGATGCGTTCGGCGAGGTGTTCGGCAACGGCAATGTCTGGAAGTTTGGCGTCCATATCCACTATCCTCGCCCGGTGGCGTACATGCTTATGCAAGAGGCTCAAAGAATCCCGCAAGAGCTCGAAACGGGGCAAACTTGAGCCTTCTGGTTCCAGTGGTGTCAACAGTATCTGCCGGGCAACTATGACTTCATCGTTCAACAAAGACGACACAGAAACCGCCGGCACGTCCGCAGATGAGATGGAGCTATTGCTCCGATACGGCACGGCGATGCTGCGCGCCGGAAACACGGCCTTCCAGACCGGCCGGTGGATGGAGGTCCTGGCGCGCAAGCTGGGCTTCGATTTGAGCTCGGTAGGTTTCACGCTGGACAGCGTAACGGTTAGTGCTCGCCGCGACGGCGATTGGGCCACGAGAGTCCAGGAGATCGGGCCGCCGGGCGTCAACATGCTGCGCATCGCCGAGTTGGAACGGCTTGCACGCAACGCCGAACCAGGATCGCAGCGCGCGATAGCTGAACGGCTTGATGCGATCGAATCCAGCCCGCCGCTCTACTCTCCAGTACAGATTGCCGTGGCGGTCGGCCTCGCGAGCGGCGCGTTCGCGTTCCTCAACGGCTGTGCCACTCTCGAGGTCATCGCGGCCGGCGTTGGCGGGGGGACCGGCCAATGGTCGCGATCCTGGCTTTCGCGCCGCGCCATCAATCAATACGGCGTTGCGGTGCTGTCCGCGCTCATCGCGTCCGGCGTCTATGTGCTGGTGGCGATCCTGGCGGCTTACGCGGGCCTTGGCGCCGCGCGCCATCCCGCCGGCTTTATCTCCTCGGTGCTCTTTCTCGTGCCGGGTGTGCCGCTGGTGGCCGCGCTGCTCGATCTCCTGCAGCACCAGACGGTCACAGCCGTGAGCCGCATGGCCTACGGCCTGATGATGTTCCTGGCCGCCACGTTCGGCCTCAGCATCGTGGTCGGTATCGTCAACGTCGACCTGTCGCCGCAGCCCGCGCTGGAGCTTGCCTATCCGCTGAAGCTGCTGTTGCGCGCAGTCGCCAGTTTCATTGGCGGCTGTGGCTTCGCGCTGCTGTTCAACAATGCGCTACGCACCGTATTGGCCGTGGGGCTTCTCGCGGTCGCCGCCAACGAGCTTCGATTGGGTCTGCTCGACGGCGGAATGATGCTGGCTCCGGCGTCGTTCTTCGGCGCGCTGGCGGCAAGCCTCCTCGCGTCACTGGCGTATCAGCGCCTGGACGTACCGCTCGGGGCGCTCGCCGTCCCCACGATCATCATCATGGTCCCCGGCGTCTATGCGTTCGAGATGATCGTGTTCTTCAACCGCGGCCAGATGCTCGAAGCGCTACAGGCCGCAGCCGCGTGCGGCTTCGCCACCGGCGCGTTGGCGATGGGATTGGCGGCAACGCGTCTCTTCAGCCCGAGAGCGCCGGCCTGAGCAGATCGCCGCGCGTTATTCGCCTACGTATTCCGCAGCCTCGTCCCTGCCCCGAATCCCGGGATGCGGTTGACGCCGATCACCACGATAAAGGTGAGGATCAGCATCGACAGGCCCAGCACGGAGATGGCGCCGAGGTCGCCGGATTCCTTGAGGTCGAAGATCAGCACCGACACGACCTTGGTCTCCGAGGTGAACAGCATCACCGCGGCGGACAATTCGCGGATGGTCGAGACGAAGATGAAGCACCAGGTCGCCAGCACGCTGGTGCGCAACAGCGGCGCGGTGACGTCGCGCAGCGCGCGCAGCCGCGTCGCGCCGAGCATGCGGCTCGCTTCTTCCAGCTCGGGATGCACCGAGCGGAACGCGGACTGCAGCTGCTGATAGGCGGCCGGCAGCTCGATGGTGATGTAGGCGATCAGCAGGATCCACAGCGTGCCGTACAGCACCAGCGGCGGCCGCGTGTAGCTCAGGAACAGGCCGACGCCGAGCACGATGCCCGGAATGGCGATCGGCGCGGTGGCGAGGAACGCGAGCACCTTGTGGCCGCGCACCGCCTGGCGCGCGGTGAGATAGCTGATCACCAGCGCGAGCAGGGTGCCGAACGTCGCCGACATGGCGCCGAGGATGAAGGTGTTCTTCAGCGCGATCTTGGTCGAGGACAGCTCGAAGAACGTGAAATAGATGTTGTGCATGGTCGCGTTGAACGGCGTCACCAGCGTGGTCGCGATCGGCGAGAACGCGGCGTTGAACAGCGCGAAATACGGCAGGAACACCGGCAGCATCAGCACGACGATCACGAACGCAGCGGCCGGCACGAGCCACCAGCCGAGCTTGATCAGCCGCGGCTCGGCGCCCTTGCCGCCGACCACGGTGTAGCCCTTGCGGCCGAGGATCATGGCCTGGCCGCGCAGCAGGATCACGGTCAGCACCAGGAGCGGCAGCGACGCCGCGGCGGCGAGCTCCGGCTTGGGCGGATACTGGAACAGGCTCCAGATCTTGGTGGTCATGGTGTGGAAGCCGGCCGGCAGCGCCAGGATCGCCGGCGAGCCGAACAGGATCATCGCCTGCAGGAACGCGATCAGCGCGCCGGCCAGAAGGGCGGGCAACGCCAGCGGGATGGTGATGCGGCGCGCGGTGTCCCAGGCGCCGCGCGCCGAGCATGGCGGAGGCGTCCTCGAGGTCGCTCGGGATGCGGTCGAGCGCATTGGCGATCAGCACGAAGACATAGGGAAACGTGTAGCAGGCGATCACGAAGATCAGCCCCGGCAGGGTGTAGATGTTGAACAGGTATTCGTCCTGCGGCGCGCCGGTGATCAGGCGGAACAGCTTGTTGAGCAGCCCGCTGTTCGGCGCGGCGAGGATTTCCCAGGCCACCGCGCCGAGGAACGGCGGCGTGACGAACGACGCCGTCACCAGCGCGCGGATGGTGCGCGTCATCGGCATGTCGGTGCGCGCCACCAGCCAGCCCATCGGCGCCGCGATCACGCAGCACGCGATGCTGGAGGAGACCGCGATGATGACGGTGGTGATCAGCGGATCGACGAACTCCGGCTCGCTGAACAGCGTGCGGAACTGATCGAGCGTGAACGAGCGCGCCTGCGTCGCCGGCATCGACCGTGGTGAGGCTGTAATAGACCAGCCACGAGATCGGCAGCACGATCAGGACGCACAGCAGCGCCACGAACGCGAACATCACCGGCCAGGTGAAGTCGAACGTGACCTTGCGCCGGTCGGCCAGCTCAGCGGGAAGTGCGATGGTCACTTGGCGGGCCTTCCTGGACGATCATACCTTGAAGATCGAGACATAGCGTTTCTTGATCTGCTCGGCTTCCGCTTCGACGGCGGCTGGATCGTCCTTCATCACCTTGATATCTGCAAGCTTGCGCCGCCCCGGCTTGGCGGTGACCTGGGGATGGGCCGACTGCTGGGCGGCGAAGTCGCACAGCACCTGGGCGCCCTCGCGAGACAACAGATAGCTCTGCAACAGGCGCGCGGCATTCGGATTTGGCGCCGCCTTCAGAACTGCGTTGGGACATACGATCAGCGGCGAGCCTTCGATGGGATAAACGGTCTCGACCGGCTGGCCCTGCTCCTTGAGCTGGATCAGCGTGAAATCGTTGCCGTCGGCCATCACGGCGCGCTCGCCGGCCGCGAGCTTTTTCGGCGGGTCGACCGACGACTGGACCTGCATCACTTTCTGGCGGGCCAGCTTCTCGAAATACTCCCAGCCCAGCTCACGCGCGATCTGATAGGTCGCGGTCATGATGGTGCCGCTGTAGCCGGGATGCGCCTTGACGATCTTGCCGCTCCACTTCGGATCGAGCAGATCGGCGAAGCTCTTCGGCGCCTCGTCAGGCCTGACCAGATTGGTGTTGTAACCGAGCGAACTCACGTAGATGCGTGAGGTGGCGTACTGGCCGTCAGGATCGCGATGTTCCGCCGGGTAGAATTTCGCGACCTCCTCCGGCAGGTACGGCGCGAGCCAGCCGTTCCGTTTCCAGACGATGAAGTGCGCGGCGTCGGACGCGTTGATGATGTCGGCGACGCGGATGTTGCTGCCGTATTCCTGCGCCAGTCTGACGAACTGCCGCTCCGAGCCGGTGCGTTCGATGCGCACTGCGATGCCGGGATATTTCGCCTCGAACGTCCGCGCCACCCGCTCCGACACTGGCAGGTCCATGGCGGCGTACCATGTGACCTTGCCTTCCTTCCTGGCCGCCTCGATCAGCGCCGGCGTGACGGCCTCGGCCGCCGGCGCCTGGCTCGTCACCTGCGCGCGCAGCGGCGTGGCGCGGCCAAGAAGGCGGCGGCCGAACCCTTGAATACGCTGCGCCTGGATAACCGCATCGCCCGGCTCGTGAACTACACCTTGAAAATCTGCGTGTAGCGCTTCTTGATCTCCTCGGCGGTCTTCTCCACCGCGACCGCGTCTTCCTTCATCAGCTTGACGTCCTTCAGCGGCCGCACGCCCGGCTTCTCCACGGTCTGGCCGTGCGGACGAATACTGCCGCGCCCAGTCGACCAGGAACTGCTGCGCCTCGCGCGAATGCATCCAGTTCTGGAACAGCTGCGCGGCGTTCGGATTCGGCGCGTTCTTCATGATCGCGCTCGGGCTGGTCGCCACCGGCGTGCCCTCTTCCGGATAGACGATCTCGACGGGATCGCCCGCCTCCTTGAAGCGGATGATGAAGTAGCCGGCGCCGTCGACCATCACGGCGCGCTCGCCGAGCTGGATCTTCTTCGGCGTGTCGGTCGCCGACTGCACCTGCATGACGCGCTGCTTGGCGAGCTTCTCGAAATACTCCCAGCCGAGCACGCTGCACGGTCTGGTAAGGTCGAGTTCATGATGGTGCCGCTGTAGGACGGATGCGCCTTCACCATCTTGCCGGCCCATTTGGGATCGAGCAGGTCGGCGAAGCTCTTCGGCGCCTCCTCCTTCTTCACCAGGTTGGTGTTGTAGGCGATCGGCGACACCAGCACGCGGGTGGTGACGTGCAGCCCGTTCGGATCGTAGTAGAGCTTGTCGTAGTGCTTGGCGACCTCCTCCGGCAGATACGGCGCGAGCCAGCCGTTGCGGATCCAGACGATGCAATGCGCGGCGTCGGAGGTGTTGACCACGTCGCAGGCGTGGATGTTGGACGAGTGCTCCTGGCCGATGCGCTGGAAGATGCGCTCGGCGCCGGAGCGCTCGACGCGCACCGCGATGCCGTACTTGGCCTCGAACGCCTTGCCGAGCCGCTGCGCAAACTCCAGGTCCATCGCGGTGTAGAAGGCAAGCTTGCCTTCCTTCTTGGCCGCCTCGATCAGCGCCGGGGTGATCGCCGCGGGCGCCGGCGCCTGGGCGCGGATCGGCTCGCGAACACGGTGGTCGCGGCGAGCGCGGTGGTGCCTTTGAGGACGTTGCGTCGGGTGAATTTTGAATTGTGCATGGCGCTCCTCCTATTCAGTACCTAAACCTTGAACAGTTGACTGTATCTTTTCTTGATCTCGTCGCTCTGCTTCTCGACCGCGACGGCGTCTTCCTTGAGGGTCTTGATGTCCTTGAGCGGCTTGCGGCCGGGCTTTTCCTTGGCCTGCGGATGCAGCGAGCGCAGCGCGGCGACGTCGATGATGAGCTGCTGGCATTCCGCGGTGAACGACCAGTTCTGGAACAGCCGCGCCGCGTTCGGGTTCGGCGCGTTCTTGAAGATGCCGTTCGGTCCGACGATCTGCGGCGTGCCCTCCGCCGCATAGACCGGCTCGACCGGCTGGCCCTGCTCCTTGAGCAGGATCAGGTTGTATTCGTTGCCGTCGGCCTGGATGGCGCGCTCGCCGAGCGAAATCTTCTTCGGCGTGTCGGCGGCGGACTGCACCTGCATGACGTTCTGCTGCGCGAGCTTCTCGAGGTAGGCCCAGCCGAGGTCGCGGACGAGCTGCTGGGTCGCGGTCATGATGGTGCCGCTGTAGCCCGGATGCGCCTTGACCAGCTTGCCCTTCCATTTCGGATCGAGCAGGTCGGCGTGGCTCTTCGGCGCATCGTCCGGCTTCACCATGCTGGTGTTGTAGCCGATCACGCTGAGCATCAGGCGGAACGCGGCGAACTGGCCGTCCGCGTCCTTGTGCTCGGCGGCGTAGAATTTGGCGACGTCCTGCGGGACGTAAGGCCGCAGCAAGCCGTTGCGCTTCCAGACGATGAAATGCGCGGCGTCCGACGAGTTCACCACGTCGACCGAGTGGATGCGGCTGGAATACTCCTGGCCGATGCGCTGGAACACCCGCTCGGCGCCGGTGCGCTCGACCTTGACGCTGATGCCCGGGAAGCGCGCCTCGAACACCTTGGAGATGCGCTCGGCCATCGCGAGGTCGACCGAGGTGTAATAGCGGACCTGGCCTTCCTTCTTCGCCGCCGCGATCAGCTCCGGCGTGATCGCTTCGGCCGGCGGCGCGGCGGAGAGGACGCGCGTGGAGCCAAGGCCGGTGAGCGCCAGCGCGCTGGTGCCTTTCAGAATCGTGCGCCGCGAGAGCATCGTCACACCTTGAACAACTGCGTGTAGCGCTTCTTGATGTTCTCGCTTTCCTTCTCGACCGCGGCCGCGTCGTCCTTCATCAGCTTGATGTCCTTCAGCGGCTTGCGGCCGGCCTTCTCCTTGGTCAGCGCGTGCGCCGAGCGCAGCCCGCCGACGTCGATGCAGATCTGCTGGCATTCGGCGGAGAACATGTAGCTCTGCAGCAGCCGCGCGGCGTTCGGGTTCGGCGCGTTCTTGAAGATCGCGTTCGGCCCGATGATCAGCGGCGTGCCCTCGGTCGGATAGACCAGCTCGACCGGATCGCCCTTCTCCTTGAGCTGGAAGCAGACGTACTCGACGCCGTCGGCCATGACGGCGCGCTCGCCGAGCGCCAGCTTCTTCGGCGGATCGGACGCCGACTGCACCTGCATGATCTTCTGCTGCGCCAGCTTCTCGAAATACGGCCAGCCGATGTCGCGCGCCATCTGGTAGGTCGCGGTCAGGATGGTGCCGCTGTAGGACGGATGCGCCTTGACGATCTTGCCGGTCCATTTCGGATCGAGCAGGTCGGCGTAGCTCTTCGGCTCCTCTTCCTTCTTCACCAGGTTGGTGTTGTAGGCGATCGGGCAGAGGAACACGCGGAAGCTGGCGAACTGGCCGTCCGGGTCCTTGTGCTCGGCGGAATAGTGCTTGGCGACGTCCTCGGGCACGTAGGGCGCGAGGATGCCCTGGCGCTTCCACACGATCAGGTGCGCGGCGTCCGACGAGTTGACGATGTCGACCGCGTGGATCTTGCTGCCGTACTCCTGGCCGATGCGCTGGAACACGCGCTCGGCGCCGGTGCGCTCGACGCGCACCGCGACGCCCGGATACTTCGCCTCGAACGAGCGGGCGACGCGCTCGGCGAGCGGCAGGTCGACCGAGGTGTACCAGACCGCCTTGCCTTCCTTCTTGGCCGCCTCGATCAGCGCCGGCGTGACGGCCTCGGCGGCGGGCGCGCGACGCGACGACCGACGCGGCGAACAGCGGTGGCGGCAAGCGCGCTCGAGCCTTTCAGCACAGTGCGGCGTGAAAACCGGGTGTTCATGTTCGATCCTCAAACTTTGAAGATCTGCGTGTAGCGTTTCTTGATCGCCTCGGTCTCCCGCTCGACCGCCGCCGCGTCATCCTTCATCAGCTTGATCTGCGAGAGCGGCTTGCGGCCGGGCTTCTCTTGGTCGACGGATGCACCGAGTGCATGCCGGCCGCAATCGATCATCACCTGCTGGCCTTCGGCGGAGAACATGTAGCTCTGCAGCAGCCGCGCGGCGTTCGGGTTCGGCGCGTTCTTGAACAGCGCGTTCGGCCCGACGATCAGCGGCGTGCCTTCGGTCGGATAGACGATCTCGATCGGATCGCCCTTCTCCTTCAGCCCAAGCGCGACGTATTCGCCGCCGTCGGCCATGATGGCGCGCTCGCCGAGCGCCAGCTTCTTCGGCGGATCGGTGGCGGACTGCACCTGCATGATCTTCTGCTGCGCCAGCTTCTCGAAGTACGACCAGCCGATGTCGCGGGCGATCTGGTAGGTCGCGGTCAGGATGGTGCCGCTGTAGGACGGATGCGCCTTGACGATCTTGCCGGTCCATTTCGGATCGAGCAGGTCGGCGTAGCTCTTCGGCGCCTCCTCGGCCTTCACCAGGTTGGTGTTGTAGGCGATCGGGCACAGCGTGACGCGCACGCTGGCGAACGTGCCGTCCGGATCCTTGTGCTCGGCGGGGAAATGCTTCGCCACGTCCTCCGGCACGTAGGGCGCGAGCCAGCCGTTGCGCTTCCAGGTGATGACGTGGGCGGCGTCCGAGGTGTTGACCACGTCGACCGCGTAGATCTTGCTCGAATACTCCTGGCCGATGCGCTGGAACAGCCGCTCGGCGCCGTTGCGCTCCACCCGCACCGGAACGCCGGGAATTTCGCCTCGAAGGTCTTGGCGATCCGCTCGGCGGCGGCCAGGTCGATCGAGGTGTACCAGACGACCTTGCCTTCCTTCTTGGCCGCCTCGATCAGCGCCGGCGTGATCGCGCTCGCCGGCGGCGCTTCGACGTGACCTGCGCGCGCACCGGCGCGCGCAAGCATCGTGGCGGACGCCAGCGCGGCCGCGCCTTTGAGCGCGTCACGCCGCGTGAAGGTCTTGCTCATCGCATTCCCTCCCGCAAGGCTACACTCCGAAAATCTTCGCGTAGCGCGCCTTGATGTCGGCGGCCGACTTCTCGACGCCCGCCGCGTCGTCCTTCATCACCTTGATGTCCTTGAGCGAACGCCAGGCCGGCTTCTCCTTGGCCTGCGGATGCAGCGAGCGCAGCGAGCCGACGTTGATGATGAGCTGCTGGCACTCCGCGGTGAAGCACCAGTTGTTGAACAGCCGCGCGGCGTTCGGGTTCGGCGCCGCCTTGAAGATCGCGTTCGGCCCGACCGCCATCGGCGTGCCCTCGGTCGGATAGACGATCTCGATCGGATCGCCCTTCTCCTTGAGCTGCAGCGCGTTGTACTCGTTGCCGTCCACCATCACCGCGCGCTCGCCGAGCGCCAGCTTCTTCGGGCGGATCGGTCGACGACTGCACCTGCATGACCTTCTGCTTGGCGAGCTTCTCCAGATACTCCCAGCCGAGGTCGCGGGTGATCTGGAACGTCGCGGTCATCACGTTGCCGCTGTAGCCCGGGTGCGCCTTGACCATCTTGCCCATCCATTTCGGATCGAGCAGGTCGGCGAAGCTCTTCGGCGCTTCCTCGCGCTTCACCATGTTGGTGTTGTAGCCGATCACGCTCATGCCGGCGCGGAAGTTGGCGTGCATGCCGTCCGGGTCCTTGTGCTCGGCGGCGTAGATGCTTGGCGACGTCCTCCGGCACGTGCGGCGCGAGGATGCCCTGGCGCTTCCAGACGATGAAATGCGCGGCGTCCGACGAGTTCACCACGTCGACCGAGTGGATCTTGCTGGAATACTCCTGGCCGATGCGCTGGAACACGCGCTCGGCGCCGGTGCGCTCGACCTGCACCGAGACGCCGGGAACTTGGCCTCGAACGCCTTGGCGATGCGCTCCGCCACCGCGAGATCGATCGCGGTGTAATAGACGACGCGGCCTTCCTTCTTCGCCGCCTCGATCAGCGCCGGCGTGATGGTATCGGCCGCCGGCGCCTGCGCGCGGATCGGCGTCGCGTAGACGGTGAGCGCCAGCGCGCTCGAACCTTTCAGGACATCGCGCCGTTGAAGCGTCGCGCCATGATCGTTTCCTTCCCTTGTCCTTTTTGTCGTCAGGCCGGTCAGCCGGTCAGCGCCCGGCAGCGGTCGGGCGGCAGGTGCAGCCAGACCGTCGAGCCCGGCGGCACGCTTTCGCTCGCCGGCGTCACCACGCGCAGCTGCGTGCCGTCCGCGACCTCAACCATATAGTCGCGGTTCGAGCCGAGGAACACTTGGCGCACCACCTTGGCCGGACAGCATGTTGTCCTTGGCGTCGGGCTCCTTCGCCAGCAAGCCGGATGTTCTGCTGGCGGATCGACACCGCGGTGTCGTCGCCGGTCTTGAGCGGGCCGCCGGTCACGCGCAGCGGCGTGCCGGCGAACGAAACGGTGTCGGCGTCCAGCGCCTTGCCCTTCACCACGTTGCTCATGCCGATGAAGCGCGCCACGAACTCCGAGCGCGGCCGGTCGTAGACTTCTTCCGGCGAGCCGGCCTGCTCGATCTTGCCGGCGTTCATCACCGCGATCACGTCGGAGGTCGTCATCGCCTCGGACTGGTCGTGGGTGACGTAGACCGTGGTGTAGCGGTACTCGTCGTGCAGCCGGCGGATCTCGAAGCGCATCTCCTCGCGCAGGTTGGCGTCGAGGTTGGACAGCGGCTCGTCGAGCAGCAGCGTCTCCGGCTCGACGATCAGCGCGCGGGCGAGCGCGACGCGCTGCTGCTGGCCGCCGGACAATTCGCCGGGATAGCGGTCGGCCAGCAGCGCGAGCCGCGTGGTGGCCAGAATGGCGTCGAGCTTCTTCTGGATCGTGCCGCTGTCGATCTTCCGCAGCTTCAGCCCGTAGACGATGTTCTCCGCCACCGTCATGTGCGGCCACAGCGCGTAGCTCTGGAAGATCATCGACATGTTGCGCCGCTCCGGCGGCAGCGACTGCGACGGCGTCGACACCACGCGCTCGCCGACGCGGATCTCGCCGCCGGTCGGCTCGACGAAGCCGGCGATCAGCCGCAGCGTCGTGGTCTTGCCGCAGCCCGACGGACCCAGCAGGCAGACCAGGCTGCCGTGCTCGATCAGAAGGGACACGTTGTCGACGACCGCATTCGGCCCGTAGTGCTTCGTCAAACCGCGCAGTTCAACCGACGCCACAAGTCCCCCCTAGCGCGCGCTGTTCGCCTTGTCACACAAACACCGCGTCGCGCGGGAGCATCCCTTGGCCTGCTTCAGGTGCCGGTGAACACCGGCTTGCGCTTCTCCATGAACGCCTTGCGGCCTTCGTGGTAGTCGTTGCTCTTGAAGCACGCCTCGACCAGCGCCTGCGGCTCGCGATGTCGCGCTTGCTGTCTTCCTTCATCACCTCGGCGACCGTGGCCTTCACCGCCTTGATGGTCAGCGGCGCGTTGCCGGCGATCGTGTCGGCGTAGTCCTTGACGTATTTCTCCAGCTCACCCGGCGCATCCGGCACTATTCTATTCACCAGACCCATCATCTGGGCCTCCGCTGCGGTGAATTGCCGCGCCGTGTAGAAGATTTCCATCGCGAACGACGGCCCGACGATGTCCACCAGCCGCTTCAGGCCGGGATAGCCGTAGCCGAGCCCGAGCTTGGCGGCCGGAACCCCGAACTTGGAACCCTCGGTGCAGATGCGCAGGTCGCAGCAGGTGGCGAGCCCCATGCCGCCGCCGATGCAGTAGCCGCGGATCATCGCGATGGTCGGCTTCGGGAACTCGTGGAAGGCCGCGTAGCTCTTCTCGACCATGGCGTTGTAGCGCGCCACCGCCTCCTCGTCGGAGCGCTCCTTCTCGAACTGCGAGATGTCGGCGCCGGACACGAACGCCTTGCCGCCCGCGCCGGTCACCACCACGACGGTGATGTTCGGATCGTTCCGGAAGTCGTCGAGGATGGCGACCGCGGCCTCCCACATGTCGAGCGACACCGCGTTGTGCTTCTCGACGTTGTTGTAGATCACGTAGCCGACGCGGCCCTCCTTGCGCGACAGCATCTTGTTGTCGGCGAAGGACTTGGCGTCGGGATACGCCGCGGTTGCGGGCTGGTTCATGGTTCCGTATCCTCGATTGACCGTCATACCGCCTTGGCTTGCCGCAGCGCGGCGATCTCGTTCGCGCTGAATCCGAATTCCTTGAGCACCTCGTCGGTGTGCTCGCCGAGCGCCGGCGGCCGCACCGCCATCTTGCTCGGCGTGCGCGACAGCGTCATCGGCTGGCCGACCAGGCCGAGCGGGCTGCCGTCCTTCTTCGGCGTGCTCTGCGCGATGCCGAGGTGCTTGACCTGCGGATCGGCGAACACCTGATCGATGTTGTAGATCGGCCCGCACGGCACGCCGGCCTTGTTGAAGATGTCGATCCACTCGGCGCTCGACTTCTTCGCCGTGTAGGTGCCGATCTCTTCGTTGAGCACCTTGCGGTTCTGCGAGCGCAGCTTGCTGGACGAATAGTCCGGATTCTGCAGCATCGCCTCGGCGCCGAGCGCACGGCAGAAGCGCTCCCAGATCGGCCCGCCGGTGGTGGCGATGTTGATGTGGCCGTCGGTGGTCTTGAACACGCCGGTCGGGATCGAGGTCGGATGATCGTTGCCGGCCTGCTTGGCGACCTCCTGGTTCTGCAGCCAGCGCGACGCCTGGAAGTCGAGCATGAAGATCTGCGCCTGCAGCAGCGACGTGGTGACGTGCTGGCCTTCGCCCGACACCTCGCGCTCGTGCAGCGCGGTGAGGATGCCGAGCGCGCAGAACAGGCCGGCGCAGAGATCGGCGACCGGAATGCCGACGCGCACCGGTCCCTGCCCCGGCAGTCCGGTGATCGACATCAGCCCGCCCATGCCCTGCGCGATCTGGTCGAAGCCCGGGCGGCCCTCGTACGGCCCGTCCTGGCCGAAGCCGGAGATGCTGCCCAGCACGATCCGCTTGTTGACCTTCTTCAGGTCCTCGTAGTCGACGCCGAGCCGGCGCTTCACGTCGGGCCGGAAGTTCTCGACCACCACGTCGGCCTTCTCGACCATCTTGAGGAACGCGGCGCGGCCCGCGGGATCCTTCAGGTTGAGCGTGATGCTGCGCTTGTTGCGGTGCAAATTCTGGAAGTCGGAACCCTCGCGCGGGCCGCCCATGCCCTCGCCGCCCTTCTCGTCCGGCGGCATCTCGATCTTGATGACATTGGCGCCCCAGTCGGCGAGTTGTCGCACGCAGGTGGGGCCGGACCGCACCCGGGTCAGGTCGAGCACGGTGAAGCGCGCAAGCGCTTGGGAAGCTTGAGGAAATGGCATGGCTTCTGCTTCGGCACAGGGACATGAACTCGGTCAGGACAATCACCGATCCAGGCCGTGTTGTCTACGGTTTCGGGGTTCCGGCCGCCGTCCGAGGACTCGGCAAGTTGCTCGCCGGCTTGCCGTTCCCCTACACTTTCCGCTCACGCGACGAATGGGAGTGCATGCATGAAGCGGCTTTTCGCGACGCTCGCAGTGAGCGCGCTGTTGACCACCGCGGCCACCGCACAAAGTCACGACGACTGGCCGAACCGCCCGGTGCGGGTGATCTCGACCTTCGCCGCCGGCGGCACCGCCGACATTCTGGCCCGCATCGTCGCCGACCATCTCTCGACCGCGTTCAAGCAGCAGTTCTTCGTCGAGGTGCGCGCCGGCGCCGGCGGGCAGATCGGCGTCAAGGCGATCGTCGACTCGCCCGATCTCTACACCATCGGCATCGCCAACATCTCGCACCTGGTGCTGCACCCGATGAGCCGGTCCGACCTCGGCTACGATCCGAAGAAGGATCTCGCCAACATCGCGTTCGTCGCGGGCTCGCCGGTGCTGCTGTCGGCCAATCCGAAGAGCGACTTCAAGTCGCTCAAGGATTTCGTCGAACGCGGCAGGAAGGAGGCGATGAACTATTCGTCGTCGGGGCTCGGCAGCATGGGCCATCTGGTCGCGCTGAACTTCATCGCATGTCCGGAATCAAGGGCGACCACGTGCCCTACAAGGGCGCCTCGCAGGGCCTCGCCGACCTGGTCGGCGGACACATCGTCTGGTCGTCGCAGACCATGACGTCGACCGCGAGCTACATTCGCTCCAAGACGCTCGACGGGCTCGCCATCTCGACCGCGCAGCGCATGCCCGACTGGCCGGACATCCCGACGTTCAAGGAGCAGGGCTACGACCTGACGGCCTCGATCTGGTTCGGCATCTCCGGCCCGGCCGCGATGCCGAAATCGCTGGTCAAGAAGATCAACGAGGAAATCCTGCGCGGCCTGGCGAGGCCCGAGATCGCCGAGCGCATGAAACGCGACGGCATGATCGTCGATCCGATGACGCCGGAGCAATATGCCGCGTTCATCGACAAGGAAATTGCGGTGTGGGGGCCGGTGATGAAAGCGGCCGGCCTGACGGCGGAGAAAGACAAGAAGTGATGCAGGCACGGCTCGTTGCTTTCGCCGCCGCACTGGCGGCGCTGCTCGGCGTCGCGCCCGCGCAGGCGCAGGACTGGCCGAACCGGCCGGTGCGCATCGTCAGCGCGTTCGCCGCGGGCGGCGCGGCCGATATCGTCGCCCGCACTGTCGCCGATCACCTGTCCAACGTCTTCAAGCAGCAGTTCTTCGTAGAGGCGCGGCCGGGCGCAAGCGGCACGCTTGCGGTGCAGACCGTCGTGAACTCGCCGCCCGACGGCTACAACTTCGTCGTCACCACATCGACGCTGCTGGTGCTGCTGCCCGCGTCGAAGCCGAAGCTCGGCTACGATCCGGTCAAGCAGCCTGACCAACATCGCCTACATCGCCGGCACGCCGATCGTGCTGTCGGTGAGCGGCAAGAGCGACGTCAAGACGCTCAAGGACTTCGTCGCGCTCGCGAAGAGCGACCGCCAAGCCGCTGACCTACTCGTCGTCGGGTCTCGGCAGCTCCGGCCATCTGGTCGCCGAGGTGCTGGCGCAGCAGGCCGGCATCAAGATCGAGCACGTGCCCTACAAGGGCGGCTCGCAGGGCCTCGCCGACCTGATCGGCGGGCATATCGCGTTCGGCTCGCAGACGCTGCCGTCGACGGCGCAATACATGAAGGGCGGCACGCTGACCGCGATCGCGCACAGCGCCAAGGACCGCATCGCCGAATTTCCCGACGTGCCGACGCTCAAGGAGCAGGGCTACGACATCGTCAGCACCACCTGGTACTCGCTGTCGGGACCGGCGGGCCTGCCCGACGACATCGTGCAGAAGGTCAACCGCGCGGTGAACGAGGGCATGGCGAGCCCCGAGGCGCAGCAGCGGCTGAAGCAGAACGGACTGATCAACGAGGCGATGAGCGTCGCTGAGTTCCGCAAATTCGTCGACGCCGAGACGACCCGCTGGAAGCCGGTCGTCGAGCAGGCAGGACTGGTGGAGAAGTAAGTGATAAAGTGAATTCAACCGGCAACAAACCGGATCCAAGGGAGGCGACTATGACGCATCAACAGACGTGCTTTCATCGGCGGCGCCGCAGGCGCTTCCGCGCTCACCATCGGCGGCATTCGGCCCGCGAGCGCGCAAGCATTTCCGGCGCGCGGCGTCCTGGTCATCGTGCCGTACAGCGCGGGCGGCGGCAGCGACATTTCGGCGCGGCTGCTGGCGCGCGACTTCGAGCCGATCCTCGGCAAGACGGTGACGGTCGAAAACCGCGCCGGCGGCGGCGGCTGGATCGGCTGGGGCTCGCTCGCGCAGTCGAAGCCCGACGGCTACACCATCGGCTACATCAACGTGCCGAACATATTCGCCGGTTACCTCGACAAGCAGTCGGGCGGCGGCCGCAAGGAAAACCTCGATAGCTTCACGCCGCTGATCAATCACGTCACCGACTACAACATGTGGTCGGTGAAGCCGGACAGCCGCTTCAAGACCGTGAAGGACGTGATCGAGGAGGCGAAGAAGAAGCCCGGCACCATCACGCTGAACGGCGGCGGCTACGGCACCGACGACCACGTCGCGGTGCTCGGCATCGGCGCCAGCAACAACACGAGCTTCCAGATGGTGCACTTCAAGGGCACGCCGGAAGGCAAGACCCAGGTGCTGGGCGGCAACATCGACGTCTACTCCTGCAACGTCAGCGAAGGCGCCGAGGACGTGAAGGCCGGCGTGATCCGCCCGCTCGGCGTGATGTCGCCGACGCGCTCGAAGTTCATCCCGAACGCGCCGACCTTCCGCGAGCAGGGCTTCAACGAGGTGTGGTCAACGTCGCGCGGCATCGCGGCGCCGGCCGGACTGCCGGACGACGTCAAGAACGCGCTGATCGCGGCGCTGGAGAAGACCATCGCTTCGCCGGAGCACAAGAAGAAGGCGGAGGCGCTGTCGCTCGATCCGGATCGATCAAGGGCGACGCCTACCGCAAGTTCCTCAAGGACAACGAGCCGGCCACCAAGACGCTGATGAAGTGGTAGATGGCGCCGCTGCAAGAGTCATCGGCGCGCGCTCTTCCCGGTCTCGGGAGGGCAGCGGACGTCAGTTCACTCTTCACGATCCGGAACGTCAGCACCTTGCCCTTCTTGCTGCTGTCCTCCAGGCGATCGCCGGTCTCTCTCAGCAGATTGGGAATGTCGATCGTGGTCAGCGGATCGGTGCATTCGATCACCAGCACCTCGCCCGCCGCCATGCGCGCCAGCAGCTTGCGCGTCTTGAGCGCCGGCAGCGGGCATTTCAGCCCGCGCATGCTGACCTTCGATTCCGCCATGACGACAACCGCTTAACCCGGATCGGGGACACTGGACACCCTGCTCTTATCACGTCAAGTTCCCCACATGGTTGCGGATTCCGAACTGCAGCGGATCGCGCGGCTCACCCCGCTCGCCGACGTGCTGGCGAGCTTCGACATCGGCGTCGGGCCGGTCGCGCCGCGCGAGGAAGCGATCGCCAAGGCGCTCGGCCAGACGCTCGCCGCCGACGTCGCGGCGCCGGGCAGCCATCCCGCAGTCGGCGCTGGCGCTGCGCGACGGCTACGCGGTGCGCGCCGACGCGACGACCGACGCCAGCTCCTACGCGCCGCTGCCGCTGTCGCCCGCGCCGCCGCGCATCGATGTCGGCGAGCGGATGCCCGCCGACGCCGACGCGGTGGCCGCGCTCGACGCCATATCGATGCAAGGCAAGACGCGCAGGCGCTCGCCGCCGTCGCGCCCGGCGAAGGCGTGCTGCCCGCCGGCGCCGATGCGGCGCCGGGCGTCGTGTTGAAGCTGACCGGCGCGCGGCTGCGCCGCATCGACGTCGCGGCGCTGCTGGCGCTCGGCATCGAGCGCGTCCCGATCCGCGAGCCGCGCGTGCGCGTGGTGCGCGCCGGCGGCGGCGAGATCATCGGCGCCGCCGCGGCGCTGATCGCCAGCGCGATCGAGGCCGAAGGCGGCGTCGCAACAACGAAGGCCGATACGCTCGAAGCCGCGTTGAACGACGACGGCGCCGACGCGCGGTGACGTCGTCGCGATCGGCGGCACCGGCATCGGGCGCAACGACACAAGCGTGCGCACGCTGGCGCGCGCCGGCAAGGTCGCGTTCCACGGCATCGGCATCACGCCGGGCGAGACCACGGCGTTCGGCTATGTCGGCGCGCGGCCGGTGCTGCTGCTGCCCGGCCGGCTCGACGCGGCGCTGGCCGGCTGGCTCACCGTCGGCCGCCGCATGCTGGCGCGGCTCGCGTTCCGCCTGGTCGAGGAGCAGCCGTTCAACGCCGAGCTGTCGCGCAAGGTCGCCTCGCCGCTCGGCCTCGCCGAGGTGGTGCCGGTGCGCCGCCGCGGCTTCCGGATCGAGCCGCTGGCGTCGCAGCTATCTGCCGCTGCAGGCGCTGACGCGCGCCGACGGCTGGATCCTGGTTCCCGCCGACAGCGAAGGCTATCAGGTCGGCACCAGCGTGCCGGTGAGGCCGTGGCCATGAGACGCGACATGACCGCAAACCGACCCGCAGCACGACGAGCTGCTCGCCGCGGTGCGCGAGGCCGCGCGGCAGGAGCAATTCCTCGAAGTGGTGTCCGCCGAGGAGGCGCGCAGCCGCTTCGAAGGCCGGCTCGATCTCACGCCGCTGCCCGGCGAGCGCGTGACGCTCGCGCACGCGCTCGGCCGCGTGCTGGCGCATGACGTGATCGCGCCGCTCGACGTGCCGCCGTTCGACCGCGCCAACGTCGACGGCTTCGCGCTGCGCTCCGCCGACACCGCGGGCGCCAGCGACGGCGCGCCGAAGCAGCTTGCGCTCAACGCCGAGGTGATCGCCTGCGGCCATGCGCCGAAGCTCGAGGTCGCGCCCGGCACCGCCACCACCATCGCCACCGGCGGCGTGGTGCCGCGCGGCGCCGACGCCGTGGTGATGATCGAGCACACCGAGCTGATCGAGAGCGTGCCGGCGATCGAAATGCGCCGCGCCGTCTCGCCGGGACAGTTCATCTCCTACGCCGGCTCCGACATCGCGCGCGGCGAGACGCTGCTGCGCAAGGGCCAGAGGATCGGCTCGCGCGAGATCGGCATGCTGGCGGCCTGCGGGCTCGCCGAGATCGACGTGGTGCGAAAGCCGAAGGTCGCCGTGCTCTCGACCGGCGACGAGCTGGTCGCGCTCGGCGGCCAGCTGCGGCCCGGCGGCGTCTATGACAGCAACGGCGCGATCCTCGCCGCCGCGATCACGCGAAGCCGGCGGCGAGCCGGTCGCGTTCGGCGCGTTTCCCGACGACGAGGCGGCGCTGCGCGACGCGGTGCGCCGCGCGCTCGACGACTGCGACATGGTGGTGCTGTCCGGCGGCACCTCGAAGGGCGCGGGCGATCTCTCGCATCGCATCGTGTCGAAGCTCGGCGAGCCCGGCATCCTGGTGCATGGCGTGGCGCTCAAGCCCGGCAAGCCGCTCTGCCTCGCGGTCGCGAAGGACAAGCCGATCGTGGTGCTGCCGGGCTTTCCGACCTCGGCGATCTTCACCTTCCATGCCTTCGTCGCGCCGGTGATCCGCGCCCGCGCCGGCTTGCCGCCGGAGGCCGCGGAGACCGTCGAGGCGCGCGTGCCGGTGCGCATCGCCTCGGAGATGGGCCGCAAGGAATTCGTGCTGGTGTCGCTGGTCGCAGACGCGCCGACGGCGCGATCGCGTTCCCCTCGCGCGAAAGGCTCCGGCGCGGTGACGAGCTTCTCGCAGGCCGACGGCTTCATCGAGATCGACGCGCTGGCCACCGCGCTCGACGCCGACACGCAGCGCGCGCGTCACGCTGATCGGCCAGGCGGCGCAGGCGCCGGACGTCGTCATCATGGGCAGCCACGACGTCGCGCTCGACGTGGTGGTCGGCGCGCTCGGCCGAACGCGGCTTCTCCGCGCGCACCATCGCGGTCGGCAGCCAGGGCGGCGTCACCGCGGCGCTGCGCGGCGAATGCGATGTCGCGCCGGTGCATCTCGTCGATCCGCGACACCGGCATCTACAACAAGCATCTGCTGGCGCCGGGCCTGTCGCTCGTCAAAGGCTGGCAGCGCATGCAGGGCGTGCTGTTCCGGCCCGGCGACAAGCGCTTCGAGGGCAAGACCGCGCGAGCAGGCGGCCGAGGCCGCGCTCGCCGATCCGTCCTGCCTGATGGTCAACCGCAACGCCGGCGCCGGCACGCGCGTGCTGATCGACAAGCTGCTCGGCGGCAACGCCCGCCCGGCTATTCCAACCAGCCGCGCTCGCACAACGCGGTCGCCGCCGCGGTCGCGCAGGCGCGCGCCGACTGGGGCGTCGCGATCGAGCCGGTGGCGAAGCTCTACGGGCTCGGCTTCCTGCCGCTCGCGCCGGAGGAATACGATTTCCTGCTGGTCGAGAGCCGCGACGGACGCGCCCGCGTGTCCGGGCGTTCCTCGCTGCGCTGCGCGACGAACGAACACGAGAGCGCATCCGCGCGCTGGGCATGCAGCCGGCCGATGCTAGTAATCGGAGCGGCATACTCCTTACTCCCCGCTTGCGGGAGAGCGCGAGCGAGCGGCAGGGCCTCGAGCGACTCTTGAGACTCGCATTCACGCCACCTCTCCGCCAGCGGGGACGAGGGGGGCTGCCGATGCGCTAATACCACGCCGACATTCCGTCCGATGCATGTCGGCGACCAGGGCTGCTATAAGCACGCCATGCGCATCATCGGCCTCGCGGGCTGGAGCGGTTCCGGCAAGACCACGCTGATCACCAAGGTGCTGCCGCGCCTGATCGCGCGCGGCAACGCGTGTCTCGACGCTCAAGCACGCCCACCACGGCTTCGACCTCGACCAGCCGGGCAAGGATTCCTTCATGCACCGCGCGGCCGGCGCGACCGAGGTCGTCATCAGCTCGGCCAATCGCTTCGCGCATCCTGCATGAGCTGCGCGACGAGCCGGAATGGGATCTGCCGGACCTGCTCAAGAAGTTTTCGCCGGTCGATCTCGTGTTGGTCGAGGGCTTCAAGCGCGACAGCTTCCCGAAGCTGGAAATCCACCGGGTCGAGAACGGCAAGCCGCTGCTGCATCCGGACGATCCGCACATCGTCGCGATCGCCTCCGACCGGCCGCTGCCGAACGCCAAGGTGCCGGTGATCGATCTCAACGACATCGAAGGCATCTGCGATCTGCTGCTCAAGCACGCCGCGCCGATCGGCACAGCCACGGCTGCGCTCAAGAGGGCGTGATGGCGCAGCTCACCGACGACTGCTTCGCATTCTCCGGGCCGCTGCTGCCGGTCGCCGACATGGAGCAGCTGATCGCGGAGCGCGTGACGCCTGTCACGGAAATCGAGGACGTCGCACTCGCGCGCTGCGCGCGGCCGCGTGCTGGCGAACGACATCGCCGCGCCGCTCGATCTGCCGCCGTTCGACAATTCGGCGGTCGACGGCTACGCGGTGCGCCACGGCGATCTCGATGCCAAGGCCGAGACGCGGCTGAAGATCGCCGGCCGCCTGTTCGCCGGCGGCGCGGCTGCGCCGCCGATCCAGGCCGGCCAGGCGATCCGCATCTTCACCGGCGCGCCGATGCCGGCCGGCGCCGACACCGTGTTCATGCAGGAGGACACGCGCGAGGACGGCGGCAGCGTGATCGTGCCGTCCGGCCTCAAGCGCGGCGCCAACCGCCGGCTCGCCGGCGAGGACGTGCGCAAGGGCGCGATCGTGCTGCCGGCGGGACGGCGGCTCGCCGCGCAGGACGTGGCGCTCGCCGCCGCGGTCGGGCTGACCAAGCTCACGGTGCGCCGCCGCGTGCGCGTCGCGCTGTTCTCGACCGGCGACGAGATCGTCGAGCCCGGCACGCCGCGGCCCGACGCGGCGCTCTACGACGCCAACCGCTATCTGCTGAGCGGCATGCTGGAGCGGCTGGGCGCGCAGACCACCGACCTCGGCATCCTGAAAGACGATCCGGACGTGCTGGCCAAGGCGATCGCCGCCGCCGCGAAGGATCACGACCTGGTGCTCACCTCCGGCGGCGTCTCGACCGGCGAAGCCGATCACGTGCGCGACGCGGTCGAGACGATCGGCAAGCTGTGGTTCTGGCGCGTCGCCATCAAGCCCGGACGGCCGGTGGCGATGGGCGTGGTGTCCGGCTCGGGCAACGGCGCCGCGTTCGTCGGCTTGCCCGGCAATCCGGTCGCGGCGTTCGTCACCTTCGCGCGCGTGGTGCGGCCGCTGCTGCTGCGGCTCGGCGGCGCGCAGGCCGAGCCGCTCACCGCGCTGCCGGTGAAGCTTGCGTTCGACTACAAGAAGAAACCGGGCCGCCGCGAATACGTGCGCGTGGCGCTGCGCACGGCGGCGGACGGAAGCATCGAAGCGATCCGGCACCCGCAGGAGGGCGCCGGCGTGATCACGTCGCTGACGGAAACGGACGGGCTCGCCGAGCTTGACCGAAGACTACAACGGCCATCGCGCAAGGCGCGACGGTCGGATTCCTGTCGTATGCGACGCTGATGGGCTGATCGGCCCGGTTAGACGCGAGCGCCCGTCGTCGAATAGGCCTGTTCGGCCGTCTTGTTGACCGAGATTGAGCACGCACGGCGCCGCAGACAGCGATCGACGAGTGCGGCGGCGACAGGCAGGCAAGAAAGGCGCGCATTGTCGTATCCCTCCAACTCCATAGTCCCGAGCTATGGATTGGAATCATTATGATCTAGGCTGCGCGCAAATTCAAGCGAAAGCGGATTGTCGCCGCGCTCAGGCGTCCGGATGCTGCGCCGCAATGCGATCCGCGTCGGCGGCATCTTCCGGCGTGTTGACGTTGAAGAACGGGTCGACCGGCGCCACCGGCCAGTCGGCCAATGCGACGCCGTGCCGCGCCGTCCAGACCTCGATCTTGCGCAGGCCTTCCTCGGTCACCGCCTCGCGCAGGTCGTCGCGCAACGCGACCGGCCACAGCGCCGACCACCGGATGCCGCCATTCGCCCGAGCGCGCGCAGGCGAGCGGCAGGTTCGCCTGCTGCCGCGCCTGATGCAGCCGCGCGACCAGATCGCGCGGCAGGAACGGACAGTCGCCCGGCACGCTGGCGACGTAGGCGATGCCGGGCGCATGCGCCGCCGCCCAGTCGAGCCCCGCGAGAATGCCGGCCAGCGGACCGGCGAAATCCGGCACGTCGTCGGCCACCACCGGCAGACCGGTCGCGGCGAAGCGCGCCGGATCGCCATTGGCGTTGATGATGAGCCGACGTGCATTGCGGGCGAAGCCGCGCCAGCACGCGATCGAGGATGGTCACGCCGCCGATCGTCCTGAGCGGCTTGTCGCCGCCGCCCATGCGCCGCGCCAGGCCGCCGGCGAGGACGAGGCCGAGGGTCGGCGGACAACGTCAGTCGTCATGCACCGCCGCTTTGCGCCGGTGCTTGGCGCTCTCTTCCTCGACGAAGCGCAGGTCCTGGTCGAACACGATGCGCTCCTCGCCGGCGAGCGCGACGAAGCGCTTGCCGCGCGCGCGGCCGACCAGCGTGAGGTTGGCCTTGCGCGCCAGCTCGACGCCCCAGGCGGTGAAGCCGGAGCGCGACACCAGGATCGGGATGCCCATGCGCACGGTCTTGATCACCATCTCCGAGGTGAGCCGGCCGGTGGTGTAGAAAATCTTGTCGTCCGGCCGCACGCGGTGCTTGAACATCCAGCCGGCGATCTTGTCGACCGCGTTGTGGCGGCCGACGTCCTCCATGTAGACCAGCGGCTGGTCGTCGACCGCCAGCACGCAGCCGTGGATCGCGCCGGCCTCGAGATAGAGCGACGGCGTGGTGTTGATCTTGTGGGTCAGCGAATAGAGCCACGAGGTGCGCAGCTCGGCGTCCGGCAGCTTGACGTTCTCCAGCGCCTCCATCAGGTCGCCGAACACGGTGCCCTGCGCGCAGCCGGAGGTCTGCACCTTCTTCTTCAGCTTCTTCTCGTAGTTGGTCTTGCGCTTGGTGCGCACCACGACGACCGCGAGGTCCTCGTCGTATTCGACCTTGGTGATGACGTCGTTCGGCAGCAGCATGTGCTGGTTGAGCAGGTAGCCGATCGCGAGATATTCCGGATAATCGCCGATCGTCATCGCGGTGACGATCTCCTGCGAATTGAGGAAGATCGTCAGCGCGCGCTCGACCACCACCGCGGTCTCGACCTTGGCGCCGGTCTGGTCGATGCCGGTGACGCGCTGCGACAGCCGCGGATCGAGCGGATCGGGCTTGATCAGCAATTGCTTCGGCTTGGCTAGCCGAGCTTTGGGAAGCTTGATGAGTGCTTTGGCCTTGCGCATGACGCCTTATATCGCGTCACGCGCGCCCACTCCAAGCCGAAGCTGGAAAGCGCCTAGCTGTTGTTGTCCCAGGGCTTGGGATCCTTGCGGATCATCATCCGGATGTTCGGATCCGGGTCCATGCCGAGCAGTTCGCCGTCAGCGCTATAGACGCCGTAGGGATGCTGCCGCGACGGCGGCACCCGGTCGCGGTAGGAATAGGAAGTCGGCGCCTGCACGTTGCTGACCTTCTTTTTCTTCTTTGTGCTGCTGGCTTCGGCGGGCACGGCGACAGCCACGGCGGCGATCAGCGCGGTCGCGAGAACGAGGATTTTCATCGGCGTCTCCTCATGGAGGCATCTGGGGGCATTGTAGGCCCTCCACCACCCGGACCAACACGCCGCCTGCCTCACTATTCCGTGATATTTCAACGCTATCCCGGCAAAAACGCGCCCTGCCCGCTCGCCGTGTCGGTGACGATCTCGACCGGCGCGCCATAAAGCGCCTCAAGCTGGGCGCGGTTGAGCACCTGCGCCACCGGCCCTTCGCCGATCCGCGTGCCTTCGCGCAGCAGGAAGGCGCGGTCGGCGGCGCGCATCGCATGGTTCGGATCGTGCGTGGTGAACAGGACGCCGTGGCCCGACGCCGCCAGCGCGCGGATTTCCCGCATCACCTTGCCCTGGTTGCCGAAGTCGAGGCTCGCGGTCGGCTCGTCGAGCACGATGAACTGCGGCTCCTGCGCCAGCGCGCGAGCGAGCAACGCAAGCTGCCGCTCGCCGCCGGAGATCATCGTGTAGGGCCGCTCGGCGAGATGCGCGATGCCGAAGCGCTCCAGCACGCGCGCCGCCACCGCGCGATCGTGCGCGGTCGGGCGGCTGAACAGGTTGCCGTGCGCGGTGCGGCCCATCAGCACGATGGTCTCGACCGGGAATGCGAAGGTCGCGTTGTGCGACCTGCGGCACGTAGGCGACCAGCCGCGCGCGCTCGCGGTCGCTGTAGCTGCGCAGCGGCCGCTCGCCGAGCCGCACCTCGCCGGCTTTCGGCGCGAGCAGTCCGAGCAGCGTCTTGAGCAGCGTGGTCTTGCCGCCGCCGTTCGGCCCGAGCAGCGCGAGCACTTCGCCGGTGTTGAGCGCGACGTCGAGATTCGTGCCGACCGTGCGGTCGCTGTAGCCGATGGTGAGTTGGCGGCCTTCCAAAATCACGACCACGTCCTCGAAACGCTGGCGAGCAGCCAGATGAAGAACGGCGTGCCGACCAGCGCGGTCAGAATGCCGAGCGGAATCTCGATCGGCGCCATGGTGCGGGCCAGCGTGTCGATCACCAGCAGGAAGCCGCCGCCGAGCAGCGCCGCGGCCGGAAGCAGCCGCGCGAAATCCGGCCCGACCAGCGAGCGCGCGATGTGCGGCACCACCAGCCCGACCCAGCCGATGATGCCGGCGGTGGCGACGCTCGCCGACGTCACCAGCGTCGCGGCGGCGACGATCGCGATGCGCAGCGGCCCGGTCGGCAGGCCGAGCGCGCGCGCCTCTTCGTCCGGCAGCGACATCACGTTCATGCGCCAGCGCAGCGCGACCAGGACGAGCGTGCCGAGCGCCACCGGCCCGAACAGCGGGACGAGATCGGCGATGCTCGTCGCGGACAGGCTGCCGAGCAGCCAGAACGTCATCGCCGGAAGCTGGTTGTAGGGATCGGCGAGATACTTGATCAGGCCGACGCCGGCGCCGAGCAGCGAGCCGATCACCACGCCGGTGAGCACCAGCACGAGGATCGGATCGCGCGAGCGCACCGCCGAGCCGATCAGATAGACGGCGGCGACCGCGATCAATCCGCCGATGAAGGCGAAGGCCTGGATCGCGAAAATACCGAGCGAGAAGAAAATGCCGAGCACCGCGCCGAGCGCCGCGCCCGACGACGCGCCGAGAATATCCGGCGACACCAGCGGATTGCGGAACAATCCCTGGAACGCGGTGCCGGCCACCGCCAGCGCCGCGCCGACCAGCGCGGCCGCGAGCACGCGCGGCCCGCGCACTTGCAGGATGACGTTCTCCATCGCCGCGGGAATGTTGGCCGCGCGGCCGGTCAGCTTCGCAGCGATGAGTTCGTAGAGATCGGCAAGGCCGACCGGATAGCGCCCGACGGTGAATGCGAGCAGCAGCCCCGCGATCAGGACGGCGCAGGCGATCAGCAGTCCCGGAGCGGCGGAGCGAGTCATTCTTCTTCCTTACCTCCCCCGCTTGCGGGGGAGGTCGGCGCGCAAAGCGCGCCGGGAGGGGGCATCTAGATAAAGCGTACGTTGGATTGGCCCCCACCCCAACCCTCCCCCGGCATCAGAGCGTTCACGCCCGTCTCGACGAGCGGGAGGGCGAGCAAAGCTCAACCCCTCCCGGCCAGCACACTCTCGATCTGCGCGTCGCTCGGGGTGACGTGATAGAAGCGGCGGTAGAAGTCGCGGGTCAGCGCACGGATGTCCTCGGGAAATTCCTCCGGATAGAAAATCTTCGCGAGCCACCACAGGCCGATCAGCCGGTTGATCGACGGCGGGAAGTCGACCCAGCCGAACGGCAGCTTGGGCGACAGATGCACCCGCCCCGCCTTCACCGCCGCGACCGCGGACCACACCGGATCACCGCGCACATTCGCCGCGAAGTCGCGATCGATGGTGACGATCACGTCGGGATTCCACAGCAGCACCTGCTCGACCGACACCATCGCGAGCCCGCCCTTGCGCTCGGCCGCGACGTTGCGCGCGCCGAGGAATTCGATGGTCTCGACGTTGATCGAGCCGCCGAGCCCGGTGTCGAGGCCGCGCGGACCGCGCGCATAGTAGACGCGCGGCCGCTTCTCCTGCGGAATCGCGTCGATCCGCTTGCGGATCGTGCTCATGGTTTCGGCGGCATAGCCCGCGAGCGCTTCCGCCGCCTGGCGGCGATGGGTCAGCTCGCCGAGCTTGCGGTAGGTCTCGACCGCCGCATCGAACCGGCCGTCGAGCAGCGCATAGGGAATGCCGGTCTGCTCCTGCACGCGCGTCGCCAAGCGACACGAAGGTCGGGCTGGTCGCGCCGACGTCGAGAATGAGATCGGGCTTGAGCGCCAGCACGACTTCGAGATTGGCGGTGTTGCCGCGGCCGGTGATGCGGCCGACCTCCGGACGCGCGCAGACGTCCGGCAGCATGAACTCGCATTCCTCGGGGCGGTTGGCGCGCGGCCAGCCGAGCAGAAGGTCCGGCGCCAGCGTGTAGAGCAGGATCGCGGCCGGCGGACCGGCCGGAAACACGCGCGTCACCTTCGCCGGGATCGGCACCGCGCGGCCGGCGGCGTCGGTGACGGTTTGTGCGCGGCCGCGCGCGGGGCAAGAAGCGCCGCGCCAGCGCCGCCGAGCAACGCGCGTCGATCGATCCTCATGCGCGCTCCCGACGGACGATCAATCCACCGCCACCATGACGTCGCTCGCCTTGATCACGGCGTAGGCGGTCTTGCCCTTGGCGAGCTTGAGCTCCTTCGCCGAGTCGTTGGTGATCGCAGCGGTGACGATGGTGCCGCCGACGTTGATCTTCACGTGCGCGGTGGTGGTGCCCAGCTTCACCGAAACGATCTTGCCCTTGAGCTGATTGCGCGCGCTGAGCTTCATGATCTCTCCTCATGTTGCGCATGATCTTTTCGGAAAACCGGTACCCACTTTTCCGGATCATGCGCTATGGCGTGAGCGTCGGCGCGGCGAACCCATGCTTGGCCAGAATGCGCTGGCCGTCCGACGACAGGATGAACATCGCAAGCCGATAGGCCGCCGGCGATGCGTTTGCAACCACCGTCAATCCATAGTCCGCGCCGACCGCGAGCGCGTCCGGCAACGCGACGATCTGCTGCGCAGGATTTTCCTGCTTCGCAGCGCGCGCGGCCGTGCAGTAGGCGAGGAAGATGTCGGCGCGGCCCTTCCGCGACATGCCACCCATAGACACTGCGGCCTTGCGGCGGCGCGGCGCTCGCCGGCCCCCCGCTGAGCAGCAACGCCTTCTTCTCAAGCGCCGCCTTCGCGCCCGGCTTGATCTTGTCGGCCTTGGCGAACACCTCGAAGGCATAGTCGCCGGACGGATCGGCCTTCGGCGTCGAGGTGCCGAGCTTCACCGCCGGATCGAGCATGCGGTCGAGCAGCGTCGGCGGGATCGACCGCGAGCCCCGGCCGCACCAGCGCGCACAGCCGGTTGCGCGCGAACAGCACCACCGGCCCGCTCTTCTTGGCGGACGCGAGCGCCTGCGGATGCTCCATGTTGGCGGAGGCGAACACCTCCGCCTTGGCGCCGCCGGCGATCTCGTCCTTCAGCAATCCCGACGGACCGTACTTGGCCTGCACCGTGCCGCCGCTCGACGCTTCGAACGCCTTGCTCACCTCGGTGAGCGCGCCGCGCAGGCTGCCGGCGGCGTGAAGGAGGACGGTGTCGGCGGCGAAGACGGGAGTGGTCATGGTGCAAGTAGCCAATCAATGAGAGCCACCACGAGCGCGGCAACGGCGGTGCGCTCCCTCTCCCCGCTTGCGGGGAGAGGGTCGGGGTGAGGGGGTACAGCTCCATCGGAGAGCTGTACCCCCTGCACCCGCCACGCCTTCGCGCGGTCGACCTCTCCCCGCAAGCGGGGAGAGGTAAGCCGCGGCATACCACCCGCAACATCACGCGCCCGGCACGGTGGCGTTGGCGAAGAACAACTGCTGGCCGTTGATCTTGTAGTCGTTGATCGCCTTCTGGCCTTCCGCCGAGATCAGCCAGTCGATGAAGGCCTGGCCGAGCTCCTTCTTGACGTGCTTGTGCTTCTCCGGGATTCACCAGGATGACGCCGTACTGGTTGAACAGCTTGTTGTCGCCCTCGACGATGATGTCGAGGTCGCCGCGGTTCTTGAACGACAGCCAGGTGCCGCGGTCGGTCAGCACGTAGGCGTTCGACGCCGACGCGGTGTTGAGCGCCGCGCCCATGCCCTGGCCGATCTCCTTGTACCAGGCGCCCTTGTCCGCGCCGGCGACGTCGATGCCCGCGGTCTTCCAGAGCGCGAGCTCGGCCGAGTGCGTGCCGGACTTGTCGCCGCGCGAGATGAACGGCGCGCTCTTGGCCTTGATGCGACTTGAACGCGGCGACGATGTCGCTGGCCCTTCACGCCGGCCGGATCGCTCTTCGGCCCGACCAGGACGAAGTCGTTGTACATCACCGGATGGCGCTTCACGCCGGCGCCTTCGGCGACGAACTTCTCCTCCTGCGCCTTGGCGTGGACGAACACCACGTCGGCGTCGCCGCGGCGGCCGGTGTCGAGCGCCTGGCCGGTGCCCTGCGAGACGACCTTCACGTCGATGCCGGTCTTGGCCTTGAACAGCGGCAGGATGTGGCCGAACAGGCCGGAGTCCTGCGTCGAGGTGGTCGACGACACCACGATCGACTTGTCCTGCGCGGACGCGCCCGAGACGCCGAGCAGCAGCGCGGCGGCGAGTGCAACGAGGTGACGGCGGGTTTGCATGGTTTCCTCCTTGTGGTTCTTGCGTCAGAGCAGCAGCTCTCCCGCGACGAATTGCCGGGCCTGTTGTGTTTTCGGCTCGGCGAAAAACTGTTCGGCCGGCGTGCATTCGATCACGCGGCCGCGATGCAGCAGCACGATCTCGCCGGCGAGGCGGCGCGCCTCGCCGAGATCGTGGGTCGACAGCACGACCTTGATGCCGCGCGCGACCACGGCGCGGATCACGTCCTCGACCGCCTTGGTGGCGGCGGGATCGAGGCTCGCGGTCGGCTCGTCGAGGAACAGCACCTGCGGATCGCGCGCCAGCGCGCGGGCGAGCGCGAGCCGCTGCTGCTCGCCGCCGGACAATCGCCGCGCCGGCCGCGCGCCCAGACCGGCGAGACCGACCAGCTTGAGCAGTTCGTCGGTGCGCGCGCTCCATTCGGAGCGGGCGACGCTCGGCGCTCGCGAGCGCGTATTCGATGTTGGCGGCAGCGGAGCGGCGCAGCATCACCGGGCGCTGGAACACGATGGCGCGGCGTTGCGGCGGCGGCGTGCGCGATGCCGCCCCAGGTGACGCGGCCGGACGTCGGCTCGATCAGGCCCATGGCGACGCGGATCAGCGTGGTCTTGCCCGAGCCGTTCGGACCGATCAGCACGGTCGGCGCGCCGGACATGAGAGTCAGCGAAATGCCATCCAGGATCGTTACGCCAGGCACGCCGTAGCGCACGTCCTCCAGTGCGATCGGCAGTTCCGAGCCAGGTGCGCGCATGGTCATCACCCGGCGTATCGTTCGCCGGCGCGGCGCGCGGTCCAGGCCAGCGCGTTGACGGCGAAAACGATGGCGATCAGCACCAGGCCGAGCCCGAGCGCGAGCGGCAGATCGCCCTTCGAGGTCTCAAGCGCGATCGCGGTCGTCATGACGCGGGTGAAGCCGTCGATGTTGCCGCCGACGATGATGACGGCGCCGACTTCGGCGGCGGCGCGGCCGAAGCCGGCCAGCAGCGTGGTGACCAGGCTGAAGCGCGCGTCCCAGAGCAGCGTCGCGACGCGGCCGAGCGGACCGACGTTCATCGCGGCGAGCTCGTCGCGGTACTCGATCCAGAGGTCTTCGATGGTCTGGCGCGCCAGCGCCGCGATGATCGGCGTCACCAGGATCGCCTGCGCGATGATCATCGCCTTCGGCGTGAACAGAATGCCCCAGGAGCCGAGCGGACCGGAGCGCGACAGCAGCAGATAGACCGCGAGCCCGACCACCACCGGCGGCAGCCCCATCAGCGCATTGAGGAAGACGATGACGGTCTCGCGGCCGGGGAAACGGGTGAGCGCGATCACCGCGCCGAGCGGAAGACCGATCAGAGCAGCCAGAATAACGGCCGAAAAACTCACGAATAATGAGAGGAAGACGATGCTCGTGAGCCGAGGATCGGCATTCCAGATCAGTTCCAGCGCTGAGGCGTCTCCGGACAAGGCGCGGCTTCCAGGTTTTCGGGACAGCCGCAAGCTGTTGCATTCAGTGCAAAACTGGTCAATTTTTGTACTGGGTTCATATCAGTGCATAAGTATGCAGATGCGTGAGCTGCTGACCACCGACGAGGCCGCCGAATATCTGCGGATTTCCGAGCGCAAGCTGTACGAGCTGGTGGCCAATTCCGCGGTCCCCTGCAGCAAGGCGACCGGCCGCTGGCTGTTCCCGAAAGCCGCGCTGGATCAGTGGGTTACGGCAGGGATGACGGCGGCTCGGCCGGCCGCCGCGCCGCCGATCGTCGGCGGCAGCCACGATCCGCTGCTGGAATGGGCGCTGCGCGAGAGCGGCTCCGGCCTCGCCAGCCTTCCCGAAGGCAGCGAAGCCGGCCTGCGGCGATTGGCGCGACATGAAGTTGCCGCCGCGGCGATCCATCTGCATCGCATCGAAGGCGACGACGAACACGCCAACACCGACACCGTCGCGCACACGCCGGGCCTGCACGACGCCGTTGTCGTGGCCTTCGCGCGCCGCGAACAGGGCCTGCTGGTGCTGCCGGGAAATCCGCTGAAGCTGTCCGACATCGCGTCCGTCGCCGCGAGCAAGGCGCGCGATCGCGCTGCGGCCGCCGGGCGCCGGCGCACAACTCTTGCTGCTCGCGCTGCTCGCCAGGCCCGCATCGACTTCACCGAGCTGCGCGCAATCAAGCCACCCTGCCCGACCGGCCCCGACATCGCCCAGGCGATCCGCTCGCAGCGCGCCGATTGCGGCATCGCGACCCGCGCGGTGGCGCGCGCCGCCGGGCTCGATTTCGTGCCGCTGACCTGGGAGGCGTTCGATCTGGTGCTGCGGCAGCGCGACTATTTCCTGCCGGGGCCGCAGGCGCTGTTCGGATTCATGCGAAGCGCCGCGTTTGCCGAACGCGCCGCCGAGCTGAGCGGCTACGACGTCTCCGCAAGCGGCAGCGTCCGCCACGTCAATTAACCTCAAGTCATACCTTGAAAAAAGCCGCGCGCGCAGTCATGGAGAGGGTACGGAGAGGTGGCCGAGTGGCTTAAGGCGCTCCAGCGCGCTTCGCGCGCGTCTTTGCGAAAAGGTGCGAGCGCCTTTATTGAGACTGGTATGGAGAGGTGGCCGAGTGGCTTAAGGCGCTCGCTTGGAAAGCGTGTATACGGGAAACCGTATCGAGGGTTCGAATCCCTCCCTCTCCGCCACGGCCTTTTTAAAACACAACTTCTCTTCCAACCGCGGATTCACCGGACTGGATAACGCGTTTACGAGCCAAAGCGGTTTTTCGAGCTTTCGTCACGATATCGATAAAACGTTGCTGCAATGCCTTGGGTGAAATCGGCCAGAGCATGAAGTGCTCCGCACGGTGCCTCATGGCTTCTTGCACGTGTTCGCTCTGGCCCTGACTTGAAAGCACAATGATCGGAAGATCTGGACTCGAATTGGTGCTCGGAGATCGCACCCTACGCAGCAACTCTGGCGCACTCAGGACGGGGATGTCCCAATCCACGATCATGATGTCCGGATTGATGGCAACAACGGCGTCCAACGCGGCGGCGCCGTCGATTGCTTCATGGATCTGCTTTACCTCAAGCTGAAGAAGCATTGAGCGCAGCAGCGCGCGCGAGTGCGCCCTGCTGTCGGCGACCAGGATGACAAGGCGCTTGATCACCTCGGCATTTGCAACGGTGGTCATTCCAACTCCGACGGAGCTATTCGACAAATTCGATTCCGATCTGGCTTTCTTTGCGCCATACGACCCGGGCCGGATGCAAGACATTGTTAATCAGGACTTTTACGATTTTCGGCAGTTCCATGTCTTTCGACAGCCTTAGTCGGGCTCCACTCAGAGAGATATCACAGACGAAGCAGGCGATCGGTGTGCTCCCGTCGCCCGCGTCAAGCCGTAGAGGATAGTCGCCGCCGTCAACTCGCGGCTTTACCCGGCGCTCAATATTATGCCGGTTGGGCAATCGCACTCATGCAAGCCCCAGTAGCACCTCACATTTAAAGCGAGATTACCGCCTCTGCAGAAACGGTTTCTTTACCGCTTTGTCTCGGAGCCGATGTCCGCTTCGGGCTCTCCCCGCCACCTGCCGGCAGCGCCTCAAGCCAACAATTCCGGATCAAGCGTGAACAGCTCCTGCGCGCGCCCGACGCCGCGCAGCGCATAGCGCCCGACCGAAACCAGCCGGCTGCGGTTGTCGCCCACCGCGGCGAACGCGTCCGAGACAAGGACCGGCTGATCGACCGACCGGCACATCGCCGCGATCCGGCTGACCTCGTTGACCGCGGGCCCGATCACGGTGAAATCCAGCCGCTCCATGCTGCCGACATTGCCGTAGAACACCTCGCCGACATGCAAGCCGAGATACATGTCGGTGACCGGCAGGCCGTCGGCGGCCCTGCGCGCGTTGAGCGCGGCGACGCCGCGTGCGGGCGGCGATGGCGGCGTCGAGCGCCGCGTTGCTGGCTTCTGCGCGCTCGCCCGCGGTGAAGATCGCCAGCGTGCCGTCGCCGATCAGCTTGAGCACGTCGCCGCCGCGCTCGTGAATCGCCGACACGATGACGTCGGCATAGTCGTTGAGCAGCGGAATGACGTGCTGCGGCGTCGGTGTCGGTGATCCGCGTGAAGCCGCGCAAATCGCTGAACCACAGCACCGCGTCGATGCGATCGGCGACGCCGCGCACGATCCGCCCGCTGAGCACGCGCTTGCCGGCATCGCGGCCGAGATAGGTTTCCATCAGGGTGCCGGTCATCCGCGCCAGCGTGACGGACTTGATGGCAAGCGCGAGAAACGGCACGAGGCGCTCGAGCGCGGCGACATGCGCATCGTCGAAGCCGCCCGGCGTCCGGCTCATCCAGGACGAATAGACGCCGTCCATGTCGCCGATCACGCCCTCCGCCGCGAAGCGATTGATGATCGCGACGTAGTCGGTCATGCCGATCGCGCGCAACTCCGGAAACACGCTGAACTCGGTCTCGCGTCTCCGCTGACAGGCGGCGGCGCAACAGCGATTCGCCGGTCTGCAACATCCGGTAGAATGGGCTGCGCTGCCACTGGCCGACATTCGCAGCTCGCTGTTCAATCCGTTGATCAACACCGATGTCAGCGCCAGATCGTGCGAGCGCCTCGATCTCGGTCGTGCGGCCGTACTCGACCGTCGGCGCGACATCGGGATCGTGGCCCCAGCGGAATAGGTGGCCTTCGTGAACCGGATGAAGCGCGTCGATCAGGATATGGGCACGTGCCAGCGGCAGGCCCGCCGCCACCGCGCGTTCGCACAAGCCGTTTACGATGGCAATCTCGGCTTCCCCGGCGAGACCGGCACCGATCGACCCAGTCGGTTAATTGCCTGAACTGAATTTCGTCCATTCGCTCGCCTATAGCATATCGCCGGCAGCGGATTATGATGCACGCCCCGGACGAATTTCCATGCCCCACCGCACTCTGATCGATACGCACCAGCACCCGGTGCCGGACGTCTACAAGCGCGCGCTGGCGAAGGTCGGCATCCACGGCAGCGGCGAGAACCCGTGGCCGGACTGGAGCCTGCAATCGCAGCTCGAGCTGATGGACGAGATGAACATCGCCGCGGTGATCAATTCGGTCGCCTCGCCCGGCGCCTACTTCGGCAATGTCGACGAGGCGATCCGCATCGCCCGCGAGTGCAACGACGACGCCGCGAAAATGATCTCCGACCATCCGCACCGGCTCGGCGCCTTCGCGCTGCTGCCGATGCCCGATGTCGCGGCCTCGATCCGCGAGGTGGAATACGCGCTCGACACGCTCAAGCTCGACGGCGTCTGCCTGCTGAGCCATGCCGGGCAGCGTCATCTCGGCCATCCCGACGAGGACGAGCTCTACGCCGAGCTCGACCGCCGCAAAGCCGTGGTGTTCGTGCATCCGCTGCGCAATCAGGCGAAGAACGTGCCGGCGTACTCCTATCCGTCCGGCATGACGGAGCTGGTGCTCGACACCACGCGGGCGATGCACAACCTGCTCTGGAACGGCACGTTCGGAAAATTCCCCGGCATCCGCTGGATCATGCCGCACGGCGGCGGCACCATTCCGTTCCTGACGTACCGGCTCGGCGCGATGGACCACAATCCGAAGGTCCGCGAGCGGCTGCGCGGCGCCACCGTGCAGAGCACGCTGCGCCGGCTCTGGTACGACGTCGCCGAGATCAACGCGCCGGGCCCGCTGAAATGCCTGATGGAGGTCGCCGACCCGACCCGCATCCTGTTCGGCAGCGACTTCCCGTTTTCCCGGCATCGCGACCCGGTTCAGGACCTCAAGAGCACCATCGCGGGTTTCGAGGCGTTCGACGGCTGGGACGACAAGACCCGCCGCGGCATCGAGCACGACAACGCGCTGGCGTTGTTGCCGCGGCTGGCCAAGGCGATGGCGGCGAGGGGCTGATTTTCCTGCCTCTTCAGGAGGGCGCCGGCAGCGTTGACCGCAGCGGAGGTTATGACACCATCGCTCCGCCATGCCGCGCCGCCGTCGACGACCCAAACGCCGGATTTCCTGGTCCCGTCTGTCCGACGAGAAGCTGCTGCAGGTGCGGCTCAAGGACCTCAACGTCAAGGTGGAGGGCACCTGGCTGGGGCGCTGCGTGCGCCAGCTTCACGACGAGCTTGAGGAGCGCGGCATCCGCTTCAAGCCGCATGTCTGGATTTCCGACGAGTGGTTCAGCCCGTCCGACACGCCGGGCATCGCCATTCCGTTCTATCTCGCGCATCCGCGGCTGATGCGGCTCGAGCGCAAGAAGATCATCGACGTCGAGGGCGACACCGAAAAAGACTGCATGCGCATCCTGCGCCACGAGGCGGGCCATGTGGTGCAGCTCGCCTATCAGCTGCAACCGCCGCCGCCGCTGGCAGAAATTGTTCGGCCGCTCGTCGAAGCGCTACCCGAGCTACTACCGGCCCGATCCGGCGAGCAAGAACTACGTCCAGCATCTGCGGCTGTGGTACGCGCAGAGTCATCCGGACGAGGATTTCGCCGAGACCTTCGCGGTGTGGCTGACGCCGCGCTCGAACTGGCGCAACCGCTACGCCGGCTGGCCGGCGCTGCGCAAGCTCAAGTATGTCGACGAACTGATGGCGGAGATCGCCGAGCAGCGGCCGCAGATGACGCGGCGGCGCCGCACCGATCCTCTGAACAAGTACAAGATCACGCTTGCCGATTATTACAAGAAGAAGCAGGCTCTCTACGCTGTCGATACGCCGAAGACGTACGATCGCGAATTGCATCGTCTGTTTTCCGCCGATCCAAAATTTCGCAGCCGGCCTGCGGCGTCCACGTTCCTTCGCAAGAACCGAACCAAGATCAGACAGATGGTTGCGCAGTGGACCGGAGAGCACCAGCTCACGTTGGATTCGATGCTTGACGACGTGATCGACCGCTGCCGCGAGCTGAAGCTGCACGCTGTCGGCCGCGAGCGCGAGCTGCTGCAGAATTTCACCGTGCTGCTCACCGCCAAGACCGTGCATTCGCTGTACGGCCCGAAGCGCAAACAGTGGTTCGCGCTATGAAGCGGCTGCGCGTTCTGGTGCTGATGCATCCGGACCTGATGCCACCGGAATCCTCGAAGGGTTACACCGAGGAGCAAGTCAACGTCTGGAAGACCGAATACGACGTCGTCACCACGCTGCGCGCCAACGGCCACGAAGTGAAGCCGCTCGGCGTGCAGGACGAACTCAAGCCGATCAGGGACGAGATCGAGAACTGGAAGCCGCACGTCGTCTTCAATCTGCTCGAGCAGTTCCACGGCGATCCGACCTACGACCAGAACGTCGCGAGCTACCTGGAGCTGCTGCGCATTCCCTACACCGGCTGCAATCCGCGCGGCCTGATGCTCGCCCGCGGCAAGGACCTGTCGAAGCAGCTCATGTCCTATCACCGCATTCCCGTCCCGGACTTCGCGGTGTTTCCGATCAACCGCAAGATCAAGCGCCCGTCGCGGCTCGGCCTGCCGCTGATCGTCAAGAGCGTGAGCGAGGATGCGTCGTGGGGGATCGCGCGGGCGTCGGTGGTGGACAGCGACGAGAAGCTGCAGGAGCGCGTCAAGTTCATCCACGAGCGGATCGGCACGCCGGCGATCGCCGAGCAGTTCATCGAAGGCCGCGAGATCTACGTCGGCGTGATCGGCAACGACCGGCTGCGGGTGCTGCCGATCTGGGAGCTTCAGTTCGGCTCGATCCCGGAGGGCGCGCACCGCATCGCCACCGAGCGGGTCAAGCACGACACGCGCTACCAGGACAAGATCGGCATCGAGCACGGCCCGGCGAAGGATCTCAGTCCGGAGCTCAAGGCGCGCATCGTCAACCTGGTCAAGCGCGTCTGCCGCACGCTCGATCTCGACGGCTACGCGCGCATCGACTTCCGCCTCGCCGCCGACGGCACGCCTTATTGCATCGAGGCCAATCCCAACCCGGAGATCGCCCAGATCGAGGAGTTCGCCCAGGCGGCCAAGCACGACGGCCTGCCCTACGCGGAATTGCTCAACCGGATCGTGGCGCTGGGCATCAGCCGGGCCAAGACGGTCGCGGACTGATAGCCCGCGACGTTTGGCTGCCTTCCAGTCCCTGTTTTATGCTTCAATAATAAGAACAAACAGGGCGGAACGCATGGCGGCTTACATTGAGGGCCGGAACGTCAACCTGACCTTTCGGCCGCCGAACCGGGGGCCGGTGCGGGCGCTGCACAATTTCGACATCGACGTCGAGGAAGGCGAGTTCCTCTCGATCGTCGGGCCGTCCGGCTGCGGGAAGAGCACGTTTCTCAACGCTCTTCTCGGCCTTCTTCGCATCGATTCCGGCGACCTTCTGCTTTCCGGCAAGACCATTTCCGGACCGGGCACCGACCGCGCCATGGTGTTCCAGGAGTTCGGCCTGCTGCCGTGGCGCACCGTGCAGCACAACGTCGAGCTCGGCCTCGAGCTCAAGGGCATGCCCGCCGACCAGCGCCGCAAGGTCTGCAGCGGCCTGATCGACATGGTCGGCCTGACCGGCTTCGAGAGCCATTACCCGCACGAACTGTCCGGCGGCATGAAGCAGCGCGTCGGGCTCGCCCGCGCGCTCGCCACCGATCCCGACGTGCTGCTGATGGACGAGCCGTTCGCCGCGCTCGACGCGCAGACCCGCGACATCATGCAGGCGGAGCTGCTGCGCATCTGGCAGGAGGCGAAGAAGACCGTGCTGTTCGTCACCCACCAGATCGAGGAGGCGATCTACCTCTCCGACCGCGTGATGGTGATGACCAAGCGGCCGGGCCGCGCCAAGAAGATTTTCACCATCGCGCTGCCGCGGCCGCGCGACTACGAGATGCGGGTGACGCCCGAGTTCAACGAGCTCAAGCTGCAGATCTGGAACGAGCTCAAGGACGAGATCACGGTGTGACGATGGCTGACGTGACCGTCCAGACCACCGCCAAATCCGCAGCGCCGCCGATTCCGTTCGCCGAGCGCAACCGCAACCTGCTGCTCGGCCTGCTGTCGGTCGCGCTGTTCCTGGCCGCCTGGCAGGCGGTGTTCCTGTTCGTTCCGTTCAACCCGCTGTTCATCAGCAAGCCGTCGCTGATCGCCGCTCGCTCTCTACGACCTGGTGATGAGCGGCGAGCTGTTCCGCGAGCTCGCGGTCAGCGCGGTGCCGTTCGTCTACGGATTCAGCGCCGCGGTGGTGGTCGGCGTCACGGTCGGCATCGTGATGGGCTGGCGCGCGCGGGTCGGCTACGCGCTCGACCCGCTGATGACGGTGTTCTACGCCAGCCCGCTGGTGGCGCTCGCCCCGCTGGTCATCGTGTTCTTCGGCGTCGGCGTGTCCGGCAAGGCGATCATCATCTTCCTGCTCTCGGTGTTCCCGTTCATCTTCAACGCGCAGGCCGGCGTGCGCGCGGTCGACCGGCTGCTGATCAACGTGGTGCGCTCGCTCGGCGGCACCGAGAAGGACCTCTACCTCAAGGTGATCGTGCCGAGCGTGCTGCCCTACATCGTCGCCGGCGCGCGCATCGCCATCGGCCGCGGCCTGATCGGCGTGCTGGTCGCGGAGTTCTTCGCGGCGTCGGAGGGCATCGGCTACGCGATCGCCCGCTACGGCGACCTGTTCGCGCTGGACAAGATGTTCGCCTGCATCGTGGCGATCATGATCATCGCCGTCGTCATGACGGAAGGCATCCGGTGGGCGGAGCGCTCGGCGTTCCCGTGGCGGGTGGGACGATGAGCGAATCCCAGGCGCTCGAAACCGAATCTCGCCGGCGTCGGCGGACGATCTCGCCGCGCCGCCGAAGAGCCTGTGGCAGCGCTTCGAGCAGATCATCCTCGGCACCGACAGCATCGTCGTGCTGCTGATCGTGTGGGAGCTGCTGCCGCGGCTGATCACGCTGTCCGCCGGCACCAAGCTGTTCTTCACCACGCCGAGCCAGATCGCCGGCACGCTGTGGAAGATGTTCGCGACCGGCTCGATCTGGACGCCGCTCAGCGTCAGCGCCTCCGGCTTCGCGGTGGGGCTGGGGCTGGCGATCGTGGTCGGGCTGCCGCTCGGCGTGCTGATCGGGCGCTCGCGCACGCTCAACGCCATGTTCGATCCGTTCATCACCGCGTTCAACGCGACGCCGCGGCTGGTTTTCCTGCCGCTGGTGATGCTGTGGTTCGGGCTCGGGCTGTGGTCGAAGGTGGTGATCGTCTTCATCGGCGCGCTGTTCCCGATCCTGATCAACACCTACGAGGGCGTGCGCAACTCCGACAAGCTGCTGATCAACGTGGTGCGCTCGTTCGGCGCCAAGGAATGGGACGTCGCGCGGCTGGTGGTGATCCCGAACGCGATGCCCTACATCATCGCGGGCCTGCGGCTGGCGATCGGCCGCGCCGTGCTCGGCGTCGTGGTGGCGGAGTTCTTCGGCTCGGAATCCGGGCTCGGCGTGATGATGGTGCAGGCCGCCGGCCGCTATCAGGTCGACATCGTGTTTTCCGGGCTGATCATCTTCGCCGTGATGACGCTGGCGATGACCGCCGCGGTGCAGGTGCTGGAGAACCGGCTCAGCCGCTGGCGCCCGCAGCGCGCCGGCGGGGAGTAAGTCGACGCCCGCCATCGGCGCGGGTCGCGATCCAGATGACGTGCCGCGCGCCGCCACGCGATCCGTCGGCGCGCACCCTCACCTCGTCCACGTCAAAACCGGCCTTGCGAAGCCGCTGGGTGAATTTCAGGTCCGGCCTCGCCGACCACACGGCCAGCACGCCGCCGGGACGCAACGCCGCGCAGGCGGCGCTCAATCCCTCAAGGTCGTACAGCGCATCGTTGGCTTTTCGGGTCAGTCCTTCGGGACCGTTGTCGACATCGAGCAAGATCGCATCGAACGCCGACTGAGCCGGACCGGATCAAGTGACCGACGTCCGCCTCGCGGGCGCTGACGCGCGGATCGGTCAGGCTGCCGCCAAAGACCTCGGCCATCGGACCCCGCGCCCATGCCAGAACGGCCGGCACCAGTTCGGCGACGACGATCCGGGCATCGGCGCCAAGCGCGGCCAGCGCGGCGCGAAGCGTGAAGCCCATGCCCAATCCGCCGATCAAGATCCGCGGCTTCTTGTGGGATCGAATTCTTTCGCAGGCGATTGTCGCGAGCGCCTCCTCGGACCCCCTGACACGGCTGTTCATCAGTTGGTTGCCGCCCAGCATGATGGAAAATTCGGCGCCGCGCTTCATCAGGCGCAACTCGCCGCCGCCGGGCACGTGGGCCGTATCGAGCAGGGACCAGGGAATCACGGATCGCTCTTCAGCCCGTCATGGGCAGTGAGGCGTTATCGCTTTTTCTTCTTCTTTGCGAAAATCGCGTTCCAGTTGTCCTTGTAAGCCTGGGAAACCGGCTTTTGACCCTCGCCCCTGCTGTAGCTGGAGGGTGAGGCGGCAGGTTTCTCGCCATCCTTGGCTGTGACCGGGGCGGCAGTGTTTCGCCACCTTGGCCTTGGATGAGTCCGCAGCCGAAGCGCTCTTGTCCTTTCCCGGCGGCTCGCTTTTTGGAGCGGGAGTGGCTTTGGTTTTTTTGTCGTCGCTGGCCATCGTCTTTCCTTACGCGATTTGATTGCGATGTCACCTGCAAAGCGCTACCGCCACAGCGCCTTCGACGCGAGCTTCGCGCCCGCGACCAGCGCTTCCAGCTTGGCCCAGGCGATCTCCGCGTGCACGCGGCCGCCGAGACCGCAGTCGGTGCCGGCGATGACGTTCTCGCGGCCGACCGCACCGGCGAAGCGCTGGATGCGCTCGGCGATCAGCTCCGGATGCTCGACCAGATTGGTGGAGTGGCTCACGACGCCCGGCAGGATCATCTTGCCGTCCGGCAGCTTGGTTTCCTTCCAGAGCTTCCATTCGTGCTCGTGGCGCACGTTGGCCGCCTCGAACGAATAGCACTGCGCGTTGACCTGAAGCATCAGGCCGACGATGTGCTCGAACGGCAGGTCGTGGGTGTGCGGCCCGTGCCATGAGCCCCAGCACAGGTGATAGCGCACGCGGTCCTGCGGGATGCCCTTGAGCGCGTGGTTGACCGCCTCGATGCGGACCTTGGCGAACTTGTTGACGTACTGCTCGACGCTCAGCGCGGGCTTGAGCATGTCCCACCAGTCGACCACGCCGGGATCGTCGATCTGCAGGATGAAGCCGGCGTTCACCACCGCGAGGTATTCCTCGCGCAGCGCCTCGGCGAGCGCGAAGATGTATTCCTCGTCGGTCTTGTAATATTCGTTGTAGATGAAGTGATCGAGCCAGCCCGGCGCGATCACGCACATGAAGGCTTCGTCCACGGCGCCGCCGGCCTTGGCGATGCCCTTCTTGAAGGTCTCGATCTCCTGCGCGATCGCCGCGGTGCCCTTCGACTTGACCGGGCCGGTGGCGACCATCTTCACGGTCTCGGGCGGCATCCGCTTCTCGCCGGGCACGTGGAAGATGGTGCCGGTCGCGTCGAGGTCCTTGTAGAAGCCGGCGAACTCGTCGCGCTCGCGCGTGAACACGCGCGTCGACACCGGCTCGCCCGGCTTGAGGCCGCGCGTCTCGACGCCGGTGAGATGGCGGCTGTAGTAGGAGAACGAGCGCGACTTCCAGAATTCGCCGTCGCCGATGATGTCGACGCCGATGTCGAGCTGGCGGCGCACCACGTGCTCCAGTCCGGCCTCGAGCACCGCGGGATCGATCGTCTCGCCGCGGAACAGCCGGATCGGCAGATCGTCGCAGCCCGGCGAGTTCGGCAGCCGCCCGGCGTGGGTGGTGCGGATCTTGTCGGTGCTGCGCTTCACTTCGGCGGCTCCATTCTGATGTTGGCTGCCTTGATGACATCGCCGTAGAGCTTGGTCTCGGCGTCGAGCCGCTTCTGGAATGCGGCCGGACCCTCGAATTCGATCTGCACGAAGGTCGCCTTGAGCCGCTCGCGCACCGCGTCGTCCTTGGTCGCCGCCTCCAGCTCCTGCGTGAGCCGCGCCACGATCGGCTGCGGCGTGCCGGCCGGCGCCATCAGGCCCCACCACGGCACCATGGTCGCGCCGCCGTGTCCGAGCTCGGCGAAGGTCGGCACGTCGGGGAAATCGGTCATGCGCTTCGGCGACGACACGGCGAGCACGCGCAGCGTGCCCTGCTTCACCGCGCCGGCGATCGACGCCGTGCTCAGCGCCGCGAAGTCGATCTGCGAGCCGAGCAGCGCGGTGATCACCTCACCGCCGCCGCGAAATGGCACATGAACCATCTGGATGCCGGCCGAGCGCGCCACCGCCTCGGCGGCGAGATGCAGCTCGGTGCCGACGCCGGAGGTGCCATAGGTCAGCTTGCCGGGATCGGCCTTGGCCCGGGTGACGATGTCGCCGAGCGACTTCAGCGGCGAGTTCGCGTTCACCACGATCCAGACCGGCTGCATCGCGACCACGCCGACCGGGATGAAATCCTTGCGCGGGTCGTACTGCACCTTGTCGTTCATCAGCGGCGCGACGGTGATCGGCGCGGCGGTGGTGAACATCAGGGTGTAGCCGTCGTTCGGCGAGCGGGCGAACGCCGCCGCGGCGATCTGGCCGGCTGCGCCGCCGCGGTTCTCCACCGTGAACGACTGGCCCATGCGCTGCTGCAGACGCTCGGCGAACACCCGCGCCACCACGTCGGTGGCGCCGCCGGCGCCGAACGGCACCAGCACGCGCACCGGACCGGTTGGGTAGCTTTGAGCCGCCGCCGGCATCGTAGCGGTGAGCAACGTTGCGATCATAGCGCCGCATATCGCGGCAAGGCGCGCTGGCATGGCGCTCTCTCCTTTCATGCTGGCTGCGAGGCGCCGGTTAGTTCTTCATCTTGGTCGGCACGTATTTCATGTCCTTCAGTGTCGACTCCAGCAGCGCGCGCGCCAGGAACTGCTCGGGGTCGGGCAGCGGCTTGTCGGCCGGCCATTCCTTGGCGGCGATCAGGTCGAGCCGGCGCGACTCGAACACCTCGCGGAACAATGCCGCCGGCATTTCCGCCGCGAAGGTGTTGTGCAGCTCGTCCCAGATCAGGGCCGCCTGCGCGTCGTTCTCGATGCCGAGGTGATTCCTGATGGTCGCGAGCGACTCCGCCTTGTTGGTGCGGAAGAACATCACGCCCTTGGCGATGGCGCGGATGAACTTCTTGGTGGCGTCCTCGTTCTTGTCGAACCACTCGTCGGGCGCCCAGAAGCTGCCGCCGACGCGCGGCAGGTGATCGCCGGGCCGCATCACGATCTTCATGCCGGCCTGCACCGCGCGGATGCCCTGCGGCGCGGAGACGAAGGCCGCGTCGATGTCCTTGTTGAGCAGCGCGCCGATCCGCTCGGGGTCGCCCGGCAGCGACAGCACCTTGTAGTCCTTGCCGACCTGCATCTTGAAGAAGCGCGCCAGCACGGTGACGCCTTCGTCGTAGTCGGCGGCGCCGGGGCGGGCGAAGCCGATCACTTTGCCCTTGAGGTCCTCGGGCTTGCTGAACTCGGGACGGGCGACGAACACGTATTGCGAGGAGAGCGACTGGTTGACGATGTACTTGATCTTCGCGCCGCCCTTGAGCACCGCCTGCGCGCCGCCCGACGGAATCGGCACGAATTGCAGATTGTTGGTGAGGCCGGCGCGGATCATGGCGGAGCCGCCGAGCTCGACGAAGCGGGCGTCGAGGCCTTCGTCCTTATAGAAGCCCTTGTCCATCGCGATGTAGGACGGAATGTGCAGCCCGATGCCGCCGGTGATCTTGCCGATCGCGATCTTGGTCTGCGCCAACGCAGCCGACGACGCGACGACACACGCCACCGCGGCAATCGCGGCCGAACGAAGCACCCGCATGGAACGCCCTCCCTGAATCTTTTTTGCCGGCCCGGTGGGCCGAGCGCGTATTGTAAGCCCTAAGCAGGCTGCAGAAATAGTCCAACCGCCCGGTGGGATTCTGCCCGCGAGCGAAGACGGCGCTAGTTCGTGGGCCGGTCGAGCTTGGTCGGCACGTAGTTCATCGCCTTGAGCGTGCCGTCGAGCTGCGCGCGCAGCAGCCATTGCTCCGGATCGGGCATCGGCTTGTCGGCCGGCCATTGCTTGGCGGCGATCATGTCCTGCAGCCGGGATTCGAAGATTTCGCGGAACAGATCCTTGGGCAGCTCGGCGCCGAACGTGTTGCGGGTCTGCTCCCAGACGATGCCGGCGTCCTTGTCGTTGTCGAGACCGAGATGCTCCTTGAGGGTCGGGATCGAGCCTTCCTTGTTGTCGCGATAGAACGTCACCGCCTTGGCGATGGCGCGGGTGACCTTCGGCATCACGTCGGGGTTCTTGTCCGCATAAGCCTTCAGGGTCCAGATCGTGCCGCCGGCGCGCTGGATGTGGTCGCCGGTGCGGATCAAGACTTTCATTCCGGCGTTCACGGCCTTCGGCGCGTGCGCGACCGAGATCAGCCCGGCCTGGATGTCGCCGTTGATCAGCGCGGCGATCTTCTCCGGCTCGCCCTGGAACGAGATCACCTTGTAGTCCTTGCCGACCTCCATCTTGAACGAGCGGCGCATGACCGCGGCGCCTTCGTCGTAGTCCGCCGCGCCGACGCGGCCATAGCCGAACACCTTGCCGCGAAGGTCTTCCGGCTTGTTGATCTCGGGGCGCACGACAATCAGCCATTGCGAACCGAGCGACTGGCCGACCACGTAACGGATTTCCGCACCGCTGAACGCGGCCTGCGCGCCGCCCGACGGGATCGGAATGAAGTCGATCGCGCCGGTGAGCGCGCCCTTGATCAGCCCGCTACCGGTCAGCGAGACGAAGCGGACGTCGAGGCCTTCTTCCTTGTAGAAGCCGCGATCCATCGCGATGTAGGTCGGGATGTGCAGCCCGTTGCCGCTGATCACCTTGCCCATGGTGATCTTGGTCTGCGCCTGCGCGGCAAGCGGCACGGCGGCGAGCACGGCAACGGCAAGCAGGGTGCGGAGCGTTCGCATCGGCGTTTCCTCCTGGATTTTCCAATATTCGATAGTCAACCGGCGGCGGCGTCAACCGCGCCAGGCATCGCAAATGGCGGCAAACGGACGCGCTGTCGCCCGCCTCTACTCGTGCCCGGCGCGCTGGGTCTGCGCCAGCACGCCCTGCTGGCGGCGGCTACGAATGTAGGGCAGCACCAGCGCCGCCACGACCATCACCCACAGCACGTTGCCGAGGTTCGAGGAGAACAGGATCATCGGGTCGCCCTGCCCGACGCGCAGCGCGCGCAGGAAATACTGCTCGAACAGCGGACCCATCAGCACGCCGATCAGGATGGCGGTGACCTCGTAGCCGGTCTTGCGCGCGATATAGCCGATCACGCCGAAGCCGAGCGCCAGCCCCATGTCGAACACGTATTCGCGCTCGGAGAACGCCGCGATCGTCACCAGCGACAGGATCAGCGGCACCAGGAAGCGCGTCGGGATCCAGACCACGCGGCTCATGTAGCGCGCCAGCGGCAGGATCATCAGCGCCATGAAGATGTAGCAGACCAGCATCTGCATATAGACGCCGTAGACGAACTGCGCGTTGTCGATGAACAGCCGCGGCCCCAGCACGATGCCGTGGTAGGTCAGCACGATGGTCATGATCGCGCCGGTGGTGCCGCCGGGGATGCCGAGCGCGAACACCGGCACCAGCGTGCCCGAGGTGACGCCGTTGTTCGCAGACTCCGGCGCGATGACGCCGGGCGGATGGCCGGTGCCGTAAAGCTCGGGCGTTTTCGAGAGCAGCTTCGAGTAGTGATAGGCAAGGAACGCCGCGACGGTGGAGCCGGCGCCGGGCAGGATGCCGATGATCAGTCCGATGATCGAGGTCCATACGGTCTGCCACCAGTAGCGGCCGGTCATCCAAAGACCTTCCAGCGTGTCGCTCCACCGCGCGCTTCTCGCCTGAGTCATGTTCTCGCTGCGAACGATGGTCTCGCTTTCCAGCATCGCGAAGGCTTCGGAGATCGCGAACAGTCCGATCAGCGCCGGGATCAGCGGCACGCCGTCGTAGAGTTCGAGCAATCCGAAGGTCGCGCGCGGCGTGCCGAACACCGGATCGACGCCGATGGTGCCGATCATCAGGCCGAAGAAGCCGGCGATGATGCCCTTGAGCATGTCCTGCGCGGCAATCGCGGCGATCAGGGTGAGGCCGAACACAATCACCACCACCATCTCGACGCTGCGGAAATACAGCCCGATCTTGGCGAGGAACGGCAGCGTCGCCATGGTCAGCGCGGTGGTGATCAGCCCGCCGAACGCCGACGCCGCGAAGCACAGCACCAGCGCCTGCTGCGCCTGCCCCTTCTTGGTCATCGGATAGCCGTCGAGCGTGGTGGCGACCGCGCCGCCCTCACCCGGCATGTTGAACAGGATCGCCGGAATGCCGCCGCCGAGCTGCGTCGTGCAATAGAGCGCGATCATGAACGCCATGCCGCTGTTGATGTCCATGTACAGCGTCAGCGGCAGCAGGATGATCAGCGTGTTCTGGGCGCTGAAGCCGGGCAGGATACCGACGATGGTGCCGAGCAGCATGCCCGGCAGGATCACCCACCACAGGCCGAGCGAGCGGACGAACAGCTCGAGAAGAATGCCGTCCTTCATCGCTTCTTGCCCGCTTTGGCAGGCTCTTCCGTGGCCATCGGACCGGACTGACCGAACAGCAGGCCGCGCGGCAGCTTGCTGTCGAGCAGCGTGATCAGCGCGAGATGGACGAGCACGGCGGCGACCAGCGCCACGCTGATGAGCGTCCTGATGCTCCGCACGCCGAGCACCCACATGCAGCCGATCAGCAGAAAGAACAGGCCGACGGTCGCACCGACCCAATAGATGGTGACGATATAGACCGTCATCATCGCCATCAGGCCGAAGCGCTGCCGGTTGAACGCGTCGTTCCTGAACAGGTCGCCCATTCCGAGGCTCGCCTGCCCCGACGCGATGCGAAGGCCGAATTTCACGAACAGCGCGATGCAAAGCGCGATCAGCACGAGGCCGATCACCGTGCCGGTCGCGCGCGCCTCCCACACCAGTTCGGTGGTCGAGATGAAATAGTAAGCGGCAAGTCCGCAGGCGAGCAGCGGAATGATGAAGTCCGCGCCGATCGGGACGCGGGCTTGTGGCTCGGGCGGCGCCGAATCCGGATTGCTCATGGACGCGCCGCCCTAAGTGCCGGCGTCAGGACTTGCCCTTCGCGGTGAGCTGCTTCTCGTAGCGTTGCGCCAGCTTGACCATGCCTTCGGCGTATTCGTGGCAGGTCTTGCGGTCGCCCCACACCAGCGCCTCGACCGGATTGCCGCTCTTCTTCCACTGATCGCGGAATGCCGCCGAGGCGTGCGCCTCCTTGGCGGTGCGCTCGAGGAATTCGAACTGCTTGGGATTGGCGTTGGCCCATTCGGCGTGTACCGCCCAGGAGCGCGACGACGACAACTCAGGAATGCTGGTTCCGAACACCGAGTTGACGGCCGGTGCATTCTCGGTCTGCGCCGCGAAAATGTTGGTGTTGTTGAACACGCCAAGCACCTTGAACTTGTCCTCAAGCGCCAGAACGTTGTTGATCGGCAATGCGCCGACTTCAGTCTCGCCGCTGAGCATCGCGGTGAAGGTCGGGTTGCCGCCGCCGTAGGGGATGAAGTTCCACTTGGCGCCGGTCGCCTCGCCGAGCGCGATCATGCCGAGCGTGGCCGGATGCGGCAGGCGGCTGAGCGCGACGTTGATCGGCCGCTTCTTCGCCGCCTCAACCAGCGATTTGATGTCCTTGTAGGGCGAGTCGCGGCGCACGAACACGCACGAGTCGTCGATGTCGGTGCGGCAGAAGTAGGTGAAGTCCTCCGGATATTTGTATGCAGGCTTCTGCGTCGCATACATGATCATTTCCGGACCCATGTTGCCGAACAGCAGGTTGTGGCCGTTCTTGTCGCGCTTCTGCACGAACAGCGTGTAGCCGACCTGTCCGGCGGCGCCGGGATGGAATTCGTATTCGAAGGGATGGCCGAGCAGCTTCGACCACGCCTGATCGAACGCGCGCGCGAGCAATTCGGCGCCGCCGCCCTGGCCGGTCGGAATGACGACGCGGATGCTGCGCGAGGGGTAGCCGCCCTGCTGCGCGGCAGCGCCGCGGAGGAACGCCGGCATGGCCAGAACGCCGGCCGCCGCGGCAAGGCCGCCGTTGAATGCGCGCCGGGTGAGCTTGGGCGATTGGAAACTCATGAATTCCTCCCTGGTCGTCCGTCTTGTTGGCGCGGTGATAACACGCGACCCGCCTGAACGGCTAGATTCCCATGCCCTTGAGCTGAAATTCCGGATAGCGCAGCCCGGCCGCCGCCTGGCCGCGCGGGAACGCGCCTTCAAGCGTCTCGACCCAATCCTCGTCGAGCACGTGCTCGGTGGCTGCGACATTCTGCTCCAGATAGGTCCGGCGCTTGGTGCCGGGGATCGGCACGATGTCGTCGCCCCGCGCCAGCAGCCAGGCGAGCGCAACCTGCGCCATGGTGAGCCCAGTGGCCTTGGCAATGTGTTCGACCGCGGGAAGCAGCTTCAGGTTTCTCTCGAAGTTGCCCTCCATGAAGCGCGGGTGCGCGTGGCGGCGATCCTCCGGAATGAGATCGTCGCGCTTCTTGAAGGCGCCGGACAGGAAGCCGCGGCCGAGCGGTGAATAGGCGACGAGGCCGATGCCGAGCTCGCGCAGCGTCGGCAGGATCCCGATCTCGATGTCGCGCGTCCACAGCGAGTATTCGCTTTCCAGCGCCGAGAGCGGATGGGTCTTGTGGGCGCGGCGGATCGTCTCCGCGCCGGCCTCGCACAGGCCGAGGTAGCGAACCTTGCCCTGCTCGACGAGCCGCGACATGGCGCCGACGGTTTCCTCGATCGGCACGCTCTTGTCGATGCGATGGATGTAATAGAGGTCGATCACGTCGATGCCGAGCCGCTTCAGGCTCGCCTCGCAGGCGACCGGCACGTAGTCCGGCTTGCCGTTGACGCCGCCGCGCTCGCCGTTCGGGCCGCGCACGTTGCCGAACTTCGACGCGATGATGACCTTGTCGCGCTTGCCCTTGATGCCCTCGCCGACCAGCTTTTCGTTCTTGCCGGCGCTGTAGGCGTCCGACGTGTCGAACAGATTGAGGCCAAGCTCGATGGCGCGGTGCATGGTCTTGATCGACTCGACGTCGTCCGGCACGCCGTAGTCACCGCTCATGCCGGAGCAGCCGAGCCCAATGGCGGAAACGACGAGGCCCTGCGAGCCGAGTTTTCTTTGCTTCATCATTTGATGTGCCTATCAAATCTGCCGCGGCTATCACACCGCGGCGATCGCTTCGATTTCCAGGAGAAAATTCGGATTGGCCAGTCCGCGCAGGATGCACAAGGTGCTGCCGGGCGGATGCTCGCCGAAATAGGTCTGCAGGATGCCGCGCGCCTTCGGCACGTCGTGCGGGTTGCAGATGTAGATCGTGATCTTGGTGACGTCCGAGATTTTCGCGCCGCCTGCCGCCAGCGCGTTGGTGAGATTCTGCATCACCATCTTGGCCTGGGCGTCGAAATCGTCGGGCGGCAACACCTTGCCATCAACGTCCGCCGCAACCTGGCCGGCGGCGAACACCAGCTTCTGCGCGCCCTCCGCCGTCACCACATGGGAGTAGCTGGCGAACGGCTTGGAAATGTTGCTCGGATTGATGCGCGTGATTTTGGCCATGGAGCTCTCCCGCCTTCTCGAAGATCGTTGACGCTAGCGCTGCGCCGGCGGCGGCTCGGTGGACGGCGCCCCCGCAAGCTTGGCGAGCTCGCCCTGCCGGATGGTCGAGGCCGCCATGAAGGCCTTGAAGTTCGCCGGGGTGTTCTCCGCGGCAGGCAGAACCGTCATTCCGAGCGCGGCCATGCGGCTCTTGAACAACTCCGTGTTGACCGCTTCGTTCAGCGCCTTGCTGAGAAACGCGACCACCTGCGGCGGCGTCTTGCTCGGCGCCGCAAGCCCGACGAAGCCATTGTGGTCGAAGCCCTTGAAGCCCGCCTCCTCCATCGTCGGCACGTTGGGCCAGTCCGCGATCCGGCGCGGTCCTGCGACGGCGAGCGCGCGAACCTGGCCGCCGTCCACCAGCGGCTTGGCGCTGGAATAGAACGTGAAGGTGCCCTGGATCGCGCCGGTCACCACCGACGTCGCGGCCTGTCCGGAGCCGCGATAGGGCACCTCCTGGATTTTGGTGCCGGCAGCGGCGTTGAGCTGGTTCAGCGCGATGACCGGCGAGCTGGCAGGGCCCGACGTGCCGAAGCTGTATTTCTCCGGATTGGCCTTGGCGCCCGCGACCAGCTCCGCGACCGTCTTGTGCGGCAGCTTGGCGTCGATCACCAGCACCAGCGGCGGGCCTTCGACGATCTTGCCGATATGCGCGAAGTCCTCGACCGCGTTGTAGGGCACCTTGATGTAGTGGAGGTTCTGCGTGTCGGCGACCGCATTGGCGTGCAGCGTGTAGCCGTCCGGCTCCGAACGCAGCACGTGCGTGGCGCCGACCGAGCCTGAGCCGCCGGTCTTGTTCTCGACCACCACCGGAACGCCCAGCTTCTCTTGCATGACGGAGGCGAAGAGGCGCACCGGCACGTCGGTCAATCCGCCCTGCGCAAACGGCACCACGATTGTGATGGCGCGATTGGGGTAATTCTGCGCGTTTGCGGATGAGGCGGCGGAAAGAGCCAACACGGCGAGCACGAACTTCAAACGGACCATCGGACACTCCCAACTTGGCAGGCCGGAGCTTAGCATCCGGCGCATCTCACGCCACCAGTTCCGGACGCCGCCGACGGCATTTCGCATGTCACGCAAATTGTGCGACGATCTCGCAAACGGCAGGTTCAATTACAGAGGTCAATGCAAATGGCGGATACGGTTGCATCGCTGAAGCTCACCATCGACGGGGCAATGAAGCTCCTCAACGCCGCGATGGCGAAGGCGCGGGACATGAAGGTTCCGGAGTGCATCGCCATCGTCGACGCGGGAGGCCAGTTGCTGGCGTTCGCGCGGATGGATGGCGCCTTCGCGCTGTCCTACGACACCGCGCTGATGAAGGCGATGACGGCGGCATCCTACGGCATCCCGACCGGCGATATTCCGGCTGGCGTCGACATCAAGCTGGCGATCGCCACGCAGGGCAAGCGCGTCAACCTGCCCGGCGGGTTGCCGATCATCGTCGATGGCCACGTGATCGGCGGCATCGGCATCGGCTCCGGCACCGGCGAGGAAGACCGCCAGGTGGCGAACGCCGCTTTGGGCGCGTTGCCGGGGGCGAAGACATTCTGATGATGCCATTGGCCAAGACGCTGCTGATCGCCGCCATCGCAACATCCATGATGTTGCCGGCAACGGCGATGGCCCAACAGACCGACGGAAAGCGAACCGCGACAAGCTCAAAAGCCACGACAAAATCAAAGTCGTCCGCCAAGAAACGCTGGCGCGGCTACGGATTTCTTCCCGGCTACCGGCAGCCGCCCGCCCTGACCGACTGGAGAGCCCAGAACCGGCGCTATCGCGCGCGAGCAGCAATACGAACAGCGCTTATCTGTACTACAGGCCGTACTCCGGCTACGCCCAGCTTCGATATGGATGGGGAAGCCCCGGAATTTATCGCGGCAGTGGAACGGCGGCAGCTTCGGTCCGTGCTGGACCCAGACTCCGATCGGGATGGTCTGGAACTGCGGGAATTAGCGCACGCGTCGTCACACCACGCTGCGGTGCCGCTCCTTGCAGATGCGCAGCACCTCGTCGGGCTCGCGCTTCCACCAGTCGAGCGTCGAGAAAATTTCGACGTCGATGTGTCCGGCGTAGCCGGTCGCCTCGACCATGCCGCGGATGTGCTTCAGGTCGATCACGCCGTCACCGGGCATGCCGCGGTCGAACACCAGGTCGCGCGTCGGCACCAGCCAGTCGCAGACGTGATAGGTGATGATGCGTTTGCCCGCGCGCTCGATCTGCTGCGGCAATTCCGGATCCCACCAGACGTGGTAGACGTCGAGCGCGATGCCGAGCCCCTCGCCCAGTTCGTCGCAGAGATCGTTGGCGTGACCCATCGTGTTGACGCAGGCGCGGTCGGCGGCGGTCATCGGGTGCAGCGGCTCGATGGCGAGCGGCATGCCGGCGTCGCGGGCGTAAGGCAGCAGCGCCGCGATGCCGTCGCGCACCTGCTCGTGTGCGCCGGCGAGGTCTTTCGATCCTTTCGGCAACCCGCCGGCGATCAGCACCAGGCACCTGGCGCCGATGCCCACGGCCTCATCGACCGCACGGCGGTTGTCGTCGAGCGCGGCACGGCGGCCTGCCTCGTCGGCGGCGGGGAACATGCCGCCGCGGCACAGGCACGACACTTCGAGCGAAGCATCGCGGATCATTTTGCCGGCCTTGTCGATGCCCACGGCCTGCACGATGTCGCGCCACGGCGCGATGGCAGGAATGCCGGCACGCTGGCAGCCTTCGACCAATTGCTGGCAGCGACCACGCCTTCACCGTCGCCGAATTGACGGCAAGCAAGCGCGTGTCGTTCGAGAGGTCGCGCATCAAGCGATCACGCCGCGCATCGCCATCACCAGGCGCATGCGCGCGGAGGCGCGGTCCGGATCGGCGAGCAGTCCGGCCGCGTCCGCCAGACGGAAAAGCTCGGCGAGATGCAGCGTCGAGCGCGCGCTCTCCTGCCCGCCGACCATGATGAAATGGTTCTGCAGGCCGTTGAGATAGGCCATGAACACGACGCCGGTTTTGTAGAACCGCGTCGGCGCTTTGAAGATGTGGCGCGACAGCGGAACGGTCGGCGCCAGAATGTCATGGAACGACTGGGTGTCGCCGCGCGCGAACGCGCCGAGCGCCGCCGCGGCAGCGGGCGCGATCGCATCGAAGATGCCGAGCAGCGCGTCGGAATAGCCCTGCTCGTCGCCCGCGATCAGCTCGGCGTAGTTGAAGTCGTCGCCGGTGTACATCCGCACGCCTTGCGGCAGTCGGCGGCGCATCGCGATCTCCTTGCCCTTGTCGAGCAACGAAATCTTGATGCCGTCGACCTTGGCCGGATTGGCCGCGATGATGTCGACCGCGACCTTCATCGCCTCCATGTGGTTCGTGTGGCCCCAGTAGCCTTCGAGCGCAGGATCGAACATCTCGCCGAGCCAGTGGATGATGACCGGCTCCTTCACCTGGCTGAGCACGCGGTCATAGACCTTGGCGTAGTCGTCGGGCGACTGCGCCGCCTTCACCAGCGCGCGGCTCGCCATCAGGATGATGCGGCCGCCGAGCTTCTCGATCGCGGCGCATTGCTCTTCGTAGGCGGCGATCACGTCGTCGATCGTCACGCTCTCACCCGGCGCGAGGTGGTCCGTGCCGGCGCCGGAGCCAATCAGCGCGCCGGGATAGTCCCGGGCCGCTTCGAGCGTGCGCTGGATCAGTTGCAGCGAGGTCGGCCAGTCGAGCCCCATGCCGCGCTGCGCCGTGTCCATCGCCTCGGCGAGGCCCAGCCCCAACGACCAGAGGTGGCGGCGGAAGTTCATCGTCGCGTCCCAGTCGATCGCCGCGTCGACCCAAGGGTCGCGGTCGGCGAGCGGATCGGCAACGACGTGCGCGGCCGCATAGGCGATGCGGTTGAACGGCTGGTCGGCCGGTGGAAACGCCTTCGGCGGCCGCGTCGTGTAGGGCGCGAGCGAGCCGTCTGCGGTGGGAAGATTCAGGGTGGGCACTACGGCTTCCTCACACCTTCAGCGCGGGGATGTCGATCCAGCGCCGATCCTTCCAGCTTTTGTGCGCAGCTTCCACAAGTTGCAAGCCCTTGGCGCCTTCGAGCAGCGTCCACTTGAACGGCGCGCCATCGTAGAGATGCCGGATGAACATTTCCCACTGCGTCTTGAAGCCGTTGTCATAGTTGCCGAGCCCCGGCACCTCGGACCACGTTTCGTAGAAATCGATCGGCTGCGGCACGTCCGGATTCCACACCGGGCGCGGCGTGTTGACCCGCTGCTGGCTCCAGCACTTCTGCAAGCCGGCGACCGCCGAGCCGTGCGTGCCGTCGACATGGAAAACGGCGAGGTCGTCGCGGCGCACTCGCGTGACCCATGACATGTTGATGTGCGCGATCACGCCGTCCTTGAGCTGGAACGTCGCATAGGCGGCGTCGTCGACATCGGCGTTGTAGGTCTTGCCGTTCTCGTCGACGCGCTTCGGGATATGCGTCGCGCCGAGGCACGTCACGCTCTCGACGTCACCGAACAGGTTGTCGAGCACGTAGCGCCAGTGGCACACCATGTCGAGGATGATGCCGCCGCCCTCCGCCTTCTTGTAGTTCCACGACGGACGCTGCGCCGGCTGCCAGTCGCCCTCGAACACCCAGTAGCCGAACTCGCCGCGCACCGACAGCAGCCGGCCGAAGAAGCCGGAATCGATCAGCACCTTGAGCTTGAGCAGGCCCGGCAGGAACAGCTTGTCCTGCACCACGCCGTGTTTGATGCCGGCCTTCTTGGCGGCGCGCACCAGATCGAGCGCGTCCTTCAGCGTGTCGGAGACCGGCTTCTCGCAATAGATGTGCTTGCCGGCCTTCATCGCCTTCTTGAGCAGTTCGGCGCGAAGCTGCGTGGTGGCGGCGTCGAAGAACAGCGTGTCCTTCTTGTCCTTGAGCGCGGCGTCGAGGTCCGTGGTCCAGCGCAGATTGCCGTGCGCCTTGGCGAGCGCCGCGACCTTGTCGGCGTTGCGGCCGACCAGGATCGGATCGGGCATCACCCGGTCGCCGTTCTTCAGCGCCACGCCGCCCTGCGCCCGGATCGCCACGATCGACCGGATCAGGTGCTGGTTCATGCCCATGCGCCCGGTGACGCCGTTCATGATGATGCCGAGACGTTGCTGCGCCATTGAATATTCCTTGGACTATTTTCCCGCGTTCTCTACTGCGCAGGCGGCCTGGACGCCAGAGGTATCGGACCATAGACTACAGGCTGGATCGAGGGGTTTTCGCATGGCAACAACTGACAGCACGCCGCGGCTCAAGGCGCCGCCCGGCGCCTGCGACACCCACATGCATTTCTACGACGCGCGCTATCCGACCGCGAAGACCGCGCTGATCACGCCGCCGGACGCCTCGGTCGCCGACTATCGCAAACTGCAGGCGCGGCTCGGCCTTACGCGCAACGTCGTGGTGCAGCCGACCACCTACGGCACCGACAACCGCTGCACGCTGGAAGCGATGGCAGCGTTGGGACCGAGCGCGCGCGGCGTCGCGGCGGTGGACACGAGCGTTACCGACGCCGAACTGGAGCGGCTGACCAAAGCCGGCATCCGCGGCGTGCGCTTCCACATGCTGCCGGGCGGCGCGTTGCCGTGGGACATGCTGGAGACGATGGCGGCGCGGGTCGGCGCGTTCGGCTGGCATGTGCAGCTTCAGCTCGACGGCAAGGAGTTTCCGGAGCGCGAGGCGCGGCTGAAGAAGCTGCCCGGCACGCTGGTGGTCGATCACATCGGCAAGTTCCTGCAGATCGTGCCGCCGAGCCACGAGAAGTTTTCGCGCACTGGCGCGGCTGGTGGAGGGCGGCAAGACCTACGTGAAGCTGTCCGCGCCCTACGAATTCTCGAAGTCCGGGCCGCCGGACTTTGCCGATGCCGGCGCGCTGGCGAAGGCGCTGATCGCAATCGCACCGGAGCGCATGCTGTGGGCGAGCAACTGGCCGCACCCTTCCGAGCCGGCGGACCACAAGCCGGACGACGCGATGCTGCTCGATACGCTGCTGTATTGGGCGGACGACGACGTCACGCGGCGGAAGATCTTGGCGGACAATCCGGCGAGGCTTTACGGCTTCTGAAGCGCCGCAATCTCGTCGCGCGCCCGCGCCACCACACTCTCCCAATCATCGGCCTTCGGCTGCCGGAACAGCCGCGCCGATCGGGTACCACGGGCTGTCGTCGCGGCCTTCGAGCCAGCGCCACTCGGCGATGAACGGCAGCAACACCCACACCGGCTTGCCCATCGCACCGGCAAGATGCGCCACGCCGGTGTCGACCGAGATCACCAGATCGAGCAGCGAGATGACGGCGGCGGTGTCGGCGAAATCCTGCAGGTCAGGACCGAGGGCGTGGACGTTCGGCAGCGCACGCAGAATTTTCTGATCGCCGTCGCGCAGTCGCGCTGCAGGCTGACAAATTGAATTTTTTCATCGCTGAGCAGGGGGGCCAGCTTGCCCAGCGCGATGGAGCGGTTGTGATCGTTCTTATGCGTCGGGCTGCCGGACCAGACCAGCCCGACCTTGAGCCCTTCAGCCGGCAGCCGCGATTCGCCATTTCTCGACGCGCTCCGGCGGCGCACGAACATAAGGACAGCCGCCGGCACCGTGTCCAGCGTCGTCTTGAACGCAAGCGGCAAACTCATCAGCGGACAATGCAGATCGAACGGCGGCAGCGGCTCGCCGCGCCCAACGACAGCGGCCACGCCGGGCAATCCGGACAGCAGCGGGGTCAGGCTCGCCTGCACCTCCAGCACGACCGTCGCGCCCCGCGCCGCGACCATCGGCGCGTAGCGGACGAACTGGATGGTGTCGCCGTAGCCCTGCTCGGCATGCAGCAGGACGGTCTTGCCCGCGATGTCGCGCTCGCCAAGCCACAGCGGCTGCGTGAAATCCCGCTTGTCGGTCGCAGTGGCGCGCCGCTTGCGCCATTCGTATTCGACAAAGCCACGCGCGAAGTCGCCGCGCGACAGCAGCACCAGGCTCTTGTTCCAATGCGCCTCGGCGTGATCCGGCGCGATGGCGATGGCGCGGTCGTAGCTCGCCAGCGCGTCATCGGGCCGCCGAAGATCGGTGAGCGCGTTGCCGCGGTTGATCAGCGTCTGCGCGTCGTGTGGACGCAACGCCAGGGCGCGATCGTAACTCGCAAGCGCCTCCGCGGTGCGATTGAGCGTGAGCAGCGCGTTGCCGTGGTTGTTGAGGATGTCGGGATCGTCCGGCGCAAGCTTGAGCGCGCGGTCGAACGCGGTGACCGCCTCGGCGGGCCGATTCAGTTCGCACAGTGTGTTGGCGCGATTGCTGATCAGCCGGGATCATCGGGCCGCAGCGCCAGCGCCTTGTCGTAGCCGGCCAGCGCGTCGGCAAAGCGCTTCATCTCGAACAGCACGTTGGCGCGGTTCTGCAGCGCGTCCGCCGACCTGGCGTTGGCCGCGAGCGCCTTGTCGATCAGCCTGAGCGCGTCGGCGGAGCGGCCGCGCTGCTTCATCAGCACGCCGAGCAGATGCAGCGCGTCGAAATTGCCGGGCGCGCCGGCCAGGATGCCCTGATAGAGCCGTTCGGCCTCGTCGAGCCGGCCCTGCTGATGCAATGCGACGGCCTGCTGCAGGGACTGCTGCACACCAGATTTCGGCAAGGGCGCTCGCGGCATGCGCCCGGTTTAATTGATTCGCGCTAAACCCGCTGCCCTTCGCTGAGCGGAATGTCGCGCAAGGTCGAGGGCGCGAACAGCTCCTCCAGCTTGATGCGCCGCCCCGTCAGGCCCTGCTCGTGGGTGTATTGCAGCAGCGCCTCGATCGACGGCCGGTTCTGCTCGATGCCGTAGGGATACCAGTCCTCGCCGATGATCGACTTTTCTTCCTCGATCATCGATTGCAGCCAGGCGAACGACGCCTTCGGCGAGCCGGTCTCGGTGATGTTGTGGTAGCACCACTCCTTCGACTGGCAGAACGCCTTGTAGAGATTGAGCGCGATCCACGGGTCGCGGTCGTACACGTCGCGGCGGATCACCACGGTGTGCATGATCGGATAGATCTTGGTGCGCTTGTAATAGTCCTTCTCGACCTCGGCGTAGTTCGGGAACAGCCGCCGCACGTTCTTGGCGCCGCGGCGGAACGACAGCGGGTTGTTCGCGGTGATGATGAAGTCGAGCTCGCCGCGCTCCAGCATGTCGCCAAGCTCGGTGCCGGCGGGCGCCTGCGTCAGCTTCACGTCGGGCGGCAGCTTGCGGCCGAGCCGGTCGGCGCGGCCCTGCACCCATTCGACGTCGGACGGCTTCACGCCGAACTCGTTCTGCATCAGGCCGCGCATGTAGACCGCGGCGGTCATCGAATATTCCGGCACGCCGCCGCGCTTGCCCTTGAGGTCGGCGCCGCTCTTGATGCCCTTGTCGGTGTTGATGAAGAAATAGCCGTGGCGGAACACCCGCGACGGATAGACCGGGATGGCGATGAACGGCGAATTCCCCTCGCTGACCAGCGTGGTGTAGTTCGACATCGACATTTCCGACGCGTCGAACTCCTTGAACTGCAGCATGCGCCAGAAAATCTCGGCGGGCTGCAGCTGGATGTAGTTGAGATCGATGCCTTCGGCCTGGATGGTGCCGTCGCGCAGCGCCTGCGTGCGGTCGTACGGGCCGCACGCGAGATTCAATTTCAGATTGGGCATCGAGGCCTCCGGTCTGAACGCGGCACGGTGTCCAAGCCCCTCCGGACTGTCAAGGCAAGCTGGACGAACCCATCTCCACCGATGCGGCAGCATGCCGAAGTGCCGCTTCGCAGGCATAGCTGCGAAGCTGGCAGCCGATCTGGAAACCCAGTAGCCTCCCGCTCGAAAAAGGAGACTTAAGACGATGCATGCACTCGGCCGTGTTTCGCTCGCCGCCGCATCGCTGATCACATGGACCGGACTTGCCGGATTGAGCGACGCGCTCGCGCAGAAGTATCCCGAGCGCGAGGTGCGCATCATCAACCCCTATGCGCCCGGCGGCTCTGCCGACATCACCGGCCGCCTGCTCGCACAAAAGCTTGCCGAGATCATCGGCGGTCAGTTCATCGTCGAGAACCGTGCCGGCGCGGGCGGCAGCATCGGCGCCGAAGCGGTAGCGAAGGCGAGCCCGGACGGGCACACGCTGCTCTACAGCGCGGCCGGCCCGCTCGGCGTGAACCACAAGCTGTTTGCCCGGCCTCCTGCCTACGAGCCGGAAACGGCCTTCACGCCGATCGCCGTGGTCGTGCTCACCCCGCTTGTGCTGGCTGCGACCCCCAAGCTTCCGGCCAACAACGTCAAAGAGCTGATCGAACTGGCGCGCAAGGAGCCCGGCAAGGTCAACTTCGGCTCCGCTGGCATCGGCTCGGCGCCGCACCTGACCGGCGAGATGTTCAAGCACATGGCCAAGATCGATATCGCCCATGTTCCGTATAAGGGCACTGGTCCGGCGATGGCCGATCTGGTCGGCGGGCACATTCAGATCATGTTCGACCTGCTGCCGGCGGCGATCCAGCAGATCAGGACCGGCACCATCCGGGCGCTGGCGTCGGCGGGCGCAAAGCGTGCGGCGGCGCTGCCTGATGTGCCGACGGTCAGCGAGCAGGGATTGACCGGCTTCGACACGTCGACCTGGTTCGCTCTGATGGCTCCCGCCGGCACGCCAGAACCGGTTCTCGCCAGGCTGCGGTCAGCGGCCGCACAAGCAATGAAGTCGGACGAGGTCGTCAAGCGGTTCGCCGACCTCGGCTCCGAACCTGGTACCGCCGACGAGAAGGCGGCGCGGGTGTTCATCAAAACCGAAGTCGACAAGTGGGCCGAAGTGGTCCGCATCTCCGGAGCGAAGGTGGACTAAGGTTTCCGCGCGCTGCACGCCAGAACCCGGCAGCTCATACGATGACAGAATGACAAACGGCCGGACTCGCGCCCGGCCGTCACGTTTGAATGCAAGCGCCAGGAACGGAAGCCTGAACCGGCTACACCGCCTTCAAGTGATCGGCGCGGCGCTTGTACAGCTCGTCGTCGGCGTAGCCCATGGTCTCCGGCTTGCCGCGTCCGATCATCACCTGGAAATAGACCGGCTCCAGGCTGTCGTTCTGATAGCCGTGGATCACGCCGGCCGGGCATGAGATGCATTCCCACGGGCCGAGCCGCGTGGTGATGCGTTTGCCGGTCTCATCCTCGACGAACACGTCGAGATGACCCTGCAGCACGAAGAAGCACTCCTCGACCTCGTGGGTGTGCGCGGCGTTACCCTGGCCGACCGGCACATACATGATCGACAGCGTGAAATTCTTGGCCGGAATGACCGTCGTATCGCCGTGCTTGCCGGAGCCGCCGGCGCCGATGAAGCGGTGCTGCGCGCGCTTGAAGCCTTCGATCTTGGCGTCCTCGAACGCCGCCCAGTCCGCCCGCTTCTCGCTGAAGCGGCCGACGTATTTTTCCATGATTTCTTCGACCGGCACGCCTTCGAGTTCTGGTGGCCGCGGGTGTCGTGCGACGCTCATGAGAGGCTCCTGTCGTTTGGTATCGTGGGCACGAATTTAGTCGTTGGCGTGCGCCTGCGTCAACGAACCGGGATTCAGGCGAGTCACTCCGCCGCCTGCTGCGATCCCGCCTGCACCAGTTCCCAGATGTAGCTCGGCGTCAGCGGCAAGCGCCGCGGCTCGACGCCGAACGAGGACAGCGCGTTCGCCACCGCGTTCGCCATCACGCCGCCGGCGGCGACGATGCCGCCCTCGCCTGCACCCTTGGCGCCGAGCGGATTGATCGGCGAGGGATAGTTGTCGGTGACGAATGAGCGCAGATTGGGGAAGTCGGTCGCGGTCGGGAGCAGATAATCGGCGAGCGAGCCGGTGAGGAACTGGCCCTGCTCGTCGTATTGCAGATGCTCGAGCATCGCGCCGCCGAGCCCCTGCACCAGCGAGCCGATGATCTGGCCGTGCAGCGTCAGCGGATTGATGGCGCGGCCGACGTCCTGCACCACGACGTAGTCGAGGATCTGAACCTGGCCGAGCTTGGCGTCGACCGTGACGTGCGCGGCATGCGCGCCGAAGCTGTAGGTGTGCTTCTTGTTGAGGAACGCGCCTTCGGCGGTGAGGCCGGCGAGTTCGCTCAGCGGGAACGACTTGCCGCCGCCGCTCACCTTGTCGATCTCGATCTTGACCGCGCTCGCGTCGCAGCCGAGCTTCTTCGCGCCGGCCTCGCGGATCGCCGCCTGGAATTTTTCGGTGGCGTCGAGCAGCGCCGAGCCGCCCATCACGATCGAGCGCGAGTGATACGCGCCGTAGCCGTCGCTCACCGTCGAGGTCGAGCCGTGATAGACGTGGCGGATGCGCTCGATCGGCATTTCCAGCGCGTCGGCGGCGATCTGCGCGAACACCGTCTCGACGCCCTGCCCGACCGCCGACGAGCCCATGAACACCGTGATGGTGCCGTCGTCGTTCACCTCGAGCCGCGCGCTTTCCTTCGGACCGGCCGCGCCGCCCTCGACGAAATTGCAGATCGCCAGGCCGTGATACTTGCCGTCGATCAGCTTGCCGGCGAGCTTCGATTTCTCCGCCCAGTTGAATTCCTTCAGCGCGCGATCGAACGTCTCGCGATAGTCGCCGCTGTCGTACTGGTCGTTGGCGTCGGTCGGCTGCACCGAGGCGATCGGATAGGGCTGCTCGGCCGCGGTCACCAGGTTGCGGCGGCGCAATTCGACGCGGTCGATCTTGAGGTCGCCCGCCACCATGTCGAGCAGCCGCTCGATGTAGAAGCTCGATTCGAAACGGCCCGGCCCGCGATAGGTGCCGACCGGCGTCTTGTTCGACATCCACAGATGCGAGTCGAGCTTGACGTGCGGCACGCGATACGGCCCGCCCATGAACTGCACGACGTTGCGCGCGCCGACCGCGCCGTTGGTGCGCATGTAGGCGCCCATGTCGGTGTGCACCTCGCCGCGCAGGCCGATGATGGTGCCGTCGCGCTCGCAGGCGATCTCGAGATGCGCCTCGGTCTCGCGGGCGTGGTTCATCGCCATCAGGTTTTCGCGGCGGTCCTCGATCCATTTCACCGGGCGGTTGACGTGCCGCGCCGCGAACGGAATCAGGAAATCCTCCGGATAGAACTCGCCGCGCGCGCCGTAGCCGCCGCCGACGTCGTTCTCGATCATCTCGATCTGCTCAATCCGGCAGGTCGATCATCTTCGCCAGGATGCGCCGGTTGAAGAACGGCACCTTGGCCGCGCCGGACACGGTGAGCCGGCCCTTCGCCGCGTCCCACTCGGCCATCACGCCGCGCGGCTCCATGGTCAGGCCGTAGTGCCGCCCGGTGCCGAGCGTCTCGCGGCGGGTGTAGGGCGCCTTGGCGAAGGCCGCGTCGGCGTCGCCCTTGCGGGAGTAGAAGGTGAGCGAGCGGTTGGTGCCCGCCGCCTCGAACAGCAGGCTCTTGTTCTCCGCCGCAACGTGCCAGTCGGAGAACGCCGGCAGGTCGTCGATCTCGACCGCGATGTGCTCCAGCGCGTCTTCGCCGATGGCGACGCTCGACGCCAGCACCACGGCGAGCGGCTCGCCGACGTAGCGCACCTTGTCGTGGGCGATGACCGGCTGCTCGAACGGCTTGAACTCCGGCAACGGCTGCAGCCGCATCGGCGATGATCGGCGGGCTGCCGGGCATGTCCTTCGCGGTGATGACGCTGTGCACGCCCTCGATCTTGAGCGCGGCGGACGCGTCGATCGACTTGATGCGGCCGTGCGCCACCGAGCTGCGCAGGATCACCGCATAGAGCAGGTTGGCCGGCGCGAGATCGTCGACATAGGTGCCGCGGCCGCGCAGGAAGCGCAGATCCTCGCGCCGCTCCATCGGCGCGCCGATGAAGGTGTTTTTCATCGCGCGCCCTCCTTCTTGTAGGCGGCGCGCGCGTCGAGCACCGCCTCGACGATCGCGATGTAGCCGGTGCAGCGGCAGATGTTGCCGGAGAGAACCTCGCGCACCCGGTCGGCGTCGCAGTCCGGCTCCTCGGTGAGCAGCGCGTGCGCCGTGGTGATGAAGCCCGGCGTGCAGAAGCCGCATTGCAGCGCGTGATGCTTGCGGAAGGATTTCTGCAACGGCGTCAGATCGGCGTCGTTCGACAGGCCCTCGACCGTGACGACCTTGGCGCCTTCGGCCTGCACCGCCAGCATCAGGCAGGAGCGCACCGCGTCGCCGTTGACCAGCACGGTGCAGGCGCCGCACACGCCGTGCTCGCAGCCGATATGCGTGCCGGTGAGACGCAGGTTGTGGCGCAGGCAATCGGCCAGCGTCAGGCGCGGCTCGACATTCGACCTCGACCGGCTTGCCGTTGACCTCGAATTTGGTGGTCATGTTACGCGCCGCACTCTTGAGCGCGCGCTCGACCATCGTGCCGGTCAGCGCGCGGCGATAGGCGGCGCTGGCGTGGATGTCGTCCTGCGCCTCGACCTCGGCGGATGCGGCCTCCGCCGCCTTCGCGATCGTCGCGTCGTCGATCTTGTTGCCGTTGATCGCGGCCTCGGCCTTCGGCCAGCCGCCGCTGCTTGTCGCCGACGCCGATCACGCCGACATGGGCGTTCGCCGCCTTGCCGCCCGCATCCGGATCGTAGAACAGCGCGACGCCCGCCATGGCGAAATCGCCGCGGCGGCGCGCGAACTCCTGGAAGCCGAAGCGCCGCGACGCCGGCCACGCCGGCAGTTTCACTTCGGTGAGGATCTCATCGGGCTCGAGCGCCGTGGTCAGCGCGCCGAGGAAGAAGTCCGCGGCCTTGATGACGCGCTGGCCGCCCTTGCCCATCACCGTCATCTCGGCGTCGCAGGTCACCGCGATGCCCGGCATCTCGGCGGCCGGATCGGCGTGGCACACGCTGCCGCCGACCGTGCCGCGGTTGCGGATCTGGTAGTGCGCGACATGCGCGATCGCCGCCTGCAGCAGCGGATGCGCCGTCGCGAGCCGCTTGTCGTCCTGGATGTCGCGCCAGCGCACCATGGCGCCGAGCCGCACGCCGTCCTTGTCGATGGCGATCTTGTTGAGGTCCGGCAGCTTGCGCAGATCGACCAGCAGCGAGGGCTGCGCGATGCGGAACGCCATCATCGGCATCAGGCTCTGGCCGCCGGCGATCGGCTTCGCCTCGCCGTCGTGCGAGGCGAGCAGCGCAACCGCTTCTTTCAGCGTGGCCGGGCAGGCATACTCGAAGGCGGGCAATTTCATGAGCGCTATGCACCTTCGACTACGCTGGAACGGCTACAAGGTGAGCTACTATCCTCGCCCCTGCCGGACCCGTCAACGCGGCGTCCCGGCACACGCCCCATGCCGGGGCCGAATGTCTCCCGGAGAATGAGAATGGCCCTGTCCCTGAGCATGTCCGTCTGCAACTACGACCGCACCGCCGCGCTGTTCGACGGCCGCGCGCCGATCGAGGGCTGCGATGTCGCCGCGGTGCCGCTGGTGCCGGAGGAATCCTTCCACCGCGCCTTCAAGTACCAGGAGTTCGACGTCACCGAAGTGTCGATGAGCAGCTACCTGCTGACCACCGCGCGCGGCGACGCGCATTACGTCGCGATCCCGGCGTTCGTGTCGCGGCTGTTCCGCCACAGCGGCATCTACATCCGCACCGACCGCGGCATCAAGAAGTCCGGAGGACCTCAAGGGCAAGACCATCGGCCTGCCGGAATACCAGATGACCGCGAACGTCTGGGTGCGCGGCATGCTGCAGGAGGAATACGGCGTGAAGCCGAGCGACATCAAATGGCGCAACGGCGGACTGGAAGAAGCCGGCCGCGCCGAGCGCACCAAGATCACGCTGCCGCCGGAGATCGAGCTGCAGGCGATCCCGAAGGACCGCACGCTCAACGACATGCTGGCGAAGGGCGAGATCGACGGGCTGCTCAGCGCGCGGGCGCCGTCATGCTTCCGCGAGGGCAATCCGAACGTGGCGCGGCTGTTCCCGAACTATCCGGAGGTCGAGGAGGCCTACTACAAGAAGACCAAGCTGTTCCCGATCATGCACGCCATCGGCATCCGCAAGTCGCTGGTGGAGAAGCATCCCTGGCTGCGCGGTCAGCGTCTACAAGGCGTTCCTGAAGGCCAAGGCGATCTGCATGCACGAGATGGGCGAGATCGGGCACCTGCACGTCACGCAGCCGTGGTCCGTGCACGAGTACGAGCGGCTGAAGAAGGTGATGGGCGAGGACTACTGGAGCTACGGCGCGCACGAGAACAAGCACGCGCTGGAGACGCTGATGCGCTACTCGTTCGAGCAGGGCCTGGCGCCGCGGAAGATTCCGCTGGAGGAGATGTTCGCGAAGTCGATCTACGAGTTGTCGAAGGTCTAGCGCGCCGCCTCGATCATCTCCCACACCCTCCCCGGCGACAGCGGCAGCACGCGCGGCTCGACGCCGAGCGACGACAGCGCATTCGCCACCGCGTTGGCGATCACGCCGCCGACCGGAATGATGCCGCCCTCGCCCGCGCCCTTGGCGCCGAGCGGATTGTGCGGCGCCGGCTTGAGCTCCAGCGCGAAGGCGCGGATTGACGGAAAGTCGCCGGCGCCCGGCAGCAGATAGTCGGCCAGCGAGCCGGTGAGAAGCTGACCGTTCTCGTCGTGGATCAGTTGCTCCAGCAGCGCGCCGCCGAGCCCCTGCACGATCGCGCCCATGCACTGGCCGTGCAGCGTCAGCGGATTGACGATGCGGCCGACGTCCTCCACCGCGACGTAGTCGATCACCGCGACATGGCCGGTGCCGGGATCGACCGCGACATGCGCGGCGTGCGCGCCGTAGCTGTAGGTGCGCTTGTTGCTGGCGTAGGTGCCTTCGACGGACACGCCCGCCAGCGCGCTCCACGGCAGGGACTTGCCGCCGGGACCGTCGATCGCCTCGCTGGCGATTGAAACATCCGCCGGCGCGCAGCCGAGTCTTCGCCGCGGCTTCGCGCATCGCTGCTTTCAGCTTCTCGGCGGCGTTCAGGATCGCCGAGCCGCCCATCACCGTCGAGCGCGAGCTGTAGGAGCCGTAGCCGCGGCTCACGTGCGTGGTCGAGCCGTGCATCACGCCGCGGATGCGGCTCATCGGAAGGTCGAGCGCATCGGCGGCGATCTGCGCGAAGATCGTCTCGATGCCCTGGCCGTGCGCCGACGAGCCGACATAGACCGAGACCGCGCCGTCCGCCTCGACCACCAGCCGCGCGTTCTCGCGCGGACCGGACGCGCCGCCTTCGAGATAGCAGCCGACCGCGATGCCGTGATAGCGGCCGTCGATGCGTTTGCCTTGCAGCTTCGCTTTCTCCGTCCAGCCGAACTCGGCGAGGCATCTGGTCGAGCGTCGCCTGATAGTCGCCGTTGTCGGTCTCGGTCGTCATGTCGAGCGGCATCACCGTGGCGAGCTACCACGGCATCTCGGCTTCCGACACCAGATTGCGCCGCCGGAACTCCACCCGGTCGATGCCGAGCTCGCGCGCCGCGATGTCGAACAGCCGCTCGCGGAAGAAATCCGCCTCGAAGCGGCCCGGCCCGCGATAGGTGCCGGACGGCGTCTTGTTGGTCAGCAGCAGGTCGACGTCGAAGTGGATGTGCGGGACGCGATAGGGCCCGGACAGCACCTGCGCGATGTTGCGCGCCGCGGTGATGCCGTTGGTGCGGATGTAGGCGCCGAGATCGACCGCGCCCTTGCCGCGCAGGCCGCGGATCGTGCCGTCGCGGTCGCAGGCGATTTCCAGCTCGCATTCGGCATCGCGCGCATGATTGGTGGCGAGCAGGTGCTCGCGGCGGTCCTCGATCCATTTCACCGGCCGGCCGAGCTGGCGCGCCGCGAACGGGATCAGGAAATCCTCCGGATAGAACTCGCCGCGCACGCCGAAGCCGCCGCCGACGTCGGACTCGATCATGGTGATGGCGTCCTCGGCGAGGCCGAGCAGCTTCACCAGCATGTCGCGGTTGTGGAACGCGACCTTGGCGGCGCCGTACACGGTGAGATGCCCGTTGTCCCATTCGGCGAGCAGGCCGCGCGGCTCCATCGGCACCGCGGTGAAGCGCTGCACCTCGAAGCGCTCGCGGCGCACGTAGGCGGCGTCCTTGAACGCGGCGTCGGCGTCGCCGCGCAGCGCGGTGAGCGTGCCGACCAGATTGCTGCCGCGTTCCTCGTAGAGCAGGCTTGTGTCGGCGCGCGACGCGGCGCGGCTGGCGACCGCCGGCAGCGCCTCGATGTCGAGCACGATCGCGTCGAGCGCGTCTTCGGCGAGCGCCGCGCTGTCGGCCACCACGACGGCGATCGGCTCGCCGACGTAGCGGACTTTCTCGTGCGCGATGACCGGCTGCTGGAAATGCACGTATTCCGGCAGCAACTCCTGCCGCATGGCGATGACGGGAACCGCGCCGATTTCGGCCGCGGTGATGACCGCGTGGACGCCAGGCCGTTTCAGCGCCGCCGACGTATCGATGCCGCGGATGCGGCCGTGCGCCACCGAACTGCGCAGGATCGCGGCGTGCAGCGTGCCGCCGCGCTGCACATCGTCGACGAATTCGCCGCGGCCGCGCAGGAAGCGCAAATCCTCGACGCGCTCGACCGGGCTGCCGATCAGGCGGTTGCCGATTGGCTTGTGCGAAGTGTCCACCGGACCTAGCCTCGTCATGCCCGGCCTTGTGCCGGGCATCCACGCCTTGTTGTTTGCAGCCTAAAGACGTGGATGGCCGGGACAAGCCCGGCCATGACGTGGATGGTGCAGTGAACGCAGCGCAGGATATAGTCCGCGCGACACAAAAGAGACCGCCGGAATGCCCCTCGAATTCGGAGTCTTCGATCACGTCGACCGCGATGCGCGGCCGCTCGCCGCGTTCTACGAGGACCGGTTCAAGCTGATCGAGGCCTACGACCGCGCCGGCTTCTATGGCTATCACTGCGCCGAGCACCATTTCACGCCGCTCGGCATGGCGTCCTCGCCCAGCGTGTTTCTTTCGTCCGTCGCGCAGCGCACCAAAAATCTCCGCTTCGGCCCGCTGGTCTACACGCTGGCGCTCTATCATCCGCTGCGGCTCGCCGAAGAAATCTGCATGCTCGACCAGATGAGCCGCGGGCGCTTCCTGGTCGGCGTCGGCAAGGGCGTGTCGCCGATCGAGATCGGCTTCTACGGCGTCGATACCACCAAGACGGAAAAGATTTTCGCCGAGTGCTTCGCGGTCGTCATGCAGGCGCTGACGCAGAAGACCGTCAACTACGAGGGCGAGCACTTCAGCTACAGCAACGTGCCGATGGAGATGACGCCGTTCCAGCGGCCGCATCCGCCGCTGTGGTACGGCGTGGTCAATCCGGACGCCGCCGCCCGCGCCGCCAAGGCCGGCATGAGCTTCATCAGCAACGCGCCGGCCGCCGCGATCCGCGCCAAGATCGAGCGCTACATCGGCGCCGAACGGCCGTCCGGCTGCGCACCGGCGAAGTTCGGCATGAACCGCTACATGGTGATCGCCGACACGGACGCGCGAGGCGCTGGAGATCGCGCGGCGCGCCTACCGCGTCTGGTACGCAGAGCTTCATGCACCTGTGGTGGAAGTACAACCAGAAGCCGCCCAACGTGAACTATCCGCCGGAGATCGACGCGCAGATCGAGGCGGGCACCGCGGTGGCGGGCTCGGCGGAGACGGTGCTCAACGCGCTCAAGCCGCAGCTTGCAGAAACCGGCTCAAATTATCTGGTCTGCCGCTTCGCGTTCGGCGACCTCTCGCTGCAGGAGTCGCTGCGCTCGCTCGACCTGTTCAGCAAGCACGTCATGCCGGCGCTGCGGCAAGGCCACCGCGTGGCCGCGGAATAGCCGATGTCGCATCCGCAAGCCGTGCTGGACCGGACCGCGTCGTGCGCCCGCGTGCTCGACGCCGGCGGCTCGTTCATCCCGCTGCCGACCGCGACGCACATCATCGACATCGTGCCGCCGCTCGCGCCGACCAAGGCCGAGTTCGTCAATTTCGACATGTGCCGCAAGCCGTGGCCGTTTCCCGACAAGTTCTTCGACTTCTCCTACTGCTCCAACACGCTGGAGGATATCCGCGATCCGATCGGCGCCTGCGAGGAGTTGATGCGGGTGTCGCGCGCGGGCTTCATCGCGACGCCGTCGCGGCTGCGCGAGACGTTCCACCAGAAGCGCGGCTATCTCTGGCGGCGCATGTTCGGCCGGCCGCTGCGGGTCGGCTTCGGCCATCATCGCTGGTTCTGCGAATGGGACGGCACCACGATGTCGTTCCTCGCCAAGACCTTCACCTTCGCCTATTCGTCCGATCACTTCATCACCCGCGAAGAGGCCGGCCGCGACCTCACCGACGACGAAGCCAACCTGACGTTCTTCTGGACCGACAAGTTCGAAGTCCAGGAGCGCGTGCTGGTCGGCATCGGCGAGATCGAGGCCGACTTCATCCGCTTCAAGGCCGAGGCGCTGCAAAAGCTGCGCGGCGGTTGAGCTTCACCGCGGCCCGTCGCGAAACAGTCCGGCGATGCTTTTCCAGATCTGATCCTTGAACGCGACCGCGGACGGGCTCGGCAATATCTCCGGCGGCGTGGCGCGCTTGCGGCAATCCTCGACGAGCCGGAACATCCAGACTTCGCCGTCCGTGTAATACGGATCGCCGCCGCCGTTGCGCCCGAGCAGCGTCGGGCCGACGCCCATCACCTGATAACGCGCCTCGATCATGCCGGCGGTCTGCAGGTCCTTCTCGATGCCGTCGCGTTCCTGGTCGATGTCGGCGCCGATGTGATGCGTCACCTGCCCGGTGTAATGGCTCAGAGCCCACGCTGCGATCGAACGTCACCGCGCCGAGCCAGACCGGCCTGCCCTCGTCGCCCTTCTCGAGCACCAGCCACAGCCGCACGTGGTGGCGCTGGTCCGCGCTCTTTCCGACCGGCTTCTCGAACGCCAGATCCTGCGGCCGCCCGGCATAGAACAGCGGGCTGACCGGCGCCTGAACGTAAGGCCGGTCGAGCGCGACGCTCTCGGAGATTTCGAGGCTCGACTTCAGCGTGACCGGATCGGCCGGATACCAGCCCGCCGCGCGCATCGCGCAGAGAATGTCCTTCTTCGCGCCGACGAAGCCGACGTTGATGGCATCGCCCGGAATGCCGTTCCCCGTGGCGGTCACCATCGGCAGGCCGTCGAGCTTCTTCTGATGCTCGTAATGCCGCCAGACGAAAGGCAGAACGACATAGGCCAGCAGCAGATAGGCGACGAGCGAGCGCTGTGAATACCAGGATGAGCGGTCTGAGGTTCGGCATGCCCTATGATAGCTTGCCGCAACCTTCGGTCGTCCGACGATTCGCACTTAATTCATTGGGGCAGACACATGATTTCGATCAGGCTCGCCGCTGGCTATGCAGTTCTTGTCGCCGCCGCCGCGCTGCTCGCCGCCCCGGCCGCCGCGCAGGGCACCGCCGAGCAGCGCTCGGCCTGCATGGGCGACGCCTTCGAGTTCTGCGGATCCGAAATCCCGGACGCCACCAAGGTCGAGGCCTGCCTGCGCAAGAACCTCAGGAAAATCTCGCCGGCCTGTCAGTCCCAGTTCCGCCCGGCCAGCGCGCGCGCCAAGCCGCGGGTGACGCCGGTGGCAGCCCGTGCCGGCGGACATGCATCCGGTGTATTGATCTGTCCATGTCAGACACGCCGCCCGATCGTCTTTCGACCGATCCAAGAAGCCCCCACTACGACGCCGAGGCGCTGAGCCGCGACGTCGGCATCCGCTTCAAGGGCGTCGAGAAGACCAACGTCGAGGAATATTGCGTCAGCGAGGGATGGGTGCGGGTCGCCGCCGGCAACGCCAAGGACCGGTTCGGAAATCCGCTGACGATCAAGCTCACCGGAAAGGTTGAGCCTTACTTCCGCAATCCGAAAAGTTCGTAGCCCTACTTGTCGCGATTGATCATCTTGTCGGGCGCGCCCGCCTGGAACGCCTTCAGGCTCTGCTCGAACTGCATCGACGCGTCGCGCACGTAGGTGTCGCAAAAGCCGCCGATGTGCGGCGTGATGTAGACGTTCGGCAGCGACCACAGCGGATTGTCTTTCGGCAGCGGCTCGGTGGCGAGCGCGTCGAGCGCGGCGCCGGCGATCTGCTTCTTCTCCAGCGCGCGAAGCAGCGCGGCTTCGTCGAGCACGCCGCCGCGCGCGAGATTGACCAGGAACGCGCTCGGCTTCATCGCCGCGAGCACCTTGTCGTTCACGATGTTGCGGCTGTCGTCCTCGAGCGGAAGCAGCAGCACGAAATAGTCGAGGTCCTTCACCGCATCGACCAGCTCCGCGCGGCCGTAGACCGCATCGAAGCCCGGAATGGCGCGCTTGGTGCGTGAAATCCCGACCACCTTCATGCCGAACGCCTTGAAGCGCGGCGCCATGTCCTCGGCGATGGCGCCGAGCCCCAGGATGCCGACGGTCTTGCCGTCGAGCGTGGTGCCCGGATAGCGCTCCCATTTCTGCTCGCCGCGCTGGCGCTCGATGCGCCGCAGGTCGCGGTTGAAGGCGAGCATCATCAGGAACGCCATCTCCGACATCGGCACGCCGTGGATGCCGCGCGTCGCGGTGACGACGACGTCCTTGCCGAGATACGGGCTGTCGGTGATGCCGTCGGTGCCGGTGCCGAGCGAGTGCACCCACTTGAGCTTCGGCGTGTCCTTGAAGAAGTCGGTTTTCACCTGCGGCCCGAAGCACATCATGATGTCGGCCCACGCGGCGTGCTTGAGCGCCTCGTCGCGGGTGCCGAACGTCTTGATGGTGAGCTCGGGATGGCGGGGGCCGAGATATTTCTCGTAGCCCGAGCGGGTGGGTTCGGGATGGGTGAGGAAGATGAGGAGGTTCATGGGAGGTGACAACCGGCGGTCTGACGCTCGAGTCTCTCGCCGTCATGCCCGCGCTTGTCGCGGGCATCCACGCCTTACTTCCGAGTAGCCAAGACGTGGATGGCCGGGACAAGCCCGGCCATGACGCGTGGTGTAGGGACGCGATCACCCCACCTCCACCACCTCTTCCTTGAACTGGTGCAGCCGGTCGCCGGGGCCGTTGCCGCCGATGATGTAGTTGTCGCACAGCCAGTTCAGGTAGCCGCCGTAGCCATACGTCGGATGGACGACGATGTTCATGTCCTTCTCGATGGTCCACGGCTCGTCGTTGCGGATCAGCGGACGCTCGACCAGGTCGTAGCCCTGGCCGTGGCAATAGAGCCGCGCCTCCTCGGGCCGGCCGTTCTTGCGCATGAAGGCGTTGAAGGTCTCCCAGATGTCCTTGCAGGGCGTGCCGGGCTTGAGCAGATCGAGCGTGAGCTTGCGCGACTCCTTCACGAACTGCAGCTCGTCCTTCATCGCCTGCGGCACCTTGGCGCCGACCACGCAGGTGCGGCCAAGCTCGGTGTACATGCCGCCTGGGCCGCTATCCTCGACCAGCAAGGCGACGGCGTCGCCCTTCTGGATCACGCGGTTCTGCACGTGGCGCTGGCCGAACTTCGCGGCGGTGCCGAGCGGCGTCGAAGCGCAGAGATAGATGCCGTTCTCCGAGCCGTTGCGCTGGCTGTAGCACTGCGCGATCGCCGCGACGTCGCGGTCCCGCATGCCGGGCTTGATGGCGTCGAACGCCGCCTTCATCGCGCCGTCCTGCATCAGCGCCGCGCGCTTGACCAGCTCCTGCTCCTCGGCGCTCTTGATCACCTTGATGCGGTCGACCATCTCGGTCGCGTCGACGTAGCGCGCCTTGGGGAACTTCTTCATCGTGAAGTCGCCGAGCGCGAACGACATCTGATAGATGCAGACAAAGCCGATCGTCGCGTTGGCGTAGGGCGCCAGCGCCTTCGCCGCCAGCTCCGGATCGTAGAAATTGGTGTAGTGCGCCGACTCGTAGCTCGGCGTGGTCAGCATGCGCTTGACGCCGCGCCACATGTCGGCCGGCGGGCGGCTGTCGCCGTTAAACGGGCCCTGCATCACGACGGTCATCTCGTCGTCGCGCGGAAATACCACCGTGACCGGATAGCCGTTGGTGGCCGGCATGTCGGTGAACCACTTCACCGCGCCGCCCATGTGGTCGTTGTTGTTCTGCATCAGCAGAACGTCGATCTTCTCGCGCTGCATGGCCTGACGGACCAGGCCCCAGCGGCGCTGAAGCTCGGCGGTGGAGATCGGCGTCTGCAGGCGTTCGCTCAACCCATTGGCGGTCATTGTGTACTTCCTCCCGAATTCTTCGCTATGAGCTTAACGTACTGACGGTCAAAGACAAATCGCTACCGGGCCGCCCGGCGGACGAGACCAACCGCAATTGATTCAAAGCCGCCCTCGCCGGACCATATTTTGATATAACCCTGCCGCAGGGGGAGGCCGCCCTCTAGCAGCCGTTGTCATTGATGGAAGCCATTCTCGTCAAGGTTTTTGCCACGGCCCTGGCCCTCAGCCAGGTGACCGCCCGGCCAGACACCATCAAAACCAGTTTTGACCCGGTGCAGGACCGGGCCGAAGTCGTTCAGCTCCTGACCGACGGCTGCGGGCACATGCGCAAGGCGTTCGACGTCGAGCAGCTCGACCTCGACGGCCTGATCGAAACCGCGATGACCGACACGCGCGGCGGCGACGAAGAAGTTGCCGCTTTTCGCGGCATCAAATTCTCGGACCTGTTCCTGGCCTATCGCCAGTTCTGCAAGAAGGAAAAGATCGACCGCGAGGTGGTCGACATCGCGCAGGTGATCGAGTTCTACAACGTGGCGGCCGCCGGCCTGCCCGACCACAACAAGCTCAAGGCGCTGAGCATGCCGGGCCTTACCAACGTCTATGACGTGAAGGGCGCGCCCTACGCCGAGCTTTACGAGCCGAACCATCGCCGCCAGTGGGTCAAGCTCGCCGACATCCCCGAGCACGTGCAGCAGGCGTTCATCGCGGCGGAAGACAAGCGCTTCTTCAAGCACACCGGCATCGACGAGCGCAGCGTGATCCGCGCCTTCATCGGCAACGTAGCCGATCCGAAGAGCCGGCAAGGCGGCTCGACCATCACGCAGCAGGTGGCGAAAAACCTGCTGGTCGGCAACGAGGTCAGCTACGAGCGAAAAATCCGCGAGATGATCGTCGCTGCGCGTGTCGAGAAGGTGCTGAACAAGCAGGAAATCCTGGAAATCTATCTCAACGCGATCTTCCTCGGCCGCTCCTCCTGGGGCATCGAGCTCGCTGCGCGCTCCTATTTCGGCAAGAACGCCAAGGATCTCACGCTCCCCGAAGGCGCATTCCTCGCCGGGCTCGCCAAAGGCCCGAGCTATTACAACCCCGACCGCCAGCGCGTGCGCGCGCAAGAGCGCATGGCCTACGTGCTCGGCCGCATGCAGGAAGACGGCATCATCACCGAGCCGCAGCTCAAGGACGCGATGGCGTTGAAGCTCAACATCGCCACGCTGTCGCGGCAGCGGCGCGACAACGGCTACTACATCGTCGACCAGCTCGGCCGCGAGGCCAAGCAGATCGCCGGGATGGAGCGCCTGACCGACAAGTCGTACACGGTGCGCTCGACCATCCATCCGCAGTTGCAGCAGGCGGCGGAGAAGGCTCTGCAGGAGGGGCTCGCCAAGTACGAGCAGGGCAGCGGCCGAACCACGTTCCGCGCCGCCGAAGGCAATCTCACCGAGGCGATCCGGAAGCTGCAGGCCAGGCCGGGCGTCGACCGTGCCAAGCCGCTATGGCAGCAGGCGCTGATCGAATTCCAGCCGCCGCTCTATGACGTCCACTGGGCGCCGGCAGTCGTGGTCGAGAAGGTCAATCTCAAGGGCGGCCACGAGTCGATCCGGGTCGGCCTGCGCGACGGCCGCGTGCTGCCGCTGTCGACCTATTCCACCAACGCGCGGCGCTTGCTCTCGGTCAACGACGTCATCTTCGTGAACGTGAGCGAAAGCCGCATCCGCGAGACCCGCAACGGCCAGGTCCAGGACGGCACCCGCGTCGACATGCGCATCCGCCCGACCGTGCAGGGCGCCGCCGTGGTGGTCGAGAACCGCACCGGCCGCATCCTCGCCATGGCCGGCGGATTCTCTTTCCCGGCGAGCCAGCTCAATCGCGCGACGCAATCGCGCCGCCAGCCCGGCTCGTCGTTCAAGCCGGTGGTGTATCTCACCGCGCTCTCCGCCGGCACGCAGCCCAACGCGCTGATCGACGACGGGCCGATCACACTGCCGCCGATCGGCGCGCGCAATGCGATCTACACCCAGGACTACAAGGACTGGTGGTCGCCGAAGAACTACGACGGCGGCTACGGCGGCACCATGACGCTGCGCCGCGCGCTGGAGAATTCGAAGAACCTCGCCACCGCTCACCTGCTCCAGGGCGGCATCGCCGGCTCCGCGCCGGAAAGCCTCGACAAGGTTTGCGCGATCGCCAAGGAAGCGCAGCTCTACCCGGTCTGCGAGCGCTACTACCCGTTCGTGCTCGGCTCCCAGCCGGTGCGGCCGGTCGACATGGCGGTGTTCTACGCCTCGATCGTCAACGAGGGCTTCCGCCCGACGCCGCACGTCATCGAGTCGATCGAACGCGAGGGCCAGACGGTCTATCGCGCGCAGCCGAAGCTCACGCCGCTGGCCGGCGTCGACCGGCCGGCGGCATTCCAGCTCCGCACCATCCTGCAGGGCGTGCTGGCGCGCGGCACCGCGCGCTCGATCGGCCATCTGTCGAGCTTTGTCGGCGGCAAGACCGGCACCAGCGACGACGAGAACGATGCGTGGTTCGTCGGCTTCAGCAACGACGTCACCATCGCGGTGTGGGTCGGCTACGACAACCGGCGCGGCAAGCGCACGCTCGGCGGCGGCCAGACCGGCGGCAAGGTCGCGGTGCCGATCTTCACGCCGATCATGGAGGCGGTGTGGCAGCACTATGCGCCGCGAACGCCGCTGCGCGGCCCCTCGCCCGAAGCATCGCGCAACCTCGTCGCGATGCAGATCGACCTCAACAGCGGCGACCGCGCGGGTTCCTATTACAACGAACAGCGCTACTACAACGGCGAGCGCATCTACATGGGCGAGCAGCGCATGGCGAGCCGCACCGCTGGCACCGGTGGGTTTACCGAGTATTTCAGGATCGATTCGAGCGGCCGGATGACGGAATCGCCGCGCACGATCTCGCGCGACAATTCGTACTCGGTGAGCGGCGTCGATCCGTGGAGCAATTCGCCGTTCAGCGATCCGTTCCGGCTGTTCCGCAACGACCGGCCGTCCAACCCGTTCTTCGTGACGCCAAACGACGACCCGCGATACCGCGACCAGCCGCCAAGCAACGTTCCGAATTGGGGCGGCCCGCGCGGCATGCCCGCGACCGCCCCAGCGCGGGCAGGATTACTACGGCAACCGACAGCAGCAGCATCGGGTGTATTAGTCTTCTGAGACGAACGTCTCTTCGCGCTTCTTTTCCCAACGGGGGTCGCTGACAAGCGGGATGATGCGCTAGGGTCGCGCAAACAACAGGGCGGGACCCATGGCGCGGCTGAAGCTTTCAATCGCAACCACCGACTACGATCATTTCCGCGATTTCCGGCTCGGCGCCGTCGAGGCGGCCGGCATCGAACACACCTGGTCGATGCTCGGTCATCACGAGATTTTCGCGCGCTTCACCTTCAACCGCGAGTGGGACGCCGCCGAGCTGTCGTTCGCGAAATTCTGCGCGCAGGTGACGCGCAAGGACTCCGACATCATCGGCCTGCCGGTGGTCTGCTCGCGGCTGTTCCGCTTCTCGTCGTTCTACGTCAACAAGAAGAGCAAGATCAGGAGCGCCAAGGACCTCAAGGGCAAAAAGGTCGGCTCGCCGGAATGGGCGCACACCGCCGCGGTCTACATGCGCGGCTGGCTCAACGACGAGCACGGCGTCGGCCTCAAGGACATCAACTGGGTGCAGGCCGGCACCAACGAGGCCGGGCGCATCGAGAAGGTGGAGCTGTCCCTGCCGAAGGGCGTCAAGCTCACGCGCGTGAAGGACAAGTCGCTCTCCGACATGCTGGCCAAGGGCGAGATCGACTGCGCCATCATCGCGCGGCCGCCGGACTGCTTCCGCAACAATCATCCCGACGTGGTGCGGCTCTATCCCGATTTCTGGGAGATGGAGGAGAAGTATTACGCGCGCACCAAGGTGTGGCCGATCATGCACATCATCGCGCTGCAGAAGCGCGTGCTGACGGACAACCCCTGGGTCGCGCGCAACCTCTACAACGCGTTCAACGAATCGAAGCGCCGCAGCGTCGAGCGGCTGATGGACCCCGCGGTGTCGCGCTATCCGGTGGCGTGGCTGCCGACCTATATGCGCAAGATGGCGGGCCAGTTCGGCGGCGACACGTTTCCGTTCGGCATCGAGGAGAACCGCCCGACCTGGGAGCAGATGCTGCGCTACACCCACGAGCAGGGCATCGCGCATCGGCGCGCCAAGCCGGAGGAGATTTTCCCGAAGGGGGTTATGACGGACGTGCAGAATTTAACCGCCTCACCCGCCGGCCTTGATCCCCGCCGCCTTGATGATCGGGAACCACTTGTCCATCTCGGCCTTATGGAATTTGGCGAGATACTCCGGCGTCAGTTGTTCACGCGGTGTGAGCTCATAGCTCTGATCCGCGAACTTCTTGCGGATCGCCGGATCGCTGAGCGCGCTGACCACCGCGGCGTTGAGCTTCGCGATGACGTCCTTCGGCGTGCCCTTCGGCGCCCACATGCCCTGCCATGGCTCGGTGTAAACGCCGGGCACACCCGGCCTCGTCGCCGGTCGGAATGTCCTGCGAGCCGGTGCCGCGCTTCTGTCCCATCACCGCGAGGATCTTGATCTTGCCGGCGCGGATACTGCGGCAGCGACGTGATCGGATCGAGGATCGCCATGTCGATCTGCCCGGACACGAGGTCCGGGATCGACCGGCGCGGTGCCGCGATAGGGAATGAACTGAAACCGCGTGCCGGTGACCTTCTGGAACAGCACGCCGCCGATATGCGACGGGCTGCCCTGACCCGCAGTGCCGAACGTCGCCTTGTCCGGATTGGCCTTCAGCCAGGCGACGAGTCCCTTCAAATCGTTGACCGGCAGGTCGTTCTTCACGGCGAACAGCCACGGCGTGTTGCCGATCAGCGCGATCGGCTCGAAGTCGGCGACCACGTCGTAGTTGAGATTCAGCACCGCGGGATTGAGGACGTGCGTGACGTTGGCGCCGTACAGGATGCTGTAGCCGTCGGGCGTCGCGCGCGCGATCCGCCCGGTGCCGGTCGATCCCGCCGCGCCGGTCACGTTCTCGATCACCACCGTCTGGCCGAGCGCCGCGCGCATGCCCTCGGCGACAAGGCGCGCATTGGTGTCCATCGCACCGCCGGCCGGGACCGGCACGATCATGGTGATGGGGCGCGACGGGAAGGCTTGCGCGCTGGCAACACGCGGCAGCAATGCGGGAAGCGCGGCGGCGCCAGCGGCCAGATGCAGGAATTCGCGGCGGCGAAGCATCAGTGTTCCTCCCGGGGCATTGACCTGTTGATTGCCGGCAAGTGTAGCGCAAATTGACAATGAGAATGTAGTCCCGCGCCGCTCTGAACCTTCCGCGGCGAACCGTCTCATGCGATAGATCGGGCATGCGCACGCTGCGATTCATTTCCCCTTCCTCGACCGGATATTCGGCGCACCATCTGCCCGACGGCAAGTGGCCGAGCGGATACGGCATCCCAGGTCATCCGGTCCCGAAGGGCTATTGGAAGCAGATGTTTTATCCGTTCCGGCGGCGGACTACTGGCCCTTAATGCCCGCCCGACGACTCACTTCGTGCAGATACTGAAATTCGAACCGGATGCCACGCAGGAACATCGTCACCATGGCGATGATGACTGCCGCCAGGATGAGGCGCACCGGATAGGCGATCGGCGACGACAGCACGGCATACCAGACCGCCACGCCCGCAAGCCGGATACCGATCGTGAAGACGAAGAAACCGTAGCCTTTCAGGCCGTAAGCCATCACCGACGAGGCAACGGCCCGATATGCATCGAGCAGAAACGGTTTCGAGTAAACCCAGTAGACCGAAAATGCGTGCAGCATGGTCGATGCCGGAAAGACCACTGCTCCAATTCCCAAGAAAATGATCTTTTCGGCAATCGGCGAGATGGGAAAAATCAAAACGGATAGCAGAAATGCGAACAGAAACGCCGCAGCGCCAAACGCCACATACAGCAGCACTGTGGTCCATAGAAAGCGGGCAACAAAGCGCAAGAAGGCCCGCGTCGGCAATACCCGCCCTTCCTCGACCTCGAACGCGCCCTTGGTGAACCAGGACGCCAGCAGCGCCTGGAACAGGATCAGAGCCGCGCCGAGCGCCGTGAGATGGAGATTGGATATCTCGAACATCCCGGTCAGCGAATCCCAGGAGGAACGCTCCAACGTCCGATCGAATGTGGCCCGATCCGGCAGAAACGGCTCAAGCAACGCGCTGATCGCAGTGACGACCACAAGCGACGGCATGCGGCGCACTAGGTGCGCGCCGCCCTTGAATATGTTCGCAAGCGATAACCTGCGGCCTTGGGTCATGAACTCCGATTCGTCCGGCACGCGGAAAACGCAGTCCACCGAACAAGAGACCGGCCGAATCCGCAGGGGTCCATTGTAGCGCGGCCGCCGCTGAATGCTGCTAAAATGCTTTGAGCTATTATCGGTGGCATTTCCAAACCGCGGCGAGGCCAAGCCATGGAAAAAGGCGCGCCCCGTGCCATCGCGGGGCCGCCTGACAGGCCCCTTGCGAAATGTGATATGCTCCACGCAGCGAATTCAGGAGCCTGACATGCCCCGCCACAAGAACTACGTCCCGCACGGCGTCATCCCCGCGGTCCTGCTGCCGTTCAACGACGACCTCTCGATCGACGAGGCGGGTTTCCGCAAGCACCTGCGCGACGTGTGCGCGACCGACGGCATCTCCGCCATCACCATCAACGCGCATTCGACCGAAGTGGCGTCCTGCACGTTCGACGAGCAGAAGCGCATCCACGCCATCGCGCAGGACGAGGTCGGCGCCAAGACGCCGATCGTGCACGGCATCTGGGCCGACGGCTCGCTGGAGGCCGCCCGCATCGCCAAGGCGGCGGCCGAGGGCGGCGCCTCCGCGCTGCTGGTGTTTCCGCCGGCGCCGTTCACGCTCGGCCAGAATACGGCGATGGCGATCGCGCACTTCAAGCACATCGCCGACGCCTCGCGACCTGCCGCTGATCGCGTTCCAGTATCCGCTGGCGACCGGCCAGGGCTATCCGAACGACACCCTGCTGAAGATGATCGACCAGATCCCGACGCTGATGGCGATCAAGGACTGGGCCGGCACGCCGCAGCAGCACGAGTGGCACGTCCGCACGCTGCAGAACCTGTCGCGGCCGTTCAACGTGCTGTCGACGCAGAGCTCGTGGCTGATGGCGTCGCTGACGTTCGGCTGCAAGGGCCTGCTGTCGGGCTCGGGCAGCGTGATCCCCGACCTGCAGGCGCAACTGTTCAAGGCCGTGCAGGCCGGCGACCTCAAGGCGGCGCAGGCGATCAACGACCGCATCTATCCGCTGGCCAGCATCTTCTATTCGCAGCCGTGGGTGGACATGCACAACCGCATGAAGGAAGCGCTGGTGCTGATGGGCAAGATGCAGCGCGCCGTGGTGCGGCCGCCGCTCGTGAAGATCGAGCGCGCGGAGATCGAGCGCATCCGGCAGGCGCTGGTGCAGGCCGGGACTGCTGCCGAAGGCGAACGTCAAAGCAGCCTGATCACTGATTGCGTATGCCGGCGCGCTGGCCGACCTCGGTCCAGCGCTCGATATCGCGCTTGATCGTCGCGGCGAACTCCTCGGGCGTATTGCCGATCGGCTCGAAGCCAATCGCGAACAGACGCTCCTTCATGTCCGGCGTGTTGAGCACCGCGACCACGTTCTGATTGATGAAAGCGACGATCTTCGGATCGAGCTTGGCCGGGCCGAGGATGCCGGTCCAGTTGCCGGATTCGAATCCGGGAAATCCCGACTCCTCGACGGTCGGCAAGTCCGGCGTCCACGGCGAGCGCTTGCGCTCAGCAGTCGCGATCAGCCGGATGCGCCCGGTGCGCTGCTCCGGCAACATGACCGGCAGGCTGCCGAGCATGGTGTGGACCTGGCCGCCGAGCAGGTCGATCATCGCCGGCCCGGTGCCGCGCGTCGGCACGTGCACGATGTCGATGCCGGTGGTCGACTTCAGAAGCTCCATGCCCATGTGCGACGCGGTGCCGACACCGGCGGAGCTGTAGCTCAGCTTGTTCGGATTGGCCTTCGCGTAGGCGATAAACTCCGGCAGCGTCTGCGCGGGAACCGAGCTGTGCACGGCAAGCCCGTTCGGCCCGAGCGCGACATTGACGATCGGCTGGAAGTCGCGCTGCACGTTGTACGGCAGATTGGTGTTGATCGCCTGGCTGATGGTGAGGCTGGTCTGCGTCATCATCAGCGTGTAGCCGTCCGGTTCCGCGGTCGCGACCGAGCGGGTGCCGACGATGGTGCCCGAGCCGGGACGATTCTCCACGACGAACTGCCCGCCGGTGCGCTCACTGAGCCGCGCCGCCACCAGCCGCGCCAGCGTGTCGGCGCCACCGCCGGCCGCGGTCGGCACGATGATCTTCACCGGGCGATCGGGTACGCGCTCTGCGCTTGCCCGTTGACTGCCGTAACAAGCAAACCCGCGAACCCAACGAGAGCACGCATTGCAAGCATTTCCATGATCCTTCCAGCCACCGGCCTCCCAAGTCTATTGACGGCATGGAGCGTCCGCCAGACAGTGGCCGCGACTTCACGAGAGATCGCATGGCCAGTTCCGACCGTACACTGCTCGCCGGCGTGATGGGCTGGCCGATCCATCAATCGCGCTCGCCGATGCTGCACAATTACTGGTTCAAGCAGCACGGCCTGAACGGCAATTACGTGCCGCTCGCGGTCAAGCCGGAGGACATCGAGACCGCGTTGCGCGGCCTGCCCGCGCTCGGCTTCTCCGGCGTCAACATCACCATCCCGCACAAGCAGACCTCGATGCCGCTGATGACGGAGATCGACGCGGTCGGCCGCGGCATCGGTGCGATCAACCTGGTGGTGGTGCGCCCGGACGGCTCGATGGTCGGCAGCAACACGGACGCCTACGGCTGCATCCAGAACATCCGGCAGATGCAGCCGGAGTGGCGGCCCGAATCCGGACCGATGGCGATCATCGGCGCAGGCGGCGCATCGCGCACGGCGATCTGGGCGCTGGCGGACGCCGGCGTGAAGGAAATCCGCATCGCCAATCGCACCCACGAGCGCGCGCTTGCCGTTGCGAGGGACCTGGGCGCACCGTGCAAGGTGTTTCGCTGGGAGGAGCGCCACGACATTCTCGACGGCGCGGCGCTGCTGGTGAACGCGACCAACCAGGGCATGATCGGGCAGCAGCCGCTCGACCTGCGGCTCGACAAGTTGCCGAAGCACGCCATCGTCTATGACATCGTCTACAACCCGATCGAGACGCCGTTGCTCGCGGCAGCCCGCGCGCGCGGCCATCGCGTCGTTCCCGGGCTCGGCATGCTGCTGAATCAGGCGCCGCCGGCCTGGAAGGCCTGGTTCGGCATCGAGCCGAAGGTGACGCCGGAATTGCGCAGGATGATCGAGGCGACGCTGTAGCTACAGCGAGCCCGCCTGCCCTGCCGCGCGCACGATGTCGCCCCAGCGCTGCATCTCGTCTTCACGAACGCTTCGAGCTCCTGCGGCGGCGGACTGACCACCGGAATCTGACCGCGGTCGTTGAGCTGCTTCTGGATGTCGGGCAGCGCCAGCACCGCGCGCAATTCGGCGTTGATCCGCTGCACGATCGGCGCCGGCGTGCCGGCGGAGCCGCCAGCATCTCCCACGACTTCGATCGCGAACGGCAGCCCCGCCTCCGCGATGGTCGGGAGATCCGGAGCGATCGGCAAGCCGCGTCGCCGACGAAACCGCCGAGCGCGCGCACCTTGCCGGCCTGCGCCTGGACGATGCCGGACGCCGGATCGGAGAACATCATCTGCACCTGTCCCGCCGACCACGTCCTGCAGGCCCTGCGCGCCGCTCGCGGTAGCCGACCGAGACGATGTCGATCTTGGCGGTGAACTTCAGCAACTCGCCGAGCAGCGTCAGCGACGTGCCCGGCCCGGTCGACGCGAACGAAACCTTGCCCGGATTGTCCTTGGCGTATTTGACAAGATCGGCCACCGACTTCACCGGCAGCGACGGATTGACCACCAGCACCAGCGGGTCGCGCGTCACCAGCGCGACCATCGTCAGGTCCTTCAGCGGATCGTAGGCGAGCTGCTTGTAGAGCGTCGGGTTGATCGCATAGGTGCCGCTCGGCGCGAACAGCAGCGTGTGGCCGTCTGGCGCAGACTTCGCGACGGCGGTCGTCGCGGTCGCGGTGCCGGCGCCCGGCCGGTTCTCGACGATGAAGGGCTTGCCGAGCCGTTCGGTGAGCTTCTGCGCCACCAGACGCCCGACGATATCCACCGAACCGCCGGCGCGAACGGCACCACGATCGTCACCTGCCGCGACGGATAGTCCTGCGCGGAAACTGGCACTTGTGAGCGCCAGCGCCGCGGCGACGGCAACGATGGTCGATCGGACGATGTGCAAGGCGGCCTCCCTGGACCGGGACTTGCGGCTTTGTCAGCCACGCCCGGCTTGCGCCGATGCTACATCAATTCTGGCGGTCGGAAGTGGGACGCGATGTCCCGCTGGACTGCGGCTAACGGACGGCGGCCAGCTTCACGCGCTTGCCGGTGGCCTGCTTCGACTTCGCGGGTTTGGCGGCCGGCTTCGCGGCGACTTTGGTGTCGCTCTTGGCCGGAGTCTTGCGGCTCTTGGCGGCGATCTTGGTTGCGGCCTTCGCTGGCTTGGCTTCCTTGACGGCGACGACCGTCTTCGCAGCAGCGGGCTTCTTGCCGGCGGGCGCCTCTTCGCCGCAAGAATCTGGATCTTGCCGTTCTTGATCACGGCGATCTTCTTGCCGGGCTCCGCCGACGCCAGCGTGAACGACTTGGCGGCTGCGAGCTTCGGACCGACAGCCTTGGCGGCGGCGAGCTTCGGCAATTCCTCCGATGCGTCTGCGACCTTGATTTCGGGGAGCTTGGCTTCGGCGGCTTTTGCCGAGCCCGGCTTGGACGCCAGCTTGGTCCCCTTCCCCTTGGCGCCGTTCTTGGCGACCTTGACCGGCGCGGCCTCCGGCACGCTGACTTCGATCGCCGGCATGCCCGGGCAGCGCGCATGCGGCGGCAGCAGGCGTCTCTTCGGTCCTGGCGTTGACGCGCGCCCAGCGCTCGGCGGGATGGCCGGTGATGTTGCGCACGTAGGTGCGCGTCTCGTCGGGAAGCTTGCCGCGCTTGCGCCATCCAGTCCTGCACGCGCCTGGGACCGGCGTTGTAGGCGGCCGCGGCGAGACCGATGTTGCCGAACTGGCCGAGCAGCTCGCGCAGGAACTTGGCCGACACCGAAAGCGAATGCAGCGGGTCGAACGGATTTTCCAGGCCGTAGGCGCGCGCGACGCGCGGCATGAACTGCGCGATGCCCTGCGCGCCGGCCGGGCTCACCACATGGGATTTGAAGCCGCTCTCCTGCTGGATCAGGTTGGCGAAGAACGGCACCGGCAGATCGTGCTCGGCGGCGACGACGGCGGCGTGGCTGCACAACGCGTTGCGGCTGGGCTGGTGCCGGGCGGACTGAGCCGGCAGCACGACGATCGGCTCGGCGACCGTCTCGCGCGGCAGCTCGCGATCCTCGCCGGAGAACCACATCGCGCTCAGCGCCGGACCCGGCAGCGGGTTCCAGCTATGGCGCACGCGATAGGCAAACGAGGTCTTGGCCGGCAAAAGCTCGGCGGGAGTCAGAATCATCTGTGGTGGACGCCCACACGTCGGTGGACACAAACGAAAAGAATAGCGCGCAGACGAAAAGCCGCCCCATGCCCCAGCACCGCCTCTGCAGGCGCGCGTCGAGTGACGCACCCGCCCCTGTGTCATTTTTTGAGTTTTGAATCCCCTCGACCGGCGCAGGGATGCCGGTCAATCGCGACCGGAATGTGGAGGAAAAGCGGTCGACCCGGGGAAAACTCAGGAAATATGCGGATTCGCGGGAACTTTCACGATGTGCTCCGTCATTCCGGGAACCGCGAAGCGTGGGACCGTCAGACGATCTTGGACCGGTAATGGTCCCAGGTCTTCTTGAAGAGGCTCGGCGAGCGCAGCTTCTGCCGGCAGGCCGCCTGCTCCTCGTCGCTGAACACGTACGGCTCGCCGATCTGCATCGCCATGTACTGGCGGCGCGCGTTCTCCTCGACGTAGGCGGCGTAGGCGAAGCACTCAAGAATATTTTCCCCGGCCGCCACCACGCCGTGCGCCTTGAGCATCACCACCGGATTGTCGCCCATGACGGCGACCATCTTCTCACCCATCTCGCGGGTGTTGACCGACATCGGCGAGTTCATCACCGGCATGTCGCCGAGCAGCGAGGCCTGCGCGTACACCACCTTCTGCGGCGTGCCGGTCATGGTGAGATAGGTCGACCACTGCGGATGGGTGTGGAACACCGCGTTGACCTTCGGCCGCGCCCGATAGACCTCGGCGTGGATCGGGAATTCCAGCGGCGGCTTGACGTTGCCGCCGTCGACCGGCTTGCCGTCGAGATCGACCGCGACGATGTCCTCGACGGTGAGGCTTCGCCGCATCGACGCGCCGGAGTTGATGTAGAACGAGTTGGCGTCGCGCCGCACGCTGCAATGGCCGTTGTGGTCGATGTACTCCGCGTGCTCCAGCATGCGGATGGCGTCGACCAGTTCCTGTTTGATGTCGTGCTGCTGCATTGCTGTCCCTCGCCGCCAATATAGCATGCCTTGCGCGGCCCCGCGGTCAACCGCTAGCCTTCGCGTCCCATGCCCTCCCCCGTCAAGACCTACGACCACATCATCATCGGCGCCGGCTCGGCCGGCTGCGTGCTGGCCAACCGCCTGACCGAGGACAAGGACATCAAGGTTCTCATCCTCGAAGCCGGCGGCTGGGACCGCGATCCGTGGATCCACATCCCGCTCGGCTGGGGCCGCATCCTCACGAGGCGGCTGCACGACTGGATGTATTTCACCGAGCCCGAGCCGCAGATGAACGGCCGCAAGATCGAATGCGCGCGCGGCAAGGTGATCGGCGGCTCGTCGTCGATCAACGCCATGACCTATTCGCGCGGCCATCGCGGCGACTACGACCGCTGGGCCGAGCAGTACAAGCTGCCGACCTGGTCCTACGCCCACGCGCTGCCCTATTTCCGCAAGCAGGAATCCTGGGAGGGCACGCCGAGCCCGTATCGCGGCACCGACGGGCCGCTCAGCGTGCGCTATTCGACCTTCAACGAGCCGCTGGTCGACGCCTATATCGAGGCGGCGAAGGACGCCGGCCTGCAGTGGAACGACGACCTCAACGGCCCCGACAACGACGGCATCGGCCGCAACCAGAACACCATCCGCAACGGCCGCCGCTGCAGCGCGGCGGTCGCCTATCTGCGGCCGGCGATGGCGCGCGGCAATCTCACCGTCGAGGTCAACGCGCTGGTGTCGCGCGTGCTGATCGAAGGCGGCCGCGCGGTCGGCGTCGAGTACCGCAAGGGCGGCGAGACCATCGTGGCGCGCGCCAGCCGCGAGGTGATCGTGGCCGGCGGCGTGATCAACTCGCCGCAGGTGCTGATGCTGTCCGGCATCGGCGATCCCGATGCGCTGCGCGCGCACGGCATCAAGAGCAAGGTGCCGCTCAAGGGCGTCGGCAAGAATTTGCAGGATCACGTCACCGTGCAGCTTCAGTTCCGCCGCGCCGAGCCGGCGGGCGCGGTGCACAACGCGATGCGGCTCGACCGCATCGCGGCGGAGCTGGCCAAAACCTATTTCGTCGGCGGCAGCGGCATCGCGGCCGACATTCCCGGCGGCGTCGCCTCGTTCGCCAAGGTGAACCCGGGCGCCCAGGTGCCGGAGGTCCAGCTTCTGCTCGCCGGCGCGCCGCTCACCGCCGGGCCCTATCTCAAGCCGTTCAAGCAGCCGTTCGACGACGGCTTCGGCGGCCGCATCGTCATGCTGCATCCGGAAAGCCGCGGCGAGGTTTCGCTCGCCTCCGCCGATCCGGGCGCGCCGATCCGCATCAAGCAGAACTTCATGTCGACCGACCGCGAATGGCAGACGCTGCGCGCCGGCGTGCGGCTGATGCGCGACATCATGGCCAAGCCGAGCGTCGCGCCGTTCATCGCCAAGGAGCTCACGGCGGTTGCGACCGACGCCGAGATCGACGACGCACATCCGCAACACCGCGATCACGCTGCATCACCCGATCGGCACCTGCAAAATGGGCACCGACGACATGGCGGTGGTCGATCCGGAGTGCCGCGTGCACGGCGTCGAGCGGCTGCGCGTGGTCGACGCCTCGGTGATGCCGGATCTGGTCAGCGGCAACATCAATGCGCCGGTGATGATGATCGCCGAGAAGGCCGCCGACCTGATCCGCGGCCGGCCGACGCTGGCGCCGCTCAACGTCTAGCAGATGTCCCGCGTCCCGCCCCTCGATCCCGCTACGCTGACGCCCGAGCAGCAGCGCGTCGCCGCCGAGATTTCCGGCGCGCGCAAGAACGTGCGCGGGCCGTTCACCATCTGGCTGCGCAACCCGACGCTCGCCGAGCACGCCAACGCGTTCGGCGTCGCGCTGCGCGACAGCAAGATCCTCGACCGGCGGCTGTTCGAGCTGGCGGTCATCACCGTGTGCCGCGCCTGGTCGGTGCAATACGCCTGGTCGTCGCACGCCCCGGCGGCGGAGGCGGCCGGCGTCTCGCCCGACGTCGTCGCCGCGATCCGCGACAACCGCAAGCCTGAGTTGAAACGCGACGACGAGCGCGTCGTCTACGATGTCGCGACCGAGCTGATGCAGACCAAGGAGCTGAGCCAGGCCACCTACGACCGCGCCATCGCGCAGTTCGGCATCGAGGGCACGGTCGATCTGATCAGCACCGTGGGCTACTATGCGATGGTCGGAATTTTCCTGAAGAGTTTCGATGTGCCGACGCCGACCGGCGACAGGCCGCTGAAATAACAAACCGGAGGAATGCCGTGGCACGTCTCGATCCGCCTCAGATGGAGGAACTCACCGAGCAGCAGAAGCAAATCTACGCGGCGATCACCCGCTCGCGGCCGCGCGTCAGCGGGCCGTTCGGCGTGTGGCTGCGCATCCCGCCGATCGCCGAGGCAGCCAACAAGCTGGTCAACTCGATCCGCGACACCGGCAAGCTCGAGAAGCGTCTGTACGAATTCATCGTGATGATCGTGGCAGCGCACTGGACCGCGTCCTACGCCTGGGCGGCGCACGAACAGACCGCGAAAGACGTCGGCATCGCGCCCGACGTGATCGAAGCGATCCGCACCGGCAAGAAGCCGAATTTCACCAAGCCGGACGAAGCGCTGATCTACGACGCGGTCACGTCGCTGCTGCGGAACCGCAAGCTCGGCGACGACGCCTATCAGGCCCTGTTGAAGACGTTCGGTCTCGATATGACGATCGAGATCATCACCATCGCCGGCATCTACAGCATGATCGCGACCGTTATCAACGGCTTCGAGGTCCCGACGCCGAACGGCGAAAAGCCGTTCGCTTAAGGAGCCGCCCGATGTTCGTCAAAGTCTCCGCCACAAGCACGGTCACCCTGGAAGACCGCGACAATTTCCGCGCCTTCAAGCTGGTGGTGACCGGTAATCCGGCGAAGCTCGACGCCACGCGCAAGTCGCTGGCCGGCATCGCCGAATTGCCGGACGACAAGACCGCGTGGATTTCCGAGGCCGCGCTGCGGCGCTGGGACGGCGTGGCGCAGGATCAGGCCTGGCAGCAGAACCTGTCGGCGATGATCGAGAAGGCGAAGCCGCACGGCTGGATCGACGAAACGCGCAAGGCGATCAAGGCGCACATCGAGTGGCAGGAATGACCCTCGAATTCGGCATCTTCGACCACCTCGACCGCAACGACCTGCCGCTCTCCGATTATTACGAGGAGCGGCTGAAGGTCATCGAGGCGTTCGACCGCGCCGGCTTCTTCGCCTATCACGTCGCCGAGCATCATTTCACGCCGCTCGGCATGGCGCCCTCGCCCAGCGTGTTCCTCTCCGCGATCGCGCAGCGCACCAAGCGGCTGCGGTTCGGCACCTTCGTCTATGCGCTGCCGGTGCATCATCCGCTGCGCATGATCGAGGAAATCTGCATGCTCGATCACATCAGCGGCGGGCGGCTGGAGATCGGCTTCGGGCGCGGCTCGGTGCCGTACGAGATTTCCTACTACGGGCAGAACGCGGAAGAGCGCCAGCAGATCTACGCCGAGCGGCTGGAACTGATCCTCAAGGCATTCAACTCGAAGGACTTGAGCTTCAAGGGCAATTACGACACGTTCGATGGCGTGCCGCTGCAGATCGAGCCGCTGCAGAAGCCGCATCCGCCGCTGTGGTACGGCGCGCATTCGCCGGACAGCGCCGAGCGCGCCGCCCGCAAGGGCCTGCACATGGTGACGAACGACATGCCGGGGCCAACCCGCGCCATCGTCTCGCGCTATCGCGACGTGTGGCGCGAGGCGCAGGGCGATGCCGCGCCGCTGCCCAAGATGGGCATGGTGCGTTTCATCTTCGTCGCGGACACCGACGACGAGGCGCTCGCAATCGCACGCCGCGCCTATCTGCGCTGGCGTCACAGCTTCACCTATCTGCACGACATGCACGGCACCCAGGTCGGCTCGCCGCTGCGCGCCGACAGCTTCGACGCGCTGGTGAAACAGGGCCAGGCGATTGCCGGCTCGCCGCAGACGGTGACGGCGTTCCTGAAGCCGCAGCTCGCCGACAGCGGCTGCAATTACGTGGTCGGCCAGATGGCGTTCGGCGATCTCACGCTCGGTGAGATGCTCCATTCGGTCGAGCTGTTCGGCCGCGAGGTCATGCCGGCGCTGCGGGCCGCCTAGCTACAGCACCAGCGACGCAATCGCCCAGACCACGACGCCGATCCGCGCGGCGTGCGCCCATTTCGCCGGTCCCTGGTAGCGGTCCGCGCTGCGCCACACACCGACCGTGACCAGGAACGTGTACGGCGCGGCGAGAAAGAACATCGCGACCGCAAGCCAGAGCGGCACGCCGGCCACGAACGCGCCGTAGGCCAGGCCGGTCGTGACGACGTGAGCGAACGTGCCGAACACGACGGCGTATTCCCAGAACGCGCTGGCGAGCCCGACCTCGCCGCGCCACAGCCGGCCGATCCAATCCGTCATGCCTGCTCCGCCGATGCCTCCCGCCGCGAATCTGCTATGGCTCGATTCGAAGCATATCGCGCTTCGGATTGAGACGGATTCCCGCCTCGCATGGACACCCAGGTTCTGATCGTCGGCGCCGGACCGGTCGGGCTGACCCTCGCGCTCGATCTCGGCCGGCGCGGCGTGCGCTGCACGCTGATCGAGCGCAAGGACGCGCCGCAGCGGCTGCCGAAGATGGAGCGCTGCAATGCGCGCAGCATGGAAATCTTCCGCCGCATGGGACTGGCCGAGCGCTTCCGCGCCGCCGGACTGCCGGCCGATGTGCCGATGGACGTGTTCATCGTCACCTCGCTGATCGATCCGCCGCTGCTTCGCCTGCCCTATCCGTCGGTCGCCGAGGCGAAGAAGGAGATCGCGGCGTGCAACGACGGCACGCTGCCGCTCGAGCCGTATCAGCTCATCTCGCAATACACGGTCGAGCCGCTGCTCAAGTCGGTCATCGATGCCGATCCCAACGTGACGGTGCGCTACGGCTGCGAATTCGTGTCGTTCACGCAGGATGCGCAAAGCGTCACCGCGGAGATAAAGAACGAAAACGGCAAGACCGAACACATCACCGCGCAGTATCTCGCCGGCTGCGACGGCGGCGCAAGCGGCGTGCGCAAGCAGCTCGGCATCGCGCTGCAGGGCGAAGGCAATATCCTGCAGCTTCGCCAGGCGTTGTTCCGCTGCGACGAACTGTTCGAGCGCATTCCGATCGGCAAGGGCCGCCACTATCACGTCGTCGACACCCAGGCGACGCAGCTCATCCTGCAGGACGACACCCGGCACTTCACGCTGCATTCGGTGGTGGAGAAGGACGAGGACATGGCGGCGATGTTCGAGAAGACCATCGCCATGCCGCTCAAATACGAGATGCAGTGGGTCGGCGAATGGCGGCAGAACCTGCTGCTGGCCGACCGCTTCGCCGACGGCCGCGTGTTCCTCGCCGGCGACGCGGTGCACCTGATGATCCCGACCGGCGGGCTCGGCATGAACTCCGGCGTCGGCGACGCCGTCGATCTCGGCTGGAAGCTCGCCGCGACGCTCAAGGGCTGGGGCGGGCCGGGCCTGCTCACGTCCTACGAGACCGAGCGCCGTCCGGTCGGCCGCAACAACGTCGCGGCCTCGCGCTTCGCCTCGACCGGCCGGCGCAAGTGGCGCGGCCAGATCAAGTCCGGCGTCGATTACAACGCGCCGGAAAATGCCGCCGAGCGCGCACGGCTTATCGCGCTTGCCGACGTCGAGCAGCGCAAGTCGAACGAGATGATCGGCGCCGAGCTCGGCTATTTCTACGTCTCGCCGCTGATCGCGTCGGAGCCGGCGATCCACCGCCCTACGATTTCATCGAATACAAGCCGTCGACGCTGCCCGGCGTGCGGCTGCCGCACGTCTGGCTCGAAGGCGGCGTCGCCATGCAGGACAGGATCGGCGACGGCTATACGTTGCTGCGGCTCGGCGGCGCCAAGCACGATGCGTCCACCTTGCAAAAGGCATTTGCCAGCATCGGCGCGCCGTTCCAGGTGCTCGACGTGCCGGACCAGACGGCACGCGACGTTTACGCGCGCGATCTCATCCTGCTGCGCCCCGACCTGCACATCGTCTGGCGCGGCAACACACTACCTGACGATCCGCAACGCCTCGCCGCGATGGCGACGGGACACACGGCATAATCACTTCAAAAAGAGGAAACCCCATGGCCAAGAAATTCGACATCATCGACGAGCTCGTCACCGCCAACCGCATCCTCGCCAACGAAGGCATCGTCGACTCGTTCGGCCACATCAGCGTGCGCCATCCCAAGCACAAGGACCGCTATCTGCTGTCCCGCGCCCGCGCGCCGGAGCGCATCGAGCCGTCCGACATCATGGAGTTCACGCTGGAGGGCGATCCGCTCGATCCCAAGAAGGCCAAGACCACGCACGCGCCTTACACCGAGCGCTTCATCCACGGCGCGATCTACGAGATGCGGCCGGAGATCATGTCGGTGGTGCACAACCATTCGCCGAGCACGATCCCGTTCGGCATCACCAACACCAAGCTGAAGCCGCTGCTGCACATGTGCGCCTCGATCGGCCACGACGTGCCGCTGTGGGATTCGCACGACAAGTTCGGCGACACCGCGCTGCTGGTGAACAGCATGGCGATGGGCCGCGATCTCGCCAAGCGGCTCGGCAAGGGCCGCACCGCGCTGATGCGCGGCCACGGCGCGGTGGTCGCCGGCACCTCGATCCGCCACGCGGTGTTCATCTCGAACTATCTGGAGCTGAACTCGAAGCTGCAGATGCAGGCGATGCAGATGGGCAAGATCAAGTTCCTGCACCCTGGCGAGGTCGACGCGGTGATCGCGCGCACCAGCCACTACACGCTCAACCGCGCCTGGGAGAACTGGGCGATCGCGCGGGCCGCGAGATGCAGGCGGTGGATTAGCGGACTCTCGTGTCCCGGCCAAGCGACTACCGAGCCGACCGTCCTGAGTCACGGGGCCGGCTCGCTCGCCCGGGACACGGATTGAGAGTCGCTAAAGCCCCCTGTTCTTGCCGCCGTCGAAGTCGATGATCGCGCCCTGCATGAACTCGACCGGCTTGCCGGCGATCATCGCCACCATCGCCGCCACCTCCTCCGGCCTGCCGACCCGCTCGGTCTTCTCGTCGGCGAGCAGCGCCTTCAGCGCCTCGTCCTTGGATGACTTGCTCGCCGCCATCATGCGGTCGAGCCGCGCGGTCAGCCGGCCGGTGTCGATGGTGCCGGGATGGATGGCGTTGACCCGCACGCCGTCGATCACGCCGCGGTCGGCCTGCGCCTTGGTGAGCAGCGCCAGCGCCGAGTTCACCGTGCCCACCGCGTCGAAGCCGCTCGCGCCGGTGCGGCCCGCGATGCCGGCGATGTGCACGATGCCGCCGCGCGACGCCTTGAGATGCGGCCAGGCGAGCTTCGACATCCGCACGTAGGTGAAGAACTTCAGCCCGAAGCTGTCGGTCCAGTCGGCGTCCGACAGCGTGAGGAAGCTGCCGCCCTTGGTCGCGCCGGCGCAGTTCACCAGCAGGTCGAGCTTGCCGAACGCCTTCACCGCGGCGTCGATCGTGGGCTGCGCCGCTGCCGGATCGGCGAGATCGGCGGCGATCGCCACCGCCTTGCGGCCCTTGGCCTCGATCTCCTTCTTGAGCGCCTCCAGCGGCTCGCGGCTGCGCGCCACGATGCGCGACGTCCATGCCCTCAGCGGCGAGCGTGAGCGCGATGGCGCGGCCGATGCCCTTGCTCGCGCCAGTGACGAGCGCAACGCGCCCGGTAAGACCGAGATCCATAAGTGACTTCCTGTTTGGGTTGAACTACAGCGGCTTCTTGTCGATCTGGCCGGTCGAGCGCACGTACCAGTGCTCGTTCGCCATCGGCTTGCCGGCGACGCGATCGGCGAGCCAGTCGGCCACCAGGATCTGCGGGAACGGCCCGAGGTTGGCGGCCGGCACGTTGCCGACCGAGTGGCGCGACTCCTGATAGACCACCATGCGCTTCGGCCCCTTCACCGCCTCGACCAGCCGGAACGAGTGCTCGACCGGCGACAGCTCGTCGAACTCGCCGGCGACGCAGAGATACGGCACCTTGACCTTGTCGGCGTGGCCTTCCCAGGTCATGCCCTGGCGCATCTTGTCGAACTCGGCCTCGTCGGTGATGCCCGACATGTACATGAATCGCTTCTTGAAGGTCGGCGACGCCTCCTGGAAGATCGTGTGGCAGCCCGGCTCGTGGCACACCGAGATGACCGCAGCAGCCGAGATGCGCGGCTCGTGCGCGGTCGCGCAGCGTGCCGAAGAACGTGCCGAAGCTGGTGCCCGACAGCACCACCTTGCTCATGTCGACCTCGGGCCGCTTGGCGAGCCAGTCGCACACCGCTTTGCCGGTCGCGACCCAGTTGTCCATGCTGAAATAGATGCCGAGCATCGGCGACTTCGTACTGGCCCGGCCCGTCGATGTTGAGCGTCGCAAAGCCGCGGTTGAGGAAACGGTCGCCGTACAGCGCGGTCTGGATTTCCTTGTAGCTGTCCATGCCGGGAACGTTGATCACCACCGGGATCTTGCCGCCCTTGTAGTTCGGCGGCAGGTGGAACCAGGCCGGCAGCGCGGTGTCCTTGAACGGAATCCAGACCGCCTCGACCTTGTGGTCGGCCATCGCGGCATACTTGGTGTAGCACTCGCGCTTCTTGAGATGGCAGGCGACGTTCGCCTCGTCGTTCTGGTCGTAGGGCCATTGCGCCGCGCCCCAATAGACCGCCGCCATGAAATAATTGTCGCGCGCGGTCACCTCATTGCCTGCTTCTTCCGCACTTTTCGCCTTGGCCTCGCGGCGTCGCGCCACTGCTTCGAAGGCCGGCGCGATGTCGCCCATCTTCTTGACGCGCTCGCGCACGCCGACGATGTCGGCGGTGCCCTCGGGCCCGCACGGCGAGCTGATGTAGATCGAGCGCGGCTGGTCCCAGTCGATGCCGTTGGAGCGGATGGTGTTGTCGAGCAGCCAGCGCTGCTCCTGGAACCGCTTCATGTGCGGCTCGCCCCGCTTGTCCATGATCGGCTGGGGTATACGCTCCATGAACTCCTCCCATTATTTCGTACTGCCGCCACCGGCGACCATCTGTCATGCGGACAATAGCGGCTCGATCCGGGACTCGGAAGCCGAATGCGCTATGATGGCGGCCGAAGATCGGGCGGGAGGTATTCGATGCTGCGGGTTCTGATCGTTCTTGCCGTTGCGTTGCTTGCGGAGATCGGCGTCGCGCAGCGCGCATCGGCGCAATCCTTCCCGTCGCGGCCGGTGAAGTTCATCCTGCCGTTCGGTCCGGGCAGCGGCGCCGACATCACCACGCGCATGCTGTCGGACAAGCTGGCGCAGCGCTGGGGCAAGGCCGTGGTGATCGAGAACCGTCCCGGCGGCGACGGCATGATCGCGATCAACTCCTTCATCGCCGCCAACGACGAGCACACGCTGCTGTATGTGCCGGTCGGCACCTTCGCGGTGCATCCCTACATGCACGAGAAGCTGTCCTACAACGCCGACCGCGATTTGATTCCGGTCGCCAACGTGACGACGCTGGTGTTGTCGGCCGCGATCCCGGCAACCATGAAGCCGAACACGCTTCGCGAATTCACGGACCTGATCCGCGCCGAATCCGGCAAACACAACGCCGCCGCCGCGCCCGGCAATTCCGACTTCCTCTTGCAGGGCTATCTCAAGGGCAACAACCTCGACATGGCCAAGGTGCCCTACAAGGACATCATGCAGGGGCCGGGCGACCTCGCGGAGGGGCGCATCCAGCTCCTGCTGTCATCGCTGGCGATCGTGACGCCGCTGAACCAGGCCGGCCGCGTGAAAATTCTCGCGGTGACCAGCCGCAAGCGCGCGCCCAGCGCGCCGAACGTTCCCACCGTGGCGGAGGCTGGCTTCCCGGCGCTGGAGATCGAAAGCATGAGCGGCGTGTTCGCGCCGCGCGGCATGCCGATGGAAACGCGCCAGCGCATCGCCGACGACATCAAGGCCGTGCTGGAGAGCGATCCGACGATTGCGACGCGGCTCAATGCCACCGGTCAGGTCGTCGATATGCGCGGACCTGCCGAATTCACCGCCGGCATCAAGGACCTGCGCGACAAGCTCGCCGCGATCGCCAAGCTGGTCGGGATGAAAGAGGCACAGCCGCAATAGGCGCGCATCAGCTCTTGCTGTTGGCCCTGATGATCGGCGTCCAGCGCGCCAGCTCGTCCTGGAACACCGCCGCGGCTTTCTCGCCGCCGTATCCCATCATCGGCTCGAAGCCGACGCGCACCAGTTCGTTCTGGAATGTCTCGTCGGCCATGAGCTGCTGCGTCACCTGATTGATGCGCTCGATCACCGGCTGCGGAAGACCGGCAGGACCGAGAATACCGAACGTGGTCTGCGCCACCATGCCGGGCAAGCCGCTTTCGACCGACGTCGGGATTTCGGGCGCGCCCTTGAGCCGCGATGCCGAATTCACCGAGACGATGCGGATCCTGCCGGCGCGCTGGAGGTCCAGATACTGCGCGGTGAAATTCGCCGACATCATCGGAATCTGACCGCCGATCAGATCGCCGAGGATTTGCGACGTACCTTTGTAGGGCACGTGAACGATGTCGAGCCCGCCGGCGAGCCGCTTGAACAATTCGCCGGCCATGTTGGTGCTCGAACCATTGCCGACCGAGCCGTAGGACAACTTGCCGGGATTCTCCTTCGCATAGGCCGTCAGTTCGCTGAGCGATCGCACCGGCAGCGATGGATTGAGCAAAATCGCGGTCGAGCTGAACGCAAACACCGTGGCGGCCGAAAAGCTCTTCATCGGATCGTATGGCGCATTCGCCATGCTGGTCGGCGCCAGCACCTGCGTCGTCGTGCTGCCGAGCAGGAGCGTGTAGCCGTCCGGCGACGCATTGGCGACGTCGTTGGCCGCGATGATACCGCCGCCGCCACCACGGTTGTCGATCACGATCGCGCCGAAGCTTGTCTTGACGCGGTCGGCCCAAAGCCGCGCGAGCACATCGTGCACGCCCGCCGCGGTCGACGGGATGATGAGCCGCACCGGCCGCGACGGATATTTCTCCTGAGCGCGCGCCGGCGACAGCGCTGCCGCGGCGATCCCCAGGGCCAGAAATTCGCGGCGGCGCATGGTCAATCGCCTATTCCGCGGCGGCGGCGGCCGCGCCCGCTGCCTGCTCTTCCTTGTAGAGCTTGTCGACGATGCGCCGGGCCTGGATGCCGCCGGAATCCGCGTTGATGTCGGTGGTCGGCGCGCCGGGATCGAGATCGATCAGCTTCTGCTGCGCCGAGAATATCGCCACGTCTTCCAGGAACGCGGTCTTGATCTGCTGGAACACCCGCTCGGTCACCTCAGGATTGCGCGGCTGGAAGTCGTGCGCCTGACCCCAGAAGTAGTGCGTCGTGGATTCCGTCTCCGGCGTCATGGCGTTGAGGTTGCGCATCTGGATGCCGCCGACGCGGCGGCCCTCCGGCGCGCCGGTGCCGGTCGGCGTCGCGCCGACATCGAGCCGGATGAACGACGGCGGCATGTAGTCGATGATCTGCCAGCGGTCGACGTTGCCGGTGAAGCCGCCGACCTTCACGAACGTCGGCGGCGCCGGCTGGTCGATGATCCAGCGCGTCACCTGCACGCCGTGCGGCGTGCGCTGCACCCGCACCGCCGCGTGCTCGACCAGCGCCATGTTGCCGATGGTGGTCTCGTGCACAAACGCGAGATGCGTGAGATCGAGCAGGTTGTCGTTGACGAGCTGCCAGTTGCACTCGGCGTGCAGATAGTCGGTCTTGGCGCCCCAGTTCGGATCGTCGAGCCAGTGGTAGTCGACGATCTTCGCAGGGTCAGCCAGCGCGGGATCGCCCATCCAGATCCACAGCCACTTGTAGCGCTCGACCACCGGATAGGTTTTGACCCTTGCGGTCGGCGGGATCATGTCCTGGCCCGGCACGCGCACGCACTGGCCGGTGCGGTCGAAGCGCAGACCGTGATAGCCGCATTGCAGAATGTCGCCGTCCGACCAGCTTGCCCATCGACAGCGGCAAACGGCGGTGCGGGCAGCGGTCCTCCAGCGCGATCGGCGTGCCGTCTTCGGTGCGGAAGAACACCACCGGCTCGCCGAGGATGACACGGCCGAACGGCTTGCGGCCGATGTCGCTGGCGGATGCTGCGACGTACCAATGGTTCTTCAGGAACATGGCAGGCCTCGGTGCAGGCTTGGAGTTGTTCCAAAATACGAAGCGGTCGGCGCGGGGTCAAATCTCGCTACAGCATCTCCTTGATCGCCCGGATCACCTTGCGATCGACGCTGATCATCTCGCCGTCCGCCGGCAGCTTCATTTCCGCACGTTCCGCGGCCGAGACAGCGCGGCCCTGAACGATCACACGGCCGTCGCCGGTGAGATAGATCGACGAAGCGGTGTCTTTGTCGTCCTTCCAGACCAGTTCGACGCGGAACTTGATGGCCATGGATCACCTCGGTTCGGACAGCAAAGCGCCCGGAGGGTCGCTCCGGGCGCGGCAAGACGTGTCGATGACGGCGCGTCTTACGATTTCAGAATTTCGTGGTTGATCGCGAACTCCTCCGGCGGGGTCGGACCCCACACGTAGAACGAATCCTCGCCCGGATGATCCTGCGCCTGCCAGTCGTAGTCGACCGGCACGTAATCGATGTCGGAGGAATACTCTGCGTAGGAGCCCCACGGATCGCGCACGTAGTGGAAGAAGTTCGAGCCGAGCACGTGGCGGCCGAGGCCCCAGCCCCGGCTGAAGCCCTTGTCGGCCATGTGCGTGGCGCCGAGACCGATGTCGTTGATCGAAGCGACATCCCAACTCAGGTGATGCAGGCCGGGGCCGTCCGACTTCACGAACGCGATCATGTGATGGTCGCTGCCGTGGATACCGTGCATGAAGGCGATCATGTCGCCGGAGCGGTCCGACAGCCGCATGCCGAGCACGTCGCGATACCAGTCGATGGTCTTCGGAATGTCGGTCGCGAACACCAGCACATGCGCCAGCCGGCGCGGCGCGACGCGCGGCGCCTTCGAGCGGTTCGGCGCGTTCTGGATGCGCGGCTTGCCGCCGAACGCATCGACATCGGACTTCTCGTTGGGCGAGCTTTTCTCGGCGACGCGGATCTCGACCAGCATGCCGGACGGATCGCGCAGCCAGATGCCGTTCGACTCGAAGCCCTTCGGCGGATCGAGCCGGTCGAGGCGCATTTCCTGGATGCGCGCCTGGAACTTCGGCATGTCCTCTTCGTAGGCGCCGAACGAGACGAACTGCATCTTCTTGCGCGGGCCTTCCGACACCGAGCCCCACTTGTGCCAGTGGCCGTGGGTGTAGAGCGACAGCGAGCCGTTCTCTTCCTTCAGGTTGAGGCCGAAGTCGCCGTAGAATTTTTCGGCATCCTCGAGATCGGGAACCGTGAAGTTGAAGGCGTCGAGCGAGTGAACGCCGATCTCGCCGGGACGCTTCTGCACCGGCTGGGCCATCGAGCGGATCTGGGTCATGGCGTGCTCCTTGGGATTGCGGCGCGCGGGCAAGCCGCGCTGTCGTTGACCTGAAAATATGCGGTACGGCCGCGAAGCGCAAACGGGATCGCACGGCAATTCTGCGCGGCGAACGGGCATTTCTGCCCACAAATCAAGTGTCGCGCGCCTTCTTGAGGTGCTGCAAAACCTTGGCCCGCAATGCCGCCTGCTCCTCCGCGCTCCATTTGCGGAAACCCTCGCCCGACTTGAAGCCAAGCTTGCCGTCCTTCACCAGCTTTTCGAGGTATGGCGAAGGCCCGGGCCGGCTGTCGATCGCCGGCAGCACGGTCTGGTGGATGGCGAGCGACAGATCGGTGCCCACCAGATCGGCGTTCTCGAGTGGGCCGAGCACCGCAAGCCGCCGCCCGAACGATGCCTTGATGACGGCATCGACCGTCTCGGCGTCGCAGATGCCGTTCTCGACCAGCGACACCGCCTCGCGCCACAGCGCGTGCTGCAGCCGGTTGCCGATGAAGCCCGGCACGTCCTTCTTCACATGCGCCGGCTTCTTCCCGGCATCGGCGTGCAGCTTCATGGTGAAGTCGATCGCGCCCTGCGACGTCCATTGCGTGCCGATCACCTCGACCAGCGGCACCAGGAACGGCGGGTTCCACCAATGCGTGCCGAGCGCCCGCGCCCGGTTCTTGAGGCCCTGCATGATCTCGGTGATCGGCATCACCGAGGTGTTGCTGGCGAGGATCGTGTCCGGCCGCACGTACTCTTCGATCTCGCCAAAGAGCTTCTGCTTGAGCGGCATGTCCTCGAGCACGGCCTCGACAACGTAGTCGGCGTCGCGCACGCAATCGGCCAGCGCGGCAACCGGCGTGACGCGCTCGACGGCTTTTTCGTCGTCGCCCAGATCGCGCAGGTTCGTTGCGATGCGCTGCTTCGCCGTATCGAGATTCGGCGTGTGCGAGTCGGTGATGGTGACGTCGTGTCCGGCCAGCGCAAACACCTGCGCGATGCCGTGGCCCATCAGGCCCGCGCCGACGACGGCGATTTTCGCCTTTGAGCTCATCCCGCGGTGTAGCCGCCGTCGGCGTAGAGAATGTGGCCGGTGTAGAAATCCGACGCCTGCGACGCGAGGAACAGCAGCGGACCCGCAAGATCCTCCGGCTCGCCCAGACGGCCCCTCGGCACGCGCGTCAGGAAGCCGGCGCGCACGGTCTTGCCGCGCTCGTCGTCGGCAAACATCCATTCGGTGAGCGGCGAGCGGAACACCGTCGGACCCAGCGCATTCACGGTGATGCCGTTGCCGCCGAGCTCGCAGCCCAGCGCCTTGGTGATGCCGTCGATCGCCGACTTCGACGCGCAGTAGGCGGTGTAGCCGGCCGGATGGCCGAGCAGGCCGCGCGCCGACGACGTCAGGATGATCTTGCCGCCGCGTCCCTGCTTGAGCATCTGCGCGGCGGCCGCGCGCGCCATCAGCCAGGACTGCGTGACGTTGGCGTCCATCACGTCGAGGAAATCCTCCGGCTTCTGGTCGACGATCTTCGACACCTTGTTCTGGCCCGACGCCACCACGAGGATGTCGACGCCGCCGAACGCATCGACCGCGGCCTTCACCATGGCCTCGCAGTTCGCCACGGAGCTCGGCCGCTTGGCGACGATCTCGGTCTTGCCGCCAAGCTTGGCGCATTCGGCAGCCACCTTCTTCAGTCCGTCGGCGTTGTTCGCCGCGATGACCACGTTGGCGCCGGCCGCGGCCAGCGTCTTCGCCGCGATCGCGCCCAGCGCACCGGTCGCGCCGGTGACGATCGCGGTCTTGCCCTTGACGCTGAACAGCGACAGCGGGTCTTTGAGGAAGGCTTCGGACATGTGATGCGCTCCCGGCGCTACTTCGGCATCGTTACGGCAACCGCGATGGTGCACACCTCGTGGCCGCGGTTGATGATCTCGCGGCTCTCGTTCGGGCCGATGTAGCAGCTGTCGCCCTGCTTGATCACCTGCTCCTTGCCGCCGACGATCACGGTCAGCTCGCCTGCCAGCACGTAATAGATTTTCTCCGGCGGCGAAGCGTCGGGACCGGCGCCGCCGCCCGGCAGGAAATGCGAGATGCCGAAGATCAGCGCCTGCGAGCCGCCCATCTCGGCGCCGAACACGCGAAACGACTTGTAATCGCGATGGTTCGGCGCGTCGTAGGGCTTCGCCTCGGAGAATTTGCGGACGATCATTTGAACGTCTCCCCTTTCTCGATCCGGTAGCTGCCCTTCGGATCGTGGATCGCGACCAGGCGGATGATGCAGCCGTCGCCGCGATCCCAGTTCCACGGGAAGAACGCGAAGGTCGAGCGCTTGCCGGTGACCTTGTCGAGGTCGCCGCCGACGTTCTCGATGCCGAGGATGCCGTTCTTGAACAGGATGCGGTGCACCGGCTCCCACTCCGGGAAGTCGTCCTTCCAGTCGCGGCCCTTGGACCACTTCTTGTATTCCTCGGCGAGATGCGGATGCAGCGGCCCGTTGCGCTGCGGGCCGATCGCGGTGGCGAGCGGATGGTCGTTGGCCTGGGTGTCGTGGCCGACCACCTTGACCTTCTTCTCGACGAACCACTCGCCGGCCGACTTCACGAAGCCGGGCGAGTAGCAGAAGTATTCCTCGCTGTCGTCGTACTTGTGGTGCCAGCCGGTGTTGATGATGACGACGTCGCGCGGCCGCACGATCTTGCCGGCCGCCTTCTCGAGATCGTCGTAGGTGATCGGCTCCCACTTCTTCTTCGGCAGCGACACCACGATGCCGGAGCCGAAGAAGTGCGGCAGCGGCACCTCGTCGATGAACGGCGTGCCCTGGATGACGTGCGCCGGCGCGTCGATGTGCGTGGTGTTGTGCATCGAGGTCGTGATGCGCTGCGACAGCACGCCCGACTTCGCCATGTAGTGGATGCGCTCGATCTTGACGTCTTCGAAATAGGGCCAGTTCGGGGACTGATAACCGAAGCGATGGGACAGGTTGTAGAACTGCAGTCCCATCGCGTTGTCCAGGTTCTCTTCGAACGTCACGCCGCGGATTTTCTTCGCCAAGGCCTGTCCTCCCAATCGCCCGCGCTGTGTCGCGCCGGTCCGTTGCACTTGCCGGCGCGTGCGCCGGCCCGAAATCACGCCGCCATCGCTCTCATGTCGGCTTCCATCGCACGTTTGGTCGCCAGCAGCCGCTCCGCGATGACCGAATGCTGTTGCTGGAAGCGTTGCGTCGGCACCGGCACCGAGATCGCCACCGCGTTGCCGAGCGGGTCTTGCAGGGCGACGCCGACGGCGCAGATGCCGAGCGTGTGCTCCTCGCGGTCGTAGGCGACGCCGGTCTTGCGGACCATCTTGAGGTCCGCGAGCAGCGCACCGATCTTGGTCAGCGTCCTCGGCGTGCGCGGCTCATAGGCACGGCCGATCAACCGCTCGATCGCGGCTTCGTCGAACTGGCTGAGGTACGCCTTGCCGTTGGCGGTGCAGTGGAGCGGAAAAGTCTCGCCGACCGCCGACACCGTGCGCAGGCGGTGCGAACCGATCACCTGATCGATGAAGACCAGATGGTCCCTGCGCACCGAGGCGAGGTCGACGGTCTCGCGCAGTTCGTTCGACAGCTTGGTGATGAACGGGCGCGCCATCGCGACGACGTCGCTGCGCACCGACGCGGCGAGCCGCAGCAAGGTAGGACCGAGCCGCACGCGCCCGTTGGGCGACGCCGCGATGACCAGCTTCTCGGCGGCGAGCGAGGCCACGATCCGCTGCACCGTCGAGCGCGCGAGATCGACCCGCTTGGCGATCTCGCCGAGGCTCAGTCCGGCGTCCTCGCCTTCGAGCGCGCGCAGGATTTGCGCGGCGCGGGCGATCACCTGAACCTGATTTTTTTCGCTGGGCTTACTCATGAACGCAACCACCGGCGACAGTCCGCCGCTTGCATGATGGTACAGGCTAGCCCAATATCCGGTACAGCAAAAAGAGAAAAAATGCCGCGGCGCACGCGAGTGCGCCTGTGCGGGAGGATCGCGTGGTCAAGAAGATCGCACTGGAAGAGCATTTCCTCTGTCCGGGTTTCATCGAGTACTGGAACCCGAGCGTGGCGCAGATGCCGGCGGCCAAGCGCGACGGCCTGCTGAGCCGCTGCACCGACTTCGGCGAAATGCGGCTCGCTTCGATGGACAAGGCCGGGATCGCGCGCGCGGTGCTCAGCCTGGCGGGCCCCGGCGTGCAGGCTGAGCCGGACGCGCGCATCGCGATCCGCCGCGCCCGCGACGCCAATGACTTCCTCGCCCGCGAAATCCAGCGCCGGCCCGACCGCTATTCGGGTTTCGCGCATTTGCCCATGCAGGACGCCAAGGCCGCGGCCGACGAGCTGGAGCGCTGCGTCAAGGAATTGAAATTCTCCGGCGCGATGATCAACGGCCACACCAACGGGCAGTACCTCGACCACCCTTCGCTCTATCCGTTCTGGGAGCGCGCCGAGGCGCTGGGCACGCTGATCTATATCCATCCGACCGATCCGGTGACGGTGGCGCCGGTGCTGGCCGGCCACAACGGACTGCGCCGCGCCACCTGGGAGTGGACGTTCGAGACCGGCTCGCACGCGCTGCGGCTGATCTTCGGCGGCGTGTTCGACCGCTACCCGAAGGCGCGGCTCGGCCTCGGCCATCTCGGCGAGACGCTGCCGTTCCTGCTGTGGCGGTTCGACAGCCGCGCCGGGCCCGACTTCTACAACGTGCCGCTGAAGAAGCCGCCGTCGCACTACATCAAGGAGAATGTGTACGTCGACGACGTCAGGCATGTGCTCGGCCGAGCCGCTGAACTGCACCATCGCCGCGCTCGGCCACGAGCGCATCATGTTCGGCGCGGACTATCCGTTCGAGAAGGCGGAGGAGGCCGGGCATTGGTTCGACAACGAGAAGCTGGATGAAAAGGTGCGCGCGGATATCGCGTACAACAATGCGGTGAAGCATTTGGGATTGGGGAAGTAGCTGCCACCGGCCGTCATGGCCGAGGCGCGTCCACGGCGCATCCGCGCGTAGAGACGTCGCGTGCCCACGTCATCGAAGGATCGAGGCCGCCCGATCCTTCGAGCGGCGCTTCGCGGCTGGCCTCAGGATGATGGCGGAGTGGTCTACTTCTTCATCCCCGCTTCCTGCGCCACCGGCTGCCAGCGCTTGATCTCCGACTCGAAATACGCCGTGAGCTGCTCCGGCGTGAACTCCTTCGGATCGAACGCGTCCTGGTCGCGCCGCTTCTGCATCTCCGGCAATTTCATGATGCGGACCGTCTCGGCGTTGAGCCGGCGCACCACCGCGTCCGGCGTGCCCTTCGGCGCCGCGAACGAGAACCAGGTGCTGGCGACGAGGTCGTAGCCCAGTTCCTTGAAGGTCGGCACCTCCGGCGCCTCGGGCCGGCGCGTCTCGGTCGTCACCGCAAGCCCGCGCAACGTCTTGCCCTGGATCTGGCCGAGCGCGGCGCCCCAGGTGAACGAGCCGAACGGCACGCGGCCGGCGAGAATGTCGGCGAACGCCGCCGTGTTGTAGGGGATGTGATTGAGCTTCAGGCCCTCGCGCCTGGCGACGTATTCCACCACCAGATGCCCCAGCGTGCCGACGCCCGAGGTGGCGTAGCCGGACAGCTTGTCGGCCTTCGCCGCCGCGACCACGTCCTTGACCGAGCGCAATTCGTTCTTGGGATCGGCCACCCAGACCATCGGCGGGCCGCCGATGTAGGCGATGTGCACGAAGTCCTTCAGCGTGTCGAAGCCGGGATTGGCGGCGAGCGACGGCGAGATGATCTGCGGCGCCAGCCCGCCGACCAGGATCGTGTAGCCGTCGGGCTCGGCGCGCGCGACCTGCTGCGCCGCGATCATGCCGCCGCTGCCGCCGCGGTTCTCGATCACCACCGGTTGCTTGAGCGCGGCGGACAGCGGCTCGGCGATGATGCGCGCCCAGACGTCGGCCGCGCCGCCCGGCGCAAACGGCACCACGATGCGGATGGGTTTGGACGGCCAGTCCTGGGCGGGTGCGGGGAGTGAAAAAAGCGCGAGCAACAGTGCAAGCGTGCAACGCCGCATGATTTCCTCTCCCGTCACCCGCTCGTCGTGTCCCGGGCGCAGTGCAAGCACGAGCGACGCGAGTGATCGCGCCGCAGACCCGGCGATCCGTTCGAAATTCGGTATGCGAGAACGGTCCCCGCATCCGCGGCGCACCGCTTCGCGTCTGGCTCCGCGTCCGGGCACACAAGGCCTACTTCTCCGCGAAGTAATGCGTCTCCAGCAAATAACACCCGGTCTTCGACGTGAACGGCCCGTGATAGACGCCGGGCGGGCGCACGCAATAGGTCGGGCCCTTGAACTGCTCGCCGCCCTGCCCCTTGTCGTCCGAGCCGCAGACCAGATCGCCCGACACCAGGAACACCTCTTCCCAGTATTCGTGCACGAACGGCACGGTGGAATACGCGCCGGGATCGATGCGCAGGATGCGAGTGCGGTTGCCGACCTTGTTCTTCTCGTCGAGCGAGCCGGCCAGGATGCGCTCGCGGAAGCCCGGGCGGATAGCCGGGCACGTTGTGGAAGCCCTCGTCCAGATTGAGGGTGGTGAATTCCATGTGGCCTTTGTTGAAACCCATCGTTGGCTCCTTCTTCCTTCGCCACGCCGAGACGGAGCGATTTCAGTCTGCTGTGATCATCCGCGAAAGCGGACGATGCAGGAACCGCAATCGACTGAATATGGCACAATCTCGCCCCGCAGAAACTGGTGTCGGTTACTGGATGCCCGCTTTCGCGGGCATGACAATCGGAGTTGGGCGCGCAACAGCGGCAGCACCGTTGTACTGCCGAGCGCCGCGATGAAATCCCGCCGCCTCATTCGATCACCTCGTCGGCAGTGGCCAGCAACGTCAGCGGAACGGTCAAGGCCGAGTGCCTTCGCGGTCTTGAGATTGATGGCGAATTCGAACTTGTTGGGTTGCTGGACCGGCAAATCGGCAGGATTTGCGCCTTTGAGAACGCGGTCCACATACTCCGCCGAACGACGGAAAATATCCGCGGTGTCCGGCCCGTACATCATGAGGCCGCCCGCCACGACGAATGGCCGATAGACGGAAATCGTCGGCAGCCGGGCTTGTGTCGTGAGTTGCGCGAGCTGTTTGATGACGCACCTGGTTGAACGGGTCCGGCCCGATCATCAAGCCTGAGCCGGGCTGCTTGGCCAATGTAGCGAGAGCGGCTTCCATCTCGCCGGTGGTGCGAACGGGCAGTGACACAAGCTCCACAGATCCGGTGCGATGCTTGGCCTGAATTTCGCTGCACGAACTTGAGATACGAATGCACCGTGTCCGGATTGAAAAGAAGGGCAGCCCGGGTGAGACCAGGCACCACGTCCTGGAGCAGGCCCGTCCACTTTCCGATCAGTTCCGGATCGATGAAGGTGAAGCCAGTGAAATTGCCTCCTGGCCGCGAAAGACTTTTCACGTGACCGAGGCCGACAGGATCCATCGACAAGGCAAATACGACCGGGATGGACGAGGTCATGCCCTTCAATGCCGCGATGACGGGCGTGCTGTTGGCAAGGATCACGTCGGGCGAAAGTGCCACCAGCTCCTTGGCGTATTGCTGGATGAGGTCGCTCTTGCCGGCCGACCAACGGTATTCGATGCGGACGTTTTCACCATCCTTCCAACCGAGTTCCGCCAGCGCCTTGCGAAACGCAGCGGCGCGCGGCGCGTTTTCATCGGAGTTTTCGCGAGCCGGCCATCAGCACGCCGACCCGAGGCATTCTGCCCGCCTGCTGAGCACGAGCCGCCAGCGGCCATGCCGCCGCACCACCACAACCGCGATGAACTCCCGCCGCCTCATTCGATCACCTCGTCGGCGCGGGCGAGCAGGGTCGGCGAAATCGTCAGGCCGATCGCTTTGGCGGTCGTCAGATTGATCACCAGATCGAATTTGATTGGCTGCTCGACCGGCAGATCGCCCGGCTTGCCGCCGCGCAGGATCTTGTCGACATAATCGCCGGCGCGCCGGTGCAGGTCCGGGAAATTTGGACCATAGGCCACCAGGCCTCCCGTCTCGGCGTAGCCTCGTGTGCCGAAGATCGTCGGCAGGCGCGCGCCGAGCGCCAGCGTGTTGATCGGCGCTGCTGGCTGGTGGCGAGCGCGTCGCCACAGACATACAGCGCGTCCACCTTGCCATTGAACGCGTCGAACGCGGGTGCAATGTCCTCCGCACGCCGGATCGGCGCCGGCACAACCTCGATGCCAAGCTTGCCGCCGGCAGCTTGAACTTCCTTGGTCTCCTGCAAGGCGCCGGCAAAGCCGGGATTGCCCATCACGGCCAACCGGCGGAATTGCGGAAGCATCTCGCGCAGCAATTCAAGCCGCTTGCCGGCGAGTTCGGGCAGCAGTGCGGAGAGGCCGGTGACGTTGCCGCCCGGCCGCGCCAGCGAGGCGACCAGGCCCCGGCCGACCGGATCGCCATCGATCTCCGAACACGATGGGAATGACCGACGTCGCCTTCATCAGCGCGGGGACGGCGCTGCCCGACGTGACGATAACGTCGACCTTGCGCCGGACAAACTCGGTGGCGATCTCGGCGTAGCGCTCGGGGCGGCCCTCCGCCCAGCGCACATCGAGCGTGATGGTGCGCCCGTCGATCCAGTTGAGCTCATGCAGCCGCTGCACGAGCGCGGCGAGCCACGTGCCTTGGGTTGATGGCGTGCCGAGCCGAGAAAGCCGACGGTCGGCAGCTTCTGTTGTGCCCAGGCGCGCGTGCGGAGCAAGCAACGCCGTGGCCGCGGCGCCGCCCAGAGTGGCGATGAAAGTCCGCCGCCTCATTCGATCACCTCGTCGGCGCGGGCACAGCAGCGTCGGCGAGATGGTCCAGGCCGATCGCTTTGGCGGTCTTGAGGTTGATCGCGGTCACCTCGAACTTGGTGGGAAAGCTGACCGGCAGATCGGCGGGCTTCTCGCCCTTGAGGAATCTTGTCGACGTAGGCTCGCGACCTCGCGGATCAACGCAGCGAAGTCGAAGGAATAAGACATCAGGCCGCCGAGCCGCGGCGTCAGCACGCTTTGCGAGAGCGAAGGCAGCCGATGCTTGATGCGCAAGGCTCGATCGCTTCCTTGCGCACGCAGGCTGCCTTGAACCAAGACGGCATCGACGCGCTTGTCGCGGTCATGCGTCTGGAACGCCGCTCCAGCGATCGCCGCCGGCCGCGCGACATGATCGGCTCCATCTCCAGGCCGATGCTGCGCGCGCTGCGGTCGTTTGCCTCGAGATACGGCTTGGTGAACGGATCGGTCTCGTTGGCGAGCACCGCGAAACGCTCGCGCCGCCGGCAGCAAGTCGCGGATCAGCTCGACGATCTTGCCGGCCACCTCACGGAGCCTGCCGACGTGCCGGTGACATTGCCGCCCGGCCGCGCGAGGCTCGCGACCAAGCCGGTTCCGACCGGATCGCCCACGCTCGCCATCACGATCGGAATCTCGCGGGTGGCCTGCTTCGCCGCGGTGGCAGTCGGAGTCTGAGAGGCCACGATGACATCGACCTTGAGCCGGACCAGCTCGGCCGCCAGTTCGGGAAGCCGACCGGCCGCACCGCGGCGGATCGAATCTCCAGCTTGATGTTGCGATCCTCGCTGTAGCCGAGCTGCTGGAGCCCGTCGCGCAATGCGTCGACGATAGGGTCCCGGCGGCGGAGTTCCCAGCGCGAGGAAGCCGATCGTTGACACCTTCGCCAAGGTCGAAGCCGCCCCTGCGCCGAACGGATGTCGAATTGAACGTTTCGCCCTTCGACATAGCCCGCCTTCGACAGTTCCGCCCGCATCTCCTTCCCGAAGGCTTCGGCATCGGCATTTCCAGGATCAGAGCACCGACCCGGCGCATTTGTTGCGCACGCGCGGCGAGCGGCAACGCGACCGCGCTGCCCAGCAGCGCGAGAATTCACGGCGTCGCATCGATAATCTCCTGCGCTACACCGGCAGCTTCACACCGAGCTTCTCCGCCGCCTTGCCGATACGTTGCCACGTTCCGCGTGGAACAGGAATGCCGGACTTCTCGCGCTCGGCGCGGATCGCGTCGCCGCGCTCGCCGGGCAGCATGATCTTGTCGACGCCGTCGGCGCGCGGCAGCCCGGCGATGGAGCGGCCGAGCCGCTCGGCCTCGCGCTCGAACGTCGCCGGGTCGCCGAACGCCGCCGGATTGATCGCGATCACCGAGCCGTTGAGGAACGGATTGTTCTCGATCGAGCCGTCCTCCAGGTCCGGCGCGATGCGCGGATTGGACAGCAGCAGGCTCGACATGCACTCGATCATGAACGAAAGCCCCGCGCCCTTGGCGCCGCCGAGCGGCAGCACGGTCTCGACCGCCTTCGGGTCGGTGGTGTCGCGGCCGTCCTTGTCGAGGCCCCAGCCGAGCGGAATTTTTTCGCCGCGGTCCGCCGCGCCCATGATCTTGCCGTTGGCGACCACGCCGGTGGAGAAATCGATCAGGTACGGCCGGCCGTTGGCGCGCGGCACCGCGAAGGCGATCGGATTGGACGACACCGCGCCGACCCGCGTGCCGGGATAGGCCATCATCGGGCCGGACGCGCGTCATCACGATGGCGCCGAAGCCCTGCTCCGCCGCCTGCACCGCGAAATAGCCGATCGCGCCGGTGTGCGTGGTGTTGCGCGCCGCGCACCAGCCGACGCCGGCTTCCTTCGCGCACTGGATCGCTTCGTTCACCGCGCGCGTCATGCCGACCGCGGCGGGCGCGCGGTCGGTTTCCAGCACGGCGATGGCGCCCATCTTGCGCTCGACGCGGATGTTCGGCGCCTTGTTGATCGACTTGGCGTTGATCAGGTCGATGTAGCGCGGGATGCGGATGACGCCGTGCAAGTCGGTGCCGCGCAGGTTGGCCCAGACCAGCATCTTGGCCCATTCGTTGGCATGCTCGGGCGTGAGCCCGGCCGCGACGAAGATCGCGGCGGTGAAGGTGTGCAGGTCGGCGGGAGAGATGCGAAGTGTGTCTGAGGTCATGGTGATGGCTTATACGAAGTCTTTCCGTCATTCCGGGTCGCGCACTGCGATCGGTCTCCCGGAGCGTGGCATAAAATCCGGGTTCGCGCGCTATGCTCGCGCCATGAGGCGTACAAGCGACGCCGTCCTTGAGGCTCGCGGGCTTCCTGTGTTTGCCCCCTCTTCAACGAGGGAGGCGGAGCGCCGGGAGGCGTTCCTTGTCGCCTTTCCCTTTCCGCGCTTCGGCGGACTGAACCCGCCGAAGCTCCATAGCGCGCGGCGACGCGTCCTTTGCGAAGGACGCCCGCCTGCCGGCGCTCCACCGCGGCGATTTTAGGTTCCTCGGGACCGTAACTTACAGCGACGGATGGGTGGGCCTTCCACCTCGGGATCGGCCGGCTTTCGCCGTCCTTCCTCCGTCACCCACCAGCCCATTGAAGGGCAGCCCCGCTTAGTCGGGACGGACGGTGACCCGGGCCTCCCGGAGTTGATCTTGCGAGGACCAACCGCAGGCGCCGCGCCTTGCTCCACCATCAGATCGCCTCATGACAGCGCCCTCGATCGAGCAAAGCGCGAGGATCATACGGCAGGATTCGGGGCGGGGAGAAGTGCGTTTTCCTAAGGAAACGCATGATTTGCGCGTACGCACCCACCGCCGTCATCGCCGGGCTTGACCCGGCGATCCATGCGGACTCTCGGCAAACACTAATCGTAAGAATTACTGCGCCGCTCCACCTCATGGATGCCCGGGTCAAGCCCGGGCATGACAACCGAGAGAGCGAATTCTGGCGCGAAGAAACTCACTTCTTCTGCGCGGACGCCTTCTTGTACCAGTCGAGGATCTGCACGCCGTTCCAGTGCAGCACGCCCTCGAAGCGGTTCACGTAGTCGTAGATCGCCTCGAGATACTTGATCCGGTGCGGCTGGCCCGAGATGTAGGGATGGATCGCCACCGCCATCACCTTGGCGCGGTGCGCGCCCTCGGCGTAGAGCCGGTCGAACTGATCGATCGCGCGCTTGAGCAGGTAGTCGCTCTCGTGGTGCTGCACGATCATCATCGGGATGTCGTTGAGCTCCACCGTGTAGGGCATCGTGACCAGCGGGCCGTTGTCGGTCTTGATCGTGGTCGGCTCGTCGTCATAGACCCAGTCGCCGATGTACTGCACGCCGGCCTTGGCCAGATTTTCCGGCGTCTCCAGCGTCTGCGTCAGGCCGGGCCCGAGCCAGCCGACCGGCCGCGTGCCGGTGAACTTCTCGATCACGTCCATCGAGCGCTCGATCATCGCGAGCTGGTCGGTCTCCTTGTGGATCGGCTGCTGGTCGTAGGCGTGGCCCATGAACTCCCAGCCGTCCTTCTTGGCCTGCTCGGCGACGCGCGGATAGTCCTCGCAGATGCGCGCGTTGGCGGCGAGCGTCGGCTTGATGCCGAGCCGCGCGAACAATTCGTAGAAGCGCCAGGCGCCGACCCGCATGCCGTATTCGTGCCAGCTCCAGTTCGGCACGTCGGGGAGCAGCACCTGCCCGGTCGGCGCCGGGATCACCTGCCGCGCCATCGGCCGCGAGATGTCCCACACCTCGTAGTTGACGATGGTCCAGAAGATCACGCGCGCGTTGTTCGGCAGCTTCAGCGGCGGTCGGTCGACGATCGCGGAATATTCGATGCGCTGACTGGGAATCATGGGAGCCACGGGAAATCCTCACTGAAATGCAAATCGCGCGCAGGGTCGCCTATTCCGCCGCGCGCTTCAACCTCACCGTCACCCGCGTCAAGCGCGAGCCAGGCGCCGCCGCCGATCAGGCAGAGCCCGCCGATGCGCGAGACCAGCCGCACGCGATGGCGCGACAGCAGGTGCGCGCACCGCCCGCCAGCACCGCATAGGCGCCATCGGAAATCGCCGCGGTCGCCATCGCGGTCAGGCCGAGCAGCACGACCTGCGAGACATAGTCGGTGGTCGGGATCGACGAATTGCGGGATGAAGGCGCCGAACCAGAGCAGCGCCTTCGGATTGCCGAGCAGCACCAGGAAGCCCTGCGTGACGAAGCCGCCGCGAGGCGACCGTTGCCGCGGCCGTCGAGCGAGCCCGACGAGCGCAGCAGCTTCCAGCCGAGCCAGACCAGATAGGCCGCGCCGATAAAGCGCAGCCAGTCGAACCACACGCCCATGGTGGCGATGATCGAGGACAGGCCGACGATCAGCACCAGCATCATCAGGCCGAGGCCGAACTGCGTGCCCAGCACGTTGAGCAGGCCGGCGCGCGTGCCGTGCGCCAGGCTGTTGGCGGCGATCAGCGTCACCGTCGGGCCCGGGGATGATGGTGATGACAAGGCAGGCCAGCACATAGGCGAGATAAAGTTCGACCGACATTGTTTCGTCCCCTCAAGACGCGGATCAGCAGCAACAGCCCCGACACCACCAATAGCCCGGCGAACATCTGCTGGAAACGCCGCTCGTCGAGCTTGCCGTAGATCATCCAGCCGACCCAGCCGCCCAGCGCGATGGCCGGCGCCACAACCAGGAACAGCACGACGCCGACGCGATCGAGCGCCACCACGCCGATCAGCAGCAGCGCCGCGATATGCGCGACCAGGATGAACGGCTGATAGACGCCGCGCGCGACGTCCTTCGGCCAGCCGCGAAGCTGCGTCCAGATCGCCGGCGCGAGGCCCGACAGGCCGGCGAGCCCGCCCATCAGCCCGCCGAGAAATCCGATCCCGGCGTCGGCCGCCTTGCCGCCGCGGGAGATGTGCGGCAGCCGCGGCGCGCAGCAGCGCGTAAAGGCCATAGACCACCAGGAAGATCGCGACGCCGAGCCGCAGCGCGCTCTGATCGGTCTTCACCACCAGCGCGACGCCGATCGGCACGCCGATCAGTCCCGCGATCAGGAACGGCGCGAGCCGCGGCCAGTCCAGCGTGCGGCGCATCTTGTAGACGAGGCTCGACTGGATGATCAGCCCGCCCGACACCACCAGCATGGTGGCGTGCAGCGGCGAGATCGCGTGCAGCCAGATCGCGGTCGCGACGACGCCATAGGCGAAGCCCGCCGCGCCCGACGCCATCCGCCGAGGAAGCCGCCAAGCCAGACGATCAGGACAGGTCTTGAGCGTGAGGACCGCGGCGAGCGCGGGATCGGAGAACATGAAGACTTCTAGACGCCAGACGTCCATCCGCGTCATGCCCGGCCTTGTGCCGGGCATCCACGCCTTGCTTTGATACGCAAAGGAAGACGTGGATGGCCGGGACGTAGGCGAGCGAAGCGACGCCGTCCTTCGGACGGCTATGCCCGGCCATGACGGCGGATTGCGACAGCATGCCAAACCCATGAATTCCGCAAAAGCCATCGCGCGCCGCCCTGCAACACCGCTTCGGCGAACAACTCCCCGTCGACGAAAACCTCGCCGGCCTCGACGCGCTCGCCCGCATCGCCAGCCGCAAGGTGCATCGCCGCTATCTCGACAAGCCGGTCGACGCCGCCCTGCTCCGCCTGCTCTGCGCCTGCGCGCTGTCCGCGCCGTCGAAGAGCGACCTCCAGCAGGCCGACATCGTCATCCTCGACAAGCCCAAGCAGACCGTCATCGCCGATCTCATCCCGGACCAGCCGTTCATCCGCACCGCGCCCGCGTTTCTGGTTTTCCTCGCCAGCGGCCGGCGGCTGCCGGAAATTTCGAAGATGCGCGGCAAGCCGTTCCCCAACGATCATCTCGATCAGTTCTTCAACGCCGCGGTCGACGCCGGCATCGTGCTGGCGACGTTCCTCGCCGCCGCCGACGCGGTCGGGCTCGGCACCTGCCCGATCAGCGTGATCCGCGACCATTCGCAGCGAGTGAGCGACATGCTCAAGCTGCCGCAGCGCGTGATCCCGGTCGCCGGGACTATGCGTCGGCTGGCCGTCGGAGAAGGGCCACATCAGCGCGCGGCTCGGGCTCTCCAGCACGCTGCATCAGAGGCCAATACGACGAAGGCGATCTCGCCGAGCGCATCGACGCCTACGACAAGCGCCGCGCCGCGATCCATCCCTACAAGCCGCGCGACCCCGCCCGCTGGGGCGAGGCCGCGTTCTACGGCTGGTCGGAGGACAAGGCGCGGCAGTACGGCGTGCCGCAGCGCGCGGACTTCGGCGCGTTTGTGCGGAGGAAGGGCTTCAATCTCGACTGATATCGACAGCAACTGGCGATCGACCTATCCGTCGTCATTGCCGGGCTTGACCCGGCAATGCCATCTTGCAGAATGCTCTTGATTCTCGATGGATGCGCGGGTCAAGCCCGCGCATGACGAAACCAGATCACTTCAGCTTCTGCGCATACTCGAGGAGCTGTTCCCACACCGTGCCCCAGCCCTGTTCGAAGCCCATGTCCTCGTGCTTCTTGCGGTCGGCATCGTTCTTGTGCAGAGCGCGCGCGACGTATTTCGTGCCGTCCGGGTGATCCTCGAACGTCAGGATCGCCGGTGATGAACGGCTTCTCCGACGGCCGGTAGCCCGGCAGCAGCGCATCGGTCCACACCAGCCGCTCGTGTTTCACCACCTCCAGATAGCAGCCGGTGTTGGGAAACTCCTTTCCCTCCGGCGACAGCATGGTCGAGCGGAAGATGCCGCCCGGCCTGAGGTCGATCTCGCAATCGATGGTCTTCCACGGCAGCGGGCAGAACCACGGCATGAGGTGCTCGGGCTCGGTCCAGCAGCGCCACAAAAGCGCGCGCGGCAGTTTGGTGTAGCGCGTCAGCACCAGATCGAGGTGGCCGTCATCTTTTGTTTTTGCGTTTGCCATGGTTGTTCTCCTTTGCTTGCAAACTCGCGGCGTAGGCTTCCATACGGTCGAGGCGGCTTGCCCAGAGGCTGCGCTGCTTCTCGAGCCATGATTGCGTGGCGTCGAACGCCTGCTGGTTGATTTCGCAGGTGCGGATGCGCCCGACCTTCTCGGTGCCGATCAGGCCGGAATCCTCCAGCACGCGGATGTGCTGAAGCAATGTCGGCATCGCCATCTCGAACGGCTTGGACAGTTCGGTGACGGCCGCCGGCCCTGGCTCAGCCGCATCACGATGGCGCGGCGGGTGGAATCAGCCAGCGCATGGAACAGGCGGTCGAGGTGGTGCTGTTGGTTAGTCATATGGCTAAGTAATACGATGGGCGGCGCGTGTCAATGATCATTTAGTAAGTCGACTAACTGTTACGACTGCATCTCGTGTCCGGGCGAGCGAAGCGACGACCCGGGATCCCGGTTTGTTTCGACGGTGAGACACAGGGTGCCCGCTCGCGCTCGCTGCGCTCGCTAGGCCGGGACACGGGCGCGTACGCGCGCCTCACATACTTCTGCACGCGCCAGTTCAGCGTGTCGGCGACGAACACCTCGTCGCGCGCGCTGACCGCGATGTAGTGCGCCTCGCCGTAGCGGCCGAGCGTCTTGCCCTGCCCCGAGCCTCCGATCATCCCCAGCACTTTGCCGTCGAGATCGAGCGTCATGATCTGCCCGGTGTGGCCGTGCGCGAGCCAAATCTTCTGATCCGGTGTCATGAACAATCCGCATGGCGTGCCGGGCTGGCTCCATTCGCGGATGTAGTTGCCGTCGGCGTCGAACACCTGGATGCGCGCGTTGCTGCGGTCGGCGATGTAAAGCAGCCCCTTGGCGTCGAACACCAGCGAATGCGGAATGTCGAACTCGCCCTTGCCCTTGCCGGTCTTGCCCCAGGCCTTGATGAAGTTGCCGTCCTTGTCGAACTTGATGATGCAGCACGGTCCCTTGCCGTGGCCTTGCAGCACGTAAATGTCGCCGGTCGGCCCGACCACCGCCTCGCTCGGCTCGTTGAACAGCCGTAAGTGGCCGAAGTCGTGCATCTCGCCGGCGCGGCCGCGCACGCCGAGCACCATCTCGAGCCGGCCCGACGGATTGAACTTGTACGCGACGTGGCGAAGCGACGTCGGTCGCCCAGATGTTGCCGTCCTTGTCGATCCGCAGGCCGTGCGGCCGGTCGAACAGCCCGTCGCCCCAGCCGCGAATAAAATTGCCGTCAGGATCGAACTCCATCAGCGGCTTCGGCCCGCGATGCAGCACGAAGAGGTTCCCCTTCGGATTGATCGCAATCCCGGAGGTGCCGCCGAAGTTCATCCCGTCCGGCAGCTTGAACGATTCCGGAACGGCGACGTAGTCGAGCGATGGAGGAGCCATTTGCACCAACCGAAAAGCGGCAAAGCAGGCTTACGGCCCGCCCTGAAAGCATAAGCAATTTCGCTGCCACCGATAGAGGCCCGCTCGACTCTCTCCACGGGGCGAGTCCTATAGATAGACGAAATACTTCAGAGTGCCGGGGAGGATCATGGCCATTCCGCAACTGCTCGTTCACGAAAAAAAGGACACCGTCGGCGTCGTCGTCGTCGAGGGCCTGAAAAAAGGCACCGACATGCTGTGCGTGGTCACCGCGGACAACTCGTCGTTCAAGCTCAAGTCCAAGATGGACGTGCCGATCGGCCACAAGGTGGCGCTCGCCGACATCAAGAAGGGCGACACGATCTGGAAATACGGCCAGGACATCGGCGTCGCCAAGGCCAAGATCGCCAAGGGCGAGCACGTCCACGTGCACAATGTGAAGACGAAGCGGTGGTGAGCGTCATGGCGAAGAAATCGAATAAAGAACGGCAAGGCCGGTAAGTCCGTCGCCAAGAAAAACGGCAGCGCCACGTTCTGGGGCTGGCGGCGCGAGAACGGCCGCGTCGGCGTGCGCAACCACGTCATCATCCTGCCGCTCGACGATCTCTCCAACGCCGCCTGCGAGGCGGTGGCGAACAACATCAAGGGCACGATGGCGCTGCCGCACGCCTACGGCCGGCTGCAGTTCGGCGAGGACCTCGATCTGCATTTCCGCACGCTGATCGGCACCGGCGCCAACCCGAACGTCGCCGCGGTGGTGGTGATCGGCATCGAGGACGGCTGGACCAAGATCGTGGTCGACGGCATCAAGAAGACCGGCAAGCCGGTGATCGGCTTCGGCATCGAAGGCCACGGCGACATCGCCACCATCGCGAAGGCGTCCTACGTCGCGAAGGAGTACCTGCAGTGGGCGTCGGAGCTGCCGCGCGAGCAGTGCGACATCTCCGAGCTGTGGGTCTCGACCAAGTGCGGCGAGAGCGACACCACGACCGGCCTCGCCTCCTGCCCGACCGTCGGCAACATGTACGACAAGCTGATCCCGCGCGGCATCTACGGCGTGTTCGGCGAGACCTCCGAGATCACCGGCGGCGAGCATCTCGCGCGCGCCCGCGCGGCAACCAAGAAGGTCGGCGACAAGTGGATGAAGGTCTGGCAGTCGTACCAGGACGACGTCATCGAGGCGCACAAGACCAGCGACCTCTCCGACTCGCAGCCGACCAAGGGCAATATCGCCGGCGGCCTGACCACCATCGAGGAGAAGGCGCTCGGCAATCTCGAGAAGATCGGCCGCGAGTGCAAATACATCGACGTGCTGCTGCCGGCCGAGACGCCGACGCAAGGGCCCGGGTCTCTATTACATGGACACGTCGTCGGCCGCCGCCGAGTGCGTGACGCTGATGGCGGCGGGCGGCTACGCCGTGCACACCTTCCCGACCGGCCAGGGCAACGTGATCGGCAACCCGATCGTGCCGGTGATCAAGATCAGCGGCAATCCGAAGACCATCCGCACCATGGGCGAGCACGTCGACGTCGACGTGTCCGGCATCCTGCGCCGCGACATGACGATCCCGCAGGCGGGCGACGCGCTGATCGACATGATCGTGCGCACGGCGAACGGGCGGCTGACGGCGGCGGAGGCGCTCGGCCACCGCGAATTTGTGATGACGAAGCTGTACCGGAGCGCGTAGCTGCCCACGCTCACTCTCAGCCAAGCCGAAGCACTCGTCGTCGCCGCGCTGACACGCGCCCGCACCAGCGAGAGCAACGCCCAGAGCGTCGCGCGCGCATTGGTGCATGGCGGAGGCCGACGGGCTGAAAGGCCACGGCCTGTCCCGCGTGCCGATGTACGCCGCGCAGGCGAAGGTCGGCAAGGTCGACGGCAACGCCACGCCGGTGCTGACCAAGAAAAAGCCCGCGCTGATCGCAATCGATGCCGCCAACGGCTTCGCCTATCCGGCGATCGAGCTCGCCGAAACCGCGCTGCCGGACATCGCGCGCAGCCAAGGCATCGCCGCCGCGTCGATCCATCGCTCGCATCATTGCGGCGCGGCCGGCCATCCGGTCGAGCGGCTGGCCGAGGCCGGGCCTCGTCGCCATCATGTTCGTCAACACACCGTCCGCCATCGCGCCGTGGGGCGGCTCGAAGGCCGTGTTCGGCACCAACCCGATCGCATTCGCCTGCCCGCTGCCCGGCCGCGCGCCGCTGGTGATCGACCTGTCGCTCTCCAAGGTCGCGCGCGGCAACATCATGACAGCGAAGCAGCGCGGCGAGAAAATCCCGGAAGGCTGGGCGCTCGACGCGGCGGGCCAGCCGACCACCGATCCCGATGCTGCGCTTGCCGGCACCATGGTGCCGATGGGCGACGCCAAGGGCACGACGCTCGCGCTCATGGTCGAACTGCTGGCCGCCGGGCTCACTGGCGCCAACTTCGCCGCCGAGGCGTCGTCCTATCTCGACGACAAAGGGCCGCCACCGGGCACCGGGCAGTTGATCGTGGCGTTCGATCCGGCGGCGTTCGGCAGCGACGCCGTGGCGCGCTTCGGCGTGCTGGCGCAGTCGATCGAGACGCAGCAAGGCGCGCGGTTGCCGGGTACGCGGCGGCTGAAGCTGCGCGAGAAAGCCAGGGCCGACGGACTGACAGTCAGCGACGCGCTGCTGAAAGAGATCGAAGCCCTGCTAAGGCTCGGTCTTCAGTCCAAGCGATTTAACGATCGGCGACCAACGGGCGATCTCGTCTTCGACGAAGCGCCGCATCCTGCCAGCACTTGAATCCGCGGATCTTTCGAAGCCGGATGCGATCAACTGCTGTTGCCAATTCTCGTCGGATAGCGCGGTGCTTGTGGCTGCGGCGATTTGATCGACGATCGCCTTCGGTGTTCTTGCCGGAACCAGCAGGCCGACTAAATTCTCCGAGACCATCCCGCGGATACCGGTTTCGACCGCCGTCGGAATTTCCAGTGCACCTTTGAGACGCTCGGGACTTGTGACCGCAAGGATGCGCACCTTGCCGGTGCGATGAAGCTCCAGAACCTGGCCGTTCATCGACGGCACGGCCATCGGAATTTGTCCGCTAACGAGGTCCGTGACAGCCGGCCCTGCGCCTCGGTAGGGCACATGGACAATGTCCGGAACCCCTGCCAGCGACTTGAACAATTCGCCGGTGAGATGGTTCAGGGATGCGACCCCTGCTGACCCATAGGAGAGCTTGGACGGATTTTTCCGGGCGTAATCGACAAGCTCGGTCAGCGTCCGGACCGGTAAGGACGGATTGATCGATATCGCGAAGCAGTGGACTGCCACCGCTGAAACCGGCTCGAAGTCTTTTATCGGATCGTAAGGCGTGCGGCTGGTCAGCGGATTGATGACGAGGCCGCCGGCCCCGCCGAGCAAAAGTGCGTGGCCGTCCGGCTGCGCCCGCGCGATTGCTGCCGTGCCCAGCGAACTGCCGCCGCCGCCAATGTTTTCGACGACGACCGTGCCGAGCAGAGCTTTCATTCGGTCCGCCCAGCCCCGGCCGATGGCGTCGAACGCGCCGCCTGGCGGGAACGGGATCACCAGCCGGATCGTCCGCTCCGGGAATTTGGTTTGTGAAAAGGACGGAGACGCTACAATCGGCAGCGAAGCCGCCGCGCCAAGGGCCGCGATAAATTCGCGCCGCCTCATGTCCCTCCCCCGCGAGCGAAGTATGAAGCCTACCTCGCCCCCTGCAACGGCAGCGGCTGATCACGCCAGCATGCCGTTGACGATCACCTTGCGCGCGGTGTCGAGGTTGACACCGTGCTGCTTCAGCAAGTCAGTGGTGTCGGCGATGATCGCGTCGACGTCCTGCTTGATCTTCAGCGCCTTGTAGTGGTCGTCCTGGCGCAGGCCCATGCTCTCGCCGACCACCTCCAGAATATTGATGAATCCTGAACGGCCAATCGCGTTCGTGCGCGCATAGCTCGCGATGATCGGAGTGGTACACCGCGATCAGCGCATCGACACCGGCGGCCTTCGCAGCCTCCAGCTCCTTCAACTGAAGCTCGGCCTTGAACTTCGGCAGCGTCACGAGATTGACGCTTTGCAGCCCGACCGCGGGAACGTCGAGCTTGACGATCCTGATGCCGGGCACCGCGCGCAGCAGCTCTTCCGCCGCTTCCATCACGCCGGCGATGCCCGGATGCCGGTGCAGCGCCACCGTCATCTCGACGCGGTCCTTCAGGAACGGCCGCAGCAGATCGAGCTTGGAATGCAGGAAGCGCATGAACGGCGTCATGTCGAACGGCATCTGTCCGGTCGCGCGCTCGACGGTCGGCAGCACGGTCTCGCCGAACTGCATGACGCAGCTCGGGCACCACGCCAGCACCTCGCCCGTCTTCGACTGCGACAGCTTGTGGATGGTGTTGTTGGCGAAGCGGCCGCAGCGTATCGATATCGCCGGCGCGAAGCTGTGCGGTGCCGCAGCAATGCGTCGGGCCGCCCATCACCTGATAGTCGGTGCCGATCCTGTCCATGATGTCGAGGCAGAGCAGCGCGATGTGCGGCGTCTTCAGCACGTTGCAGCCGGTGTAGAACACCACGTCCGGCAATTCCTGACGCGCGGCGCTCCTTGCGACGGCCGTTGACCGAGCCGGATCAGATCGCTCTCGGAGAGCTGCAGCCGCGACAGCACGCTGACGTCCTCGCCGACCTTGCGGAACTGCGTGACGCCGCGCCTTGCGCCGCTCGGACACGTCCTTCGACGCCCGCAGCGTGGGCGAGCCGCGCCATCGTCAGAAGGAAACGCGGGTTGACACCGTAGTCGCAGGCCTTGATGCATTCGCCACTGGCGATGCAGGCCTTGGCCCATTTCTCGGATTCCTCGGGGCCCTTCCCCAGCCGCAGAATGTCGAGCACGCCGGACACCACGGCCTCCGGGTCGGCGCCGCCAAGGCCGGCGGGTTCGGCGATCGGGCACGCTTTGAAGCAGGCGCCGCACTTGGTGCAGGCGTCGAGCATCTCGTCGACGCGTCCGGCGAGCGCTACTTCGAATCCGGCGTTGTCCATGGAATTAGAATAGCTCAAAGCGGCGGGCTTCGCGAGCCGCCGGTAATCGAGCGCAGCTATGCCGCGGCCGCAGGCCGGAGCATTTGTTCCGGTTCCGACACTTCCGTGCGGTTGCGGCCCATTTCCTTGGCGCGATAAAGCGCCTCATCCGCAGCCGCAATCAACGCGGCAAGAGTTTGGTGGGATTTCGGCACGAACGCGGCAATCCCGATGCTGAGGCCGGAATGGGGGATTTCCCGCTGTTTGCAGCCGTCGGCAAACCGCTCGCGCAAGTATTTCGCCACCTGCAAAGCTCCGAGCTCCGACGTATCAGGCAGCACGATGGCGAACTCGTCGCCGCCATAGCGCGCCGCCACGTCCGTTCCCCGCCGGATGCTCACCAGCATCGCCGCGCCAAGGGTCTGCAGCAGGCAATCGCCGGCCTGATGACCATAGAGGTCGTTGTATCGCTTGAAGTGGTCGTTATCGATCATCAGCAACGCGAGCTCGGAACCGTCACGTGCCGCGCGGCGCCATTCCCGTTCGATCGCCGCGTTGAAGGTCCGGCGGTTGGACAGCCCGGTCAGACCGTCCGTGGCGGCAAGCGTTTCGAGGATCGTCTCGGCCTCGGTGCGCCGCCGCATCTCGCGGGCGAGGTACATCGCAAAGGTGACGCTGATGCCGCACAGCACGATCATCATCACGCCGATCGCGGTGGCGTAGCGCCGCCATGGCTTATAGATGTCCGTGGTCGACTGGCCGACGCTCACGACGAGCGGGAGATCGCCCATCTGCCTGTACGAGAACAGGCGATAGACGCCATCGGCGGCCGCATAGCTCTCGAAACGTCCGCTGCGCGCCAGCGGCAGATGCTTGAATATTTCGGCGTGCTTCATGTCGCTGCCGATCATCGCCTGCCGGTACGGCCAGCGCATCACCAGCATGCCGTCGGTGCGAAACAGTGAGACGTTGTCGTTCGGTCCGAGCAGCGCGCCCTTGAAGAGCTGCTTCGAAATAGGCGGCGCGGATCGTGCCGACGACGACGCCGGCGAACGAGCCATCTGGGTTCGACACTCGCCGCGACAGCGCTACGATATGGGTTCCGATCGTCGGCGCAATAAAGGGCTTGCTGACGTGGATGCCCGAAGTCTTGTTCGCCTTGTGAAACTGGAAGAAGTCGCGGTCCGCGCGGCTCACCGGCTCCGGAAACGGCGTCCGCGAATCCAGCCGCACGATTCCGTTTTCATCGATGAACGCGATGGCGTGCAGGTGTTTCGCCGTCGCCGATCGGTCGAACAGTATCCGCTGGCGAAGCGCCGGACTGACGTCGACGATCTCCGGATAGGCCAGGTTTTCGATCACGGCCTGCAGCGAGAGGTCGTAGCTTTCGATGTTGCGCGCGATATCCGATGTGATCGTGGAGACGAGACCGTCCGCGACCTCACCGGCGCGCTCCCAGGCGGTTCGCCGCGCATCAAGCAGCACCTTGCCGCAGATCGCGGAGAAGCAAAGCGCGACCAGAAAGCTTGCGGCCGCCAGACGCTTTGCTGGCCGGCCGGCCGCCATGGCCGCCGTCGATCGCTCGTCGCGCTCGCCGATACCGAACATAACCTGGACCCCGGAATCCCGGGCCCAACATCGGCTTATTTGGTAGGATGGCCGTTAATCGGTGTGGCCATCACGGTGGTCTGGTCAACGAAGGATTAAGGCCGGATGTGTGTTTTCGGGAACGCATCGATCCCTCATTTAGTGTCCGGGATTTTCACCAGTTCGAACTCGATGCTGGTTACCAAATCCTCAACCTGCGCCCGCGACAGCCACATCGCCGTCCAGCCCAGTCCCGGATGGTGCGTCGCAAACTGAATGGCTGCGCGGTCCGGAGCGGCCTTTATGCGCCATAATAAATTGTCGCTCTGGTGTATGCGGGACGGATCGGATGGCGGCTCGGCCGGATGCACCGGCGACATCCGCGCGCGGCACTCGGCGAGATGCTGGATCAGCCGGTCCACACCTTCCGCGGTGAGTTCCGTGTCCTCGCTGCCGACCCCAAGCGAAAGCCGCGTGGTGTCCCGCGATACGTCCAGCCGGATGGGAAGCATATGACGCTCCTCTTCTACTGCGCATCCCGGGTTGACCGGCGATCCATCTTCTGAGCGATGGATCCCGGGTCACGCACGAAAGCGCGTCGACGCCGGAATCAATACGCGCCGGTGGTGGTCACGGACCCGGCGTGACCGAAACCGCCACCTGATGTTTCAACTCGATCGCCTTGCCGCTTTTCGATGACTCGATCGCGGCGAGACAGATTTCGAGATTGGCGAGGCCCCAGCGGCCGTCGTGGACTGCGCGGGCCTTGCCGGAAATTGCATCGGCGAATTCGTCGAGCACCAGATCGCGCGGGCTGCGGTCGTTCGCCAGCTTGATCTCCTCGCGGCCCTTGTCCGAATAGACGAAGAGCCCATCCGGCGACTGCCGGATGTCGCCGCGCTCGCAGCTCACCAGCGTCAAGCCGAAATGCGGCTGGTGCGGCGCGCTCGCCGGGATCGCGCTACCGGCGCGTTTGCGCTTGGCCGCAAGTTCGTCCGCCGCGCTGCCGGCGGAGCGTTGCACCGGCGCGCGCTTTTCTAATGGCTCGGTGAAGCCCCACTCCGTCACGTCCTCGATCAACTCCATGGTCGAGAAATAGCCATAGCCGTTGTACACCGCGGTCGCCGCCGCGCCGTCTTCGAATTGCATGAACACCGTGTGCGCGCCGATCGAGCGCCGCGCCACGTCCCAGTCGAACGTCGTCGCATGCACGCTCTTCACCAGACCGCCGCCGAGCAGGCGGATGATGTCGAACTGGTGCGAGCCCTGGCGGAACGTCACGCCGCCGCCGAGCGAAACGTCGAGCTCGTCCGGCCGCCGCGGCCGGTAGATCCAGTCGGTGAAGTTCCAGGTGTGGATCATGCGCACGCGGCCGAGCGAGCCGCCCGCCACGATCTCGCGCATGCGTTTGATCGGCAGATCGTAGGAATGCGAGTGACCGACCAGCAGCACGACGCCGGCGCGCTCCGCCGCCTCGATCATGGCGCGGCCCTGATCGAGCGTGATCGCCATCGGCTTCTCGGTCAGCACGTGCTTCTTCGCCGCGAATGCCAGCGCGCAGTGCTCGGGATGAAGCTCCGTCGGCGTCGCGATATAAACCGCGTCGAGCGAAGCGCCCGCCAGCATCGACGGCAGATCGGCGAAAGCCCTTGGCGCCGGTCTCGCGCGCGATGCTCTCGCGCGTCTCGGCCACCGGCTCCGCGACGGCCGCCAGTTCGAATGCCGCGTGGCCGCGGATCGCCGGCAGGAATGCGCGCCCCGCCGCGCCCAGTCCGACAATACCGATGCAAATCCTCGCCGCCATTGAGCTTTCCGGCCTTCACTGGTTTTGACCGCCGGCAAAGAGTAAACTGTCTGCGCTTTGGGCATGATCTTATCCGAAAACCGGAGACCACTTTTCGGGATCATGCCCTTTCGGACAGGAGACCGCGGAATGCTGACCGCCGAGCAGAACGAATTGCTCACGCGCATCGGGCCGGGCACGCCGGCCGGCAACATGATGCGGCGCTACTGGCAGCCGATCGCGGCGACCTCCGAGCTCGAAGGCACCACCTGGAACAAGCGCGTCCGCCTGCTCGGCGAGGACCTCGTGCTGTTCAAGGACCGCGAAGGCCGGCTCGGCCTGATCACCGAGCAGTGCCCGCACCGCCGCGCCTCGCTCGCCTACGGCATCCCGACCAAGGACGGCATCCGCTGCCCCTATCACGGCTGGGAGTTCGCCCGGAACGGCGAATGCCTCGCGCAGCCGAACGAGCCGGAGAAAAGCTCGTTCCGCCACAAGGTGACGACGCCGGCCTACGCCGTCGAGGAGATGGGCGGCGTGATCTGGGCCTATCTCGGCCCGGCCGAGAGCAAGCCGCTGCTGCCGCGCATCGACGGCTTCGTCGCCGACGGCGCGATCCGCATGCTCGGGCGCACGCTGCTGCCGGTGAACTGGCTGCAGATCATGGAAAACTCGATGGACCCGATCCACACCGAGTGGCTGCACGGGCACACCTACGAGTTCGTCAAGGAGCAGCAGGGCAAGAGCACCAAGGTCGCGATCAGCACGCGGCACGAGAAGATCGCGTTCCGCGAGTTCGAGCACGGCATCACCAAGCATCGCCTGCTCGCCGGACACTCCGAAGATTCCGACGACTGGCGGATCGGCCATCCGGTGGTGTTCCCGAACATTCTGTCGGTCGGCAACGGCGACGACAACTCGCGCTACTACGCGTTCCAGATCCGCGTGCCGGTCGACGACACCCACACCATGCATCTCTGGTACACCGCCTACATGCCGCCGAAGGACCAGAAGGTGGCGCAGCATCTGCTCGACAAGGTCCACGTCTATGACGTGCCCTACAAGGATGAGAAGGGCGAATACATCATCGACAACATCGACGGCCAGGACATGATGGTGTGGGTCACGCAAGGCCCGATCGCCGACCGCACCAAGGAGAACCTCGGCGCGTCCGACAACGGCATCGCGCTCTACCGCCGCGTGCTCCGCCGCGAGATCAAGAAGGTCGAGGAAGGCATCGACCCGATGTTCACCTTCCGCGATCCGGCCAAGAACGTGCGCATCGACCTGCCGAACGAGCGCAAGAAGCATCACAACAGCGACGGCGTGCGGAGCTGGATCATGCGAACGCATGCCGCCTATTCGCCGATCGCAGAGGACGTGATCCGGATGTATGAGGCGGTGAAGCCGGACAAGCCGCCGGTCCGGCTTGTGGGCTGACACTCGATCCCCCTAGGATAGCGCGAGAAGTCCGGGGGGTATTCATGGACAAATCGAGCGACCTCATTCGTGCGATGGCCGAACAGAACGGCCTCAAGCGCGCGCTGGAGAAATTTCCCGATGGCGTGAAGGGCGCGGCCGAGCGCGGCCTGCGGCCGGTTGGCGCGATGCCGCCCGGCAATTCGCCGATCACCAATCCCGCGCCGGTGTTCAACCCCGAGCAATATGAGCGCGGCAAATGACCGACCTCGCCTGGATTTCCGTCGCCGAAGGCGCGCAGCTCCTGCGCTCCCGCAAGCTCTCGCCGGTCGAATGGACCAAGGCGCTGCTCGACCGCATCGCGCTGGTCGATCCCGCCTACAACGCGTTCCTTGTCGTCACCGGCGATCGCGCGCTCAAGGAGGCCAAGGCCGCCGAAGCCGAAATCGCCGCCGGGAAATATCGCGGCCCGATGCACGGCGTGCCTTACGCGGCGAAGGACATCTTCGACGTCGCCGGCATGGCGACGACCTGCCATTCCAAAATCCGCAAGGATCACCGCGCCACGCCGACGCCTTCACCATCCGCAAGATGAATGACGCCGGCGCGATCCTGCTCGGCAAGGTCGCGCTGCACGAGTTCGCCACCGGCGGGCCGGCGTTCGACCTGCCCTGGCCGCCGGCGCGCAATCCGTGGAACCGCGACCTGCATCCCGGCGGCTCGTCGAGCGGCTCCGGCGCCGCGCTCGCGGCCGGTCTCGTCCCGGCGGCGCTCGGCACCGACACCGGCGGTTCGGTGCGCAATCCCGCGACCTGCTGCGGCATCGTCGGGCTGAAGCCCACCTACGGCGCGCTCAGCCTCTCCGGCGTGTTTCCGCTGACCTATTCGCTCGACCACGTCGGCCCGATGACGCGCGGCGTCGAGGACAACGCGATCCTGCTGCACGCGCTGGCCGGCTACGACGCCGACGATCCGACCATGAGCCAGCGCCCGATGGCCGATTGCCTGAAGGACATGAAGGCCGGCATCAAGGGCATGAAGATCGGCGTGATCGAGCACTTCTATACGAAGGACTCGCCCGCCGATCCCGATCAGGTGCGCGGCATCGAGAGCGCCATCGAGGTGCTGAAGAAGCTCGGCGCCGATGTGCGCACCATCCAGGTGTCGCCGCTGTCGCTGTGGACCGACTGCAACCGCACCATCCACGCGTCCGAAGCCTACGCGATCCACGAGCGCGACTTGCAGGAGCGGCCGGAAGACTTCGCGATGCTGACGCGCAACCGCATCCTGGCCGGCGCATTCGTCTCGTCCGCGAAATACATCAAGGCGCAGCAGTTGCGCCGCGCGCTGTGCAAGGAGATGGCCGAGGCGACGCGCGGCCTCGACGCGGTGATCACGCTGTCGAGCCTGCTGCTGCCCTGCAAGATCGACGACACGCCCGGAGGTGCTGAAGACCTACGACCAGCAGTGCCGGCTTGTCTTCAACGTCACCGGCACGCCGTCCATCTCGGTGCCGACCGGGCTGTCGAAGAGCGGCATGCCGCTCGCCATGCAGATCGCCGCGCATGCGTTCGACGAGCCGACGGTCTATCGCGTCGCGCACGCTTATTGCGAGGCGGCGGGCACCATCATCACCGCCGATCCGAAGACACAGCCGCGATTGGTATCGCGCGCCGAGCAACTGCGGCGGCGGAGTAACCGCCGCTCACCCGCGAGCCGGGATCAACTCCATATCGGGTAGATCAGCCTGCCAACCGAGTAGACGATAACGCATCCAACCAGGAACAAGAATTCCCCACACCAGGTAGTCGATCTGTTTGCGAAATCCGGCGGATGCCTGCTGCATCACCTTGGACCTCCTGAAGAAAAGATTTTTCAGGAACAGGATGACCGGTATCGAGGCGGCGAGGATCGTAATCAGCTTGATCATGAAACCGCTTGCTGTCTTGCGGAAGCCGCCGCGACAATCGTGGCGAAGCAGTGCGTCATTCGATCAGCGTCGTTGGCCCAGAGGATCGAGCAGGCATCGACCGATCGCCTTCGCCGTCTTCAGATTGACCGCAATTCGAAGGCTGGGCTGCTCGATGGGAAGGTCGGCGGACTGGCATTGAGATTTTCGCGACCGACGGCAATTCGGCGGAAATTCGCCTCGATGTTCACGCCGTAGGACATCAGGCCGCCGCGGTCGACATAACTCTTGAAAATAAAGATAGCCGGCAAGCGATGCTGCAACGCCTGCTCGGCGATGATTTGCTGATAGTTTCCCATGTTCGGACCTGACGCGACCTGGAGAAGCTGCGCGCCGCTCGCCGCGATCGCATGGAACATCGCCGGCACGTCGTACGGCATTTTTTCAAACCTATGCGACGTCACTTCGATTTTGAGCGCGCGTGCCCTCCGCTCCGCGGCTTCGTACTGGTCCAACGTCTGCGCATCCCAGACCAAGGCCAATCGATTTCTCTGGGGGAATGTCTCCTTCAGCAACTCGACCTGCTTTTCAGCAAGCTCCGGCTGGCGCGTGAACACGCCTGTCACGTTGCCGCCGGGTTTCGCGAGCGATTGGACGTAGCCGCCGGCGATCGGGTCGAAGTTGTTCGCCCACATGACAATGGGTGTCGATGGTGCGGCCGCGACGGCGGCGCGCAAGGTCTGCTCGGTGCCGCCGGCAATGATGACTTCAGTCTTCGAGGCGACCAGATCGGCCATCAACGCCAGCAACCGCTGGTTATCGACCTGATTTGATCGAGCATCGAGCACGAGATTTTTGCCTTCGACGAAACCGCCCTTCTGCATTTCATCGAGAAATACGGGGCGCGCCACGGCGAAAACCGGGCTGCTGGTGCCCATCACAAGACCAACGCGATAGACCCGTCCGGCCTGCTGCGCAGCCGCGATACCCGGCCATGCGATGGCCGCGCCGCCCAGCAATTTGATAAGTTCACGGCGGCGCATTTGCGTGCCAACCCTCCCGCTGCGATTCAAAGTAACATCGTTTGACGGGCCGTGCACGCAGTACGAAATCGTCATGCGCGGGCTTGACCCGCGCATCCATCCCCTTTTGAGATGACGAGCCGAGGGAGTAACCTGCATGCACCACCTATCCGCGCGACCGCTTCTCCTATTCCTCTCCCTTCACGCGGCCGCCGCTGAAATTGCCCGGCAAGGGCAAGATGATCGTCTGGTCGATCGTCAACATCGAGGAGTGGGAGATCACGCGGCCGATGGCGCGGCAGCTTTCGATCGCGCCGCAGGGCCAGAGCGTGATTCCCGACATGCCGAACTGGACCTGGTACGAGTACGGCATGCGGGTCGGCTTCTGGCGGCTGATGAAGGCGCTGGAGAAGGCCAAGGTGACGCCGACCATGTCGCTCAACGCCAAGGTCTGCGAGACCTATCCGGAGGCGACCGGCGCGGCGCGCGACGCCGGCTGGGAGTTCATGGCGCACTCCTACGTGCAGATGCCGATCCAGCAGATCGCCGACCGCCAGCGCGAGGTGATGGATCAGTCGATCGACATTCTGCAGAAGTTCACCGGCAAGAAGCCGAACGGCTGGCTCGGACCGGGCCGCGGCCAGATGTACGACACGCTCGATCACGCCACCGCGGCAGGCTTCACATGGTTCGGCGACTGGGTGCTGGACGACCAGCCGCTGTGGGTGAAGACCGCGAACGGCCCGATCCTGTCGATCCCCTACAGCGCCGAGATCAACGACATCACCATGATGGTGTCGCACCATCACGAGTCCGAGGTGTTCTTCTCGCGCACCAAGGACGCGTTCGACCGGCTCTATCTCGAGAGCAAGCAGTCGACGCGCATCCTGGCGATCGGCGTGCACCCGTACGTCACCGGACAGGCGCATCGCATCAAATATTTCGAGTGGCTGTACTCGTACATCAACAAGCACCCGGGCGTGGTGCATTGGACCGGCCAGGAGATTTTTGACTGGTACGCCAAGCAGGTGCCGGCGCCGAAGTAGCCCTCCTTCACCTCTCCCCGCTTGCGGGGAGAGGTCGACGCGCATTAGCGCGTCGGTAAGTCGGGTGAGGGGGACTCTCGATAGAGCACGCTCTTGGAGACTCCCCCTCACCCCGACCCTCTCCCCGCAAGCGGGGAGAGGGAGCGAACCGCCGACGCCGCCAGATCGGCTTTCCTCTCGCCACGGATCGGTTACCATTCCCCAACTAACGGAGGGGGAATGACATGGCATCGTCTTGGCGCTGGCTCGTATTGTTTGCGCTTTCCCTCGCCTCATCCCCCACCCTCGCCCAATCCGACTATCCCAACACGCCGGTCCGCATCGTCGTCGACTCCGCGCCCGGCAGCGCCAACGACGCCACCTCGCGCGTGCTCGCCGACCGGCTGAGCAAAATCTGGAACCAGCAGGTCATCACGCTGAACCAGCCAGGCGCCGGCGGCGGCATTGCGGCGCGCGTCGCTTCGCAATCGCCGAACGACGGCTACACGCTGTACCTGCCGTCCACCTCGACATTCCTCGCGTTGCCCGGCGGACCCGGCGTCGCGCCGAACATGCCGGTCGAGCTGCCGCGCGACTTCGCCTCGATCTCGTACATCCTGGAGCAGCCGCTTTACATCGGCGCGTCGCACAAGTCCGGCATCAACACCATCGCCGACGTGATCCGGATGGCGAAGGAGAAGCCCGGCGAAGTCACCTACGCGGCGACCGGACGCGGCCGGCTCACCCATCTGACGATGGAGCTGCTGCAGGTCCGCACCGGCATCAAGCTCCAGCTCGTGCCCTACGCCGGCGGGCCGGCGCAGGCCATGAACGACGTGATGAGCGGCCGCGTGCCGCTGGTGCTCGACGGCTATGCCGGCCTCGCGCCGGCGATCAAGGGCAACCTGATCAAGGGGCTCGCCGCCACGTCGTTGCAGCGCCTGCCCGGCTTCGAGGACCTGGCGACGGTTCGCCGAGACCGTGCCGAATTTCTTCGTCGGCGCCTGGACCATCCTGCTGGCGCCGGTCGGCACGCCCGAGCCGATCCTGCGCAAGGTTCACAACGACATGCGCATCGTGCTGGACGATCCCGACATCGGACCAAGCTTGCCGCCAACGGCGGCTTCGTGCGCCACATGACGCCGGCCGAGCTCACCGCCTTCGTGCAGAACGAGCAGAAGACCTGGCGGCCGATCCTGGAGCAGGTCGCGAAGGAAGCTACGAAGTAAACAGCTTCGCCTTCGCCTCTTCCGCCGCCTGCTCCATCGTCATGAACACCGCGCCGTCCTTGGCGAGCTGGTCGCACAGCCATTCCAGCGCCAGCATGCGGTAGCCGCGGCCGATCACGTACGGGTGCATGGTGTAGGTCAGCACGCCCCAGTCCACCGTCTTCTTCATGTAGGTGAATTCGTCGAGCCAGCTCTGCATCACGGCGCGCGCCGGCTGCAACCCCGGCGCGACGGTCTGCGGCGTGCGGATGAACTCGAAATGCGGATGGTCGTCGAGCGACCACGAGATCGGCATTTCGATCAGCGAGGTCGGCTCGCCGAACTGGTACGGCTTGCCGAGCTCCGCCACGTCGCCGCGCCGCGCGCGATAGGGAATGTAGTCGGCGCCCATCAGGCTCGAGTTGTAGAGGAAGCCGTGCTTGATCAGCAGGTCGATGGTGTGCGGGCTCAGGTCCCATGACGGCGAGCGGTAGCCGCGCGCGGTGCGGCCGGTGAGCTTCTGGATGTTCTCGTTGGCGCGGACGAGGTCGGCCTCTTCCTCGTCGCGGGTCTGGTTCGCGTTCGGGATGTGCGCCCAGGAGTGATGCCCGATCTCGTGGCCGGCATCGGCCACCGCGGCGCTTTCGATCGGCCAGCTCTGGATGGTGAAGCCCGGCGTGAACCACGTGCTCTTGATGCCGCGCTCCTTGAGGAACTTCAGGATGCGCGGGGCCGCGGTCGTCGCGCCGAATTCGCCGCGCGACAGCGGCGTCGGCGTGGTCATGCCGCGCGCGATGAAGCCGGACTGGGTGTCGAAGTCGAAGGTGAGGCAGACGATATGGCGGGGCATCGCTGCCAGTATAGTGGATTGCCCGGCCGCGCGGGCAATGACAAAGATAGCCCATGGCCACCCACACCATCGGCATCATCCTCAACGGCGCGACCGGACGCATCGGCGGCACGCAGCATCTCGCCAACGCGCTGGCGCCGATCCGCGACGAGGGCGGGCTTCGCGCCGGCAATGACCGCATCGTGCCGCGCCTGATGCTGGCCGGCCGCGACGCCGGACGCGTCGAGGCCGTCGCCAAAAAGCACAACGCGCAGTGGACCACCGACCTCGACAAGGCGCTGGCCGATCCGGACTACACCGTGTTCTTCGACGCCGCCGCGACCCACCAGCGCGAGGCCATGCTGGAAAGGGCGATCGCCGCCGGCAAGCACATCTATTCCGAGAAGCCGGTGGCGCTGTCGATCGAGCGCGGACAGGCGCTGCTGCACGCCGCGCAGGCCCGCGGCGTCAAGCACGGCGCGGTCGAGGACAAGCTCGGCCTGCCGGGCCTGCAGAAGCTCATGCATGTCGTGAAGTCCGGCGCCCTCGGCCGCATCGTCGGCTTCCGCGTCGAGTTCGGCTGGTGGGTGTTCGACGGCACCGAAGTGCCCTGCCAGCGGCCGAGCTGGAACTATCAGCGCAACAGCGGCGGCGGGCTGATCCTCGATATGTATCCGCACTGGCGCTACGTGATCGAAGGCCTGCTCGGGCCGATGCGCCGCGTCGTCACCGCGCTCTCGACCGCGACGCCGGAGCGCATCGACGAGCAGGGCGCGCGCTACACGGTCGACGTCGAGGACACCGCCTCCACGATCGTCGAGCTGGAGAGCGGCGCGATCGGCACCATCCTGTCGTCGTGGGCGACACGGGTGCGCCGCGACGACCTGCTGACGTTCCAGATCGACGGCACCAAGGGCTCCGCCATCGCCGGGCTGCACCGCTGCTGGACACAGTCCAACGCGGAGACGCCAAAGACCGCGCATTTCTCCATCGCCAACGATCTCAACATCGACTATCGCGCACACTGGACCGAGGTGACCGAGGGCGTCTCCACGACCAACCCCTACCGCGTCGGCTGGGAGAATTTCCTGCGCCATGTCGCGACCGGCGCGCCGATGCAGGCCGATCTTGCCGCCGGCATCCGCGACGTGCAGTTCGCGCAGGCCTGCTACCAAAGCATGAGGGAAGCAAAGTGGATCGATCTCGCACCGCGCTCGTAACCGGAACGGGATCCGGACTCGGCCAGGCCATCGCGATCGCGCTGGCGCGCGCCGGCTACGACCTCGCGCTGACCGAGATGGACGTCACGCAGCTCAAGGAGACGCTGACGCATCCCGACATCGCGAAGCGCAAGGTGATGCCGGTCATGCTCGACCTGCGCTCGCGCGAAAGCATCAATGCGGCGTTCGCGGATTCCCGAGCGCGCCTCGGCGACATCGATCTGCTGGTCAACAACGCCGGCCGCGCGCTGGTGAAGCCGTCCGTCAACATCACCGAGGCCGACTGGGACGACGTGATGAGCTCGAACCTCAAGGGCGCGTTCTTCCTGTCGCAACTGTTCGGCCGCGCCTGCATCAACGACAAGCGGCCCGGCAGCATCGTCAGCATCGCCTCGACCCACGGCATGACCGGCATCGGCGAGCGGCTGGTCTACGGCATCTCCAAGGCCGGGCTGATCCAGATGACCAAGATGCTGGCGATCGAATGGGCCGACAAGGGCATCCGCGTCAACGCGGTGGCGCCGGCGACGGTGATGACCGCCTCGCGCGAGAAGCTGCTCAGCGATCCGGCGGCGCGCGCCCGCATGCTGTCGCGGATCCCGATCGGCCGTTTCGTCACGCCGGAGGAAATCGCCGCCGCCGTGGTCTATCTCGCCAGCGACGGCGCGGCCGCCGTGACCGGCCACACGCTGCCGGTCGATGGCGGCGTGACGGTGATTTAAACCGCGTCACCCCTCCACAAACACCAGACAGTCTTCCGGCCGGATCGACACCTCGACCCTGTCGCCGGTGACGACGCCGCTCGGCGCCGCAACGGCGCGAAGCTCCACGCCGCCCACGTCGACGACGTATTCTTCTTCCAGCCCGAGGAACGACGCGGCGCGAACCTCGCCGAGTTGCGCGCCGGACGTTGGAGCCGCGCCACTCGCGAGCTTGCGGAGCGTGACGTGTTCCTTGCGCACGCAAGCGAGGACGGGCGTGCCCGCCGCCATCGGCGTCATGTCGCCGACCAGTCCGCGCAGCGTCAGGCGGTCCGACAGCGCAACCTCGGCGTAGCACGGCCCCGCCGCCCAATCGCCGGTGCGCACCGCCTTGCCGCCAATCACGTTGAGGCCAAGGAAGCGCGCGGTGAACGGCGTTGCAGGACGCTGCGAAACGTCGCGCGGCGCGCCGGACGTCTCCACCTTGCCGCGGTTCATCAGCACACGTTCTCGGCGAGCGCGAACGCCTCGGCCTGATCGTGCGTCACATAGATCGCGGTGAAGCCAAGCCGGTCCTGCAGGACCTTCAGTTCGATCCGCATCTGGTCGCGCAACTGCGCGTCGAGGTTCGACATCGGCTCGTCGAACAGCACGAGGCGCGGCTCATAGACCAGCGCGCGGGCGAGCGCGACGCGCTGCTGCTGGCCGCCGGACAATTGCGTCGCCGGCTTGTCGTGCCACGCGGCAAGACCGACGACTTCGAGAATGCGCGCGACGCGGTCGCGCTGCTCGCTCATCGGACGCTTGCGCACCTTGAGCGGGAAGCCGACGTTCTGCTCGACCGTCATGTGCGGCCACACCGCGTAGGACTGGAACACCACGCCGAGTTCGCGCTGCTCCGGCTTGAGGTCGACGCCGGTCGCGGCGTCGAACGCCACCCGCCCGGCGATCGAGATATGGCCCCGGTCGGGCGTCTCGAGCCCGGCGATGCAGCGCAGGATCGTGGTCTTGCCGCAGCCCGACGGCCCGAGCAGCGCGAGCGTATGTCCCTCGCCGACCGACAGCGACACGTCGTCGACGGCGACGAGATCGCCGAACCGCTTGGTCAGGTTGCGGATCGAGACGAAGGGTTCGGATTTTTGGTCGGTACTCATCTGCATCCCAGCGCTCGGTGCCACCTCTCCCCTGTGGGGAGAGGTCGACCGCCGGAGCGTAGCGAAGGCGGTCGGGTGAGGGGGAATATTACCATCGAGTGAGACCCCCTCACCCGGCTCGCTATCGCTCGCCGACCTCTCCCCACAGGGGAGAGGTGAACGGAGCATGCCGCCCCGATCAAGCCGCCGCCGACTTGCCGATCGCCGCGTTGACGCGCGGCATCACCTGCTCGGCCATCAGCGTCATCGAGCGCTTCTCCAGCGCGGGATCGACCCAGTCCACGCCCGCATAGACCATCTCGCCGAAGTCGCCGACCTCCTCGCGCAACGCCAGGATGCGGTCGACGATCTTGTTCGGCGAGCCGGTGATCATGCAGTGGTCGAGCACGTAATCGAGCGTGATCTCGTCGTCCGGCTGATCCTTGTGGCTCTTGAACACGTAGAGCCGCTTGCCGCGCTTCATCTTGGAATACATCTGGTGCCAGTAGAAGCGATACGGGCTGTTCTCGTCGTCGCGGCCGTAGCGCGCCGCGGTCTTGTCGTCATCGGCCACGCAAATGGTGCGCGCGATGCGCCAGTCCGAAACCTTCGGCTCGACGCCGGCCTCGGCCTTGCCCTTGCTGTAGTTCTGCCAGTGCGACTTGAGGTGCACCGACAGCAGGAAGTTGGCCGACAGCGGATGGAAGTCGCGGCGCCCCATGTGGACGACGCCCGGCGAGAACGGCGCCACCACCGTGCCGACGATTTCCGGCCGCGGCTTCTGGAACGGCTTGCCGAGATAACCGATGCCGAGCGGCTTATCGATGGTGCGGCTGGTCGACACCTTGAAGCGGTTGTCGGGGAAGTCGATGTCGTAGGGCGGATCGCGCTCCCAGATCGCCAGGATCACGTCGATCGACTCGGCGAACATCTTGTTGCGGTCCTGCTCCAGGATGCCGAGCGCTTCGGCGTCGGAGGTCAGCGCGCCGGGGCTCACGCCGAAGATGAAACGGCCCTGCGACAGGTGGTCGAACATCGCCGCATGCTGGGCGACCAGCACCGGGTGCATGTGCGAGAGGTTCGAGGTGCCGGTGGCGAGCTTGATGGTCTTGGTCTCCGGGATCAGCGTGCCGAGGAATATCATGCTGTTGGTGATGGTCTCGCAGCCGTCGGTGAGATGCTCGCCGATGAACGCGTCGTAGAAGCCGAGCTTGTCGGCGAGGATGACCGCCTCGCGATCTTCACGCAGCGATTGCGCCCAGTCCTTGTGCAGCGGGTGCACCGGCATGGTGAAAAATCCCAGTCGCATTTCCTCGACTCCGTGTTCTGACGCCGTCATTCCAGGCCTGCGTGTAAAGACGCCCGGAATGACAGGATGGCTGACGACCTGTTACTCTTAGTACCTCACAGTGGGCCTTCGCCCAAGGGCGTTTCCGTCATGAAAATCATGCGCATTGCGACAGTCGCCTTGGCATTCGCGCTATTGACCGGTTCCGCCGGAGCCGCCGACCTGACCCTGGTCCGGCTCAACACCTTCCCGACCGCGCGGTCGCTGCCGTTCTTCGTCGGCGTGGAAAAGGGCATCTTCGCCAAGCACGGCATCAAGCTGGAGTTCGAGTTCACCGAAAGCTCGAAGGCGCAGCGCTCCGGCCTCGCCAGCGGCAAGTTCGAGATCGTGCATTCCGCGGTCGACAACGCGCTGGCGATGATCGAGGTCGCCAAGGTCGACGTGGTGATCGTCTCCGGCGGCGACGGCGGCACCAACGAGTTCATCGTCGGCAAGGGCCTCAACTCGTATGCCGACATCCGCGGCAAGGCGCTGGTCACCGACGCGCCGAACACCGCCTACGCGGTGCAGGCGAAGAAGATCCTGGCGCAACACGGCCTCAAGGACGGCGTCGACTATCGCATCAACGCCGCCGGCGCCGGTCCCTTCCGCCTCAAGGCGATGCTGGAGGGCGGCGACAACGCCGCCGCGATCATGAACCTGCCGTTCTCGGCGCAGGCGATCGAAGCCGGCATGAAAAGCCTCGGCCGCACCGTCGATCTGCTCGGCCCCTACCAGGCCGGCGGCGCGTTCGTGCTGCGCTCCTGGGCGCAGGCGAACGGCGACACGCTGGAGCGCTATCTCGCCGGCTATATCGAGTCGCTGCGCTGGGTGCTCGACAAGAACAACCGCGACGAGGCCATCGCGCTCCTGATGGCGAAGCGCAACCTGTCGCGCTCGCTCGCCACCCGCAGCTACGACCTGATGATCGAGCCGGGCTTCGGCTTCAATCCGGACGCGAAGCTCAACGCGGAAGGATTCGACAACGTGCTGAAGCTGCGGCAGGAGGTCGAAGGCGGCCCGATGCCGAACCCGGCGAAGTATCTGGATTTGTCCTATTACGACCGCGCGATGAAGCGGCTGGCGAATAATCACCGCCGTCATGGCCGGGCTTGTCCCGGCCATCCACGCCTTGCTTTGCAGGGCAAGAAAGGCGTGGATGCCCGGCCACAAGGCCGGGCATGACGTTGAGAGAGCAGTGCGCCATCGGCGCCAGAGGAAAGAGTATCCAATGTCCAACAACATGCTCGATGGCGCGCAGGTCATCGTCGATTACCTGATCCAGCAGAAGGTGCCCTACGCCTTCGGCCTGTGCGGCCACGGCAACATCCAGTTCATCGACGCGCTGTTCGAGCGGCAGAGCGAGATCAAGACGATCTCGACGCACCACGAAAGCGTCTGCGGCTTCATGGCGGACGTTTACTACCGCGTGAAGGGCGAGCCGGTCGCGACTTTCACGTCATGCGGCCCCGGCTCGGTGAACCTGCCGATCTCGCTCGCCACCGCCTATCTCGACGCGGTGCCGTTCCTCGCCGTCACCGGCAACGTGCCGACCAGCCAGTTCGGCCGCGGCGCATTCCAGGAATTGCATCGCCACTATCAGGCCGACTTCCCCTCCACGGTCCGCAGCATCTGCAAACGGGTCTATCAGCCGACCCGCGGCGAGCAGGTGCCGATGATGGTGCGGCAGGCCTGGAAGACGATGGTCACCGGACGTCCCGGCCCGGTCGTGCTCGACGTGCCGTTCGACGTGTTCGAGGAGGCCGCCGCCGAAGAGCCGCCGAAGGCGCAGGAGTGGAGCGCGAACATCTCGTCGCGCTGCGGCGCCGATCCGGACGGCGTGGTGAAGGCCGTCGACATGCTGCTCAACGCCGAACGGCCGGTGATCCTGATCGGACAGGGCGTGAAGTATGCGCGCGCGACCGAAGAGCTGCTCGCGCTCGCCGAGAAGCTCCAGATTCCGGTGGCGCATTCGATGTGCGGCATCGGCGGCATCGACACGCTGCATCCGCTGTCGCTCGGCCTCGTGTCGCGCGCCGGCGCGCTGCAGGCCAACAGCGCGACGCGCCAGGCCGATGTGCTCCTTGCACTGGGAGTGAGTTTCGACGACCGCACCTCGTCGTCGTGGATCCCGGGCTACTCGTTCACCATCCCGCCGACCAGGCTCATTCACGTCGACATCGATCCGGAGGAGATCGGCCGCAACTATCCGGTCGCGCTCGGCCTGATGGCGGACGTGCGGACCTTCCTGCGGCAGGTGCTGGCCGAGCTCGACCGCCGCAAGGCGCTCGATGCCAAGGCCGCCGCGCGCCAAGCAGTGGCTCGAAGCAGATCGACGGCTGGCGCAAGGAGTGGGAAGCCTACATCGCGCCGGGCTTCAAGGACGACGTCGTCGCCGATCAATCCGCAGCGCGCCGCCTTCGAGATCGACAAGGCGCTGCCCGCCGACGCCATCATGGTCAGCGACATCGGCGTGCACCACAACTGGCTGCTGCAATACTGCAAGCCGCGCCGCATCGACTCGCAGAGTCGGCTGCATGGGCTTCGGCGCGATGGGCTTCGGCGTCGCCGGCGTGCTCGGCGCGAAGTTCGCGGCGCCCGACCGGCCCTGCGTGTCGGTGTCGGGCGACGGCGCGTTCTTCATGCACGCCAACGTGCTCGGCACCGCGGTCGAGTACAATCTGCCGGTCGTCTGGGTGGTGTGGAACAACTACGCCTACGGCTCGATCCGCGGCTTGCAGCGCGGCTATCTCGGCGGCCGCGAGCTGGCGACCGACTTCAAGCATCCCGACACCGGCAAGCCCTACAACCCGGACTTCGCCGCGATGGCGCGCTCGGCCGGCGTCGAGGCCGTCAGCGTCGACAAGCCGGGCGACCTCAACGACGCGGTGAAGATGGCGGTCGCCGCCAACAAGCCGTTCCTGATCGACGCCAACATCGGCGGCGACCTCAACCCCGGCGGCGCCGGCGTGTGGGAGCTGCCCGGCACCGGCATCAGCAAGCCGGCGATCGGGGGAAGGTATCAGCCGTGACGCGTCCTTTCAATAATGCCGGGCGGCATTCACTGGCGTCATGGCCGGGCTTGTCCCGGCCATCCACGTCTTGCTTTAGACCCGGTGCGTCACGAAGACCAAATAAGACGTGGATGCCCGGCACCATGGCGAGCGCATCGCGACGCCGCCTTCGGACCGCTAGTCCGGGACACGAGAGTTCACTTGGGAGTGAAACGATGGCCGACCACATCCCCGAAGAAGCCAAAAACTTCAAGCTGCTCGGCCATGACCCGTCCGCCGCGTGGGGCGGCGGCAGCATCGTCGAATACAACAAGGGCTTCGTGTATGTCGGCGGCGTCGGCTCGGCGAGCTTCAACGGGCCGGAGGGCTTCACCGTCCACGACGTGCGCGACCCGCGCAATCCGAAGAAGGTCGCCGAGGTGAAGTCGCCGCCCGGCGTGCACTCGCACAAGCTGCGCGTGGTCGACGGCGACATTCTCTATGTGAACTCGGAGCGGCTCGGCGGCGAGAAGGGCCTCAACGCCCGCACCGGCCTGTTCATCTTCGACATCAGCAAGGGCGGCGAGCCGAAGCAGATCGGCTTCTACGACACGCCCGGCACCGGCCCGCACCGCTTCGGCGTCGACAACAAGCGCAAGCTCGCGTTCCTGCCGAACGACGCGCCGGGCTGGAACAAGCGCGTGATCTGGACGCTCGACATCAAGAACCCGGAGAAGCCCGAGGTGATCAGCCAGTGGGGCCTGCCGTGGATGAAGGCCGCCGACGGCATCGGCGAAGGCGGCAGCGCGCAGCCGCACGAAGAAGCCATCACGCTGCACGGCCCGCCGATGATCCGCGGCAACCGCATGTACGCGCGTGGTGGGGCGGCGGCATCTCGGTGATCGACTGCTCCGACCTGTCCAACATGAAGCTGGCCGGGCATCTCTCCTGGGCGCCGCCCTTCCCCGGCTCGAACCACACCTGCTGGCCGATCGGCGACAAGCCCTACCTCATCGTCACCGACGAGGCGCGCGCCAAGCAGAAGTACTGGGACGCGCAGTTCATGTGGATCATCGACGCGCGCAAGGAGGACAAGCTCACGCCGATCGCGACCTTCATGCCGGACCGCGACAAATACTTTAACCGCCCCGGCCGCTACGGCGCGCACAACATCCTGGAGCGCGAGATCGCGTCCGACGGGCCGTGGAAGGACATCGTGTTCCTCACCTACTTCAACGCCGGCCTGCGCGCGGTCAACGTCAGCGATCCGTTCCACCCGAAGGAGAACGGCTGCTACGTGCCGGCGCTGGAGGGCGACCGCCCGGCGGTGCAGTCGAACGACATCGGCACCGACGAGCACGGCCGGCTCTATCTGATCGACCGCGCCGGCGCGGGCATGCATATTCTGGAGTACACGGGCTAATGGACCTCGGCCTCAAGGACCGCGTCGCCATCGTCACCGGCGGCAATCGCGGCATCGGCTATGCCGTCTCCGCCGAATTCCTGCGCGAAGGCGCGCACGTCGTCGTCGCGAGCCTCGACCCGGCGCGCAACGCGCAGGCGATCGAGACACTGAAAGGAAAATCCAACGGCCGCGTGATCGGCGTGCCGACCGATCTCAACGATGCGGCGGCGGTCGATGCGCTGTTCAAGAAAACGCTCGCCGAATTCGGCCGTCTCGACATTCTCGTCAACAACGCCACCAACGTCGCGCAGGGCAGCTTCTTCCAGATGGACGAAACCGCCTGGGATCACGCCTTCGATCACAAGCTGCGCGGCACGGTGCGCTGCATCCGCCACGCCGTGCCGCCGATGCGCGAGCGCAAGTGGGGCCGCATCGTCAACATTTCCGGCGGCGCGGCCTGGACGCCGCAGCTCGGCGCCATCACCACCGGCATCAACAACGCGGCGGTGCAGAACCTCACCGTCGCGCTCGCCAACGAACTCGGCAAGGACGGCATCCTGGTCAATGCCGTGGTGCCGACCGCGATCCGCACCGACCGCCACGACAAGAACATCAAGGACACCATGGCCAAGACCGGCCAGTCCGAGGCCGAGGTGCTGAAGCCCCGCGTCGCGAAGATCCCGCTCGGCCGCATGGCCACGGCGGAGGAAGTGGCCGCCGTGGTCGCGTTCCTGTCGTCGGATCGCGCCAGCTTCGTCACCGGCAGCGCCTGGGCGGTGGATGGCGGGGTTTCGGCGCGGTTGTGAAGTTCCATTGCCGCGTTGGAACAGCTCGACAAAAGTTTTTCGCTGAAGAAAAACATCGGCGGAGGGGTTAGTGTATGGCCGGGGTGACGGCTGTAATTCGGGGGAATAACGTGCTGAGGAAATTCGCGATCTGTCTCGCAACCGTCGCGGCGTTGGCGCTCTCATTTGCTCCAGCCCAAGCGCACAGAACGCCTACCCGAACCGCCCGGTCACGCTGCTCGTCGCCTTCACGCCGGGCGGGCCGAGCGACGTGCTCGCGCGCATCGTCGGCAAGCGGCTCAACGAAATCCTGCACCAGCCGTTCATCATCGAGAACCGGCCCGGCGCCGGCGGCAACATCGCCGCCGAGCAGGTCGCGCGCGCGACGCCCGACGGCTACACGCTGCTGATGGGCAACAACAGCATCCTCGCCACCAACGCCGCGCTCTACAAGAAGGTGAACTACGACGCCGAGAAGGATTTCATCCCGATCAGCCTGATCGGCACGCAGGCCAACATCCTGGTCGTCAATCCGAGCGTGCCGGCGAACTCGATGGCGGAGCTGATCGCGCTCGCCAAGGCGAGCCCCGGCAAGATCAACTTCGCCTCGTCCGGCCACGGCGCCGCCGCGCATCTGTCGGGCGAGCTGTTCAAGACCGAGGCCAAGGTCAACATCGTGCACGTCGCCTACAAGGGCGCGGCGCCGGCGCTGCAGGACGTGATCGGCGGCCATGTGCAGATGATGTTCGCGACGGCCGCGTCGGTGATCGGGCTCATCAGGGACAACAAGGTGCGCGCGCTCGCCGTCACCACGCCGAAGCGCACCGCGCTGCTGCCCGATCTGCCGACGGTGGACGAGCTCGGCCTCAAGGGCTTCGACGCCACCACGTGGCACGGCCTGGTCGCGCCGGCCGGCACGCCGAAGGAAGTGATCGACACGCTGAGCTTCGCCGTCACGATCGGCGCTCAAGGATCCGGCGACGCAGAAGGCGCTGATCGATCTCGGCGTCGACATCGTCGGCAACTCGCCGAAGGAGTTCGAGGCCTACATCAAGGCCGAGATTCCGAAGTGGACCGCGGTGGTGAAGAACTCCGGCGCGCAAGTCGACTGACATGAGCGCTGCTGCGCCCGACTACGCGCCGCTCTGCGCGCCGCCCGACCGCGAACCGCGTGCGCCGCGCACGGCGTTTCCGCCGCTCGCCTGCGACACCCACGCGCATATCTTCGAGGCGCGCTTTCCCTATGCGAAGGAGCGCATCTACACGCCGCCGGATTCCAACTCTCGGCGACTACAAGAAGCTGCTGAAGACGCTGGGCTGCGAGCGCGCCGTGCTGGTGCAGCCGAGCGTCTACGGCGCCGACAACGCGGCGATGCTCGATGCGCTTGAAGCACGGTCGGCCCGGGCTTCCGCGCCGTCGCGGTGACGTCGCCGGATATTTCGGAAAGCGAGATCAAGGCGCTGCACGCCGCCGGCGTGCGCGGCCTGCGCTTCAACGTGGTCGATCGGCGCGACAACAAGAACCAGGTTCCGGCCGACATGCTGCGCGGCGTGGCGAAGCGCATCGCGCCGCTCGGCTGGCACATCGAGATGCTGGTCAATCTCGACGAGGCCGGCGATTTCGCGCCGCTGCTCGGCATCGCTCGGCGTGCCGGTGGTGCTCGGCCATCTCGGCTATCCGAAGGGCGGCGCCGCGACCTGGGCCGCAGACGCGCGCCTTCGCCGATCTGCTGCGGCTGCTCGACGGCGGCCAATGCTGGATCAAGCTGACCGGCCCCTACCGCATCACCACCGCGCCCGACCTGCCCTACGCCGACATCGACGAGCCGGCGCGCAAGCTCGTCGCGCGCGCGCCCGAGCGCATGATCTGGGGCACCGACTGGCCGCACGTCATGAAGAAGAAGCCGATGCGCAACGACGGCGACATGGCCGATCTGCTGGAACGCTGGGTCCCCGACGCGGCGCTGCGCAAGCGCATCCTGGTCGACAATCCGGCGGTGCTGTACGGGTTCGGAAGCGGCGAGAAGATCGCGTTCTAGCAGGGCGGCCGTGCTACTGTTGCGGTCACGTCCCGCATTCGCCGAAAGCATCGCCATGGCAGGCAACATCAATCCCAATCCCTTCACCACGCGGCCCGAGATCGAGGGCACGTTCGGCGTCGTCGCCTCGACGCACTGGATCGCCACCGCGGTCGGCATGGCGACGCTGGAGAAGGGCGGCAACGCGTTCGACGCGGCCTGCGCCACCGCCTTCACGCTGCAGGTGGTCGAGCCGCACCTGAACGGCCCGGGCGGCGACGTGCCGGTCATCCTCTATGACGTGAAGCGCGGCAAGCCGGAGATCATCTGCGGCCAGGGCCCCGCGCCCGCCGGCGCGACCATCGCGCACTACAAGCGCGAAGGCCTCGACATGGTGCCGGGCACCGGCCTGCTCGCCGCCTGCATCCCCGGCATGTTCGACACCTGGATGCTGCTGCTGCGCGACTACGGCACCATGAAGCTCGCCGACGTGCTGACGCCCGCGATCTCCTACGCGCAGAACGGCCATCCGCTGGTCGAGCGCGCCAGCGCCACCATCGCCACGGTCGAGAAGCTGTTCCGCGAGCACTGGCCGACCTCGGCCGCGGTGTATCTGCCCGGCGGCAAGGTGCCCGAGACAGGGCGTGATGTTCACCAACAAGACGCTCGCCGCGACCTACGCGCGCGTGCTGAAGGAAGCCGAGAGCGCCGGCGGCGACCGCGTCGCGCAGATCGAGAAGGCGCGCAAGGTCTGGTCGCAGGGCTTCGTCGCCGAGGCGATCGACAAGTTCTGCCGCACGCAGGAGGTGATGGACGTGAGCGGCACGCCGCACTCCGGCGTGCTGACCGGCCAGGACATGGCGAAGTGGCAGGCGCGCGTCGAGGCGCCGCTCACCTACGACTACCGCAACTACACGGTCTGCAAGGCGCCGTGGAGCCAGGGCCCGGTGACGCTGCAGCAGCTCGCGCTGCTCAAGGGCTTCAATCTCGACGGCATGGACGTGGTCGGGCCGGACTTCATCCATCTGCTGGTCGAGTGCTCCAAGCTCGCCTACGCCGACCGCGAGAAGTTCTACGGCGATCCCGATTTCGTCGAGGTGCCGTTCGATACGCTGCTCTCCGACGCCTACAACGACCGAGCGCCGCAAGCTCGTCACCGACACCGCGTCGCTGGAGCTGCGGCCCGGCTCGGTCGAAGGCTTCGGCGCGCTGGTGAAGCTGAAGGAAGGCGCCAAGCTCGTCGCCGGCATGGGCGCGGGCGAGCCGACCGTCGGCCGCATGGGCGAGGTGGTCGGCGACACCGTGCACTTCGACATCGTCGACCAGGCCGGCAACATGGTGACGTCGACGCCGTCCGGCGGCTGGCTGCAATCCTCGCCGGTGATTCCGGAGCTCGGCTTCGGGCTCGGCACGCGCATGCAGATGTTCTGGCTGGAGGAAGGCCATCCGGCCTCGCTCGTGCCCGGCAAGCGGCCGCGCACCACGCTGTCGCCGACGCTGGCGCTGCGCGACGGCGTGCCCTATCTCGCCTGGGGCTCGCCCGGCGGCGACCAGCAGGACCAGTGGATCACGCAGTTCTTCCTGCGCCACGTCCACGCCGGCATGAATCTGCAGGAGGCGATCGACGCGCCGGCCTGGCACTCCGAGCATTTCCCGATCTCGTTCTGGCCGCGCACCTCGCGCCCCGGCGTGCTGCAGATCGAGAAGCGCGTGCCGAAGGAGACGCGCGACGAGCTGACGCGCCGCGGCCACAAGATCGAGGTCGAGCCGGAATGGTCGGAGGGCCGCCTCACCGCCGCCTCGCGGCTCGATCCGCGCCGCCGCGCCGCCGCCAATCCGCGCGGCATGCAGGGCTATGCGGCGGGGCGGTAACGCAGCCCGCCGGCAAAGGAAGGCCTCCGGGTGCTCCGGAGGCCCTGCTTCTCCTATCTCACAGAGCGGTACAGCGAGTTTGCCCACTTCGCGTGCTGCTCGTTTTCCTCCCGCTGAGCTTCGGTGAGCAGATAACGCTCCGTGATCCACAGCGCGATCTGCCAGGCAATGAGGAAGTTCAAGACGAACATGCCAAGGAACGCCAGCAGACTGGCGAATGTCGAATATTGCTCGACGACGGAGCAGATCACCACCGCAATGGCGTTCAAGGCGACGACAAAGAAGGCAAACAAAACGATGATTTGCATTCGCGACCTCCCGGAAAGGTTCGGTCGCCCCTGACTCATTCAACGCCTCGCGCGGACTGGCACGCCCTGCGCGTATGGTCGCTGCGACGATTGCGCGCTGCTGGAACACGCTGCTCCAAGGAACCCGGCAACCGGGGACGCGCCGCGGAACCTGACGAAAATTGCTTTCGCTTGCGGCCACTGGTGAAGAACGGGCTATGATCCCCCACAAGAAAAAGGATCGCCTTGGGGAGCGCCGCTTGACCACCGGAAATCCGATGATCGTCGCCGAGAATGCGTCGAAGCTGTTCCTCGACGGCGCGGTGGTGGCGTTCCGCCAGCTCAATCTTTCGATCGCGAAGAACGAGATCATGTGCGTGGTCGGCCCCTCGGGCTGCGGCAAGACCACGCTGCTGCGCTGCATCGCCGGCCTCACCGACATCTCGACCGGCCGTCTCATCGTCGACGGCAAGCCGGTCGACGGCCCGCCCGACAGCGTCGCCATGGTGTTCCAGCACTTCGGCCTGCTGCCCTGGAAGACGGTCTATGAGAACGCCGCGTTCGGCCTGGCGATGGCCGGCGCGCCCACGGCGCAAGATCAAGGAGCGCGTCGCGCACTACATCGACGTGGTCGGCCTCAACGGCTTCGAGAAGCACTACCCGTATCAGCTCTCCGGCGGCATGCAGCAGCGCGTCGGCCTGGTCCGCGCGCTGGCGATGAACCCGCAGGTGCTGCTGATGGACGAGCCGTTCGCCGCGCTCGACGCGCAGACCCGCGAAATCCTCCAGGAGGAATTGCTCGCGCTGATGGAGCGGCCGGAAGAGCGCAAGACCATGGTGTTCATCACCCACTCGATCGACGAGGCGATCCTGCTCGGCGATCGCATCGCGGTGATGAGCGCGCGCCCCGGCCGCATCAAGGAAATCCTCGACATGCCGTTCGGCCGGCCGCGCAACGTCGACGACATGCGCATGGACCCGCGGTTCGGCGAATTGCGCCAGCACATCTGGCACCAGCTCCACACCGCGCGGCCGAAGCGCGCCCAGGCGCCGCGGGAGGTCGCGTGAGCACCGTCGAACAGGCGCCCGAAGCCCTCGACCGAAGCGCAGGTCCAGCGCGAGCTCGACAACGACCGCGCGCGCGCCGAGCGCGCCGGCGCCGAGCGCCGCCGCCGTCAGTCGCTGCACAATTTCATCATCCGCATGGTGTCGCTCGCGATCTTCCTGACGCTCTGGCAGATCGCCGGCCTGAACATCGACCCGGTGCTGTTCACCACGCCGTCCAAGGTCGCGGTCGCGGCGGTCGACATGGTGGCGAGCGGCGAGCTGTGGTTCGCGCTGTGGCCGAGCCTGCTCGTGCTGCTGATGGGACTCAGCCTCGCCATCGCGTTCGGCACGCTGCTCGGCCTGGTGCTGGCGCGCTTCCACATCCTCGACGTGGGGCTCACCGTCTACATCACGTTCCTCTATTCGATCCCGTCGGTCGCGCTGGTGCCGCTGATCGTGCTGTGGGCCGGCTACGAGACCACCGCGAAGGTCATCATCCTGTTCATGTTCGCGTTCTTCCCGATGGTCATCAACACCTACCAGGGCGTGAAGGCGGTCGATCCCAAGCTGCTCGAAGTCGGCCGCGCGTTCCGCTGCTCGGAGCGCCAGCTCTGGGGCAACATCGTGCTGCCGGCCGCGCTGCCGTTCATCGTCACCGGCATCCGACTCGCGGTCGGCCGCGGCATGATCGGCATGGTGCTGGCCGATCTCTACACCGCGATCTCCGGCATCGGCTATCTGATCGTGCGCACCGCGAGCACGTTCCAGGTCGACAAGATGTTCGTGCCGATCGTGACGCTGGGCCTGCTCGGCGTCACGCTGACCGCGCTGCTGCGCATGGTGGAGAAGAAGGTCGCGCCGTGGACCGCGGCGGGGCAGGAGGATTAGAGCGGTGAACTCATAAGACACGCGGACCGGGTGTCGTGCTTCTAGATTCAATACGGATATGCGGCTCGGCTTGACAGCGTCCGCTATGTCCGAAGGCGACCATACGCCAGATCAAGCACTTCCGTCGGCAGAAGCATGCGCAACGCTTGAGCGGATGTATCGCTCAGCGCGATTGGTCGGATCGGCTCGCGCGCGGCATTCCACGTATCGTAAGCGCCCTGATCATGCGCACCCAGACGCCCGCGCCATCGACCGAACAGCTTGCCGAGCCGCACCGCGACAGAGGCCGACACGGGCTTGCGCTCCTTGAGGATGTCGTAGAGGTGCTGCCGCGAAATGCCGAGCAGCGCGGCGATCTCGGCCTTGCTCCTGCCGGTTGCCGGAATCACCTCGCGCAGCAGTTCGCCGGGGTGCGTCGGGCGCCGATTCGGATCGCGTCGGGCGGCGTATTCGGCCATGGCTCGGCTCCTCAATGGTATTGCTCGAAATCGACGCGAAGAGCTTCTCCCGCGTCGAACTCGAAGGTAACGCACCATGGCCCGTTGACATGGACCGTATAGCGCGTCGCCTCACTCCGGCTTGATGCCGGCCTCCTTCACCACCCGCGCCCATTTCGCGTAGTCGTCCGCGATCAGCTTGGCGTGCTGGGCCGGTGTCGTGCCCACCACCTCCACGCCGATCGCCGCCATGCGCTCGTGGAAGCCCTTGGTGGCGATGACCTCGGCGCTGGCGCGGTTGAGGATGTCGACGATCGGCGCCGGCGTTCCGGCCGGCGCGACGAGGCCCACGCCGGAGCCGACATCGAAGCCGGGATACGTCTCGGCAAGCGCCGGAACATCCGGCAGCGACGGGATGCGCTTGAGAGTGGCCGCGCCGAGCGCGACGAGCTTGCCGTCCTTGATCAGCGGCAAGAGCGAATTGATCGCACCGATGAACATATGGACGCGGCCGGCCAAGAGGTCCGGCAGAACGGCAGTCGCGCCGCGGAACGGCACATGCACCAGATCGACGCCGGCGCTCAGCTTGAACAGCTCGCCGCCGAGATGCTGCGGCGTGCCGACCCCAACCGAGGCGTAGCTCATCTGCCCCGGCTTTTCCTTCGCCAGCGCGACAAACTCCTTCAGGTTGCGCGCGGGAACGCTCGGATGCATGACCATGACGAACGGAACGTCGGCCACCATGCTGATCGGCGCATAGTCGGTAATCGGGTTGAACGGCGGATTGCGCGACATGTGCGGCACGATGGTGAACGACACCGGCGCGATCAGAAGCAGGTGACCGTCGGGTGGCGATTTCGCCACCTGGGAATACGCAATGGTGCCGCCCCCGCCCGGCCGGTTCTCGACCACGGCACCCGAGCTCCAGCGCGTCTGGAAGCCGGCCGCGAGCTCGCGCCCGACCACGTCGTTCGAGCCGCCCGGCGTGAACGGAATGATGATCTTGATCAGTTGTTTCGGAAAGTCCTGCGCGGCGGCGGGCACAGCGAGCCCGACGACCGCAGCAGCGATGCAGGCGGTGAGAGCGTGTCGCATGAGTCCTCCCGGTTTCGCAAACCATAGCGGGCTGACTGCGCCTCGAACAGTCGGACCGGTCGGGACCCTACGTCACCGCTCCCGCCTTCTCGCCCGCCACCGCCTCGCCGAACGCCTGGAACAGCGCGCGGTTGATCGGGTTGCGCTGCGGGTCGTACTCCGCGTGCCACTGCACGCCGAGCGCAAAGCCCGGCGCGTCGGCAATACGGATCGCCTCGATCGTCGAGTTGTCGGCCACGCCCTCGACCACGACACGCACGCCGGGTTCCAGGATGCCCTGGCCGTGCAGCGAGTTTACGCGGATCGTCTCCGTGCCGAACAGCTTCGCGAACGCACCGCCTGAAACCAGCTTCACGTCATGCCGGTCGCTGAACACGTACTCGGTATCGGGATGGATTTCGCCATTCTCCAGCCGCGGCATGCGATGGTTCACGCGGCCGGGCAATTCGCGGATCTCGGGATGCAGCGTGCCGCCGAATGCGACGTTCATCTCCTGCAAGCCGCGGCAAATCCCCAGGATCGGCACGCCACGCGTCACGCACGCCACCGCGACCGCCAGCGCCACCGCGTCGCGCCGCGTGTCGTAAGGCTCGTGCCTGGCGTTGGGCTCGACGCCGAAATGCGTCGGGTGAACGTTGGCGCGGCCGCCGGTCAGCAGGATGCCGTCGACCGCGTCGAGCAGCGCGTCCACCTCGGTGAGGTCCGGGCAACCGGCGAACATCAGCGGCAGCGCGCCCGCAACCTCCGCCACCGCGCGGAGGTTTTTCTCGCCGACGCGCTGCGACGGAAAGCGGTTCTCGGCGAGATATTCGTTGCCGATCACACCGACCACGGGGCGCTTCAAAGGCTGGTTCATCTCGCGAATCGCACGGGTGCCTGTTGCGGCCGCAATTTGCCCCAGCGCGGGCAGGCTGACCAGTTCCATCACGTCATAGCCGATCCGCACCGCGTTAGCCGCTTGTGCGGGGCATCCACGTCTTTCTATGCTGCGGGCGCTGACCGTATCGCTGGACACCGCAAGGAGAGCACGATGGTCGAGAAGAAGGTGCCGTATCAGGTCAACGGCCGGCAGTTCGAGGGCATGATCGTTTACGACGACAGCGTCAAAGGGAAACGCCCCGCGATCTTCGACCAGCCCGACTGGAAAGGCGTCTGCACCGACACCATCGAGCAGGCCCGCGTCGTCGCCGGCAAGGACTATGTGGTGCTGATGGCCGACATGTTCGGCGCCGGCTACGGCGACAAGCCGAAGACCCGCGAGCAGCTCGCAGCCGGCATGAAGGCCGTGCACACCGACCTCGCCTTCACGGTCGCCTGCGGCAACGCCGCCTACAAGGCGCTGATGGCCGAGGCCGACAAGCTCGGCCTGATCGACACCGAGCAAGACCGCGGGGATCGGCTTCTGCGCCGGCGGCGGCTTCGTGCTCGAGCAGGCGCGCGCCGGCGCCGACTTCAAGGCGGTCGTGGTGTTCCACGTCACCAATCCCAATCCGGTGGTGCCCGGCACGCCCTGCAACATCAAGGGCCGCGTGCTGGCGCGTGCACGGCCGCGCCGATCCGGTGACGCCGAAGGAGAAGATGGACGCGCTGGAGGACGAACTCACCAAGGCCAAGGTCGACTGGCACATCGTCACGTTCGGCCGCGGCGTGCATTCGTTCTGCGATCACACCGCGAATCTTCCGCCCAGCGCGATCTACGACGAGAAGCTCTGCCGCACGTCCTTCATGCTGATGCGGGATTTCTTCGCCGAGACGCTGTGAAACTTTCAGAGGGCACGATCATGAACTTCTTCGTCACGCTGACCGGCTCGGTCGCTATCCTTGTCGCGGCCGCCACCACAGCCTCCGCGCAGCCCGCGCCCAACTGCCCCACCATGCGCAAGATCAACGTCGGCGTGTCGGTCGCGCCGCCGAACGTGGTGCACACCTCGCCCTACGTGGCCAAGGCGCTCGGCTTCTTCGCCAAGCGCTGCATCGACGCCAACATCGTGCAGTTCGAAGGCGGCCAGTCGCAGACCTCGAACGTCGCCGCCGCGCAGGGCACCGCGATCGTCAGCGTCAACGACGTCGCGATCGGCCGCGGCCTCAAGGTGCAGCAGATCTGGGGCCTCGCGCCGCGCATGCCGCAGGCCTACATGGTGCAGGAGGGCATCACGCAGGCGGCGCAGCTCAAGGGCAAGCGGCTGTCCGCGACCGGCGGCGGCGTCGGCGGCTTCAACTGGCGCATGGGCCGCGAGGTGCTGAAATCCGCCGGCCTCACCGAGAACGACGCGCAGTTCATCCCCTCGCCCACCGCCGGCCGGCTGCCCGGCCTGATCGCCAACCAGATCGACGGCGTCGCGCTGCATCCGGAGGACGTGTTCCTCGCCAAGCAGCAGAAGCCGACGCTGAACAATCTGATCCAGCTCGTCGAGCTGATGCCGAACTACATGTTCAACGCCTACGGCGCCTCGATCGAATGGATCGCGCGCGACCGCGAGCTGCTGCGCGACACCGTCGCCGCGATGATCGAGGCGAACCGCGCGATCTACCGCGACAAGGACAAGGTGATCCCGATCATCGTCGACGCCACCAAGAAGCCGAAGGAGGCGGTCGAGTTCGCCTGGAAGGTGAACACCGACAACTGCGTCTGGTCGGTCAACACCGGCTTCAACCCGGAGCGCACGCAATGGTCGATCGACAACAGCGTGTCGAACGGCGACATCGAGGCGGCCAAGAAGCCGAGCGTCGAGCAGGTGTCGAACGTCAAGCTCGCCGAGGAGGCGGTCGCCGCCGCCGGCGGGCGGGTGACGATCGGCAAGTGCGTGGAGTGAGACGGAACTCGTCTAGGACTATATTCATCACATTCTCGTGAGAACTTATCCCCGCCCCCTCTGGGCGGATTTATCGTGGCGCCGTCTCGATCCACGTGAGGGGCGCGGCCGCGTCAGTCGTTGCGGATCGGGAGCGGTGGCCCGGGAATGCGAAATGAGGGGTGCAGAACGAACACCCCGCCCGGGCGGCCCAAGCCGTGAGCTCCCGACAGCGACAGCTTCGCAGCACAGGGTGCCCTTGGCGGCATCGGCCGTATCGCCGATGCCAACGCGGCACGGCCGGTGCGCAGCGGCCCACAGCGGTGGATAGCAAAGTCAGTCCACCGGGGGTCTCACGGAGCAAGCCTAGAAACACCGCGCGCGGGACGCTGAGGGTTCAGTGGACTTGCGGCTCTACCAATCCGGATCGCTCATCAGACGAGCGTGACCGAGCCGCATGCGTCCCGCTTTCCGCTCGAGAGCTGGTCCGGTGCGGCGCACACCGAAGGCCAAGGCGGTGCCCGCGCCTCGCCTCACAACTCCGAGGACAGCGCAAGTTCGCAACGGAAGGCGAGCTCACGGTCGACTCACGAAGATCACATGCGAGCGGCAGCGAGCGTTGCGCTCGCTCCGCTTCAGGGCAGGTCGCCGCGAAGCGCGGGGATCGCGATGAGGTGCGACGCACGCCCGAACCGACAAATCGCCATAGCGCGTCGCCGATCGCGTGGTAGCGACGCTTATGGCTCGCGCCGCCCTCCAGCCTGCGGCGAGTGACGAGACCGCACCTCGTGATCAGAGATGGAGCAACGACGATCAGGAAGGAACGCAGCCATGAACGAACAGCCCCGCCGCCCGCTCGGCCCGCAGCCCTGGGACGTCGTGCGCAACAAGCTCGACCAGTCGCTGCCGTTCGCCAACATGCGCGACACGCCGTACTACCGCGACTGCGTGTGGGAGCAGTTCTCCGAAGCCGAGTACAAGCGCCGCTACGCCTCGCTGCGCGCCAAGATGAAGGAGCACAAGCTCGACGCCGTGGTGGTGCCGGGCGGCCCGAGCCACTGGAGCTTCGGCGCCGGCATGACCTGGCTGACCGGCCATTGGGAGTGGCACGCGCTGTGCTGCTACGTGCTGGTGCCGCTCGATGGCGAGCCGACCATGATCTATTCGATGGGCGGCACGCACGCGGAAGCGGTGCGCCGGCATGTCTCGGTCGCGGTCAAGGACGTGCGGCACAGCCGCAACGGCCAGTACGCCATGGTGATGGTGGAGCGGCTGCGCGAACTGAAGCTGGAGAAAGGCCGCATCGGCCTGATGGAGATCGATCCGCGCCACGGCGACTACCTGCCGGTCAATCAGTACAACACGCTGCGCAAGGAACTGCCGGACGCCGAGATCGTGTTCACCAAGCAGTTCCTGCACGACCTCGTGGTCATCCACTCCAAGGAAGAGCTCGACTGCGTGCGCAAGGCCGGCGTGCTGTGCGAGCGCGCCATGGAGGCGATGGTGGCGCGCGCCAAGCCCGGCGTGAAGGAATACGAGCTCAAGGCCGCGGCGGCCTCCGCCATCATGGACGGCGGCGGCGACATCGACTTCCTCATCATCGGCACGACGCCGATGGACAATCCGGCGCTGATCTTCGGCAATCCCCGCCCGTCCGGCCGCGTGCTCAAGAAGGGCGACATGGTCAACATGGAATTGGCCGCCGGCTATCGCGGCTACACCGCGCAGATCGGCTCGCCGATCACGCTCGGGCCGCCGACCGACATGGTGCGCAAGTTCTGGGAGGAGATCACGCTGCCCGGCTACAACAAGATCGTCGCGCAGATGCTGCCCGGCAAGAACGCCGAGGACATGCGCAAGGCGAGCGAGTTCTTCCGCGAGAAGGGCTGCCAGTCGCGGCCGACGCAGTGCCACGGCATCGACATCGTCACCGACAATCCGCACATCTGCCTCGGATCACATCGGCGGCATCGAGAGCGACATGATCTTCAAGCCGGGCATGATCATCATGGCGGAGCCCAACCCGATCACCGCCGACGGCATGTTCGGCATCTTCCTCGGCCACACCTTCATCATCACCGACACGGGCCACGAGGTGGTCGACGAATTCCCGCTGGAGATCGCGGTGGCGGGCTGACATCGCGGGCTTTTGGACGGCCGCCGCAGGCCAAAGTTAACGATTTGCTAGTAGGCCATGGCGAGCCTCCAAGGCACGCCATGGCCGTCACCGACATCGACACCCCACCCGCCCGGCGGCCGCTGATCCGCCTGCCGGCGCGCGTCAAGGCGTGGCTCGCCAGCGAGCACGGCACGGCGCAGCGCTTCGCCGGCACCGCCTTCCTGATCCGCGTCGCGAGCGCGGCGGTCGTGTTCCTGTCGCAGATTCTGCTGGCGCGCTGGATGGGCAGCTTCGAGTTCGGCACCTACGTCTATGTCTGGACCTGGGTGCTGCTGCTCGGCGACATCGTCCATCTCGGCGTGCCGCTCACCGCCCAGCGCTTCATCCCGGAATACACGCAGCGCAAATCGTTCGACGATCTGCGCGGCTATCTGATCGGCAGCCGATGGCTCACCTTCGCCGCGGCCACCGCCGCCGCGCTGCTCGGCGCGCTCGCGGTCTATGCGATGGAGCCGAAGCTCGACCGCAACGTCGATCCTGCCGCTCTATCTCGCCTGCGCCGCGCTGCCGTTCTACGCGCTGTCCTTCATGCTCGACGGCATCGCGCGGGCCTACAACTGGATCGCGCTCGGCCTGATGCCGCATTCGCTGCGGCGGCCGATCGTCATGCTGGCGCTGATGGGCGCCGTCTACGCGGCGGGCTATCCGATGAACGCCACGACCGCGATGCTGGCGATCGTCGCCGCGATCTGGCTGACGACGCTGCTGCAGCTCGTGATGCTGGGCCGGCGCCTCGCGGCAACGATCGAAGCCGGCCCCAAGCGCTACGACGTCAAGTCCTGGCTCGCCACCTCGCTGCCGATCCTTGCGGTCTGGGGCTTCTACACGCTGCTGACCACCACCGACGTGCTGGTGCTGCAGCAGTTCCGCCCGGCCGACGAGGTCGCGCACTACTTCGCCGCGTCGAAGACGCTGACGCTCGTCACCTTCGTCTATTTCGCGGTGTCGGCGTCGGCCGCGCACCGCTTCGCCGCCTATCACGTCGCGGGCGACCGCGACGGCCTGGCGACGCTGGTGGCAAGCTCGATCCGCTGGATCTTCTGGCCGTCGCTTGCGGCGACGCTGCTGATCCTCGCGCCGGCAAGCCGATGCTCTGGCTGTTCGGGCCGGGCTTCACCAACGCCTATCCGGTGATGTTCATTCTGGCGATCGGCCTGCTGGCGCGCGCCGCGGTCGGCCCGGCGGAGCGGCTCATCACCATGGTCGGGCAGCAGCGGATCTGCGCGCTCGCCTATGCGGCGGCGTTCGCGGTCAACCTGATCGGCTGCGTCACGCTGGCCGGCCCGTACGGCGGCATCGGCGTCGCGGTCGCGACGTCGGCGGCCTTCGTCGTCGAATCGATGCTGCTGTTCCTGATCGCCAGGCGCAGGCTCGGCCTGCACCTGTTCGTCTGGCGGCCCCGCGCGAGCTAGTCGGCGGCCTTTTCCTCGGCAGCCTTTTCATCGGCAGCCTTGCCGCGCAGCGATCCGAGCGCCGAACGCACCTTTGTGAAGGCGTTCCAGATCATCGGCGTCTGCTTGATCCAGCGCTTCAGCGACCCGACCGCGAGCAGCGGGCCGGCCACGACGGCGCCGCGCGCCGTCGCGATGGCGACGTGGTCGAACAGCTTGAGCTCGGCGTCGCACCAGTCGCGCTTGTAGCGCTCGTCGCCGATGGTGAAATCGAACATGTTGCAGCCGCGGCCGATCGCGTAGCCCATCAGCTCGTGCAGATGCGCGGCGCCCGGCCCGAATTTCGACATCTCGTGATCGGTGTAGCTCGCCAGCACGTGATAGTAGCAGCCGCGGAACGTCAGCCCGTAGTTGACCGCGGCGGGCACGGCGCCGACATCGAGCCGGCTGACGTGCACCAGATCGCGCCTCGTCGTCGCGACCTCGCGGTAGAACTCCGGATAGCCGGGCTTGGCGAACAGATTGGCGACGCCCATGCGCGCGAACTGCAGCGTCTTCTGCTGCATCAGGATTTCGAACGAGACGGCAACGTCTCCGCGCTGCCGAGGCATTGACGAACGTGACCTCGCCGAATTCTCCGAGCCGCTTGCGCTTGGTGCGGTCGCGCCGGCGCGTCGCCGAGGAGCGTTTCGCGGCGTAGAACTTCTCCCAATCGCCGCTCAGGCTGGTCAGGTAGGCGTTGCTCGGATTGAGGACGACGGGAAGGCCCAAGCATCGGATTGGCCTGCGCGCCGACCTGCTCCGGCATCTTCTCGAAATGGATCAGGTCGTAGCGCAGGTCCGGATGGCTCTTGCAGGCGGCCGACGATATCGCGCCACAGCTCCAGAAAGCGCTCCGCACCGATCCGCCGCGAGAAATCCGGCGCCAGCAGCGGCGCGTTGTAGTCGCAAAGATCGGAGGCAAACCAGGTCAGCCGGCGCACCGTGCCCGGCTCGATCGCGAGCGGCAGAATGAGCAAGCAGGCCGTTGCCGCTGTCGCGCACCGTCACGATGACCGGAACGACGCCGCTGCGGACGCCGACGTTGCGGTGCCACGCCGACATCCAGTCGAAGGTCTGGAACACGGTGCAGTCCGCGTCGCGTTCGAACGCGCGCCATTCCTTCTCGATCGACGGCAAGGTCGTCGTGGATCGCCAGCCGGACGTCATGCTTGCCGGCCACCGACGCGCGGCGGCCGGCTCAAGGCCGGACGGGAATCGATCTCGCGTTGCGTGTCGAACGCAGCGTGTGTTGCCTGTGCCATGACGCCTGTCTGTCCCCATGCCGTGCGCGGCTTTCCCGCACAACATATCGGAGCGGAAGGCAACAGAACCGTGAACCACGCCGCAAAAACGGAAAATCGTGCGAGATGCGTGGACAAAGTGTTAACCGGCATCGCCGCGCGGTGCGCGCCACGCTGCGAAACGAACGGCTGCGCTGCGCGACCGATTAACCTTAATCGCTCCGTCTTTAGCGAAACTGCGTAACGGCTTGTGAAAACATCTGCGCTATTGCCTTTGACACAACGCGGCGTCGCATCGGCCGATTCGATGCGGGAAACAGGACACATGAGCGATATCCAGGCGTTCAGCGCCAGCGATATTCCCGCTGCCGCGGCTGCGCCGGCTGCATCCGCCGCGAGCGCCGGAGTCCTGCGCGCGCACGCCATCTCGGTCGAGATCGCCGACGCGCGCAGCTTGCCGGATTGCGCCCGGCCTGGGACGACCTGCTGACGCGCGCCGACGTGCCGAATGTCCTGATGGATCCGGCGATGGTGCAAGCCGCCGCCGAAGCATTCCCGGAAACGCAGAGCACGGTCTTGCTGGCCTGGAAAACGCAGGCCGACGGCAAGCGCCAGCTGGCCGGCATCTGGGCGTTCTCGGTCGGCCGCCCTCACCATTCGGCGGCTCCGATGCGCGTGCTGAACGCGCCCGCCGGGCCCGCATCGCTATCTCGCCGCTCCGGTGATCGACCGCGCATGCCTCGACGAGACGCTGCACGCGATGCTGGATGCGCTCGCGGCGAAGCCCGAATTGCCGAAGATCATCGCGCTCGACGCGATGCCCATCGACAGCCCGACGATGGAGGCGCTGAAGCGCGTGCTCGCCGCGCGCGGCAGCTCGCCGTGCATTCTCGAGCAATTCCGCCGGCCCGAAGCTCGCCTCGGACCTCGACGGCAAGGCCTATCTGGAAAAGGCGCTGTCGAGCTCGAGCCGCAAGAAGCTTCGCCAGCACCGCCGCCGGCTCGCGGAAAAGGGCACGCTGACCAGCGTCGTCGTGACCGAGCCGAACGCCGTCCGCCGCGCGCTCGAGGATTTCATGCGCATGGAAGCCGCCGGCTGGAAGGGCACGTCAGGGCACCGCGTTGCTGTGCGACGCGCGGCACGCGGCGTTCATGCGCAAGGCCATGTCGGCCATGGCCGAACTGCGCTGCGCCTCGATCCACGCGCTCTATCTCGACGGAAAGCCGGTCAGCATGCAGATCGTCGTGCGCGCCGGCAGCGGCGGCCTTCACCTGGAAGACCGCCTACGACGAGCAATTTCAGGACTTCTCGCCGGGCATGCTGCTTGCTCGAGGACTACACGACGTCGCGTTCCTCGCGGACAAGTCGATCGCCTACGTCGATTCCTGCGCCCACGACGACAGCGGCTACATGTCGGCATGGACCGAGCGGCAGTCGGTCGCCGACCTCTGGATCGATGCGCGGCGCGGCGGCTCGCTGTCGTTCCGCGTGCTCAGCGGGCTTCAGAAGCGGTATCGGGATGCCCGCGCGGCCACGAAGAGCGCGCATCTGGCGCTGCAGAACTGGCGCAAGCGGCAGAATTCCAAAGGTTAAGGGTTTAAGCATTAACGGCGAATTCACGCGCCCGCCTGCGCAGATAATGTAGCGTCCTTCCTCGTTACGACAGCTTATGCGGAGCGGTCGATGCGGCACACGGACATCGCGATCGTCGGCGGCGGTCTCGCCGGATCGATCGTTGCGGCAATGCTGGGACGCAGCGGCGTCGATGTGGTTCTGATCGATCCGCATCCGGCGTATCCGCCGGACTTCCGCTGCGAAAAGCTCGACGGCACTCAAGTCGCAATCCTGGAAAAGACCGGCTTGACGGACGCGGTGCTTCGCGCGGCGACGCACGATCGCCAGTCCTGGGTCTCGCGGTTCGGCCGCCTCGTCGAGAAACGCCCCGGCGATCAGCACGGCATCCGCTACGACACTCTGGTCAACACCATTCGCGCCGAAATTCCCGGCAACGTCACCTTCATCCCCGCCAAGGCGCAGGACATCTCGACCAGCGGCGACCGGCAATTGGTCACGCTGTCGAACGGCTGGCAGATCTCCGCGCGTCTCGTGGTGATGGCCAATGGCCTCAACATCGGCATCCGCCACAAGCTCGGCATGACGCGCGAGATGCTCAGCGAATGCCATTCGATCTCGATCGGCTTCGACGTCAAGCCGGTCGGCCGGCCGAAATTCGCGTTCCCGGCGCTGACGCACTACTCGGAGTCACCCGCGGCGCGCCTGCCGTACCTCACGCTGTTCCCGATCGGCGGCACGATGCGCGCCAACCTGTTCGCCTACCGGACCATGGACGATCCGTGGCTGCGCGAGTTTCGCCAGGCGCCGCAGCAGACGCTGTTCGCCGCGATGCCGGGCCTGCGCAAGCTCATGGGCGATTTCGAGGTCACCGACCGCATCCAGATCCGGCCGGTCGATCTCTACACCACCAAAGGCCACCTCCAGCCCGGCGTCGTGCTGATCGGCGACGCATTCGGCACGTCGTGCCCGCGGCCGGCACCGGCGCGCGGAAGGCGCTCAACGACGCAGAGCGGCTGTGCAACATCCACATCCCGCATTGGCTCGCGACGCCCGGCATGGGCGCAGACAAGATCGCCGCGTTCTATGACGATCCGGTCAAGCGGGCATGTGACGACGCCTCGCTGGCCAAGGCCTATGAACTGCGTTCGTTCACGGTCGATCCGGCCTTGAACTGGGCAGCGCGACGCTGGGTCAAGTTCGGCGGCCAATTGGCGCGCGGATCGTTGCGTCAGGCGCAGAGCCGGTTTGCGGTGCGCGCGCCCCAAAGCCAGCCCACCGCTACCGCGGTTCGCGCCGGCCGGTAACTGATCGTCCATGCATGGCGTGACGCGGCGCCTTTGCCGCACGGCCTTCCCTTGCCTGCGTTCCCGGCGGATACTGCCCGCATGGGTGCGAAGCATTTCGGCGCGCGGGTAACGCGTTTCGAGGACCCGGCGCTGCTCGCCGGGCGCGGCCGGTTCGTCGACGACATTGCGCTGCCGGGAGCGCTCAACGCCTGCTTCGTGCGCAGCCCCCACGGCCACGCCAAAATCCGCTCGATCGATGCCACGGCCGCGCTGGCGATGCCGGGCGTCCACGCGGTGCTGACCGCCGCCGACCTGCCGGGACCGATGCGGACCTCGCGCATTCCGATGATCCTGCCGGTGGCCGACAACCGCACGATGCGCACCCAGCATTGCCTCGCGCTCGACGAGGTGAACTACGTCGGCCAGGCGATCGCCGTGGTGATCGCGGACAACCGGCACCTCGCCGAGGACGCCGCCGCGATGGTGGCGGTCGACTTCGAGGTGCTGCCGGCGGCGAGCGACGCGCGCGAGGCCGTCGCGCCGGGCGCGCCGCTGGTGCACACCGACATTCCGAGCAACGTCGCCCTGGTCGTGCCGACGGCATACGGCGACGTCGACGCAGCCTTCGCACGCGCGGCGCACGTGTTCGAGGAAGAGATCTGGGCGCATCGCGGCGGCGGCATGGCGATGGAGGCGCGCGCGGTGCTGGCGAACTACGAGCCGGCGACCGACATGCTGACGGTGTGGTCGGCGACGCAGACGCCGCATCTCGGACGCCGCACGCTGGCCGATCTGCTCGAGCGCGATCTCGAATCGATCCGCGTGATCGCGCCCGACGTCGGCGGCGGCTTCGGACCGAAGGCGCCGTTCTATGCCGAGGAGGCGGTGATCCCGGCGGCGGCGATGAAGCTCGGCCGTCCGGTGAAATGGTTCGAGGATCGCCGCGAGCATTTCCTCTGCGCGATCCAGGAGCGCGACCAGTACTGGAAGGTTGCGGTCGCGGTCGACAAGGACGGCAAGCTGCTCGCGTTCCGCGGCAGCATGCTGCACGACACCGGCGCGTTCACGCCGTGGGGCATCGTCATGCCCTACATCGCCGCGGTGACGGTGCCCGGCCCCTATGTGATGCCGGCCTACAAGCTCGACGTCACGGTCGCGCTCACCAACAAGGTGCCGACCGCGCCGGTGCGCGGCGCCGGCCGGCCGCAGGCGGTGTTCATCATGGAGCGGCTGATGGACCGCATCGCGCGCGAGCTGAAGCTCGACCGCGTCGAGGTGCGCCGCCGCAACATGATCAAGCCCGAGCAGATGCCGTACGAGATCCCGCTGATCTTCCGCGACGGCAAGCCGATCGTCTATCACGGCGGCGATTTTCCGAAGAGCCAGGACACCGCGGTCGAGCAGTCGCGCTACGAGACGTTTCGCGCGCGCCAGGCCGAGGCGCTGACGCAGGGACGCTACATCGGCATCGGCATCGCCAACTACGTCGAAGGCACCGGCCTCGGCCCGTTCGAGGGCGTCACCGTCCGCGTGCTGACCAACGGCAAGGTCGCGGTCGCCACCGGCGCCACCAACCAGGGCCAGGGCACGCGCACCACGCTGTCGCAGATCATCGCCGATCAGGTCGGCTGCCGGATCGAAGACATCGTCATGACCATCGCCGACACCGGCGCGATCTCGCAGGGCGTCGGCGGCTTCGCCAGCCGTCAGGCGATCAACGCCGGCTCGTCGGCGCAGATCGCCGGCATCGCGGTGCGCAAGCAGATCGTCTCGCTCGCCGCGCGCGCACTCGGCGTGGCGGAAAGCGAGATCGACCTCGAGAACAGCGAGGCGGTCGCGCGCGGCGGCAACAAGCCCAAGCTGACGTTCTCGGAGCTGGCACGGATGGCGCAGGGCGTGCCGGGCTCGGCGTTTCCGGAAGGACAGGTCGCGGGCCTCGAGCACACCGCCTATTTCGCGCCGCCGCAGGCGTCGTATTGCAACGGCACGCACGTCGTCGAAGTCGAGGTCGATCCGATGACCGGCGGCGTCACGATCCTCAACTACACGGTGGGTCACGACAGCGGCACGATCATCAATCCGATGATCGTCGACGGACAGGTGCAGGGCGGCGTCGCGCACGGCATCGGCAACGCGCTGTTCGAGCACATGCGCTACGACGCCGACGCCAATCCGCTGACGACCACATTCCAGGACTATCTGATGCCGGGCTCGACCGACGTGCCGGGCTGCAAGATCATCCACGTCGAGACGCCGAACCCGCTCAATCCGCTCGGCGTCAAGGGCGCGGGCGAAGGCGGCACCATTCCGGCGCCGGCCGCGATCGTCGCCGCGATCGAGGATGCGCTGTCGCCGTTCGACGTCCGCTTCGTCGAGATGCCGCTCACGCCGGAGCGCATCGTCGCGGCGCTGCGCGAGGCCGGCGCCTACGACAAGCTTTCCGCGGCATGAACACGACGCCCGTCAGCAAGTCGCCGTTCTGGCGGTTCTCGGTGAAGTTCTATGCCGAGCCGGGCGTGGCGCAGGCCTGCATCGATCTGCAGGATCAGGCCGGCGTCGACGTCAATATTCTGTTCTTTCTGCTTTGGAACGCGACGCAGAGCCGCGCGCTGAATCGCGACGAGGTTGCTGAACTGGAACGCGACATCGGCGCATGGCGCGACATGGCCGTGGTGCCGCTGCGCAACGTGCGCCGCGCGTTGAAGACGCCGCCGCCGGTGATGACGCCGCAAGACGCCGAAGGCTTCCGCACCCGGATCAAGGCCGTCGAGCTCGAGGCCGAGCGGCTGCAGCAGGAGGCGATGTACGGTCTCGCGCAATCGGGCCAGATCGGCCGTCAGGCCGCGTCGAAAATCGAGGCGGCGCGCGCCAGCGTCGCGGCCTATCAGGCCGTTTTGCGGCCGTTTCCCGGAGGTCCGCTCGACACCGTGCTGAGCGCCTTTGCAAAGTTCGACACCCCCGTTTAGGGATAGGGCGGCGAGTGTAAGAGAGTGCCCATGACCACCAAGACTCCACGCCGGCTTGTCGTCGGCATTTCCGGAGCATCCGGCGCAATCTATGGCGTGCGGATCCTGGAGTTGCTGAAGAAGACCGACATCGAGACTCATCTGGTCATGAGCAAGTCGGCGGAAATGACGCTGGTCTACGAGACCAAGTACAAGCCGAAGGACGTGCGGGCGCTGGCCTCGGTCAATCATCCGGTCGCGGACATCGGCGCGTCGATCTCGTCCGGCTCGTTTCCGACCATGGGCATGATCGTCGCGCCGTGCTCGATCAAGACCATGAGCGAGATCGCGACCGGCGTGACGTCATCGCTGCTTTCGCGCGCGGCCGACGTCGTGCTCAAGGAGAAGCGCCGCCTCGTCCTTGCGGTGCGCGAAACGCCGCTGCACGGCGGCCATCTGCGGACCATGACCACGCTCGCCGACATCGGCGCCGTCGTCGCGCCGATCGTGCCGGCGTTCTACAACAAGCCGAAGACGGTGGACGACATCATCAATCACACGGTCGGCCGGCTGCTCGACTTTTTCGACATCGAGACGAAGATGGTCAAGCGCTGGAAAGGCGGACCGGAAGAAGACTGATTTCAATCGGGAGGAAGTGCGTATGGACCAGAAAACTTACGACGTCGGCATGAAGATGCGCCGCCAGGTCGCCGGCAACGAATACGTCGACAAGGCGATGGCGAACCTCGACGACTTCAACCGCGATTTTCAGCGCATCGTCACGCAGTATTGCTGGGGCGAGGCCTGGGGCGACGAGACGCTGAAGCCGCGCGAACGCTCGATCCTCAATCTCGGCATGATCGCCTGCCTCGGCCGCATGGAGGAATTCCAGACCCACGTGCGCGGCGCGCTCAACAACGGCATGACACCGGACGAAATCCGCGCGGTGCTGATCCAGATCGCGGTCTATTGCGGCATCCCGGTCGGCGTCGACTGCTTCCGCCACGCCCGCCCGGTGATCGAGGCGCATCTGAAGAACAAGAAATAATGCTCGACCGGTCCGACCCGCACAGCAAGAAGGCCCAGAGGCAAGGGCCTGCGCTCGACTTCCAGGAGCACCTCGCGGCGCTGGAAGCGCAGGGACTTGTGGTGCGCGTCGACCGGCCGATCGACAAGGACACCGAACTGCACCCGCTGGTGCGCTGGCAGTTCCAGGGCAACCTGCCGGAGGACGAGCGGCGCGCCTTCCTGTTCACCAACGTGATCGACGGCAGCGGCAGGAAATACGACATGCCGGTGGTGGTCGGCGCGCTGTCGGCGTCGCCGCGCATCTACGCCATCGGCATGGGCAAGCCGCTGGATGAGATCGGCCCGGCGTGGATCAACGCGATCAACCATCCGATCGCGCCGGTGCGGGTGAACTCCGCGCCGTGCCAGGAGGTGGTGATCAAGGGCGACGCGCTGAAGAAGCCCGATGGCGGGCTGAAGCTTCTGCCGGTTCCGATCTCGACGCCCGGCTTCGACGCCGCGCCCTATCTCACCGCCACGCTCTGCGTCACCAAGGATCCGGAGACCGGCATCCAGAACATGGGCACCTACCGCGGCGGCCTGAAGGCGACCGACCGGCTCGGCGTGCGCATGGCGTCGCGGATCGGCGGCGCCGGCGGCTATCAGCACTGGCTCAAGCACCGCAAGATGAAGACGCCGATGCCGTGCGCCATCGTGATCGGCTGCGCGCCGGTCGTGGTGTTCACCGGGCCGCAGAAGCTCGCCATCGACCAGGACGAGATGGGCGTGGCCGGCGCGCTCGCCGGCGAGCCGATCCGCACCGTGAAGTGCGTGACGATCGATCTCGACGTGCCGGCGGATTCCGAGATCGTCATCGAAGGGCTGGTCGACCCCGAACTGCTCGAGCCCGAGGGCCCGTTCGGCGAGAGCCACGGCTATGTGGCGCTCGAAGACTTCAACATGTCGATGCAGGTGACGGCGATCACCCACAAGAAGAAGCCGGTGTTCGTCTCGATCATCAGCCAGGTGACGCCGAGCGAAAGCAGCGTCATCAAGAAGGTCGCCTACGAGCCGATGTTCCTGTCGCACCTGCGCGACCAGCTTTCGATCAAGGGCATCCGCAACGTCTCGCTGCTGGAGCCGCTGGCCAACGTGCGGCCGGTGATCTTCCTGCGGTTTGCGCCCGGCGCCGCCCGCACCGAGGTGTGGCGCGGCCTGCACGGCGCGTCCAACTTCCGCGCCGACTGCGGCAAGATCGTCATCGCGGTGAGCGAGGACATCGATCCGACCAACACCAACGCGGTGTTCTGGTCGATGGCCTATCGCTGCAATCCGGTTCAAGACGTGCAGATCGTACCCAACCGCTCGCCGGGCCACGGACCAAAGTCGGGCCGCCAACCGAACGATTCCTCTCTGCTGATCGACGCCACGCTCAAGCAGGCGTTTCCGCCGCTCGCGCTGCCCGGACAGGAATTCATGGAGCGCGCGCGCAAGATCTGGGACGAGATCGGCATGCCGGCGATCTCGCCGCAATCGCCGTGGCACGGCTACACGCTCGGCGACTGGGCGGACGATTGGGAAACCTACGCTCAACGCGCCGTCAAAGGCGATTGGGAGAAGAGCGGCAAGGAAACCTTGGCCCGGCGCCGCGGCGGCCTGACTCCCGAAACGCCGGTGCGCGATGCGGAGTCCAAGAGTAAGCTCTGAGAGTACCGGCTCCTTAGTATTGGAATGTCCATGACCGAACTTCGTACTTACGTGTCCCTCGCGCAGGACCTGCGCTCGGGCAAAGTCACGCCGCGCACTTTCCTTGAAGAGTGCCTCGATCGGATCGCCAAGAACGAACCTCGGATCGGCGCCTTCGTCATGGTCAATGCCGACGGCGCACGCAAGGCCGCAGACGCTGCATCCGCGCGCTGGAAGGACGGCAAGCCGCTCTCTCCGGTCGACGGCATGCCGATCGCGGTGAAGGACGTGATCGAGACCGCCGACATGCCGACCGGCCAGGGCTCGCCGATGTGGGAAGGCAATGCGACGCGGCGCGACTCCGCGGCGGTGCGCGCGTTGCGCGAAGCCGGCGCCGTCATCCTCGGCAAGACCACGACCACCGAGTTCGCCGCCACGCATCCCTGGCACAAGACGCAGAACCCGCACGACGGCACGCGCACGCCGGGCGGCTCGTCGAGCGGCTCGGCCGCCGCGGTCGGCTCCGGCATGGTGCCGGCCGCGCTCGGCACCCAGGTGGTCGGCTCGATCCTGCGGCCGGCGAGCTTCTGCGGCTGCGTCGGCTACAAGCCGAGCGTCGGCGGCGTGAACCGCGCTGGCTCGTACGACCATTTCAGCCAGAGCTGCCAGGGCGCGATCGGCGCGACGGTGGCCGACGTCTGGGGGCTCATCACCACGATCACCGCGCGCACCGGCGGCGATCCCGGCCATGTCGGCGTCTCCGGCACGGTGAACTTCGCCGGCGCAGCGAAGCCGAAGCGCCTGGCGATCCTGGAAACCGGCGGCTGGAGCGCGACCACCGAAGGCGCGCGCAAGGCGTTCGAAGGCGCGACAGGAAAAGCTCAAGGCCGCCGGCGTCGAACTGAAATCGCGCGCCGACGATCCCGACCTTGAAGCGGCCGAGAAGCATCTCATCGACGCGCTGCCGCTGACGCAGAGCATCAACGCGTTCGAGGGCCGCTGGCCGCTCAACACCTATGCCGCGCTCGACGCCGGCAAGCTCAGCCCGCCCGCGCTCGATCGCCTGAAGACCGCCAACGCGATGACGCAGCGCGACTACGCCGAACTGCTCAAGCGGCCGCGAGGCGGCGCGCGCGGCCTACGCCAAGGCGGCCGGCCACTACGACGCGTTCGTCACGCTCGGCGCCTGCGGCGCGGCGCCGAAGGGCCTCGGCTCGACCGGCAACACCATCATGAACGTCGCGGCGTCCTGCTCGGCTGCCCGGCGATCACGCTGCCGCTGCTTTCGGACGAGAATCTGCCGCTCGGCCTGCAATTGATGGGCGGCGTCGATCGCGATGCGGCGCTGTTCGACGCCGCGGCCTGGGTGCTTGCCGCGCTCAACCGCAGCGATCTGATCGGCTCGCTCGAAACCTGATGTCCGCCGCGCGCGACAAAACGATCCTCGACCGCTACCGCGACGACGAGCGCCTGCCGCGCGCCTATCCCGACCTGCACGACCACGTGCTCGCGCTCGCCGCGGCCGGCAAGCTCATCATCGTCGACGAGCCGGTCAACAAAGACACCGAGATGCACCCGCTGGTGCGCTGGCAGTACCGCGGCGGCATCGAGGAGCCGGATCGCAAGGCGTTCCTGTTCACGAGGCCGGTGGATTCGAAAGGCCGCGCATTACGAGCATCCGGTGCTGATCGCGGGCCTCGCCGGCAGCCGCGACATCTACCGGATCGGCTTCGGCAAGCCGCTCGACGAGGTCGGCCCGACCTGGGTGAAGGCGCTCGCGTCGCCGGTCGAGCCGCGCGTTGTCGAACAAACGGAAGCGCCGTGCCAGGAGGTCGTGGTGCTCGGCGATGCGCTCGACGAGCCGGGCCTCGGCCTCGACGGCCTGCCGGTGCCGATCTCGACGCCGGGCTGGGACAACGCGCCCTATCTCGCCTCGGCGCACTACATCACCAAGGACCCCGACACCGGCATCCAGAACGTCGGCAACTACCGCGGCCAGATCAAGACGACGCGGCGGCTCGGCATGAATCCGTCGGTCGAGCTGCGCGCCGGCATCTACGCGCACTGGGAGAAATGCCGCGCCAGGAAGCAGCCGCTGCCGTGCGCCGTCGTGCTCGGCTGTCCGCCCGCGATCTCCTACGCGGCGGTGCAGAAGATGCCGGAGAATCTCGACGAGGTCGCGGTCGCGGGCGCGCTGGCCGGCGGGCCGATCAACGTGGTCAAGGCGCGCACCGTCGATCTGATGGTGCCGGCCGAGGCCGAGATCGTGATCGAGGGCCTGATCGACACGCAATGGCTGGAGCCGGAAGCGCCGTTCGGCGAGTCGCACGGCTACGTCAATCTGCAGGAATACAACGCCTTCATGGAGGTCACCGCGATCACGCGGCGGCGCAATCCGATCCTCACCTCGTTCATCAGCCAGGTGACGCCGAGCGAATCCAGCGTGATCCGCAAGGTGGCGATGGAGCCGGTGTTCCTCAATCACCTGAAGTCGGTGCTGTCGATCCGCGGCATCAAGCGCGTGGCGATGCACGAGCCGCTGACCAGCCTCTACGCGGTGATCGCGATGCAGTTCGAGCGCGGCGCGCCGGACAGCGAAATCTGGCGCGCGCTCAACGGCGCCGCGGCGCTGCATCGCTTCGCCGGCAAATGGATCGTCGCGGTCGACGAGGACATCGACCCGGAGAACGCCGACTCGCTGTTCTGGGCGATGTCGTACCGCTGCCAGCCGCAGCACGATCTGCAGGTCGTCGAGCGCAAGGACCCCGGCCACGGACCGCGCGGCCCGCGCGACGGCGGCGAGACCGCCTCGGTGCTGATCAACGCGACGCTCAAGGGCACCTATTCGCCGGTCGCGCTGCCGAAGCGCGAGTTCATGGAAAAGGCGCGCAAGCTTTGGGACAAGCTCGGCCTGCCGCCGCTCAAGCCGCAGCCGCCGTGGCACGGCTACGATCTCGGACATTGGCCTGCTTCGCTGGAGGAGCAGGCGCAGCGCGCGGTGCGGAGCGACTATTTCAAGACCGGCGAGGAAGCCGCCAAGCGCCGGCGCGACGATGTCGCGATGAACGATCCGGTGCCGCAGCCGGGCGAGAACCGTCCGCCAAAGCTGCGCGACGATTACGATTAGATTTTCAAACAGCCAACGCTCCGCCCGCCGGTTGTTTAGAGACGTTCGGCGCCCGTCTTTCCCTTTTTCCGTTTCCCCTGAGGGGATGGAGCGCCGGGAGGCGCCAGGGAGCTTGCGAGGCTCCCTTCCGGACTTGCGAGGTCCGGGTTTGCGCGCGAGCTTCCGGGACCCAAGTGAAGAGAGGGGGTGGGCGGTCCCGTGGCGCGCGGGCCCTTGCGAGAGGCCCTGCGCCTCCCGGGGCTCCATCGCGGCGGCAATATGTGGCCACCGCACCCCGCTCCGTCATCCAGCATCGCGATCGACGATCGCCCTCGATTGAGCAAGGCGCGCGCATGATAAGGCCGTTTCGGAGACCGGGGATAAGTGCGTTTTGGGCCGGAAAAGCGAGTTTTGGCTACTCAGCTCTTCCACAAATTGGCGAACTGCGTCGCCACCACGTCCTCGTATTTGCCGACACCCTTTGTCAGGCCCGTGGTCTGCGCGAACTTGCACATGCTGTCGAACGCGCCCTTGGAGATCGCCGGGTCGTAGTACGGCAGGTCGCGCTCGACCAGCTTCGCGATCAGGCTCGCCTCGAAGGCGGGAAACCATTTCTCGCCGACCTTGGTGGCGCGCTTGGGATCTTCCTTCAGCGCCTTCTGCGTCTTGACCAGCGCGCGCACCGCGGCCGCCGCCTTGTCCGGCTTCTTCTCGACCAGATCGGCGCGCGTCGCCAGAACGCCGAACGTGTAGCCGCGCAGGCTCGCCGGCCCGTCGCCGCGCCGCGCGTCGAGCACCAGCGTGCCGAGGCCGCGCTGGACCGCGACTTCCGCGCCCATGCCGTTGGCCCAGAAGCCGTCGATCTTGCCGTCCTCCATCGCCTGCGCCGCGTTGACGCCGAACGACACGCCGGCGGGATGGCGGGCATCGGCGGCGGCGCGATCTGCACGTCGTCACGCTTGGGATCGATGCCGCTCTCCTTGAGCAGCTCGATCAGCCCGATGTCGATCAGCGGCGCCGCGCCGATCCGCTTGCCTTTGACGGCGGCGACGTCGCCGCGCTTCACGTTCAGGTCCGCGCGCATGATCAGGAACCAGTAGGTGTGCTGCGCCAGCGCGCCGAGGAATTTCACGCCCTGCCATTCCGGAAACGCGGTCGGCGCCGAATGCGACGAACCGCCGACAAAATCGGCCTTGCCGTCGCGCAGCGCCTCGTAGCACTTGCCGACCGGATAGATCAGCTCCAGCTCGGCATCGAGGCCTTCTTCCTTGAAGAAGCCCATCTCCACCGCGGCGATGGCGGGGAAGTACGAGTTGGAGACGAGATCGGGAATGACGACTTTCATGGATCTGCTCCTCATTCTTGCGCGTGTCATCATCCGCGAGAGCGGATGATCCAGTGAACCCGACCTCGCTATCATCGCTCGCACTGGTGATTACTGGATGCCCGCTTTCGCGGGCATGACAGGCGAAAGCTACCCCTCATCCGGCAGCGACACGATCTTGTAGCTGTGCGTCAGCTTGCGGCCGAGCACCGGGTCGTCCAGCTCCATGTCGAACGTGCCCGACGACGAAATGCCGCCGTGCACCGCGAACGTGCCGCAGAACATCGCCGTGCCCGGCGCCAGCTTGTCGCCGCCGGTGTAAAGCTTGATCAGCTCCTCGGGCGAGCGCATGTTGGTCACCGGCCCTTCCTGATAGAGCCGCCGCTTGCCGCCGCCCGGCACGAACGAGCGCAGCGTCAGCTTGTCCCAGTGCGGCTTGACCTCGTCGTAGCGCCAGAGCGTGGCGCCGACCGGCTTGGCGCACATCTGCTTCGACAGCGTGACGTTGATGGTCTCGGCCTGCGCGGTCGGTGTGGTCGGAGCCGACGCCGACCCACATCCCGTCGTCGAGCGCATAGAGCACGAACTCGACCTCGCCGCTCGACTTGTCGCCCATCACCTGGATGTTGTCCGCCGTGGTCAGCAGCGACACCGCGTTGCGATAGAAGATCGGCACGCTCTTCGGCCGCTTCACGCCGACCGCCTCGAGCTCCTTGATGTGCGCCTCGAGCGCCGCGGTGTTGCGGCCGGTCCAGCCGGCCACCACCAGGTTCTTGATGGCCGCGAGATCAAGCTTTCGTTCGCTCGGCACGCCGCACTCCTACTGGTCAATTCGAGTTTTTCACTTTACAGACTAGGCCTCCACAAACGCAACGAACCCCACCGCAGAACACGTATCCCGGAGTACCCGCCGATGAGCAGCCGCAGCTACGCCGCCAACAAGATCAAGGGCCAGGAGCACTGGACCAAGAAGGGCAGCGACGTAAACCTGTTCCTGTGGGAGAAGCGCGCGCCGGGCGGCGCCAAGAACGGCACCGTGCTGTTCGTGCACGGCTCGTCGATGGCCTCGCAGCCGGTGTTCGACCTGCACGTCGAGGGCGTGCCGAACTCGTCCGCGATGGAGTATTTCGCCGAGCGCGGCTTCGACACCTGGTGCATCGACGTCGAGGGCTACGGCCGCTCCACCAAGGACCGCGGCACCGAGGCCTTCATCTCCGAGGGCGCCGACGACCTCGCCGCCGGCTCCGAATACATTCAGAAGACCCGCAACAGCGGCCCGCTGATGGTGTACGGCATCTCGTCCGGCGCGCTGCGCGCCGCGGCGTTCGCGCAGCGCCACCCCGAGCGCGTCAAGCGCCTCGCGCTCGACGCCCACGTCTGGACCGGCGAAGGCTCGCCGACGCTGGCGCAGCGCAAGAAGAAGCTGCCCGAGTATCTCAAGACCAAGCGCCGCCCGATCGACAAGGCGTTCGTGCGCTCGATCTTCGAGCGCGACCATCCCGGCACCGCCGACGACAGGACGATCGAGGCGTTCGCCGACTACATCCTGGAGCTCGACAACTCGATCCCGAACGGCACCTACATCGACATGTGCAACAACCTGCCGGTGGTCGATCCGACCAAGATCGTGGTGCCGACCATCATCATGCGCGGCGAGTACGACGGCATCGCCGCGCTGCCCGACCTGATCAAGTTCTTCGAGCTGCTGCCGAACCCGGACAAGCAGTTCGCCATCATGCCGGGCATCGCGCACGCGTCATTGCAGCAGAAGAACTACATGATCGCGCTGCACATCATGCACGCGTTCTTCACGCAGCCGGAGCCGGTGTACCGGACGTATAAGGCGTAGGGGGGGGCGGGGCGGAAGAGGGGGTAGTGCGGCAAAGAAAAAAAACGACAGAAGGGAAAAAAAGCAGAGCGATAAGACGGAACCAAGGCAGGTTGATGCACAAAGTGGTGCGCAGCGGGCGACGGCGAGGTTCGAGAATGGGATTCTGAAGCAGGCCATCGTCGTTATCGAGGACGACGCGCTCAGCCGGGGCGCGGCAATTGCATTCTACACGGTCACATCGATCGCGCCGCTTCTCCTGATCGTGATCGCATCGCGGGCTGTGTTCGCCGTGAGGCGCACAAGGCGCGATCACCGGCAATTCAGCGGCATGATGGGCCGGCAGACTGCGGAAGTGCTGGAGGCGGCGTCGCCAGCGCATCCGACACGTCAGCCGGCGCGCTAGCGACCGTATCGGATGTCACACTGATCGCAACTGCGCGGGGGCGTTCGGGAAATGCAAGCCGCTCTCAACGTATATGGAAAGCGAAACCGGAAGGCCCACGCTGTCGCGCCTCATCCGTGCGCGAGCCGCCAGCCTGGTCTCGTCGCCACGCTCGGCGTTCTGCTAGTGTGTCGCGGCGCGAGCGCTGCGTAGACGGCGTTCGGCGATATTTGACCGTGTGCTGCCGTCCGGCAAGCTGGTGCTGTCGGTCGTAATTTCTGATTGTTCGGTGATCGCGAGCTGTCGCGGCGTTTACAAGATCTGCCGGACCGACTTAATGGCGGGACGTGCTGCTGGGCGCGGATGACAGCCTGCTTTGTGGCCGGGAAGTCGCTGATCGGCTGGTACATCGGAAGCAGCGGCATCGCATGACATACGGCGCCGCGGGATCGCTGATCGTGCTTCTGCTGTGGGTCTACTACTCAGTCAAATTTCTCTGGGCGCGAAATCACAAGGTTTTCGCAAACGGCACGGAAGCAAGAAGCGAGCCTGTCGAAGGCTGAGTTGCGTGACGGGCGCCGAAACGTTTCGCGAAGCGACGTCATCCGGACCGACCGCGCGATCGGCCATCCCTGTGCGGCGACCAGCGCAACCCGGCGACCAGCAACAGCACCAGGATCACCTTGCGAAATGCAACGTCGTCGAGCTTTCCGTACAGCTTGAACCCCAGCCACAAGCCGGCCAGCATCGCGGGAAGGCCGAGCACATACAGCTTGGCTGTTTCCAAGGTCATGGCGCCGGTGAAGGCCAGCGCGATCCGGTGGCGACGCTCGCCGCCAGCATGACGAGCTGAAAGACCGCGCGCTGCACGTCCTTGGTCCAGCCGCGCAACTGACACCAGACGGTGATGATGAACCCCGGCAGTCCGGTCAGCCCGCAAAGGATGCCGTTCAGAAATCCGACGCCGCCATCCGCCGCGACGCCGACCTGCAACGGCTTGAACGCCGGCTGCGCCAGACCGTAGATGCCGTAAACGATCAGCAGCAAACCCACGCCGCTGCGCATGTAAGCGGGATCGATATACGTGAGCAGCACCGTCCCGATGGGAACGCCGATCGTGCCGCCGACGATGAATGGCGCCACGTTCCGCCAGCTCAGCGAGTGCCGCAACTTCCAGACGCCATAGCCCTGCGTCCAAAGGCTGTAGCCGACGACCAGCGCGGTCGTCTGCACCGGTGTGATCAGGTGCAGCCATACCGCGGACACGATGAAGCCCATGGCAAATCCGGCCAGGCCGGATGCGAAGCCACCCATGAATGCCGCGAGAAGAAAAAGCCCGAGAACAATGCCATCCATTGCTCGCTCCTACGATTGAGGCGAGCAGCGCTTGGATGGAGATATCCATCTTGAGGGGAGGCCGCGATTCCCCTGTTCTGCAATGCCGGTCAGCGATGCAAAAAAATCAGGGCTCGGAGCACATCATGTCTCCTCCTTGCGAAGGAGACGGTGCTTGGGCCCGCGAGCCTGGAAGAACGGGGCGACCGTCGAAGGCCCCGCTGCATTTTCACTAGCACATCTGAAGACGCGCGCAAATCCGCCGGCGGACGATAAAGACTCTTGTTTTCCGTGATGATTACGACTACGCAGAGCGTGCAATCGTGGAGGTGCGATGTCATGGCATGCTGTTGCGATGTGCTTCGCTTTGCTGGGCGCCGCGGCGACGGCGATGCGCAACAACTGCGAGACATAAAGTATGCCGGGGTGTTCAGGAAAAGAAAAAGGCGTCGCCAAACGCCAATTGCGAGCTGAGTCGGAGCTTATCAGACGACTGATTTTAAATTGACGGGAAACATTCAGCGCTGGATCGGAAAAACGGTTAGACTGTTGAGCACACAGATACGATGCGAAGACGAACGCAGCGAAAAAATCTATCTCGACATCGCGCTTACATTTGGCGCTTCATCAAGATGACGGCGGAGCGAGCGCTGACGCCAGAGGTCAGCGGCTCAGAAAATTACATCGCCAGGCCGCCGGGATTAACGCTCGCCAGATGGCAGATGGACAAAGCAATGAATCGTGCGCTTCGGCGCCTTGCGCCAACGGCGGACTCGCCGTTAAGGTTGTTCACTAAGGTTGCTTTGCGCATTCGTTGCCGGGTTCCGGCAAGCTCATCACAGTGGCGCAGCCAACAACTTCAGAGGTTACGCCATGCGACAGCATTTCGCCGCGATAGCCACTGCTGCCGCTCTTTCCTTCTGCCTGATGCCCGCTCCCGCGAACGCCATGCCGGTCGGCACCGCATCGGGCATCCAGCAGGGCCTCGCCGACACAACGATGGTCGAGCAGGCCCGCACGGTTTGCCGCGACGATCCGGCCACCGGACGCCGCGTTTGCTGGATCGACCGCAGCCAGCCGCCGACGGTGTGCCATTGGGTTCGGGACCGGAACGGCAATCTCGTCCGGGACTGCTACTAGCAGCGAACGAGCGCTGTGGGCGTTATAGCGACGGGCAGCGCGCCTAGTGCAGCCGCTGCTCGGCTTCGGTCAGGTCTTCTGACGCTTTCGCGAGCAACAGCCAGGTTTGCGCGACCTTCTTGAGCTGTTCGCGCTCGCCGGGGCGTTGTTGCGCCATCCGCTCGCATTCCGCCGCACGTTGCCGGTAAAGCTCGCTTGTCTGCATGCCACCTCCGCACTAACGACGCGAACTAAATGCGGAGGCGGCAGAATTGTTCCATGGGACAGGCCGCTGTAAAGCCAGCGAATTCAAAGAGCATGGAATAGCAGCGCGATAAGCAATCAGCCAAATTCGTTTTTCGACTAGATCACCACACGCATGTAGGGCTGGGCCCACGTTGCCGCACTTCGCGCTAGTGCAGCGTGCCGTCCTTGAAATTGTTCATGACGATCTTCATGGAGGTGCAGTTCTGCGGAATGGAGATCCGGCTCGCCAGCGAACCGACCATCAGGCTGGCCATCTCGAACGTCGCCGCGATCTCTTCGCCATACGCGCTCGCGCCTCGCTTCAAGTGATTGAGCATCCGGACGCGAACGGTAAAGGTTTCGCCTTCCTCGACGATGTGCGCGTACAGCCGCGTGAAGCTGAAATTGGGTGCGTTATTGAAAAGGTTCACTCAGGTGCCCGGTGCGGACGCGCAGCAGAACGCGAAAGGCCCCGCGAAGCGAGATTTGTTGTCAGTTTACTTCTGGTTCTGCGGGCTGGTGTTGCCGCCTGCTGGCCGGGCTGGCTCGGCTTGTCGCCCTGGTTCTGCTGGCCGGGCTTCTCATTCTGCCGCCTGCTGGCCGGAGCTGGCCGCCCTAGTTCTGCTGATCGCTTTGATCTGCTTTATTATTGGTAGGAACTCTCTTTTCGATTATAATGCAGTATGGACTAGTGCGATTAGTTGGCGATAGAGCCTGGAGTTATTTTCGCAGCGTTGTATTACTTACGGAGATCGCGGGAGTGAAGCGTCAGGACGCGGCCGGCTTCGGCTCGGCGCCGTGCGCCGCTTCGCTCTTGCCCCACAGCCGGCGGTGCAGCCGGTCGAGCAGCAGGTAGATCGCCGGCGTCGTGTAGAGCGTCAGGATCTGCGACACCAGCAGGCCGCCGATGATGGTGATGCCGAGCGGCCGCCGCAGCTCGGAGCCCGGCCCGGTCGCGATCACCAGCGGCAGCGCGCCGAGCATCGCGGCGAGCGTCGTCATCAGGATCGGCCGGAAGCGCTCGCGGCAGGCCTCGCGGATCGCCTGGTCCGGCGCGCAGGCCGCGCTGGCGCTCGGCGGCGAGCGCGAAGTCCACCATCATGATGCCGTTCTTCTTCACGATGCCGATCAGCAGGATGATGCCGATGAAGGCGATCACGGTGAGCTCGGCGTTGAACGCCATGCAGCGCCAGCAGCGCGCCGAGGCCGGCGGACGGCAGCGTGGAGATGATGGTCAGCGGGTGCGCCAGGCTCTCGTACAGCACGCCGAGGATGATGTAGACCGCGAGCAGCGCCGCCAGGATCACCAGCGGCTGCGTGCCGCCGGACAGCCGCGCCAGCCGCGCGTCGCCGGCCGGCTCGGCGCGGATCGATTCCGGCAGATGCAGCTCGGCCACCGCCTGGTCGATCGCGGCCTGCGCCTGCGACAGCGTGATGTTCGGCGCGAGGTTGTAGGTGACGGTGACCGACGGGGAACGAGCCCTGGTGGTTGATGACCAGCGGCGCCAGGCCGCGCTCGATCCGCGCCACGCTGGACAGCGGCACCTGGACGCCGTCCGCGCCGGCGACGTAGAGCCGCGTGAGGTCGGACGGATCGCGCTGGAACAGCGGATCGATCTCGAGGATGACGCGGTACTGGTTGCGCTCGCTGTAGATGGTCGAGATCTGCCGCTGCGCGAACGCGTTGTTGAGCGCGTTGTCGATGTCCTGGATGCGCACGCCGTAGCGCGACGCGGCCTGGCGGTCGATCACCACGTTGGCCTGCAGGCCGTTCTGCTCGCGGTCGGTGGTGACGTCGACCAGCTCCGGCAGGGTCTGCACCTTGGCGACGACGCGCGGCACGTTGGCCAGCAGCTCGTCGAGGTTCGGGCTCCACAGCGTGTACTGGTACGACGAGCTGGACTGGCGGCCGCCGCCGCGCACGTCCTGCGCCGGGAACATGAAGACCCGCATGCCGCCGACGTCGAGCAGCTTCGGCCGCAGCCGGTTGATCACGGTCTGCGAGGTGACGCCGGGGCGCTCCGACGGCGGCTTGAGGCTGATGAACAGCCGGCCGTTGTTGACCGAGGCGTTCCAGCCCGACGCGCCGACCGACGAGCCGACCGCGGCCACCGCCGGGTCGGACAGCACGATCTGGGTGGCGCGCTGCTGCAGCTCCTTCATCGCCTCGAACGAGATGTCCGGCGCGGCGCGCGTGCCGCCGAAGATCAGGCCGGTGTCGTCCTGCGGGAAATAGCCCTTCGGCATCTTGATGTAGAGCGCCGACGGTGAGCGCGATGGTGGCGAAGAACACCAGCAGCGTCAGCAAGCGGAAGCGCAGCACGACGTCGAGGCTGCGCATGTAGGCCGAGACGGTGCGGCGCAGCACGCCCTCGACCGCGCGGTCGAGCCAGGTGGCGTTCGGGCTCGGCGCCGCGCGCACGAAATGCGCGCAGATCATCGGCGTGAGCGTACAGCGACACCACCGTCGAGATCACGATGGCGAACGCCAGCGTCATGGCGAATTCGGTGAACAGGCGGCCGACGACGCCGCCCATGAAGAACAGCGGGATGAAGGCGGCGATCAGCGACGCGCTGATCGAGATCACGGTGAAGCCGATCTGGCGCGCGCCCTCGATGGTGGCGCGCAGCGGCGTCATGCCCTGCTCCAGGTTGCGGAACACGTTCTCGATCATGACGATGGCGTCGTCGACCACGAAGCCGACCGCCACCGCCAGCGCCATCAGCGAGATGTTGTCGATCGAGAAGCCGACGACCCACATCAGCGCGAAGGTGCCGGCCAGCGACAGCGGCACCGTGACGCCGGCCGCGATGGTCGCCGCCGAGCGCGGCGCAGGAACAGGAACACCACCATCATCACCAGCGCGATGGTCGCGACCAGCGTGAGCTGCATGTCGAACACGCTGGCGCGGATGGTCAGGGTGCGGTCGGACAGCACCGAAATCTCGGTGTCGGCCGGGATCCAGCGCTTGAGCTCCGGCAGCAGCTCGCGGATGCGGTCGACCGTGTCGATCACGTTGGCGTCGGCCTGCTTGGTGATGACGAGCAGCACCGACGGCTGCAGGTTGAACCAGGCCGCCGAGCGGCTGTTGCGCACGCTCGGCCTCGACCGAGGCGATGGCGCCGAGCCGCACCACGTTGCCGTTGACGGTCTTGACCACGATCGACGCGGTACTGGCTCGGCGAGCGGAGCTGGTCGTTGGTGCCGATGGTGCGGGCGAAGTCCGGCCCGTCGAAGGTGCCGAGCGGGCTCGCCGAGTTGGCGTTGGCGACGGCGGTGCGCACGTCCTCCATGCTGACGCCCATCGACGCGATCGCGACCGGATTGACGCGGACGCGGATCGCCGGCTGCTCGGCGCCGTTGACGGTGACCTCGGCGACGCCGTCGATCTGCGCGATGCGCTGCGCGATGATGCTGTCGGCGACGTCGTAGAGATAGCTCGGCAGCGTGTTCTTCGAGGTCAGCGCCAGGATCAGGATCGGCGTCGCCGACGGGTTGACCTTGCGGAAGGTCGGCAGCGTCGGCAGGTCGCCGGGCAGATCGGTCAGCGCGGCGTTGAGCGCGGCCTGCACGTCGCGCGCCGCGCCGTCGATGCTTGCGGTTGAGGTCGAACTGGATGGTGATGTTGGTGAGCCGAGCGAACTGGTCGAGGTGATCTCGGTGACGCCGGCGATCTCGCCGAGCCGGCGCTCCAGCGGCGCGGCGACCGTCGCCGCCATGATCGCCGGATCGGCGCCGGGCCGGCTCGCCGAGACGCGGATGGTCGGGAACTCGATGGTCGGCATGCTGGCGACCGGCAGGAAGCGGTAGGCGACGATGCCGACCAGCAGCAGGCCGATCGCCAGCAGCGTGGTGCCGACCGGCCGGCGGATGAACGGGTAGGAGAAGTTCATGGCCCTACTCCGCCGGGCCGGGCGCGGCGCGGCGCGCCGCGCCGGCGGCACGAAGCCGCGCGGCCGGCTACAGCCGCTGCTTCAGGCGCTCCATCTGCAGAGATAGATCACCGGCGTGGTGTAGAGCGTCAGCAACTGGCTGAGCAGCAGGCCGCCGATGATGGTGATGCCGAGCGGATTGCGCAGCTCCGAGCCGGTGCCGCTCTCGACCGCCAGCGGGATCGCGCCGAACAGCGCGGCCAGCGTCGTCATCATGATCGGGCGGAAGCGCAGCAGCGCCGCCTGCACGATCGAATCGCGCGGCGACATGCCCTGCCCGCGCTCGGCCTCCAGCGCGAAGTCGATCATCATGATCGCGTTCTTCTTCACGATGCCCATCAGCAGGATGATGCCGATCAGCGCGATCACCGAGAGGTCGTAGCCGAACAGCATCAGCGCCAGCAGCGCGCCGACGCCGGCCGACGGCAGCGTGGTGAGGATGGTGAACGGATGGATGAAGCTCTCGTACAGCACGCCGAGCACGATGTAGATCGCGACCGCGGCGGCGAGCAGCAGCCACGGCTGGCCGGCCAGCGACTTGGCGAACTCGGCGGCGTCGCCGGAGAACGTGCCGGTCACCGACGACGGCATCTCGATGTAGCGCTGCGCGTCGGCCACCGCGCGCACCGCGTCGCTCAGCGCGGCGCCCGGCGCCAGATTGAAGCTGATCGTCACCGACGGGAACTGCTCCTGGTGCGCGATCGACAGCGGCGCCGACGACGTGCTCGAAGCGCGCGATCGAGCCGAGCGGCACCTGCACGCCGTTGGCGCCGGGCACGTAGAGCTTCGACAGCGACGCCGGGTCCTGCTGATAGACCGGCAGCGCCTCCAGGATGACGCGGTACTGGTTGGCCTGGCCGTAGATGGTCGAGATCTGGCGCTGGCCGAACGCGCTGTTGAGCGCGTCGTTCACCGCCTGCATCGAGACGCCGAGCCGGCCGGCGGTGTCGCGGTCGACGTGGACCATCATGCGCAGGCCGCCCTCCTGCGCCTCGGAGGCGACGTCGCGCAGCACCGGATCGGTGCGCAGCCGGTCGGTCAGCCGCTCCGACCACATCGATGACGTCCTCCGAATTGGTGCCGACCAGCGTGTACTGGTACTGCGCGCGGCTCGCGCGCGTGCTGATCTGGATGTCCTGCACCGGCTGGAAGTAGACCGTGATGCCGGGGATCGGCGCGACCGCCCGCTTGAGCCGCTCGACGATCTGCTCGACGCTGGCGCGGCGCTCGTCGCGCGCGCGCAGCGTGATGGCGAGGCGGCCGGCGTTCGGCGTCGGGTTCATCCGGCTGACGCCGAGGATCGACACCACGCCGGTGACGTCGGGATCCGGCTTGATCGCGGCCTCGACCTGCGCCTGCAGCCGCTGCATCTGCGCGAACGACACCTCGGTGCCGGCCTCCGACACGGCGAGGATCAGGCCGGTGTCCTGCGGCGGCAGGAAGCCCTTGGGGATGATGATGTAGAGCCAGACGGTGGCGACCAGCGTCGCCAGCGTGGTGAGCAGCGTCAGGGTCTGACGGCGCAGCACCCATTCCAGGCTGATGCGGTACTGCTCGACGGTCCAGTCCACCGCATCGTTGAAGAAGCGCGTCACCGCGTTGCCGGCGCTCGCCGCCTGGTGGCGCAGGATGCGGCTGCACATCATCGGCGTCAGCGTCAGCGAGACGATGGCCGAGACCACCACCGCGATGGTCAGCGTGAGCGCGAACTCGCGGAACATGCGGCCGACCAGGCCGGTCATGAACAGCAGCGGGATGAACACCGCGATCAGCGACAGCGTCAGCGAGATGACCGTGAAGCCGATCTCGCGCGCGCCGCGCAGCGCGGCGTCGAGCGGCGGATTCGCCCTTCTCGATGTGGCGGACGATGTTCTCGATCATGACGATGGCGTCGTCGACCACGAAGCCGGTGCCGATCGTCAGCGCCATCAGCGACAGGTTGTCGAGCGAGAAGCCGGCGAACCACATCACGCCGAAGGTCGCGATCAGCGACAGCGGCAGCGCCACGGCGGCGATGATGGTGGCGCGGATGGTGCGCAGGAACAGCAGCACGACCAGCACGACCAGCACGACGCTGAGCACCAGCGTGAACTGCACGTCGCGGATCGAGGCGCGGATCGTGGTGGTGCGGTCGTGGACGACGGTGAGGTCGATGCCGACCGGCATGGCGCGCTGCAGCCGCGGCAGCTCGCGCTTGATGCGGCCGACGGTCTCGATCACGTTGGCGCCGGGCTGGCGCTGGATGTCGATGACGACGGCCGGCGTGCCCTGGTACCAGCCGCCGACCTTGGCGTTCTCCAGCCCGTCGACCACCTGCGCGACCTCGCCGAGCAGCACCGGCGCGTTGTTGCGGTAGGCGACGATCAGATCGCGGTAGGCCTCGGCGCTGGCGAGCTGGTCGTTGGTGGCGATGGTGTAGGACTGGTGCGCGCCGTCGAGCGCGCCCTTCGGGCCCGAGACGTTGGCGCCGACGATCGCGAGGCGCAGGTCCTCGAGCCCGAGCCGTAGGCGGCGAGCCGCGACAGATCGGCCTGGACGCGCACCGCCGGCCGGATGCCGCCCTGGATCGAGACGCGGCCGACGCCGGCGATCTCGCTCAAGCGCTGCGCCATCAGCGTGTCGGCGAGATCGCTGAGCTGGCGCAGCGCGATCGTCTCCGAGGTCAGCGCCAGCGTGATGATCGGCGCGTCCGCCGGGTTCACCTTGGCGTAGGTCGGCGGATAGGGAAGATTGCGCGGCAGCGTCGAGCCGGCCGCGTTGATCGCCTGCTGCACGTCCTGCGCGGCGCCGTCGATGTCGCGGTTGAGGTCGAACTGCAGCGTGACCTGGCTGATGCCGAACGAGCTCGACGAGGTCATCACCGACAGCGACGGGATCTGGCCGAACTGGCGCTCCAGCGGCGCCGTCACCAGCGCCGCCATGGTGTCGGGGCTGGCGCCCGGAAGCTGGGTCGTGACCTGGATGGTCGGGAAGTCGACCTGCGGCAGCGACGAGACCGGCAGATTCCAGTAGCCGAGCCAGCCGCCCAGCATGGTCGCGATGCCAAGCAGCGAAGTCGCGATCGGACGCCGGATGAACGGTGTCGAGACGCTCATAGCTGTGCGTCGTTCGACGAGACGTGCGAACGCCGCTCGCGGCGCTCCCTCTGGCGGGCCGCCGTCGCGCCGCGGCGCGGCCGCCGGCTCGCTGCCGGGCGCCGGCACCTGCTCGGCATTCGTCACGATCGACATCGCTGCCGGCGGTGAGGCGGGCGAAGCCGGTCGTCACGACGCGCTCGCCCGGCTCCAGGCCGCTCGCGATCACCGCCTGGGTCTCGTTCTGCTGCGAGACGGTCACCGGCCGCACCGCGACGGTGTTGTCCGGCTGCACCACGAACACGAAGATGCCGTTCGGGCCGCGCTGCACCGCCGCGGTCGGCGCCACCACGACCTGCTGCAAGCGTGTCGACCAGCAGCCGCACGTTGACGAACTGGCCGGGCCAGAGCTGGAGGTCCTTGTTGGGGAATTCGGCCTTGAGCTTGATCGTGCCGGTGGTCTGATCGACCTGGTTGTCGACCACCAGCAGCGTGCCGCGGTCGATCACCGTCTTGTTGTCGGCGCCGAACACCTCGACCGCCGGCAGCGCCCTTGGCCATCGCGCGGGTGACGTCGGCGAGCTGCTGCTGCGGCAGCGTGAACAGCACCGAGATCGGCCGAAGCTGCGTGAGCACGACGATGCCGGTCGCATCCGAGCCGCGCACGATGTTGCCCTCGTCGACCTGGCGGATGCCGGTGCGGCCGTCGATCGGCGCGACGATGGTGGTGTACTGCAGGATGGCGCGGACGTTGTCGATCGCCGCCTGGTCGAGCTTCACCTGCGCCTCGAGCTGCGCGACCGTCGCCTTCTGCGTGTCGAGCTGCTGGCGCGCGACCGAGTTGATCGCCACCAGCCGCGTGTAGCGCTCGAGATCGATCCTGGCGTTGGCCAGCGTCGCCTCGTCCTGCGCCTTCTTGGCGACCGCCTGATCGAGCTGCGCCTGGAAGGTGGTCGGGATCGATCCGCGCCAGCACCTGGCCGCGCTTGACGTCCTGGCCTTCCTTGAAGGCGACCTCGATGAGCTTGCCTTCGACCTGGGCGCGCACCGTGACGGTGTTGAGCGCCCGCACGGTGCCGACGCCGTCGAGATAGACCGGCACGTCGGCGCGGCTCGACACCGCCGCGATCACCGGCACCGGCCCGTCGCCGGCAAAGCCGCCGCGGCCGCCCGGCCGGATCTGCTGCGGCCGCTGGATCTGCGACCAAACGGCGGCCGCGCCGCCCACCACGACGACGGTAATGACGGCAATCGCCAGAAATCGCCGTTTGCTCATCCGATCCAGCCAGAATCGTTCACGCCTTAAACTAACGGCGTAAGCGGCCGATTCACAGTACATTACGGAGATTTCATGCGGTCTGGCGAGGGGTTAGGGACCTCGGCCACCCGTTTCGGCGGCAGCGGCCAGCCGCCGCCCAGCGCCGGAACAGGCTGACCACGGCCTGAAGGCGGGCCAGCCGAGCCTGAGGCTGGTTGTCTTCGGCCTGGAACAAGGACTGCTGGGTGTTCAGCACGGTGACCAGGTCGACCGCGCCCTCCCGCAGCCGCGTCTCGGAAATCTCGAAGGCGCGGCGCGAGCTTCTCACCACCTCGCGCTGCAGCTGCTCGCGCCGGGCCGATTGCTGCACTGCGATGAGCGCGCGCTCGACGTCGCCGAACGCGCTGACCACCGGCGCGGCGATAGAGCTGCAGCAATTCGTCCTGACGGCCCCGCTCAAAGTCGAGCTGGCCCTGCAGCCGCCAGCCGTCGAGCAGCGGCTGAATCACGCCGCCGGCCAGCGTGAAGAATGCCGACTCCGGCCGCATCAGCGTGCGCAGCGCCGCGCTGGCGTAGCCGCCCTCGCCGGTCAGCGTGATGCTCGGCAGCATCGCCGCGCGCGCGGACTCGACGTTGGCGTTGGCGGCGGCGAGCCGCGCCTCGGCGTCGCGGATGTCGGGCCGCTGCGTCAGCAGATCGGACGGCAGGCCCGGCGTCACCGGCGGAATGGCGATCGGTCCCATGCCGGTGGTGCGGACATTGACATGCGCGGGCGCGCGGCCGATCAGCACCGCCAGCGTCGCGACGTTCTCGCGCAACTGCTGTTCGAGCAGCGGCAGCGCGGCGCGCACCTGATTGACCACGCTTTCCTGCTGCGCGGTGTCGAGCGCGGACGCGGTGCCGACCTTGAAGCGCTCGTCGACCAGCTTGTAGACGCGGGTCGCCGCAGCGAGGTTGTTGCGCGCGGTGTCGCAGCCGGTCGTACGCCGACTGCACCAGGAAATAGGCATTGGCGACGCGAGGCCACCGTGGTCAGCGCCACCACCTCGCGGTCGAACCGGCTCGCCACCGCGAGCTCCTCCGCCGCGCGCAGCGCCGCGCGGTTCTTGCCCCAGAAGTCGATCTCGTAGCTCGCGCTGAGCGACATGCTGTAGCTGGTGCGCTCGGCCGGTCCGCTGATGCCGCCGACGCCGCCGGTGCCGGTGGTCTGCGAGGAGCGCGAGCGCGACGCCGCTGGCGTTGAAATCGATCGCCGGGACCAGCGGCGCGCCGGCGATCCGCGACAGCGCATCGGCCTGCAGGATGCGGGCGACCGCGGCGGCGATGTCGAGGTTGGAGGTCAGCGCCTCCTCGATCAGGTCGGTCAAGTTGCTTGGCGCGAAAGCCGCGCCACCAGATCACCGAGGGCAGCGCCGCGTCCTGGTCGTGCGGCGCCATGCGGTAGCGCGCCGGAACGTCGAGCGCGGCGTCGGGCTTCTCCGTGCCGAGCAGGCAGCCGCCCAGCGCCGGCGCAAGGCCAAGGCAAATAAACGCCATCGCGGCGGAACGAACGCGCCTCGACAACGCAGGACGCTGCGACCCTGACCGACGCATACGGACTCGAGCTGTTTGGACGCGACCCGACGCGACACGCGCGCCTGGACCAGCCGCGCGCAAGCCAAAAAGGCTACCAACCAATCCGCAGCGGACCCAACTAAATAAACGGCAATGTATGGCCTGTGGAAAGATTGCGGCGCGGCGGAACCGCTGCCGGTTCCGCCGCGCCGCTCTGAACAACTCGATCAAAGGCTTAGAGCGCCGCCTTATTTCGCCGGCTTGTAGACGATGTCGATCATGCCTTCGACATCCTTCGCCGTCTTCGCCGACGGGATGAACTTGTAGTCGAGCGCATCCTTGAGGGTGCGCTCCAGGTCGCGGATCTCGCCCATCTGCATCGCCGCCTTGGGGTAGTACTCGTCGACGCCCTGCTTGGCGACTGCCACCGGAACCTTCATGTTCTTGGCGAACATCTCGATCGCCTGCGGATCGGAATAGGCCCAGTCGATCGACTTGGCATAGACCTCCATGAACTTGGTGATCGCGGCGCGCTTGGTCTTGAGGATTTCGGTGTTCGCGATGTTGACGCGGATGGTCTGGTTGCGCATCTCCACCACGTCGTTGGCGCGCGCGATGATCCGGCGCTTGCCCTCCTGCACGTCCTGCAGGCCGAGCGGCACCACCGACCAGCCGACGTCGATCTGTCCGGTCATGACCTGCGTGGTGGTGCCGGGAACGCCGCCGGTCGCGACCGGCTTGGCCTTGGAGCCGGTCTGCCTGCAGCAGCGCGAGCAGGATCAGATTCGACGACGAGCCGGGCGACGAGAACGCCACGGTCTTGCCCTCCGGCACCTCCTCGAGCGTCTTGTACGGGCTGTCGGACTTGACCCACCAGAACAGCTCGGTGGCGCCGGTCATCTCCGCCGAGATGATCTTGATCGGCGCGCCCTTCACATAGGCGCCGACCACGCCGAGCGTGCCGTTGGAAAGCGCGATGTCCACGCTGCCCGACACGCGCCGCGGTCAGCGTCTGCGCGCCGCCGTCGGTCCAGAAGATTTCGACCTCGAGGCCGGCTTCCTTGAAGAAGCCGGCGGCCTGGCCGAACTCGACCCACGAGCTGTCCCAGAAGCCGCGCTGCGGGATCGCCACCTTGAGCTTCTCCTGCGCGAAGCCCGTGCTGGTCGCCGCGATCCATACGGCGAGTGCGGCCAGGATCGACTTCACCATTGCATTCCTCCCTGAGCGGCCGAGTGACCGCGTCTTTCTTGTCCGATTGGCCGGCATATTGCCCACTTGCCAACGGCGGCACAATCGCCGCAGCCCGTACCGCGTGCGGCGGCTGGCCGCTGCATTTGGCTTTCTACCGCTCGTCGACGATGCGGGTGCGCAGCGTGCCGATGCTGCTGATCTCGACCTCCAGCACGTCGCCGGCCTTCATCCAGAGCGGCGGCTTGCGGCCGTGGCCGACACCTTCCGGCGTGCCGGTGGCGATGATGTCGCCGGGATGCAGCTGCGTGAACTGCGAGCAGAACGAGATGATCTGCGGCATCGAGTAGATCATCTGGTCGGTGCCGGAGTGCTGCACCTGCTGGCCGTTGAGCCGCGTGGTCAATGTGAGCTTGGTCGGATCGGGGATTTCGTCGGTGGTGACGATCCACGGCCCGAGCGGCCCGGTGCCGGGCCAGTTCTTGCCGGAGGTGACGGAGAACTTCTGATAGTCGCGCACGCTGCCGTCGACAAAGCAGGTGTAGCCGGCGACGTGATCGAGCGCGCGCTCGATCGGGATATCGCGGCCGCCCTTGCCGATCACCACGGTGAATTCGCCCTCGAAGTCGAAATTGTCGGAGAGCTTCGGGCGGATCATCTCGCCCTCGTGGCCGACCAGCGTGTCGGTGAAGCGGATGAACATGCTCGGCTGCTTCGGCAGCTCGCGGCCCACCTCGGCGGCGTGCGAGCGGTAGTTGATGCCGGCGCAGAGGATCTTCTGCGGATCGGGAATGACCGGCAGAAAGTGGATGTCGGCGAGCTTGTGGTCCGGCTTCGCGGTCTTCGCCAGCGCGCGGATCTCGTCGAGCGCACCGGCGGCGAGCGCCTCGCGCAGCGTCGTGGCGCCGCCCTTGAGGCGTCCGCTTATCACAATGACGCCATCGCCCGTCACGACGCCGAATGCCGCTTTTCCGGCGGCAACGAAACTGGCCAGTTTCATGTCAATCGATCCCCGTGCGCAGTGCGGCCGGCAGTGTAACAGCCTGCACACGCGGCGAAAGCCGTTCTGAAATCAGGGACATGGCCGCGCATATCCACATCGTACCCGCAATCCACAGCGCCAGGGTGCGCCGTGGGAACAGGACACGGGCTCGTCGCATTCACGTCTTACGTGAGCCCTAGCGTGTGGGGCGACTACAGGAGCAGGTTATGAACCGGTCCCACTATTACGTGTTGTTCGACGGCGGCGGCTGGAAGATCCAGTGCGACGGCGAAAACTCGGAACCCTATTCGCGGCGCTACGACGCATTCAAAGACGCGGTCGCGCTCGCCCATCTCGACGAGACCAACGGCCGCAAGGCCGACGTCATCGTGCAGGGCGAGGACGCCATGTTCCGTCCGGCGTGGGATTCCAGCAAGGACGTCTACCCGCCACCGCTGGTGCCCGAGCTCTGAGTGGGCACGCGCCCTGCGGCGCTGCGCCACTAATGGCTAAGGCGCAGCCCTGCTGACGGACGCGGCTGGAATTGTTACAGTGTGACGTAACGCTAACGAGGCGTTCGTCATGACCATGCCGCCGCAAGCCGCAGCCAGCGCGCGCAAGAAGGCCGAAGGTCTTCGCGTGGTGATCGTCGAAGACGAATTGCTGGTGGCATGGCATCTCGAGTCGCTGGTGCGCGACCAGCATCATGAGGTCTGCGCGCTGGTGCCGGACGGCCAGGGCGCCATCGAGCAGACCGGCGATCTCGACGCCGATCTCGTGCTGATGGACATCCGCCTCGCCGGCCGCATGGATGGCATCGAGGCGGCGCGGCGCATCCGCGAGAGCCGCGGCACGCCGATCATCTTCATCACCGCGCATGGCGACCCGGCGACGCGCGAGCACATCGAGCGCGTGGTGCCCGGCGCGCCGGTGCTGGCGAAGCCGGTCACCAGCGACAAGCTGCGCGACGCGATCGCCGCGGTGCGGAAGACGTCTTAGCTCACCGCCACCGGCGCCAGCGCGTCGATGTCGGTGACGACGTCGATCACCGCCGGACGGTTGGCGGCGAGCGCCTGCGCGAGCGCGCTCTCGATCCCGCTCGGATGCTCGACGCGGATGCCGAGCGCGCCCATCTCCTCGGCGATGCGCGCGAAGTTCGTCTTGCGGAACGTCCACAGCTCGCGCGCCTGCTCGGTCTGCGTGCCGCCATAGACGCGATCGAAGCCGCGCTTCGACTGATTGCCGCCGCCGTTGTTGTTGACCACGGTGACCGCGTTGATCTTCCAGCGCACCGCCGTCTCGATGTCGCCGATGTGGTACCAGAAGCCGGCGTCGCCGGTGAACGTCACCACCGGCCGCTCCGGCGCGCCGCACTTGGCGCCGAGCCCGGCGGGGAACGCCCAGCCGAGATGACCGGCGCTGCGCATGTAGCTCTGGCTCGGCTTCTTGAGATCGTACATGCCGCCCATCCACATGCCGGCGTGGCCGGTGTCGACCACGACGATGGCGTCGTCGGGCACGTGCTTCGACAGCTCGTGGCAGATGCGCTCGGGGCGGATCGGCACCGCGTCCGACTCCAGCGCGCCCTTGTACTTGCCGTACCACTCCTTGCAGATCGACTGCGCCTGCTGCGACCCACGCCTTGCGCTTTGACGCCGTCGACTTGTCGCAAGCCGCCAGCATCTTCGCGAGCGTGACCTTGGCGTCGCCGTTGACGCGCGCCTGCAGCGGATAGTTCATGCCGAGCGCTTCCGGATCGATGTCGATCTGGATCGACGGCGTGCCGATCTTCGGCACCGCCCAGAAATGCGTGGTCATGCCGCCGGTGGTGGTGCCGATGAAGCAGATCAGATCGGCGGCGTTGACGACCTTGTTGGCGCTCTCGCGCGAATAGGTGCCGACCACGCCGAACGACAGCGGATGACTGGCGGTGATCGTGTCCTTGCCGTTGAGCGAGGTGACGACCGGAATCTGCAGCGCCTCGGCGAGCGCGACCAGCTCGCGCGCCGCGCCGGAATGGCGCACGCCGCCGCCGGCGACGATCACCGGCTTCGCTGCGCTCCTGCAGCACCTTCAGCGCCGCCAGCACGCTCGCCTGATCCGGCTCCGGCCGGAACGGCGGCACCCGCGCGAACTCCGGCTCGATCAGCGGCTCCATCTCGCCTTCGTCGCCGTCGACCTGGCCTTCGTTGCCGCGGAATTGCAGATGCACCGGGCCCGGGCCGTCCGCTGGTCGCGACACGGAACGCCTGCCGCACCATGTCGGGAAAGCGGTTCACGTCGTCGACCGTGGCGTTCCACTTGGTCACCGGCTCGAACGCCGGCACGTCGTCGACCTCCTGGTAGACCTGGCGGAACTTGGTCTTCGGCTCGCGGCCGCCGGTGAAGGCGATCACCGGCGAATGCGCCAGCCAGGCGTCGCGCAGCCCGGCGGCGAGATTGAGCGCGCCGATCACCTGCGCCATGCAGATGCCGGGCTTGCCGCTGGCGCGCGCGTAGCCGTCCGCCATGTAGGCCGCGGTGGCCTCGCTGTGCACGTGCAGCCGCTTGATCGAGGTGCGGCTCTCCATCACCGCGAAGGTCTTGCGCAGCACCGCGGGCACGTGAAACACGTGCGTGACGCCGTAGGCCTGCAGCATGTCGGCCATGCATTCGGCGCCCAGCATTTTTCGGTTGTGTCCCAGAGTCGTCATTTCATTGGTCCTGTTTGGCGGGCGGAGGATGGCATGGAATTGCTTCGCGGGCGGGCTATTGGTGACCGCCGATAACATTTCCCCGGATGGCTGCAATGCAGCAAAAGAGCCCTTGCAGTCTGGCGATTACCAGCGGAACGGCGTTATAAGCCCGACCCCTCGTCATATTGCGATGCAGCAATACTGACCTAATCGACCCAAGGAAATACGCCATGTCTCAGGTGAGCGATCCCGTCGGGGACGCCGCGTTTGCTCGCGCGGATGTCTCCACACACGCCCCGGCGAGCTTCTGGACGCTGACGCTGGGCGCCATCGGCGTCGTGTACTGGGACATCGGCACAAGCCCGCTCTACGCCATGCGGGAATCCATTGCTGCCGCAGTCGGGGCCGGCAATCCCGCAAACGAAGCAGCCGTGCTTGGCATTCTGTCGCTGATCACGTGGGCGCTCATCCTGGTCGTCACAGTGAAGTACGTGATGATCCTGCTGCGCGCCGACAACAATGGCGAAGGCGGCACGTTGGCGCTGATGGCATTGGCACAACGCGACACGGCGAAGCGAGCCGCAACGGCGATCATCGCGATCGGCATTGCCGGCGCAGCATTGTTCTATGGCGACGCTGTCCTGACGCCAGCGCTCTCCGTTTTGTCCGCCGTCGAGGGACTCAAGATCGTCACGCCAGCGTTCGATCCCTACATCGTTCCCATCGCGGTCGCGATCCTGATTGCACTGTTCGTGGTCCAGTCGCGCGGCACCGCCAGCGTTGCGGCGTTGTTCGGGCCGATCACGTTCGTCTGGTTCGTTGCGCTTGCCATCGGCGGCCTGTGGCACATCTCGCAAAATCCCGGGGTGCTGCGCGCGCTCGATCCGAGCTATGGGCTCGGATTTCTGATCTCGCACCGCATGATCGGCTTGATGACGCTGGGTGCGGTTTTCCTCGCCGTGACCGGCGCGGAGGCGCTCTACGCCGATCTGGGACACTTCGGCCGCGGCCCGATCCGATTCGCGTGGCTCTCCGTGGCGCTGCCCGCGCTCACGCTCAACTACTTCGGTCAGGGCGCGCTGCTGCTCACCGATCCCAAGACGATCGAAAATCCCTTCTTCCTGCTGTACCCGGAATGGCTACTGCTGCCGATGGTGCTCCTGGCGACCGCAGCGACCGTGATCGCAAGCCAGGCCGTGATCACGGGTGCTACTCGCTCACCCGCCAGGCGATCCAGCTCGCTCTGCTGCCGCGGCTCGAAGTCCGGCACACTTCGGCCGCGCAGGCCGGACAGATCTACATGCCGCAGGTCAACTGGCTCCTGCTGGCCGGAGTGCTGCTGCTCGTTCTGCTGTTCCGCTCATCGAGCGCGCTGGCATCCGCCTACGGTATCGCCGTGACCGGCACGATGGTGGTAACGGCGCTCCTTGCCTATGTCGTGATCAACAAGGTCTGGGGCTGGAAGGCGTGGGCAGCGGCGCTGCTGATCGGGCCGTTTCTGCTGATCGATCTCACATTCCTCGGCGCCAATATGCTCAAGGTGCACGACGGCGGCTGGGTGCCACTGGCGCTGGGCGGCCTCATCATGGTGCTGATGCTAACCTGGCGGCGCGGCAGCCGCGTCCTGTTCGAGAAGACCCGCAAGACCGAAGTGCCGCTGCAATCCGTCATCTCGTCGCTTGAGAAGAGGCCTCCGGTGCGCGTCCCCGGCACCGCCGTGTTCCTGACCAGCGATCCGGAGTTCGCGCCGACTGCGCTGATGCACAGCCTCAAGCACTACAAGGTGCTGCACGAAAAGAACGTGACCCTCACCATCGAAACCGTCGCCACGCCCCGCGTCGATCCAGCCGCCAGCGTGCACATCGAGCGATTGGGGGAGACGTTCACCCGCGTGGTGCTTCGCTTCGGCTTCATGGAGGCGCCGAACGTGCCGAAGGCGCTGGCCGTGGCACGCCAGCTCGGTGGCAGTTCGACATCATGTCGACCTCGTTCTTCGTGTCCCGACGGTCGCTGCGGCCGGCGGCACGTTCCCTCATGCCGCGCTGGCAGGATCGGCTGTTCATCCTGATCTCGCGCAGCGCCAACGACGCCACGGACTATTTCCAGATTCCTACCGACCGGGTAGTGGAAGTGGGCACCCGGGTCGCGGTGTAGCTTTCCGGCGTTGTTCTGCCACCGCTTGGCACGCTACGGTGAGCAGCAACACGGGAGGTACGCGTGAGCCATAAGAAAATCGCCATCGTCGGAACGGGTGCGGTCGGCGGCTATGCCGGCGCCCATATGGTGCAGGCCGGCGAGGACGTGACCTTCATCGATCCCTGGCCCGAGCATGTCGAGCACATGCGCAAGCACGGCCTGCGCGTCACCCACGCCATGACGGAGCCGGAGTTCAAGGTGCCGGTGCGCGCGCTGCACGTCACGGACGCGCAGCAGCTCGCCAAGGAGAAGCCGGTCGACATCGCCTTCGTCTGCATGAAGTCGTACGACACCGCCTGGGCGACCATGATGATCAAGCAGTATCTCGCGCCGGACGGCTACGTCGTCTCGCTGCAGAACTGCATGAACGAAGAGACCATCGCGGGCATCGTCGGCTGGGGCAAGACGCTCGGCTGCATCGCCTCGTCGATCACCGTGAACCTGCCGGAGCCCGGGCTGATCCACCGCGGCGCGGCCAAGCACGGCGCGGCACACACCGTGTTCCGCGCCGGCGAGCCGCACGGCCGCATCACACCGCGCGCCGAAGAGATCTGCCGGCTGGTCGCTTACGCCGACAGCGCCAAGGTCACCAATAACCTGTGGGGCGAGCGCTGGTCCAAGCTCGTCACCAACGCCATGGGCAACGGGCTCTCGGCCTGCACCGGTCTCGGCGGCGGCGCCATGCTGGAGAGCGAGCCGATCCGCCGCTTCTCCACCCGGATCGGCAGCGAGGCCATCCGCGTCGGCCAGGCGCACGGCTATCAGCTCGAGGAGATCCTGCATCTGCCGCCCGAGACGATCGCGCGGGCCGGCGAAGGCGACGAAGAAGCGATGCGCGCCTGCGACGCGCAGCGCTTCAAGGACTCGGGCCGCACCGCGGCCGGGCAGCGCCCCTCGATGGGCCAGGACATGCAGAAGGGCCGCCGCACCGAGATCGAGTTCATCAACGGCCTGGTGGTGCGCGAGGGCGAGAAGCTCGGGCTCGCGTGCCGCGCCAACGCGACTCTCGTCGATATCGTGAAGAAGGTGGAGCGCGGCGAGCTCAAGCCCGACCCGAAACACATCACGGAGCTGCGGCTGAACTGAGAACGCTTCAGTTCAGCGGCGAAGGTCGAGCGTTAATGGATAGTCCGGATTGACCGAGACCGGCGACGGCGTCATCGGACCCGCGGTGTGTCCCTCAGCCTCGAAGCGCGCGAGCCGGCGGCCTTCCGCCTCGTACGCATTGATCGGGAAGATGTCGTAGTTTCGTCCGCCGGGATGCGAGACGTGGTAGCGGCAGCCCGCGATCGAGCGCCGCGACCAGGTGTCCACCACGTCGAAGGTGAGCGGAACGTGCGTGCGGGATGGTCGGATGCAGCGCCGACGGCGGCGCACCACGCCCGATAGCGCACGCCCGCCACCGCTTCGCCGAAGCGTCCGGTCGGCGCGAGCGGAACGGTGCGGCCGTTGCACGCGATCGCGAACCGCTCGCCGGTCATGCCGCGCACCCTCACCTGCACGCGCTCCAGCGACGAGTTCGACATAGCGCGCCGTGCCGCCGGGCGCGCCCTCCTCGCCGAGCACATGCCAGGGCTCCAGCGCCTGCCGCACTTCGAGCTCGACGTCGCCCGCATGCACGGCGCCGCAGCGCGGAAAACGGAACTCGAGATGCGGCTCGAACCACGGCAGCTCGACCGGCAAGCCGGCGCCTTGCAGGTCGGCGATCACGCCCGCGAAGTCCGTCCACAGGTAGTGCGGCAGCATGAAGCGGTCGTGCAGCGCGGTGCCCCAGCGCACCAGCTTCTGGCGGTACGGCTTCTCCCAGAACATCACGACGAGCGCGCGGATCAGGAGCTGCTGCGCGAGGCTCATGCGCGCGTGCGGCGGCATCTCGAACGCGCGGAATTCGACGAGGCCGAGCCGGCCGGTCGGGCCATCCGGAGAGAACAGCTTGTCGATGCAGATTTCGGCGCGGTGCGTGTTGCCGGTGACGTCGATCAGCAGGTTGCGGAAGATGCGGTCGACCAGCCACGGCGGCACGTGGCCCTGGCCGGGATCGGGGATCGCCGCGAGCGCGATCTCCATCTCGTAGAGCCCCTCGTGGCGGGCTTCGTCGATGCGCGGCGCCTGACTGGTCGGCCCGATGAACATGCCGGAGAACAGGTACGACAGCGACGGATGGTTCTGCCAATAGGCGATGATGGAGCCGAGCAGATCGGGGCGGCGCAGGAACGGGCTGTCGGCCGGCGTCTCTCCGCCAAGCACGATGTGGTTGCCGCCGCCGGTGCCGGTGTGCCGGCCGTCGACCATGAATTTCTCGGCGCAGAGGCGGGTGGCATGCGCCTCTTCGTAGAGCGTGGTCGTGATGTCGACCGCCTCGTCCCAGCTCTTCGCCGGATGGATGTTGACCTCGATGACGCCGGGATCGGGGGTGACCTTGATGACATTGATGCGCGGATCGGGCGGCGGCGTGTAGCCTTCGACAAGGACGGAAAGTTTGGTGGTCCGCGCGGTTTCCTCGATCGCGGCAACCAGCGCGGCATAGTCTTCGGCGTCTTCCAGCGGCGGCATGAAGACGCAAAGCTGGCCGTTGCGCGGCTCGACCGTCAGCGCGGTGCGGACGGCGGCCGATACTTCGCTCGGGCCGGCCTCCGGGCCCGGCGGCGCCTCAAGCGTGACGGTGCGGCGGCGCTGCATGAGCACCTGCCGCTCCGGCAGCGGCGCCGCATCGGCGAACGGATCGCGCGGCAGCACGTGCGGATAGGCAATGGCAGGCAGCGCCGGCAGCGAGCCAAGCGGCAGCCGGAAACCGGCGGGCGAATCGCCCGGCACCAGGAACAGCTTGCTGCGCCGCAGGGCCCAGCGCTCCGTCACCCAGCGCCGGCCGCGGTCGGCGGTTTGCCACGCCTGGATCGGAAGCACGAAGCTGACCGGCGTGTTCAGCCCACGGTCGAACACCGAGATGATGCGCTTGCGCTCCGCTTCATCCTCAAGCGTATTGGTCTCGGGCGTGACGTTCACCGGAAGCTTCTGCTCGACCAGCATGAAGTGGGTGGTGTCTTCGTACGCCGGCATCGCGCTCGTCGGCGGCACGCCGAGCTGGCCGCACAGCGCCGTCATGAACCGGTCGGCTTCGGTGATGGTCGCGGGCTTCGCCGTCACCTCGCGGGCAAGGAGCTTCTTGTTGTCCCACAACGGCTGGCCGTCGGATCGCCAGTACAGCGCGAAGGCCCAGCGCGGCAGCGGCTCGCCGGGATACCACTTGCCCTGTCCGTAGTGCAGCAGGCCGCCCGGCGCGAAGCGCTCGGTGAGCCGGCGGACAAGCTCGTCCGCATAGCGCCGCTTGTTCGGCCCGACGGCGGCGATGTTCCACTCGGCGCCCTCCATGTCGTCGGCGGCGACGAACGTCGGCTCGCCGCCGACCGTGAGGCGCACGTCGCCCGCTTTCAACCGCTCGTCGATCGCGTGGCCGGTGGCGAGGATGTTGCTCCAGGTCTCTTCGCTGTACGGCTTGGTCACGCGCGGCGCTTCGTAGATGCGCGTGACGCTCATCTTGTAATCGAACTCGACCTTGGCGCCCTCGTGGCTGCCGGTGATCGGCGCGGCGCTGACCGGATGCGGCGTAGCGGCGAGCGGGATGTGCCCCTCGCCGGCCAGCAGCCCGGACGTCGGATCGAGCCCGATCCAGCCGGCGCCCGGCAAATAAACCTCCGCCCAGGCGTGCAGATCGGTGAAGTCGTTGTCAGTGCCGGTCGGGCCGTCGAGCGACTTCACGTCCGGCGTGAGCTGGATCAGGTAACCGGAAACGAACCGCGCCGCCAATCCGAAGTGCCGCAGCATCTGCACCAGCAGCCAGCCGCTGTCGCGGCACGAGCCGGATGTCACGCTCCAGCGTTTCCTCCGGCGTCTGCACGCCGGGCTCCAAGCGCACCAGATAACTGACGTCGGTTTGCAGCCGACGATTGAGGTCGCACAGAAAGTCGATCGTGACTTGCCGCTTGCGATCGATGCCGGCGAGATAGCGCTTGAGCAGCGGCCCCGGCGCTTCTGCCTCAAGATACGGTCCAAGCTCCTTCTTCAGGATCGCGTCATACTCGAACGGCCAGTCCTTGGCGCTCTCTTCGACGAAAAAATCGAAGGGATTGATGACCGCCATGTCGGCGACGAGATCGACAGTGACCGAAAAGCCTCCGGTCTGTTCCGGCAAAACGACACGCGCCAGGAAATTTCCAAACGGGTCCTGCTGCCAGTTGACGAAATGCGTTTTGGGCTCCAGCGTCAGGGAGTAGCTGAGGATCGGCGTCCGGCAATGCGGCGCCGGCCGCAGCCGTATCACCTGGGGCCCCATCCCGATTTTGCGATCGTAGCGGTAATGCGTTTCGTGAGTCAGAGCGACGTGAAGGGCCATGGGGCTCGCACAATCCTCACAGCGGCGCGGCACAGCGTGACGCGAGCGGCATCCGCAGATACCCGTCCGGCACCCATGCGTTACCAACTCATATCCACAGCGACAAGGGAGGCCGCGCCGCCAGACCGCCAGATTGCTCGACAATTGCCCAGGCAATGGGCATACGGCCGGAAGATCGGCGGCGAATTGGACGAACGCTAGGCATATCGCGGCGCACGGCGCGAGACGCTATGAAGGCGCCGACGCAACATTGGCCGCCGGCCAGACGACGATGGGTCGAAGTCCAGCATGAGGAACTTCGAGTGCACGAGCTGCAGTAACGAGGTCTATTTCGAGAACGTGCAGTGCCTTCGCTGCAAGCACGCGCTCGGATTTCATCCGGACCGCCGGGCCATCGTTGCGCTCGAACCGGAGGGCAAAGGGGCTTATCGCGGCGTCGGCGACAAGCGGCAGAGCCAGCTGCTGACCTATTGCGCCAATCACGAACATCGCGCGTGCAACTGGCTCACTCCGGCCGAGGACGATCACAAGTTCTGCGTGGCTTGCGTCCTGAACCGGATGATCCCCAACCTGACCGAGACGGGCAACCTGCTGGCGTGGCGAGAGCTCGAACGCGCCAAGAAGCGACTGGTGTACTCGCTGCTGCGTTTCGACCTGCCGATGGACGGCACGCGTTGGGGCAAGGGCCGCCTCGCATTCGATTTCATTCGCAGCGCCACCACCGGCCATCTCGATGGCGTGATCACCATCGACATCGCCGAGGCGGACGAGGTCGAGCGCGAACGCCAGCGCCAGCATTTCAGGGAGCCGTATCGCTCCCTGCTCGGACATCTCCGGCACGAGAGCGGCCACTTCTATTGGATGCTGCTGGTCGATGCGTCCGGCCGGCTGCAGGAGTTCCGCAAGCTGTTCGGCGACGAGCGCCAGGAATACGCCAAGGCTCTGGAGAAGCACCACGCCGAAGGTCCGGCGGACGACTGGTCGGACCGATACGTTTCGGCATACGCTAGCTCGCACCCTTGGGAAGATTGGGCCGAGACCTGGGCGCTCTATCTGCACCTGGTCGACGCGGTCGACACTGCGGAGGCGGAAGGGCAGAAGCTGCGAGCCGCGGGCATTTCACTCGCCCGCATCCGGACCCTGGACGACTACGATGCCTATCGAGAAGAAACGTTCAACACTCTGATGAAGCGCTGGATCCCGCTCACCCTCGCCATGAACAGCCTGAGCCGCAGCCTTGGCCTTGCGGACTTTTATCCATTCGTGATCCCGCGCCCGCATACAGCAAGCTGGAGTTCGTCCATCGTCTGGTGCGCGAAGGTCCACGTTCGAAGAATCTGATGAGCCGCACTCCTTAGCCAATCACAAGAAGGCATAGCCGGATGCCATCCCCTCCCTTCAAGGCCGACACGGTCGGCAGCCTGTTGCGCCCCAAGCGCCTGCTCGACGCGCGCGACGAGCACAAAGCCGGGAAATTGTCCGACGCCGCGCTGCGCGCGATCGAGGATGACGAAATCCAGAAGGCGGTCGCGCTGCACAAGGAATGCGGCTTCAAGCACACCACCGACGGCGATTTCCGGCGCCGGCACTGGTTCATGGATTTCATCGAGCGGATCGACGGGCTGCGGTTCGGCGAGCCGCTGGCGGTGCGTTTCAAGAGCGCGGACGGCAGCGTCTCGTTCTCGCCGCCGCGCATGGAGCTTTATGGGCGGCTCAAGCGCACGCAGAGCCTGACGCGGACGGACTTCGCATTGCTGAAGCCGGTGGCGGACGCGGCCGGGCTCGTCGCCAAGGAGTGCATCCCGTCGCCGACGCTGCTGCACTTCCGCTCGACGCGATCGCGCATGCACAGCAAGATCTATCCGGACGTCGATCAGCTCTACGAGGACATCGCGCAGGTCTATCGCGAGGAGATCGCCGCGCTGTATGCCGCGGGCTGCCGCTACCTGCAGATCGACGAGACCAACATTCCGGGCCACCTGTCCGATCCTACGCTGCGCGACGCGGCAAAGAAGGAGGGCGAGGACCCCGACGAACTGGTGGCGCGCTATGCCAAGCTGATCAACGACTCGGTGCGCGATGCGCCGGACGACATGACCGTGTGCGTCCACATGTGCCGCGGCAATCACGCCGGCGGCTGGTTCGCCGAGGGCGGCTACGATCCGGTCGCGGTGTCGTTCCGCGAGATCGACGTCGACGGCTTCTTTCTCGAATACGACACGCCGCGCGCCGGATCGTTCGCGCCGCTCGCCCATCTCGGCAAGGGCAAGACCGCGGTTCTGGGGCTCGTCACCACCAAGTCGCCCAAGCTGGAGGGCAAGGACGAATTGAAGCGCCGGATCGACGAAGCCGCGAAATACGTGCCGCTGGAGTTCCTGGCGCTCAGCCCGCAATGCGGCTTCGCGTCGACCATCGAGGGCAATCCCCTCAGCCAGGACGACCAGAAGCGCAAGCTGCAGCTTGTCGCCGAGACGGCGCGCGACGTGTGGGGTTCGTGATGAACGCGCGCGGCCTGATCGCGGTCGACAAGATGGGCGGCAAGGTGCTGTTCCTCAATCCCGTGACCTATGAAACCGAAATCGTGATCGACGGCTTTCCGCGCACCGTGCACGAGCTGCTCGTGGTGCCGGAAACCAACCGCGCCTATGTGCCGATCTTCGGCGATGGCATCCACGGCCGCAATCCGAACCCGCAGCACCTGCTTTGCGTGTTCGATCTCGAAAAGCGCGCGCACATCGGCAGTATCGACCTGCGGCCCTACATCGCGCCGCACACGCTCAAGCTCGGGCCGGACGGGCTGATCTACATCACCTGCGAGAACAGCGCCGTGGTCGCGGTGATCGACCGCAAGACCAACAAGGTGGTCGAGGCGATCGATTCCGGCTCGACCAACGGTCACCGGCTGATCATCTCGCCGGACGGACAGCGGCTCTACACCGAGAACGAGGAGGATGCGACGGTTTCGGTGATCGACCTGCCCAAACGCAAATTGCTCGGCAAGATCAAGACGCCGCGGCCGCTCGCCGGCATCGCGATCTCGGCGGACGGCCGCACCGTGGTCGGCGTCGACGACGCCGAGCCGAAGCTGATCCTGATCGACACGGAAGCCGGACAGGTGCGCGAAGAAGTGACGCTCAAGGACGTGCCGAAGGCCGCGCAGATCGCGCGCTACGCACCGGACAACAGCCTGATCGGCGTCACCAGCCTCAACAGCAACATGGTGAGCCTGATCGACCCGTCATTCCGCGAGCAGACCGCGATCGAGGTCGGCAGTCAGCCGATGGACATGGCGTTCCACGGCGACGAGTTGTTCGTCGCCTGCCAGGGCGACGGCTCGGTGCACGTCATCGACATTCCGGCCCGGAAGCACAAGAAGAGCTTCCAGGCCGGAGTAGGCTGCGAGTCGCTGGGTTTTTTCTGATCAGCGTGCGAAGCGCAACGTAAGGCCCTCACCGCCCAGCGCGACGCCGAGACCCACGCTGCCTTCCACGCTCAGCGGCTGCAAGGCGATCGAATTGGCCGAGCCGCCGACCAGCACGTTGGCGCCAGCACCAAGACCGACCGCGACGGCCGCACTGCCGCCGACATAGGTGCCGGCAAGATCGCCGGGGCCGATCTGGACGGTCGGTGCGAACACACCCCAGACCAGTTGGGTGCCGGCCGACACACCGATGTCGACGCCGACGCGGCCAACGGTGGCGTTGTAATACTGGCGCGGCATACCTGCGACCGACGGCCTGAACGTGCATTGGAATTGCCGCACCGAGCCGAGAATCAAACCGACCGAGGGACCCGAGCGGCAGGACAGCACGCCGGCCTGCACCGCGGCCTCGGCAGGCATAACCGAGATCATGCCGAAGAACGCGAATGACGCGGCGACAACGTATGAACGAATCGAATTCATGATGAGCCCCCTGGCCGGTTCTAAAATCGCGCGGCGAATCAACGCGCCGGTGGGCTCGCTTATACAGGATCGGAGTCGATGCGACACCGCGGGCGGTGTTACCGCACTGCACCCGAACCGTTCGTGGTCGGCGGCGACAGTCGCGCCGGATTCGGGATGGTCGCGCCCTGCTGAACGATCGCCTTGTCGTCCATCCGCGGGCTGCCCTGATAGTTGTATGCGAGCAAGCCCAGCACGACCACGGCAAGCACCAACGTCGCAAGCACGTAGGTGCCAGTCACCGGGTCGTATTCGAACCGTCCAAATTTTCGTCGAATTTTCACCGATTGGGCCATTGCGTTTCTCCTGAACGGATCAACGCCCCGGCCCCTGCTGGTGTTCCTTCGGCCTATTCCACCTTGATGCCGGCGCGCTTGACCACCTCGGCCCACTTGGCGATCTCGGCCTTCACGAACGGATCGATCTCCTTGACGCGCCATGGTGGCAGGCTCGCCCGCGCCGGCGGCGATCTTCTGCCGGATGCCCGGATCGGCGAGCGCCTTCTTCACCTCGGCGTCGAGCTTGTCGATCACCGCCTGCGGCGTGCCCTTCGGCGCCCAGAGGCCGAACCAGGTGTGATACTCGTAGCCCGGCACGCCGGATTCATCGACCGTCGGCAGTTCCGGCATCAGCGGCGAGCGCTTCTTCGACGTGATCGCGAGCGCGCGCACCTTGCCTTCCTTGGCAGAGGCTCATCGCCGTCGACATGTTGTCGAAGAACACCGGCACGCGGCCGGAGATCACGTCCAGATAGGCCGGCTGCGCGCCCTTGTAGTGGATCGGCTTCATGTCGGTGCCGGTCACCATCTTGAACAGCTCCGGCGCGAGGTGCTGCCCGGTGCCGTTGCCGGCCGAGGCGTAGTCGACCTTGCCGGGATTCGCTTTCAGATAGGCGACCAGCTCCTTGATCGACTTCACCGGCAGGTCGTTGTTCACCACCACGAGGAACGGATAGTTCGCGAGCATCGCGACCGGAGTGAAGTCGGCGAGCGGATCGTAGGGCAGCTTGGCGAACAGGCTGGGATTGACCGACATGTTGCCGGTGAGCCCGACCAGCAGCGTGTAGCCGTCCGGCGCTGCCTTCGCGACCGCCGTGGTGCCGACCAGCATGCCCGCGCCGGTGCGGTTCTCGACCACGAAGCCCTGGCCGAGCTGCTTGGAGAGCTGATCGCCGATCAGCCGCGCGATGGTGTCGGTGCCGCCGCCGGCCGCGGAGGGCACGACCAGCGTCACCGAGCGCGCCGGATAGGTTTGCGCGGAAGTCGCCTGCGGCATGCCGATCGCTGCGGCGACGAGCGGCCGCCAGATTCGGATGGTCGCGGTCATGTCGTATCCTCCCTGTTGGTCCGTCGGCAGTCTAATTCAATTCCGCACGAATGCGATCGTATTCCTGCCGCACCTCGTCCTTGCCATAGACGCGCTCCAGCCGCCGCACCGTGAAATGGCCGCGGGCGACATCCTGGAAATGGTCGATGAACGCGTAGTTGACCACCGCGCCGCCGAACGCGCCGATCACCGGCACCATCTGCGCGGCGAACTTCTGCGTCACCACCACGCCGAACCGCGCGGCGATCTGCGTCAGGAACCGCACCAGCAGCGGCGCGCCTTCTTCGACGATGCCGCGCTCGGCGATGTAGCGCACTGCCTCGGCGGTGGACTTGGCGAGAATTCCGCGCATCACGAAATACGTGCTCTCGGCAGCGTCGTCGCCGGGCGAACCGCCGCCCAGCGCGAACACCTGCAGGCACGACAGCGCGGTGTCGGGATCGTGCAGGCTTTCGCCTTCGGATCGCGCGATGTCGGCGATCGAGCGCAGCATGATGATGGTGGAGACCGGCAGCTCGATCGGCAGCGTGGTCAATCCGAACGCGCCGCCGAATGCGCCCGACGCCACCGCGAGAGCTTTTGTGCAGCAGCCGCGAGCCCTCGGCCGGCGCGTCCTTCATGGTCAGCACCGCGACCTTGAGCGCGGCTTCGAGGCCCTTGTGCGTGGCGGCGGAGATGACCTGCGTCGCGCCGGGCGGCAGCGCCATCGCCAGCAGGTCGAGCGGCTTGCCGACCATGCCGGCGAGCCGCGCCGGCAGTCCCGGATGCTCCAGCGCCAGCACCGCGGCGCGCAGCGCCTTCAGATCATGGTCGTTCACGCGAATGCGCCCTTTCGGCATCAAATACAAGGTGAAGAAACGCGGCGCCTGCCGCAACTGTTCCGGAGACTGCGCTCGCCAATGGCATGACGGCGGCGATCACGGGCCGATCGACAGCCGATCCAAATCGTCCTTGAGCGCGACGCCCGACACTCGCCGCTTGCGCATCGCGTCGAGCAGATGCATCAGCTTGAAGGCGGCGTCGGCATAGCCGATGCCGTCGGGCCGGATGTTGGAGATGCAGTTGCGGTCGGCATCCGTGGTCTGCGGATGCGGCGCCCATGTGAGATACGCCCCCATGCTGTCGGGCGCGCTGAGGCCCGGCCGCTCGCCGATCAGGACCGCGACGCAATCGGCACGCAGCAGCGCGGCGACGGCGTCGCCGATCGCGACCCGTCCGTGCAGCGCCACGACGCAGGGCGCGATGCGCCAGCCCTCGGCCCGCAACGCCGGCAGCATGCCGGCCAGCACGGGCGCAGCGTGCGTTGCACCGCGCCGGCCGACAGCCCGTCGGCGACGACGAACACGATGTCGTGCGCGCCATCTTGGCGCCGGCGTGCGCGGCCAGCGCGCGCCTCACTCTCCGGCGCCAGCCGGCGGCCGAGGTCCGGACGCATCAGATGACGCTGCCGATCCTCGGCCGCGCTGGCCGCCTGCAGCACCGGTATGCCGAGCGCGGCGATGTCGGCAACAAGCCGCGGCACATCGAGCAGTTCATGCACGGCGTCGCGCGCCCGGGCGTGCGCCAGCTTGAAGTCGAGCAGCGGCGTGGTGGCCAACGATGCACCGGTTCTCGCCAGGCCGATGCGCGCCGCGGTCAGGCTTCGCAACGCGGCCCACGGACCGTCGTCCGGCACGTCGATGACGGCGGACGATCGGGCACGCTGGCGCGATCCTTCGTCACGTGATTGCCGGCAGCAGCGCCTGGAAGCGGGCCGGCAGCTTGCCCGGACGGATGCGGCCGGCCGCATCCATCAGACCTTGACGCGTCAGCCACTCCTCGAATTCCGGCGCCGGACGGCGGCCAACAGGTCGCGCATCGCCAGCGCGTCGTGGAACGAGGTGCTTTGGTAACCGAGCATGATGTCGTCCGCGCCAGGCACGCCCATGACGAAGTTGACGCCGGACGCGACGAGCAGCGCCAGCAGCGCGTCCATGTCGTCCTGATCGGCCTCGGCGTGGTTGGTGTAGCAGACGTCGACGCCCATCGGCAGGCCCAGCAGCTTGCCGCAGAAATGATCTTCCAGACCGGCGCGGCAAATCTGCTTGCCGTCGTAAAGATATTCCGGCCCGATGAAGCCGACCACGGTGTTGACCAGCAGCGGCTTGTAGCGGCGCGCGACCGCGTAGGCGCGCGCCTCCAGCGTCTGCTGGTCGACGCCGTGATGCGCCTGCGCCGAGAGCGCGCTGCCCTGCCCGGTCTCGAAATACATCACGTTGTCGCCCAACGTGCCGCGGCGCAGCGAAAGCGCCGCATCGCGCGCCTCGTCGAGCAGCGCCAGGTCGATGCCGAAGCTGCGGTTGGCCGCCTCGGTCCCGGCGATCGACTGGAACACCAGATCGACCGGCGAACCCCGGCGGATCAGATCGAGCGTGGTCGTGACATGCGCCAGCACGCAGCTCTGAGTCGGGATTTCGAGCTTCATTCGAATTTCGTCGAGCATCGACAGCAGTCGATGCACGCGCTCGGGGCTGTCGGTGGCCGGATTGATGCCGATCACGGCGTCGCCGGCGCCGAGCAGCAGGCCGTCGAGGATGCTGGCGGCGATGCCGCGCGGATCGTCGGTCGGATGGTTGGGCTGCAGCCGCACCGACAGCCGGCCGGGCAAGCCAATCGTGTTGCGGAAGCGGGTCACCACCGAGCATTTCGCCGCGACGATCATCAGGTCCTGCAGCCGGCTGATCTTGCTCACCGCGGCGACCATTTCCGGCGTGAGGCCGGGCGCCAGCGCGGCGAGCACCGGCGTCGTCGCCTCGTCCGACAGCAGCCAGTCGCGCAAGCCGCCGACGGTCAGATGCGCGACCGACGCGAACGCCGCGCGGTCATGGCTGTCGACGATCAGCCGCGTCACCGCGTCGGCTTCGTAGGCGATGACGTGTTCCTGCAGGAACGTCGCGAGCGGCAGGTCGGCGAGCGCGAATTGCGCGGCGACGCGCTCTTCGTCGGTTTCCGCGGCGAGCCCGGCGAGCTGGTCGCCGCTGCGCAGCGGCGACGCCTTGGCGAGCAGCGTCTTGAGATCGGGGAACGTGTAACGGCGGGCTCCGACCGTGGCGCTGTACATCGCGAGCCTCCCGGATGAGCAGCTCTCGCTATGCCGGCTGGAATTTCAGCGCGACGCCGTTGATGCAATAGCGCAGGCCGGTCGGCGGCGGACCATCGGCGAACACGTGGCCGAGATGGCTGCCGCAGGCGCTGCAATGCACTTCGGTCGCTCTCATGCCGTAGCTGCGGTCCGCCGTACTTCTCGACCGAGCCGGGCACCGGATCGTTGAAGCTCGGCCAGCCGGTGCCGCTCTCGAACTTCGTCTTGGCGACGAACAGCGGCTGGTCGCAGCCGGCGCAGACAAACGTGCCGGCGCGCTTCTCATGGAGCAGCGCGCAGGAGCCCGGCCGCTCGGTGCCGTGCTCGCGCATGATCTGGTACTGCTCCGGCGTGAGCAGCTTGCGCCATTCGGCGTCGGTGCGGGTGACGGGGTAGGTTTTGGTGTCCATGCCATGGTCTGCCATGCCTTTCGCACTGCGCGAAATCTGAGGGAGCCAGCGCGCGCTTCGCAGGAGCTCAGACGATCGCCGATCAGCTCGCCGATCTCATTTAATCGCCAGCGGGTTGACCGGCGAGCCCACCGCGCCGGTGATCGGGATCGCCGGCGCGACGAACAGGAACTCGTAGACCTTGTCGGCGGCGCAGTCCTCGCCCAGCTCCTTCAGCTCGAAAATCTCGCCCATGGTCATGCCCATGATCGGGATGGTGATCCAGTGCCAGGGCTGGTTGATGCCCTCCTCGGTCTCGTTCGGCCGCACCTCGCAGCCCCAGGTGTCGGAGGCGAGCGCGGCAAGCTCGACGCGCTTGATCCACTCCAGCGTCTCGAACGCGAAGCCCGGCGCGTCGCCGCCCGGATAGCCGTCCCAGCTTCCGAGTCTTCTGGCAGCGCTGCATCTGGCCGGTGCGCACGATCACGTAGTCGCCGCGCTTCATCTCGACCTTCTGCGCCTTGGCGCGTGTCGTCGAGGTCCTTGCAGGTGATGCCGTAGCCGTCGTCGAGCGACTCCACGCCCTTGAAGCGCGCCACGTCGAGCAGCACGCCGCGGCCGACCATCTTGTGCTTGGTCTTCTCGATGCCGCACTTCTGCGCGCCGGCCGACGTCACCTCGCGGCAGTCGTAGCCGTTCCACATGTAGTTCTCATAGAACACGTGGCCGAGCCCGTCCCATTGCGTGCCGCATTGCAGCGGCATGGTCACCATGTCGTCGGCGGCGCGGATGCCGCGCTTGTCGAGCACGCCGGAATAGGCGTCGGTGCCGGTGCGCAGCATGGTGTGGATCGGATTGGTGCGGCCCATCGCCGGATACTTGCTCTTGGCGCCCTGCGGCCCGGTGTGATCGAAGTTGAGCGCCAGCGAGATCACCTTGCCCTTCTTCACCAGCTTGGCGGCGTTGATGATGTCTTCCGCGCTGGTGAAGTTGAGCGTGCCGATCTCGTCGTTCGGCCCCCACTTGCCCCAGTTCTTGTATTTCTCCGCGGCGTCGCGAAGGTCCTGACGCGTGTACTTCTTGGCTGGCATGGGCGATCCTTTTCCTCACCTGACGGCACTGAACAAAGCGAGCGGCGGCCCGATGGGCCGCCGCCCTTTCTTAGCCTGAAACGGGCTCTGAGAAAATCCGCGTCCCGGCGGTTTTACGGTGTTAGGCTCGCGCGAAATCAGAAACTGACAGGGAGGCGACAGATGCGGGCATTGATCGGGCTGATCGTCGGCGCAGCAGTCCTGGCAAGCGGCGCAAGCCACGCGCAGAGCACGAGCGACTATCCGAACAAACCCGTGCGCATGCTCGTTCCGTACGCGCCGGGCGGTCCGGCCGACCTGATCGCCCGCATCATCAGCCAGAAGTTCACCGAGGCGTTCGGCAAGCAATTCTACGTCGAGACCCAGGCCGGCGCCGGCGGCAACATCGGCACCGCCGCCCTGGCGCGCGCGCCGGCGGACGGCTACTCGCTGCTGGTCAACAGCCAGGCGCTTGTCATCAACGCGAGCCTGTACAAGTCGCTGCCCTACGATCCGGAGAAGGATCTCGTCGCCATCACGCGCATCGCGACCACGCCCAACGTCTTGATCGTCAACCCGTCGGTGCCGGCCAAGACCGTCAAGGAAATGGTCGAACTGATGCGGACGAAGTCCGGACAAGTATCACGCCTACGCGCATCCGGGCCTCGGCACGCCGGCGAACCTGTCCGGCGAATTGTTCAGGCTTTCGCAGAAGCTCGACGCTGACCTCGATCCCGTTCGGCGGCGGCGGTCCTCTGGCGCAGTCCGTGCTCGGCGGCCACACGCCGGTTTCGTTCGCCTCGCTGCCGCCGTCGGTGGTTCACATCCAGTCCGGCGGAATCCGCGCGCCTCGCCGTGACCGGCGAGAAGCGCGTGGAAGGCCTGCCGAACGTGCCGACGATGGAAGAGGCCGGCTATCCGGGGCAGATCGGCGAGACGCCGATCGGAATCCTCGCGCCGGCCGGCACTCCCAAGGAAATCGTCGATCTCCTGCATCGCAAGGTGGTCGAGATCATCGCGACGCCCGACGTCAAGGCAAAGCTCGCAGCGATCGGATTCTCGCCGATCGGCGATACGCCTGCGGAGTTCGCCGCCTACCTGAAGGCGGAAAACGCGAAATGGGCGCGAGTCATCAGCGAAGCCGGCATCAAGCTGCCGTGAGAAAGGCCTAGCCGTCAGACCGGACGCCTGAGCCCCACGCGCTCCAGCCGCGGCAGCACCTCGGCGGCGAAATACGGCAACTCGTCGGCGTAGTTGACCAGCGACAACGCGATCCCGGTGAGTCCGGCCTGGCTCAGCTCGATCAGCGTCTGCGCAACGGTATCGGGATCGCCGATGATCGGCAGCCCGCTGTTGCCGTGCGCGAAGTGCATGCGTTGGGTCTGGAATTCGGCCGCAGTCATGTCCTGCGCGCGTGACGCCGCGCTTGGCCAGAATGCCGTCGACCGCAGACCAGTCGGCATTCTCAACCACGGCATAGTGATGATAGTCGTCGGCCTCCTTCCGGGTCGGCCGGCAGATGATGACGCCCACGGTGTAGACGCCGATGTCGCGGCCATGCGCACGCGCCGCCTGCTTCACCGCCGCGACCCGTTGCGCGGTCTCGTCGGCCGACACGCGCGAAGCCTGCATAAAGAACGCGTCGCAGTTCTTCACCGCAAAGGCGCGGCCGACCGGCGACGCGCCCGCATTCATGACGATCGGCTGCGTGCCGCCATAGGGCTTCGGCTTGGCGCGAACCTTTCCGAGCTTGATGAACGCGCCATCAAAATCGAAGTCTTCGCGGTCCGACCACATCAGCTTGATGGCGTCGATCCATTCCTGCGCATAGGCGTAGCGGTTCTCGTGGTCGCGCTGCTGCACGCCAAACATCTCGAATTCATCCTCGTTCCAACCAACGACGATGTTGAGCCCGAAGCGCCCTTCCCCGATGTGATCGGCGGTCACCATCTCCTTGGCCGCGATGATTGGATGAAACAGCGGCGCGTGCACCGTGCCGAACACGGTGATGCGCCTGGTGGCCTGCAACAGCCCGCAGGCCCACATGATGGTTTCGAGCGTCGCGCCCTGATAGTCGGTTTCGCCGCCGTAGCCCTTCCAGCGGCCGATCGGCAGCATGAACTCGATCCCGGCTTCGTCGGCCATGCGCGCCAGCTTCAGATTGTCGGGCCACGTCCCCGACCAGCGCTCCGGCACCTTGGTGACGGCGCGCCCCGACGAGCAATTGGCGCCGAACAGCCCGATTTTCAGGGCGTTGCCGCCGTGCAGCGACATTCGGTTGCGCCCTGTCAGGTTTGCATTCGCCACGATTATCCCTCAGGCTTGGCCACACCGTTTTATTTACAGGATCGCGGCTCGCCAAGGAACGCGGCCGGCCGAGTTCGGCAAGTGGATCACGGTTGAAATGAACAAGTGGGGCACGGTGGTGCGGGGCGCCAAGCTCACGGTCAAGTGAGCCGGCGTTTTCCGGAAAGCAAGGGAGGCTGCTCCATGAAAACGATCATGCGACTGGCCGCGCTCGGCGCAGCGCTGCTCGTTTGCGGCGCGGCGAATGCGCAGCAATATCCAACCAAGCCGGTGAAGATCATGATTCCGTTTCCCGGCCGGCGGCGTGACCGACATCGCCGGCCGCCTGATCGCGGCAGAAGCTGTCCGAGAAGCTCGGCCAGCAGTTCTACATCGAGAACTCAGGGCGGCGCCGGCGGCAACCTCGGCATGGCGCAGGTCGCGCGCTCGCCGGGCGACGGCTACACCATCCTGCTGTCGTCATCGAGCATCACGGTGAATCCGAGCCTCTACGCCAAGATGCCGTTCGACGTGGAGAAGGACCTCATCCCCGTCACCAAGGCGGGCGGCTCGCCGAATTCGTGGCTGGTCAATCCGAACTTCCCGGCCAAGACGATGAAGGAGCTGATCGACCTCATCAAGAAGGAGCCGGGCAAGCACAGCGTCGGCTCGCCGGGCGCCGGCACCACGCCGTCGCTGTCGATCGAGATGCTGCGGCTCGGCACTCGGGCTCGACTTCGTCACCGTGCCGTTCGCGGGCGGCGGCCCGATGACGCAGTCGCTGCTCGGCGGCCACACGCCGATCGTCTGCCGGCGCGATCGGCAACTCGATGAACCTGATCAAGGAAGGCAAGATCCGCGCGCTCGGCGGTCACCTCCAAGAAGCGGCTGGAGACGGCGGCGGACGTGCCGACGCTGGACGAGATCGGCATCAAGGGACAGGAGGCCGAGACCATGACCGGCGTGTTCGTGCCGGCCGGCACGCCGAAGGCGATCGTCGATCTGCTGCAGAAGAACATCTCCGAGATCGTGAACACGCCCGACATCAAGGCGCGGCTGCTGGAGCTCGGCATCGTGCCGGAGGGCGACTCGCCGGCCTCGTTCGCGGCCTATGTCAAGGAAGACATCGCGAAGTGGAAGAAGGTGATCGCGGACGCCAAGATTCCGAAAATCTGAGCTTCTCATCCGGCACGACATGCCATAAAGTCCGCGCGCCGCGCCAATGCGGCGCGCAATTCGTTCGGGAGGAATGGAAATGAAACTGCTCTTCGGGATCATCGCGGCCGGACTTGCGCTCTCCGGCGCGGCACACGCGCAGGGCTCAGGCCCCGGCGGCTATCCCAACAAGCCGGTCAAGATCATCGTGCCGTTCGCGCCGGCCGGCCCGACCGACATCGCCGCGCGGCTGATCGCCACCAAGCTCAGTCGGACACGCTGAAGCAGCAGTTCTTCGTCGAGAACGTTGCCGGCGCCGGCGGCAACATCGGCATGGGCCAGGCCGCGAAGGCCCCGCCCGACGGCTACACCATCCTGTTCGTGTCATCGAGCTACGTCGTCAATCCGAGCCTGTACGACAAGGTGCCGTACGATCCCTACAAGGACTTCCGGCCGCTGACCGTCGCCGCCACCGCGGCGAACGTGCTGCTGGTCAATCCGAAGGTGATCCCGGTCAACTCGCCGAAGGCGCTGGCCGATCACGTCAAGGCGAATCCGGGCAAGTACACCTTCGCGTCGGCCGGCACCGGCACCACGCCGCACCTCTCGGGCGAACTGTTCAAGCTGACCTACAAGCTCGACACCGTGCACGTGCCGTTCGGCGGCGCAGGTCCGGCGATCCAGTCGATCATCGCCGGCCACACGCCGCTCGCCTTCACCTCGCTGCCGCCGGCGGTGCCGCACATCAAGAGCGGCTCGCTGCGCGCGCTCGCGGTCGCCAACAAGAAGCGGGTCGCGGTGCTGCCCGAGGTGCCGACGCTCGCCGAAGCCGGCATTCCGGACCAGGAGGCCGACACGTTCCAGGCCGTGCTGGTGCCGGCCGGCGTGCCGAAGGAGATCGCGGATTTCATCTATCAGGAGGTCGTCAAGGCGACGAAATCGCCGGACGTCACCGCCAAGATGGAGCAGCTCGGCCTCGAGATCATCTGCAACACGCCGGAGCAGTTCACGCAGCAGATCAAGGACGAGATCGCCAAGTGGGGCAAGGTGATCAAGGACGCGAACATCAAGCAGCAGTAACGCGCTGACGATGCGTATCGTCGATATCCGCGAAACCGCGATCCCGCTGAAGTCGCAGATCCGCAATTCGGTCTTCGACTTCTCCGAGATGACGACGTCGGTGGTGGCGGTCATCACCGACGTCGTGCGCAACGGCAAGCCGGTCGCGGGCTTCGCCTTCAACTCGACCGGCCGTTACGCCTGCGGCGCGCAGATGCGCGACCGCTTCATCCCGCGCCTGCTCAAGACACCGCCTGACGAGCTGCTCGACGCCGACGGCAAGCTCGATCCGGCCAAAGGCCTCGCCCGCATGATGCGCGGCGAGAAGCCCGGCGGCCACACCGAGCGCTCGATCGCGATCGGCACCATCGAGACCGCGATCTGGGACGCGGTCGCCAAGATCGAGGACAAGCCGCTGCATCGCGTGCTGGCCGACCGCTACAGCGGCGGCAAGCTCGCCGACAAGATGTTCTGCTACGTCGGCGGCGGCTGGTACACGCCGGGCGAAACGCACAAGACCGTGCAGGACGAGATGCGCCGGCACATGGACGCCGGCTACACCATGCTGAAGATGAAGGTCGGCGGACTGCCGCTCGCCGACGACATGAAGCGCGTCGAGGCGGTGAAGTCGATCCTGCCCGCCGGCACGCAGCTCGCGGTCGACGCCAACTGCAAGTTCACCCGCGACGAGGCGCTCGCCTACGCCAAGGCGCTGGCGCCGTTCAAGCTGCGCTGGTTCGAGGAGCCGTGCGATCCGCTCGACTACGCGACGCTGGCCGAGGTCGGCTCCGTCTACGGCGGCGCGCTGTCGACCGGCGAGAACCTGTTCTCGACGCAGGACGTGGAAAACCTGGTGCGGTTCGGCGGCATGAAGGCGGCGCGCAACGACGTGATCCAGATCGATCCGCCGCAGGCCTACGGCATCGCGCAATACGCACGCACCGTCGACATGCTGGCGCGCCACCAATGGCCGCGCAGCGGACTGTTCCCGCACGGCGGCAACCTGATGTCGCTCGCCATCGCCGCCGGCTTCGGGCTGGGCGGCGCGGAATCCTATCCCGGCGTGTTCGGCCCGTTCGCCGGCTACGCCGACGATCACCGGGTCGAGAATGGTTATCTGAAGTTGTCCGACCGGCCCGGCATCGGCTTCGAGGGACAATCCGCGCTCTACGCATCATGCGCGAACTGGTCATGCGTGATCTGATCGACTGGCCTCACTTCGGTCATGCGCTAGCCAATCGCATAGACGGCCCGCGCCGCAAAGCCCGCTATGGTTCCTCCATGAGCGGGGGAAACATGACCTGGAAGGCGCTGCTCGCGCGCGAGAAGCCGCTGCTGCTGCCGGGCGCGTACGACGCGCTGTCGGCGCGGCTGATCGAGCGCGCCGGCTTCGCCGCCTTCACGGTCGGCGGCTACGCGCTGGTCGGCTCGCGCTACGCCATTCCCGACATCGGGCTCGCCGCCTTCGGCGAGATCAGCGCCGGCATCCGCGACATCATGGGAGCGACGCAGCTCCCGATCCTGGTCGATTGCGACACCGGCTACGGCGACGTGAAGAACGTCACCCGCACCATCCAGGGCTACGAGCGCATGGGCGTGTCGGCGATCTTCATGGAGGATCAGGTCGCGCCGAAACGCTGCGGCCACATGGCCGGCAAGGACGTGATCCCCGCCGACGAGATGGTGCGGAAGATCCGCGCCGCCTCCGCCGCGCGCGACAGCCGCGACTTCTACATCATCGCGCGCACCGACGCGCGCGCCGTGCACGGCCTCGACGACGCGCTGCGCCGCGGCGAGATGTATCTCGAAGCCGGCGCCGACGGCCTGTTCATCGAGGCGCCGGAGACCGTCGAGGAACTGGAGAAGGTCGGCAAATCGTTCCAGGGCGTCGGCCAGATGGCCAACATGGTGGAAGGCGGCGGGCAGACGCCGGTGCTGCCGCCCGACGAGCTTTACCGGCTCGGCTTCAACATGGTCGCCTATCCGACCACGCTGATCTTCCGCGTCGCGCGCGCCGTCGAGAAGGCGCTGGCCGACATGAAGGCCGGCAAGCCCGCGGCGGACAACGAAGCGGTGAACTTCACCGACTTCAAGGACATCACCGGCTTCGCCGAATGGGCGAAGGTCGACGACACCTACGGAACCGGCCGGGGCAAGTCATGATCCGCGCCGCCTGGCTCGCGACTCGCGCTGGCGCTGACAGCTTCGGCGGCGAGCGCGCAGACCAACGTGCGGCTCTCGGTCGGCGGCAAGCCGGCGCTGTTCTACCTGCCGCTCACCGTCACCGAGCGGCTCGGCTACTTCAAGGCCGAGGGCCTCAACGTCGAGATTTCCGATTTCGCCGGCGGCGGCCGCGCGCTGCAGGCGCTGGTCGGCGGCAGCGCCGACGTCGTCACCGGCGCGTTCGATCACACCATCCAGATGCACGCCAAGGGCCAGCCGATCGTCGCGGTGACGGAGCTCGGCCACTATCCGGGCTTCGTGCTCGGCGTGCTGTCGTCCAAGGCCGCGATGTATCGCGGCCCGGCCGATCTCAAGGGCATGAAGATCGGCATCACCGCGCCGGGATCGAGCACGCATTTCATGGTGCGCTACCTGATGGCGCAGCACGGCCTCAAGGCCGAGGACGCATCGTTCATCGGCATCGGCACCGGGCAGACCGCGGTCGCGGCGGTGAAGCGCGGCGAGATCGACGCGCTGGTCAACGCCGATCCGGTGATCAGCACACTGGAGGCCGACGGATCGATCAAGGTCGTGATCGACACCCGCACCGCCGAAGGCACGCGGCAGGTCTATGGCGGCGCCTATCCGGCGGCGGTGCTCTACGCCACGCCGGCTTACATCGTCGGCAATCCGAAGACCGTGCAGTCGCTGACCAACGCGTTCGTGCGCGCGCTGCGCTGGATCGCGGCCAATCCGGCCGAGAAGATCGCCGACCTGATGCCGCCGGAATACGCGCTCGGCAACAGGGAAACCTACATCCGCGCCATCCGCGCCAGCATCCCGATGTATTCCCCGGACGGCATGATCGAGCGCGAGGCCGCCGAGACGGCGCACAAGGTGCTGCGCGAGTTCGACCCGGACGTGCAGAAGGCCAACATCGATCTCAGCGCGACCTACACCAACGGCTTCGTGGCCAAGGCCCCGCCGCGCTAGATTTCAAATTGTTCACGTACGGATTCTGATGCAATGCCCCAACTTCTGATCCTGCTCACGCTGCCGCCCGACGTCACCGCGCAATATCGCGCGCGGCTCAGCAAGCTGTTTCCCGAACTGGACGATCGACGTGGTGTCGCAGCGCGAGCAAGGCCGAGGCGGCGCTCGCCAAGGCCGACATCCTGCTCACGTTCGGGCAGATGATGAAGAACCTGAAGCTCGGCCTCGAAGGCGCGGGCAACCTGAAATGGGTGCAGGCGCTGGGCACCGGGCTCGACGGCATCACCGACCAGCCGGCGCTGAAGCCGTCCGTCACCGTCACCAGCCTGCACGGCGTGCACGGCGCGCCGGTGTCGGAGGCGGCGATGGCGGGCATGCTGGCGCTGTCGCGCGACATCCCGCGCTTCGCGCGCAACCAGGACACCCGGACCTGGGGCCGCTGGCCGGCCAAGCTGCTGCACGAGAAGACCGTCGGCATCCTCGGCATCGGCGTGATCGCCGAGGCGCTGGCGCCGAAGTGCAAGGCGTTCGGCATGAAGGTGATCGGCATCACCTCGGTGAAGCGCGACGTGCCGGGCTTCGACAGCGTGCACGACATGGACGAACTGCACGACGTGCTGCCGCACCTCGATTACCTGGTGCTGCTGACGCCCTACTCGCCCGCGACCCATCACATGATCGACGCCAAGGTGTTCGCGGCGATGAAGCCGACGAGCTATCTGATCAACGTGGCGCGCGGCGGCGTGGTCGACGAGGACGCGATGGTCGAGGCGCTGCGCGAGAAGCAGATCGCCGGCGCCGCGCTCGACGTGTTCGAGCACGAGCCGCTGCCGCCCGATCATCCGCTGTGGACGTTCCCGAACGTCATCATCACCACCCACCAGGGCGGCTTCTGCGACACCTACGTCGATCTCGCCATGCCGATCCTGGAGCGCAACATGCGCTGCTTCCTCAAGGGCGACCTGCAAGGGGATGGTCAACGTGGCGCGGCCGGCGTCATGATTGCAAGGAGTTACTGCGATGGCGAATCCAGATTGGAGCAGCTTCCCGCCGGTCCGCCGCGTCGTGACCGGGCATGACGGCAACAACGTCGCCAAGGTGCTGATCGACGCGCCCGCCACCAATCACAAGGGCGCCGAGGGGCGCTCCACGCTGATGTGGATCACCGACCGAGAACCCCGCCGAACATCGCGGTCGGCGAAAAGATCGAGGACATGGGCGCGCGCATCGTCGGCACGCCGCCGCCGCCGAACGGCACGCGCTTCTGCGTGATCGATTTTCCGCCCGGCAACCATCCGCACATGCATCGCACCGAGACGGTGGACTATGTCATCGTCATCGAGGGCGAGATCGAGATGGACATGGACAATTCGACGGTGAAGCTGAAGGCCGGCGACATCATGGTCCAGCGCGGCACCAACCACGCCTGGGCCAACCGCAGCAAGGCGCGGGCGCGCGTCGCCTTCGTGCTGGTGGACGCGCAGCCGCTCGGCATCGGCAAGCCGGTGCTCGGCACGGCCAGCGCGCGCTGAGGAGAGAACGATGCATGCACGATCGTTCGCTGCTGCTGACCGCGCTTGCACTCGCCTGCGGCGCGGCGCACGCCCAGACCTATCCGAACGGCCAGGTGCGGCTGATCGTGCCGACCTCGCCCGGCGGCGTGACCGACACGATGGCGCGCATCGTGGCGCAGCGGCTGGGCGAATCGCTCAATCAGACCGTGATCGTCGACAACCGGCCCGGCGGCAACAGCACCATCGGCGCGCAGGCGGTCGCGCGCTCGCCCGCCGACGGGCTGACGCTGCTGGTGACGTCGGACGCCACCGTCACCGCCAATCCGCATCTCTCCAAGCTGCCCTACAGCGCGAAGGACTTCACGCCGATCATCGTGCTGTGCCGCGGCACGCCGATGCTGGTGGTGAATGCGTCGGTGCCGGCCAGCAACCCGAAGGAGCTGATCGCGCTCGCCAAGGCGCAGCCCGGCAAGCTGAACTACGGCTCCTACGGCGTCGGCACCTACGCGCACCTCAGCATGGAGGACTTCAAGCAGCGCACCGGCACCGACATCGTGCACATCCCCTATCGCGGCGCGGCGCCGGCGGCGCAGGCGCTGCTGGCGGGCGACGTCTCCATGCTGCTGCTCAACCTCTCCAGCATCGAGGCGCACGAGAAGACCGGCAAGGTGAAAATCCTGGCGAGCGCCAGCGACAAGCGCGCGCAGGCGCGGCCCGATCTGCCGACCATCGCGGAGGCCGGCGTGCCGGGTTTCTCGACCTCGGTGTGGTTCGCGCTGCTCGGCCCCGCCAACATGCCGCCGGAGCTGACGGCACGGATTCACGCCGACGTCGGCAAGGTGCTCGACCTGCCGCAGACGAAGGAGTTCTTCCAGAAGAACAGCTTCGAGCGGGTCGACCTCTCGCCGGCGCAATTCGGCAAGCTGATCGAGGACGACTCCCGCCACTGGGAAGCGCTGATCAAGTCGGTCGGCGCGAAGCTCGACTGAACGACGACACAATCACTCACTGGGAATAGCAGAATGATCGAAATGCGAATGGATGGACGCTGCGCGCTGATCACCGGCGGCAGCATGGGCATCGGCTATGCCGCCGCGGCGAACTTCATGCGGGCCGGCGCCAACGTGGCGATCGTCGCGCGCCGTCCGGAGGTGCTGGAGGAGTCGCGCAAGAAGCTCGCGCAGCGAGGGCAAAGGCAAGGTGGTCGGCATCGCCGCCGACGTCAGCAAGGCCGAGGACTGCGCCCGCGTTTTTGCCACCGCGGAGAAGGAGCTCGGCCGCGTCGACGTGCTGCTCAACAACGTCGGCACGCACAACGCCAAGCCCGGTCGAGGCCATCGACCGATGAAATCTGGCAGGCCGACCTCGACCTCAAGCTGTTCTCGGCGATCCGCCTCACCCGCGCGGCATTTCCGAAAATGAAGGAGCGCAAATGGGGCCGCGTCATCAACGTGCTCAACAGCGGCGCGAAATGGCCGCGCGCGGGCAGCGCGCCGAGCTCGGTGACGCGCGCGGCCGGACTGGCGCTGACCAAGGTGCTGTCGAACGAAGGCGCGCCGCACAACGTGCTGGTCAACGCGGTGCTGGTCGGCCTGATCCAGACCGATCAGTGGGTGCGCGGCCACGCCGAGGAGAACAAGGGCCGCACCTACGACGAATATATCGGCGAGATGGCGAAGCGCGTCCCGCTCGGCCGGGTCGGCACCGCCGAGGAATTCGCCAACATGATCCTGTTCCTGGCGTCGGACGCCGGCAGCTTTGTCACCGGCACGGCGATCAACGTCGACGGCGGCATGATCCCGGTGACGTGAGCCAGGCGATCAATTCAGCGCCGCCACCGCCGCCTTCGCTTCCGGCACCACGTCGTAGGCATAGAGGTGCTTGCGGAAGTCGGCGTGCGCGGCAAGCTCCGCGTCGCGCACGGCCAGATCGGAATACTCGAGAATCGACGCGCAGCCCGTTCTGGCGCGCGCCAAGCTGGACCTCCGCGACGCGCTCGCGGCGCAGCTTCTCGTAGGCGAGCAGCGCCGCCGGGACATCCGCGTTGTCCACCTGCGACAGGATCGTCGCCAGCGCCATGCCGTCCTCGATCGACTGGTTGGCGCCCTGGCCGAGATGCGGCAGCATCGGATGCGCGGCATCGCCGAGCAGCGTCAGCCGGCCCTTGCTCCAGGTCGGCAGCGGCTCGCGGTCGTAGAGCGCCCAGCGGAAGCAATGATCGACCTGCTTCAGCACCGAACCGATGCGCGGGTCCCAGCCTTCGAACTCGGCGCGCAACTTGTCGGGATCGCCGGGCGCGGACCACGACTCCTTCATCTCCTCGTCGGTCGGCACGAAGCCGACGTAGTTGACCATCGTCGCCGTGGCGCACCGGGAAGACGAGGAAGTGCTTGGACGGCCCGGCCCACATCTGCCAGCGGTCCATCGGCCAGTCCGGCAGGCGCTCGCGCGAGACCAGGCCGCGGTAGGAAATGGTGCCGTGAAACACCGGCTTGGACGGCGGGAAGACGTACGGCCGCAGCTCGGAATGGATGCCGTCCGCGGCAACGACGACGTCGGCCTCGACGGTGGCGCCGTTGGCAAACGTCACGCGCGCCGCGTCGCCATCCTGCTCGAAGCCGGTGGCGCGATGGCCGCAATGGACGACGCCCGGCGGCAACGCGGCCGCGAGGAAATCGACGAGATCGGCGCGATGCATGCCGAACGAGGCGTTCCAGCCGAACGCGTCCGTCACCTGCACCGGCGCGATCGGGCTGCCGTCGTGGCGGAAGTAGCGCGAGCCGGTTCCGAGCCGCGCGCCCCATTTCTCGACGGCGGGCTCCAATCCGACGCGCTCCAGGTGGCGCACGCGTTCGGCGTCAGCATGACGCCGGCGCCGATCTCGCCGAGCGCGGGCGCCTGCTCGTAGACCGACACACGCAGCCCGTGCGCGATCAGCGCATTGGCGGCGAACAGGCCGCCGATTCCGCCTCCGACAATCGCAACGTTGGGCCGTGACTTCGCCATCGGCAACACACCTCTCCTGGCATTTTGCATATACGATCGGCGCGGGCAACGGAGCGGACTGACGCGATGAGCAATGGGAATGCCAGTTATGATGTGATCGTGATCGGCGGCGGCATCGCCGGACTGGTCGCCGCCAACCGCGCCGCCGAGCTGGGCAAGCGCGTCGCCGTGCTGGAGAAGGGCACCGCGGAGAAATACCTCTGCAACTCGCGCTACACCTACGGCACGTTCCACATCAATTTCACCGACGTGATGTCGGACGAGGATCAGCTCTACGACCGGATCATCGCCTGCACCGATGGCTTCGCGCGCAAGGACCTGGCGCGCACCGTCGCGCAGTCTACGGCGCCGGCTGATGCAGTGGCTGCGCGCCGAAGGCATCGAGCTGGTCAATCTCGGCCAGTATCAGACCAACGTGCTGTCGCCGCCGTGGCGCAACGGCGCCGGCTTCAAGTGGGACGGCTATGCCGGCGACGTGACGCTGCGCAAGCTCGAAGCGAACCTGACCAAGCGCGGCGGCGCGTGCTGCGCGCCACGCACGCCCACGCGCTCAAACCTGCGGGCTCCGGCATCGAAGTCCTGGCGGCACAGCCGGAAGGCGCGGTGACGTTGACCGCACCGGCGGTGGTGATCGCCGACGGCGGCTTCCAGGCCAACATGGACATGGTGCGCCAACACATCTCGCCCGCCCCCGAGAAGCTGCTGCCGCGCAACGGCGGCACCGCGATGGGCGACGGCTTGCGCATGGCGCAGGCGCTCGGCGCGGCGATGACCGGCATGGCGAATTTCTACGGCCACCTGCACAGCCGCGACGCCATGAGCAATCCGCTGCTCTGGCCGCGCCCGCAAACCGACGATCTCGCCGCGGCCGGCATCGTGGTCGATGCACAAGGCCGCCGCGTCGCCGACGAAGGGCTCGGCGGCATTTATCTCTCCAACGCCATCGCGCGGCTTGCCGATCCGCTCGGCACCACCGCGATCTTCGATCAGGCGATCTGGGACGGCCCGCCCGGCCGCGACCATGCGCAGCCGCCCAATCCGCTGCTGCCGCAATGTCGGCGGCACGCTGCATCGCGCCAATACGATCGCGGAGCTCGCTGCGCTGGTCGGCATGCCGCATTTGAAGGAGACGGTCGATCGGTACAACGCCGCGATCGACGCCGGCACGCTCGACAAGCTCTCGCCGCCGCGGCGCGGACCCGCGAAGGCATGGCCGATCCGGACCCCGCCGTTCTATGCCGTGCCGCTCTGCGCCGCGATCACCAACACCATGGGCGGCATCGTCGTGAACGGCGACGGCGCCGTGCTCGACACCAGCGACAAGCCAATCCCCGGCCTCTACGCCGCTGGCTCGACGATCGGCGGACTGAACGGCGGCCCGCACGCCGGCTACGTCGGCGGGCTGATCAACGCCACGATCGCCTTGCGCGCGGCCGAGGCAATTGCGACCCGCAACATCTGAGCCAAACGGCACAAGCACCTTCGAATATGTCCAAAATTTAACGTGGCTTTCGGGGGCCTTCGTCCGACGATGCGGTTCGGGCGACGGACCTAGCGGAGGATCGCCATGGCAAACGAGAACAACGAAAAGGGAGACAAGCGCGAGACGCGCATGATGTTGGCCTTTTCGGCTGGCGTCGTGTTGCTCATCCTGGGAATGATGGGAGCCAATGTGCTCTTCCATCATCCATCGGAAGCCGAGAAGCAGACCGATTTCAGCAGCCAATCGCGGACGGCCGCGCCGAACTGACACAGACAGCGGTCGACGCTTCTTGCGCGCCTTTAGTTGCCGGGGCTAAGTTTCCGGCAACGGGAGCGCACTATGGCAAGACGCAAGGGCCAGCTCCGGCTCGGCGCCTTTTTCAATCCCACCGGCCATCACGTCGCGTCGTGGCGCCATCCCGACGCGCAGGCCGACGCCAACGTCAATTTCCAGCACTACGTCGAGGTCACGCAGACCGCCGAGCGCGGCAAGTTCGACATGGTGTTCCTGGCCGACAACCTGGCGATGCGCGAAGCCAGCATGGAGGCGCTGTCGCGCTCGGCGCAGTACATCTCCAACCTCGAGCCGATGACGCTGATCGCCGCGCTGTCGGCGGTGACGAGCCGGATCGGCCTCGTCTGCACCGCGACCACGAGCTACTACGAGCCGTATCACGTCGCCCGCAAGTTCGCGACGATGGATCACATCAGCGGCGGCCGCGTCGGCTGGAACCTGGTGACGTCGGGCACCTTCGCCGAGGCCTACAACTTCAACCGCGACGCGCACTACGGCCACGCCGAGCGCTACGACCGCGCCCGCGAGTTCGCCGAGATCGTGGTCGGGCTGTGGGATAGCTGGGACGACGACGCCTTCGTGCGCGACAAAGCGGCGGGCTTTATTTCGATCCCGCGAAGCTGCACACGCTCAACCACGTCGGCAAGCACTTCAAGGTGAAGGGCCCGCTCAACACGCCGCGGCCGCCGCAGGGCCATCCGGTGATCGTGCAGGCCGGCACGTCGGACGACGGCATGGACATCTCGGCGCGCTTCGCCGAGGTGATCTTCAGCGCGCACTGGTCGATCGAAGCCTGCAAGAAATACTCGAAAGAGGTGAAGACCCGCGCCGCCGACAAGTTCGGCCGCAACCCCGATCATCTCAAGGTGATGCCGGGCCTCTCCTGCTTCGTCGCCGAAACCGAGAGCGAGGCGAACGAGAAATACGAGTACATGCAGTCGCTGATCCATCCGATCGTGGCGCGCGAAATCCTCTCCACCATCTTCGGCGGCTTCGACCTGTCCAAATTCCCGTTCGACGGCCCGCTGCCCGAAATCCCGCTGACCGGCGGCAGCCAGAGCACCATGCAGCCGGCGATCGACATGGCGCGCAAGGAGAACCTCTCGATCCGCCAGGTCGCCATGCGCATCGCCGGCGCGCGCGGCAAGAGCGTCATCAAGGGCACGCCGACGCAGATCGCCGACCACATCCAGCACTGGTTCGAGGAAGAGGCGGCGGACGGCTTCAACGTGATGCCGCCGTTCCTGCCGGGCGGGCTCGACGATTTCGTCGACGATGGTGATCCCGGAGCTGCAGCGCCGCGGCCTGTTCCGCACCGAATACACCGGCAGGACGCTGCGCGAGCATCTCGGCCTGCCGCGCCCGCGCAGCGTGTTCGAGACGCGCGCGGACGTGGCGGCCGAATAATCACATGATCGACACGCCGCTGATCGTTCCCGCGCTCGGCGCGCTCTATCAGGCGCTCGGGCCGTGGGTCGAGGCGCTGCTGCGCTTCGCGGTCGGCGCCGCGATGGTGCCGCACGGACTGCGCATGTGCCTCGGCTATTTCAAGGGCACCGGCGGACCGGTCGACAGCGTGCCGAAGGTCGCGGCGTTCTACGACAAGCGCGGCTACAGGCCGGGCTGGCTGTGGGCCTACGGCACGGTGCTCACGCAGTTCGTCGCCGCGCCCTGCGTCGCGCTCGGCCTGTTCACGCGGCCGATGGCGCTGGTGCTGTTCCTGCTGCTGGCGGTGTCCGCCTACGATCACGCCAAGTACGACGGCTATTTCTGGAACAAGATCGGCCTCGAATATCCCGCCATGTGGGCGATCGGCGTGCTTTATTTCGTGATCCACGGCGGCGGCCCGATCTCGCTCGACCGGCTGATCGGATGGCAGTTCTGACAACCAAAGGAGCCAACAATGGCTGACGCACTCGCAAAGGCGCGGCTCGATCTCGCGGTGGCGAACCGCATCTGCGCGCTGGAGGGCATCATCGACGCCTTCGGCCACGTCAGCATGCGGCATCCGACCAAGAAGGACCGCTACCTGCTGGCGCGCTCGCGCTCGCCCGAGGTGGTCGAGCCCGGCGACATCTACGAATACGACCTCGACAGCGAGCCGGTGAAGCCGCTGCCGAAGGGCATCATGGGCTACGGCGAGCGGGTGATCCACGGCGAGATCTACCGGGCGCGGCCGGACGTCAACGCCGTCGCGCATCATCACGGCATGGCGTTCCTGCCGTTCTGCAACTCGGGCGCGCCGCTGCTGCCGCTCTATCACATGGGCGCGCAGATCGGCGAGAAGGTGCCGTTCTGGGATAGCCGCGACGAGTTCGGCGACACCTCGCTGCTCATCATCACGCCGGAGGAAGGCCGCTCCTGCGCCAAGTCGCTGGGCCCGCACTGGCTGCAACTGCTGCGCCGCCACGGCGTCAACGTGGCGGGCACGCAACCTGACCAACCTGGTGTTCCGCACCATCTACAGCTACCGCAACGCCGAACTGCAACTGGCGATGCAGCAGGGCGGCATGACGCCGAGCCCGCTCACCAAGGGCGAAGCCAAGAAGGCCTGGGACCGGAACCTGGAACCGCGGCCGCAGGCGCGCGCCTGGGAATACTGGGTGACCCGGCTGAAGAAGGCCGGCGAATATCCGAAGGCGGGCCGCAAGCGGTAGTTCTCCACCGTCTTTCACAGGTCCGGTCTCGCGGCGGACCTTCAAATCCGGCCGCCAATTGGCCTACCTAGTAGGGTCTCCTTGACCTTACGCAGGATTGTGCCGTGGACGCCCGAACGGAAGATCGTCCTACCCCGAAGTATTCGCTCGGCAAGGCGATTGCCGAAGGCAAGACCAAGCAGATCGTCTCGATCGCCGGCCGCCCCGACCTGGTCGCGCTGGTCGCCAAGGACGACATCACCGCCGGCGACGGCGCCAAGCACGACATCATCCCGGACAAGGGCCGGCTCGCCAACGCCACCACCTGCAACGTGTTCCGCCTGCTCAAGGCCTGCGGCCTGCCGGTCGCGTTCGAGCACCAGGACAGCCCGACCTCGTTCGTCGCGCCGGCCTGCACCATGCTGCCCTACGAGGTGGTGGTGCGGCGCGAGGCGCACGGCTCGTATCTCAAGCGCAACCCGCATTTCGCCAAGGGCCAACTGTTCCCGAAGCTGATCGTCGAGTTCTTCCTCAAGACCAAGGACAAGAACTGGAAGGGCAAGCCGCTGCTCGCCGACGATCCGCTGATGCTGCACAAGGAAGGCGCGTCGCAGATCGAGCTTTATGTGCCGTCGAAGCCGGTCCAGGAGCAGAAGCCGTTCCTGACGCTCGCGACCTCCGAGGTGTTCATCCGCGCCGACGAGGCGAAGCTCTATCCCGAGATGTCGCGGCTCGCGCGCCGCGCGTTCCTGGTGCTGGAGAAGGCGTGGCAGCTCGAAGGCGGCACGCTGGTCGACTTCAAGGTCGAGTTCGGCTTCGACACCAAGGGCAATCTGCTGCTCGCCGACGTGATCGACAACGATTCCTGGCGCGTGCTGGAGAGCGGCGCCTACATCGACAAGCAGGTCTATCGCGACGGCGGCGCGCTCGACGACGTCGCCGCGAAGTACCGCCACGTCGCCGAGATCACCGGCCACTTCCACGTGCCGCAGCAGCGCATCATCCTGTGGCGCGGCTCGGAGAGCGACAATCCCGAGCCGTTCACCAAGGCGCTCGGCTCCGCTCGCCGACCTGATGCAGGTGGTGACCTGCTCGATCCACAAGGAGCCGGTCGCCGGCGCCGCCATCCTGCACAAGATGGTGCAGGAGGTGCCGGACTCGATCGTGATCGCCTACATCGGCCGCTCGAACGGCGCCGGCCCGACGATCTCGGCGATGTCGACCATTCCGGTCATCACCGTTCCGGCCAGCGCCAAGGAATTCCCCGAGGACGTCTGGTCGTCGCTGCGGGCGCCGAGCAAGGTGCCGGTGATGACGGTGCTGGAGCCGTCGAACGCGGTGCTGGCGGCGCTGCAGGTGCTGTCGGCGCGCAACCCGCGCATCTACGCGCACGTGCGCAGCGAGATCGAGGACCGCACGGTCAATACGATTCAGATTTAGGTCTCAGTTTCGGCTCGCGCGGCTCACCAGCGCGTTCGCCGCGATCGACACGGCGAACAGCAGGATCAGCAGCGCGTACATGCGCGGCATGTCGAACGTCGTGTAGGAGTTGATGATCAGGAAGCCGATGCCCCTGGTTGGACAGCTTGGTCTCCGCCAGCAGCGTGCCGATCACCGCGACGCCGAGGCCCAGCCGCACGCCGTTGATGATCGGCTGCCGCATCGCCGGCAGATAGATCTTGGTCACCATCTGCCAGGTGTTGACGCGGAAGCTGCGGCCGACGCGGATCAGCACCTTGTCGATCTGGCGCACGCCGGCGGCGGCGCTGAGCACCACCGGGAAGAAGCACGAGATCGTGCCCATCGCGACCTTGGAGCCGGGTCCGACGCCGAACCACATGATCATCAGCGGAAAGAAGATGATCTTGGGCGTCGGGCCGAGATAATAGAGAAAGCGCTCGAACGCCTGCGCTGAGGAACGGATTGGCGCCGAGCAGCAGCCCGACCGCGAGCCCGGCAAGCCCGCCGATCGCCAGCCCGGTCACGACCTCGCCGATCGTCACCCAGAGGTGCCGGTAGAATTCCGGAATGACGTATTCGGCGCCGAACATCTGCACCTTGTAGTCGGCGACGGTCAGGATGCTGACCAGCGCCCGGCCGACGGTCAGCAGCGACGGCACCACGTCGCGGAACAGCAGGCCCGATGCCGCGACCGCCTCCCACACCGCCACGATCGTGACGATGATCGCGACGCGCAGCAGCATCACCCGCCGCCGCAGCGGCAGCGCGGCCCATCCGCCGGCCGCGGCGGGCGCTGTCAGGCGCCCGGTCTGAGCCATTTTTCGATCCGTTCGGTGACGATGAAGAACACGACGCTGACCAGGATGACGAAGCAGATCGCGGCGTAGGTGCCCGGCAGGTCGTAGCGCTCGGACAGCTCGTTCACGAGCTGGCCGAGGCCGCCGAAGTTGATCAGGAACTCGACGCCGACGATGTTGATCAGCGCGAAGATCATGCCGAGCCGCACGCCGACGAAGATGGTCGGCAGCGCCGCGGGAAACAGGATTTTCCAGTAGAGCTGCGACGGCGTGAGCTTGAAGCTCCGCCCGACGTTGATCAGCACCGGCCGCGTGCTGGAGAGGCCTTCCAGCGTCTTGAGGATCACCGGCGGCAGCGCGGAGACGAAGCCCATCATGATGATGGTGAGCGCGCTGCGCCCGAAGATCACCAGGAACAGCGGATACATCAGCACCAGCGGCGCCGACGCCATCGCCGCGATCCAGGTCTCGGTGGCGAGACGCACGAGCCGCAGCCGGTGCAGCAGCACGCCGAGCGAGATGCCGAACACGGTGAGCAGCAGGCTGGCGCCGAGCGCCTCGTAGCAGGTCAGCAGGAAGCGCTCGCCGACGTGCTCTTCCCTGATGATGCGGCCGAAGCTGCCGATGATGTCGAGCGGGGTCGGCACGATGAAGCGGTTGATGATGCCGGCCCGGATCAGCACCTCCAGCAGCGCGATCACGCGCGATCAGGCAGGCGACGCCGAATGCGATCGGCACGAGCTGCTGCCAGATCAACCGCCGCCTGACCGCCGCGCCCGTCGTCATGCCCGTCGCGCTCCGCCGCGCCGCGCTTCGTCGTCCTTGAGGCCCTTGCTCGCCTCCTCGCGCAGGTCGTTCCAGATTTGCGCGACGTAGTGGCCGAACGCGTCGCTGCCGACGATCTCGGAGGAGCGCGGCCGCGGCAGCTTGATCTCGACCATGCGCTTGGTCCTGCCGGGCCGGTAGGTCATCACCAGGATGCGGTCGGAGAGCTGCACCGCTTCGGTCAGGTTGTGGGTGATCAGCAGCGTGGTCTGCTTCAGGTCCTGCTGGATCTGCAGCACCTTGTCGCCGAGCAGCAGCCGCGTCTGCTCGTCGAGCGCGGCGAACGGCTCGTCCATCAGCAGGATCTTCGGCTCGGAGGCGAGCGTGCGCGCCATCGAGACGCGCTGGCGCATGCCGCCGGACAGCTCGGACGGATAGCGCCGCTCGAAGCCGTCGAGGCCGACCAGCTCGACGAAGTGCCGCGCCTTCTCCAGCCGCTCGGCCTTCGCCATGCCGGCGATCTCCAGCGGGAACGCCACGTTGTCGAGCACGGTGCGCCAGGGAAAGGTCAACTCCTCCTGGAAGATCATGCCGATCGACGGATGCGGCCCGCGCACCGTCTCGCCGGCCACGCTGACGCGGCCCTCGTAGTCGTCGAGCAGGCCGCCCATGATGTTGAACAGCGTGGACTTGCCGCAGCCCGACGGCCCGATCACCGCCAGGAACTCGCCCGGCATCACGTTGAACGAAATGCCATCGACCGCCGTGAGCGTGCCCTCCGGCGTCTCGAACCGCTTGACGATGTTGTCGACGACCAGGAGCGGCTCAGCCGCTCCTGGTTCTTGCGCGCGCGCGGCAGGGTTTGACGCAATGCTCATCAAGCCCCCTCGCCGCGCGGCTCGATCAGCTGCCGCGGTCGGACTTCTGGCCGCGCGCCATCGCCGCGGCGGTCGCCGGGCTGTAGCTCGGCAGGATGCGCGCATCGACCACCGCGACGCCGCCGCCCTCGACCACCGCGATCGCTTCCTTCAGCGCCTTCTCCAGCTCGGCCGCGTTGCTGCACGGACCGAAGCCCTTGGCGCCCTGGCCGCGCGCGATCGTCGCCATGTCGATGTCCGGATCGCTGATGCGCTGACCGATCCATTTGTTGTCGACCGGCCGGTTGCGCGCGACGGCCACCCGCTCCTGATGGACCTCGTCGTTGTAGAACGAGCGATTGTTGGCCACCACGATCAGCAGCGGAATGCGGTAGTGCACCGCAGTCCAGACCGACGTGCAGCTCATCATGAAGTCGCCGTCGCCGCAGACCGCGATCGGCATGCGGCCGGTGCCCTTGAGCGCCAGCGCCGCGCCGACCGAGATGCCGGGACCGCCACCGACGCCGCCGCCGCCATCGGAGCCGATGTAGTCGAGCGGATGGTTGAAGCTCCAGAAGTCGCCGTGCCACGACAGCGAGACGTGGGTCAGGCAGACCTTGCGGTCGCCGACCACGCCGCGCAGCACGTTCGCCATGTCGGCGGCCATCATCGGCCCGTCGGCCGACGGCTTCGCCCGCGCAGGCTTTTCCTTGACCAGCGCGGGCTTCTTCGGCTTGGCGCGGTTGCCGATCGCCGCGAGCAGCGCCTCGACGGTGACGTCGGTCTCCGCCGGGATGAACAGGTCGACCGGCGGCAGGCCCTCGTAGTCCATGCTCCAGCCGTTGTGCAGGTTCTGGTCGAGCGACACCTGGATGATGGTGCCGGGCGGCGCGCCACCGACGGACTTGAGCGTGCCGGCGAGATCGACCCAGTCGAGGCTCAGGATGACGTCGGCATCCTTGATCGCCTCGATCACGTCGTCGGTGACGAAGGTCGCGGGCGAGCCGATGTGCAGCGGATGATCGGTCGGGAACGCCGCGCCGATCTTGAGGTTGGTGGTGACGCGCGCGTCGAGCGCCTCGGCAAGCTGCACGCGCCGGTTCCAGTCGTCGACATTGCGCGACACGCGGCCCGCCAGGATCAGCGGACGCTTGGCCTTGAGCAGCATGTCGGCCGCCTGCTTCACGAGCTCGGCGGACGGGCCGCTGGTCATCGGCGGCATGAAGCGCTTGTCGTCGATCGCCGGCAGCGGCGCGGCGAGCTTGCCCTCCTGCACCTCGGCGTCGAGATTGATGTAGGTCGGGCCGCACGGCGCGGTGTTCGACATCCAGTAGGCGCGCAGCACGGCTTCGCGCGCGGCGCCGGCCGACGCCGGCTGGTCGTCCCACTTGGTGTAGTTGCGCACGATCGCGCCCTGGTCGGCCGCGGTGTGGATCCAGTCGATCCACGGGCGGCGCTTCATCGCGTCGACCGGGCCGGTGGCGCCGAGGATCAGGACCGGCATGCGGTCGCACCAGGCGTTGAAGATCGCCATGGTGGCGTGGAACAGGCCGACGTTGGAATGCACCGCGGCGGCCATCGCCTTGCCGGTGACCTTGGCGTAGCCGTGCGCGATCGCCACCGCGGCTTCTTCGTGCAGGCACAGCAGCATCTGCGGCTGCTCGTTGCCGAGGAAGTTGACGATCGAAGTCGTGCAGCCCGCGATAGGACGCACCGGGATTGAGCGCGATGTAGGGGATGTCGAGCGCGCTCAGCGTCTCGGCGACGACGTCGCTGCCGAAGGCCGGCGCGTTGGTGCCGTAAGGCACGCTCAGCCGCTCGACCTTCGCGACGTCCGGATCGGCCTTGAGACCCGTGCTGGATTTCGGTGCCATTGTCGTGCGCTTCCCCGTTACGGCCGGCAATCCTACGGGCGCCGGAACACACGGGACGCACGCTTACGGACGCGGCAAATTGCGCCCAAAAAAGACCATAGGGCGCAACGCCCGTCAAACGCATTCTGGTCCGCCGCCGCATGGCAGCAGTGCCGAAAAAGCCTTGATTTTCGATGGTTTGAAGCTGCTGCCGATCAGGCCGCGCGCACGCGGTTGAAGAAGTGCGCGACCTTGGTCTCGAGGTCCTGCGCGCGCGCCGAGAGCCGCGTGGTCCAGCCGGTGATCTCGCCGACCGCCGTGACGGTGCGGTTGGCGGCCTGCTCGACCGAATGGATTTCGTCCGAGGCGTGCGCGGTGTGGCCGGCGGCGTTCTGGATGCTGTTGGCGATCTCGCGCGTCGTCGCGGCCTGCTCGTCCACCGCCGACGCGACCGAGGTCGAGACCGCGGTGAGCTCGTGGATGCTGCGCGCGATCGAGGCGATTTCGCTGACCGCGCCCTTGGTCGCCTCCTGGATCGCGGCGACCTGCGCGGAAATCTCGCCGGTCGCCTTCGAGGTCTGATTGGCCAGCGCCTTCACCTCGGCGGCCACCACGGCGAAGCCCTTGCCGGCCTCGCCCGCGCGCGCCGCTTCGATGGTCGCGTTCAGCGCCAGCAGGTTGGTCTGCGCGGCGATCTTGGAGATCAGCCCGACCACCGAGCCGATGCGCTCCGCCGCGTCGTCGAGCGAGCGGATGGTCTTGTTGGTGCGCTCGGTGTCGGCCACCGCGGAGCGCGCCATTTCGAGGCCGCGCGCGGTCTGCTGGCCGATCTCCTGGATCGAGCCGGATAGCTGCTCGGTGGCGGCGACCGTCTGGTTGACGCCCTCGGTGGTCTCCTCGGACGCCGCCGACGCCGACTTCATGCGCCGCTGGGTGTCCTCGGTGACATCGTGCATGGTCGAGGCCGTCTCGGTGAGCAGGCCGGACGCTTCCTTGATGGCTTCGATCACGCCGCCGATCGCGCCGTCGAACTCGCCGATCGCCTCGTCGATCTCCTGCGCCGGACCGAGGTCGCCTGCTCGACGCGCTGCAGGAAGATGGTCGAGGTGTTGGCGATGTCGAAGAAGATCGCCTGCGACAGCACGCGGGCGCGCTCGGCGAGCGCCGCCGGCGAGAACCGGTGCTTTTCCGCGAGCGCGGCAATCGCGACGCGGAACACCGCGGCGCCGGCGTTGATGCGGGCGCGGCCCTCGAAGCCGAGCGCCGTCTCCTCCTCGACCGTCTTGCGGCAGCATTCGAGATAGTGCTCGCCGAACTCGGCCTGCAGCATGGCGCGGAACTGCGTGATCTCGATGCGTTTGATGTCGGCGGCGTGCTTGGCGTAGATCGCCGCGACCTTCGGCAGCTTGGCGGCGCCCGCGATCACCTGATCGAGCGCCGCGCCGAGCTGGGCATCGACCAACGGCGCCATCTCGCGCAGCACGGCGCGCGCGATCGTCGAGGGTGTAGTTCGCCAGCCGGGCTGCCAGTTCAGGAGCGACTTGCGGCAGCGACATCGCGCAACCGTTTATTGACCATAGATGCCCAGATATAGGGCACCAAAGGTTGTCCGAGCCTTAATAGGCCGCGAAACGGCTTCCGAGGCCGTCCAGGCCGGATTCACACGGGTTACGTGTAATTTCGGCGAAGCACGATCTGCCGCGGGTTTCGCCTACCTCGCGCGGTTTGCCCACCTCCGCCTTCCTGCATAAGCTGACCGAAAAAGAGTGGCCGGGCAGGACGCGTGGGACATGGCAGCGTCGGCGGAGGAGCGCATCCGGCAGCTCACCAGCGGGATGCTGCGCAAGAAGCTCTACGTGATCCTGTCCAAGGGCGGCGCGACGCCGGACCAGCTCGGCGCGGTCCTGCCGGAGCATCTCGAATACATGATCGGACTGGAAAAGCGCGGCGTGCTGTTCGCGTCCGGCCCGCTCAGCACCGCGCCCGGCCAGCCGGTCGGCGACGGGCTGACCATCGTGCGCGCGGAGAGCGAGGATGACGCGCGCAAGATCGCGTCGGCCGATCCGTTCGTGGTCAACAAGGTCCGCACCTTCGAGGTGCGGGAGTGGACGGTGATGGAAGGCTCGCTCGGCGTGCGGGTGAATTTTTCCGATCAGTCGCTGGAGATCGCGTGAACGAATAAGAAGCGATGTTGCGTGGGGAGTGAAATGCAAACAGTCGGTTTCGTCGGCGTCGGCAAGATCGGGCTTCCGATCTCGGAGAACCTGATCAAGAGCGGCTTCCGGGTGCTGGGCTATCGCCGCGGCTCGCTCGCCGATTTCGAGAAGATCGGCGGCGTGCCGGCGAAATCGCCGGCCGACATCGGCGCGCAGACCGACATCGTGTTCTCCTGCGTGCCGACCACCGAGGCGATGAACGAGGTGGTGAACGGCCCGGACGGGCTCATTCATTCCGCGAGGCCCGGACAGATCATCGTCGAGCTCGGCTCACACCCGGTGCCGGACAAGCAGAAGCACGTCGCGACCTTCGCCGCAGAAGGGCGCGACCTATATCGACGGCGAGGTGAGCGGCACGCCCGGCATGGTGGCGGCGCGCAAGGCGGTGATCTATCTCGCCGGCGATGCCGACGCCTGCAAGAAGCTGGAGCCCGTCATCAAGGGCTTCGCCGACATGTGCCTCTATCTTGGGCCGTTCGGCTCGGCGACCAACGTCAAGCTGATCAACAACATGCTGGTCGCGATCAACATCGCCGCGGCCGCCGAGGCAGTGGCGCTCGGCGTGAAAGCCGGCGTCGACCTGCCTTTGATGATCAAGGCCATCGCCAACGGCAGCGGCGGATCGACCCAGTTCGGCATCCGCGCGCCATGGATGGCGGAGCGCAAGTTCAAGCCGATCCAGGGCTCACCAGCCCTGCTCGCGCACTATTTCCCGAAGATCGAGAACTTGGCGACCACCAGCGGCAGCGCGACGCCGCTGTTCGATCGCGCCGCCGAGCTCTACCAGCGCTGCGCCGATCTCGGCCTCGCCGAGGACAACGATGTCGCCGTGATGGTCGACGTGCTCAGTTCCATGCAGAGGAAGTGATGATCCAAAAAGACACCCGACAAATGATCCGCGTGAAGAAGATCGCGCACGCGACCTATGAGACGCCCGATCTCGACCAGCAGGTCGAGTATTACACCGACATCCTCGGCCTCAACCTCGTCGCCAAGGACAAGGACGCGGCCTACCTCGCCTCGACGCTCGATCATCATTCGGTGGTGCTGCGCAAGGGCGGCGCGGCGCAATGCGTGCGGCTCGGCTTCCAGATCGGCGCGGACGACGATCTCGACGCGTTCGAGAAGCAGACCGCGGCGCACGGCGTCAAGACGCGGCGCCTGAAGGATCCCGAGCCGACCATCTCCGACATGGTCGCGTTCGAGGACCCGAAGGGCACCGTGATGGAGGTGTTCAAGCGGCCCGAGCCGCAGGCTCAGAAATTCCCGATCAAGGGCATCGTGCCGCACAAGATCGGCCACGTCGCGTTCCACTGCGCCGACGTCAAGCTCGTCACCAAGTTCTATCTCGACGTGCTGGGCTTCCGCGAATCCGACTGGATGGGGGACTTCTTCTCGTTCCTGCGCTGCGGCGTCGACCATCACACCATCAACCTGATGGGCACCGGCTCCAACCGGCACTTCCACACCGCGTTCGAGCTGCGCGACTGGAGCCACATGCAGACGGCCTGCGATTTCCTGAGCCTCAACGGCTACAAGCTGATCTGGGGGCCCGGGCCGGCACGGCATCGGCCACAACCTGTTCTGCTATCATCGCGGCCCGAACGGGCTGATCACCGAGCTGTTCGCCGAGCTCGACCGCATGAACGAGGATCTCGGCTACTTCGAGCCGCGGCCCTGGCATCGCGACCGGCCGCAGCGGCCGAAGGTCTGGGCGAAGGACCCCAACGCGTCGAACTACTGGGGCATCACGCCGCCGGAAGAAATGATGAAATAAGCCGCGGAGCGCGGGTCAACCGCGCCCACGATTTGGGACGGAATCAACCAAGGGAGGCCCGGATGTTCGGGATGTGGAAAGCGCGCGCTGCGTGTGCTGGCGGCGATCGCCGTTGCGGCGACTGATTTCGACTTCAGGCGCGTTGGCGCAGAGCGGCACCGATCAAGGTCGGCATCGGCCTGGCGCTGACCGGCGCCAGCGCCTCGCCCGGCAAGATGCTGCTCGCCGCGCTCGAACTCTGGCGCGACGACGTCAACGCCAAGGGCGGGCTGCTCGGCCGCAAGGTCGAGCTGATCCACTACGACGACCAGAGCACGCCGTCGAACGTGCCCGGCATCTACACCAAGCTGATCACGGTCGACAAAGTCGACCTGCTGCTCGGCCCCTACGCCACCAACTTCGTGGCGCCGGCCATGCCGACGATCATGCAGCACAACAAGATGACGATCAGCCTCACGGCGATCGGCATCAACCGGCACTTCAACTACGACAAGTACTTCTCGATGGTCCCGGTCGGACCGGATGGCGTGAACGCGTTCTCGAAGGGCTTCTTCGAAATCGCCGTCGCACAGAAGCCGAAGCCGCAGACTGTCGCGATCCTCGCCGCCGACGCCGAGTTCGCGCGCAGCGCCTCCGACGGCGCCCGCGAGGAACTGAAGAAGCACGGCTTCAAGGTCGTCTACGACCAGAGCTATCCGCCGGCCACCACCGACTTCACGCCGATGGTGCGCGCGATCCAGGCCACCAACGCGGACATCGTCTATATCGCGGCCTATCCGCCGGACAACGTCGGCATCATCCGCGCCGCCAACGAGATCAATCTGCAGCCCAAGATGTTCGGCGGCGCGATGATCGGAATGCTGATCACGCCGATCCGCGTGCAGCTCGGTCCGATCGCCAACGGCCTGGTGATCTCGGAGACCTTCCTGCCGTCGCCGAAGCTGCAGTTTGCCGGCCTCGACAACCTGATGAAGCGCTATCAGGCCAAGGCCGGCGAGCTGAAGACCGATCCGATCGGCTACGCCTTCGTGCCGATCGGCTATGCCGCGGGGCAGATTCTGGCCAAGGCCGTAAGCGAGACCAAGAGCCTCGATCACGACAAGCTCGCCGCCTACATGCGCAGCCAACAAGTTCGACACCGTGGTCGGCGCGATCGCGTTCGGCAAGGACGGCGAATGGACGCAGGCCGCGGCAGTTCACGACGCAGGTCCAGAACGTCGCGCCGAACAATCTCGACCAGTTCCGCGACGGCTCGAAGACGCCGGTGCTGTGGCCGCCCGAGTACAAGAACGGCGACATCATCTATCCCTACGCCGACGCGCGGAAAAAGTAGCGCTGATATGGTGTCTCCGGCGCCCACGACGGCGCCGGAGATACCAAGCGTTCACACTAACGTCCCGCTTCGTTCGCAAAGAACGAATCGCTTCCGAATCGAAACCGATTCCTGGCAGACAATTTTCTCTTAACGCGATCGCTGCAATCGCACGCGCGACGTTAAGCGGCAACGCGCGTTATGTTCTGCAAAACGTCTCGCTTCGTTCCGGTTCCGCGAATTGTTCTTCGAATCGGAATCGATTTCGCCAGACAAATTTTCCGTTAATGCGGAACCGGTTCCTGCATTTCGGAGACACGCGTGCGCTATTTCGCCATCGCGGGCGCGCGGCTGCTGGCGAGGAACTCCGGCCGCATCTCCATCGTCGTCGCCTTGTCCTGGATCGGCGCGCGCGGCAGCACGGCTTTGCCGCGCTCCATGTGGAACGTGTAGTCGAGCGTGTACCACGGCGCTTTCACGCCCGGCGCCGGCGGCGTGCCCTTCTCGTGGCGCACGTAGTCGCCGAGCAGCGCCTTGGTGACGCCGAACTGCACGTCGGTCTCGATGTGCGGATCCTCCGGCACGTAGACCTGCGAGATGTGGGTCTTCAGCCCTTCCTTGAAGATCAGGAAGTGCAGGTGCGCCGGCCGCATGTTGTGGCGGCCCTGCGCGCGCAGCAGATCGCCGACCGGCCCGTTGATCGGGATCGGATAGCCGGCCGGCAGGATGCTGCGGAACGAGAAGTGGCCCTGCGCGTCGGTGGTGAACTTGCCGCGCAGGTTCATGTCGGCCTGGGTCGGGTCCTGGTTCTCGTAGAGCCCTTCGGTCGAGGACTGCCAGATGTCGACCTCGGCGTTGGCGACCGGCTTGCCGTCCGGGTCCTTCACGTGCGCGGTGACGAACAGCTCCGGTCCCGGCGTCGGCGAGCGCACGATCGAGCCGCCGTTCTCGGTGCGCGGCGAATCGAGCCGCCAGAACGGGCCGAGCAGGTTCGCCGTGGTCTCGGTCTGGCCGTTGTTGCCGTTGTTGAGCAGGCACACCAGCGTCGAGACGCCGAGCGAGCCGGACATCAGCACCGCTTCGTTGTGGAACGCGTTGGTGTTCTGCCCGATCGCGTTGACGTAGGCCGCAGCCTGCTGGAACTCGACCTCGGACAGCTTCACCTCGCGGATGAAGGCGTGCAGGTGCCGCACCAGCGCCGACATGACCTCGCGGAAGCGCGGATCGGGCGCATGCTCGATCTCGGTCAGCACCGCCTTGGTCACGGAATCCGGACCATCGATGATCATGGCCATATCTCCCGGCGGCGTTCCGCCGCCTGCTTTCGTTGCCCGAATTGATATGCTCCGAGCCGCGTTTGCTCAATCCCCGTTCGCCCCGTTTCGTCACGAGTGAGCTCATGGCCCCGCACCGCATCGACACGCACCATCACCCCTATCCGCCGGTCTACGTCGAAAAGACCCGCGAGATCCTCAAGCACACCACCCATGCCTTCTACGACCGGCTGACGACGTGGCAGCCGAGCCAGGCGGTCGAGGCGATGGACAAGGACGGCATCGCCGTCTCGGTGCTGTCGATCGGCACGCCGAGCGTCTGGCTCGGCGACGTGCAGGCGTCGCGCACGCTGGCCCGCGAGTGCAACGACGCCGCGGCGAAGATGCAGTCCGACTACAAGGGCCGCTTCGGCCATTTCGCCACCATTCCGCTGCCGGACGTGGACGGCAGCCTGCGCGAGATCGAATATCTCTACGACACGCTCGGCGCCGACGGCATCGCGCTCACCACCAACTACGACGACAAGTATCCCGGCGAGGACGCCTTCGCGCCGGTGTTCGACGAGCTCAACCGCCGCAAGGCGGTGGTCTATTTCCATCCGACCGCGGCGAGCTTCGCGTTCAACCGCGTCAAGGATATCCCGCCGCCGACCATCGAGTTCCCGTTCGACACCACGCGCACCATCACCAGCCTGCTGTTCAGCGGCACGTTCTCGCGCTGCCCGAACATCCGATGGATCTTCTCGCACGGCGGCGGCGCGCTCGGCATGGTGGCGAACCGGCTCGCCGGCCTCGCCAAGAACCGGCCGGAGCTGGCGGCGCGCGTGCCGAACGGCGTGAAGGCCGAGCTGAGCAAGCTCTATCTCGACGTGGTCGGCGTCACCACGCCGGGCGCGCTGGCGGCGGTGCTCGACATCGTGCCGATGTCGCAACTGCTGTTCGGCACCGACTATCCGTTCTGGGCGCCGGACATCACGGTCAACGGCCTCGCCGCGCTCAAGCTCACCGCCGCCGACCTTGCCGCGATCGAGCGCGGCAATGCGCTGAAGCTGATGCCGGGACTCGGGAAGTAGCTACATCGTCCGGCGCGGCGCTTTCTCCAGCAGCTCCTGCAGCTGCTGCTTGTAGAATTTCGCGTTCGCGGTGGTGCCGTGGCCGCGGGTGTCGTCGCTCGCCGGGATCATGTACAGCTTGCCGTTCTTCACGCGCTTGATCTCGCGCTCCCTGATTCCGGTCTCCGACGGATTGCGCTCGTCGTCCATGGAGACGATCGCGAGCAGCGAAGCGGTGATGCGCTCCAGCCCGGGCGACGCGTTGTAGTCGCGCGACGAGTCGTACTGGTAGAGGAAGTCGTTGGCGTCGGCCGGGCCCCGCGCCGCCAGCATCTCGTCGACCAGTTTGTCGGCCGCCTCGCGGGTCGGCGCGCGCTTCTGAAGCCGAAGCGTGCCGCCGTTGGTGGCGACATTGAAGAACACATTGGCGAGCCGCAGCGACTTCGGCTGCGTCGTGTAGTTGCCGCCGTTCCAGTCCGGATCGTTGCGGATCAGTTCGATCATCATGCGCCGCGTCATCCAGTTGCGGCCCGACACCTCGGTCGGCTGCGCCGCCATCGGCACCAGCGCGTCCATGAAATCGGGATACTTCACGCCCCACAGCCAGGTGTGCATGCCGCCCATCGAATTGCCGATGACCAGGCGCAGATGCTTGATGCCGAGACCTTCGGTCACCAGCCGATGATGCGCGTCGATCATGTCGTCGTAGTTGTAGCGCGGAAACTTGGCGCGCAGGCCGTCCGACGGCTTCGACGATTTTCCGGCGCCGACGTTGTCCGGCAGGATGATGAAGTACTTGGTCGCATCGAGCGGCTGGCCGGGGCCGAACAGCTCGCCCGCGAATGCCGGCGTCGAGGAAGCCGGCGCCCGATCCCGACGTGCCGTGCAGGATCAGCACCGGCTGCCCGGTCGGCTCGCCGATCGTCCGGTAGTGCAGGCGCAGCTCCGGCATCACCTCGCCGGTGTGGAACTGGAAATTCTTGGCGATGAAGGTGCCTTCCTTCGGCGCCGGATAATCCTGGGCAAAAGCCGAAAGCGCGATCATCGACAGGACAGCGCCAAGCAGCGCTTGACCCTATTTTCATGACAACCTCCTGGCTACTTTCCGCCCGCTTCCTTGTCGCGCAGCCCGTTGAGCAGCGCGCTGCCCTGGTTCGCCGGATAGAGCGCGCCGGTGGCGGACGCGAGCTCGACGATCTTGTGCAACTCCTCCCAGCTCGCGCCGGCCCTGCGCGCCGCCGCGGCGTGCGCCTGCGCGGCGATCTGGTTGTGCTCGACCAGCAGCATGCCGAACAGGATGAGCTGCGTGGTCTTCATGTCGAACACGTCGTTGTAGAACGCGCGGGCGCGCATCTGCTCCCACAGCCGCAGCGCTTCGGGATCGACGTCGCCGGAAAACTCGAAGCGGCCGGCCGGCAGCGGCGGCAGCGTGCCGAACAGCTCGACGTAGCTGTCGCGGAATTTCTTGAGGTCGTCGGGCAGTTCTTTCTTGGCCATTACTCAACCTTGATCTTGGCGTCGGTGATGATCTTGCGCCACTTCGGCTCTTCGTCCTTGATGAACTTCGTGAGCTGCTCCGGCGGCCCGGCGATCGACTGGAAATAGAACTTGTCGAGGAACGTCTTCTGGAACTCCGCCTCGGCGTGCATCGCGCGGATTTCGCCGTTGATCTTGGCCGTCACGTCGGCCGGCATGCCGGCCGGGCCGAACAGGCCGAACCACGACACCGCCTCGTAGCCCGGCACGCCGCTCTCCGACACCGTCGGAACGTCCGGCAGTTGCGGCATCCGCTTGGCCGAGCTGACCGCGATGAACTTCACCTTGTCGGCCTTCCATTGCGGCACCGCGGTGCCGACGCTGACGAACATCATCTGGATGTGGCCGGCGATGGTGTCGGTCAGCGCCGGCGTCGCGCCCTTGTAGTGCACCGCCTGGAACTTCGCGCCCGACATGTTCTGCAGCAGCTCCATGTTCATGTGGCCGCTCGAGCCGATGCCGAAGGTGCCGTAGTTGATCGTGCCCGGCTTCTCCTTCGACATCGCCAGCAGGTCCTTGACGCTGTTGACCGGCACGGACGGATTGGTGATCAGCGCGTGGTTGATGATCACCAGCCCGGTGATCGGCGTGAAGCTCTTCTCCGGGTCGTACGGCAGCTTGGGATAAAGGCTCGGGTTGGCGACGAACGTGCCGTCCGGCCCGATGAACAGCGTGTGGCCGTCGGGCGCGGACTTCGAGACATATTCCGCCGCGATCGAGTTGTTGGCGCCGGGCCGGTTCTCGACCACCGCCTGCTGACCCCACTTCTCGGTGAACCGCTGCGCGAGCTGGCGCGCCAGCGTGTCGGTCACGCCGCCCGGCGACGCCGGCACCACGATGGTGATGGTCTTGGAGGGATAGGTCTGCGCCGCGGCCGGGATCGGACCCGCCAGACAGCAAACAAGCAGCGCACTGAGCGTTTTCGTCATGTCCGACCTCCCTCTACCGCAACGCTTGTTGTTTCCGCCGAGTATCATGCATTTCCGCCCGGCTGCCTACGCCCCGGCTTGCTTGATCGCGCGGCGGCGGCGACCCTAGAGTGTCGCCGAAGAGACACGTTGCGCGTTGCCGGGAGTTGCGTGAATGAGTGCCAACGGAAAACAGCCGCCGGTGCTGATCGTCGGCGGCGGCATCGGCGGGCTTGGCACCGCGCTCGCGCTGTCGCGCAAGGGCATCCCCACCCACGTCATCGAGCAGGCGCACGAGTTCAAGGAGATCGGCGCCGGCATCCAGCTCGGCCCCAATGTGTTCCGCATGTTCGAGTTCCTCGGCCTGACCGCCGAGATGAACAAATGGGCGGTGTTTCCCGAAGGTCTGGAGATGCGGGACTCCATCACCGGCGAGACCTTCATCAATCTGCCGGTCGATCAGCGCTTCTACGACAAGTACCACGCGCCCTACGCGGTCATTCACCGCGCCGACATGCTCAATGTCATCTACGAGGCGTGCAAGAAATCCAATCTCATCACGCTGACGACGTCGCAGAAGGTCATCGGCTTCGACGAGACCGCAAACGGCGTCACCGCGCGCACCGAGAGCGGCCAGACCTTCACGGGCGCGGCGCTGGTCGGCTGCGACGGGCTGTGGTCGACCATCCGCCAGATCATCGTCGGCGACGGCAAGCCGGTGGTGTCCGGCCACATCGCCTACCGCGCCGTGGTGCCGACGGACGACTGGCCGAAGGAGTACCGCATCAATCGGATGATCGTCTGGGCCGGCGAGAAGACCCATCTCGTCCACTACCCGATGCGGCGCGGCGAGATGTTCAACCTCGTCGTCGTGTTCCACTCCGACCGCTACGAGGAAGGCTGGGACACCTACGGCGATCCCGAAGAGCTGCACAAGAAGTTCGCCGACAAGTGCGAACCGGTGCGCACGCTGCTGCAAAAGGTCGACGCCTGGAAGATGTGGGTGCTGTGCGACCGCCCGGCGATCAAGCAGTGGAGCAAGGGCCGCGTCACGCTGCTGGGCGACGCCGCGCACCCGATGCTGCAGTACCTCGCGCAGGGCGGCAACATGGCGCTGGAAGATGCGGTGTGCCTCGCCGAGCAGGTGGAGGCGAACGGCAACGACTACGAGGCGGCATTCAAGAAATACCAGGAGCTGCGCTATCTGCGCACCGCGCGCGTGCAGCTCATGGCGCGCGTGTTCGGCGAGATCTATCACGCCTCCGGCGTCAACCGCGAGCTGCGCAACCAGGTGATCGGCGACTGGACCGCGCAGGGCGGCGTCGACATGTCATGGCTTTACGGCCACCAGCCGGGCTTGCCGCGCGTCGAGACGGTCGCGGTGCCGAAGACCCAGCTATCGTTCTGAATTTTCAAAATCGTAAGAGGGGAAACGCCGCCATGGCCACGTTCGCCGAACTGATCGAAGACCTCGTCACCGCCAACCACATTCTCGCCAATGAAGGCATCGTCGACACGTTCGGCCACGTCAGCATCCGGCATCCCGGACAATCCGAAGCGTTACCTGTTGTCGTGCTCGCGCGCGCCTGCCCGCGTCCAGGCCGACGACATCATGGAGTTCACGCTCGAAGGCGAGGCGGTCGACGCCAAGGGCCGCAAGCCATATGCCGAGCGCTTCATCCACGGCGCCGCCTATGAGGCGCGGCCCGACGTCATGTCGGTCATTCACAATCACAGCCCCGGCGTCATCCCGTTCGGCATCACGGGCAAGAAGCTGAAGCCGATCATGCACATCTGCGCGACGATCGGGCACGAGGTGCCGATCTGGGATCAGCGCACGAAATTCGGCGACACCGACATGCTGGTCACGAGCATGGCGATGGGCCGCGACCTCGCCAAGAAACTCGGCAAAGGCCGCACCTCGCTGATGCGCGGCCACGGCTGCGTGGTGGTCGGCCCGAGCATGCGGGCGACCGTCTTCACCGCCGTCTATCTCGAACTGAACGCCAAGCTGCAGATGCAGGCCGAGTCGATGGGCAAGGTGAAGTTCCTCTCCAAGGGCGAGGTGAGCAAGGTCATCGCCGCGACCAACGACCTCTGGCTCAACCGCGCCTGGCAGAACTGGTGCCTCGGCGTGGGCCGGACGTATCGCGACTAGCGCATGATGTTCTCGACCATCATCGTCGAGACCATCGACCGCGTCGCGCGGATCACGCTCAATCGTCCGGAGCGCACCAACGCGCTCAACCAGGCGATGCTTGGCGAGATCGGCGAAGCGCTCGACGGCATCGAGCGCGACGCCAACATCCGCGCGGTGATCGTGCGCGGCGCGGGCGCCGCGTTCTCCTCCGGCTTCGACCTCAAGGAGCAGATGGAGCGCCGGCCGCAGGGCGTCGAGCAATGGCGGCCGATCCTGCGCAAGGATTTCGACACCATCATGCGGTTCTGGCATTGCCCGCTGCCGACCATCGCGGCGGTGCGCGGGCCGTGCCTCGCCGGCGCCTGCGAGCTGGCGCTGGCCTGCGACATCACCATCGCGGCGGACGACGCTTTCTTCGGCGAGCCGGAGCTGAAATTCGGCGCCGGCATCGTGGCGATGATCCTGCCCTGGATCGTCGGGCCGAAGGTGGCGAAGGAGATCATCCTGACTGGCGAAGATCGCATTCCGGCGGCGCGCGCCAAGGAGATCGGCATGATCAACCGCATCGTGCCGGCGGCGGACCTCGACGACGCCGCGCTCTCGCTGGCGCGGCACATCGCGGCGATCGATCCCAATCTGGTCAAGGAAACCAAGCGCGCGATCAACCGCTCGCTGGAAGCGCAGAACATGCTGCAGGCGCTGGAAGAGGCGCTCGCCATCGATCTCGGCATCGAAGGTGCGGGCTCGCCGGACAAGGTCGAGTTCATGGAGATCGCGCGGCGCGACGGGTTGAAGGCCGCGCTGGCATGGCGCGACGCACGCTTCCCGAAGCGAGCGACATGAGCGGCGCGCTTGCGAGCATTCTTGCCGACGCATTGCCCAAGCTGCGCTGGGACATTGGAAGCGTCGGCGAGCCGGGCCTTGCACCGGCTGAAATTCTGGCGATCGGCGAACGTGTCGAAAAGGCGTTGCGCGCTCGCGGCACCGCTCCCGACGAACCCGTCATCGTCCGCATCGGAAACCGGCCGTCCGATCTCGGCTCGCTGCTTGGAGTTTGGCAGGCCGGAGCTGTTGCGGTCCCGCTCCACGTCAACGCAGCGGCTTCGACCGGTGCGGCGCTGATCAAAGCCACCGGCGCGCGTTATCTCATCGACGTCGACCGGGCTCGAGACATGTGCCGATGTCCCGCCGCCGGAGCGGCCTCTCCTGCGCGATGCCGCGCTGGTGATCTTCACCTCTGGCAGCACGGGCCAGCCGAAGGGCGTCGTCACCGGCCACCGGCGGCTCGCCGACAAGCTCGCCGTGCTCGACCGCCTGCTGCGCTTCAAGCCGGATGACGTGGTGCTGGTGCCGCTGCAGCTCACCTTCATCTTCGGCTTGTGGGTGGTGATGCTGGCGCTGCAAGCAGGCGCGAAGCCCGTGCTGGTGCCGCGCTTCACGGTCGACGCGCTCAAGCGCGGGCTCGATGCGGGCGCGACCATCCTTGGCGGCGTGCCGTCGATGTATCGCACGATACTGGCCGACCCGACGTTCAGCGCACCAAGCCTGCGCATGATCCTGACCGGTGGCGAGGTGCTGCCAAAGCCGCTTGCGGTCGCGATGCAGGCGATGTCGCCGCGCGCTGAGATTTTCGATCTGTATGGCCTGACCGAAACCGGATCGTGCGATTTCGTGCTCAAGCCGGCCGATCAGCCGGAAGGGCTCGGCAGCATCGGCGTCCCGACCGATCAGGTGAGCTATCGCATCGGCGATGACGGCGAACTGCAAATCCGCACGCCGTTCGGCATGCTGGGCTATCTCGACAATCCCGCCCTCACCGCGGATTCGTTCCACGGCGACTATTTCAAGACCGGCGATCTCGCGCGCATACAGACCGGACGGCCGCGTCGAACTGATCGGGCGCGCGAAGGACATCGTGTCGCGCGGCGGCATCAAGATCGCGCCGCTCGAAATCGACAATCTGCTCTGCGAGCATCCGGCCGTCGCCGCGGCGCTTTGTGCGCGGGCGTGCCCGACGAGCGATTGGGCGAGACGATCCACGCCGCGATCGTGAAGCGCAGCTGGCCTGCAGGTCGACGAAGCGGAGCTGCGCGCGTTCCTGCTCGCGCGCACCGAGCGCTTCAAAATTCCGGATGTCTTTTATTTCTGCGACGCCCTGCCCGCCGGACCGACCGGCAAGGCCGATCGCCGCGCGGTCGCGCAACTTCCACCGCAAGAGCTAGTTCTACTGCGCGGCGTGAATGTCGCGCGCCGCGGCGACCGTCTGCAGCGTGACCGGAGGCTTCACGGCCGCGTGCCGGACCGGACGCGGCAGCGGCAACGGAACCTCTTCGCTCAAGATCGCGTCAGACGCCAGGCCGCTTCAGCGGCAGGCTCAGTCGCGGCAGGCAGCGGCTGCGCCGACGATCCTGTCGTCACGCGAGGCGCCGGCATCGGCATCACGCGCGGCCACCCCTCGTTCGAGGCCGACGCCACCAACTGCGTCTCCGGCAACATCGGCCGCTCGCCCTCCGGAACGACATGCACGATCTTGAAGCCGCGCCGCTTCAACTCGGTCAGCAGCGTCGGCAGCATCAGCACCATGCGCGGCTGGATGTCGTGCAGCAGCAGCACGCCCTTGCCCTTCCGCTCCAGGCGCGACAGCGCGAGATGCAGCACCTGATTGGCGCTGATCTTGCGCCAGTCGTCCGCCAGCGTGTCCGAGCTCCACACCACCAGCGAACGCGACTTCAGATGCGCCTCGACGGCCGGCGTGCGCCCCAGTCCGGGAATGCGGAAATACGGCGCCAGCGCCTTGGCGTCGCCCAGCGCCGCGATCACCGACGCGATGCCGTCGTCGATCTCATCCTCGATGCGCGCGCCGGAAATGCGGTCGAACCGGATCGGATGGTTCTGGCTGTGCGTGCCGACGGTGTGGCCGGCGTTGTAGATGCGGCGCACCGTGGCGGGATTGGCCCGCGCCATCCGGCCGACCAGGAAGAACGTCGCCTTGACGCACTCCTTCGCCAGGATATCGAGCACGCGGTCGGAATACGGCGGCAGCGGCCCGTCGTCGAAGGTCAGCACCACCTCGCGATCGTTGAGCGGCAGGGTCTGCCGGTACTGCATCCGGCCGAGCCGGAAGTATTCGGACGGGCTGACCACCAGCTCGCGGCTGACGCCCAGCGCATCCGGATTGCCCGGACACGCCGGCTCCGCCGCGGCAGCGCTGCACGTGAGCGCCAACGCGACACCGAGAAGGATGCCTCGCATTCGCCAATTCCCCCGAACGGCAAATCACTTGCGGCAAGATAGCCATGCGCGGCGCACAGGCACCTGAAGCCTTGGTTCGCGGCGCAGTTGTGAACAGTTTTCTGCGCCTCCCGAGTGCGTCGAAATTGCCCAAGACCCATGCACGCAACGACCAAGGTCTCGGCTTCCGAGCGGCCCGCTATGCCGGTATCGTCGATCCGCCGGCCTCGCTGAAATGGAGAAGCGTGATGAAAAAACTCTCAATTGGCGTGGCGCTCGCCACCCTCGCCTTCGCGGGCGCCGCCTCGGCGCAGAGCTATCCGTCGCGCCCCATCACCATGATCGTGCCCTACGGCGCGGGCGGCCCGGTCGACGTGCTGGCGCGGCTGCTGATCGAGCCGATGCGGCAGGCGCTCGGCCAGCCGATCGTGATCGAGAACGTCACCGGCGCGAACGGCACCATCGGGGTCGGCAAGGCGGTGCGCTCGGCGCCGGACGGCTACACCGTGAGCATCGGCAACTGGCCGTCGCACATCACCAATGGCGCGATCTACAACCTGAACTACGACATCCAGAAGGACTTCGAGCCGGTCGCGCGCCTGTCCGCCAACCCCTACGTGATCGTGGCGCGCAAGGATCTGCCGGCCAAGGACGTGAAGGAACTGGTCGGCTGGCTCAAGGCCAACCCGGACAAGGCGACGGCGGGCACCGCCGGCGTCGGCTCGGGCCAGCACATCAGCGCGGTGTATTTCCAGAAATCGACCGGCACCAAGTTCCAGTCCGTCCCGTACAAGACCGGCTCGGCGGAGATCATCCGCGACATCATCGCCGGCCACATCGACCTGTCGTTCGACCAGGCGATCACGGCGCTGTCCCATGTGCGCGGCGGCGGCGTGAAAGCCTTCGCCGTCACGTCCGACCAGCGGCTCGAAGCGGCGCCGGACATTCCGACCGTGGACGAGGCCGGCGCGCCGGGCGTCTACATCCTGACCTGGTACGGCCTGTGGCTGCCGAAAGGCTCGCCGAAGGAAGCGATCGAGAAAATCGGCGACGCGGCGCGCGCGGCGCTGGCCGATCCTGCCGTGCGGGCGCGGCTCGCCACGCTCGGCCAGCAGATCCCGCCGCCCGAGCAGCAGACCGCAGCGGCGCTCGCCGCCTACCAGAAGGCCGAGATCGACAAGTGGCACGCGCTGATCAAGGAAGCCGGCATCAAGGTGGAGTGAGATGGACCTGATCGTCCGCAACGCGAGGCTCTCCGACCGCAAGGACGGAGAGCCTTTCGACATCGGCATCGACAAGGGCCGCATCGTCGCGATCGAGCACAATCTCAAGGCGGACGGCAAGGTCTATGACGCGCAGGGCAACCTCGCCTGCCCCGGCCTGATCGAGACCCACATCCATCTCGACAAGTCGCGCATCATCGACCGCTGCGCGCCGCAGGAGCGCAGCAAGCTCAGCCCGGTGTTCGGCGTCACCCCGATCAAGCCGGCGATGACGGTCGAGGACGTACACGCGCGCGCCGAAGAACACGCTCGAAGAATGCATCAAGCACGGCACCACGCGGATGCGCACCCAGCTCGAGGTCGATCCCGGCATCGGCATGCGCGGCTTCGAGGGCGTGCAGTCGCTGATCGACGACTACAAATGGGCGATCGACATCGAAATCTGCGTGTTCCCGCAGGAAGGCCTCGCCAGCTATCCCGGCACCGAGGAGCTGGTGATCGAGGGCCTCAAGCGCGGCGCCAAGCTGGTCGGCGGCGCGCCGCGCTACGACAAGGACGAGCACGGCCAGATCCGGCGCATCTTCGAGATCGCCCGCGAGTTCGACGTCGACATCGACATGCATCTCGACGTCGGCAACACGCCGGACAACCTGAACGTCTACCTGGTCCGCGAGCTGACCGACAAATACAAATGGGGCGGCCGCGTCACGGTCGGCCACATGGCGAAGCTGTCGCTGATGCCGCCGGCCGAGGTCGCGACGCTGGCGAAGAGCCTCGCCGACACCGGCATCGCGGTGACGGTGCTGCCCACCACCGACATGTTCCTGATGGGCCGCGACCGCGACCATTCGGTGGTGCGTGGCGTCGCCGACGCCAACCACCTCTGCGAGCATGGCGTGAACTGCTCGCTCTCCTCCAACAACATCCTCAATCCGGCGACGCCCTACGGCGACTGCTCGCTGATCCGCATCGCCAATCTCTATGCCAACGTCGTGCAGATCGACCGGCCGCACCAGATCCGCGAGTGCTTCAACATGCTGACCGAGCGCTCGGCCCGGCTGCTCAACCTCAAGGACTACGGCTTCAAGGTGGGCAACCCGGGCGACGTGGTCATCATCAACGCGCAGACGCCCGAGCAGGCGATCGCCGAAATCGCGCAGCCGCTCGCCGCGTTCAAGAATGGCAAGCAAACCATGGTGTGGGACCCGCCGAAATTATTGCGGCCGCATTAACCATCTCCGCTCGCACTGAAGGATAAGGACGCCGTATTTGACAAAGGCGCTTCGTTCCCGGATTTGTTTCATGCTGGCGGGAGTAAGGCGTGGCGAAACGCTATCAGGTCATTGTCGTGGGCGGCGGACCGGTGGGCGTGGCGCTCGCCGTCGATCTCGGCATCCGCGGCATCTCCTGCGCGCTGGTCGAGACGCGCGAGGGTCTGTCGCAAATCCCGAAGGGCCAGAACCTCACCCAGCGCACGATGGAGCACTTCCAGTTCTGGGGCGTGGTCGACGAAATCCGCGCCGCCCGCACCGCTCCGGAAGGCTTTCCGATCGGCGAGGTGACGTTCTTCCGAAGCCTGAGCAGCGACTACTGGCACGCGCCGCCCGGCCGCGAGATGGTCCGCGCCTTCTACTCGCAGGCCAACGAGCGGCTGCCGCAGTACCAGACCGAGAAGGTGCTGCGCGCCAAGATGGACAAGCTGCCGAGCGTCACCTCGTATTTCGGCTGGACCGCAAAATCGGTCGAGCAGGACGAGCACGGCGTCCGCATCGCGATCGAGCAGGCCAACGGCTCGGGCCGCGAGGTGCTGGAGGCCGACTACGCGGTCGGCTGCGACGGCCCGCGCTCGCTGGTGCGCGACCAGATCGGCATCGAGCGCAGCGGCACCGATTTCGACCAGCTCATGGTGCTGCTGGTGTTCCGCTCGCGCGACCTGCACAAGGCGCTGGAGAAATTTCCGCCGCGCTCGACCTATCGCGTGATGCATCCGGACCTGCACGGCTACTGGCAGTTCTTCGGCCGCATCGACGTCGGCGAAGGCTGGTTCTTCCATTCGCCGGTGCCCGCCGACAGCACGCGGGAGAATTTCGACTTCCACGGCCTGCTGGAGAAGGTCTGCGGCTTCAAGGTCAAGTGCGACTACGATCACGTCGGCTTCTGGGACCTGCGCGTCTCGGTCGCGAAGCGCTATCGGGTCGGCCGCGTGTTCATCGCCGGCGACGCCGCGCACAGCCATCCGCCCTACGGCGGCTTCGGCCTCAACAACGGCCTGGAGGACGCGACCAATCTCGGCTGGAAGCTCGCGGCGCGCATCCAGGGCTGGGGCGGCGACGGCCTGCTGCGCTCCTACGGCGAGGAGCGCCGCCCGGTGTTCGAGGAGACCGCGGAGGATTTCATCGCCGCGCGCATCAAGCGCGAGGGCGAAATGCTCAACCGCCACAGCCCGGAGAGCAACAAGGCCGCGTTCGAGGAAATCTGGCACCAGTTCGGCACCGACATCGGCTGGCGCGTGCAGAACTACGAGCCGAACTACGAAGGCTCGTCGGTGGTGATCGGCCCGCCGGGCGGCGTGTGCAGCGCGCACGGCGATCATCTGGTTGTGGCGCGCCCCGGGCATCACCTGACGCCGCTGCCGCTGTCGTCCGGCCGCAGCACGTTCGACGAACTGGGACCGGACTTCACGCTGTTCGCGTTCGGCGCGGACGACGCAAGCATCGCGCGCGATCGAGCAGGCCGCGACATCGCTCGGCGTGCCGCTGAAGATGGTGCAGCGACACCTGGGGCGGCGGCCGCGAGGCCTACGAGGCGCGCATGATCCTGGTGCGGCCCGATCAGTACGTGGTGTGGACCGGCGACGCGGCGCCGGCGGATGCCACGGCGCTGATGAACAAGGTGACGGGGCGGGACTAGGCGAACGCCGGCGGCGGGATGCGGCGCTTGCTCGCCGCCTCGTAGGCCGACGCGATCCGCAGCACGATGTCCTCCTTGCCCGGCTCGCAGCGGAACACCAGCGAGAACGGCAGGCCCGGCTCCGCAAGCTTGGTCGGCTTGTCGGACGCCTGCGACACGTAGCGCTTGCCGTCCGGCGTGAGCTTGTAGACCGGATCGTACGCCGTGGTGACGTAGCCCGCCGGGATCAGCACTTCGGTCAGGCCGGCGTTCGGACCCGACAGCGACTCCGGCCGCAGGTTGCTGGCGATGTCGTACTGATAGGCGTGGCCGATCAGCCCCGGCGGCCACGGCGTGTGCAGCCGCACCAGCGCGTCGAGCTTGTTCTCCAGGATCACCATCATGTCGGCGCGGCGCAGCAGCTCGCGCAGCATGATGCGCTCGTTGACGCCCTGGCGTCCGCCGAGCGGATTGCGCGGGTCGGTGACCTCCTCCCAGTTCTTGAACGCGGCGCGCTGGTCGTCGCCCCAGAACTTGGAGCGCGCGTTGAGCGCGGCCCAGTCGGCAAGCGTCTCGGTGAAGCCCTTGGCCTTCCAGTCCTCGGCGCGGCGCGACAGATACTGCGAGATGTGGAAGCGGAACGTGTTCGACATTTCCTGCTGCTGGATGGTGCCGAGATCGAGATTGACCGGCGGCTCGATGCGGCCTTCGGCCAGCGCCACGCAATAGTCGATCGGCGACATCGTGCCCGAGCCGAACACCTTGCCCGGCAGGAACTCGGTCGGCGCGATCGCCTCGGCGAACTCCTTGAACAGCGGCGTGCCGTCGCGCCGCAGCCGGAACAGCAGGTCCGGCATGAACACCGGCACCAGCCGCGCCAGCGCGACGCGGTAATCGACCTTCATCTGCTCGACATCCGGATCGCGCTGCCACAGCGGATCGGACGACTCCACCAGCGTCGCGCCGAGCCGGCCGCCGAGCACCTCTTGATCTCTTTCGTCGCCGCATCGACGATCGGCTGCTCGGTCTTGCGAGCCCTTCGGATAGACCATCAACTCGCGGATCACGCCGAGCCGCACGCCGCCGAGCGCATTCGGCACGCCGGGCATCTTGGCGTGCATCGCATAGGACGTGCTCAGCACCGACGAGCGCGGCACCGTCGAGAACACGTCGCGCGGATCGTAGTAGCCCTGCGTCCGGGTCCTTCAGCGCATCGAGGATTTTCGCGCAGTCCTCGATCTTGCGCGCATGGATGCCGGTGCGGTCGCAATAGATGTCGGCGCCGATCGCGCCGCCGTCGAAGCCGATCATCGACTTGTGCGGCAGGATCAGCGCCACCGCGTTGTGGTTCGACGGGCCGCGGCACGACGCGCGCGTCTCCTCGCCGAGGCTCGCCATCACCATGTTGACGCTGACCGACAGCGCCGAGCCGGAGCTCGAGCCGAGCGAGGCCGAGCGCGTGGTGTCGTAGGGGTTCGACGGATTGCCGGCCCAGGTGCTGCGCTGATAGCCGAGCGTCGAGGGCAGCACCTTGTCGGGCTTGTTGCGGCCGCCCGGATCGCCGGCGCGGCCGTTGTATTCGGTGTTCACCGCCTTGGCGAAGATGATCGCGCCCTTGTTGCGAAGCTGCTCGACCAGCACGTGGTCGCGCGCCGGGAAAGTCGATGTCGTAGCGCGCGTCGCCGCCGCCGGTCGAGCGCATGTCCTTGGTGTCGAACGGGTCCTTGAACGAGAACACCACGCCGTACATCGGCATTTTCTCGAGATCGGGATTGCGGCCGTACTGCGCGTCGAGCTCGGCGGCGCGCTCCAGCGCGTCGGGCTGCTGGCGGAAGATATTCGCAGACCGGCGGCGCGCCGGGCGGCAGCGGGCCGAGCGAGGGATGCTTGTCGAACTCGCCCTTGCAGGTGACGGAGCGCTCGCCGCGGATGTTGAGCGTGCCGATCGCGTTGACCTGCCCGGCGTTCGGAATGCCGACGATCATGCCGAACTGCTGCTGCACGCTCGGATCGGACGCGGTCGCCTCCATGCGGCCGTATTCGATCGGCGGGCCCTGGTACTTGTCGAGATCGGGCAGGATCGTCGAGGCCTTCACCGTCTGCGTCGGAAAGCGCAGCGGCGCGCCGGCGCGCACCGTGCCCTTCGCCTCCGGAACCGCCGCGCCGTCCTCCGTCACCAGCATGCTGGCGACGCCGTTGAAGGCGCGCACCCGCTCGATGTAGCGCTTCACCACGTCGACGACGGTGGTCTCGCCGGCCTGGATCGCGCGATGCAGGTCGTCGATCGTCGCCTCTTCGAGGCGGAACGTCTGCCGCACACCGCTCGCGTCGTTCATGACACAACCCTCGGCGGCTCCGGCGCCGCGCATCACCTATTGCGCGGCACACCGGCGAGGCTCACGCCACCGGCAGCACGTTGGTGTATTTCACCTGCTCCAGCGCAAAGCTCGAATTCAATCGAGGCGATGCCTTCGACGCGCGTGAGCTTCTGCTTCACGAACCGCTCGTAGGCGTCGAGATCGGGCACCACCACGCGCATCCAGTAGTCGCGCGAGCCGGTCATCAGGTAGCACTCCAGCACCTCGGGCCAGCGCTCGATCGCCTTGGCGAAACGGTCGAGCGATTCCTGGCGCTGCTTCTCCAGCTTGATCGAGACGAACACGCTGACCGGCAGCCCCACCGCGCGCTGGTCGAGCACCGCGACGTAGCGCGAGATCACGCCGTCCTCCAGCATCCGCACGCGGCGCAGGCACGGCGACGGCGACAGCCCGACCTTCTCGGCAAGCTCGGCAAGGCTCATGCGGCCGTCGGCCTGGAGCAGCTCCAGGATCTTGCGATCGGTCGCATCCAGGTCCTTCTTTGGCATAAACCACCCATTCAAAGCATCAGATATTGGCAGAATACACCAATTCTGGCCGCAAATACTGGTGTGAATTGGCAGCCAATGCCCGGCCATTTGCGCGTTAATGGCATGCGAATCGAGGCCTGCCATGAGCAAGCAATCCATTTCCCCCGCCGATCTCGCCATCCTGAGCGAACTGGAGCGCAAGGTGCTCTGGCTGGCGAGCTGGACCATCCACAACGCCAACCACCTGCGCGAGAGCGACGACGGCATCAAGGTCGGCGGCCATCAGGCGTCGTCCGCCTCGCTCGCCACCATCATGACCGCGCTCTATTTCAACGTGCTGCGGCCGCAGGACCGCGTCGCGGTGAAGCCGCACGCCTCGCCGAACTTCCACGCCATCCAGTATCTGCTCGGCAAGCAGACCCGCGAGAAGCTCGAGAACTTCCGCGGCTACAAGGGCGCGCAGTCCTATCCGTCGCGCACCAAGGACACCGACGACGTCGATTTCTCGACCGGCTCGGTCGGCCTCGGCGTCGCGCAGACGCTGTTCTCGTCGCTGATGCAGGATTACGTGCGCGCGCACGGCTGGGGAACGGATCGCCCCGAAGGCCGCATGATCGCGCTGGTCGGCGACGCCGAGCTCGACGAGGGCAACATCTTCGAGGCGCTGCTCGAAGGCTGGAAGCAGGGCCTGCGCAATTGCTGGTGGATCATCGACTACAACCGCCAGAGCCTCGACGCCGTGGTGCGCGAGGGCCTGTGGGAGCGCTACGAGCAGCTGTTCAAGAATTTCGGCTGGGACGTGGTGATCCTGAAATACGGCTCGCTGCAGCAGGCCGCGTTCCGCGAGCCGGGCGGCGAAAAGCTCAAGCACTGGATCGACACCTGCCCGAACCAGCTCTACTCGGCGCTGGTGTTCCAGGGCGGCGCGGCGTGGCGCAAGCGCTTGCTCGACGAGATCGGCGATCAGGGCGACGTCACCGCGCTGATCGAGAAGCGCAGCGACGACGAACTGGCGCGGCTGATGAACAATCTCGGCGGCCACGACCTGCCGTCGCTGCGTCGAAGCGTTCGACAAGATCGATCACGACCGGCCGACCTGCTTCATCTGCTACACGGTGAAGGGCTTCGGCCTGCCGATGGCCGGCCACAAGGACAATCACGCCGGCCTGATGACGCCGACGCAGATGGAAACCGTTCGCGCACGGCGATGAACATCCGGCCGGGCCATGAGTGGGACAGGTTCGAGGGCCTCGCGACGCCTGCGGACACGCTGCAGGCATTCCTCGACCGCGTGCCGTTCGCGCAAGGCGGCGAGCGCCGCCTCAAGGCGCCGCAAGATCGAGGTGCCGGACGTGCTGCCGGTCACGATCCAGCCGACCATGTCGACGCAGTTCGGCTTCGGCGCGCTGCTCAACGAGCTGGCGCGCGAGAAGTCCGCGCTCGCCGAACGCATCGTCACCACCTCGCCCGACGTCACCGTCTCGACCAATCTCGGCCCGTGGGTGAACCGCCGCGGCCTGTTCGCGCGCGAGGCGATGGCCGACACGTTCAAGAGCGAGCGCATCCCCTCGACCTTCAACTGGGAGTTCTCGCCGAAGGGCCAGCACATCGAGCTCGGCATCGCCGAGATGAACCTGTTCATCCTGCTGTCCGCGCTCGGCCTGTCGCATTCGATCAACGGCGAGCGGCTGCTGCCGATCGGCACGCTGTACGATCCGTTCATCGCGCGCGGCCTCGATGCGCTGAACTACGCCTGCTACCAGGAGGCGCGCTTCATCCTGGTGGCGACGCCGTCCGGCATCACGCTGGCGCCGGAAGGCGGCGCGCACCAGTCGATCGCGCAGCCGCTGATCGGCATGGCGCAGGACGGGCTTGCGGCGTTCGAGCCGGCGTTCGTCGACGAGCTTGCCGCGATCATGGCGTTCGCGCTCGACTACATCCAGAAGGACGGCGACGGCGCGGCGTCCGAGCGCAACTGGCTGCGCGACGAGACCGGCGGCTCGGTCTATCTGCGGCTCTCGACGCGGCCGGTCGAGCAGATCAAGCGCGAGATGACGCCGGAGCTGCGCCAAGGCATCGTCGACGGCGCCTACTGGCTGCGCAAGCCCGGACCGAACTGCCAGGTCGTCGTCGCCTACACCGGCGCGATCGCGCCGGAGGCGATCCAGGCCATCGGCCTGATGGGCGAGGACCGCCGCGACGTCGGCCTGCTCGCCGTCACCTCGGCCGACCGGCTCAACGCCGGCTGGACCGCGGCGCAGCGCGCGCGCGAGCGCGGCCTGGTGCATGCGCGCTCGCACATCGAGCGGCTGCTCGCCGACGTGCCGACCAACTGCGGCATCGTCACCGTGCTCGACGGCCATCCGGCGACGCTGGCCTGGCTCGGCGCGGTGTACGGCCATCGCGTGCGGGCGCTCGGCGTCGAGCACTTCGGCCAGACCGGATCGCTCGCCGACCTCTACCGGCACTACGGCATCGACGCCAACGCCATCGTCGCCGCGGCGGAGAACATCGCGCCGGGCCGCCCGATCCGCCATCTCAAGGCGCTGGGCTGACACGCGAAACCGCGCGGCAGGCATGCCGCGCGCGACACCGCGCCAAATTGACTTTTCGGCGTCGGCCCGGCAATCAATCGGCAATTCAGCGTCCGAGGATTGGAACATGTCGAAGCATTTGCCGCTGATCGCAGCCGCCGCGTTGGCGCTCGCGATTTCTCCCGCCGCCGCTCAGAGCGCGGCCGACTATCCCAACAAGCCGGTGCGCGTGCTCGTCACCGTGCCGCCCGGCGGCGGCGTCGACACCGTGACGCGGCTTGTCACCGGCCGCATGGCCGCCAAGCTCGGTCAGACCTTCGTGGTCGAGAACCGCGGCGGCGCCGGCGGCAGCCTCGCGGCCGAAGCGGTCTACAAGGCCGAGCCGGACGGCTATCAGCTGATGGCGTCGCAGCCCTCGCCGATCACCACCAACGTGGCGCTCTACAAGTCGCTGAACTACGACCCGACCAAATTCCAGTTCGTCGGCATCATGTCGACGATCCCGAACGTGCTGCTGGTGAAGAACGACTTCCCCGCCAAGACCGCGAAGGAGTTCATCGACTACGTGAAGGCCAATCCCGGCAAGGTGAACTACGCGTCGCAGGGTCCCGGCACCACCTCGCATCTCACCGCCGAGCTCTACGCCAAGCTGACCGGCTCGAAGATGACGCACGTTCCCTACAAGGGCACCGGCCCGGCGCTCAACGACATCGTCGCGGGCCACGTCGACTTCATCTTCATGCAGCTCGAAGTCGGCGATCAAACTGCACGAGGGCGGCAAGGCGCGCATCCTTGCCGTGACGACCAGCAAGCGCATTCCGCAGCTGCCCGACATGCCGACCATGGCCGAGCTCGGCTTGCCCGGGCTGATCTCCGACACCTGGAACGCGATCACGGCGCCGCCCGGCACGCCCGCGCCGATCGTCAACAAGCTCAACGCCACGCTGAACGAGGTGCTGAAGGAACCGGAGCTGACCGAGCGCTACAAGCAGCTTCTGCTGACGCCGGGCAGCGGCAACGTCGCCGAGACCCGCGCCTTCATCGCCGAAGACACCAAGCGCTGGATCGACGTGATCAACGAAGCGAATATTCCGAAGATCTGAGTTCGGACAATTCGCTCTCTCCACGTCATGCCCGGCCTTGTGCCGGGCATCCACGTCTTTTGACTAGGCAAAACAAGACGTGGATGGCCGGGACATAGGCGAGCGAAGCGACGCCGCCCTTCGGACGGCTATACCCGGCCATGACGGCTGTTAACCTACGCTACGCGCCCAACCCCGCGCCGCCATGCGGCCACGCCGGAATGGCGGTCTATGAACGAGGAAACGAGGTTGCCCAAGATGAAACGCCCCAATGCCTGGCTGCTGGCGCTTGCCGTCGTCTTCACCGCCGCGCCGGCCGCCGCCCAGGACTATCCGAACCGGCCGATCACGCTGGTGGTGCCTTACGCCGCCGGCGGCGGCAACGACGTGATGGCGCGCACCGTCGCGGAGAAGATGAGCAAGACGCTCGGCCAGAACATCGTGGTCGAAAATCGCGGTGGCGCCGGCGGCTCGATCGCGACGCGGCAAGTGGCGCGCGCAGCGCCCGACGGCTACACGCTGGCGCTCGGCGGCACCGGCACCCTCGCCGTCAATCCCACGCTCTACGAGAACGTCGGCTACGACCCGCGCAAGGATTTCGCGCCGGTCGGCCTGATCGGCACCGGGCAGCTCATCCTGGTGGTCAATCCCAAGGTGCCGGCCAACAACGTTCCCGAGCTGATCGCGCTGGCGAAGAAGGAGCCGGGCAAGCTCAGCTACGCGTCCTCCGGCGTCGGCAGCGGCATCCATCTCGGCGCCGCGCTGTTCGAGCAGATGGCGGGGCTTCAGCTCATCCACGTGCCCTACAAGGGGACCGCGCCGGCGCTGGGCGATCTGGTCGGCGGCCACGTGCATATCTTCTTCTCGTCGCTGCCGCCGGTCGTCGCCCTCGCCAAGGAAGGCAAGGTGCGCGCGCTCGCGGTCGCAGGACCGAAGCGTTCGCCGGTGTTCCCGGACCTGCCGACCGTCGCGGAAACGTTGCCCGGCTTCGAGGCGGTGCTGCATTACGGCATCGTCGCCCCGGCGGGCACGCCGGAGGCGATCATCCGCAAGCTCAACGCGGCGCTGCGCGAGGCGGTCGAATCGCCGGACACCAAAACCCGCATGGCTGCCGACGGCACCGAGCCGTTCCCCTCCTCACCCGAGGAATACGTTGCCGACATCGACAAAGAAGAGAAGAAATGGTCGGCGATCGTGAAAAAGTCGGGCGCCAAGGCGACACCATGAACTTCGACTTCACCGACGAGCAAAAGCTGTTCGCCGATTCGGTGCGCAAGTTCGCGCAAGCGCATCTGGAGAAGGACGCGCTCAAGCGCGCGCACGACCCGCGATTCCCGTTCGACGTCGCCAAGCTGATGCACAAGCAGGGGCTGATGGGCATCACCCTCCCCGACGCTGACGGCGGCCTCGGCGGCACGCTGATCGACGCGGTGATCGCCATCGAGCAGGTCGCGGCGGTGTGCCCGCGCAGCGCCGACGTGGTGCAGTTCGGCAACTTCGGCCCGATCCGCACCTTCGCCGAATACGGCAGCGACTATCACAAGAAGAAATGGCTCGGCGACCTGCTGGCCGGCAACATGGTGATCAGCCTCGGCATCTCGGAGCCGGACGCCGGCTCGGCCGCGACCGAGCTCAAGACCTCCGCCAAGCAGGACGGCTCGCACTACGTGCTCAACGGCAGCAAGGTGTTCTCCACCTTCAGCCCGGACGCCGCGATCTTCCTGGTCTATGTGCGCTACGGGCCCGGCACCGGCGGCATCGGCTCGGTGATCGTCGAGCGCGGCGCGCCGGGCTTCACCATCGGCCCGCCGCAGGAGTTCATGAGCGGCGAGCAATGGAGCGAGCTGCATTTCGACAATTGCCGCATCCCGGCGGAGAACGTGCTGCTCGGCCCCGGCGGCTTCCAGAAGCAGATGGCGGGCTTCAACGTCGAGCGGATCGGCAACACCGCGCGCTCGCTGGCGTTCGGCCGCTACGCCTACGAGCGGGCGCGCGAGCACGCCTCGGTGCGCAAGCAGTTCGGCCGGCCGCTGTGCGAATTCCAGGGCCTGCAATGGAAGTTCGCCGACATGGCGATCAAGCTGGAGAGCGCGCAGCTCCTGCTCTATCGCGCCGCGGTGAACGCCGACAGCGGCCTGCCGTCGGCCTACGAAACCTCCGTGGCCAAGGTCGCCTGCAACACCACCGGCTTCGAGGTCGCGCACGAGGCGATCCAGATCATGGGCGCGGCGGGCTACAGCAAGTCGGCGCTGGTCGAATACTGCATGCGGCGCTGCCGCGGCTGGATGATCGCCGGCGGCTCGGTGGAGATTCTGAAGAACCGCATCGCCGAGCACGTGTTCGACCGGCGGTTCGATCAGCGGCCGCCGAAATCGAAAGCCGAGGCCGCGGAATAACTCTTGTGTCCCCGCGCGAGCGCGGCGACGCGACGCGCGAGCCTGGACCCGGATCTCGTAGCGGACGAACAGGCGCCCCCGTCCCGCCCTCCCTCGCAAGCGGGGGCGGGAACGAGAGTCCGCTGACCACCCTCGCCCAATATCTGTTCGCGCCGAAGTCCGTCGCCATCGTCGGCCAGTCGAACGACGCCACCAAGACCGCCGGGCGGCCGCTGAAATTCCTGCGCCAGGCCGGCTACGCCGGCCGCATCTATCCGGTCAACGCGCGGCGCGACGAGGTGCTGGGCGAGCGCGCGTTTCCGTCGCTCGCCGCGCTGCCCGAAGTGCCGGAGCACGTCTACGTCGTCGCCAACACCGACGCGACCATCGAGGCGATCGAGGAATGCGGCCGGCTCGGCGTGCCGGTCGTCACCGCGCTCGCCAACGGCTTCGCCGAGGTCGGCGCGGAGGGCCATGCGCGCGAGGCGCGGCTGCGCGAGATCGTCGCCACGACCAAGACCCGCATCGTCGGGCCGTCGAGCCTCGGCGTGGTCGACCTGCGCAACAAGACCTTCCTCACCGCCAACGCCGCGTTCGACGAGAAGGACCTGCCGGTCGGCCGCATCTTCGCCGCGTCGCACTCCGGCGGCATGATCGGCACGTTTCTTTCGCGCGGCAAAGCGCGCGGCATCGGCTTCGCCGGGCTGGTGTCGGTCGGCAACGAGGTCGATCTGTCGATCGGCGAAATCTGCGCTGCAACGCTCGACGATCCCGGCATCGACGGCTACGTGCTGTTCCTCGAAACCATGCGCAAGGCGCGAGCACCTGCGCGCCTTCGCGCTCGAAGCGGCGAAGCGCGGCAAGCCGGTGATGGCCTACAAGCTCGGCCGCTCCGAAGCGGCGCGCGCGCTTGCGGTGTCGCACACCGGCGCGCTGGCCGGCGAGGACGACATCGCCGACGTGTTCCTCGCCGAATGCGGCATCGCGCGCGTGCACACGCTGGAAGGGCTGATCGAAGGCTTCCCGATGGTGGCGCGCGTGCCGGCGCTGCCGCGCGGCGCCAAGCGCGGCGCGGTCGCGGTGGTGACGACGACCGCCGGCGGCGCCGCCACCGTGGTCGATCCGCTCAGCGTCCGCGGCGTCAAGGTCGAGCAGCCGAGCGCGGAGACGCTGGCGCGGCTGAAGGCCGCCACCGGCGTCGACGTCGCGCCGGCGCGGATCGTCGACATGACGCTGACCGGCACGCAGTACGACGCGATGAAGGCCGCGCTCGCGGTGCTCACCTCCGCGCCGGAGTTCGACATGGTGGTGGCGGTGATCGGCTCGTCGGCGCGCTTCTATCCCGATCTGGCGGTGAAGCCGATCGTCGACAGCGCCGGATCGAAGACACCGATCGCGGCGTTCCTGGTGCCCGAAGCGCCGGACGCGTTGAAGCGGCTGTCCGCCGCCGGCGTGCCGAATTTCCATACGCCGGAGGCCTGCGCCGATGCGATCGCCGCGGCGCTGGGCCGGCAAGCACCGCGAGCGATCGAGACGCGCGCTGGCGCATCGCATGGCAGAGGGCCGCATGCTCGACGAGCTTGAGGCCTATGCGTTGCTCGACAAGCTCGGCGTGCCGCACGCGCCATCGTCGCGCTCGATGTCGAACGCGACGAAGGCGCCCGTCCCTGCCCTTTCCCTATCCCGTCGCCGTCAAGGCGCTGTCAGCCGAGATCGCGCACAAGTCGGATGTCGGCGGCGTCGTTCTGAACGTGCGCGACGATGCCGCGCTGCTCGCCGCGACAAAGCAGATCGCGCAGGCAACCAAAGCACCGCGTGTGTTGGTGCAGCCCATGACTGCAAGGTCTCGGCGAAGTGCTGATCGGCTATCGCGTCGATCCCGACGTCGGCCCGCTGGTCATGGTGGCGGCCGGCGGCGTGCTCGCCGAAATCTATCGCGACCGCAGCCTGCGGCTCGCGCCGGTCGATCTCGCCACCGCGCACGAGATGATCGGCGAGGTCGCCGCGCTCAAGGCGCTGGCCGGCTATCGCGGCAAGCCGCCGGGCGATCTCGACGCGCTGGCGAATGCGCTGGTCGCGCTGTCGCAGCTTGCGGTCATGGATGGCCCTGCCGTGGCGGAGGCCGAGGTCAATCCGCTGATGGTGCGCGCCAAGGGCCAGGGCGTCGTCGCGGTCGATGCGCTGGTGAAGCTTGCGTAAGAGGGCAACATGATCGAACGCATTCCCGAACTTGTGAACGCCGACGCCAATCTCGTCCGGCGCGGGCGCTTCCTCTCCACCACGTTCCTGATCGAGATCGGCGACAAGGGCTATCTCGTCAAGATCCTCGAAGGCCGCATCGTCTCGGTCACGCCCGGCCCGTTCGTGACGCCGAACTACAGCTTCGCGCTGCGCGCGCCGCGCGACGAATGGGAGATGTTCTGGACCGAGCTGCCGCCGCCCGGCCACCACGACATCTTCGCGCTGTTCAAGCGCGGCAAGCTGAAGATCGAAGGCGACCTGCACCCGTTCATGGCGAACCTGCTCTACATCAAGGACGTGCTGGCCTCGCCGCGCAAGCTCGCCGCCGGCGGAAACGCTCGCCGCGCCGAAAGCGGCTCCAGCAACACCGAGCTTTCGAGCCCATCGTCGGCCGCTATCTCAATTTCGATCTGCTCGGCCGGCCGCACCGCCTCTACATCGAGGAGGCCGGCCAGGGCATTCCGCTGCTCTGCCTGCACACCGCCGGCTCCGACGGGCGGCAGTATCGCGGCCTGCTCAACGACAAGCGCATCACCGACAACTTCCGCGTCATCGTGTTCGACATGCCGTGGCACGGCAAATCCTCGCCGCCCGAGGGCTACCAGAACGAGGAGTACAAGCTCACCTCGCGCGACTACGTGCGCATGGTGCTGGAAATCTCCGACGCGCTGCAGCTCGACAAGCCGGTGGTGATGGGCTGCTCGATCGGCGGCCGCATCGTGCTCTATCTCGCGCACCAGCACGGCGAGCGCTTCCGCGCCATCATCGGGCTGGAGACCGCGGCGCATGTCGCGCCCTACTACGACGTCGAATGGCTGCACCGGGGCGACGTGCACGGCGGCGAGGTCTCGACCGGCGTGGTGTCCGGGCTGGTCGCGCCGACCGCGCCGGACAATCACCGCTGGGAGACGCTGTGGCACTACCTGATGAGCGGGCCCGGCGTGTTCAAGGGCGACCTGCATTTCTACAAGGTCGACGGCGACATCCGCGCCAAGGTCGACGAGATCGACGGCCGCAAGACGCCGCTCTATCTGCTGACCGGCGAATACGACTATTCCTGCACCAGCGAGGGCACGCTCGACGTGGCGAAGCGCACCGGCGCGGAGGCCGTCATCATGAAGGGCCTCGGCCATTTCCCGATGAGCGAGGACCCGCCGAAGTTCATTTCCTATCTGCTGCCGGTGTTGGAGAAGATTCGCGCGAAGCGCGTCAGTACCGCTCGGCGCACGAATCCGGAGAGTTCCCCCATGTCCCACGCCGAAGCCGTTCACACGCTGCAGCCCGCCGCCGGCGCGACCGCACGCGCTGATCGCGTTCAACCGCGAGCTGCGCTACGACGCGATCCCCGAGGAGGCGCGGCACTACGCCAAGCGGCACCTGCTCGACACCGTCGGCGTGATGATCGCCGGCGCGCCCGGCGACGATCGCCACCAGCGCCGAGAAGGTGATCGCCGTCGGTGCGCCCGGCCGGAAAAATCCCGGTGCCCGGCCGCGCCCGCCGCGCCGACCTGCTCGACGCCGCGTTCCTCGGCGGCACCGCGGCGCACGGCATCGAGCTCGACGACGGCTACCGCAACGGCTCGGCGCACTGCGGCTGCGTCGATCGTGCCGGCGATCCTCAGCGTCGGCTACGAGCGCCGCGCGTCCGGCGCCGCGCTGATCGAGGCGATGGTGGCCGGCTACGAGACCAACATTTCGCTCGCGCGCGCCTGCGCGCCCGACCTGCGGCATCGCGGCTTCCATCCGACCAGCGCGGTCGGCCCGTTCGGCGCGGCGATGGCGACGGCGAAGCTGCGCGCGCTGCCCGCCGACAAGCTCGGCAACGCGCTCGGCATCGCGGCGTCGAGCGCCGCCGGCCTGTTCGCCTTCGTCAACGGCGGCGGCGACATCAAGCGGCTGCACGCCGGCCACGCCTCGCGCGAAGGCATGCAGGCGGCGCTGCTCGCCGAGCAGGGCGTCGAAGGCCCGCCGAACGTGATCGAGTCGCGCGACGGCTTCATGCAGGCGTTCGCGTTCGGCCGCATCGACAAGGCGCGGCCGATCACGCTGCCGCCGCAGGCCGAGTACGGCATCACCGACTGCTACATCAAGCCGTATGCCTGCTGCCGGCACATCCAGCCCGCGGTCGAGGCGGCGTTCGGCCTGCTCAACGACGAGAAGATCAAGTTCGAGGACATCAAGAAGGTCGACGTCGAGACCTACAAGATCGCCGCCGAGCACGCCCACGTGCCGTGGGACGATTTCGCCAGCGCGCAACTGAGCTTCCCGTATCTGATGGGCCTCGCGGCGCGCTATCGCGGCATCAAGTTCGAGCACTTCGACGAGAAGACGCGCAAGGATCCGGCGTTCGCCGATTTCGCGCGCAAGCTCACGATCACCGCGCCGACGGAGATCGACTCGCTCTATCCGAGGCTGCGCCCGGCGCGCGTCACCGTGCACACCGCGCAAGGGCAAGTTCGTCCGCCAGGCCGACGAGGCCTGGGGCTCGCGCATCGTGCCGCTCGACGACGCCGGGCTGATCGCCAAGTTCCACGATCTGGTCGACGCCGGTCTATGGCGAGAGCGCGCGCCAAGGAATTGTCGGAGCGGCTGTGGACGATCGAGACGCTCAAGGACGCCGCGCCGCTGATCGAAGCGCTGGCGAAGTAGGGAGTTGCCACACCGTCACGTCATGCCGCAAGCGGCACCAGGAACCACAGCATGAACTTCGCCGACACCAAGCGCCTGACCAACGAAGGCGCCAAGAACAATGATGACCACCGCGCTCGCCGGCGCGAAGAAGGAAGGCATCGCCGTCTCGATCGCCATCGTCGACGCCGGCGGACACCTGATCCTGCTGGAGCGCATGGAGGGCGGCCGCTTCCACACCGTGCATTCCTCGACCACCAAGGCGGTCGCGGCCGCGTCGAACAAGCGGCCGACCTCGCCGAAGGGCGCGGTGGGCCAGGACCTCGACGTGGTCAACGCCATCGGCCTCACGCTCGCCGCCGGACCGGAGCGCTGGACCGCGACGCGCGGCGGCTGCCCGATCCTGGTCAACGGCGAATGCATCGGCGGCATCGGCGTCGCCGGCGGCGACTGGGAGACCGACCTCAATCTGGCGAAGGCCGCGGTCGAAGTCGATCGGCGCCACCTGGAACCCGGACGCCAAGTAGCAGGAACGCACGACATGGCAACGGAGCCGCTGCGCGTCGCCTGTCTCGGCATGGGCTGGTGGTCGGACGTTCTGGCCGACGCCATCAAGCGCACCGACAAGATCGAGATCGTGTCCTGCTACACGCGCTCGCCGGACAAGCGCGAGGCGTTCGCCAAGAAATACGGCTGCAAGGCCGCGGCGAGCTACGAGGACGTGCTCAACGACAAGTCCATCGAGGCGATCGTCAACACCACGCCGAACAACGCGCATCTCGAAACCACGCGCGCGGCGGCGGAGGCCGGCAAGCACATCTTCCTCGACAAGCCGATCGCCAACACGCGTGTCCGAAGGCCGCGCCATCGCCGACGCCTGCCGCAAGGCCGGCGTGGTGCTGGCGCTCGGCTATCAGCGCCGCCGCGAGAGCCATTTCCGCTACGTGAAGAAGCAGATCGACGGCGGCGCGTTCGGCAAGCTGGTCAACGCCGAGGCCAACATCAGCCGCGACCGGCTCGGCAAGATCGACCTGTCGTCCTGGCGCTACCAGGCGCAGGGCATGCCGGGCGGCGTGATGCTGCAGATCGGCATCCACTACACCGACGTGCTGGAATACCTGATGGGGCCGATCGTGGCGGTGAGCGGCAGGCTCGCGCAGCTGGTGCTGCCCGGCGACAACCCGGACGTCGCCAGCCTGGTGCTCGAACACCAGAACGGCGCGATCTCCACGCTCAACGCCAGCTACGCCTCGGCGTCGGAATATTACCTGCTCAACGTCTACGGCAAGGAAGCCAGCGCCTACTACGACATGCACAACGGCCTGCGCCTGCTCAAGCGCGGCACGGACAAGGCGACGCATGTCCCTGCGACAAGAACGACGTATTCGTCGAGGAGCTGGAGGAGTTCGCCGCCGCGGTGCGCGGCGACGCGAAGCCCGAGATGGACGGCGACAGCGGCACGCACCTCGCTTGCGGTGCTGCGCGCCGGTATCCTGTCGGCCAAGGAAGGCCGCCGCGTCGAAGTCGCGGAGGTTCTGAAGAACGATTGAACGGGAGGATCGCGCATGAAAGCAGCGACGCGGAATTCCGGCGATCGTTCGCATTCGGCGCGCTGATCGCGCTCGGCGCATCGCCGGCGGCATCGCAGGCGCAGGACTACCCGACGCGGCCGATCACCGTCGTCGTGCCGTTCCCCGCCGGCGGCCCGAGCGACGTGGTCGCGCGCATCGTGGCGGAGCACATGTCGCGCACGCTCGGCCAGACGCTGGTGATCGAGAACGTCGGCGGCGCCGGCGGCACGATCGGCAGCGGCCGCGTCGCGGCCGCGGCGCCCGACGGCTACACGCTGCTCGCCGGCAGCATGGGATCGCATGTCGCCGCGCCGGTGCTGACGCCCAACATCAAGTACGGCGCCGGCGATTTCGCGCCGATCGGCCCGACCGCCCACTCGCCCGCCGTGATCGTGGCGCGCAAGGATTTCCCGGCCAAGGACCTGCGCGAGTTCGTCGCGCATGTGAAGCAGAATGCCGCCGCCATCAAGCAGGCGCACGGCGGGATCGGCGCCTCGTCGCACATGGCGTGCGTGCTGTTCAACACGTCGGCCGCGATCAAGCCGACCGCAGGTCGCCTATCGCGGCACCGGTCCCGCGATGAACGACCTGATCGGCGGCCATGTCGATTACTTCTGCGAGCAGTCGGTCAGCGTCGTCCAGCAGGTGCCGGGCGGCTCGATCAAGGCCTACGGCGTGTCGGCCACCGAGCGGCTCGCCGCGTTGCCGGACGTGCCGACCGCCAAGGAGGCCGGCATCGACTACCAGATGAGCATCTGGGCCGGCATTTTCGCGCCCAAGGGCACGCCGGCGCCCGTCGTCGACAAGCTCGCCGGCGCGCTCGACAAGGCGCTCGACGACGCCAGCGTGCGCGAGCGGCTGAACAAGCTCGGCGGCTCGGTCCCCGGCAAGGCGGAGCGCACGCCCGGCCGCGTTCGACGCCTATGTGAAGGCCGAGGCCGCGCGCTGGGCGCCGATCCTGAAAGCGGCGCAGCCGGCGAACTAGCGCGCCAGCCCGAACATCTTCGCCGCGTTGCCGCCGAGGATCGCCGCCTTGTCGGCGTCGGCGATCCGCAGGCGCTGCACGTGCGACAGGTCGGAGCCGATGAACGGATCGTCGGTGCCGACCAGCACCTGGCTCGCGCCGACCGCGCCGATCACGAACATCAGCGCCGCCTCGCCGAACGCGCAGGTGTCGTAGTAGAGCCGCGCGGCGTACTCGCTCGGCAGCCGGTTGATGTACTTGCGGCAGTCCGGGAACAGGCGATAGCCGTTGTCGAGCCGCTCCAGCAGCATGATCAGCGCCGCGCCGCTGTGCGCCAGCACGAACGGGAAATCGGGATAGCGCTCGAAGATGCCGGCATAGATCATGCGCGCCGCCATCAGCGTGGTGTCGAACATCAGCCCGACGCGCAGCGGCAGCTCGAACTCGCCCATGTCCGACGTGTCCTTGGGAAACATCGGATGCTCGACCACCGGCAGGCGCAGCTCGTTGATCCGCTTCCACAGCGGCTCGAAGCGCGGATCGTTGAGCGGCGGGCCGCCGATGTTGGAGCCGATCGCCAGGCCCTTGAGGCCCAGCTCGCCGACCGCGCGGTCGATCTCCTTCAGCGAGGCGTCGACGTCGTTGAGCGGCAGGCTGGCGAGGCCGATGAAGCGGTCCGGATGCGCGCGGCAATACTCCGCGAGCCGGTCGTTGACGTGGCGCGCCATGCGCACCTGCTCGTCGCCCGCGAACGGATAGACGTTCGGCGCGCTGACCGAGAGGACGCGCATGCCGATGCCCTTCTTGTCCATGTCGCGCAGCCGGTGCTCGACGTCGAACATGTCGGGCCGGGTCCAGGCGATGGTGGCGCCGCGGTCGCGCAGCAGCGTCTTGCCGTCCGGCGTCTGCTCGACGTCGAGCTTGCATTGCCGGGTCAGTTCGTCGAGGTAATGCCGGTCGACGAAATGGGCGTGGATGTCGATGTTCATTCGCGCTCTCGTTGCGGGTGGGCGATAGTCGGCGAGACACGCAAGGCTGGCAAGGGATCGGCGGCAGCACATGAAGCTCCGCATGGCAGGCTATCAGGACGCGCGCTCGGTGCACACCCGCGCCATGCGGGTGCTCGAGGCGTCGCTGAAGAAGAGCCTCGGCGACGCCATCGCCGTCGAATTCGAGGAGAACATCGCCGACGCGCGGCCGCAAGGTCGCGGACCTGCTCGACCTGGTCGAAACCGGCGAGCTCGATCTCTGCTATTTCTCGTCGAGCTACCTCACCGCGCGCGTGCCCGCGCTCGGCGTGTTCGACATTCCGTTCGAGCTGACCGACCGCGAGCGCACCCGCGCGCTGCTGCAAGGCGCGCTCGGCGAGCGCCTCGCCGCCGAGGTCGCGTCGCGCACCGGCTACGCGTGCTCGGCTTCTGGGACAACGGGCTGCGCAACATCTCCAACCGGCTGCGGGCGATCCGCATGCCCGGCCGACTGCGCGGGCATCCGCATCCGCACGCTGCCGAGCGCAGGCCATCACGCCACGTACCGCGCGCTCGGCATGGAGCCGGTCACGATCGACATCCGCGATTTCGTCGAGGCGATCGCGGCCGAGACGGTCGACGCGCAGGAAAATCCGCTGACCAACGTGCGCCAGTTCGACCTGCAGCGCTATCACCGCCACGTCACCATGACGAGGCATTTCCACGGCATCGCGCTGCTGCTCTGCAACGCAAGGATGCTCGCCGCGTCGGCGCCGCCGCTCCGCGAAGCACTGATGCAGGCCGCGTCAGAGGCGACGCAAGCGCAATGGGATTTCGCGGCGCAGGACGAACGCGAATCGCGCGCCGCGCTTGAGGCCGAAGGTGTCGCCATCGTCGATCTCGACGACGCCGGCCGGGCCGCGTTCCGCGCCGCGGTGCAGCCGCTGGTCGAGCGCCAGATTGCGGAACTGCCGGCGGATCTGGCGGCGCTGCTCAACGCCACGGCGTAGCCGGAACCCGGCGCCAGTTGCGCGTTATCTTGCCGGAAGCGCCTTCGGGCGCTTCCATTGCGCGAAACCCCGGTACCGCAGAGGGCCGGGGTTTCGTGCTATTCGGCTCCCGTCCCGTTCTCAGGACAAGACTTTGCCTCGACCGGCAAGTCTTTCGAAACGCTTCAGCCAGGCATCGTCGGGACCTTTTGCTCGCCGCCGACGGAGCTTCGCTCTGGGGTTCCTGAGCGCGGACGGCAGACACCGCGCCTATACGAGAGCCAGGGCACACGCCGCCACGGCAGCTTCAATGTCCAGACAAAGCGCTTCGCGCCTCAGATCCCGTTCAAACGTGGCGGTCCCGGAAGAACATCGACTTCCGACCTTCGGTTTAGGAAACCGCTGCTCTATCCGGCTGAGCTACGGGACCGGTCAAGGGCCGGGAAGCTACCAGAAACACGTCAGACCGGCCAACGCGCATCGACGCCAGGCATTCTCTCCGGGTCGCGCCCTGCGGCGCCCTGACCGATTGCCGCAGCAGCCGGCATCGGATTAGTCTGAAGGCGCAAATCGGGCGTCGGCTTGGACAGAGCGGTTCATCTCGACCGGGGGGACGGGAGGCGGCTATGAGCTTCAACACCATCTTGGTGCCGATCGAGCAGCACGACCTCATGAACGCCACGCTGGAAACGGCGCTGGTGCTGGCTCGAAAGTTCAACAGCTACATCGAAGGCTTCGCGCTGCGGCCGGTGGTCGCGCCGGTGATGGCGATGGACATCGGCGGCGCCTTCCCGCTCGCCGAGCTCCAGGAGAACGACACCAAGATGGCGACCGAGGCGAAGGCGCTGTTCGACGCCTTCATGCACAAGAGCAACGTGCCGAGCGCCGAGACCAAGGGCGCGGTGTTCTGCGGCTGGTTCGAGAACGCGCCGGACGGCGACCAGTTCGTCGGCAGCCACGGCCGCGTGTTCGACGTCACCGTGCTGGGCCGCCCCGGCGAGAACGCGCAGAGCCCGCGGCTCTCGACCTACGAGGCCTGCCTGTTCGAGAGCGGCCGGCCGATCCTGCTGGCGCCGCCGAACCCGCCTTCGAAGATGGGCGAGAACGTGCTGGTCTCCTGGAACCACTCGACCGAGCAGGCGCGCACCAATGCGTTCGCGCTGCCGCTGCTGCGCGGCGCGAAAAAGGTCACCGATCCTGACGGTGGAAGGCGGCTCGGTGGTCGGCCCGACCGGCGAGCAGGTGAAGCGCAGCCTGCATCTCAACGGCATCGAGGCCGACTCGGTGACGGTCAATCCCGGCAACCGCAATGCCGGCGAAGTGATCCTCAGCCACGCCGAGCAGCTCGGCTGCGACCTCCTCATCAAGGGCGCCTACACGCAGAGCCGCCTGCGGCAGATGATCTTCGGCGGCGCGACGCGCCACATCCTGGCGCACGCCAAGCTGCCGGTGCTGATGTCGCACTAGCCGCGTGCCCAAGCAAAACCAATGCGCAGGTTGCTGTTCGCACTGATGCTGACCGTTGCGGCGATAAGCACGGCGGCGGCACAAGAAACAGACTGCAAACTGGAAAACGCCGACGCCGGCACGGTTCGGGCCGTGCTGGATGGACGCACATTCGTACTGATCGATGGACGCGAGATCCGGCTCGCCGGCATCGAAACGCCGGACACATCGGCGAGCAAAGCGGCGCTGGAAAAAATTCTCGGCAGTCGCGATGTCACGCTTAAAAAGCTCGGCGACGACAAGGACCGTCACGGCCGCCTGCCGGCGTTCGCGTTCGTCGCAAGCGACCAGCACTCCGCGCAACAAACTCTTCTCGCGTCGGGCAACGCCCGCGTTTCAGCCCGCGTCGGCAGCGCAGCCTGCGCCAAGCCACTGCTGAGCGCCGAACAAGCAGCGCGCACCGCGAAGCTTGGGCTCTGGTCCGAGCCCGCGCACGCAGCGCGCCAAGCGGACGATCCCGCCTCCGTCCTGGCCGAGCGCGGCCGCTTCACCCTGGTCGAAGGCAAGGTTCTCTCGGTGCGCGAGAGCGGCGGCACCATCTACGTGAACTTCGGCCGCCGCTGGTCCGAGGACTTCACCGCCACGCTTCTCAAGCGCAACGAGCGCGCCTTCACCACCGCCGGTCTCGACCTGAAGGCGCTGTCGGGCCGCACGCTCCGCCTGCGCGGCGTGATCGAGGAGCGCGGCGGGCCCTGGCTCGAGCTCACCCGCCCCGAACAAATCGAAGTGATCGGGCGCTAATTGGCCGGAATCGCCGCAAACCGGCCTAAAACCTGACGTTTGCCGTTAAACAACGCCTGTTTCCTGCGTGATAAGATGGCGGCTTGCCCCGAAAAATTCGCGATCGCGGGGCAGATTTGTGGCCGGGATGGGCGCATTCAACAGGACAGTCAGGTCTGGGGCGGGCCTCCGGCGTGCAATGCCGGCGCTGGCCGCGCTTGCGCTGTCGGCCGCCATGCTGGCCGGCTGCTCCACGGCCTTCGGCCCAAGCCCGAACCAGGCCGCGCTGCCGACGCCGGCCAAGCCGGAAATGTCGCCGGCAAACCAGCGCGAGCACCAGCGCATTCTCTCGGCCTACGGCGGCGCCTACCAGTCGGCGCGCCTCGAGCCGATGCTGACGCAGACCGTCGACAAGCTCGTCGCCGCATCCGAGCGGCCCGACCTCAAGTACGAGGTCACCGTGCTGAACTCGCCGTCGGTCAACGCGTTCGCGCTGCCGACCGGCCAGCTCTACATCACCCGCGGCCTGCTGGCGCTCGCCAACGACAACTCCGAGCTCGCTTCGGTGCTGTCGCACGAGATGGCGCACGTCATCGCGCGTCATGCCGCGATCCGCGAAGACCAGGCGCGCCAAGCCGCGCTGGCGAGCCGGGTCGCCACCGACCTGCTCAGCGATCCGCAGCTCGGCGCGCTGGCGCTCGCCAAGTCGAAGATCACGCTGGCGAGCTTTTCGCGCGCGCAGGAGTTCGAGGCCGACGGCATCGGTGTCGGCATCTCTGCCCGCGCCGGCTACGATCCTTATGGCGCGCAGCGCTTCCTCACCTCGCTGGGCATGAATTCGGCGTTGCGCGCGCAAAGCGCCAACATCGATCCGCGCGCGCCGGACTTCCTGTCGTCGCATCCGGCGACGCCGGAGCGCGTCAGCAACGTGCAGACCAACGCGCGGCAATTCACCAGCCCGCCACCCGCGAACAGCCGCGACAAGGCCGAGTATCTCGCGGTGATCGACGGCCTGGTGTTCGGCGAGGACCCGAGCGAAGGCTTCGTGCGCGGGCGGCGCTTCCTGCATCCCAAGCTCGGCTTCACCTTCACCGCGCCGGACGGCTTCAGCCTGGAGAACACCGCGCAGGCCGTGTTCGGCGTCAAGGACGGCGGCGCGCAGGCGCTGCGGCTCGATGTCGTCAGCGTGCCGACCGACCAGGCGCTGTCCGACTACCTGATCTCCGGCTGGATCGAGAACATCGATCCCAAGAGCGTCGAGGCGATCACCGTCAACGGCCACCCGGCGGCCACCGCGACCGCGAGCGGCGAACAATGGACCTTCCGGCTTTATGCGGTGCGGTTCGGCAGCGAGGTCTATCGCTTCATCTTCGCGGCGAAGAACCGGACCGAGGCGGTCGACCGCGTGTTCCGCGACTCGATTCAGTCGTTCCGCCGCATGACGCTCTCCGAGATCCGGCAGGCCAAGCCGCACCGCATCAAGGTGGTGACGGTCGGCCCGAACGACACCGTGGAACGGCTGGCGCGCCGCATGGCGGTCGCCGACCGGCAGGCCGAGCGCTTCCGCGTGCTCAACGGCCTCGCCGCGAACGACAGGGTGAAGCCGGGCGATCAGGTGAAGATCGTGGTGGAGTAGCGAACCGCTACGCCGCCTTCTGCCCCGCCTTCATGTGCACGCCGACGAATTCGATCATGCGATCGAAGTTCGCGCCCATCTTCGACAGGTCCGGCGAGTGGCCGGCCATCCGCGGCCCTTCGAAGTAGATCAGCTCGATATCGCCGCCGGCCTTCTTGTAGTTGGCGACGAAGCGCTGCGGCTCGTTGCCGGGGAAGCTCGAATCCTCGTCCTTGTAGTCGTGCATCAGGTCGCCGTGCGCCTGGAACCAGAGCGCCGGCGGCGTGCGCACCTTCTCGCCGCGCTCCAGCGCGAGCATCGGATTGCCCTCCGCCATGTTGGCCTCGCCGCGCCAGTATGAATCCTGGCGCGCGATGATCGACTTCGGCCACTCCGGCGGGTTGGCGCCGTCGCGGGCGCGAACCGCCAGCCGGTAGCGGCCAAGCGGATTGATCACCGGCCATGACATGACCACGCAGGGCACGGCGGCATCGAGCGCGGGCGAGCCGGCCGGCAGCGGGATCGCGCTGTAGCGCGGATCGTGCGGCCGCATCGCGACCAGCATCGCAAGATGGCCGCCGCTCGACTGGCCGGACAGCGCGACCATCTCGGGACGCGTCTTGAGCTTGGCGGCGTTGAGCTTCACCCAGCGCACCGCGTAGTTGATGTCCTGCACCGACGCCGGGTACGGATCCTCGTTGCCGGAGCGGAAATCCAGCGCCACCGAGACGACGCCGTGCGACGCCATGTATTCGTGGCGAACCTTTTCCGTGAAACGGTCGCTCTGGCACCACGCGCCGCCGTGACACTCGACCAGCGCCGGGAATGGGCCCGCGCCCTTCGGCGTGTAGATGCGCGCCAGCAGCGGCTTGTCGCCGTGGCGAAGGTATTCGATTTCCTGAACGTCGAAATCCTGGGTTTTGGCATCCATGGTGGCGATCCTCCGTTTCGCCGATTGTCCTGCAAATCGCCGGGTGGAACAACCCGCGAGCATCGCGCCTGCGACATTGCAGGGCGGCGCATTCCGTTGTGTTTCGGCGGCAAAATGCTTAGCGTTCGGCCAACAATGGATTGAGGAAACGTCGGGGAAAATCATGCGTTCGATCAAGCTGTTTTCAGCCCTCACAGCGGCGATCCTTGCCACCTTCGCCGCGCCGTCTTCGGCCCAGGCGCAGCAGGCCTGGCCGACGCGGACGGTGAAATTCATCGTGCCGTTCGGGCCGGGCGCCGGCGCCGACATCGGCGGGCGGCTGTTCGCGGACAAGCTGCAGAAGATCTGGGGCCAGCCGGTGGTGATCGAGAACCGCCCCGGCGGCGACAGCATCGTCGCCATCAATGCGTTCCTCTCCGCCAACGACGACCACGTCTTCCTGTTCGGACCGGCCGGCAACTTCGCGGTCCATCCGTTCGTCTACAGCAAGCTGGCCTACGATCCGAAAGACCTGAACCCGATCGCCCGCGCCTCCAACACCATCCTCGCCGTCGCGGTGAAGGCCGACGCGCCCTACAACGACATCAAGGGTTTCACCGAAGCCGCGCGCAAAGCGCCCGGCACGTTCAACTCCGGCCTGGTGCAGGGCATCACCGAATTCACCTTCTGGGGCTACTCGCACGTCGAGAAGCTGCAGATCACGCAGGTGCCCTATCGCGACATCAACGTCGCGCCGGTCGATCTCAGCGAAGGCCGCATCCAGGTGGTGATGTCGTCGCTCGCGATCGTGCAGCCGCAAACGCAAGCCGGCCGCATCAAGCTGATCGCGGTCAACAACAAGACCCGCGCCCCTGCCGCGCCGGACATCCGGACCGCGCGCGAGCAAGGCTTCCCGTCACTCGAGGTTGAAGGTCTGGTCGGCCTGTTCGGGCTCAAGACCATGACCCCGGCGCTGAAGGACAAGATCGCCGCCGACTTCAAGACCGCCGCGGAGGATGGCTCGATTGCCGACCGGCTGAAGCAGACCGGCCAGGTGATCAATGTCGGCGGGTCGAAAGAATTCGCCGACGCGATCATCGAGCAGCAGAACAACGTCGCCGCGGTCGTGAAGGCGATCGACTTCAAGCCGAAGCAGT
>CAWIRP010000003.1:0-57273 GCA_963838595.1 uncultured Alphaproteobacteria bacterium
GCGGGTCGAGGGCGCCCAACCCCAGAGACAAAGATCATGCAGGCCCTCTTCATTGGACAAACCTATATCGACGTCACTTTTCTGACCGATCGAATGCCGACGGGCGACGAGAAGCATGTGGCGTCCGCGTACGCGGTATCGTTCGGCGGCAACGCGGTCACCGCGGCTTTCTGCTGTGCGAAGTTGGGAGTTGTGCCCGATGTGCTCACAACTGTCGCCGACGACTGGCTCGGTCGCATGTTCCTGGACATGGCTACCAAGTATGGGATCTCGATCCACGCCAGGAAGGTCAACACGTCATCGCTGTCGTTCATCATGCCAAACGACGGAAAGCGAGCGATCGTGCGCTGTCGCGATGCCGACTATCTTCACCCGTTCCCCATCCTGAACCTCTCGGGCTGCCGCGTGCTTCACGTAGACGGACACCAGTCGGACGCTGCGATTTACTACGCAAAGCAATGCCGCCAAGCGGAGATTCTCACCTCCCTGGACGGTGGAGGGCTGCGGTCAAACACCCACGAACTCCTCGCCTTCATTGACGTTGCGATCGTAGCCGAGCGCCTGTGCCAACAGATGGACCATGAACCAAAAGCGATGCTCGACTATCTCAAGAGTCGGGGTTGTCGGATCGGCGGGGTAACGCTCGGTGAGCGTGGCTTGGTTTGGTATGACGAGACGGGCGTGGTTCGAACGCTGCCGGCTCTTGCCGTCCAGCCAGATCGCGTTCTCGATACCAGCGGAGCTGGAGACGTCTTCCACGGCGCCTATATTTATTCCTACCTCACCAATTCGGCGAAGAGTTGGGAGGAGCATTTCCGTTTCGCGCGAGCAGCATCCGCCCACAAAATACAGCATCTCGGCAATGAGGCGGGCTTGCCGACGCTTGCCCAGATTACAGCGGTAAAGCGCGAGTTCGTCACCAGCGCGGACGCAATTCTTAACGGAACGGCCTGCTCGATAGCGCGAGCCCTTCAGTCCGTAGCGCCACGGCAATTCCGGCCGCCTTGGTGATGCCGATCCGCACTCCGGCGGCGATCTCGGGCTTCTCCTCGCGCGCGACCAGCCGGAACGGCGGCTTGTCGAGCGCCAGCCCGTTGTGCGCGATCGTTCCACGCTCACAAGCTGTAGCGCTTATTTCTCGCCCGCCAGCAGTTTCAGCGCGCGCCCCTTCTGCTCGGGCGGGACGCCGCTCACGACCGCGACCACGTTCTTGTGGGTGCTGGCCGGATCGAGATACTCGATGATCCGCTCCATCTTCTCGCCTTCGGCGATGAGCTGCGGGTTGTGCAGCGTCTCCTTCACGGCCGCTTGCAGATAGGCGAGCCGCGCCGGCGGAACGCCGGGCGGCGCCATCAGAGGCGGCCGGTTCCTTCGAGATTGGCGAGGAAGTCCATCGCCCAGATCCGGTCGGGATCGATCTTCGCCGCCTCGAACACGGTCGGCCGGTCCTGGAAGAACTGCGACTTGGTGCGCGAGATCGTCGCCAGCGCCCAGTTCTGCTTGCTCTTCACGAAATGATTGGCGGACGATTCCGGCACATAGACCGCGTCCATCTCGCCGCGCGTCACCGAAAGGCCGGCGTCGGCGCTGCTCTTGTAGCCCTGCACGATATGGCAATCGAGATTGAGCGCCTCGCAGGTGAAGGCCGCGCCGATGCCGAGGCCCGACGTTCCGCCCGCGGAGGCCCAGCGCCATTTCTTCTTGGCATCGATCGCCTGCTGCACCTCGCGGATGGGCGAATCCACCCCCACCAGCCAGAGCCCGGGCGGCGCGCCGACGGTCGCGAGATAGGTGAACTTCGCCATGTCGTAGCGCGCGGCCTGATCGCCCGTCAGTTGCGCGAGCGTGGCCATGGTGCCTTGGACGAGCGAGATCTGCAGGCCGTCGGGCGGCGCGAGGTACAGCTGATTGACCGCAACGAGCCCGCCCGCGCCGGGCACGTTCTCGACGATGACCGTCGCGCCAAGTGTCTTTGCGAGGTGCGGCGCGATCAGCCGCGAGAAGACGTCGTAGCCGCCGCCGACGCCGGAGCCGACGATCATCCGCACGGTCTTGCCGGCGTAGAAGGCTTTCTCGGCGTCCTGCGCCAGCCCCGGCGACGCCGACAGGCCCAGCAGGCCGCAAGTGACAGCAGGACAACCCGACGCATCGTGATCATGGCTCGCACGCTCCCGCTGGCTCAAGGGACAGCATCGTAACGGCCAAAACCGGCCTTGTGGAAGGAGCGCGGACGAGGATTTTCGAAGGATCGACAGCGCGAGCAATCCCGCAGGAGTCCCTCCAATCTAAGCGTTCGTCGCCTGCGGTTGCTTCGATCCTTGCCACGCCCAGCGCATCAGCGCCCATGCGCTCCCGCCGGTCGCCATGCCGAGCAGGTAGATAATGACGGCCAGAACCGCCAATGGCGCACTGATGCTGAATCCGAGGAAGGAAACCGCGACGCTCTGAAAATTCTGCAAAGCGAAAATCAAAGTCGCCGCGGCGAGCGCAACGATCACGGCAGTGTGGAACCAACGCATATTCCGCCTCCCTGTTTGAGCCCGCTTACAGCGTGTTCTTGTAAATCCCGTCGTCCTTCACGATTGATCTTGACGTTCTTCGCCGGCCCTTCGACCAGTTTGATGTTCGCGATCGGGCTACCGTCGGCTAGCAGGAGGTCAGCGAGCCAATTCCCGCTCGTGAGTTCGTCTGTCGCTCCGCGGGCTCAATGTTAGCCCAGTTGTACCGCCGTCTCCATCGGTCAGCGCATCGGCTTGCTCAGATACCGCGACCCCTTCAGCCCGTACCGCCACGGCAATTCGGCCGCCTTGGTGATGCCGATCCGCACGCCGGCGAGCACCTCGGGCGTCTCCTCGCGCGCGATCAGCCGGAACGGTGGCTTGTCGAGCGCCAGGCCGTTGTGCGCGATTGAAATGCCCAGCGCCTCGCACAGCCGGCCCGGCCCGGAGCACAGCAGCCGCTCGTCCTTGAGGCCGCGGCGGCGGCGCATCGTTGCGATGCCGTCGAGCGGCTCCAGCGCCCGGATCAGCACCGCGCTCGCCGAGCCCGTCTCCTCGCAGACGAAGTTCACGCACCAGTGGATGCCGTACGAGCGATAGACGTAGGCGAAGCCGGGCGGACCGAACATCACCGCGTTGCGCGGCGTCTGGCCGTTGAAGCTGTGCGCGGCCGGGTCGGTGTGGTGATAGGCCTCGACCTCGACGATCCGCCCGCCGACGCCGCCGAACAGCAGCGTCGCCCCGATCAGGTCGGGCGCGACCTCGTGAACGGAGCGGTCGAAGAAGCTGCGGCGCAGGGCGGGCATGAACGTTTGTTTATCCTCCGGCGGCGTTTGCGAAAATGTTTTTTGTGCCGGGTCTGGCGGTGGCGAAAGCGGCCACCACATCGCGCCGAATTATCCGGGGCAGGAGGCCCACCCATGGACACGGTCACGGCGAACGACGAGACGATCACGCTGAGCCAGGCCAAGAAGCTGATCCAGTGCATGGCGCAGGAGCAGAGCTTCCTGTTCCTGTCGGCGCCGGGCGTCGGCAAGTCCGAGATGGTCGCGCAGGCGGCGGCCGAAGCCGGGCTGCCGTGCCGCTCGCTGCTCGGCACGCAGATCGCGCCGGAGGACGTCAGCGGCGTCCCGCGCATCGTCGGCGAGCGCTCGGTGTTCTGCCCGCCGCGCATCCTGCTGCCGGAAAATCCCGAGCCGTTCTGCCTGTTCCTCGACGAGCTGCCGGCCTGCGCGCCGGACGTGCAGAAGGCGTTCTACTCGCTGCTGCTGGAGCGCCGGCTCGGCGAGCACGCCTTGCCGGCCGGCACCTGGGTGGTCGCGGCCGGCAACCGCATGCAGGACCGCGCGCTGGTGCGCTCGATGAGCTCGGCGCTGGTCAACCGCGTCACCATCCTGCACCTGCGGGTCGACGCCGACGAATGGCAGGCCTGGGCGGCGAAGAACGGCGTGCGCGCCGACATCCGCAACTTCGTCTCCTACATGCCCGACGCGCTGATGCGGCCGGTGCCGTCCGAGCCGGTGCCGTTCTCGACGCCGCGCGCCTGGGCGCTGCTGTCGCGCGCGCTCGATCTGGCGGAAGGCTCTGGCATCCTGAACCGGGAGACCCGCCGCGCGCTGGCGTTCGGCCGCGTGTCGGCGGAGGACGCCGCGGTGTTCTGCGCGCTCGCCGAGGAGCAGATCGGCACCATGCGGCCGATCGAGGACTACATCGTGCATCCGAACTTCCTGCCGCGGACCGACGCCGCGCGCTGGTTCATTCTCAACTGCGTGCGCCAGCACGTGCGCGACGGCCGGCTATCGCATCTCAAGCCGCGCGCGGTGAACCGCTTCCTGCGCGCGCTGCAGCCCGAGCAGCAGCTCACCGTGCTGACCGATCTGGTCGAGCAATGGGGCGCGCTCGGCGCCGACCAGGCGATGTTCGATCTGCTGAAGAAAGTCACCGCGCTGTGAGCGCCTGTCCGGCCGTTCCGTCCGATCGCGCGACGCTCGACCGCATCGCGCGCCACCTGCGCCTCGTCACGGTGCCGCTGCCGCATCTCGCGGGCCTGGCGGCCGCGGTGCGCGTGAGCATCGACGAGCGGGTGCCGACCATGGGCGTGTTCGCGTCCGGCCGGATGGTCGCCAATCCGGCCTTCGTCGCGCGGCTCAAGGACAACGAGCTGATCTTCGTGCTGGCGCACGAGCTGCTGCACCTTGCGCTGCGCACCCACGACCGCGCCAAGGGCTCGCGGCCGGCTCGAGTTCAACTACGCGCACGACTACATCATCAACGACATCCTGCGCGTCGAGCTCGGCTTCACCGGCATTCCGGCCGGCGGGCTCGACATGCCGGGCGCGCGCGAGAAATCGGCCGAGCAGATCGTGCTCGAGATGCGCAGGAACGCCGACAAGATGGCGTCGAAGTCGCGCGTGTTCGAGGGCGAGCACGTCACGTTGCGGCGCATGTTCGGCGCGGGCTCGGGCGAGCCGCAGGATCAGCAGGACGCCGGCGACGTGCTCGACGACAAGACCGAGCGCGATCTGTTTCCCGGCCGAGGCGGCGGAGCAGGCCGAGCGCGCCAAGACGTTGCGCGAGCTCGCCGCCAAGAGCCTGGCGCTCGCCAAGGCGATGGACGCCATGAAGGGCAGGGGCGGCGAAGGCTCGCCCGCGCAGCATCAGGTCGTCACGGCGTTGCGCGGGCTCTACCGCACGCCGTGGGAGATGAGCCTGCAGCGCTGGATGGAATCCGTCGCGCCCGGCGAGCGCACCTTCACGCGGCCGTCGCGCCGCGGCGCCGACCGCGACGACATCGTGCTGCCGGGCCGCAGGCGCGAATCCTGGATGCTCAACGTGGTGCTCGACACCTCCGGCTCGATGACCGACGAAATCCCGCGCGTGCTCGGCGCGATCGCCGACTTCTGCGACGCGGTGGCGGTCGATCAGATCCGCGTCGTGCAATGCGACACCGCGGTCACGTCCGACGAGGTTCTGTCGCCGAACGAGCTCGCCGACTACCGGGTCAGCGGCTACGGCGGCAGCGATCTCGGCCCCGCCATGCTGGCGCTCGCCGACGATCCCCGCGTCACCGCCTGCCTGATCGTCACCGACGGCGACATCGCCTATCCGACCGAGGAGATGCCCTACGGCGTGCTCTGGGTGCTGCCGGCGCACGGCAGCGCGAATTTCCGTCCGCCTTACGGGCACGTCGTCACCATGCAGAGGGCAGAGCCATGAAGGCCGTGCAGGAGCTTGTCGCCTATTTCGATCGCCGCGGGGCGCTGTCGCCGCGCCAGTTGCGCAAGCTGCTCGACCAGGGCTTCCTGGCGGCGGATGCGCCGCAGACCATGGTCGACCTGTGCGATCCGGTCGGCGCGACGTTCTATTTCCGCGTCCGCGGCGCGATCGAGGGCATGCTCTGGGGCACCGACATCTACACCGGCGATTCCAGCCTGGCGGTCGCCGCGGTCCATGCCGGGCTGGTCAAAGGTCGACGAGAGCGCGATCGTCAAAGTGACGGTCGTGACGCCGCTGCAGAAGTATCAGGGCTCGGTGCGCAACGGCGTCGCCAGCCACGACTTCGGCCGCTACGGCACGGCCTACCGGCTCTCCGCGATCTGACGGTCGCCTCAGCCTGCTGCCGCCTCAGTCCTTGCTGAAGTGTTGCAGCGCACCCGCATCTGTGGCGGCGCGGCAACATTCCTAGAACATTTGGCTGCCAGGCTACGACTCGGCGTCTCATGCCGCTATTTGGCCATACCATTCGCCGCAGTCGAAACCGTTCTCAAGCCGTTGCGAGATTTCCGGTTTTCTGCCGGAGCGGACAGTGGCCGGAACGACACAGTAACCGATGCACGCTGTTTCCCGGGAGGAATTGGCGGGCGGAAGGGCCGGGGGGCCCGGAACGTCGATGGACGCCAAGACGGATCTCAAGTCCAGGCTGCCCAGCCGCCATGTCACCGAGGGCCCCGCGCGGGCGCCGCATCGGTCGTACTATTACGCCATGGGTCTGACCAAAGAGCAGATCCACCAGCCGTTCGTCGGCGTCGCCTCCTGCTGGAACGAAGCCGCGCCCTGCAACATCGCCCTGATGCGCCAGGCGCAGGCGGTGAAGAAGGGCGTCGCGGCCAACCACGGCACGCCGCGCGAGTTCTGCACCATCACCGTGACCGACGGCATCGCCATGGGCCATGCCGGCATGTACTCGTCGCTGCCGTCGCGCGAGGTGATCGCCGACTGCGTCGAACTCACCATGCGCGGCCACGGCTACGACGGCCTGGTTGGCTTGGCCGGCTGCGACAAGTCGCTGCCCGGCATGATGATGGCGATGGTCCGCCTCAACGTGCCGTCGATCTTCATCTACGGCGGCTCGATCCTGCCCGGCAATTTCCGCGGCCAGGTCGTCACCGTGCAGGACATGTTCGAGGCGGTCGGCCGGCATTCGGTCGGCTCGCTGTCCAGCGAAGACCTCGACGAGATGGAGCAGGTGGCCTGCCCGTCGGCCGGCGCCTGCGGCGCGCAGTTCACCGCCAACACCATGGCGACCGTTTCCGAGGCGATCGGTCTTGCGCTGCCGTATTCGGCCGGCGCGCCGGCGCCTTATGAAATCCGCGACCGGTTCTGCATGACCGCCGGCGAGCAGGTGGTGGAGCTGATCAAGCTCAACATCCGGCCGCGCGACATCGTCACCCGCAAGGCTCTGGAAAACGCCGCCGCAGTTGTGGCGGCCTCCGGCGGTTCCACCAACGCCGCGCTGCATCTTCCGGCCATTGCGCACGAATGTGGCATCGAGTTCGACCTGTTCGACGTGGCCGAGGTCTTCAAAAGAACACCTTATGTCGCGGATTTGAAACCGGGCGGCCGTTATGTTGCCAAGGACATGTTCGAGGTTGGCGGCATTCCGCTGCTGATGAAGACGCTGCTCGACCATGGCCATCTGCATGGCGAGTGCCTCACCGTCACCGGGCGGACCATTGCGGAGAACCTCGCCAAGGTGAAATGGAACCCGAACCAGGATGTTGTGCGTGCTGCCGATAAGCCGCTTTCTCCGACCGGCGGCGTGGTCGGCCTCAAGGGCAACCTCGCTCCGGAAGGTGCGATCGTGAAGGTTGCCGGCATGGACAACCTGAAGTTCACCGGCCCGGCGCGCTGCTTCGACGGCGAGGAGGCCTGCTTCGAGGCCGTGCGGCTCAAGAAATACAAGGAAGGCGAGGTCCTGGTGATCCGCTACGAGGGCCCCAAGGGCGGCCCCGGCATGCGCGAGATGCTGTCCACCACCGCTGCGCTCTACGGCCAGGGCATGGGCGGCAAGGTGGCGCTGATCACCGACGGCCGCTTCTCCGGCGCGACGCGCGGCTTCTGCATCGGCCATGTCGGCCCCGAGGCGGCGGTCGGCGGCCCGATCGCGCTGGTTCGCGACGGCGACATCATCACCATCGATGCCGACAAGGGCACGCTCGACGTCAAGCTGACCGCCGACGAACTCGCCAAGCGCAAGTCCGCCTGGAAGTCGCGCGAGAACGACGCCAGCTCCGGTTATCTGTGGAAATACGCCCAGCAGGTGGGTTCCGCGCTCAATGGCGCGGTGACTCATCCCGGCGGCGCTGCCGAGAAGACGACCTATGCGGATATCTAGTCTCATAGGATTGGCCGCGGTGGCCGGGCTTGCCGTCTGGCTCGACGCCGACCCGTTGCTGTCGCTCGACGGCACGCCGTCGCCGAACGCGGCTGCGCTGCCCGCGGCCGCGCTGGCCGCTCCCGATCCGACGATCACGGCGCCCAAGGCCGCGCTCGCGCCGGCCAACGTGCCCAACGCCTCGTTGTCGCCGGTCGATGCGTTCCGCCGCGCCACCGAGGCGCTCAAGAGCGGCGAGCGCAAGAACGCGCTGACTTCGCTGCAATACGCGGCCGATCACGGCCACGGCGTCGCGCTCTGGCAGCTCGGCCGCATGTATGCCGAAGGCGACGGCGTGGTCCGCGACGACCGGCGCGCCTTCGAATATTTCCGCAAGTTCGCCGACAGCCACGCCGACGACCATCCGGCGACGCCGCGTTCGCGCTTCGTCGCCAACGCCTTCGTGGCGCTCGGCCACTATTATCTCGACGGCATCCCGAACTCGCCGGTCGAAGCCAGTCCGGAGCGGGCGCGGCGGATGTTCTATCACGCGGCCTCGTACTTCGGCGATCCGGAGGCGCAGTATCAGCTCGCGACGCTCTACGTCGACGGCAATGGCGTCGTGCGCGACGCCAAGCGCGCGGTGCCGTGGCTCACGCTGGCCGCCAACAAGGGCCACTACAAGTCGCAGGCGCTGCTCGGCCGCATCCTGTTCCGCGGCGAGCATGGCATGCGCCAGCCGGCGTCGGGCCTGATGTGGCTCACGGTCGCGAGCGACGGCCCGGGCAGCGCGGTGAAGTGGATCGCGGAGTTGCGCGAGAGCGCGTTCAAGCAGGCGACCGACCGCGAGCGCGAGGCGGCGCTGGTGCTGCTCGAGCGCTGGGTCGAAGGCCGCGCGGCAGTAATTCCGAGAGCTACGCGCGCGTCGATCGCCAGGTCGATATAGACCGGGACGTGGTCCGACGGCTTTTCCCAGGACCGCACATGCTTGTCGATGCCGGCGGCGGTGAGCCGGTCGGCGGCCTGCGGCGACAGCATCATGTGGTCGATGCGGATGCCCCAGTTCTTCTGCCAGGCGCCGGCCTGATAATCCCAGAACGTGTAGAGGCCGCGGTCGTCGCTGACCGCGCGGATCGCGTCGGTGAGGCCGAGGCTGGCGAACGAGCGGAAGGCTTCCCGGGTCTGCGGCAGGAACAGCGCGTCGTTCACCCACAGCGGCCGGGTTGTGCACGTCCGCGGCGGTCGGGATGACGTTGTAGTCGCCGGCCAGGATCAGCGGCTCTTCCAGTTGAAGTCGTTCCTGTGCGTAGTGAGAAAGCCGCTCCATCCAATTGAGTTTGTACGAATATTTGTCGGTGTTCGGCGGGTTGCCGTTGGGCAGGTAGATCGACGCGACGCGCACCACGCCGGTCGCGGTCGACACCGTCGCCTCGAGGAACCGGGCGTGGTCGTCGCTGTCGTCGCCGGGCAAGCCGGATGTCACTTCGTCGAACTTGAAGCGCGACAGGATGGCCACGCCATTGAAGGTCTTCTGGCCGTGCACGGCCAGGTTGTAGCCGAGCGACTCGAAGGCCTGCCGCGGAAAGGCGTCGTCCAGGCACTTGGTCTCCTGAAGGCAGACGATGTCCGGCTTGCGCTCGGCGAGCCACGCCGTCAGGTGGCTCGATCCGCTGGCGGATGGAGTTCACGTTCCAGGTGGCGATACGCATGGGGCTTCCAAGGTGGGGCTTCCAGGGCTCGCCGGTTTCGGGGCGTAGCGCCGAATTAACCACCTCGGGCAGGGGTCCGAACACCCGGAAGCGCTCTCAGTCACAGGGGAATATTGGCATTCCGTAAGATGCGCCGGGGGCCGCACTATGGTAATAATCCGCTCAACCGCGGGGGTGCCGCGGATGTGGGGGGCGGTTTTGAGCGGACCGGCGAATAAGCCGGCCCGATAGCGGGTTTTCAGAGGATGAAGAAGCGGACCTGGCTTGTGGGGGTGGCTGTGGTGCTTGCCCTGGCGGGCGGCGCAGTCGTTACGCGCGACGTCTGGAATCCGCAGGGCGCTGTGGCGCAGGCGCCGCGGCCGAACCCGCAGGCGCGCGGCGTGCCGGTCGTCACCGCGGTTGCCGAGAAGAAGAAGGTGCCGCTGCAGGTCGAACTGCTGGGCACCGTGACGCCGATCGCCAGCGTCGCCATCAAGTCGCGGCTCGAAACCGAGATCGTCGGCGTCCATTTCAACGACGGCGCCATGGTGAAGCAGGGCGACCTGCTGTTCACGCTCGACGGCCGCGCCATCGAGGCGCAGATCCGCGACCTCGATGCGGTGCTGGTCAGCGCCAAGGCGCAGCTCGAGCAGAACGAGCGCGACCTCGAACGCTACATCGAACTGGTCGCCAAGAACGCGACCACCCAGGTCCAGCTCAACAACACCCGGACCCAGGTCAACGTCTCGCGCGCCACTGGTCAACTCGACCTCGGCCAAGATCGAGAACCTCAAGGTGCAGCTGTCCTACTGCACGATCCGCGCGCCGATCTCCGGACGCGCCAGCATGGCCGCGGTGAAGGTCGGCAATTTCGTGCGGCCGGCCGACCTCGCGCCGCTCGCCACCATCATCCAGACCGCGCCGGTCTATGTCGCGTTCGCGCTGCCGCAGAACAACCTGCCGGCGTTGCGCCAGGCGCTCGGCGGCGGAAACCGCCACCATCCAGGCGATCATCCCGGGCGAGACGCGGCGCGCCAACGGCCACGTCTCGATGATCGAGAACACCATCGATGCCGGCACCGGCACCGTCACGGTGCGCGCCACCATGCCGAACGCCGACGGGCTGCTTTGGCCCGGCACGCTGGTGCGCGTGCTGCTGACGTTCCGCGAGGAGGACGCCGTCGTGGTGCCGCCGACCGCGGTGCAGATGAGCCAGACCGGCTCGTTCATCTTCGTGGTCAAGGACGGCGTCGCCACCGTGCAGCCGGTCAAGGTGGCGCGCGTGCAGCAGAACGAAACCATCCTGGAAAGCGGCCTCGAAGGCGGCGAGACCGTCGTCACCGACGGCCAGCTCCGTCTCACCAATGGCTCGAGAGTAGCGCCGCGCGGCGCCAACGCGCCCGCCGCCGGATCCTGAGCCATGAATCTTTCCGAGCTCTGCATCCGCCGGCCGGTGCTGACGACGCTGATCACGGCGTCGTTCATCGTGTTCGGCGTGTTCGCTTACCGGCTGCTCGCGGTCGCGGCGCTGCCGCGCGTCGACTTCCCGACCATCCAGATCCAGGCGCAGTTGCCGGGCGCCAGCCCGGAGACGATGGCGGCCTCGATCGCGTCGCCGATCGAGCGGCAGTTGTCGACCATCTCCGGCATCAGCGCGATCACCTCGTCGTCGACGCAAGGCTCGACCTCGATCACCATCCAGTTCGAGCTCAGCCGCGACATCGACAGCGCGGCGCTCGACGTGCAGACCGCGCTGTCCACCGCGGCGCGCCGGCTGCCGCCGGAAATGACCACGCCGCCGCAGTTCCGCAAGGTCAATCCGGGCGACTTCCCGATCCTGTTCATCAGCACGCGCTCGTCGACGCTGCCGCTGTCGGTGGTCAACGAATACGCCGAGACCGTGCTGGCCCAGCAGATTTCGCAGATCCAGGGCGTCGCGCAGGTGCTGGTCTATGGCGCGCAGCGCTTCGCGATCCGCGTCCAGGTCGATCCGTCCGCCGCGGCGGCGCGCAACATCTCGCTCGACGAAATCCGCAATGCGGTGAGCCGCGCCAACTCCAACGTGCCGGTCGGCACGCTGGCCGGCGCGACGCAGAACATCACGCTCAAGGCCTCCGGCGCGATGACCAAGGCGGCCGACTACAAGCAGATCACCGTGGCCTATCGCAACGGCGTGTCGGTGCAAGCTCGAGGAGGTGGCGCGCGTCCTCGACAGCGTGGAGAACGACAAGGTCGCGAGCTGGTTCAACGACGAGCGCGCCGTCGTGCTGGCGATCCAGCGCCAGCCCGACGCCAACACCGTGGCGGTGGTCGACGCGGTGCGCGAGCGGCTGCCGGCGTTCCGCGCCCAGGTGCCGGCCGCGATCGAGATGCAGTTCCTGCTCGACCGCTCGCTGTCGATCCGCGACTCCGTCGCCGAGGTGCAGTTCCACCTGGCGATCTCGATCACGCTGGTCGTGCTGGTGATCTTCCTGTTCCTGCGCAAGGCGTCGGCGACCATCATTCCCTCGCTCGCGGTGCCGGTGTCGCTGATCGGCACCTTCGCGGCGATGTACGCGTTCGGCTTCTCGATCAACAACATGACGCTGCTGGCGCTCGCGCTGTCGGTCGGCTTCGTGGTCGACGACGCGATCGTCATGCTGGAGAACATCGCGCGCCACATCGAAGGCGGCATGCGGCCGTTCGAGGCGGCGCTCAAGGGCTCGCGCGAGGTCGGCTTCACCATCATCTCGATCACCTTCTCGCTGATCGCGGTGTTCATCCCGGTGCTGCTGATGGGCGGCATGGTCGGCCGCGTGTTCCGCGAATTCGCGGTGACGATTTCGGTCGCGATCGTCGTGTCGGGATTCGTCTCGCTGACGCTGACGCCGATGCTGTGCGCGCGCGTGCTCAAGGTCCATCGCGAGGACGAGAAGCAGATGTTCATTCTGCGCTGGTTCGAGGCGATGTTCCGCAGCTGGCTGCGCGCCTACGAATGGTCGCTCGACTGGGTGATCAAATACAAGGCGATCATGCTGGTGGTCACCTTCGCGACGCTGGGCGGCTCGGTCTGGCTCTACATGGTGATCCCGAAGGGCTTCTTCCCGCCCGAGGACACCGGCTACATCTCCGTCACCACCGAGGGGCCGAGCGACATCGCCTTCCCGGCGATGATCGAGCTGCAGCGCAAGGTCGCCGACATCATCCGCAAGGACCCGGCGGTCGAATATCTCAACTCGACGGTCGGCACCGGCGGCCCCAACCCGACGTCGAACTACGGCCGCATGCTGCTCGGCCTCAAGCCGATGAACGTGCGCAAGGAGAACTCCACCGCCATGATCCAGCGGCTGCGCCGCACCGCCAACACGGTGCCGGGCGTCGCGGTCTATTTCCAGAACATCCAGAACATCCGCGTGGTGGCGCGCATCTCCAAGAGCGAGTTCCAGTACACGCTGCAATCCAGCGACACCGAGGCGCTCTACCGGATCACGCCGGAGCTGCAGGCCGCGGTCGAGAAGATCGAAGGGCTGCGCGACGTCACCACCGACCTCTACATCAAGAATCCGGAAATGGTCGTCGAGGTCGACCGCGAGAAGGCGGCGGTCTACGGCATCACCGTCGATCAGATCCGCCAGGAGCTCTACAACGCGTTCGGCTCGCGCCAGATCGGCACCATCTACACGCCGTCGAACGACTACCAGATCATCATGCAGAGCATGCCGGAGTTCCAGACCGATCCGTCGGCGCTCTCCAAGATCTTCCTCAAGACCCGCGCCGACAATCCGGCGACGGCGCGCGGTCGGCGGCGGCGCCAGCGGCACCGGCGTGCTGACCGGGCCGTCGATCCCGCTGTCGGCGGTCACCCGGCTGGTGCCCTCGGTCGGGCCGCTGCAGGTCAACCACCAGGGCCAGCAGCCGGCGGTGACGATCTCGTTCAACCTCGCGCCCGGCGTGTCGCTCGGCTACGCGGTCGATCAGATTCAGCGGATCGAGCGCGAAGCCGGTCTGCCGGCCTCGATCACCACCGGCTTCCAGGGCTCGGCGCAGGTGTTCCAGGAATTGCTGAAGGGGCAGGGCATCCTGGTGCTGGCCGCGATCTTCGCCGCCTACGTGGTGCTCGGCATTCTCTACGAGAGCTTCATCCATCCGATCACCATCATCTCCGGCCTGCCGTCGGCCGGCATCGGCGCGCTGCTGACGCTGATGCTGTTCAAGATGGACCTCTCGGTCATCGCCATGATCGGCATCGTCATGCTGGTCGGCATCGTGAAGAAGAACGCGATCATGATGATCGACTTCGCGATCGAGCGAAGACGCGTCGGCCTCGGCGCCGAGGCCGCGATCCGCGAGGCGGCGCTGCTGCGCTTCCGCCCGATCATGATGACGACCTTCGCCGCGATCTTCGGCGCGCTGCCGATCGCGATCGGCTCGGGCGCCGGCGCGGAGCTGCGCCAGCCGCTCGGCGTCGCGGTGGTCGGCGGATTGCTGCTGTCGCAGCTCCTGACGCTCTACATCACGCCGGTGGTCTATCTCTACCTCGACCGCATCGACCGCCGCATCAAGCGCCGGCTCGAGCCGCAGCTCGAGGAGGTTCCCGAGCCGATCAAGCCCGCGGTGGCGGCGGAGTAGTCATGCTGTTGCGTTTGCTGTTCTGCTGCGTGACGGTGCTGATCGGCTGCACACGCGAGCGCGTTTGCGCAGTCTTGGCCGAGCAAGCCGATCCGCGTCATCATCCCGTTCGGCGCCGGCAGCGCCACCGACATCATTCCGCGCATCGTGTTCGAGCCGCTTTCGGCGCAGCTCGGCCAGCCGATCGTGGTCGAGAACCGCGTCGGCGCCGGCGGCACGCTCGGCGTCGCCGCGGCCGCCACCGCGGAGCCCGATGGCCACACTCTGCTCGCGCACTCCAACGCGCACACCATCTCGCCCGCGATCTATTCGAAGCTGTCGTACGATCCTGCCGGCGATTTCGCCGGTATCACGCCATTCGGGGCGGTGCCGAACGTGCTGATCATCTCGCCGTCCAAGGGGATCAAGACGATCCAGGAGCTTGTCGCGGCCGGCAAGGCGAAGCCCGGCACGCTCAACTACGCTTCGGTCGGGGTCGGCTCCGGCACGCATTTCAGCGTCGAGAAATTCAAGCTGAGTTCGGGTCTCGATGCGCAGCACATCCCGTACAAGGGCGGGCCGGAGGCGCTGACCGACGTGATCGCCGGCCGCGTCGATTTCTATTTCTGCCCGATCAACACCGCGCTGCCGCACATCCGCGAACGGCCGCCTGATCGCGCTGGTGACCAGCGCGACGACGCGCGCGCCCGAGTTGCCCGACGTGCCGACCACCGCCGAGGCCGGCTACAAGGACGCCGACTTCCCGGTCTGGATCGGCCTGATGGCGCCGGCCAAGACGCCGCGCGCGATTGTCGAGAAGCTGCACGCCGAAACCGTCAAGGCGATCCGGCTGCCGGCCACGCAGGAGCGGCTGGTGAAAACCGGCGTTGCGCAGATGATCCTGACGCCCGCGGAATTCGACGCGCGCATCCGCGCCGAGATCGCGGCCAACGGCGCGGTCGCCAAGGCCGCCGGCATCAAGCCGAACTAGCGCGTGTACTCATAAAAATAGCTAGTGGCATGTCCGCTTTGCCCCCGAAAGCGGACATTCCCCACGTCTGGCGCGATAGTCCGCTAAGTGCCAATAGCCGACATGCCGGTATACCGATTGCGGCGAACGGTATCACGAGCAACACCGTCGCCCTAATATCGTCGAGTTTCCGGTCGGCATCGACAAGCTGAAGCCCATCCCTGCTTCACTGTAGCGCACCGGACGCCTGCCTGCCCGCTGATAGCGTGCGTAAATAGCCAGGGAGGATGTGATGTCAAAAGAACAAGTTGAAAGAATGTGGTTCAGCCGAATTGTTGCAACGTTGATGCTGGTCTGCATTTCTTATCGGCGCCATTCCGAGTAATAAAGACCACTCTGTTCCCCGTCGAAAAGATCCGTTGACGTTCCAAGCCGTGAAGCGATTCACCTGACGGCTCGAGTGCGGCGTGGAGAAATCGGGTCTTTTTCACGCGCCGCAAGGCATGACATAGGGCGCGGCTCCGCTTTGGGTGAGAAGCAGACATCAGGCCTTTGAATCACGATGTCTGCTTTACTGTCCGCTTTACCCCACGAAAGCGGACATTCCCTGCGCGTTCATGAGCACACGCCTAGCCGACACTAAAGCGTAAAGCTGGTCCCGCAGCCGCAGGACGCCTTGGCCAGCGGATTGTTGACCTTGAACGCGGCGCCGATCAGGTCGTCGACGAAGTCGATTTCCGAGCCGGCCAGGTATTGCAGCGAGACGGAATCGATCAGCACCGTGGCGCCGTCGCGCGCCACCACGATGTCGTCCTCGGCCGCCTTGTCGCGCTCGACGTCGAACTTGTACTGAAAGCCGGAGCAGCCGCCGCCCTGGACGCTGACGCGCAGCATGGCGCCCGCCGGCTCGGCCTTGAGGATTTCGCCGATCTGCCGCGCGGCCCGTTCTGTGACAGTGACGTTCGTCATGCCGGCCCTCTATAACAGCTCCAATTCGCAGCCGCCGGGCTGCAAGGCGCTTGGCCTGTGTGATAGTTAAGTGCGCCGGCCCACAACGTCAATCGGACAGACCGGGCCCATCCATGGCGGTCGAAGTGTCCGCATCTTTTGCCTCCAATGTGCGAAACAGCCGCGGCCGGCTCTATCCGGAGCCGGCGAGCGCCACCCGCAGCGCCTTCCGCCGCGATTGCGACCGCATCATCCACGCCACCGCGTTCCGCCGTCTCGCGCACAAGACCCAGGTCTTCGTGTTTCACGAGGGCGATCATTTCCGCACCCGGCTGACCCACACTTTGGAAGTGGCCCAGGTTGCCCGCTCGCTCGCCCGCGCGCTCGGCCTCGACGAGGATCTCGCGGAGGGCTCGGCGCTCGGCCACGACCTCGGCCATCCGCCGTTCGGCCACGCCGGCGAGCGCGCGCTGGATCATTGCCTCTCCGCGTTCGGCGGCTTCGACCACAACGCGCAGACCTTGCGCGTGGTGACGACGTTGGAGCGGCCCTATCCGAGTTTCGACGGCCTCAATCTCACCTTTGAAACGCTGGAAGGGCTGGTGAAGCACAACGGCCCGTTGACCGATCGCACCGGCCGTCCGGTCGGCAAGTGCGCCGAGCGCGGCGTGCCGCGCGCGATCGCCGAATACTCGCGCCGCCACGATCTCGAACTGTGGACCTATCCGAGCGCCGAGGCGCAGGCCGGCGCGATCTCCGACGACATCGCCTACGACGCCCACGACATCGACGACGGGCTGCGCGCCGAGATGTTCGCGCTCGACGACATCGCCGCCGTGCCGCTGATCGGCGAAATCCTGCGGAGCATCGACAAGGATCATCCGCGCATCGAGCCGGGCCGCCGCGTCCATGAGCTGCGCCGCCGCCTGATCACCCGCATGATCGAGGACGTGATCGCGCAGACGCTGCGCAACGCCACCGAGCGCGGCATCGATTCCGCCGCCGCCGTGCGCGCGGCGGACGCGCCGATGGTGACGTTCTCGCCGGCGATGGCCGAGGCCGACCACGCCATCAAAGGCTTTCTCTATCCGCGGCTCTATCGCCACGAGCGCATCATGCGGATCATGAACGACGCGGAAAAGGTGGTGCGCGACCTGTTCGCGCATTACGTCGAGCAGCCTGCCGACATGCCGGCGGAATGGCGGCATGGCCCGGACGATCCCGCCGCCCGCGCGCTGCGGATTGCCGATTTCATCGCCGGCATGACCGACCGCTATGCCATGGTCGAGCACGACCGACTGGTCGGAAATACACCGGAGTTGCGCTGACGCCGGGGTCGCACCTCTATCGGCGATTTGCTATCACCCGCCGCATGAACGTTTTCAAGCTCTTCACCACGCACGTCCGCTCTGCCGTCGAGACGCTGGCCAAGGCCGGCGTGTTTCCTGCCGCCCCCGCGCTCGAGCGCATCGTGGTCGAGCCGCCGCGCGAGGCCGGCCACGGCGATCTCGCCACCAACGCGGCGATGGTGCTGGCGAAGGACGCGGGACTTAAGCCGCGCGACCTCGCCGAAAAGATCGCGGCAGAGCTGGAGAAGCGGCCGGAGATCACCAAGACCGAGATCGCGGGGCCGGGCTTCATCAACCTGACGCTCGATCCGGCGGTGTGGCGCGAGGCGTTGGTCGCGGCGATCAAGGCCGGCGCGGACTACGGGCGCGGCGAGGGCGGCGACCATCACAAGGTCAACGTCGAATACGTCTCCGCCAATCCGACCGGCCCGATGCACGTCGGCCATTGCCGCGGCGCGGTGTTCGGCGACGCGCTGGCGAACCTGCTCGCGTTCGCGGGCCTCGACGTGACGCGCGAGTACTACATCAACGATGCCGGCGCGCAGGTCGATGCGCTGGCGCGCTCGGCGTACCTGCGTTACCGCGAGGCGCTCGGCGAAAACATCGGCGCGATCCCGGAAGGGCTTTATCCCGGCGACTATCTCAAGCCGGTCGGCGAAGCGCTCGCCAAGGAGTTCGGCGACAAGCTCAAGGGCAAGCCGGAGTCCGAGTGGCTGGCGCCGGTGCGCGCCAAAGCCATCGCGATGATGATGGACATGATCCGCGACGACCTCGCCGCGCTCAACGTGCGGCACGACGTGTTCTTCTCCGAGCGCTCGCTGATCGAGGGCGGGGATAAGGTCGGCGCCACCATCGAGGCGCTGCGGAAGAGCCAGAAGGTCTACGAAGGACGGCTTCCTCCGCCCAAAGGAACGCCGGAGCAAGACTACGAGGATCGCGAGCAAACGCTGTTCCGGTCCACCGAGTTCGGCGACGACGTCGACCGGCCGCTGAAGAAGTCGGACGGCAGCTACACCTACTTCGCCTCCGACATCGCCTATCACAAGTCGAAATTCGACCGCGGCTTCAACGACATGATCGACGTCTGGGGCGCCGACCACGGCGGCTACATCAAGCGCATGAAGGCCGCGGTGAAGGCGGTGAGCGCCGGCGCCGCCGAGCTCGACGTGAAGATCGTTCAACTGGTGAAGCTCACCCGCGCCGGCGTCGAAGTGAAAATGTCGAAGCGCTCCGGCGAGTTCGTCACGCTTCGCGAAGTGGTGGATGAAGTCGGCAAGGACGCCGTGCGCTTCATGATGCTCTACCGCAAGAACGACGCGCCGCTCGACTTCGACCTCGCCAAGGTGATCGAGAAGTCGCGCGAGAATCCGGTGTTCTACGTGCAGTACGGCCACGCGCGCGGCCATTCGATCTTCCGCAACGCCGCTCCCGTGGTGCCGAATCTGCCCACGGGATCGGCAGCTCGCGCCGCCGCCCTGGCGCAGGCAAAGCTGTCGCGGCTTGATGACGCGGCGGAACTCGCGCTGATGCGAAAGCTCGCGCTCTACCCGCGCCTGGTCGAGGCCTCCGCGGAGGCCCATGAACCGCACCGGATCGCCTTCTATCTCTATGAATTAGCAAGCGAATTTCACGCTCAATGGACCCGCGGCAACGATGCGCCGCATTTACGCTTCATTATCCAAGATGATCCAGAAATGACGTTGGCGCGTCTGGCCCTTGTGCAGGGTGTTGTGACGGTAATTGCCTCTGGATTGGCGCTGTTGGGCGTCGAGGCGCCCGAGGAAATGCGTTAACCTCGCCGCCGATGACGTGAAATCGCCGCAAGCGCGGTTCATCCCATCGGTCGTACCGGACACGGAAAGCGTAATGACGGACGACAACGCACGTTACCGATCGAGCGATCCCTTTGCCCCTACGCCGGATCAAGGCGGACAAGGCAACGATCCGCTCGCTGAACTCGCGCGCCTGATCGGTCAAAGCGACCCGTTTGCCAACCTTGCCGGGGGCGAGCAGCCCGCGCCGCCGCCGCGCGCGCCGCAGGCCTATGACGATCCTCCGCCACAGGACGAGCACTATCGCGAGGCTCACGCCGATCATCAGCGAGCCGACGATTACCATCAGCACAGCGACCAGCCCGCGTACGAGCAGCCGCGTTACGATGCCTCATTCCCTGCCGATCCGGCGCCGCAGTTTGCCGAGCCCGCGCCGCTCGCTCGCGAGCCTGCGCCGGTATCCGACTGGCGCAAGCAGCCGGCGTTCGATCCGTTCGCGGCAGCGCCCTCGCGTGGACCGGAATTGCCGGCGCCCGATCGCTATCGGGATGAGGGGCCTCGCTATCGGGATGAAGCGCCGCCTCCGCGCGCCCCGCAGCCAGAGTTTTCGTTTCCTTCGCTGCAGGCTGAGCACACCCGGCACTCCAGCGGCTCGTCCTTCGAAGCGCCCGCGGCTGACGAGGCGTTCGTCGCGCCGTTCACCGCGGCTTCCCTTCATGAACATGGCGGGGCGCCTCCGTCGCCGCTGCACATGGCGTCCGACCGTGCGCCTTCGCCGCCATCGCTCGACGAGTATTACGACGACGCGCCACAGGGCGGCCGCCGCAAGGGACTGATCACCGTCGCGGCGGTGTTCATGCTCGCCGTGGTCGGCACCGGAGCCGCCTTCGGCTACCGCACCTGGGTTGCCGCTCCGAGCGTGAAATCTGCGCCGGCCATGATCCGCGCCAACGCCGAGCCGACCAAGGTGGCGCCGCCGCCGTCGGCCGACCCCAACGCCAACAAGATCAGCTATGACCGCTTCGGCGACCGCGGCCAGAACGAGAAGGTCGTGATGCGCGAGGAGAAGCCGGTCGACATCCGGGAAGCGACCCGAACCGGCTCCGCCATGTCCTCGGTGCCGCTGCCCAATCAGCAAGCTCCCGCGGCCACACCCAACGGCGGCAGCACTCCGTCGAGCGTGCTGACCGATCCCAAGAAGGTGCGCACCGTGACGATCCGTCCCGATGCGCCGGACAATTCCGTGGCGCGTCCGCCGATGGTGACGCCAGCGCCGCGCCCGCGCGGCAGGCCGCGGCCGCGCCGTCCAACGCGCCGCTCGATCTTGCCAATCCGACCTCGCCACCGCCGCAGGCCCGTGCTGCCGCGGTCCGCCCGACGCCACCTCCGGCGGCGGTCCGTCCGGCTCCCGCGCCGAGCTCGGCCAACGCGCCGCTGTCGCTCGCGCCTGAAAATGCGCCGCTGCCGCCGCCCGGCACTTCGACGCGTGCCGCCGCTGCGCCGACGCGCGTGGCCGCCGCTCCGGCTGCGTCGGGCAACGGCAACGGCAGTTATCTGGTGCAGGTCTCGTCGCAGCGCAGCGAGGCCGATGCCCAGGCGGCGTTCCGCAGCGTCAAGTCGAAGTATTCGAGCGTGCTCGGCGATCGTCAGCCGGTGATCCGCCGCGCCGATCTGGCCGGGAAGGGCACCTACTACCGCGCCATGGTCGGGCCGTTCACCACCCGCGATCAGGCGATCCAGCTTTGCAGCAGCCTGAAGGCGGCGGGCGGCGACTGCGTTGTCCAGTCGAACTGACGCGCCTCGCTTGACCCTTGGCGCCGACGCAAGCTAATCCGCGCCGATGGCGGCGCGCGCTTTCATCTCGGGACTGTCCGGCCCGGCGCTCACGGCGGACGAGCGCGCCTTCCTGCGCGAGGCTCGTCCCTGGGGCCTCATCCTGTTCAAGCGGAACATCGAGGATAAGCCGCAGGTCACTCGCCTTGTGCAGGACGCTTTGGCTGCGATCGGCAATGCCGAAACGCCGGTGCTGGTCGATCAGGAGGGCGGGCGGGTGCAGCGCCTCGGCCCGCCGCATTGGCCGGCCTATCCGACCGGCGCGGCCTATGGCGCGCTCTATCAGCGCGACAAGGCGAAGGGCCTGCGGGCCGCGTGGCTCGGCGCGCGGCTGATTGCGGCCGATCTCAAGCCGCTCGGCATCGACGTCGACTGCCTGCCGCTCGCCGACGTGCCGGTGCGCGGCGCCGACCAGGTGATCGGCGACCGGGCCTACGGCGAGACGCCGGATCAGGTCGCCGCGCTGGCCGCGGCGGTGGCGGAGGGACTGATGGATGGCGGCGTGCTTCCCGTGCTCAAGCACCTTCCCGGCCATGGCCGCGCCAACGCCGACAGCCACCTCAGCCTGCCGGTGGTTCGCGCCTCCAAAACGGAGCTCGAAGCCACTGATTTTGCCGCATTTCGGCCGCTCAGCGGATTACCCTTGGGGATGACGGCCCACGTCGTCTTCACGGCGTTCGATCCCGTGCTACCTGTGACCACATCGGCCACAATGATCCGCGAAGTGATTCGCGGCTTCATCGGTTTTGACGGGTTCTTGATGGGTGACGACGTGTCCATGGGCGCATTGAGCGGTTCGATCGGCGAGCGCAGCCGCGCCTCGCTGGCCGCGGGCTGCGACCTGGTCCTGCATTGCAACGGCAAGCTCGACGAGATGCAGGCGGTTGCCGCCGAGGCCCCGGAGCTTGCGGGCGAGCCCGCTCGCCGCGCCGGTGCGGCGCTGGCGCGACGCCACGAGCCGAAGCCGATCGACCTGGCCGCCGCGCGGCGCGAATTCGACGATCTGATGGGGATGCGTATCGCATGAGCGATACCTTGAGTTTCGAAGGCGAGATCAATCCCGAACGCGCCAGCGACGAGCCGGCGCTGGTGGTCGACGTCGAGGGCTTCGAAGGCCCGCTCGACCTGCTGCTCTCGCTCGCGCGCAACCAGAAGGTCGACCTCGCCAAGATTTCGATCCTGGCGCTGGCCGATCAGTACCTCGCCTTCATCGAGGCGGCGCGCAAGCTGCGGCTGGAGCTTGCCGCCGACTATCTCGTGATGGCGGCGTGGCTCGCCTATCTCAAATCGCGCCTGCTGCTGCCGGAGGTGGCCGATCCCAACAATCCCAGCGCCGAGGACATGGCCAACGCGCTGGCGTGGCGGCTCAAGCGGCTGGAGGCGTTCCGCGAAGTCTCCGCCAAGCTGATGGACCGGCCGCAGTTGCAGCGCGACGTGTTCCGCCGCGGCGATCCGGAGCCGATCACCGACATCAAGACGCCGGAATGGACCGCGACGCTGTACGACCTGCTGTCGGCCTACGCCGCGCAGCGCCAGCAGAGCGCGCTCGGCCACGTGCAGTTCAAGCAGCGCAACGTCTGGTCGCTGCAGGAGGCGCGCGAGGCGCTGGAGCGGCTGATCGGGCAGGCCGGCGACTGGAGCCGGCTCGACGAGTATCTGATCTCGTACATGGTCGAGCCGGCGATGCGCGCCACGGTGTTCGCATCGAGCCTGGCGTCGACGCTGGAACTGGTGCGCGAGGGCGTGATCGAGGTGCACCAGCAAAGCGCGTTTGCGCCGATCTATCTGCGCAAGCGTGAAGTCATCGGACATGTCGCGGCGGCATCGAGCGATACCGCGCCGCGCACGATTGAATGAATTTTGTAAGGAGAGCGGAGGCATGGCGGCCTTGGCGGAACGACGCATCATTCCACACGACGAACTGAAGTCCCGAAAGGAACGCAAGGAGAGCGAGGTGGTAGCGGAGCCTCGCCCGGAACACTTGCGGCTGCTCGAGGCCTTGCTGTTCGCCGCGTCCGCGCCGCTCGACGAGAAGACGCTCGGCGCGCGGCTGCCGGAGGACGTCGATCTGCGCCAGACGCTTCGCGCGCTGCAGGCGGAATACGCGTCGCGCGGCGTCAACCTGGTGAAGGTCGGAACCAAGTGGGCGTTCCGCACCGCGAACGATCTGTCGTGGCTGCTCACCAAGGAAGCGGTGGTTCCGAAGAAGCTGTCGCGCGCCGCGATCGAGACGCTGTCGGTGATCGCGTATCATCAGCCGGTCACGCGCGTTGAGGTCGAGGAAATCCGCGGCGTGGTGATGTCGAAGGGCACGTTCGACGTGCTGATGGAAACCGGCTGGATCAGGCCGCGCGGCCGCCGCAAGACGCCGGGCCGGCCGATCACCTACGGCACCACCGAAACGTTCCTGTCGCATTTCCAGCTTGAGGCGCTGTCCGATCTGCCCGGCCTCGAAGAGCTGAAGGGCTCGGGCCTGCTCGACGGACGCCTGCCGCCGGGCTTCGCGGTGCCGGCGCCGTCGGACGATCCCACGCTGCGCGAGGACGAGGATCCGCTCGAGCCGGGCGACCTCGATCTGGGGCTCGCTCCGCCGCCGGAACGGATCGAGGAGTAGCTGCGACAATCGGCCAATTCGCTCGCGAATTGAGGCGATTAGCCATTTGCGGCGAGGGGCTTTTGCGCGCCCCTCGTTAACCTTGTTTTTGCCCCCTCGGGGGCCTAGGTTCTCAAAAAACCGAGTGGGGACGGCGCAAAAAGCCGGTCGGTTGGAGGACTTTCAATGGGTTCGATGAGCATCTGGCACTGGATCGTGGTGATCGCCGTGGTCCTGCTGCTGTTCGGGCGCGGCAAGATTTCCGAGCTGATGGGCGACGTCGCGCAGGGCATCAAGTCGTTCAAGAAGGGCATGGCGGAAGACGAGACCGCCAAGACCGACACGCCGCCGGCCGATCGCCAAGACGATCGATCACACGAACGCCGCCACGGCGCAGGCCCAGCAGGCCAAGACCGAGCGCAAGTTCGAAGGCACGACGGGCTAGACCGAGCCGCGATCTGGCGTCGGGTTGAATGAGGGGCGCCGGCGGATGCTAGCGCCCCTTGGAGTTTGTGGATGTTGAGATCGTCCACTGTCATTCCGGACGGCCGAAGGCACGATCCGGAATCCAGACTCGCGCGGTGGTCATCGGATTTCGGGTTCGCTCGCTTCGCTCGCGCCCGGAATGACGGCGGTACGGTAATCCATGTTCGACATCGGCTGGAGCGAACTGCTGGTGATCGGCGTCGTCGCGCTGATCGCGATCGGGCCGAAGGAATTGCCCGGCGTGCTGCGCATGGTCGGGCAGTGGATGGGCAAGGTGCGCCGCATGGCGTCCGAGTTCCAGGGCCAGTTCCAGGAGGCGATGCGCGAAGCCGAGATGGCCGACATCAAGAAGCAGGTCGACGACATCACCAACACGGCGTCGACCGTGACCAACTTCGATCCGCTCGGCGACATCAGCAAGCAGTTCGAGACCGCGATCGACGACAAGCCGGCGCAGACCGCGACGCCGAGCGAGCCGGCGGTCGCGACGCCGTCCGAGCCCGCGCCGGTCGTCGCAGGACAACGCGACCGCGCAGCCCGCGTCCACGACGCCGAGCGAGCCTGAAGCCGACGCCGCAGCCCAAGGTCGGGAGCGGCGCCTGATGCGCAGCGAAGACGACGAGAAGGAGATCGAGGCCAGCAAGGCTCCGCTGATGGAGCACCTGATCGAGCTGCGCTCGCGGCTGATCAAGGCGGTGCTGGCGTTCTTCATCGCCGCGGTGATCTGCTTCTTCTTCGCCAAGCAGATCTACAACGTGCTGGTGTGGCCGTATCGTCCTGGATCGCCGGCATCGAGAACACCAAGTTCATCTACACCGCGCTGCTCGAATACTTCATCACCCAGCTCAAGCTCGCGATGTTCGGCGCGGCGTTCTTCGCGTTCCCGGTGATCGCGACGCAGATCTACATGTTCGTGGCGCCCGGCCTCTACCGCAACGAGCGCCAGGCCTTCGTGCCGTATCTGATCGCGACGCCGATCTTCTTCGTGCTCGGCGCGATGGTGGTCTATTTCCTCGTCATGCCGATGCTGGTGCGCTTCTCGCTCGGCATGCAGCAGACGCCGGGCGACGGCTACGCCGAGATCGCGCTGCTGCCCAAGGTCGGCGAATACCTGTCGCTGATGATGAGCCTGGTGCTGGCGTTCGGCGTCGCGTTCCAGCTTCCGGTGATCCTGACGCTGCTCGGCAAGATCGGCATCCTGACGTCGCAGACGCTGAAGGAGAAGCGGCGCTACTTCATCGTCGGCGCCTTCGTGATCGCGGCGGTGCTCACGCCGCCGGACGTACTCAGCCAGATGTCGCTCGCGATCCCGCTGATGCTGCTCTACGAGCTGTCGATCTGGTCGGTGAAGATGGTGGAGAAAAAGGCCACGCACAGCCCGCGCCCGCGGACGGCTCCGCCAGTCCGGCGGAGTAGGCTCGGCCACGTCCTGAGGCTCGCGACCGTCATGCCGGATGAGCCGGCCATCATCCTTCGAGACGCATGTGCCTCGCTGCGCGATGCCTCGGCACGGGGCCGGGAGACGGCTGGCCCTTGACAATAGTCCTATGATTTAATACCTAGATAGAGCGAGGCTGCGGCCGTTAGTCCGCGGCCTCGCCCGAGGGCCGCGAAACACGCTACCGGAGCGTTGTTCGAGGTCAGCGGTGGAGCGCCGGGAGGCGCTGGGCTCTCACGCTGAGGGCCCGCCGCCCCGGGACCCCCACCACCCTCAAAACGTTGGGTCCCGGAATCTTGGCGTGCAGGCGGCCCCGTTAGCGCCGCCTTGTGGGAGCCTCGCAAGCTCCCTGGCGCCTCCCGGCGCTCCATCCCCTCAGGGGAAACGGAAAAAGGGAAAGACGGGCGCCGAACGTCTCAAAACAACCGGCGGCGAAGCGTTGGCTAACCGGAGTGCCGCACCTATAACCTCGCGAAAGATTCCCCGCAGATCGAGCCCATGCACGACATTCGTTGGATCGCGAAAACGCCAAGGCTTTCGACGCCGCGCTCGCGCGGCGCGGCGCTGCCGGGCGAAGCGCGACAAGCTGATCGCGATCGACGAGCGCCGCCGCGCCGCGATCCTGAAGTTCGAGCAGGCGCAGGCGCGACGGAACGCGGCGTCGAAGGAGATCGGCCAGGCCAAGGCGAAGAAGGACGAGGCCACGGCGCAGCAAGCTGATGGCCGAGGTCAACGAGCTGAAGGAAACGCTGCCGGCGCTCGAAGCGGAGTCGAAGGCGGCCGAGGAGGAACTCGACAAGATCCTCGCCACCATCCCGAACCTGCCGCTCGCCGAAGTGCCGGACGGCAAGGACGAGACATGGCAACGTCGAGCATCACCAGTGGGGCGCGAAGCGCAACTACGCGTTCACGCCCAAGCAGCATTTCGAATTGGGCGAAGCGCTCGGCATGATGGATTTCGAGACCGCGGCGAAATTGTCAGGCGCGCGGTTCGTGGTGCTGAAGGGCGCGCTGGCGCGGATGGAGCGCGCGCTCGGGCAGTTCTTGCTCGATATGCACACGGGCGAGCATGGGTATGAGGAGGTCAATCCGCCGTTGCTGGTGAGCGACGACGCGATGTTCGGCACGGCGCAATTGCCGAAATTTGAGGATGATCAGTTTTTGCGACTGCGAGTATAGCTCGAAGCCGATGACTCGAGATGATTCGTCTAGGCATCGAGAGTCGTTGCGAACGGAGGCTTCAACAGCTCGAAAAGCTTGACGTAGTCGCAGTCTGAAGCTGCAGATAATGCTAGCAGTTTGCAAGATGAGATGCCGAATCGCTGGTCGCGAAGCGCGACGTTGGCTCATTCCCACCGCCGAAGTCCCGCTCACCAATCTCGTCCGCGAATCCATCGTCGATCCCGACAAGCTCCCCATGCGGCTCACCGCCTGCACGCCGTGCTTCCGCGCCGAAGCGGGCGCGGCGGGCAAAGACACCCGCGGCATGATCCGCCAGCACCAGTTCACCAAGGTCGAACTGGTCTCGATCACCACGCCCGAGCAATCGATGGCCGAGCACGAGCGCATGCTCGCGCTGCGCCGAGGCGGTGCTGAAGAAGCTCGATCTGCACTACCGCGTCGTCACGCTGTGCACCGGCGACATGGGCTTCGCCTCGCAGAAGACCTACGACATCGAGGTCTGGCTGCCGGGCCAGAACATGTACCGCGAGATTTCGTCCTGCTCGGTGTGCGGCGATTTCCAGGCGCGGCGCATGAACGCGCGCTATCGCGGCAAGGACGGCAAGCCGGCGTTCGTCCACACGCTCAACGGCTCGGGCGTCGCGGTCGGCCGCGCGCTGATCGCGGTGATGGAAACCTATCAGCAGGCCGACGGCTCGATCGTGGTGCCGGACGCGCTCGCGCCCTATATGGGCGGTATGAAAACAATCGAAAAGAAATAGATGCGCATCCTGGTCACCAACGACGACGGCATTCACGCGCCGGGCCTGCAAGGTCTGCGAGGAGATCGCGCGCAAGCTCTCCGACGAGGTGTGGGTGGTCGCGCCGGAATACGACCAGTCCGGCGTGTCGCATTCGCTCTCGCTCAACGATCCGCTGCGGCTGCGCCAGGTCGCCGACCGCCACTACGCGGTGAAGGGCACGCCGATCGACTGCGTCATCATGGGCGCGCGCCACATCATGGAAAGATTGCCGGACCTGGTGCTGTCCGGCGTCAACCGCGGCCGCAACGCCGCCGAGGACGTGCTGTATTCCGGCACGGTGGCGGCGGCGAAGGAGGCGGCGGTGCTCGGCATTCCGTCGTTCGCGCTGTCGCAGGCGTTTTCCTCGGCGACGCGGCAGGAGCCGTACTGGAAGACGCCGGTCGCGCACGCGCCCGACATCATCAGTCGCGTGCTGAAGGAAGGCATTCCGCGCGACGTGCTGGTCAACATCAATTTCCCGGACTGCGCGCCGGGCGCGGTGAAGGGCGTCGCGGTGTCGAGCCAGGGCAAGCGCGACCAGCAACTGATAAAAATCGAGCCGCGCACGGACGGGCGAGGCCATCCGTATTACTGGATCGCGTTCGCGCGCGGCGTGCAGCCGACCGGCCGCAACGGCACGGACCTGTCCGCGCTCAACGACAACCGCATTTCGGTGACGCCGCTGCGGCTCGATCTCACCGACGAGCCGTTCATGACCAAGCTCGCGGAAATTTTTCCGGTGAAGAAATAGAGATCAAGCGAGGCGGCGAGGGGGATCGCAGTGCCCGAACGGCCGGCTGACGAGAGCGTCGAGCGCATGGAGTTCCTGCTGGCGCTGCGCCGCCGCGGGATCGTCGATCAGGCCGTGCTGCGCGCCATGGACGAAGTGCCGCGCGAGCACTTTGTCGATCCCCCGCACGCAGGCTTCGCCTATGCCGACCACGCGCTGCCGATCGCCTGCGGCCAGACCATCAGCCAGCCCTATGTGGTCGCCTACATGACCGAGCAGCTTGCGGTCGGGCCCTCGCACCGCGTGCTCGAAGTGGGCACCGGCTCGGGCTACCAGGCCGCGGTGCTGTCGAGGCTCGCCCGCGAGGTGATCAGCGTCGAGCGCTACCGCACGCTGGCGGACGCCGCGCGCGGGCGGCTGACGACGCTCGGCTACCGCAACGTCGATATCGTGCTGGGCGACGGGCTGGTCGGCCTGCCGGCGCGCGCGCCGTTCGACCGCATCCTCGTCACCGCCGCGGCGGAGGACATTCCGCAGGCTCTCACCGAGCAATTGGCCGAGGGCGGCATCATGGTGCTGCCGCTCGGTCCGCATGGCGGGGCGCAGGAGCTGGTGAAGCTGACCAAGACCAGTTCCGGGCTGGAACGCCAGGACCTGATCGCCGTGCGTTTCGTGCCGCTTTTGCCCGGCCGCGCGCGCGAGTTGTGAGAATGGCCAAATTGTGAGGAAAACAGCGGCTTTTCGTTAGGGTTGAGAGACTGTTTCAAACTTAAAAATTTATTTACCGCGCGGTGTTTCACTCGCTTGTCCTGTGGCTTTTCGGGTGTGAGTGTCCCCATGCGTTGCGTCGCCGAGCCCATTCGCTCGCTGTCTTGGTCTCGTCTGGCGCTGACCGCCGCGACCGCCGTGAGCCTGGTCAGTTGCAGCTCGGATTCCTCGCGCTTCGCCAACGACAAGGTTTTCTCCTCGCGCAGCAACGTTCCGCAGAACGAGGTCACCGGCTCGGTTTCCCGCAAGCCGTCGCCTGCGATCCAGAGCAGTGCGCTGCCGCCGATCGCGAGCGCACCGCAGACACGCTCGTCGGGTCCGCAGGTCAGCTCGACCGCCGGCGGCTCGCCCGGCATGGCGACCTACAATCCGTCAACGCCGCAGCCGAGCCGCGAGGTGACCGGTTCCGTCGCCGCGCCGCAGCGGGTCGCATCGCAGCCCGCGCCGCAGCCGACCTGGAGCTGGGAAGGCGGCACCGCGGTCACCGCCAAGCAGGGCGACACCGCCTATACGCTGGCGCAGCGCTACAATGTTCCGGCCGACGTGATCGTGCAGTCCAACAAGCTGTCGGGTCCGCTGGCGATCAAGCCGGGCCAGCAATTGGTCATCCCGAAGTATTACGATACGCCGATGGTCACGGGCAGCGTGCAGCAGCAGCGCCCGGCTGCGTCCGCGCCCATCGCCGGCGGCAATCACATCCACACCGTCGCGCCCGGCGAGACGCTGAGCAAGCTTTCGCGCACCTACAAGGTGTCGGTGGCCGCGCTCGCCAAGGCGAACAACATCGAGCCGCACACCCAGGTGAAGATCGGCGACCAGATCACCATTCCGGGCGTTCGCGCGCAGCAGGCCGCCAGGCCGGCAGCGCCGGCGCCGGTCGCGCAGCAGCAGCCTGTGATCGCAGCGCCGCAGCAGAAGGTCGCAACCGCGCCGCCGGTCAGCACCGCGCGCAGCATCACGCCTGCGACCGACAATCCCGCGCCCGCGGAGACGAAGCCCGTCACCACGGCTGCCACCATGCCGACGTTCCGCTGGCCGGTGCGCGGCCGCGTCATCAACGGCTTCGGCCCGAAGACCGCCGGCTCGCAGAACGACGGCATCAACGTCGCGGTGCCTGAAGGCACGCCGATCAAGGCGGCCGAGGACGGCGTGGTCGCCTACGCCGGCAACGAACTCAAGTCCTACGGCAATCTGGTGCTGATCCGGCACTCGAACGGCTACGTCACCGCCTACGCGCACGCCAGCGAGATCATGGTCAAGCGCGACGAGCCCATCAAGCGCGGCCAGGTGATCGCCAAGGCCGGCCAGACCGGCAGCGTGACGGCGCCGCAGCTGCACTTCGAGATCCGCAAGGGCTCGTCGCCGGTCGACCCGATGCCGTATCTCGACAAGGGCGGAAATATCTAAGCCTCGATGTTCTTTGTGTAATTTGTGCGGGCCGGAGTTCTGATCCCGCAGAGCGCTACGGCCTGTTGAACGGGCATTAATACTAAATCAAACGTTAAAGAAGAAACTGGAACTCTATAACTCCATACCGTCACGGCCTGCGGGAAGCATGTTCCGGGTTCTCACCTGCCTCACAGTCGAGCACGATTGGCGCCTCGTCGCGGTCGCGGGCCTGGTTTGCTTCATCGCAAGCTTGTGCGTCATCAACCTTTTCCACCGTGCATGCTCATCGCGCGGACGCGCGAGCGCAACGTGGGTGCTGATCGCCAGTCTTGCGGCCGGATTTGGCATCTGGGCAACGCACTTCATCGCGATGCTGGCCTACGATCCCGGTATCGGGATTTCGTACGACGTCGGCCTCACCATGCTGTCCCTCGCGATGGCGGTGGCCGTCACCTGCGGCGGTCTCTGCGTCGCCATTTACATTCCGGCTCGCTGGGCAGTCCCGGTCGGCGGCGGCATCGTAGGCGCCGGCGTGGCCACGATGCACTACCTCGGAATGTGGGCGCTGGAATTGCCTGGCCGCATCACCTGGTCCACGGACTTGGTCTTGGCTTCGATTGCGCTCGGCGTGCTCTTTGGGGCCGCCGCGCTCGCGATCGCAGCGCGCCGCGATACTGTTCTCAACACCGGAATCGCCGCGGTCGTCCTCACGCTTGCGATCGTGTCGCATCACTTCACAGCGATGGGGGCCGTTGAGATTGTTCCAGAGCCCACTCGCGTCCCCAGCCTGCTCTCAGTGGCCCCATTGGGGCTCGCGTTGGGCATTGCCAATGCGGCGATGGCCGTGCTGGGGATGAGCATCGTCGCCGCGATGATGGACCGCCGGCTGCGCAATCACAGCACGCGAACGCTGGTCGCCCTGAACAACATGCCGCATGGGCTGTGCATGTTCGATGCGAAGAAGCGTTTGGTTCTCTGCAACGACGGCTATGCCGAGATGTACCGCTTGCCGCCGGAGTTGTTGAAGGCGGGGACGTCCCATGACGCCATTATCGCGCATCGCATCTCGAGCGGCCTGCTGGCCGGCGAAAAGGGCGAAGGCGCCGTCAAGAAGAAGATTGCGAATTTGGATGCGTTGTCGGCGACCGCGAAATCGAGCCGGATCGACAAGCTCGCCGATGGACGCCTGATCTACGTCACGCGGCAGCCGATGGCCGGAGGCGGCTGGGTCGCGACCCACGAGGACGTCACCGAGCGGGAACGGCTCGAACAGCAGCGCGAGAGCCTGGCCGCCCAGGAAACGCGCCATGTGTCGATTGATAGCGCCATCGCGTCGTTCCGGAAGCGTGTCGAGGAACTGCTCGGGACCGTCAGCAACGGCACAAGTGCCATGAAATCGACCGCGACGGCGCTGCTGAGCTCATCGGATCAGACCACGCAGCGCGCTGACGAGGCGCTGCGCGAATTGAACGAGGCGTCGGCGAACGTTGCGATGGTCGCGGCCTCAGCCGAGCAATTGTCGGCGTCGATTGCGGAGATCAATCAGCAATTGTCTCAGACCACGAACATCGTCGGCAACGCCGTGACCGAGTCGGAAGCAACGAATGAAGAATACGCCGGCCTCGCACAGGCAGCGCAAAAGATCGGCGACGTCATCAAGCTGATCCAGAACGTTGCCGGGCAAACGAACCTTCTCGCCCTCAACGCCACCATCGAGGCGGCGCGGGCCGGCGAAGCGGGCCGGGGCTTTGCCGTCGTTGCTGCGGAAGTGAAGTCGCTCGCCGTGCAAACTGCCAAGGCGACCGACGACATCGCTCGTCATATCGAGGCGGTGCAAGCATCGTCCAACGGCGCGATCGAGGTGGTGCGCGGCATTCAGGAGCACATGCGCGAGATAAGCATGCGGACATCCAGCGCCGCCTCTTCGGTCCTGCAGCAGAACGCGGCAACCTTCGAAATTACTCAGAATGCGACGAACGCGGCGCGTGGGACGAGCGCGGTCGTGGCGGTCCTCGGAGAGGTTTCCGAAGCTGCGATCGGAACGCGGGTGGCGGCGGAGACGGTGCTCACCGCTTCGACATCGGTCGACACCTCGGTCGGAAACCTGCGCACCGAGATCGAAACGTTCCTCGGCAAGGTTGCGGTCTGACCTTGCGCGGAACCCGTTTGGTCTAAGTCTTCACGCCGAGCCGTCCGGCGAGATCCTGCACATACTGCCAGGCCACGCGGCCTGAGCGCGCGCCGCGCGTCGTCGCCCATTCCAGGGCTTCGCGCCTCATGTCGTCCGGCTCGACCGGGATGCGGAAGTGCTTCACGTAGCCTTCCACCATCGCCAGGAACTCGTCCTGGCTGCAGCGGTGGAAGCCGAGCCAGAGGCCGAAGCGGTCCGACAGCGAAACCTTCTCCTCGACCGTCTCGCCGGGATTGATGGCGGTCGAGCGCTCGTTCTCCATCATGTCGCGCGACATCAGGTGCCGGCGGTTTGACGTGGCGTAGAAGATCACGTTCTCGGGGCGGCCTTCGACGCCGCCTTCGAGCACCGCCTTGAGCGACTTGTAGGAGGTGTCGTCGCCGTCGAACGAGAGGTCGTCGCAGAACACGATGAAGCGGTAGGGCGAGTGCCGCATGATCGCCATCAGATCGGGCAGGCTCTCGATGTCCTCCCGGTGGATTTCGACGAGCTTGAGCGGCGAGCCCTTGATCTGCGCGTTGACGCCGGCATGCGATGCCTTGACCAGCGATGACTTGCCCATGCCGCGCGCGCCCCACAGGAGCGCATTGTTGGCCGGCAGGCCGCGCGCGAAGCGCTCGGTGTTCTCGACCAGCGTGTCGCGCACCCGGTCGATGCCCTTGAGCAGCGCCATCTCGACCCGGTTGACGCGCTTCACCGGCGCAAGCTGGGAGCTCTTCGGATGCCAGACGAACGCATCCGCAGAGGCGAGGTCGGGCGCGGCGGGGGCAGGCGGCGCCAGCCGCTCCAGGCCGGCGGCGATGCGCTCCAGCACGTCGGCGCGGTTCAGATCGAGGCCCGCTTTGGCGGGCTTGCCGGATTTGGGTGATTTACTTCGCCATGGGAACCTTCGATCGCGGCTGCTTACCGGGCCAGCCCCCGGCTCGCAAGCCGCAACCCCGAAAAGCGGCGAAATTCAAGGCATTTGGCCATAGCCGCGCGACCTTGCGCGGCGTTGCAATTGGGCCGCCGCTGGCTATATTCCGCGCACATTTGGGCGCCCGCCGCGGCGGCAGGCGCCGCCGGGTCGGCCGCCGCAGCCAGGGGCCATTTCATGCTGATTACGCCTGCTTTCGCGCAAGGCGGCTGCATCGGCGGCGACAACATGCTGGTGTCGCTGCTGCCGTTCATCCTGATCTTCGTGATCATGTATTTCTTGATCCTGCGCCCGCAGCAGAAGCGGGTGAAGCAGCATGCCGAGATGGTCAAGAACGTCCGCCGCGGCGACACCGTCGTCACCTCGGGCGGGCTGGTCGGCAAGGTGACCAAGGTCATCGACGACGACCAGGTCGAGGTCGAAGTTGCCACCGATGTCCGTGTGCGTCAGATGCGCTCGATGATCGCCGACGTTCGCGCCAAGGGCGAGCCGGTGAAGGAAGAGAGCGCCGCAACCTGATCGCTGCGGCGATCCAAACGGCGGCCAAGCATGTACATCACGCGCTGGAAAACTTTGGCGATCCTGCTCACGACATTGGCCGTGTGCTTCTTCGTCGTGCCGAACTTTCTGCCCGAGAAAATGGTGCAGTCCTGGCCGAAGTGGGCACAGCGCCAGATCGTGCTCGGCCTCGATCTGCAGGGCGGCTCCCACATCCTGCTCGAAGTCGACACCAATGCGGTGCGCCGCGAGAAGGTGGAGTCGCTGCGCGACGACGTGCGCCGGGTGGTGCGCGACAACAAGCTCGGCAGCCCGGCCGCAGCGGTGGTGCGGGGCAATTCCGTTGAGTTTCGCGTCCGCGAGGGCGTCGATCGTCAGCTTGCGCTGACCAAGCTGCGCGAGCTGTCGCAGCCGCTCGGTGGGCTGCTGAGCACCACCGGGCAGCGCTCGGTGGATGTCGTCGATGCGGGCGGGGGTCTGATCCGGCTCACACCCACAGAACCGGCACTGATCGAGCGCATCCGCCAGTCGGTCGAACAGTCGATCCAGATCATCGAACGGCGCGTCAACGAGCTCGGCACGGTGGAGCCGTCGATTCAGCGCCAGGGCGTCGACCGCGTTCTGGTTCAGGTGCCCGGCTTGCAGGACCCATCCCGGCTCAAGGCGTTGCTCGGTCAGACCGCCAAGCTGACGTTCCGCATGGTCGACCAGTCGATGCCCGCCGACCAGGCGCAGCAGAGCGGCCGGGTGCCGCCGGAGTCCGAGGTTCTTTTTGGTGACAAGGCTGAAGCCAGCGTTCCCTACTTGATCGAGAAGCGCGTGCTGGTGTCGGGCGAAGACCTCACCGACGCGCAGCCCGGCTTCGACCAGCGCAACGGCGAGCCGATCGTCACCTTTCGTTTCAACAACAACGGTGCGCGCCGCTTCGCCCAGGTGACGCAGGAGAATGTCGGCAGGCCGTTCGCCATCGTGCTCGACAACAAGGTGATCTCGGCGCCGGTGATCCGCGAGCCGATTCTCGGCGGCTCCGGCCAGATTTCCGGCAGCTTCACGGTGCAAGGCGCGAACGACCTCGCGATCCTGCTGCGCGCCGGCGCGCTGCCTGCGCCGCTCACCATCATCGAGGAGCGCACCGTCGGCCCGGGGCTCGGCCAGGACTCGATCGAGAAGGGCATCCGCGCCTCCTGGATCGGCTCGCTGATGGTGTCGCTGTTCATGATCGCGACCTACGGCCTGTTCGGCGTCATCGCCAACGTCGCGGTGGCGATCAACGTCGTGATGATCATGGGCATCCTGTCGCTGTTCGGCGCGACGCTGACGCTGCCCGGCATCGCCGGCATCGTGCTGACCGTCGGCATGGCGGTGGACTCCAACGTGCTGATCTACGAGCGCGTGCGCGAAGAGGTGCGCGAGCGGCCGCTCGGCGATCAGCTCGCTCGATGCCGGGTTCACCCGGGCGCTCGCCACCATCATCGATTCCAACACCACGAACTTCATCGCCGCGGCGGTGCTGTTCTTCGTCGGCTCCGGGTGCGGTGCGCGGCTTCGCGCTGACGTTCGGCATCGGCATCATCACCACGGTGTTCACCGCCTTCACGCTGACGCGGCTGATGGTCGCCGCATGGTTCGCCTTGTTCCGTCCCAAGACCATTCCGATCTGAGCGAGGACATTCGTGCGCCTGCTTCGCCTCGTTCCCGACGACACCAAGTTCGACTTCATGCGGTTCCGGCACATCAGCTTTCCGCTGTCGGCCGTGATGTCGGTGCTCGCGATCGTTCTCTACTTCACGCACGGCCTGAATTTCGGCATCGACTTTCGTCGGCGGCACGCTGATCGAGGTGCAGTCGAAGGCGGGACCAGCCGACCTCGCCCGCATGCGGACCAAGCTCAACGCGCTCAACTTCGGCGACGTGCAGTTGCAGCAGTTCGGCGGTCCGACCGACGTGCTGATCCGTATTCCGCAGCAGCCGGGCGGCGAGGAGGCGCAGCAGCAGGCGGTCGCCAAGGTGCGGGCGACGCTCGGCGACGCGGTGGACTACCGGCGCGTCGAAGTGGTCGGTCCTCGCGTTTCCAGCGGAGCTGTTGAGCTACGGCACGCTCGGGGCTGATGCTCGCGATCATCGGCATCCTGCTTTACCTGTGGTTCCGCTTCGAGTGGCAGTTTGCGCTCGGCGCCATGATCGCCAACATCCACGATATCGTGCTGACGATCGGATTCATGGCGCTGCTGCAGCTCGACTTCGACCTGAGCAGTATCGCCGCGCTGCTCACCATCCTGGGCTATTCGCTCAACGACACGGTCGTCATCTACGACCGCATTCGCGAAATGCTGCGGCGCTACAAGCGGATGCCGACGGTCGAGCTGATCAACATCGCGATCAACGCCACGCTGTCGCGCTCGATCATCACCCACGTCACGGTCACGCTGGCGTTGCTGTCGCTGCTGATGTTCGGCGGTCCGACCATCCACAGCTTCACCGCGGCGATGACGTTCGGCGCGGTGCTGGTCGGCACCTACACGTCGATCTTCATCGCGTCGCCGATCCTTATCTATCTCGGCGTCGGTCATGGCGCGGGAGCGGGAGGCGCGCGCGGAGGAAGCCGCTGCCGCGGCGTCCGCCCAGCCCGGCTCCCGCCAAGCCCTGACGTTGACTGCCGCCGCCGACACGCCGCATCTGCCGCGCCGCGCGGCGATCGACGGTTACGGCAAAGGTGGCTTCGGCTTTGCAGGCATGTCGCACCGCGGCTCGCTGCTGTGCCTGCCGAGCGGCCTCTGGGCCTGGCCGGTGACGCAGCCGTCCGACCTCACCGAAGCGGCGTTCGAGCGGGTGTTCGCCGAAGCGTCCGACATCGGGCTGTTTCTCATCGGCGCCGGCCGCGACGCGTGGATCATGCCCGATCCGCTGCGGCTGCGGTTTCACCAGGCGAAGATTTCGGTCGAGGTGGCGCGCACCGGGACGGCGGTCAGCACCTACAATATTCTGCTTGGCGAGGGCCGCCGCGTGGCGGCGGGCCTGATCGCGGTCGACTGAAGTCTCCGCCAAAGGTGCCAGTCGCGCATGCCCGACGCGTTCGATCATTGCGAAGAACAGGTGCGAGCGGGCGACAAGGACCGCTTCCTCGCCACGCTTTTCGCGCCGGAGAAATATCGCCGCCCGCTTTACGCGCTCTACGCCTTCAATCTCGAAGTTGCGCGGGTCCGCGAACTGGCGCGCGAGCCGATGCCTGGCGAGATCAGGCTGCAATGGTGGCGCGACGCGCTGCTCGGGACCGGGCAGGGCGAGGCTGCGTCCAATCCAGTCGCGGCGGCGCTGCGCGAGGTCGTGGTGCGCTACCGCCTGCCGCCGGCGGCATTGGCCGATCTGATCGACGCGCGCACCTTCGATCTCTACGACGACCCGATGCCGAGCTTTGCCGGGCTCGAAACCTACGCCGCGCAGACGTCCTCGGCGCTGTTCGATCTCGCTGCGCGAATCCTGCGTGACGGCAAGGAGCCGGGCGCAGCCGATCTGATCGGTCACGCCGGGATCGCCTATGCCATCGCGGGACTGCTTCGCGCGCTGCCGGTCCATGCCGCACGCCGCCAGCTCTATGTCCCGGCCGACCTGATGCAGCGCTACGGCGCGCAGGCCGAGGACGTGTTCGCCGGACGAGCCACGACCGAACTGCGCGCGGCGCTCGCCGAATTGCGGTTGCGCGCGCGCCAGCATCTCGACGCCGCGCGCGATCTTGTCGGGACTGCGCCCGAAGCGATCATGCCGGCGCTGCTGCCGGTCGCGCTGGTGCGCCCGGCGCTCGATCGGATGGAGCGGCGCAGCTATCGGCCGTTCAGTCCGCCAGCGCTGCCGCAATGGCGGCGGCAGTGGATCTTGTGGCGGGCAGCCCGCAGGCCGTCGCGAATCTTCGGCTAGGTTGGAAGCGGCGGCGACGCGGTCGGCGCGGCGCGATCCAGCCGATGCGTTCATTCCGCGGCTGCCGGATAGACCGGCGACCATTGCTCCAGATCGGCCAGTGCGCGAGCGCAAATGGCCTGCTTTTTTGCGAGGGACTTCTCCGCACCGCGCAGGCGGCTGCCGTCGGGCTTCTTGTCCGGAAGCTGCGCCAGCGCCGGGAACAGGCCGAAATTGACGTTCATCGGCTGGAAGGATCGCGGCCCAGCGTCGATCGTCTCGATGTGGCCGCCGGTGATGTGTCCGAGCAGCGCGCCGTGCGCGGTGGTCGGCGGCGGAGCGGTCAATTCCTGGCCGAGCCGCTCGGCGGCCGCGAAGCGTCCTGCCATCAGCCCGACGGCGGCGGACTCCACATAGCCCTCGCAGCCGGTGATCTGACCGGCGAAGCGCAGCCGCGGCATCGCCTTGAGCCGCAGCGTCGCGTCGAGCAGCTTCGGCGAGTTGAGGAAGGTGTTGCGATGCAGCCCGCCGAGCCGCGCGAACTCGGCGCGCTCGAGGCCCGGAATGGTGCGGAAGACACGCGTCTGCTCGCCGTGCTTCAGCTTGGTCTGGAAGCCGACCATGTTGAACAGCGTGCCAAGCTTGTTGTCCTGGCGCAGTTGCACCACCGCGTAGGGCTTGCTGTCTTCCGGCTTGTGCTCGTTGGTCAGGCCGAACGGCTTCATCGGACCGTGCCGCAGCGTTTCGACGCCGCGCTCCGCCATCACCTCGATCGGCAGGCAGCCGTCGAAGTAGGGCGTGGTTTTTTCCCATTCGTGAAACGACGTCTTGTCGCCGGCGAGCAGCGCGGCGACGAACGCCTCGTACTGCGTGCGGTCCATCGGGCAGTTGATGTAGTCGGCGCCCGAGCCGCCCGGGCCGGCCTTGTCGTAGCGCGACTGGAACCAGGCGACCGACATGTCGATGGAATCGCGATGCACGATCGGTGCGATGGCGTCGAAGAAGGCAAGCGCATCTTCGCCGGTCAGCGAGCGGATCGCGTCGGCCAATGCGGGCGAGGTGAGGGGGCCGGTAGCAAGGATGACACTGTCCCAGTTGTCCGGAGGCAGCGCCATTTCCTCGCGGCGGATCTCGATCAGCGGATGCGAGGCCAGCGCCTGCGTGACGGCCGCTGAAAAAGCCTCGCGGTCGACCGCCAGCGCTCCGCCCGCGGGAACTTGATGGCTGTCGGCACTGCGCATGATCAGCGAGCCGAGCCGCCGCATCTCCTCGTGCAGCAGGCCGACTGCGTTGGTTTCCCTGTCGTCGGAGCGGAACGAATTGGAGCAGACCAGTTCGGCAAGGCCATCGGTCTTGTGGACCTCGGTGGCGCGCACCGGCCGCATTTCGTGGAGGATCGCCGGCACGCCACGGGCGGCGACCTGCCACGCGGCCTCGCAGCCGGCGAGGCCGCCGCCGACAATGTGAACGGCTTGCTTCTGTGCCGATGCCATGAACAATACCTAGCGCATGGGCCGGCGACGTGGAAACCGGTCATCGTGGAGCGGAGTGACGGAATGCGGTTCCAGTTTGCCGTTGCAGGGGCATTGGCTGCCAGCCTTGCAATGGGAACCGGCGCGGCGGCCGCGGTCGAAATGTCGCCGAAGGTCGCGCAGCTTTACACTTCCGTGGAGATCCTGCCGCCGACCGCGAGCCGGATGACGGTCTGCTACGGCTTTGTTTGCCGGTTGCGATACATCTTCGATTTTATGCCGGGTGACCGCCGGGCTTTGACTGACATCTTGAACAAGGGCAAGGCCTCGCCCGAGGCCGAGCGCAAGGCGGTGCAGCAGGCGGTGCAGTGGTTCGACCGCCGGATGGGTCCGCTGATCAACACCACCAAGCGCCTGGCGCGGGCGGACTTCCGTCACCGGGACGATGACCGCAATTACGATTGCTACGACACCACCCGCAATGCCGTCAGCCTGCTCATTGTGCTCCGGGAATGGGGCTTGCTGCGCCACCACACTGTCGCGGACCCGGAGTATCGCGGCCGCTTCCTGCTCGGCCAGACACCCCACAACACAGCCGTGCTGAAGGACCGCAAGACCGGCACCGAATGGGTGGTCGACCTCTGGACCAAGGCCTACGGAGAGCTGCCGGAGGTCATGACCGTCGAGCAGTGGCTCAAGGAAGACTAACGGCCTCCTGAAACGAACAGCGCCCGCACGAGGCGGGCGCTGCATCGATTTGCAAGGCCTTCCGGCTTAGCGCTCGGAGGTTTCCCAGGCGACCCGCGGGATGTCGCCGCGGGAGATGCCGATATCGGCCAGTTCGCGGTCGCCGAGCCGATTCAACTCGGAGAGGCTCTGGTTGTAACGCCGCCACTGACGGTAGGCGCTGATGATGTGAAGAAGCATGGTCGTTAACCCTTTGTCGGCAGGAGCGAATCCCCTGCGCTTTCGATAGGGAACATAGTTCCCCTTGGTGCATTGCAAAAGTGTTTATGTTGCGACGCAGCTTTGCAAAATTAGCATGTCTATCTACAGCTTCTCTTAACGCGTATGGCAGAAAAATGATTTATTCGTCGATATACGTACTGGAATAATTAATTTCTGTGAGAACATTCGTATTAATGTCACGATTATCCAATCGATCATGATAATTTCAGCCTGAACCTCTGCGATTTACGCAAGGCGACAGATTCCTGGTGAACTGAGCTTTCATCCTGGAAATTCCCGCTGGTGGGGCGCACGGCGCGCCGTCCAGACTGGCGCTGCAATGAGCGCGTCCCGTCCCGTCACCATCACCGCGCTCGGCATCGCCCAGATCCTCGGCTGGGGCACCTCGTTCTACTTTCCGGCTGTGCTGGCGGGGCCGATCGTTGCCGACACCGGCTGGTCGCTGTTCTGGGTGGTGAGCGGCACGTCGATCGGGTTGCTGGTGGCGGGGCTGATCTCGCCGCGGGTGGGGGCCTTCATCGACCGCAAGGGCGGCCGCGGCGTCCTGATGCTATCGTCCCTGCTCTATGCGGCAGGGCTGGCGGTCATCGGGCTCGCGCCGAACCTGCCGGTCTACCTCGCGGGCTGGGTGCTGCTCGGCGGCGGCATGGGTACTGGGCTCTACGACGCGGTGTTCGCGGCGCTCGGCAAGCTCTACGGCGACGAAGCCCGTGCGCCGATCACCAACCTTACGCTGTTCGGCGGCTTCTCCAGCACCGATCTGCTGGCCGCTCAGCGCCTTGCTCGCCGAGAGCTTCGGCTGGCGCGGCGCCTGCCTGGTCTATGCGGCGCTGCATCTCGTCATCGCGCTGCCCCTTCAGATGGCGGTGATGCCGCCGCTCAAGCACGCGCAACCGGGCACCGCGGCGAGCAGCACCGCGCAACGAGAAGATGTGAACCTCACGCGTATTCAGCGTCACCTCTTCGTGCTCCTCGCGCTCATTCTCGCGATTTCTTCCGCCATCGGTTCCAGCGTCATCGTCCACTTCATGATTTTCCTGCAGGCGAGGGGAGCCGATCTCGCGCTGGCGGTGACCTTGGGCATGCTGTTCGGCCCGGCCCAGGTCGGCGCGCGAGTGGTCGAGCGGTTGTTCGGCAATCACTACCATCCGATCTGGACCATGATCGCGTCGTGCGGGCTGATGCGCGGTCGGGCTTGCTCATGCTGCTCGGCGGATTCCCGATCCTGGCGCTGACCATTCTGATCTACGGCGGCGGCTACGGCATCATGTGGATCGCGCGCGGCACGCTGCCGCTCGCGCTGTTCGGCGCGGAACGCTACGCCACGCTGATCGGAAGACTCGCGTTTCCGGCGCTGATCACGCAGGCGCTGGCGCCGTCCGCGGTGGCGTTGCTGATCGAGGGGCAGGGCGCCGGCACGACGATCGCGGTGCTCACCGCGTTCGCCGCGCTCAACGTCGTGCTGATCGGGCTGCTCTGGGCTGTGTATCGAAAGGCGTGACGCCTATTTGGGACCGAGACCTGCGGCCTTTGCCACCTTTTCCCACTTCGTCACTTCGTTGCGGATGCGCTTGTCGAACTGCTCGGGCGTGCTGCCGACCGGGTTCGGCGCCTTCCTTCTGGATGCGCGCGCGCACCTCGGGCGTCGCCAGCAGTTTCGTGGTTTCGCCGTTGATCTTCGCGATCACGTCCTTCGGCGTGTTGGCCGGCGCGAACATCGCCTGCCACGACGAGATTTCGAACTCCGGATAGCCGAGCTCCGCGATGGTCGGCACGTCCGGCAAGTCGGCCATGCGCTTTTCGGTCGTCACCGCGAGTACGCGCACCGCGCCGCTGCGCACATGCTGCAAGGTCGAGGCGGACAGCGCGAAATGCACCTTCACATGGCCGCCGAGCAGCGCGTTGAGCACCTCGGCGTTGCCCTTGAACGGCACGTGCACCAGCTTCGACCCGGTCTGGCTGTTGAACATCTCGGCCGCGAGATGGGTCGACGTGCCGCCGCCCGACGAGGCGTAGTCCACGCCGGCCGGCTGCGCCTTGGAATACTCGATCAACTCCTTGACGCTCTTCACCGGCAGCGACGGGTGCACCACCAGCATGATCGGGATCGAGGTCAGCTCGGTGATCGGCGCGAAGTCCTTGATCGGGTCGTAGGGCGTCTTCTGCAGGCTGGCGTTGATCGCGAAGGCGATGGTGGTGACCAGCAGCGTATGCCCGTCGGGCGCCGCCTTGGCGACGGTGTTGGTGCCGATCGTGCTGCCGCCGCCGGGCCGGTTCAGGATGATGGCGGGCTGGCCCCATTGGTCGTTCATGCGCTGCGCGACCAGACGCGCGATGGAATCGGTGGTGCCGCCGGCGACGAACGGCACGACGAGGTCGATCTGCTTGCTGGGGAAGGTCTGCGCGGCCGCGTGTGACAAGCCTCGCGAAAGTCAGCGCTACAAAGAGCCCGCTACGCGCGATCCAATTCATCAATTCCTCCCCGCTCGCGCCGCGTTCGTTGCGCGGCGGCACGAGAACTCTATAGCAAGAGTTCCGCTGCTATGTGCCTCGGAATTTGCATGGGTCATTCGCAATGAAACTGGTGTCGTACAGGCTGAACGGTTCCGTCCGCATCGGCGCGGTGGTGGGCGATCAGGTGGTCCATCTGAATGCGATGCTGCCCACGCCTGAGAAAATCCCCGACGACATGGTGGAATTCCTGAAAGTGGGCGATAGCGCCATGGCTGCCGCGCGCCGCGCCGCAGACCGTTTCGCCGCGGAGAAGCCGGCGTCAGCCGCCACACCGCTCGCGGGTTGCGATCTTTTGTCGCCGGTGCCCAGGCCCGGAAAAATCCTGATGGGCGGCCGCAACTACCTCCGTCACCTCGATGAGCTGCGCAAGGAAGGTTCGTCGCGCGGCGAGAAGATCATCACGCCGCCGATGCCGCACATCTTCGCCAAGTACCACAACTCGGTCACCGGCCACGGCAAGCCGATCGTCTATCCCAAGATCGTCAAGCAACTCGATCTCGAAGGCGAACTGACCGCGGTGATCGGCAAGACGGCGTATTGGGTCGACGAGAAGGACGCGCTCGACTACGTCGCCGGCTACACCATCATGAACGACGTTTCGGCGCGCTGCCTGCAGGCGCAGGGGTCTGCTGACGATCTCCAAGGGCTTCGAGACCTTCTGCCCGATCGGTCCCTGGATGGTGACCAAGGACGAAATCCCAGATCCGCAGACCCTGACGGTGCGGACTTATTTGAACGACCTGGAAGTCTGCAAGGCGCACACCTCCGAGATGCTGTTCAACATCCGGCAGTTCATTGCCTCGCTGTCGCGGGTGTTTCCGCTCGAGCCGGGCGACGTGCTGGCGACCGGCTCGCCGCCGGGGCCGGGCATGTATCACGATCCGCCGATCCTCGCGAAGGTGGGCGACGTGATGCGTATCGAAGTCGAGAAGATCGGCACGCTGTCCAACCCGGTGGTTGCGGCGACGCGATAATTTCGATGCCCGATCCCATCGCGCTCATGCCGATCCCGCTGGTGGACGTCCGCGACGGCGGCACCGTGCGGCATGCGCGCGAGGGTGAGGCGCGGGCGAGGGCGCTGCGCGACGAGTGCGTGGCCTGGTTTCCCGGCGTCGCGCGAGCGCTGGTGCCGCTGATCGATCGTTTGGCGCGGCGTTGGCTGAGGCGCTCGAAATCGCCCTATATCGGCGAAATCAGCGCGATTGCCGGTGCGCTCGGCTTTCCCGGCGTCTGGTTCCTGAACGGCTCCTATCAATGGAGCTGCACGGCGCTGGCGCGCGAGGAGGACGGCGCGCCGTGGCTCGTTCGCACCCTCGACTGGCCGTATCCCGGCCTCGGCCGTAACGTCGAGATCGCGCGCATGCGCGGGCCGGCCGGCGAGTTCTACAACGTCACCTGGCCGGGCTACGTCGGCGCGCTGACCGCGATGGCGCCCGGCCGCTTTGCCGCCGCGGTTAATCAGGCGCCGCTCAAGCGGCGCAGCCATCATCCGTGGCTGCGCGGTTACGACATCGCCGCCAACGCCGTGCGAACCTACGTCAGCGTGCGGCACATTCCGCCGGATCAACTGCTGCGGCAGGTGTTCGAGACCTGCCGCGACTACGGCGAGGCGAGGACCGTGCTGGAGCGCATGCCGATCGCGCGGCCGGTGATCTACACGCTGGCCGGCTGCCATCCCGGCGAGCGCTGCATCATCGAGCGCACCGAGACCGGCGCGCAGATCTACGAGGAGACCACGAGCGCCGCCAACGATTGGCTCCACGCCAAGCCGATGTGGGAAGGGCGCGTCGGCAGCGCGGAGCTGTTCACACGGTCCTACGAAGAAGCCGCCGAGCGAAGCCGCGCCCGGCGCGAGGCGCTGGCGGACTGGCAGGGCGTGTTCGCGCGCGAAAGCTTCGCCTGGGTCGAGCCGCCGGTGCTCAACAAGTACACGCGCCTCGGCGTCGAGATGTGCCCCGCGCGCGGGATCGTCCGCGCCGTCGGCTATGAGGCGCAGGACGGCGAAGAGATCGCCGCGCCGGCGACGCTGCCGCGCGAGGTAAGGGCGGAAGTGGCGGCTTAACGCCTGCAGAGTGGAACTCATTGAACGGCGTCCGATCACGGATCGCATTCAAGACCGAATTCCCGCTTGAACGCGTCGGCATTGGCCTTGGTTTCGCGCTTGAGCATCGCACAAGCCGTAAAGTTGCCCATCATTCTCTTGCCGTCGTTATATGTCCAATCGGAAATGTCTTTCTCTTTGAAGAGAATTCTCTGACCGTATTTCACGTTTTTGGCATGGCGCGGCGTGTTTCGGATCTGGCCAAGAATTTGATCGCCTCGAAATTCGATCAGCCTAAGCCAAAAATATTCGTTGCCCTCGGCGTAGGGGATCGCCAGCTTGACAGCAAAATTCTTCATTGACGGTTTCGGGGCGCGGGCCAGCTCTAAAAACTGCGGTACGGTTGCGCGTGCGCGATCGATTGCTGCCGCCATGTCGGCGTCGCCCTGTTCGAGTGTAACCGTATCCCCACGATTGCTCTTTTCCAGCAGACTTTGTGCGTCGGCATTCGCCACAGCAACGGTCTGCACGAAAAGAATCAAAAGAGGCAACGCGAACCGCATCGGGTCACCTATCGTTTGCAGTCCGCCCTGAGTTTCCTGATCATCGCAATGGCTTCGGCTCTCGGCTCGTGCTGCATCAGTGCGCAAAACGTGAAGTTGCCTTTCATCCGGCCGCTGTCGATGTAGAGCCAATCGACAATCTCAGTTTCCGAGAAGGTGATGGTGTCGCCCGCCTTGAGGTGCGTCGCCCAGCGAGGAGTGTTGTCGATCTGTCCCGAATAACGCCCGGTCTCGTTGCGGAAATCCGCGATCCAGAAGTACTCAGCGCGATCGCCGACTCCGATCGGTACCTTCACAGCAAAATTGAACATCGATCGCGTGGGCGCACGCGCGAGCTTGAGAAAGTCAGGTAAGGTTTCGCGCCCCTTGCGGATCGCCGCGAGCATGATGGGGTCGCTTTCTTCGACCACTGCGAGTTGGTCGCGCGCGATCCGGTCTTCAACACGTCCTGCGCCGGCTTCGATTGCCCAGCAGCACGAGACCACGGGCAAGAACAACGCACCCAACTTCATGGCAGCCCCCGGCAGAACTATGAACAATCATAGGTTGCATAGCAAGGGGCCTGCTCGTGGTCAAAACAAACTCGCGACCTCGTTCTGCGTCACCGCCACTGACACGCGCTCGCACGCCACGGCCTTGCCGTGCGCGGCATCGCCCGACGCCAGCGCCGCCTTGATCTTCTCGATCAGCTCCAGCGCGGACGCCCGCGAAATCTCCACCGCGACGCGCTCGCGGCCGCCGTCGGCCTCGCAGATGAAGTCGATGCCGAGCGCATGGTCGAGCGGCGCATGGAAGGGGTGGTCGTAATAGACGTTGGCGGTGTCGATCCGCATCCAGCCGCTCGGCCCTTTGGCGCTGCCGTGCATTGCGGCCTTTTCGACGATGTATGAGCACATGATTTGTCTCCCTATGCCGCGCCGCCGAGGTGCTTGCCGTAGAATGCGAACACCTTCTTCCAGCCGTCCGCGGTGGCCTCGGCGCGATAGGCGGGACCGCGCGCGTAGTTGAAGAAGGCGTGGCCGGCGCCGTCGTAGCGGTGGAATTCGTAGTTCTTGCCCGCTTCCTTGAGCTTCGCTTCGGTGCGGTTGACCTGGTCGCGGGTCGGGTTCTCGTCGTCGTTGCCGAACAGGCCGAGCAGCGGCGCAGTCATCTTGCCGGTCAGCTCGATCGGCGCGACCGGGCGCTTGGCGTTGAGCTGCTTGGGGTCGTCGACGACCACGTTGCCGCCCCAGCAGTCGACCGCGGCGTTGATGCCGTCGGCCAGCAGGCACGAGGCCAGATAGACATGGCGGCCGCCGGAGCAGAAGCCGATCAGGCCGATCTTGCCGTTGGCGTTGGGTTGCGACTTCAGGAACGCGATCGAGCCGGAGACGTCGCCCACCACCTGGTTGTCGGCACGCCGCCCGCGGCGCGCACCCGCGCGCCGACGTCGTCCGGGCTGCCCGGGCCGTCGCGGAAGTAGAGGTGAGGCGAGATGCAGGCGAAGCCGTGATGCGCGATCTTGCGAACCTGCTCGATGGTCCATTCGTCCCAGCCCGGCATGTGATGGATCAGAACCACGCCGCCGACACGGCCGGGCTTGGTCGGGCGCGCGTAGTACGCTTCGCCCTTGTCGCCGTTGTGTCCCTGGAACGAGACGGTTTCGCCGATGATGTTGGGATATGACATGGTGGGCCTGTACGCGCGGTGAAAGGTGGGCGAACTATAGCAATCCCATAGGTGCTGCACAGGACGGAAAGCGCAGGAGTTGCCTTGCGTCGGACCCTCGCGATTGGCGATCATCGCGGCATGACAAACATTCCCAAGGCTCTGTTTTTCGACGTGTTCGGCACGCTGGTCGACTGGCGCACCGGCATCGCGCGTGAGGCCGAGGCGATCCTCAAGCCGCTCGGCCATTCGCTCGACTGGATCGCCTTCGCCGACGCCTGGCGCGGCCAATATCAGCCTTCGATGGAGAAGGTGCGCTCGGGCGAAATCCCGTTCTGCCGGCTCGACGTGCTGCACCGGCGAAACCTCGAAATCATCCTGCCGCAGTTCAAGGTGTCCGGCCTGCCGGAGGACACCATGCGGCACCTCAACAAGGCCTGGCACCGGCTGCCGGCGTGGCCGGACACCGTGGCCGGTCTCACGCGCCTGAAGCGCAAGTGCATCATCGCGCCGGTGTCGAATGGCAACATCGCGCTGATGGTCGACCTGGCGAAGTACACCGGCATGCCGTGGGACGCGATCCTCGGCTCCGAGATCGCCGGCGACTTCAAGCCCAAGCCGCGGGTCTATCTCGCGGCCTGCGAGGCGCTCGATCTGCCGCCCGGCGAGTGCATGATGGTCGCCGCGCATTCCAGCGATCTCGCCGCCGCGGCGAAGACCGGGCTGCGCACCGGGCACGTGGCGCGGCCGAACGAGTACGGCCCCGGTACCGGCGAGGCCGCGCCAAAGACCGCCGTCGATGTCGCGGGCGCCAACCTGGAAGACTTTGCGGGCAAGCTTGGGCTCTAACGGTGCAATCACGAACACGTCAGCGCAGAGCATCGAAACGATAGCCGGCGCGTGATTGGCGAGCGGGCCGGCGCCATGCTACCCGCATCCCATGGCGGTGGCGAAGAAAAAGCGATCGTGGGAGGTCTGGCGCGACGCCAGCGGCGGCCTGTCGGCGCTGCGCATCGGTACGCTCGCGTTCCTGCTGCTGCCTGCCGCCATCGCCGCTTACGACTATTGCACGGTCGGCTTCGGCCCGCGTCCCATCAACGACGTGATCCACCGCACCGGCTATTGGGCGTTGCTGTTCCTGATCATCTCGCTTGCGGTGACGCCGTTCCGCCGCATCGGACGGTTCGGCAAGCTGCTCGACGTGCGCCGCATGATCGGCGTCGGCGCCTTCTTCTATGCCGGCGCGCACATCGTGCTCTACATGGCCGACCAGAAATGGAATCTCTGGAAGGTCGGCAGCGAGATCGTGCTGCGGCTCTATCTCACCATCGGGTTCATCGCGCTGACTGGGCTTACCGTGCTGGCAATCACCTCGACCGACGGCATGGTGCGGCGTCTCGGCGGCAAGCGGTGGCAACGGCTGCATCAGGTCGTCTACGTGCTCAGCCTGCTGGTGCTGATCCATTTCTTCCAGCAGACCAAGGCTGACGTCTGGCTGCCGACCTTGGTCGCCGGGCTGTTCGGCTGGCTGATGGGTTACCGCATCCTGATCTGGCGCAAGACCGAGCGGGGCGAACTGTCGAGCTTGACACTTGTGGGTCTCGCCGTCGCGGTCGCCGTGCTGACCTTCCTCGCGGAGGCGGTCGGCATCGGCATCGCGTTCAATGTCTCGCCGTTGCGGGTGCTGGAGATGGCGTTCGACTTCGACCCGTATTCGATCCGGCCGGGCTGGGCGGTGCTCGCCGCCGGATTGACCGTGGCAGCGGTCGATTGGGTCCGCGCCCGGTTCGCCAAGCCGCGCCGCGCGCCAGCCAAGCCAGCGCCGGCCAAACCCGTGCCAGCCGCCGCCAAGCCCAGCACGGAAGTCGCCTGAGTCAACCAATCGCGCGTGCCCGCGGGGGACAGTCTGCGAGGTCATACCTTTATCACATTCGTTCCGGTAGATTCTTACCGCCGGCCTCCGCCGGATTCGGTTTCAAGGAGGAACGTTATGAAGTCGCTCATTCTCGCCGCAGCTCTTTCGCTCGCCTTCACCGGCGGTGCATCCGCGCTGACCTGCAAGGAAGACACCACCGCGAAGAAGCTCGCCGGCGCCGCCGCCACCAGCCACATGAAGAAGTGCGAGACCGAAGCGACCGCGAAGTGCGAGGCCGACTCGACCGCCAAGAAACTCGCCGGCGCGGCCAGGACCAGCCACATGAAGAAGTGCGTGGCGGACTCGGTCGGCAACTAGGTCGCTCCAAAAAGCGCGGCCGCTAGCTGATCCTGAACGCTTTGGGATTCCACGGCGGCCGCGGATACTGCGGGTTCATGGTCTCGAGTGTGGCGCGCACGATCTGCGCGATTGCGGCGTTGCGCGCCCATTTGTGGTCGGCCGGGATGACGTGCCACGGCGCATACGCGGTGGAGCAACGCTGCAGCATGATCTCGTAGGCTTGCTGGTACTTGTTCCAGAGCTTGCGGTCGTCGAGATCGCCCGGATTGAACTTCCATTGCGTCTTGCGCTCGGCGAGGCGCTCCTTGAGCCGCTCAGCCTGTTCGTTCTTTGATATGTGCAGCATGAACTTGAGGACGGTGGTGCCGTTCTCGACCAGGATCTTCTCGAACGCGTTGATCTGGCCGTAGCGCGCCTCGATAGCGGCGGTGGGCGCCAGCTTGCGGACGCGTCCGATCAGCACGTCTTCATAGTGCGAGCGATTGAAGATGCCGATGAAACCGCGGCGCGGCGCGGCGAGGTGCGCGCGCCACAAGAAATCGTGCGCGAGTTCTTCCTCGCTCGGACGGCGGAATGGCGTCACCGTGACCCCGAGCGGCCCGGCGGTGTTGAACACGCCGCGGACTGTGCCGTCCTTGCCGGACGTGTCGGTGCCCTGCAGGATGACCAGCAGCGCGCGCTTGCCTTCGGCGTACAGCCGGTCCTGGAGCGTATCGATCACCTCGGCGTCTTTCGCGGTGCGCTCGCGCGCATCCTTCTTGTCGACGCCGAGCTGTGAGACGTCGCCGGGATCGCGATCGGCAAGCTTGAAGATTTTGCCAGGATTGACGCGAAACGACGCTGCGAGATCCTTTGCCATTACGTCGGTCCTTGCTTGGGAGAGTTGGGCGCGCGGTACGGGATGCCTGGCGGAACGTCAGCGCGCTGGCGCGGCCAAGCCCGCTGGAGCATCCGGTGATCAGGACAGGACCGCTGTCTCGCGGCGCAAGCATGCAAAACCGGCGCGAGATCGCGCTCCCCATGACGCACTAACGCTAGCACGGCGTGCTTTACCGCGTCGATTGAGGAAGAAGCTAAAGCCGGCAGCTAGCGCACGGGGGCGATCAGGTCTTCGATTGCGTCCTGCTCCTGGAGCTGGGCAAACTGCACGGCGAAGCCGTCATTGAAGTGACGGACCACGCGGCCGACCACCTTGCCGACAGCGACCGGGGTACCGATGTCCGGTACGACGTCCGCTGACACCGCGATCCCGGACACCGACACGTCCATCACCAGGCACTCGGTCGTTGTGCCGTCGGCCAGCACGAGGGTCGAATAGGGATTGCGCGGAATGATCCGCACGTGCTCGCGATGATCGTCGACGTCGTGGTTCTTGTGTCTCTCGTACCACTCGATCTTGGCGGCCAGCCGGCGGCGCTCGCGCTTGGGCGCGATGATCTCCAGGACGAAGCCGCCGTCCATCACGCGGATGATCGGCCCTTCGAGCTTGCCGAACTTATCGACCAGTGCGATGACGCGCTCACCCACGCTGCCGGTCACCGGCGTCGCCAGGGTCACTGCATGACAGGACATGTTGATGACGCGGCAGGGGAACTCTCGGCGCTGCCCCTCCATGTCGCGCCGGCTCGCCAGCGTGAAACGGCCGGGCAAACTCAGGACGATGCGAACGTCGGTGTGACGGTCGACGATTTCCAGGTCGTCATCGAGCAGCAGCGGCGCGTTTGCCATTAATCCAACCAGCGCGAGCAATTACGAAAAACTAGCGCGCGCGCGTTAACGAAGCCTTCAATGGCCTATTGCGCGTCCGAATGCCGCGATTTTGGAAATTAACGAGCGGTTAAATCGCGGCCGCTACGACGCTTGCCGCAAGCCTTCACCCTTCAAGCCTTCGAGGATCGAGAGCGCTCGGCCCATCGAGAACGCGCGGGTCTTGGCGTCGTAAGCTTTGACGTGCTCCGGCATCATGTAGCCGTGCAGGATGCCCGGGAAGATGTGCACCTCGACGTTCTTCTGGCGCGGCGGCACGGCGCGGTAGGCGTCGAGCACCTCTTTCGGCGCGACGTGATCCTGGTCGCCCCACATGATGCAGACCGGCTGGGTGACGCCGTCGAGCTCACCGATGAAGTCCTGCATCCGCGTGCCGTGGCAGGACAGGCCGGCGGCATAACCGAGACGCTTCGGGCCGAGGATCGCGTAGGGGCCGCCGTAGCAGAAGCCCATCGCGGCGGCGCGGCCGTTGAACTGCGCAAGCGTCTTGAGATGCGCGAGCGTGTCCGCCATGTCGGCCTCGCCGGCAGCGATCTTCGGGAGCCGCGGCTGGGCGCGCTCGGCGGCGCGCTTGTCGTCCTGCCCCATCGGGCCGGGGATCGACTGCCAGAACAGGTCGGGCGCCGCGGCGATGAAGCCCTTGGAGGCGAACTCATCGGCGATGTCGCGCAGATCCTTGTCGACGCCGTGGATGGCGCAGGCCAGCACGATGGCAGGGGTTTTCTCCGACCCGGCGGGCAGGGCGAGGTAGCAGTCGAACGCGCCGCCCTTGCTGGACGTCACTTTGATGGTCTTGCCGGGCATACGACGCCTCCGCTGTTTTAGCAGTCTGCGCGGCAGGGTAGGCCGGCCGCATTCGCTGCACAATCGCCGTCTAGAGCCGGTGCCGGAACGCATTGCGGAAAGGAATTCGACCATGGCCGATCTCGTGCTTTACCACGCCGTGCCGTCGCGCTCGGCGACCGTTCGCTGGATGCTGGAGGAGGTCGGCGAGCCTTACGACGTCCATCTGCTCAAGCTCAGCGAGGGCGATCAGCAGAAGCCGGATTACCTGGCGATCAATCCGCAGGGCAAGGTGCCGGCGCTCAAGCACAAGGGCGTGGTGATCACCGAGGTCGCGGCGATCTGCACCTATCTGGCCGACGCGTTCCCGAACGCCAAGCTCGCCGTACCGGCGAGCGATCCGCGCCGCGGCGTCTATCTGCAATGGCTGTTCTTCGGCCCGAGCTGCATGGAGCCGGCAATCTCCGACCGCGCCTTCCCGCGCAAGGATGCGCCGCGCGCCGCCGCGATCGGCTATCGCGACATCGACACGCTTGCCGACATCGTCGCCAAGGCGGTGTCGAAAGGGCCCGTACCTGATGGGCGAGCAGTTCACCGCCGCGGACGTTGTCGATCGGCTCCGGAATCCGCTGGGGAACGATGTTCAAGCTGATCCCCGAGCGGCCGGAATTCAAACCTTATGTCGAACGGATTGCGGCGCGTCCGGCATCGCTAGCGCGCGGATGCCAAGGACAAGGAATTGGCGGGGAAGTGAGCTATCGACGGCCCGCGTGAGATGCGCGAGTCCCGGCTTCGCCAAATTGACTAGGCGAATGCGGTCGTTGACATGCTGCCGGCTCAATGAGCTTGAGATAAGCTCCCCGGACAATGCTCGAGCTACGGCTTCTCCATTTCGAGGATCTCACGGTCGGCATGACCGAGACGCTGTCGAAAACAGTGGCGTCATCGGATGTGATCGGCTTCGCGCAGATCACCGGCGATCGCAATCCGATCCATCTGTCCGAGCACTTCGCCGCGCGCACGCAGTTCAAGAAGCGGATCGCGCATGGACTTTACACCGCGAGCCTGATTTCCGCAGTGCTCGGCACGCGGCTGCCGGGGCCGGGCGCCGTCTACATTTCCCAATCGCTGAATTTCCGCGCTCCGGTGAAGATCGGCGACACGGTGGACGTCACGGTCACTGTCGCCGAGCTCATTCCTGAAAAGCGTCGCGCGCGACTGTCGTGCGTCTGCCGGGTCGGCGAGGACGTGGTGCTGGATGGCGAGGCGCTGGTGAAGGTGCCGTCTAAGTCGGAAGGCGGCGGCCGGCCCGGCATGCGGGTGTAAGGCGCGTCACGCCAGCAGGTCGTGCGTCTCCGGATGCCGCGCCATGTAACCGCCGACGAACGAGCAGCGCGGCTTGACCTTGAGTCCCTTGGCGCGCGCTTCATCGAGCGCGCCGCGTACAAGTTTCGAGGCGATGCCGCGGCCCTGCAGATGCGCCGGCGTCTCGGTGTGGAAGAACGTCATCACGCCGTCTTCAAGCCGATAGTTGGCGACGGCGGTGCCGCCCTCGGCGTCGAGTTCGAAGCGGGAGAGGGCGGTGTTGTTGCGAACGGACATGAAAGAGATGTAGGTCGCGAACGCCGCGAACTCAACCGCGCGGCGGCTCCGGCTTGAAGCCGCGGGCCTCGCGGTAGCGCGCCAGCATCCGCTCGAAGCTCGCGGTCAGCGCGGTCTCAATCTCCGGCTTGCGTTCGAGCCGGGACAGCAGCATCGCCGCGGCCTCGATGGTGGAAAGCCCGTCGCGGCGAGGCTCCTTGCGCAGATTGCCGTAGCGCGACGGTTGGCGCGGGCCGAGGATCACGCGCCGGCATTTCAAGATCCAGGCGTTGCGCCACCAGATCGCCTTGGCCTGGCTCCAGGTGCCGTCAAGCAGGATGACGCCTTCGATGTCGCGCAGCGCCTGGTCCTGATCGGGCAGCGCCTCGCCCTTGCGGTTGAGCACGACGACGTCGCGGCCGGGCGCCAGCGCCTCGGCCTTCGACGAGCCAAGATAGAGCACCGCCCAGCGCTTTGGATCGGCTTCGCGGCCTAGAATTTTCGACAGCGACGGCCACGACAGCCCGACCTTGAACAGCGAGTTCTTGAAATGCAGCGCCGCGAGCCGCGCCGAGCCCAGCGTGCGGTCCTGCTCCTGCGGATGCTGCAGGATCAGCAGCGACACCTTGTTGTCGAACGGCTTGACGCCGTCGCAGACGCATAGCGCCGGCGGCTTGCGGCAGCGCGGGCATTCCGCCGGTGCGGTGGCAGAAGCGGCTTCGTTCACGCCTGCGGGCCGGCGCCCGGATCGCGGATTTTGCCCGCGACGACCAGCCGGTTCCAGATGAACAGCACGACCAGCGCGCCGATCGTCGCGGTGATGAAGCCTGCGCCCTGGTCGGCGCGATACCAGCCGACCGCCTGCCCGATAAAGGTCGCCAGGAACGCGCCGGCGATGCCGAGGGCGACGGTCAGGATGAAGCCCTTCGGGTCATTCGGTCCGGGCGACAGAAACCGCGCAACGATGCCCGCGACGAGCCCGACAATGATGATCCAGAGCATGTCCGCCTCCTGCTGATTTGGCGACCGGCTCAGCCTAGGACCCGGCCGGGCGCGCCGCAATCGGCCGCGCACGCCTCTGGCTGCCTTGCAAGTGTCACAATAGCGGCGCGATCATTGGGCTTCGCAGGTTAGCAGGAGGCATCGATGGGCTTGATGGACATCCTCAACGGAATGCAGAACGGTCCGCGCGGCCAGACCGATCCGAATGCCAAGGGCGGCATGTCGCCGATCACCATGGCGTTGCTGGCGCTGCTTGCCTACAAGGCCTACCAGAAGTCCGGCATCGGCACCGGCGCGCCAGCGCCGGCACCCGCGCCGGGACGTATCCCCGATCGCAACACCATTGACGCCAGTCTTCCGAGTGGCAGCGGAATGGGAGCCGGGCTCGACGATCTGCTGAAAGGTGGACTGGGCGGACTGCTCGGCGGCCTTGCCGGCGGCGCGCCGCAGGGCCGGCTGCCGGGCGGACGCGCGGCGGCTCCGTCGGGTGGCGGGCTCGACGATCTGTCTCAAAGGCGGGCTTGGCGGTCTGGGCGGATTGCTCGCCGGCGGCGCCGCAGGCAGCGTGCTCGGCAGCGGGCTCGATGGCCTGCTCAAGCAAATGCAGCAGAAGGGCCTCGGCGACGTCACCGAATTCCTGGGTCAGCAAGGGACCGAACAAAGACATTTCCACCAACGACCTTGCGCGCTCGATCGGCCTCGACGACATCGACGCACTGGCGAGCCGCACCGGCCTGTCGCGCAACGACTTGCTGTCGGGCTTGCAGCAGCAATTGCCCGATCTGGTCGACCAGCTCACGCCGGACGGACGCCTGCCGACCGAAGCCGAGACGTCGCGCTGGGTTTAAAACGAAAATGCGGGACGACGAGTCCCGCATTTCGCCGCGCTTGATCCGGGCTGCGCGCCGGGCTCGCGATCTTGTGCGCGTTACTTCTCCACCTTGCCGCCGGCCTCGGCCCAGTCCTTGAAGCCGCCGAGGTTGTAGACCTTCTCGTAGCCCATGTCCTTGAGCAGCTTGCCGGCCAGCGCGGCGCGCCCGCCGGAGGCGCAATGCAGGATCACCGGCTTGTCGAACGCGAGGCTCTTTTCCGCGGTCGGCGACGACAGGTCGGCCTTGAACTCCAGCGAGCCGCGCGGAATGTGGACCGCGCCGGCGGCCTTGCCGGTCGCGGCGAGCTCGGCGCTGTCGCGCAGGTCGACGATGACCGCACCCTTGGCGACCATCTCCTGCGCCTCCTTGCCGGAAATCTTCGGCACGACGGCGTTGGCGGCTTCGATGAGTTGCTTGGCGGTGGTGGCCATGGGGGTTCCTTCCGGTGTTGTTTCGTTTGGGTGATGGTCGCCAGTTATACTCCGTTGCCGTACGATGTGCCAATGAACGGCAGAATTTTCGCGTTGGTTTTTGTTTTATCGCTTGTACTTTCCGCCGCCGCCCAAGAGCAGCCGGCCGGCTTCCGCTCGCCGTCGAGCAACATCTTCTGCCAGGCCGGCAAGGCCGACAGCGGCTACGTGCTGCGCTGCGACGTGATGAAGATCTCGAACAAGCCGCCGCCGCGACCGAAGGATTGTGACCTCGACTGGGGCCGCGCGTTCGAGATTTCGGACAGCGCCGCGGCGCGCGCAGCGGCTGTGCTACGGCGACACCGTGGCGAACGAGGCGCTGCCGCCGCTCGCCTATGGCGCGACGTGGCAGCGCCACGGCTTTTCCTGCAAGTCGGAGCCGAGTGGCGTGACCTGCACCAACGCGAAGGGCCGCGGCTTCGAATTGGCGCGCGGTGCGCAGCGTCTGTTCTAGGCCGCGCCGAGCCAACACGACACGCCGATGACAGTGCGCGCGTTCCATGCGCGCCGCGCAAGGCGCCCCCGCGCCGGCGTCCCTCTGGCAAGCCGCTCGGCAGGTCGTACCTGACGCACAAGGGGGCCGAACACAATCGTGGAGAATGACAATGATCGGTCTGAAGAATGCGACGGCCGCCCTGGGCTTTGCGATGGCCTTGGGGCTTGCGGTCGCTGCGGCGTCGCCGGCGCTTGCCAAGGAGCGCATGCGAGCCAACCATCCCGGCCACGCGCGCGGGCGCAAGCGATCGGCGGCGCGATTGGCGACAACGGCATGAACCAGCACCGTGCGACGCGCTGCGCACGTGCAACGAGGGGCCAACCGGCTCGGGCAGATCACCGACGGCGTCGCTCAGTCCTTCGCGTACTCGGAGCGGCATGATGGAGCAGGGCGAGACGCCGTAGCGGCGGCCCGACACAGCACCCGTCGTCGTCCCCGCTTGTCGCGGGGACGACAACCTCGGTCAACCGATCCGCGACATCGCTTGCCTTTGCGTCAATTCAGCTTCACGCCGGTCCGCTCGATGACGTTCTGGTAGCGCGCCGCATCGCCGCGGATGCGCTCGGCGAGCGCCGCCCGGCTGACCGGGGCGACGTCCATGCCGAGTTCGCTGAAACGCTTGCGCAACGCCTCGTCTGCAGGACGCGCAGCACCGCCGCATCGAGCTGCGAGACGATCGCGGCCGGCGTCCCGGCTGGCACATAGAGGCTGATGTTCAGCTCGGCGTCGACGTTGAGATTGCTGTCGGCCATGCTCGGCATCTCGCGCAGGAACGACGC
>CAWIRP010000004.1:0-107221 GCA_963838595.1 uncultured Alphaproteobacteria bacterium
CGCCAACATCAAGTTCGCGCAAACGATCGAGCCGGACAACAAGGCGCTGATCGCGCGCGCCGCGCAGGCGGCGCAACAGGTCGCCGCGGGTCAGCCCACGGTGCCGACCACGATCGACGAAGAGAAGGCGGCGAATGTATTTCTGCGCGCCGACGTGCCGTCTGTCGCGGCGGCGGTCGGGCTGTCGGGCAAATCAGCGGCGGAGGTTTTCGCCGAGATCAGGACACGGAAGAATAAGTTTTAGGGATGTCGTGTCCCGGGCGCGGCGCGGCGCGAGTGGTCGCGAGACCCGGGGCCGTTACAAGCGAACGCGGCCCGTCGCAAGCGTGGGCAGGTGGACAGAACTAATCCTTCGCGCGTTCCACGTAGGACCCGTCCTCGGTCATCACCACGATGCGCGTGCCCGGCCCGATATGCGGCGGCACCATGGTGCGCCCGCCGTTCGACAGCTTCGCCGGCTTGTAGGACGACGACGCGGTCTGCCCCTTGGTGACCGGCTCGGTCTCCATGACCTCGAGCGTCACGCGCTGCGGCAACTGGATCGCGACCGCGTTGCCCTCGAACACGCTGAGCATCACCTTCATCTCCGGCTGGAGATAGAGCGCGCTGTCGCCGATCACGTCTTCCGGCACCTGCACCTGCTCGAAATTCTCCGAGTTCATGAAGTGAAAGCCGTCACCATCGTTGTAGAGGAACTGATACTCCCGGTCCTCGACGTGGGCGCGCTCGACCTGCTCGGTGGTCTTGTAGCGCTGCGTGGTCTTCACGCCGTCGCTGATGCGGCGCATGTCGACCTGCGTGGTCGGCGTGCCCTTGCCGGGATGGAAGCTTTCGGCGGTCAGGACGACATACAGCTTGTTGTCGATCTCGAGAATGTTGCCCTTGCGGACGGAACTGGCGATGACCCTCACGTGCTAATCCCTTTGGTGCTGAAGGGGCGTCCCGCCCCGGCGATTTGTGGCCGCACCATACTGATCCTGACGCGGTTCGCCAGTATTTTCCCGCACTGAGAAGGCGGCTACAAACCCACAAAATGAGGCTCCTGTGACCGGCCCTTCCCCCTGGTGGGACCCCAGCGTTTACGCCGACCGGCGGCCGTTCCTGGCCGCGCGCGGGCGCATCCAGGCCGCGCTGCGGCAATGGTTCGCGGGGCAGGGTTTCGCCGAGGTCGAGACGCCGATCCTGCAGGTCTCGCCGGGCAACGAAACCCACCTGCACGCCTTCGCAACCGAGCTTGTGGCGCCGGGCGGCGAGCGCGCCCGGATGCATCTGCACACCTCGCCCGAGTTCGCCTGCAAGAAGCTGCTGGCGGCCGGCGAGCGGAAGATCGTCACCTTCGCCCGCGTGTTCCGCAACCGCGAGCGCTCCGCGCTGCATCATCCCGAGTTCACGCTGCTGGAATGGTATCGCGCCAACGAGCCCTACGAGACGCTGATGGCCGATTGCGCCGCGCTGCTCGCCGAGAGCGCGAAGGCCACCGGCTTGAAGGAATGGCGCTTCAAGGATCGCGTGTGCGATCCGCTGGCCGCGCCGGAGCGGCTCACGGTCGCGGCGGCATTCCAGAAATTCGCAGGCATCGATCTGATGGCGACGTTGCCCGCGGGCAACCCGGACGCCGCCCTGCTCGCGCAGGCCGCGCGCGCGGCCGGCATCCAGGTCGCCGGCGACGACACCTGGTCGGACATTTTCAGCCGCGTCATCAGCGAGCGCATCGAGCCGAACCTCGGCATCGGACGGCCGACGTTGCTGATCGAATATCCGTTGCCCGAAGCGGCGCTGGCGCGGCCCGCCGCCGATCCGCGCGTCGCCGAACGCTTCGAGCTCTATGTCTGCGGGGTCGAGCTTGCCAACGGCTTCGGCGAGCTGACGGATCCGGCCGAGCAGCGCCGCCGCTTCGAGGCGTCGATGGCCGAGAAGGAGCGCCGCTACGGCGAGCGCTATCCGATCGACGAGGACTTCCTCGCCGCGCTCGCCAAGATGCCGCCGGCCTGCGGCATCGCGCTCGGCTTCGACCGGCTGGCGATGCTCGCCAGCGGCGCGACGCGCATCGAGCAGGTGCTGTGGGCGCCGGTCGCCGGCTGAGCGAAGCCGCCGCATTGACCGCCGCAATCGCGCGCGCACTAGGCTGCGCCGCACACAGGGGGAAATGACCATGTCCGCACTTCGCGCGCACGCACGCTTGCCATCGCTGCACTCGGCATCGCGGCCACGACGCAGCCGAGCCAGGCCCAGAGCTATCCCTCGCAGAACGTCACCATGATCGTGTCGTTCCCGGCCGGCGGACTCGCCGACATCATCGGGCGGCTGGTTTCGAGCAAGCTGCGCGACCGTCTCAAGCAGAACTTCGTGGTCGAGAACCGCGCCGGCGCGGGCGGCAATCTCGCGGCCAAGGCGGTGGCGGGCGCGGCGCCCGACGGCCACATGCTGCTCACCACCACGTCCGCGCTCGCGGTCAACCACACCGCGTCCAAGAACAAGGGCTTCGAGACCAGCGACCTGCGGCCCGTCGCGTTCGTCGCCTACAGCCCGGACGTGTTTGCGATCAACCCGAGCAATCCCGCCAAGGACCTCAAGGAGTTCTTCGCCAACGCCAAGACCAATGCCTTCACCTACGGCAGCGCGGGTCTCGGCACCGGCCCGCAGATCGGCGCGGAGTATTTCTTCAAGGACGTCGCCAAGGTGAAATACACGCACGTGCCGTTCCAGGGCGGTGTGCCGGCCATCACCGCGCTGCTCGGCGGGCACATCGATTTCCTCGTGCTGACGCTGCCGCCGGTCACGCCGCAGATCCGCGAAGGCAAGCTGCGCGGGCTGGGCGTCGCCAGCGCGAAGCGCAACGCCGCGATCCCCAACGTGCCGACCTACGCCGAGATGGGGTACCCGAACATCGAGATCGGCTCGTGGGTCGCCGTGTTCGCGCCGGCCAAGACGCCCGACGCGGTGGTGGCCAAGCTCAACGCCGAGATCACCGCGGCGATGAAGGACTCGGACGCGCTGGAGCGGCTCGCGAAAGCCGGCTTCGATCCGATGTCGATGAGCGTCGCCGACGCGAACGGCTACTTCAAGAACGAGATCGGCCGCTGGGGAACTATGGTGACTTCGGTGGGGTTCTCGAACTAAGCATGATCCCGAAGGGTGTAGCGATTTCCGGAAAGGATCATGCTCAAGCAAAGGCGGACTTAATCACTGTACAGGAGGTGCGTCATGATGCGGTTTTCTCGTACGGCATTCGCAGCCTTCGGCATTGTCGCCGCCAGTTCCGCATTCGATACAGCCAAAGCCGACCCATATCCCTGGTGTGCCGACTATACGGTCCTCGGCGGCATTGGCGCCCGCAACTGCTACTTCGTGACGCTGGCTCAGTGCCGTGCCACGGTCTCCGGGGTCGGCGGCATGTGCGTGCACAATCCATTCTTCGATGGAGCACCGGAGCGCGGTTCGCAGCCGGTAAAGCGTTCCAAGCGGCGCACCTGACGGAAAGTGCCGGCTGCCGGCTGTTGGCGACAGCGAGCAGTCGCTGGCCGATTGCCTTGCCTACGGACCTGCGATGCGCGGCCTGGACGCAGGCGCAACGACCGCTATTGGATAACCGCCATGAACGCCGCACCCAAGACCCTGCGCCATCTGTCCGAATTGGCCGCCGCCGGACTTGCGCCCGCCGAGCATCGCGCCGCCCTTGAAAAAGTCGCCGCGCAATACGCCGTGGCGATCACGCCGGCGATGGCCGAGCTGATTGATCCAACCGATCCGCACGATCCGATCGCGCGCCAGTTCGTGCCGGACGCCGCCGAGCTCGACACGCAGCCGCAGGAGAATGCCGATCCGATCGGCGATCATGCCCACTCCCCTGTCGAAGGCGTGGTGCACCGCTATCCCGACCGGGTGCTGCTCAAGCTCACCGCGACCTGCGCGGTCTATTGCCGGTTCTGCTTCCGCCGCGAGATGGTCGGCCCGGGCGCGGAAACCCTTTCGCCGCAGCAGCTCGACGCCGCGCTCGACTACATCGCCGCGCACGACGAAATCTGGGAGGTGATCCTGACCGGCGGCGATCCGCTGGTGCTGTCGCCGCGACGCATCAGGCAGGTGATGACGCGGCTCGCAGCGATCGAGCACGTGAAGGTCGTCCGCTTCCACACCCGCATTCCGGTCGCGGAGCCGTCACGCGTCACGCCGGAGCTGATCAATGCACTGAAGGCGAGCGGCAAGGCCACCTACGTCGTGCTGCACGCCAATCATGCGCGCGAACTGACGCCGGCCGCGCGCGAAGCCTGCGCGCTGCTGGTCGATGCCGGCATTCCGATGCTGAGCCAGTCGGTGCTGCTCGCCGGCGTCAACGACGACGCGGCGACGCTCGGCGCGCTGATGCGCGCGCTGGTCGAATGCCGCATCAAGCCGTACTACCTGCACCACGCCGACCTTGCGCCCGGCACGTCGCACCTGCGCACGTCGATCGAACGCGGCCAGGATTTGATGCGTCAATTGCGCGGCCGGTACTCCGGGCTGTGCCAGCCGGAATACGTGCTCGACATTCCCGGCGGCCACGGCAAGTCGCCGATCGGGCCGAATTAGCGTATCTGCTGTCGAGGAAGCGCCCGGACCGCTATCGCGTCGAGGACTACAACGCAGCGGCATCGCATCCGACGCTGCTAGTCCGCCCCTCCCCTGAGGAGATGGCACATCACCCGCTCGCAACGCTTAAGCGAAATACTGCCCGCCGTTCGCCGTCAGCGTCGAGCCGGTGATCAGTCCCGCATCGTCCGAGGCCAGGAACACCACGCAGCGCGCGATCTCCTCCGGCTCGCCGAGCCGGCCGATCGGAATCAGCGGCAGGATGCTCTTCTCCAGCACGTCCTTCGGCACCGCCTGCACCATCTCGGTGTTGATGTAGCCCGGCGCGATCGCGTTCACGGTGATGCCGGCGCGCGCGCTCTCCTGCGCCAGCGCCTTGGTGAAGCCGAGCTCGCCGGCCTTCGCCGCCGAATAGTTGGTCTGGCCGAGCTGGCCCTTCTGGCCGTTGATCGAGGAGATGTTGACGATGCGGCCGAACTTGCGCTCGCGCATGCCCTCGATGACGTTGCGGCACATGTTGAACAGCGAGCCGAGGTTGGTGTTGATCACCGCGGTCCACTGCTCCGGCTTCATGCGGTGCAGCGTCGCGTCCTTGGTGATGCCGGCGTTGTTGATCAGCACCTCGACCGGGCCGAGATCGGCCTCGACCTGCTTGATGCCGGCCGCGCAGGCTTCGAACGACGCCACGTCCCACTTGTAGACGTTGATGCCGGTCTCCGCCTTGAACTTGCTGCGCCGCCTCGTCGTTGCCGGCGTAGCTCGCGGCGACCTTGTATCCCGCCGCTTTCAGCGCCTTCGAAATTGCCGCTCCGATGCCGCGCGTTCCGCCGGTGACCAATGCTACGCGAGCCATTCACGTCCTCCTGAAGTTTCTTCTGTCCCCTCGAAATGACAGCTTAAAGACGCATGAATGGCCCGGGACAAGCCCGGCCATTGACGCATGCGCGTGATCGCAGCTGCGATGCCGAGCGTTCACCGCTCCACGCACATCGCGATGCCCATGCCGCCGCCGATGCACAGCGTGGCGAGGCCCTTCTTCGCGTTGCGCTTCTGCATTTCAAACAGCAGCGTGGTCAGCACGCGCGCGCCGGACGCGCCGATCGGATGACCCATCGCGATCGCGCCGCCGTTGACGTTGACCTTGTTGGTGTCCCAGCCGAGGTCCTTGTTGACCGCGCAGGCCTGCGCGGCGAACGCCTCGTTGGCCTCGACCAGATCGAGGTCCTCGTGCTTCCAGCCGGCCTTCTTGAGCGCGGCGCGCGACGCCGGGATCGGCCCGGTTCCCATGATCGAGGGATCGACGCCGGCGTGCGCCCACGACACGATGCGCGCGAGCGGCGTCTTGCCGAGCTTCGCCGCCTCGCTCGCCTTCATCAGCACCACGGCGGCGGCGCCGTCGTTGATGCCCGAGGCGTTGGCCGCCGTCACCGAGCCTTCCTTGTCGAAGGCGGGGCGCAGCTTGGCAATCGAATCCAGCGTCACGCCGGCCTTCGGATACTCGTCGGTGTCGACCACCACGTCGCCCTTGCGCGACTTGATGGTGACCGGAACGATCTCGTCCTTGAACTTGCCGGCCTTCATCGCGGCCTCGGCCTTGTTCTGCGACTTCACCGCGAACTCGTCCTGCTGCGCCCGGGTGATCTGCCACTTCTTGGCGACGTTCTCGGCGGTGGTTCCCATGTGATAGCCGTTGAAGGCATCCCACAGGCCGTCCTTGATCATGGTGTCGATCAGCTCGACCGAGCCCATCTTCACGCCGTTGCGCAGGTGCTGGCAGTGCGGCGACATGCTCATCGACTCCTGGCCGCCGGCCACCACGATGTCGCTGTCGCCGTTGAGGATGGCCTGATAGCCGAGCGCCACCGCGCGCAGGCCGGAGCCGCAGAGCTGGTTCACGCCCCAGGCGGGGCTCTCGACCGGGATGCCGGCCGCAATCGAGGCCTGGCGGGCCGGGTTCTGGCCCTGCCCGGCGGTCAGGATCTGACCCATGATGACCTCGGAAACCCGGCCGCCCTCGACCCCGGCGCGCTTGAGCGCTTCCTGGATGGCCACCTTGCCGAGCTCATGGGCCGGAAGGGAGGCAAAAGCCCCGTTGAACGCGCCAACCGGCGTACGGGCCGCGCTGACGATGACGATATCGTCCTGCATTGCAAACTCTCCTTGGCTGAAGGCGGGCCGAAAGCCCGCGCCGGGCGTGTATTTCTGCCCCCTTGATAATCTCTCGCGGCCTGCCCGCCAAGGTGGCGCACTGCACAAAACTATGGCCCACCCTGCGGAAACCGCTTACGCTTCAGGGGATGCTCGCCGGCGGGGGGCGCCGGTACAGGGGAAAATATCGGCACGACATGGCAAAATCCGAAGAGCCGATCACGATCAAGAAGTACGCCAACCGGCGTCTCTACAACACCGGCACCAGCACGTATGTGACACTCGAAGATCTCGCCGTAATGGTGAAAGCCGGCGAGGATTTCGTGGTCTACGACGCCAAGACCGGCGATGACATCACCCGCTCGGTGCTGGCGCAGATCATCTTCGAGCAGGAAAACAAGGAAGGGCAGAACCTTCTGCCCATCAACTTCCTGCGCCAGTTGATCCGCTTCTACGGCGACAGCATGCAGATGATGGTGCCGCGCTTCCTCGAAGCGTCGATCGACTCGCTCACCAAGGAGCAGGAAAAGTTCCGCGGCCAGCTCGCGCAGACATTCGGCGGCGGGTTCGGCACGTTCGAGGAGCAGGTGCGGCGCAACACCGAGATGTTCGAGCGCACCTTCGCGATGTTCGCGCCGTTCGCGCGGCAGGGCACGCAGCCTCCGGAGGGCTCAGGCGCGCCGGACAAACCGGGCGGCCCGGCCGCGCCGGCGGCGGCGGCGGTGAGGACATCACCGATCTGAAGCGCCAGATGGAAGAGATGCAGAAGCGGCTCGACCGGCTGAGCGACAAGGATAAATGACGCCGTCATTCCGGGGCACGCGCGAAGCGCGTGAACCCGGAATCCATAACCACCACCGAGAGTATCGATTCCGGATCGCCGCTGCGCGGCGTCCGGAATGACGATCACTACCTCGTCGTCTTCCTTCGATCCGCCTGCACGACGCTGCCCCACGGCCGCTCGACCGAGGCCAGTCCGACCAGCGCGCCCTGCAGGTAGTCGCAGCCCCAGCTCGCCAGCATCGCCGCGGCTTCCTCGTCCTGCACCCACTCGGCGATCGTCTTGAGGCCGAGCCGCTGCGCCAGCTCGACCAGCGTGAGCACGAAGGCGCGGTCGTCCTCCGAGCGCGTCAGGTTCTGCACGTAGGCGCCGTCGATCTTGATGATGTCGACGCCGAGCTTGCGCAGGTTGCGGAACGAGGTGTAGCCGGCGCCGAAGTCGTCGATCGCGATGCGGCAGCCGAGATCCTTCACGCGGCTGACGAAGCCGCGGGTGTCGTCGATGTCCTGGATCGCCGACATCTCGGTGATCTCGATGGTGAGCCGCTCCGCCACGCCCTTGCTGGCGCGCAGCATGGCGCCGAGCGCGGACCACCAGTCGGGGTCTGTGGTGGATGACGGCGACACATTGATGCTGGCGGCGAGCGCCGGCACCGCGGTCATTTCGCCGATCAGAAGCTCCAGCACGCGATGATCGAGCATGCGGACCAGGCCGAGCCGCTCCGCGACCGGGATCACGTCATGGGCGCGCACCAGCGTGCCGTCGGCGCGGCGGATGCGCATCAGGCATTCATGAAACACCGGCGCGCGCGAGCGCGCGTCGACCACCGGCTCGAACGCCAGCAGGATGCGCCGCTCGTTGAGCGCGTTGACGATCTCGTCGGCCGCGCGCACGTTCTCGCGGCGCATCGCGTCGCGCTCGACGTTCGGGCGATAGACCTGGAACGAGCCGAGGCGCTTGGCCTTGGCGTTGTTGAGCGCCTCCTGGGCGCGGGCGAAGATTTCCGGCACGGTGCGGGCATGGCGCGGCGCGGTGACGCCGCCGATCGTGACGGTGACGGCAACCGGCCCGGCGGGCGTGCGGACCACGTCGTCGCGCACGCCGGCCAGCAGGCGCTCGCACGCCCTCTCCATGTCTTCCGGCGTGCAGTTGTTGAGGATCACGGCGAACTTGTTGCCGGAGAAACGGCCGAGATGGTCGCCGCCGCGCATCTTGGCGCGCAGCCGCTTGGCGACCGCGCCGATCACCTCGTCGGCGACGTCGAAGCCGTAGGCTTCGTTGAGGCGCGCAAGATTGTCGATCGCAATCATCAGCAGGCCGCAGGAGCTGCGCTGATCGACCGCCTGCTGCAGCGTCGTCTCGAGCACCTCGGTGAGATGCCAGCGATTCATTTCGCCGGTGAGACCGTCGAAGTGCGACAGATAGGAGAGCTTCTCTTCCTGGGCGTGCCGCTCGTTGATGGCGTGGATGACGCCGTGCGCGCGCTCCGGCTTGCCCTCTTCGCCGGCGAACCAGCGGCCGGTGTCCTCGATCCAGAGCTTGGCCGTGCTGCCTTCCGGCGTGATCGAATACTGCACCTGATAGGGAACGCCGGCGCCTTCGTCGCGCTGCGCCGAATTCATCACCGCGTCGTAGCGGGCCTGCGCGGTCTCGTCGTCGAGCGTCTTGGCGTAGCCGCGCCCGGTGGCGATCGCGGCGCGGTCGCGAAGCTTGAGCACGTCCGTGACGTTGGCGCCCCATGCCAGCGTATCGTCGGCGATCGACCAGACGTAGGGCACTTCGCCGACCGACGCGAGAATCGCCGCCGGATCGACCACGTCGGCGGAGCGCTGCGGCGCCGCGGACGGCTGCGCGAACATCGCCGGCTCTTGAGCCGGCGCGCTGCGCGGCGCGAACACGTCGGCTGCCGGCTGGGATTTTTGGGACCCTGGGTCGCGAAGACATCCCCCCGCGCAAACACATCCGGCTGCGGCTGCGGCGCGGCGGAACGGGGCGGTTTGGGCGCGCGGTCCTTGATCACGGTCGAACCTTTTTGGGAAAGCCACGTTGTCCCGGCTAGCGACATCGCGGCGGAAAACCGAGGTCCAACCTAGCGAACAACCCTAAAGAAACGGCAAAACGCCTGGCTTTGTCTGACTTGTGACAGCCATCGGCACGCCGCTTGCGATGTCTCTTGTACGGGACGCGTTCTGTCCCGCGGTGAGACAGAGGCTGTGCGATGCTGGAAGGGAATTGTTCACCATCCGAGAACTCGGAGAGCCGGGCGCTGGTTTGCGTCGAGCCTGAACTCGTCGCGCCGCACCCGCATCGCGTCACGCATTGCGAGTCCAATTTTCTGACGCACCTGATCGCAATGGCGGAGCAAGTCCCGCAGATGCGCGAGCGCCGCCGAGCCGAGCCGGCCGAAGCGGTTGCCGCTTATCAGTCGTCTCTTGAAGATTTCAGCGCTCAGTAACCGAGCGCGCAGCCGTCCTTGCGCGGCTCCGAGCCGCCGATCAGCACACCGCGCTTCCAGTCGATCCGGATCGCCTGCGCGCCGCCCCACGGCGTCGGCGCGACCACGACGTTGTGACCTCTCGCCTTCAGGCCCTCGACGGTCGCGCCGCCGGCATGCCGCGCTCGATCACCGTGTTGTCGCCTTCGAAGAAGGCGCGCGGCGCGTCGATCGCGCTCTGCACATCCATGCCGTAGTCGACCATGTTGAGGATCATCTGCACGTGACCCATCGGCTGGTAGTGCGCGCCCATCACGCCAAATGTCACGTCGCAGCGGCCGTCCTTCATCGCCAGCGCCGGGATGATGGTGTGCATCGGCCGCTTGTTCGGGCCGAGCGCGTTCGGATGGCCGGGGTTCAGCACGAAGCCAGAACCGCGGTTGTTGAACATCACGCCGGTCTTTTCGCTGCAGATGGCGGAGCCGAACGAGGAATACAGCGAGTTGATGAAGGACACCGCCTTGCGGTCGCGGTCGACCACCGTGAGATAGACGGTGTCGCTGCCCGGCGTCGGAGCCGTGGGCAGCGACACACGCTTGCTGCGGTCGATCTTCGCGGCGAGCTGCTTCGCAAACGCCTTGTCGTTCAGCGCCGCAGTCGCAACGCGCATGAATGACGGCTCGGCGATATGGGTGTCGCGCACCGCGAAGCCGAGACGCGCGGCCTCAAGCATCAGGTGGAAGCGGTCCGGCCCGAGCGCATCGAGCTTCGACAGATCGAAATTCTCGAGGATGTTGAGCATCACCAGCGCGGTGAGGCCCTGGGTGTTCGGCGGGATTTCCACCAGATCGATGCCGCGATAGTTGGTCGAGATCGGCGTCGGCGCCTCGCCGCGATGCTTGGCGAAGTCCTCCACCGTCAGCACCGAGCCCTTGGCCTGCAGAGTCGCGACCATGTCCTCCGCGATCGGGCCTTCATAGAACGCGCGCGGGCCGTTCTTGGCGATCGCCTTCAGCGTCTCGGCCAGCGCCGGCAGCTTGATGACGTCGCCCTCGGCCGGCGCCTGTCCGTTGAACAGGTAGTGCCGCGTGGCGCCGGCGCTGTTGCCGAGCTTGGTAACGAGACCCTTCCAGTCGGACGCGACGCGCGGCGCGACCGGAAAACCGTGCTCGGCGTAACGGATCGCAGGCGCCAGCACGCGGTCGAGCGCCCAGGTGCCCTGCGCTTTCAGGATTTCGCCCCAGGCTTCGATCGCACCGGGCACGTTCACCGCATGCGGCGAGGTCGCCTCGATGGACTTCATGCCCTTGGCGAGCAGCGCCTCGCGTCGAGGCCTTGGCGCCGGCACGGCCGCAACCGTTGTAGCCCCACACCGGCTTGCCGGGATCGGCGATCAGCGTGAAGCAGTCGCCGCCGATGCCGGTCATGTGCGGCTCGATCACGCACAGCACGGCGACCGCTGTCACCGCCGCGTCGGCGGCGTTGCCGCCGGCGCGCAGCACGTCGAGCGCGGCAAGCGTCGCGAGCGGATGCGAGGTCGCAGCCATGCCCTCGCCTGCAATGACTTGCGAGCGGCCGGGCAGTTGGAAGTCGCGGGACATGAAACTGCTACGCGCTGGTCAGGACGCGTTCTCGACGCGCTCGACGGTGAAATCGCGCTGCGCGGTGCGAAGCGTCACGATGAAGCCTGCCAGCACGTCCACGATGCTGATCATCATCAGCAGGAAGAAGGTCGAGGTCCCGGCCTGCCGCACCAGCAGGAATTCGATCAGCATCAGAATGAACACCGCCATCGACAGCACATGGTCGACGATCGAGCGCACGCCGATCTTGGTGGCCTTGAGGATCTCGAGCGGCAGCAGCAGGATCGCCAACCCGACCAACATGTCCTCGGCGGTCACGCTCCAGATCGCGCCCGAGGTCAGGTTCACCGTGGTGATGGTGTCGGTCCAGCCCACGCCGGGCGTCAGGAACGCGATCATGTTGTAGATCGCGAACGGAATGACCAGCAGCGGAAAGCCGATCAGGTACATGGGCAGCCCCTGCTCCAGACCCCGGTGTCGGACTTAAAGCTCAGACTTCCGTCTTGGCTTTCAGGACCGCGCGGCCCTTGTACATGCCGGTCTTGAGATCGATGTGGTGCGGACGGCGGCGCTCGCCCGAATCCTTGTCCTCGATGTAGCTCGGCTGCTTCAGCGCGTCGGCCGAGCGGCGCATGCCGCGGCGGGACGGCGAGGTTTTTTTCTTGGGCACAGCCATGGGAAATCTCCTGAAAACGTCGGCGCGGGGCGCCTGTAGCCAAATTCCTGCGGGAAGCCGGGCTTATAGGGGAAAGCCCCCGGCCTGACCAGTGCCAATCAGCGGCCCCGCACGCAGGCATCCAGGTCGCCGGCGGAGGCGGTCCGGGCCTGAATCCTGGCGGCGATACGGCGCACCCCGGGCCCCGGCCGCTGGGCGTTGCGCCGGTGCGGGTTGGGCAGAACCGCGACCAGGATGGCCGCCTCAGTCGGGCTCACATCGCGCGCCGACTTGCCGAACGCGCGCCTCGCCCCCGCCTCGACGCCGAACTGGCCGCCCGGACCCCATTCGGCGATGTTGAGATAGATCTCCATGATGCGCCGCTTCGGCAGCACCAGGTCGGTCCACATCGCCAGCGGGAACTCCAGCGCCTTGCGCACGAAGTTCCGGCTGCCCCACAGGAACAGGTTCTTGACGGTCTGCTGGGTGATGGTCGATGCGCCGCGCGCCTCGCTCAACTCATCGGCGTCGTCGATCGCGGCCCTCAGCTCGCCCCAGTCGATGCCGCGGTGCCGGCAGAACTTGGCGTCCTCGGAGGCGATCACGCTCTTCGCCACCACCGGCGCGATGCGGTCCATCGGCACGAAGGTGCGCTCGACCCGCGCGCCCTTGATCCAGCGCCACAGCATCGGCGTCGAGACCGGATCGAACACCCGGTAGAGCGGCACCAGCAGATACGGCAGCAGCAGCAGCGCGATGACCAGCAGGACCAGCGCGCGTGCGATCCGGAATGCCAGACCGCGGCGAGCCTTCGCTGGGGCAGGATTGGCACTTGTCATCGCGGCCAGTTAAGCACAAATCTGCGGGGTCGGCGGAGAGCCATGGCCAAGCGAGCATTGCCTGAACTGTGGATCGTCCGCATGGCGCGCGGCCACGCGCGGCTGTGGCTCGCCATTGCGATGGGCTTTATCGCCTACGCCGTGCTGCCGGGAGACTGGCGGACCGTCACCCGCGTGCTGCTGGGCTGGGACATCGCTCTCGTCCTTTACCTGATGCTGACGTCTCGCGATGATGGCCGGCAAGCCGGCGGCCGAAATCCGCAAGCAATCCGCGCTGCAGGACGAAGGCGCGTTCGCGATCATGGTGCTGGTCGTGATCGCGTCGATGGCAAGCCTCGGCGCGATCTTCGCGGAGCTCGCCACCGACGGCGATGCGCCGGCCAGCCTGTGGGCTCACATCGTGGCGATCGCCACCGTGGTGCTGTCCTGGTGCTTCATCCAGACCATCTTCGCGCTTCACTACGCGCACGACTTCTACGGCGACGGCAAGCGCGCCAACGGCCTGAAGTTCCCCGGTGACGACAAGCCGGACTACTGGGACTTCATGTATTTCTCGTTCGTGGTCGGCATGACGTTCCAGGTGTCCGACGTCGCCGTGACCAACAAATGGATCCGCCGCTCGGTGGTGGTGCACGGCATCGTGTCGTTCTTCTATACGACCACCGTCGTCGCTCTGACGGTGAATATGGCGGCGAGTGCTCTTTAGTCGGCGATGACAGCCACCATCCAGACCCTTCTTCTCCTGCTGGCGATCGGCGTCGCGGTCGCCGTGCTGGCGCAGCGGCTGAAGATCGCACCGTCGATCCTTTTGGTGGTCGCGGGCGTAGCGCTGGCGCTGGTGCCCGGCCTGCCGTCGATCGAGCTGGCTCCGGAGTTCGTGCTGCTCGTCATCCTGCCGCCGCTGATCTACTCGGCCGGCGTTTCAATGAGCTGGCGCGAGTTCCGCTTCAGCCTGCGGCTGATCACTCTGCTCGCGTTCGGCTGCGTGGTGTTCACCACCTGCGCGGTCGCCGCCGCCCTGCACTATCTGCTCGGCTGGCAATGGGGCGTGGCGTTCGTGCTCGGTGCCATCGTCGCGCCGCCGGACGTGGTGGCGCCGCTCGCGATCGCGCGCCGGCTCGGCGTGCCGCGCCGCCTGATCGTGGTGCTGGAAGGCGAGGGTCTGGCCAACGACGCCACCGCGCTGATCCTGTATCGCTTCGCCGTCGCTGCGGTCGCGACCGGCGTCTTCTCGCCCGGCAAGGCGGCAGGCACGTTCGCGCTGATCGTGGGCGGTGAGCTGGTCTGGGGCATCGTGGTCGGCTGGCTGGCGCTGCGGCTTCGCCAATGGGTCCACAACCCGCGCGCCGAGATCACGCTGTCGCTGATGACGCCGTATCTTGCCTATTGGGTGCCGGAGCATCTCGGCGGCTCGGGCGTGCTGGCGACCGTCGCCGCCGGGCTCTACGTGAGCTGGAACGGACCTCTGCTGATCTCCGCCGCAACGCGTCTGCAAGGCGTCTTCTTCTGGGACCTGATCATCTACCTCATCGAAAGCCTGGTGTTTCTGATCACCGGCTTGCAGGCCCGCACGCTGCTGGAGAAAGCGCAATCGTTTTCGATCCGCGATCTTCTGATCGCTACCGCGATCACCACCGCGATCGTCATCGCGGCGCGCTTTGTGTGGATGTTCCCAGCAATTTACCTCCCGCGATGGCTGCCATCGGTGCGCAGGCGCGATCCGGCGCCGCCCTGGCAGTGGCCGTTCTTCCTGGCATTCACCGGCGTCCGCGGCGTCGTCTCGCTCGCCGCGGCGCTCGCGATCCCGCTGATGACGGCCCAGCTCGAGCCGTTTCCGCAGCGCGACCTGATCCTGTTCGTGACGTTCGGCGTCATCGTCGTCACGCTGGTTGGGCAGGGATTGATGCTGCCGAGCGTGGTTCGCTGGCTGGGGCTGGGGGACCACGCGCGCGTCGAGCACGAGCGCGAACGGCAGGCGGAATTGGCGGCGCGAGCCCAGGCGCTGGACGCCGCGCTGGAGAAGCTCGAAGCCATGGCGGCGGAGGGGCAATTGTCCGCCGAAGCGCTGGAATTGCTGCGGGCCCGCCACGAGCAGCGGGTGCGGCAATTGCCCAAGAATATGGATGATGGGCTTGAACTGACCCGGCTGAGCAACGATCTGCGGATTGACCTCATCGATACCGAGCGACAGTTCCTTTACCAGTTGCTGCGCGACGGCAAATTGACCGACGAATCGCGGCGCCGGATCGAGCGCGAGCTCGACCTCGAAGAAGAAGGCATCGCATGCAGGAAAGAGGGCGAAGCACCGCTGTAATTGCGGGTTGACTTCGCCGCAATCGGCGGCCACGCATAGCCTGTCGAACACGCGCGGTACCGCGCTGACAATGGATTGGAATGGAGACGAAAGACGTATGAGCAGCTTCAAATACCCTGATATTCACGAGCGTAAGAACAGCGCCGCCGCGGCCAAGAAGGCGATGTTCGAAAAATTCAAGGCGGCGACCCAGGATCCCACAGCCGACGAGCGGCGCAAGGAACGCGCCGCCATCCACGAAGCGCGGCTGGCCCGTCAGGCCGAGCGCGAAGCCGCAAGGAAGGTGCGCGAGGCCGAGCTGGCGGCACAGGCCGCCCGCGAAGCGGAACTCGCCTTGCAGGCGCAGCGCGAAGAGGAAGAGGCCGCCGTTCGCCGCGCGGCCGAAGAAGCCGAACTGGAACTGGCCAAGCTCGCCGAGCAGAAGGCCGCGCGCGACGCCCGATACGCGGCACGCAAGGCCGCCAAGAAGGAACGGCGAAGAGGTTACTGACGGCCGAAACGAGGATCGACACAAGGATCGACCATGTCCGACTGCCTGCACTGCGACATCAACGAGCTGGTCGACAAGCAGCTCGAGCGCGAAGGCGCGGACCTGGCCGATCTGTCGGCCCGCGTGACGGAAAGTCTGGTCGATCTGATCCTGCTGGCGCCGCCGGGCGACCAGGCCAAACTGATGGCCGACGCGCTGTCCAACCTGGGACAGATCTATCTGGAGAAAACCGGCGCGATCGAAACCGACGGTTCGAGTTCGCGGCATTAGTTTGATTTGAATCGAAGCGGAACGGCCGATAGGCGGTCGCTGCGCCCTATCCGCTATTGACCCAAGGCGGACATCAAGCATGCCGCCCCCTTCCAGCTTGAAACTTAACCGGTACGATGTCCTGTCCCAGGGTGGTGACATGAGGCGTCGCGAATTCATCGCGGCCCTTGGCGGCCAGCGACGCCACAGGGAGGAAACCGAACAATGACATTCCGCAGACTGGCTCTGACCAGACTGGGCGCCAGGCGCGCCCTTCTCGCCTGCCTCGCGCTGCTGCTGGCCGCGCCAGCGGCGGCGCAGCAGGCCGGGCGGCGCGTGACCTTCATCGTGCCCGCTGCCGCCGGCGGCAGCACCGACGTCATCGCCCGCGTGCTGGCCGAGCACATGTCGCGCACGATGGGGCAGACCATCACGGTCGAGAACGTCTCGGGCGGCGGCACCACGATCGCCTCCACCCGGACAGCATCGGCCGCGCCCGACGGCACGACGGTGTCTGATCGCGCAGTTGCCGCTCCTGGCCTCGCCCTTCCTGTTCACCGGCCTGCGCTACGACACGCAGACGGCGTTCGCGCCCGTCGGGCTGATCAATGCCGGCTACACCGTGCTGATGGCGCACAAGGATCGGGGCAACAACCCGGCCGAGGTCATCGCGTGGCTGCGCGCGAACGGCAACAAGGCGAACATCGGCAATGGCGGCATCGGCAGCTCGGGGCATTTCTGCGAGATGCTGCTGGCGCGCGCGCTGGACATCAGGCCCACGCTTGTCGCCTATCGCGGCGGCGCGCTGGCCATCACCGACCTGATCGGCGGCACGCTCGACCTGGTGTGCGACCAGTCGACGGCGGCCGTGCCGCAGGTGAAGGGCGGCACGGTGCGCGGCGTGATGGTGGCGGGCCCGAACCGCATCTCCAGCATTTCCGACGTGCCGACGGCGGCCGAGCTGGGGCTGCCGGATGTGAGCCTCGCGGTGTGGCATGGCATGTACGTGCCGCGCGCCACACCGCGCGACGTCGTTGACCGGTTGAACACCGGCCTGCGTGCCGCGCTTGCCGACCCAGCGATCGTCACGCGGTTCGACCAGCTCGGCACCAGCGCGTTTCCGGAGAACGAGCGCTCGCCCGAAGCACATGAGAAGATGTTCCAGTCCGAGTACAAGCGGCTGGGCCAGTTGCTGTCGGCCATGGGCGTCAAGCCGCAGAATGTCGAGTAAGGAGATCTGAAGTGGATTTAGGCATCGCCGGCCGTCACGCCATCGTCTGCGCCGCCAGCAAGGGCCTTGGCCGCGCCTGTGCCACCTCGTTGGCACGCGAGGGCGTGAGCCTGACCATCTCGGCCCGCACGAAGGCCGACATCGAGAAGACGGCCGAAGAAATCCGTGCGGCCCACGGCGTTGCGGTGACGGCGGTCGCGGCCGACGTGACGACGCCGGAGGGGCGCGCGGCGATCCTGGCGGCCAGCCCCAAGGCGGACATTCTGGTCAACAACGCCGGCGGGCCGCCGCGGGGCGACTTTCGCAGCTTCGCCGCCGAGCAGTGGCTGGCGGCGGTCAACGACAATATGGTCGCCGCTATCGAGCTGATCCGGGTCCTGATCGACGGCATGATCGAGCGGCGGTTCGGGCGGATCGTCAACATCACCTCGTCCACCACGAAAAGCCCGATCGCGGACCTCAGCCTCTCGACGGCGGCGCGGCTTGGGCTGACCGGCTATGTGGCAGGCGTGTCGCGTCAGGTGGCGCAGCACAACGTGACGATCAACAACATCCTGCCCGGCTGGTTCGACACCGACCGGTTCCGCAGCGGCGTGACCAGCCGCGCCAAGGCCACCAACATCGCGTACGAGGAGCAGCTCGCGCGCCAGCACGCCGCCGTGCCCGCGGGGCGCATCGGCGATCCGGCCGAGTTCGGCGATGCCTGCGCCTGGCTGTGCAGCCGCCAGGCCGGCTACATCACCGGCCAGAACCTGCTGCTGGATGGCGGGCAATTCCCCGGCACGTTCTAGACCTTTGATCTCAGGCTAAAGCAGTCATAGACAGAGCGCGCGGTACCCCGCTGAATTCTGAATCGAGAGAACGAATCTTCCAATGGCGAACAGACCCTTCAAACCCACCAGCTCACGCGACGCGGCCGAGGCCGCATTCAAGGCGGCGACGACCAAGCCCGCTCCCTTGCCGGAGACGAAAAAGGCCGCCGCGATCCCCGGCATGAAGGAACAGGTCACGCTGCGGATCGACCGCGAGATTCTGGATTACTTCCAGGACGGCGGGCCGGGCTGGCAGGACCGCATCGTCGAAGCGTTGCGGAAGGCCGCAGGGAAATAGCGGCCGCCTCCTGCCGCGGCAGGCTCGCTAGTCGATCACGATCCAATCACTGGTAACGCCGGGACCGCTCCGGCCTCGCCAGGTCTTCGACCAGTCCCGCCGCCGCCGGCATGGTGAGGTCGGCGCCGTTCTCGGCAACGAGGCGCATGACCTTCCACCGCATCGCGTTCACGGGCCCGACGACGCACCGACCGCACCCACCGTCTGTAGTAGTGCAGGAACAGCGGGTCCGGCGTGACGTCGGCCACCGGCGGTCCCTCGATCCATCCGTTGGGATCGACCACCTTTCCCACCAATGCGCGCTTGAGCAGCGCCAGCGCTTCTTCCGAATGATTGCCGCGCAGGCGATAGCGCAGATCCGAGTTGGCCACGAAGAACATGAAGTCCAGCGACTCCTCCGGCGTGTACGGCCGCCCCGCCGCGATGCGTTCGTCGACGTCCTTTTTGCGCGCGGCAAGCTGGCGAGAAATTTGGCCTCGATGGCGTTTCGCTCGGCTTCGTCACCGGCCTGGTAGGCGATCCGTCGGGTCGAGTGGACGATCTCAGGCACCATGCTGACCAAGACCGTCAGTCCGGCCGCCGCTACGGCAAGCCAATAGGACCGGACACCGCCGAGCAGCACCACGGCCGTTATGATCAGAACGACGACCGCGGAGATTTTCAGTTCGGTACCGATCCCGCCGCCGGACGGCTCCATCATGTGGCCGACCATCGTCATGAATAGAATGCCCAGCGCCAGCGCGGCCGCGGTCACCTGAAGGACGCCGATGCCGATCCTGCGCTTCATCGCGGTTATCTCGGCCGGTTGACCAGGATCAGGCCCGCCGCGACCAGCACCACGGCAAGCGCGAACGCCGGCGTCAGCGGATCGCCCAGCACCAGATGGCCGGCGGCGACACCGCACAGCGGCGTCAGGAAGGTGAAGGCGGACAGCCGGCTCGCCGAGAATTTCACGATCAGCGCGAACCAAGCGGCGAAGGTGAGGCTGACCACCAGGGTCTGATAGGTGAGCGAGCCGATCGCGACCGCCGACGGCATCGCCAGCGATCCGCTCGCCGAACACCAGCGCGCCGATGGCGGTGACCGGCACGCAGACCACGAGCTGATAGAGCAGCGTCTTTTCCGGCGAGATGCGGCTGAGCGAGCTCGCCTTGATGACCAACGTGGTGGCGGCCCAGGCCGCGGCGGCGCCGACCATCATGACGTCGCCGATCACCTGGCGCGCGTCGGCAGCCGGCGTCGGCAGCGCCGAACGCGATCACCATGCCGGCGAACGACATCAACAGCCCGGCCCATTGCAGCGGCCCGAACCGGTCGCCGGGCAGGAACAGCCGCGCGCCGAGCACCACGAAGAACGGCGCGAGATAGATGAACAGCACCGCGCGCGACGCGGTGGTGTAGAGCAGCCCGCGATAGATCAGCAGGAACTCCAGGCCGAACAGCGCGCCGCGATGAGGCCCGCGGCCAGCGTGCCGTCGCGCGCCGCGATCGGCAGGCCGCGCCAGCGCATCACGGCGAGCACGATCAGTGCCGCCAGCGCGGTGCGTATGGTGCATTGGATCAGCGGCGGGACGTCGGCGAGCGCGAGCTTCACCGCGACCTGGTTGAAGCCCCAGGCGACGCAGAACAGCACGACCAGCGCCATGGCGGCGCCGTCGAGCGGACGGCTGTGGCTTGCCGGACTGTCGGCCATCAAGCCGCGCCCCTGTTGCGATCAAGCATGGCCGGCCACCGTTAAGTCCTTTGATTTCCTCGCATAACAGGGCCGGAACCGGCCGGAGCGGGCGGCGTTGTCATGCACCTCCGAAATAGGGCGGAGGCACTCGACCGCCTCGACGCCCGAAGGAGGGGCTCGGCGCATAGGGATAGCGTCGGGCCTCTCTGTCATTGCTGCTTGAGACATTGCAGGGGACGAACCGATGGCCAAGAGACGCAAGACCAAGCGTAAGACCAAGCGCAAGACCAAATCCAGGAAAGCAAAGCGGACAGCCGTGAAGCGCGGCAAGCCGGCGGCCAAGCGGCGGGCGAAACGCTCAGGCATCGCGCGGCGAATTTCGAGCGCGTTCGAGACGGTCACCGGCGCGGCGCGGGACACCGAGCGGCTTCGCCGCAGGATGCGCCGTCAAGGCATGGATGAAGGCTGACGCCGCCATCAAGGATTGGCTTGACGGCAGTTCGCGCAGACGCCGGTGACTTCGATCACCGGCGCCTTCGGCGTGAAGCCGGCGGCGCGCGCCGCGCTCTTGAGCTGATCGGCGACGGCGGCGGACGGCGCCTCGCCGACCACGCCGCAGCGCTCGCAGATCAGGAACACGACGAGGTCACCGCTGGCGTGATTGTTGACGCAGGCGATGAAGGCGTTGCGGCTCTCGATGCGATGCACGAGTCCGTTGTCGCGCAGGAAGTCGAGCGCGCGGTAGATGGTGATCGGCGCCGGCCGCGATCCGTTTGCAGCGGCGCGGTCGATGATCTCGTAGGCGCCGAGCGGCTTGTGACTCTCGAGCAGGACTTCGAGCACCTGACGGCGCAACGGCGTGAGCCGTTGCGCGCGCTCGGCGCAAAGCGTCTCGGCATGCGCGAGCGCGTCCGCGGTGCAGCGGTCGTGATCGTGGCCGGGGGCGTGAAAGACGGTCTGCGACATCGCCTGCGACTTTGGTGAGCGGCCTTGTTGAACGAAACGGAGGACCAGTTGCTCCGGCCGAGCACCGGCGGAATAACGCCGAAGAACATGCCGAACATAGGCCGAAGAGCAGTGGATTCCAGCACGTTCCGGCCTATGATTCCGGGCTTTACCGCCGTTACCGCGCCGCAGCAATTCACTATTGCAATGCAGCAAAGGAAGCGCCACCTTCACTCCGAGTCGTCTCGGCGGGCCTTGGGCGAGCCCGCTGCCGGCTCCTGATAAACAAGGTATTTCAGATGCTTAAGGGAAAGACCGCCGTCATCACCGGCTCCACGTCCGGCATTGGGCTGGGGATCGCCCGGGCCATGGCAGGAGCCGGCGCCAACGTCATGTTGAACGGCTTCGGCCAAACCGCCGATATCGAGAAGGAACGCGCCGGAATCGCCAACGATTTCAAGGTGAAATGCCTCTATTCGGCGGCCGATATGACCAAGCCGGCGGAGATCGCGGCGATGATCAAGACCGCCGAATCCGAGCTCGGCTCGGTCGACGTTCTGGTCAACAATGCCGGCATCCAACACGTTGCCCCGATTGAGGAATTCCCGATCGACAAGTGGGACGCGATCCTCGCCATCAACCTGATGTCGGCGTTTCACACGATACGCGCGGCCGTGCCGGCAATGAAGGTCCGCAAGTGGGGCCGCATCATCAACACCGCGTCCGCCCATTCGATCGTCGCCTCGCCGTTCAAGTCGGCCTATATCACCGCGAAACACGGCCTTGTGGGCCTGACCAAGACTGTCGCTCTCGAGCTCGCGACCTTCGGCATCACCGCCAATTGCATCTCGCCGGGCTACGTCTGGACCCCGCTGGTCGAGAAGCAGATCCCCGACCAGATGAAGACGCGCAACATGACCGAGGAGCAGGTCAAGCGCGACGTGCTGCTCGCCGCGCAACCCACCAAGCAGTTCGTGACCGTGGATCAGGTCGCGAGCCTCGCGCTCTATCTCGCCTCCGACGCCGCCGCGAACATCACCGGGGCCAACATCTCGATCGACGGCGGCTGGACGGCGCAGTGAGCGGACTATTCACGAGGGTGTTCGGCAAGCGCCCGCACCCACGGCGGCGCGACGGCAAGAAGCGCATCAACCTCGCGCTGCAAGGCGGCGGCGCGCACGGCGCGTTCACCTGGGGCGTGCTCGATCATCTGCTCGAAGACGGCCGGCTGACCATCGATGGAATTTCCGGCGCATCGGCCGGCGCGGTCAACGCGGTCATCCTCGCTGACGGACTGGCGCGCGGCGGACCCGATGCGGCGCGGCAGCGGCTCGCCGAATTCTGGCGCGCGGCGAGCTTCGACGGCGCACTGCCGGCGTCGCAGCGCGCGGTGATGGACCGGCTGATGTCGTTCATTCCCGGCGGCGGCGCGCCAATGCAGGCGTGGGTGGACGCGTGGTCGCGTTTCCTGTCGCCCTACGATCTCAACCCGCTCAACATCAATCCGCTGAAGGATCTGATCGAGCGCTTTGTCGATTTCGAAGCGATCCGCAAGTGCGAAGACCTTCGCCTGTTCGTCTCGGCAACCAACGTACACACCGGCGCGCTCCGCGTGTTCTCCCGCCGACGAGATCACCGCCGACGCCGTGATGGCGTCGGCCGCCCTGCCCCATGTCTTCCGCGCCGTCGAAATCGACGGCGTGCCCTACTGGGACGGCGGCTACACCGCCAACCCACCGATTTTTCCGCTGCTGAACGGCAAATACAGTCCCGATGTCCTGGTGGTGCAGATCAACCCGCTGATGCGGCGAACGACGCCGACTTCGTCGAAGGACATTCTTCACCGGATCAACGAGATCACCTTCAACTCATCCCTGGCATCCGAAATGCGGGTGATCGAGTTCATCAGCGGGTTGCTGGATCGCGGCGAGCTGACAAGTCCGTCGGGCGAGTATCGTCCCATTCACATGCATCGTATCGTTCTCGGCGAGCACAAGCCGCTGGAGCCGGGCAGCCGTCTCAACAACGATTTCGATTTCTTCGAGGTGCTGCAGCGCGCGGGCAAGCGCGCCGCGCGCCGTTTCCTCGACGCGCACTACAGCGACATCGGCGTGCGCGGCACGATCGAGCACGACGACAAGACCGAGGCCGAGGCCAACGCGGCGTGATAGACTGGCCGCGTGAGCGGTTTCTCAAATCCTTCGTCTCCCTTGCTCGTTGCCGAAGCCGGCGGCGCGCACCTTGAGATCGTGGTCGCCGACATCACCACGCTCGACGTCGACGCCATCGTGAACGCAGCCAACAGCTCGCTGCTGGGCGGCGGTGGAGTCGATGGCGCGATCCATCGCGCCGCAGGGCCGGAACTGCTGTGCCGAATGCAGGACTCTGGGCGGCTGCGACACCGGCTCGGCCAAGATCACGCGCGGCTATCGTCTCAAAGCGCGGCACGTCATCCACGCGGTCGGACCGGTCTGGAACGGCGGCGCCAAGAATGAGCCGGAATTGCTGGCGTCCTGCTATCGCACCGCGCTGGCGCTCGCCGCCGAGAACGGATTGCGCTCCATCGCATTCCCGGCGATTTCGACCGGCGTGTATCGATTTCCAGCCGATCTCGCGGCGCGTGTCGCGGTCGGCACGGTCGCTTCGGAGTTGGCGGCCGCGCCGCGCGGCATCGAACGAGCCGTATTCTGCTGCTTCTCGCAGGAGTCGGCGGAGCATCACATGAATGCGTTCGCCGAGCTGGGATTAAACTAACCCAATGCCGCCATACGCCACCTGACTTAACGCGCTAACAGGTCACCACGGGCGCTCGACTGAATTGGTGACATGTTCGCGGTCAGGCGAGGTGAAGCACAGGCCGATGCACAGATAGGGCAGATCGGGATGCGGGTTGTGCCCGCGGTGAAATTTGGCGATCGGTTCGGAATAGCATTCTCCGGCTTTGGCCTTGACCAGCACACCCTCTTGGAAATGTGCCTCGAACTGGCCCTGCAGCGCGACGAAGAACGCAGCGCCATTGTGACAATGCCAATTGGTGAAGCCGCCCGGCACGATCTCGGCATTGTAGATCTGAACCTTCACCTGAGAGTCGCGCGGCAGCGAGGCATACATCGCATCGAACAGCAGGTTGCGGTGGAATCCATGTCCGGCCGGCACCATCCCATCGAGCTTGAGTTTCAATTCCTTGTAGTCGTCGGGTGCGTGCATGGTTGTCTCCGCTTCGCCTGACTCAACCTAGCACATTCGGAATATGACCTCGGGCACCCTTCGTTGAATGCTGGGTCAATGTCCGCTTTGGGTCGAAGCAGACTTCAATCACTGGCACCCCGATGTCCGCTTTGTGCCAATAGACGACATTCGCATCGCGGCAACCATCTATTCGATCACCTCCGTCTGCGCGGGCCAGCAGCGTCGGCGGCACGGTGAGGCCCGCCATTAACCAGACAACTCAATGCTGCTGGTTCCACAGGACGAGGCAAGATAACTTCCTATCGAACAATTGTGCGATTGAGCTTTCGGCGAGCACTGGTTCCCGCATTTGTGGCGAGCACGCTGATGTCTAAACCGAGTTTATCGATTGCCGTTGTCGCCTTGCTCGCCGCGGGCATAGGCTCCGCTGTTGCGCAGTCGCCCGCCCGTGCTCCTCAGCCCGAGCCGAGGACATCCGTCCAGAACGTCAGCGTCGCCAAATCGCCTGACGAAGCCGCCGTCAAGGCCGCGTTCGACACCGCAGAAGCGGAGAAGAGCGCCGCGCGAACCGCAGCCGACAAGGCAGCGGCGGAGAAATTTGCCGCCAAGGCCGCCGCCGAAAAGGCAGAAGCCGAGAAGAACGCAGCGAAGGCCGCCGCCGACAAAGCGGCGGCGAAGGCCGCCACCGAGCGCGCCGAGGTCGACAAATTTGCCGCCAGGGCCGCATCCGACAAGGCCATCGCGGAACAGCTGGCGGCAAAGGCCGCTGCCGACAAGGCCGAAACCGAGCGCAACCTGGCAATGGCGGCCGCCGACAAGGCCGCCATGGAAGCGGCGTTGCACAAGGCCGAGATCGAGGCTTACGCCACGAAGGCGGCCGTCGAAAAAACCGCCGCTCAGGAGCTCAATTCCAGGGCGGCCGCCGACCGGGCCGAGACCGAGAAGCTGATACAGGAGAAGACGGCTGCCGACCGGCAGATCGCCAAGTCGCTGGCGGAACGGGTCGACGCGGAAAAGTTCGCCGCAGACGCCGCGTCTGCGCGGGCTGTGGCGTTGGCCGCGGTCACCAAGGCCGAGGCGGACAAAGCCAACGCCACCAAGGTCGCCGCCGAAGCCGCCGCCGAAAAGGTGGCCGTCGAACGGAAGCTGGCCAAGGCACGGGTGGTGCCCGACAACCCGGTCGCGGCCAACCGATCGGAAATCGACAGAACTGCGCCCACACCGGAGCGGCCCGCGGGCAAGCCGGCTGGGAAAGAGCGCCGCGCCAACCGCTGATCGTGTCGAACGTCCACGGTTCGCGACAACCTTGCCGGTCGAACGGCATTCCGCCGAACGCTACGGCCGTCAGCACACCACCGCCTGGCGTTTCTGTCCTGCTTGTCCGCTGTTACCCGGAAAGCAGACCTTTCGAGCGGCCGCGTCGTGTTCTTTGCGATTCGCTTCACTTCGCAGGATTTGAGAGCCCTTGTGTGGCCAGTGCGCTGCTTATCATTTCGTCCAAGGATTCGCCTAAAGAGGGCCGAGCAATTTCTTGCGAAGGTAGGATCGACGGGGTGGCTTCTGCGCCCTCAGCCATCTTTGTCCAATCGCGCGCGAGTGTCAGCCATGCGCGCCTCATTTCTTCGGTCCTCGCAAGGAAGGCCTTAGACTCGGCTTCCAATGCTCGCTTGCGATACAACGCAGCTCGATCCAGCTTGCTCATTGCGAAGGTGCAGCGGGATTTTTGCTAGCGCTAACGCCGATGACTCCTGAAAGCGATTGATACCAAGTCTCCTTCTTGAAATTGGTTCGATTTGCTTTCTTGGATTTTGGTTTGTTGGTCTTCGATACCTTGGGCTTTCCCGAGGTCGTCTCACGCTTACTCGACATAATTCGCTCCCCAATACCCAGACTTAAGGAGCATAGGCGAGTAGGCATCAAGCCAACAATACGGAAGGGAGAAAGTGCTGTTTTGCTGCAGCGCGGAACGCGATGTCCACTAAGCCTGCAACTTCGGCCCAAGATCGCCCGACCATCGGATAGGTCTTGAGGATCTGGAAACTGCCGTTCTGCGCACTACGCAGGACCCAAGCGGACGGCAAGCAGCACGTTCAGCTCATCCTTCGGCGGCGGCACGACGTCAGGAGGCAAACCCGCAGCCATCCGGCACCCTTCGCCGGGGACCAGCCGGAGCTGCAACTGAGGCCAGGCAAGCAGAACGGGTTCGTCCCCAAAGTTTATCGAGAGCCCAGACGTCACCGGTTTCCACCTTTCCGGCCGCGTCCTGAATGAGGAGTTCGCACACCGAGTTCGTTCGGCGGCGGCAGCTCTTTGAACGTCAGAAAATTGGCGAGGTCATCGGAAAATTCGTCGAAGTCGCCGGTGCCCTCGGCTGCTTCTTCGTTCAGCATCGCCCAGAACCGGTTGCGCATATGCGCCGGAACGGAGAACAGGCAGCAGCAGGCGGGGTCGCTATCGGGTTTCGTCAGCGCCAGGCCGGCCAGTTCGTCGTCAAGCGGCGCGCGCCATCCGCCGCCCTCGGCCACGAGCAGACGATCCTTCCATGATCCGCTGCAGTGGAAGTTTGGGGCGACCGCAAAGAGCGCCTTCACATCACGGCCTTCATCTGTTCAAGCTTATCGAGCGCGACGTCGAAGGTCGCCTTCTTGTGCAGGCGACAGGACAGCGTCTCTGTCGTGGCGAAGTCGCCGTTCTCGAAAAACTTGTTGCCGGGCGGACCGCCCCCGCAGAACGGGAAGTAACGGCAGGTTTCCTGGCACATATCCACGCCGCGGCGGATCTCGTCGTCGAGGGCAACGAACCGCGGTATCGCCAGCACGGATTCGAGCGTGTCCTGCGCTACGTTGCCAAGCGCGAAGCTGCCGTGCCGCGGACTGCTGAGGCCCAGCAGCTCGGGAGAATAGGTCGAGAAGTTGCCCTCGTAGTCCACGTTGAGGATCGCGAAGGGCCTGCACTCCTGCGTCCGCATGTTGGGCTGCTGATGGAATGAGATGGAGTTGCGAGCGAAGTCAAATTCGCGCACCCGCAGCGGCGGGTCCGACGCGAGAGCAAGATCGATGAAGCGGGAATAGAAACGGCGGAAGCGCGGCTCGATCCCGCTGCCCGAAAGCGAGGACGTGACATGGGGACCCTCGATCTCTTCCACGTTGAACGCGACCTGGGTGATGCCATGCTCGACATAGAAGTCGTAGAGCTCGTCTGGATAATCCAGCGACGTGGAGGTCAGCACCGTGATGACGTCGAACGAGATGTCATGGTCGCGCAGCATCCGCATGCCGCGCAGCACGTTCGCAAGAGTGCCGCCACCCTTGCGGGTCACCCGGTGACGATCGTTGAGGAAATCGGGTCCATCGACGCTGACTCCGACCTGGATGTTGCGGCGGCGGATGAATTCACACCACGCCTCGTTCACCAGGGTGGCGTTGGTCTGGAACGACTGGGTCACCTCGAACTGGCTGGTATTGCACCGCTCCAGCGCAAGCGTGGCCTGCTCGTAGAATGACGCCGGCAGAACCATCGGCTCGCCCGCATGCCACAACAGCGTGAAGGGCTGACGCACCAAGCCGGAGGAGAAGACCCAATTGAAGGTCTTCTCCAACGTCTCAAGCGTCATCTTCCGCTTGTTGGAGCGGTCAGGGAGGTAGCAGTACGAGCAGTCGAGATTGCAGAACGGCGTCGGCTGGATAATCAGAAGTTCCAGGGGGCCGACCTGGCCGGCGGAAATCATCGTCTACCAGTTGCGGAAACCGCCGTTGCGGAAACCACCGTTACGGAAGCCGCCGCTTGCGGAAGCCACCGTTACGGAAGCCGCCATTGCGGAAGCCGCCGCCGTTCAGAAAGCCGCCATTGCGGAAACCGCCGTTGCGGAAGCCGCCGTTGCGGAAGCCGCCATTGCCGAAGCCAATACCGGGAACCCCGACGTTGAGGAATTGAGCGTGTGCCTCTCCGAGCGAACCCAGGCCCGCTTCATCGAGACTCGCCGCGCGCGCCTGGACATCGGCACCGGTGACATTCTCTGGCGTGCCGAAGGCGGCAAGAGAGGTGCGGGCGAGGACAACCGTACCCACGGTGGAAAGTGCGCCACCAGCAAGGGCCCGCAGCAGCTTACGGCGACTCAATTTATCCATGACCGCACCGCCTCCGTTTACCGTCTTTCCCATTGAAAGGTCACGCATTGTAGCGGTGAGTCCCGCCGACGCAAGACCCCCTGGCCGGCAGAATAAGAGTGTTCCGGCCACCTTCGGCGCGGTATCGAGATACTGCCGCCGCGCCAAGTCAAAGCATTCGATTCACGCTCATTCACCGCGAACGAATGAAGCGCGCCGATGCATACGACCTGACCCCTCTATAGTGTCGTTATCTTGACGATGCAGTTTTCGGAGAAAACCAACATGCCAGAACAACAATTCAAGCCGGGCGACATCGTCAGCCTTCGATCGGGAGGCCCTCGAATGACCGTCGCCACTGTCGATGGGCAAAGCGCTTTGTGCGAATGGTTCTCGGACGATCAACAACCGCAAAGCAGATCATTCGCCCTCACCAGTTTGAAGCTCGACGATCGGCAATGAAGTGACCGTGAACTTGGCGAGTTTATCCGGGGAGCGTCAACCTTTCGGATCGACGTCGAGCCGCACAACCCAGTCCTCGAGACCGGGCTTCGCCGCCGGATAGAGTTTCATCACCGCGGGATCGTGGCCCGGCACGATGTGCTGCCGCGACGTCGCCAGCTTCTTCAACGTCTCGTAGCCTTCGAGCACTTCGGCCAGGTTGTATGTGGTCGGAAAGATGCGCGCCTGATCGATGTGCGGATAGAGATGCACCGTGTCCGACGCGAGCATCACCTGGCCGCGCCGCGTCTTGACCCGCACCGCCTGCAATCCCTTGGCGTGGCCGCCGATGTGATGGACGGTGATGCCTGGCGCGATCTCGTCGACGCCGTCGTGGAACGTGACGCGCCCGGCGTAGACGTTGCGCACCATCGAGACGACGTAGTCCTCTTCGTAGGAATTGCGAAGCTGCGCGTGACACATGCAGCGCCCGGTGCAGAAATCCATCTCCTTGTCCTGCACATGGAAGCGGGCGCGCGGGAACATGGTGTGGTTGCCGCAATGGTCGTAGTGCATGTGGCTGAGAATGATGGTTTCGACCTTCTCGGGATCGACGCCGACCGCTTTCAATCCATCGCGCAACGGCTTGAGCAATTGCCGCTTGCGGCGGTCGGCCACCGTCTGGTCGAAGCCGGTGTCGAGCAGGATCGTGCGCGCCGGATTGACCATCGCCCAGACGAAGTAGTCGAGCGGCTGCAACACGTCGTGCGGGTCGCCGCCGATGTAGTTCTCGGCGGCCTTGCGCGGGTGATGCGCATACTTGACGGCGTAGACCTCGTAGGTGTCATCGCTCATGGCACGCTCCAGACTGGCACGCTCCAGACCTATTTCTTGGCGCGCATCTGCACGCCGGCACCCTTCTCGACCGTCTTTGCGAGTTCGGTGAAATCCGACTCCGGACCATGCTCGGCAAGCGCCTTCTCCCACAGCCGACCGACCGCCTGCGCCACTTCGATCGGGATGCCGAAGGACTTCGGCTTCGGCCAGGAACAGCCGCACGTCCTTCACCATCAGCGCCATGCCGAAACCGTAGTCGAAGGTGCCCGGCAGCACCGAGCGCGGAAACTTCTGCGTGGTCGAGGTGTTCATGCCGCTGCCGGCGTTGATCACATCGCACATCAGAGCTCGGATCGAGACCGGCTTTGACGCCCATCGCGATCGCCTCGGAGCTCGCCGCCATGCCGGTGGCGGAGAGGAAATTGTTGGCGAGCTTCATGCTCTGCGCCATGCCGGGCTTGTCGCCGCAGTAGAACACCTTGCCGAACACTTCGAGCGCGGACCGGATCGCCTCGACCTCTTCCTTCGGGCCCGACGTCATCACCGCCAGCGTGCCCTTCTCGGCGCCGCCGACCCCGCCGCTCACCGGGCAATCGATCTGCACGATGCCGCGCTGCTTCATCACCTCCGCGGTCTTGATCGCGGCGCGCGAGCCGGTGGTCGAGAGATCGACGTAGCGCTTGATGCGGTTGCCGCGCGTGAGCCCGTTCTCGCCGGCCGCGACCTGGAAGCCGATGTCGAGCGACGGCAGGCTGGTCATCACGGTCTCGACCCGGTCGGCAACGTCGGACACCGAGCGCGCCGCCGTGGCGCCGAGCGCGGTCAGCTTGTCCATCGCCTCCTTGCGGGTGTCGAACACCGTGACCTGATGGCCCGCCTCGACAAGGCGGCGGCTCATGGGCCCGCCCATGTTTCCCAGCCCGATGAACCCGATTTCCATGACGTCACTCCCTTACGATGATTTCTTCGAACCAAACTCAGCCTTGATGCGCTCGGTGTGCTCACCGAGCGCGGGGATCGGAGCATAGCTGCGAGTCTCGCCCGCGCGTTGAACCGGCGGCGCGGGCATCGAGATCGGGCCGTTCTCGGAGCCGATCGTAATACGGCGCAGATGCGGATGTCGCGCCAGATCGTCCGGACCGTTGACGCGGCCGAATGCGATCTCGGCGGCCTCCAGGCTTGCGCTGAGCGCCTGCACGTCCTGCGCGCCGAATGCCGCGGCAACGCGTCCGTCTGTCTCGGCGCGGCGCTTGACGCGCTCGACATTGGTGGCGAACGCCGGATCGGCGGCGAGCGCCTTGTCACCCATCACCTTCTCCGCCAGCACGCGCCACTCGCGGTCGTTCTGGATCGAGATCAGGATATCGGCGCCGTCGCGGGTCTTGAACACGCCGTAGGGCGCAATCGAAGGATGCGCGAGGCCGACGCGCTTCGGCGGCGAGCCGCCTTCGTATTGCAGCAGCGGCACGGTCATCCATTCCGCCATGGCGTCGAACATCGAGACGGAAATCGCAGTGCCCTGGCCCGTGCGCGCGCGGACGAGCAGCGCTTCCAAAATGGCCTCATAGGAGTTCATGCCCGCGGCGATGTCGCAGACCGACACGCCGACCCGCGAGCCCGACGCCTCCGGCCCGCCGGTGACCGACGCCACGCCGGCCTCGGCCTGGATCAACATGTCGTAGGCCTTGCGTTGCGAATAAGGGCCGGTCTCGCCGTAGCCCGACACGGAGCAGACGATCAGCCGCGGATAGTCGCGGCGCAGCCGGTCAACGGCGAAGCCGAGCTTGGCGATGGCGCCGGGCTTGAGGTTCTGGATGAACACGTCGGCCTTGGCGAGCATGGCTTCGAACAAGGTTTTGTCCTCGGCTTTGCCGAGATCGAGCACCACGGACTCCTTGCCGCGGTTGAGCCAGACGAAATAGCTGGCCTGGCCCTTTACAAGCTGGTCGTAGCCGCGCGCGAAATCGCCCTCCGGCCGCTCGATCTTGATGACCCGCGCGCCGGCGTCCGCGAGCTTGCAGGCGCACAGCGGCGCGGCGACCGCCTGTTCGAGCGAAATGACGAGGAGGCCTTCGAGCGGAGAGCGGCATTGCTCAATACGACCGCGGCAGGCCGAGCACGTGCTCGGCGAGATAGGACAGCACAAGATTGGTCGAGATCGGCGCCACCGTGTAGAGCCGCGTCTCGCGGAACTTGCGCTCGATGTCGAACTCTTCGGCGAAGCCGAAGCCGCCATGCGTCTGCACGCACATGTCGGCAGCGGCCCACGACGCCTCGGCGGCGAGTTGCTTCGCCATGTTGGCCTCGGCGCCGCAATCCGCGCCGGCTTCGTAGAGCGCAGCTGCCTTATGCACCATCAGCTCCGCGCCGCGCATCTGCATGAAGCAGCGCGCGATCGGAAACTGCACGCCCTGGTTCTGGCCGATCGGCTTGCCGAACAGCACGCGCTCCTTGGCATAGGCCGTGGCCTTCTCGATGAACCACTTGGCGTCGCCGATGCATTCCGCCGCGATCAGGATGCGTTCGGCGTTCATGCCGGCAAGGATGTAACGGAAGCCCTTGCCTTCTTCGCCGATCAGGTTTTCCGCCGGCACCTTCACATTTTCGAAGAACACCTCGGTGGTGGCGTGGTTCATCATGGTGCGGATCGGCCGGATGGTGAGGCCTTTGTCCTTCGCCGTGCGCATATCGACGAGGAACACCGAGAGCCCGTCAGTGCGCTTCTGCACCTGCTCGCGCGGCGTGGTGCGGGCGAGCAGCAGCATCAGGTCGGAATGCTCGGCGCGCGAGGTCCAGATTTTCTGGCCGTTGATGACGTAGCCGGAGTTGCCCTCACGCACGGCCGTGGTGCGCAGGCTGAGCGTGTCGGTGCCCGAGGTCGGCTCGGTGACGCCGAACGCCTGCAGACGCAACGCGCCGCTGGCGATGCCGGGAAGATACTTCTGCTTCTGCCCGGCGTTGCCGTGCCGCAGCACCGTACCCATGGTGTACATCTGCGCGTGGCAAGCGGCGCCATTGCAGCCCGCGGCGTGGATTTCCTCCATGATCGCGGCGGCTGACGACATGGTGAGCCCGCTGCCGCCGTACTCTTCGGGAATGAGCGCGGCGAGGAAGCCGGCCTTGGTCAGCGCCTCGACGAATTCGGTCGGATAGCCGCGCTCGCGGTCGAGCTTGCGCCAGTATTCGCCGGGGAAGCCGGCGCACAGCGCGCGCACCGACTCGCGGATCGGCCCGTGGTCGGCTTCGCTCACGATCGGATCTCGGCGCGGCCGTTGTTCATCGCCACGATATTGCGCTCAGGAACCAGCGCGCGGAAGCTCACCACGTTGCCGTCACGCCAGAATTCGGTGCGGATGGTCTCGCCGGGAAACACCGGCGCCGAGAAACGCCCGGCGAAGGAGGCGACACGCGCCGGATCGTAGCCGCAGACGCTGCGAAGCAGCGCGTGGCCGACCACGCCGAAGGTGCCGAGCCCGTGCAGGATCGGCTTCGGATAGCCGGCGGCTTTCGCGACCTCGGGATCGATGTGCAGCGGATTCCGGTCGGCGGAAAGCCGGTAGATCATCGCCTGCTCCGGCCGCGTGGTCAGATCGCAGGTGAGGTCCGGCGCGCGCTCGGGGATTTTATGCACCGGCGGGCTTTCGCGCGGCGGACCGCCGAAGCCGCCGTCGGCGCGGCAGAAGGTGGTCTGCGTCACGGTGGCGAGCAGTTCGCCGCTCGCTTTGTCGGTGACCTTGCGCTCGGTGTAGACCAGCGCGCCCTTGCCGGCGCCCTTGTCGATCACTTCGACGATGCGTGTCTTGCCGAGCACCGTGCCCTTCGGCTTGAGCGGTGCGTGCAGTACGACGCCCTGCTCGCCGTTGACGATCTTCACCCAGTCGATGCCGGTGTCGAGATCGCGCACCCAGAAGCCGGGATAGCCGAGCACCGCGGCGAAGGTCGGCAGCGCCTTCAGGTTTTTCTCATAGACGAAATCGAGCTGCTTCTCGTCGAGCGGATCGTGGCCCAGCGCCCACGCCGAGCGCGTAGAGCATGGTGTCCTTGTCGGTGTAGGTGTGCTCGACGTCGGCGATCTTCAGCGCCTTGAGCTTGTCGTAGTCGATCGCCATCAGATCGGATCCCAGGCAAACACGTCGCCGGAGCGATCGAGCGGCGTGAACGACGGTCCGAACGCTCCCTTGAGCTGCGCGTCGAGCTTTTCAGGCGTCCAGCCGTCGGCGCGGTGGATCGAGCGGATCGGCCGCGGCTGGTTGAACAGGAAAATCTCGTTGTTGCGCACCGAGAAAATCTGGCCGGAGATGCCTTCGGCGCGATCGGAGGCGAGATAGACCACGAGCGGCGCGATCTTCTCCGGCGTCATCTGCTGCAGCCGTGCGACGCGCTCCTTCTCGGCGTCGGTCTCGGTCGGGATCGAGCCGATCATGCGGCCCCAGGCGAACGGCGCGATCGCATTGGAGCGCACCTTGAAGCGCTCCATGTCGAGCGCGATGCCGCGCGACAGCCCGACGATGCCCATCTTCGCCGCCATGTAGTTGGCCTGGCCGAAGTTGCCGATCAGGCCGGACGTCGAGGTCATGTGGATCATCGAGCCGGAGTTCTGCTCGCGGAAATGCCCGGCGACCGCGCGGCTCATGCTGAACGAGCCGTGCAGGTGCACCGAGATCACGTCCGACCAGTCCGACCAGCTCATGCGGTGGAAGATGCGATCGCGCAGGATGCCGGCGTTGTTCACCAGGATGTCGACGCGCTTGAACGTATCGAGCGTGGCCTGCACGATCTGGTCGGCGCTCTGCGGCTCGCCGATCGAGAGCGTCGAGGCGATCGCCTGGCCGCCCGCCTTCTTGATTTCGTCGACCACCTGCTGCGCCGGCCCAGCGTCGCCGCCCGAGCCGTCGAGCGCGGCGCCGACGTCGTTCACCACGACCTTGGCGCCCTCGTGCGCCAGCATCATCGCGATGGCGCGGCCGATGCCGCGGCCCGCGCCGGTGACGATGGCGACTTTTCCTTCAACGATGCCGGCCATGCCTGTTTCCCCTGCCTACACCACTCACTGTGTAACACTCCGGTCCTGACCCCAGCCAACGCTTCGCCCGCCGGGGGTCTTGTCTTTTCGGGCGCCCGGCTGACCCGTATCCCTGTTTTCCTTGTTCCCCAAGTGAGGGGATGGAGCGCCGGGAGGCGCCAGGGCGGATCGCCGCCCCTCTACGGCAGGTGACGAGCCTGCCGGGCGGACCTCGCGGCCCGCCATCACACCCACGGCGATGTCCCCGTTACCGGGGGTCGCCGCTTTCGGGGTGCGCGCGGCCAGTGACGTAGGCCGCTGCGCCTCCCGGGGCTCCACCGCGACGGCAATATGTGGCCGCCGAACCTTAGCTCCGTCATCAAACGCCGCGATCGACGACGCCCTCGAGTGAGCAAGGCGCGTGCATAATAAGGCCGTTTGGGAGACCGGGGATAAGTGTGTTTTCCGCCGTAAAGTGCGGTTTTCGCGACGGCGCTGATGACGGCGCGTGCGTCGTAGCTACCGCCCCCATACTTCGTCCGCGACCTCGACGATCAGCCGCAGCTTCGCCCACTGCTCTTCTTCCGTCAGCGTGTTGCCTTCCTCGGTCGAGGCGAAGCCGCACTGCCCGGACAGGCAGAGCTGGTCGAGCGCGATGAACTTTGACGCCTCGTCGATGCGGCGTTTCAGCGTGTCCTTGCTTTCGAGCTTGCCGGTCTTGGTGGTGACCAGTCCCAGCACAACCTGCTTGCCCTTCGGCACCAGCCGCAGCGGCTCGAAGCCGCCGGCGCGCTCGGTGTCGTACTCCATGAAGTAGCCGTGCACGTTGATCTGGTTGAACAGAACCTCGGCCTCGGCGTCATAGCCGCCGGCGCCCATGAAGGTCGACTTATAGTTGCCGCGGCACAGGTGCATCGTGATCGCATGTCGGACGGAATGTCCGACATCGCCTCGTTGATGAGCTTGCCGTAAAGCGGGCCGAGCTTGTCCGGGTCGTCGCCGCGATCGCGCATCTGCTGGCAGTATTTCGGGTCGCACAGCATCGCGATGAAAACTTCATCGAGTTGCAGATAGCGGCAGCCGGCGTCGGCAAAGCCGCGCACCGCCTTCTTGTAGGCGTCGCCGAGATCGTCCCAGAACTTGTCCATCGACGGATACATGTTCTTGTCGATCGGCGTCAGCACCGGCCGGCCATAGATCGCCGACGGCGCCGGAATGGTGATCTTCGGCGTCTGCTTCGTGGTGTGCGGCGACGAATTTGAAATGCTCGACCATCGGGTGCGGGCCGGCCATGCCGAGCTTGCCGGTCACCTTGGTGCCTTCGTTGCGCGTCGTCACGGCGGCGAAGGAAATGCCGGTGTTCATCGACGTTTTTTCGACGCCGTCGAGGCCCCAGAGAAAATCGAGGTGCCACCAGGAGCGGCGGAACTCGCCGTCGGTGATGGCTTGCAGCCCGACGTCTTCCTGCTTCTTGATGACGCGCTCGATTTCGCGGTCTTCTACAGCCTTGAGATCGCTCGCAGAAATCTCGCCCTTGGCGAACTTCGTGCGGGCCTCGTGCAGCGCCTTCGGGCGCAGCAGGCTGCCGACGTGGTCGGCCCGGAACGGCGGAACAGTGCGCCTCACGCTATCCTCCCCATACTTCTTCCGCGACCTTCACCACCAGCTTCAGCTTTGCCCATTGTTCTTCTTCGGCCAGAATATTGCCTTCCTCGCTCGAAGCGAAGCCGCACTGCGGAGACAGGCAGAGCTGGTCGAGCGGCACGAACTTGGCCGCCTGGTCGATCCGGCGCTTGAGCTCGTCCTTGGACTCGAGCGTGCCGGACTTCGACGTCACCAGACCCAGCACCACCATCTTGTCCTTCGGCACGAAGCGCAGCGGCTCGAAGCCGCCGGCGCGTTCGCTGTCGAACTCCATGAAGTAGCCGTGCACGTCGATGGTGTTGAACAGAATCTCCGCAACCGGCTCGTAGCCGCCCGACGCGATGAAGGTCGAGCGGAAATTGCCGCGGCACAGGTGCATGGTGATGGTCATGTCATCGGGAATGTCGGACACCGCCGCATTGATCATCGAAGCGTAGATCGCCGGCAGCGCGTCGGGATCGTCGCCGCGGTCGATCACGATCTGCCGCTGCTTGGGGTCGCACAGATAGGTAAAGTTGACCTCGTCGAGCTGCAGGTAGCGGCAACCGGCGTCCGCGAAGGCGCGCACGGCTTTGCGATAGGTCGTGCCGAGGTCGCGATAGAATTCATTCAGGTCCGGATAGATCGCTTCCGGCACGCCTTCGCGGCCGTGACGAAAGTGCACCGCCGACGGCGACGGGATCGTCATCTTCGGCGTCTGCTTGGTGCGCTCTTTCAGAAACTTGAAATGCTCGATCATCGGGTGGCCGTCGAAGGCCCCGAGCTTGCCGTTCACGCGGATCAGAACTTGCGGCGACTGCACGCCCTGGAACTTGAACTTGCGCTCGCCGGCGTAGGATTCGATGCCCGGCAGCTTTTCGAGGAAATCGATCTGCCAGGAGCGGCGGCGGTTCTCGCCGTCGGTGATCGACTTGAGCCCGACCGATTCCTGCTTCTTGATCAGAGCCGCGATTTCGCGGTCCTCGGCCGCCTTCAACTCATCGGCGGAGATTGCGTTAGTCGCGCGCTTCGCCCGCGCGTCCTTCAGCGCGGCGGAGCGCAGCAGGCTGCCGACGTGGTCGGCGCGGAAGGGGGCCAAGGTATGTTTTGGGGTGCTTTTCACTCGACTCTATCCACTGTCACACCGAGCGATAACCGCTCGAAGAGCGTCGCTTCGCTCGCCTACGGTACCGGGCATCCATGTCTCGCTTTCGGCATCATCAAAGACGTGGATGGCCAGGACAAGCCCGGCCATAGCTTTCTCTAACGAGCAATATCAAGCACTTAAATTGGCTAACCTCGATGACGGCGCAACTGAAGCGCAAAGGTTTTTAGCGAAGTGGGGCTAACTGGCAACGCGGCCGTGAAGTGCGGCGATTTGCCGTCCAGGACACGGCGATTCAGATCGGCGCCGGCGCGGTGCTGCCCCTCACCATGTCGCTGAACGGGCTGTGCACCAACGCGGTCAAATACGGCGCGTTGTCCAATCGCAGTGGACGCATCGAAATTACGTCGTCGATCGACGAACAGGCGCGGCGGATCAGGCTGATATGACCGAGAGCGGCGGTCGCCGGTCCGCGAGCCCACCCCGGCCCAGCTTCGGACACGCCTGATCAATCGCCTCGCTGAACAGCTTCACGGCGAGGTGCGGATGAAGTACCAGCCCGCCGGCCTCGTATACGAGGTCGACGTTCCGCTGGCCGCGTTGCAAGCATAGCGGGCCGGCTGACGAGCTCGAACCAATGGTCAATCAGTCTGAGCAGCCTTTGCAATCGCTGACCCAATGCGCTCTTGCGCCTTACTATCGTGAAAAGGGTCATCAAGATCATGGGGCTTCGAAGCCGCAGGGTCGTGTGTGACTACTTCCGGCATAGGCATGGTTGCGTCCGGTTTCCCGAATGCAGCCCACAATTTCTGGAACGCTCCCATAAGTTCCTTCAGCTGACTGCTTTGATGCTTTTGTTGTGCCTCAATGTGGAAGCGCTAGCGAGCACCTTGCCTACTCGCGCCTGAACGATGGGATCAATCGAGTATTCCAGCAGGCCCAGTGGTGCCTGCAATTTTGCGCGCAATAGTTCCTGCCAAGCGGGATCGAGTTGAATTTTCATTGGAAGCCCTCACCGCGATAACAACCTGAACCCCAGATCGTTCAGATTCCTTTCGAGAAATAAGGTGCCTATCCGCTATGGCACGAAGCGGAGATTGCGATGATTGTCGGAAATGTCTGCTTTTGACCAAAGCCGAAACTGCGCGAATCAATAGCCATGATTGCTGACACTTCGCCCCTGAACGTCCGTGCCAATCGCTGTGGCTTCGAACGCAGACGATGCCTGCCAACTTTTCAAGCTTACGAAGCGGTTGTTTAACGGGCGCGACGGAGCGAGGGACACTTGCTCTATCGGAGCGCGATAATCCGAACGGCCCGCACGTCATCGGCGGGCCGCCTCATGTCGAATTGGCAACCTTGCTCGAAATGCGGCCAACCCTGCGACGAGCAAGCGGTCCCCTTGGTGAGAACGAGAATTCGGTCGCCCTTGGCATGGAGCAGACTGGACCGCGGCTTTCCTGGGTCTCGGCTCGGACGTCTGGCACTCCTGACAGAAACACCGCCAAGCCGGCGACCAGAGAGGCAGCTACGAGGGCGCCGATTGCGGTACCCGTGACGAGAAGCTGCTTACTGCCTGAACTGATCATTGGATTCCCCTCGACGCGTCTTCGAGATGACAACCCTCGCCTCGGCAAGGAGTTCCAATAATTCTCCGCTCCACTCAAATATTCACTCAAGCTGAAATTCTATTAATACTTGCGAATAAGCCAATGAATTCAAGCGGACGGCGGGTAAACGGACAATTATTACTAGAATAATTACAGCGCAATTCTCAGTAAATATTGATTTCGCGGAACCTTTCGTTGCGGAAATACTTATCCCCGCAGTCGTAGGGGTCTGCATGAACATCCAAAACTTCGCACTCAAGGTCCGCCGGTTTAGCGACCTTCGCGAGCGCCATGCTTTGGTGCAGCTCGGCCAGCGCGGCCCCGCTATCGCTATCGCCGGCATACCCCAGAAACTCCGCCGCGTTGTTCGCATCTGTGATGCAGGCTCCGGCGCCGATCGAGCAGAACGATAGCAGCGAGAATCTAGCGCCCGATCTCCAGCGCCAGGTGGTCAACTACGCCACCCCGGTCGCGGCCGGCACCATCATCATCGATACCGCGCAGACTTACCTCTACTACGTCCTCGGCGACGGCAGAGCGATCCGCTACGGCATCGGTGTTGGGCGCGACGGCTTCACCTGGTCCGGCGCGCAGGCGGTGACCCGCATGGCGGAGTGGCCGGACTGGACCCCGCCGCAAGAAATGCTGGAGCGCCAGCCCTATTTGCCGCGCTGGATGGCCGGTGGCAAAGGCAACCCGCTCGGCGCTCGTGCCATCTACCTCGGCAGCACGGTCTATCGGATTCACGGCACCAATGCGCCGGCAACGATTGGCACCAAGGTATCGAGCGGCTGCATCCGAATGATCAACGCCGACGTGATCGATTTGTACAACCGCGTGACGGTCGGCACGAAGATCATCGTGCTGCCTAATCACAGCGATGTTGCAAGGACCGCCGCGCCGGTGCGCCTCGTTGCGCCGCGGGCCGCCGATCTGCGCGCGACCGGAATTTACTAAGATGCTCAAGTGAGAATTCGTCGGCACCCTCAAAGGAGTGGAACATCATGCGTCAATTGAGCGCGATCGCTTTCATTTTGACGATCTCGGCCACGCTGCCCGCAACCGCTTACACGCAAGCGGATGTCGACGCATGCACGCCGGATGCAATGCGGCTTTGTATGCACGCCGCTCCCGACGAGAGTCGCGTGATAGCGTGTCTTGTCAAGAACAAGCGAGAGCTCAGCCCGGCCTGTACTGTCGTGTTCAATCGCGCGCGCAACGCGAGCGTCTCCCGCGAGCGCCCAGCGGGCGTCGAGAAGACCAAGTTTTAGGAGCAATGTGGAACATGTGTCTCAACGAGACGTTGCAATCCATGAGCTACGATATGCACTGTCGGAAGTATCGAGAATACCAAGCAATGCAGATGCGGCGCCGCGATGGGCTGCGCTGGGATAAAGGAAACACCTTTCTGCTATCAGGCGCACTCTCGCTATTGCTTTTTGCTTTCGTGTTTTACGACCGCCCAATCACCAACAACACCAAAATCTTCTCTTATCTGAGCGGCATCACTGCTTCGCTTAAATCTCCAAAAGTTATTCCACTGTTGTGAGCAGTCCCCATTCCGTTTTGCTCGTTTACGACTGAACGTCCGGTGCAGGCCCGGTCCCGACCTGTTGGAGACCTTACTGTGAACATCCGACTGACTTTGCTTGCGGCAGCGGCGATCGGCGCGGCTTCGATTGGCAGCGCATCCGCCATGCCGTTCGACAATAAGGCGGCTGCGCCGGACGACAGCCTCGTGCAAAACGTTCGCGTCGTGTGCGACCAATTCGGGCGATGCTACGAAACGCGCCGCAATCGCGCCGTGCGCTATTACGCGCCGCGCGCGTACGACCGTCCCGCCTACTACAACGGCGGCTACCATAGCCATGACTACGGCTATCACAGCGGCCCGCGTGTAGGAATCGGCGTCGGCCCGGTTGGCATCGGCGTCGGCGTCGTCGGCTGGTAAGTCAAACACGCTTAGCCGCGACTGATATTGAAAACCGCCGGGCATTGGCCCCGGCGGTTTCACTTTGGCCGACGGAATCCCGGTGCTCAGTGACGGCGAAGATGGCGAACCGTTGCGGCTCGTGCCATCAGCCACGACCGGCGCCCGGCCCGGCACCGAAGGCGGTGAGGTTGCATCTACATCCCTCGTGTCCCGGGCGAGCGCAGCGAGACCCGGGACCCCGGTTTGACTGCTGATCGGGGATAGAAACCGGGGTCCCGGGTCTGCAGCGCATCGCTTCGCGCTGCGCCGCGCCCGGGACACGACCCATCACCTCCCCCACACCTCGTCCGCCACTTCGACAATCCGGCGCAGCTTGGCCCATTGCTCCTCCTCGGCCAGGATGTTGCCCTCCTCGGTCGAGGCGAAGCCGCACTGCGGCGACAGGCAGAGCTGATCGAGCGGAATGATATTTCGCCGCTTCGTCGATCCGGCGCTTGAGCTCGTCCTTGGATTCGAGCGTGCCGGATTTCGACGTCACCAGGCCGAGCACCACCAGCTTGCCCTTCGGCACGAAGCGCAGCGGCTCGAAGCCGCCGGCGCGCTCGCTGTCGTACTCCATGAAGTAGGTTTGGATCTTGATCTCGTTGAACAGGATCTCCGCCACCGGATCGTAGCCGCCGGACGCCACGAACGTCGACTGGAAATTGCCGCGGCACAGATGCATCGCCGTCATCATGTCGGCGGGCGCATCGGCAATCGCCTGGTTGATCATGTCGGCGTAGATGTGCGGCAGCCGCTCGACGTCGTCGCCGCGATCGCTGACCTGCTTGCGCAGCGCCGGGTCGCACAAATAGGTGAAGTTCACCTCGTCGAGCTGGATGTAGCGGCAGCCGGCATCGGCGAAGGCTTTCACGGCTTTGCGATAGGTCTGCCCAAGATCGCGGTAGAAGTCGTTCATGTCCGGATAGATCGCTTCCGGCACCGCCGAGCGGCCGTAGCGGAAGTGCAGCGACGACGGCGACGGGATCGTCATCTTCGGCGTCTGCCTGGTGTGCTCCTTCACGAAGCGGAAATGATCCAGCATCGGATGGCCGCTGAAGGTGCCGAGCTTGCCGGTGACGCGCAGCATCATCGGCTTGGGGTTCACGCCCTGGAACTTGATCTTGCGCTCGCCGAGATAGGCTTCGACGCCGTCGAGCTTGCCGAGGAAGTCGTAGTTCCAGAACGCGCGGCGATACTCGCCATCGGTGATCGACTTGAGACCGGCGGCCTCCTGCTTCTTGATGATGGCGTCGATCTCGCGGTCTTCGACCACCTTCAATTGCTCGGCGGTGATCTCGTTGCGCTCGCGCTTGGCGCGGGCGTCCTTCAGCGCGGCGGAGCGCAGGAAGCTGCCGACGTGGTCGGCGCGGAAGGGGGGTGAGGTACGTTGCATTGACTGTCTGACTACTTGCGCTGCCTTGCTCAGTCGTCACGGCGCGGGCTTGACCCGGCCAGTCCACGCCTTGGACGGAAAGCAGATGGATCGCCGGATCAAGCCCGGCGACAACGCCGGGCATGACGTGGCGCGAGCGCTGCAAGACTTACCGCCCCCACACCTCGTCCGCCACTTCCACAATCATCCGCAGCTTCGCCCATTGCTCGTCCTCGGCGAGGATGTTGCCCTCCTCGGTCGAGGCGAAGCCGCATTGCGGCGACAGGCAGAGCTGGTCGAGCGCGACATACTTGGTCGCCTCGTCGATCCGCCGCTTGATGGCGTCCTTCTTTTCCAGCGTGCCGCTCTTTGACGTCACCAGACCGAGCACGACCTGCTTGTTGCCCTTCGGCACGAAGCGCAGCGGCTCGAAGCCGCCGGAGCGGTCGGTGTCGTATTCGAGGAAGTAGCCGTCGATGTTGGTGTTGCCGAGCAATTGCTCGGCGACGAAGTCGTAGGCGCCGCTGGCAATGAAGGTGGAGCGGAAGTTGCCGCGGCAGGAATGCGTGGTGATGGTCATGTCGGCCGGCTTGGCCTCCAGCGCCTTGTTGGTCACTTGCGCGTAGATCGCGGGCAGCACATCCGGATTGTCGCCGCGCTCGCGCGAGTGTTCGCGCTCCTTCGGATCGCACATCATCGACCAGGCGGTGTCGTCGAGCTGCAGGTAGCGGCAGCCGGCGTCGTAGAACGCGCGGATGGCCTTTTGATAGGTCTTCGCAAGGTCGTCGAAGAAGACGTCCATGTCGGGATAGGCCTGCTTGCTGATGTTCTGCCGGCCCTGGCGGAAGTGCATCGTGCTCGGCGCCGGAATGGTCATCTTCGGCGTGACCTTGGTGGTGCGCCTTCAGGAACTTGAAGTGCTCGAGGTGCTGATGGCCGGAGAAGCCGAGCTTGCCGACGATGCGGATCGCCTCGGCCTTGGTCTCCACGCCGGCAAACACGATGCCCTTGCCGGTGTCGAACATCTCGACGCCGTCGAGACCCTTGTAGAAATCGAAATGCCACCAGGAACGGCGGAACTCGCCGTCGGTCGCAAGCTTGAGGCCGATCTCTTCCTGCTTCCTGACGATCTTTTCGATCTCACGGTCTTCGACCGCCTTCAGCTCGGCGTCGTTGATCTCGCGCTTGGCATGCCTGGCGCGCGCCTCTTTCAGCGGCGCGGTGCGCAGCAGGCTGCCGACGTGATCGGCGCGGAATGGGGGCTTGGTGCGTTGCATGGAGATACTCGCCTCGCCTACCTCCCCCACACCTCTTCCGCGATCTCGACCACTTCGCGCATCTTCGCCCATTGCTGCTCCTCGGTGAGGACGTTGCCCTCCTCGGTCGAGGCGAAGCCGCATTGCGGGCTTAGCGCGAGCTGCTCCAGCGGCGCGAACTTCGCCGCCTCGTCGATGCGGCGCTTGACCGTGTCCTTGCTCTCGAGCGTGCCGCTCTTCGACGTGATGACGCCGACCACGACGATCTTGTTGCCCTTGGGCAGGAAGCGCAGCGGCTCGAAGCCGCCGGCGCGCTCGCTGTCGTATTCGAGGAAATAGCCGTCGTAGTTGCATTGCGCGAGCATCCGCTCGGCGATCGGCTCGTAGCCGCCCGACGCAATCCAGGTCGAGCGGAAATTGCCGCGGCAGACATGCGTGGTGATCGTCATGTCGGCCGGCTTGTCCTTGATCGAGTCGTTGATGACCTTGGTGTAGTTGTCGGCGAGCGCCGCGACGTTCATGCCGCGATCCTTGGCCTTCTTCAATTCGACGTCGGAGCAGAGATAGGCCCAGGCGGTGTCGTCGAACTGCAGATAGCGGCAGCCGGCGTCGTAGAACGCCTTCACCGTCTTGCGGTACGCCGCCGCGAGGTCGGAGAAGATGGCGTCGTGATCCGGATAGGTCTTCTTGTCGACCGCGCCCGGCTCGAGGCGAAAGTGCATCACGGTCGGCGCCGGGATGCACATCTTCGGCATCACCTTGGTGTTGGCCTTCAGGAACTTGAAGTGCTCGAGCATCGGATGATTGCTGAAATCGATCTTGCCGGTGATGCGGATGCCCTTTGCCTTGGTCTGCACACCCTGGAACTGAATGCCGTGGTCCATTTCGTAGATCTCGACGTTGTCGAGACCGTCATAGAAATCGTAATGCCAGAACATGCGGCGATATTCGCCGTCGGTCGCGCATTGCAGGCCGACCTCTTCCTGCTTCTTGATGACCTTCGGAATTTCCTGGTCCTCGACCTTCTTCAGGTCGGCCGCGCTGATCTGTCCCTTGTCGCGCTTCGCACGCGCCTCGGTGATCGGCGCGGAGCGCAGATAGCTGCCGACATGGTCGGCGCGAAAAGGCGGCTTGGTTCTTTTCATTGGGTCGTCTCCTCACTCTGAACTGTTCGTTTCGCCAAACTCGCAGACGGCTCGCCGGAGCATCGCATGGAGGCCTTCAGTGGTCGAGAACAGGCCACGCCGTCAACCCCGCAGCGAACACCGAAACGCTGTCGTGGGACATTTCCCATCGGCGTTTCCAACGCTGGAACGGAAGCGGGTTCGAGCGATCAAAATACCGGCCAAAAATGCGCAAAAGCCGCACGCCGCGACAGGGCCATTCGCTTGCGCCAATTTGCGCTTTCGACCTAATATCCGGCCCGAAACCGGACGAGTGAAGGGGCCTCGGTCCGGTGACCTTCGGGAGGGATTCTGATGATGAAACGCGTTCTCGCGGCTGCGGCCGCACTCGCCATTTCGGCGACCTTGGCCCACGCACAAGAGGTGAAGGTGGGCGTCAACCTGCCCTACACCGGGATCGGCGCCGAGCTCGCGCAGTGGATCGACCGCGGCATGGAGATGTATCTCAAGCTCAATGCCGACAAGGTGAAGCCCTACAAGATCACGCTGGTCAAGCGCGACGCCAAGAATCCGGGCGGCAACGACTCCCGCGTCGCGACGCAGGAGCTGCTCACGCAGGACAACGTCGACATCCTGGCCGGCTGGGTCTACTCGCCGAACGCGATCGCCTCGGCGCCGGTCGTCAACGCCGGCAAGAAGATGGCGGTGATCATGAACGCCGGCACCGCGCACATCACGCAGATGTCGAACTACTACGCGCGCGTGTCGTTCAGCATGTGGCACGCCGGCTTCGCGATCGGCGAAGCGGCCGCGAAGCAGCTCAAGGCCAAGACCGCGGTGGTCGGCTACTCCGACTTCCCGCCCGGCAAGGACAGCCTGAACGCGTTCAAGCGCGCGTTCGAAGCCAACGGCGGCAAGGTGATCGACGAAATCCCGATGGGCGGCGCCGGCGCGGTGCCGGACTTCACGCCGTTCTTCCAGCGCGTCAAGGACCAGAAGCCCGACGTGTTCTTCGTGTTCGTGCCGGCCGGCGACCACGCCGCCGCGGTGGCGCGGACCTACGGCGCGCTCGGCATGAAGGCCGCCGGCATCAAGCTGATCGGCCCCGGCGACATCACGCAGGACACCAAGCTGCAGGCGATGGGCGACGCGGCGGTCGGCATGATCACCATGCATCACTACAACGCCGACCTCGACAACGCCGAGAACAAGCGTTTCGTCGCGGCCTGGAAGAAGGAATACGGCGCCAACTCGACGCCGGACTTCATGGCGGTCGGCGGCTATGACGGCATGGCGCTGATCGTCCATGTCGTGCAGCAGCTCAAGGGCAAGATCGACGGCGACAAGGCGATCGAAGCCGCCAAGACCTTCAAGTTCGACAGCCCGCGCGGACCGATCTCGATCGATCCGGAAACCCGCGACATCGTGATGAACGAGTATCTGTCCGAAGTCGTGAAGGGCAAGGACGGCAAGCTGCACCAGAAGGTGATCGGCAAGATCGACAACGTGAAGGATGCCTGCAAGGCGCAGAAGATCGCGCCCTGCAAGTAGGCCACGTCGGCTCGAAGCAACGCCGCCGCCCAGCGATGGGCGGCGGTTTTGCATTGTCCGCGCGGCAAGGCGGGTTCGCTTGCAGTTTGGGGCTTTCACCGTACAATTTATGCGATATGACTGGCCGATAAGGCCCTGGGGGATGAGATGATCCGCCTGTTCGCGGCGGCCGCCGCGAGCCGTGCCATTTGGACGGCACCATGATCGAGAACATCGCCAGCATGCTGCTCGGCGGCATGGCCGCCGGCATGGTGCTGTTCATCGTCTCGGTCGGGCTGTCCGTCACCATGGGACTGATGGGCTTCGTCAACCTGGCGCACGGCGCATTCGCCATGCTCGGCGGCTACATCATCGTGCTGTCGATGCGGAACTGGGGCATCGGCTTCGCGCCGGCGCTGGCGCTCGGATTTGTCGCCACCGCCGCGATCAGCATGGTGTTCGAGCGGCTGCTGTATTCGCGGCTCTACAAGGCGGGCGAGCTCGACCAGGTGCTGTTCACCATCGGCCTGGTGTTCATGTTCATCGCCGGGCTGACGGTGTTCGTCGGCCCGGAGAACCAGCCGGTGCCGATCCCCGCCGAGCTGCGCGGCCAGATCAATCTCGGCATCGTGCAATACCGCACCTACAGCATCTTCCTGATCGCGGTCGGCATCGTGATCGTGTTCGGGCTGTGGCTCGGCTTCGAGCGCACGCGGTTCGGCGCGCAGATCCGCGCCGCGGTCGACAACCGCCGCATGGCGGAATCGCTCGGCATCAACATCGACCGGCTGTTCGCCATCACGTTCGGATTCGGCAGCGGCATGGCGGCGATCGGCGGCGGACTGGGCGCGGAGTTCCTCGGCCTCGATCCGCAATACGCGCTGAAGTACCTGGTGTTCTTCCTGATCGTGGTCGCGGTCGGCGGGCTCGGCAGCATCTGGGGCGTGTTCTGGGCCTCGATCATCATCGGCGTGCTGGATTTCGTGCTGAAGAAATACATCCCGCAGGGCGGCACGCTGTTCATCTACGTGCTGACCATCATGCTGCTGCTGTGGCGGCCGCAGGGCCTGTTCGGGAAGCCGTCATGAGCGCGCCCGCCCCGACTACGACAATCTCGGCGCGCGCGCGCTGACCGAGCGGCACAAGCTGCGCTGGTGGGAGCCGCTGCCGTGGCTGCTGGCGCTGGCGTTCTACTTCGCGTTCCCGCGCCATCTCGGCTTCGGCACCGAACTGCTCATCACGGTGCTGTTCGCGATTTCGCTCGATCTGGCGCTCGGCTACGCCGGCATCGTCACGCTGGGTCACGCCGCGTTCTTCGGCGCCGGCGCCTACACGGTCGGCATGCTGGCGCATCACGGCATCTGGAACGAGCCGATCACCAGCCTGATCGCCGCCGCCGCGGTGGCGGCGAGCGATCGGCCTCGCCTCCGGACTGGTGCTGCTGCGCACCACCGGACTGACGCTGCTGATGCTCACGCTCTGTACGATGGCGCTGCTCGAGGAGGCGGCGAACCTCGGCCACGACTGGACCGGCGGCTTCGACGGCCTGACCGGCATCACCATCCCGCCGCTGTTCGGGCTGTTCGAGTTCAACCCGCTGTTCCCCAAGGTGCAGTATCTCTACATCCTCGCGGTGCTGCTGGTCTGCTTCGTGTTCGTGCGCACGCTGGTCTATTCGCCGTTCGGCGAGAGCCTGACCGGCATCCGCGAGAACACGCTGCGCATGCACGCGGTCGGCGCGCCGGTGCGAACGCGGCTGATCGTCTGCTACACCATCTCGGCGGCGATCGCCGGCATCGCCGGCGGCCTGTGGGCGCAGGCCAACGCCTACGTCAATCTCTCGACGCTCGGCCTCGACCGCGCCGCCACCGTGCTGATCATCCTGGTGCTCGGCGGCTACGGCCGGCTCTACGGCGCGTTCGTCGGCGCGGTCGCCTACATGGTGCTGGCGCACTTCCTCTCCAAGCTCTACCCGACCGCGTGGCAGCTCGGCCTCGGCCTGATGCTGGTCATCATCGCGCTGTTCTTCCGCGGCGGCATCCTCGGCATGGGCGACGCGATCACCAACTGGCTGCGACGGAAGCGCAAGTCGCCAGGGTCGTCGCCATGACCACGCTGCTCGAAACGCGCGCGCGTCAGCAAGAACTTCGGCGCGCTCGCCGCGTCGACCAACATCAACTTCAAGCTGGAAAGCGGCGCGCGTCACGCGCTGATCGGGCCGAACGGCGCCGGCAAGACGACCTTCATCAATCTGCTGACCGGCGTGCTGCTGCCGTCGTCCGGCACGGTGTACCTGCGCGGCCAGGACATCACCACCATGGAGCAGGCGCAGCGCGTCAAGCTCGGCATCGCGCGCACCTTCCAGATCAACCGGCTGTTCCGCGGCCTCTCGGTGCTGGAGAACGTCTACATCTCGGTCGCCGAGCGGGTCGGCGCCGCGCCGACCATGTTCACGCCGGCCGGCAAGCGCCGCGACGTGATCGACGAGGCGATGCATCTGCTCGAAACGCTCAAGCTCGCCGACTACGCCCATCTCACCATCGCCGGCCTGCCCTACGGCCGCCAGCGGCTGGTCGAGCTTGCCATCGCGCTCGGCCAGAAGCCCGAGGTGCTGCTGCTCGACGAGCCGGCCGCCGGCGTGCCGAGCGCCGAGAGCCACATCATCCTCGACGCCATCGACGCGCTGCCCAAGAGCATCGGCGTGCTCATCATCGACCACGACATGGACCTGGTGTTCCGCTTCGCCCAGCGCATCACCGTGCTGGTGCGCGGCGCGATCTTCGCCGAGGGCACGCCGAAGGAGATCGGCGCCAACGCCGACGTGCGCGCCGTCTATCTCGGGCAGGCCACCCATGGTTGACGAGATCATGGCTGACGCCGCCATCGAGCTGCGCAACGTCTCGGCCGGCTACGGCGAGACCGTGGTGCTGGAAGACCTCAACCTGAAGGTCGCGCCCGGCGAGAGCATCAGCGTGATCGGGCGGAACGGCGTCGGCAAGACCACGCTGCTGGCGACCGTGATGGGCCACACCACGCTGCACAAGGGCGAGGTCATGCTCGCAGGCAAGAGCCTCAACGGCGTGCCGATCTATCGCCGCGCCGCCGCCGGCATCGGCTTCGTGCCGCAGGAGCGCGAGATCTTCCCCTCGCTGACCGTGCGCGAGAACCTCGACGTCGGCGCGCGGCCCGGCGCCTGGACCGACGAGCGGGTGTTCGAGCTGTTCCCGAACCTCACGGAGCGCCTCGACCAACAAGGGCAACCAGCTCTCCGGCGGCGAGCAGCAGATGCTGTCGATCGCCCGCGCGCTGCGCACCAATCCGTCCGTGCTGCTGATGGACGAGCCGACCGAGGGCCTCGCGCCGGTGATCGTCGAGGCGCTGACCGCCGTGCTGGTGCGGCTGCGCAGCGAGAGCAAGCTGTCCATCATCCTGGTCGAGCAGAACAGCCGCGTCGCGTTCGAGTTCTCCGACCGCAGCGTGGTGATGGACAAGGGCCGCATCGTCTATGACGGCGCGTCGAAGACGCTGCGTGACGATCCGGAGCGATTGGCGCAGTTGATCGGGGTGAGCGAGTAACGCGGCGGTTCTCACCGGGCCAGTGTATTTTTGTAGATCGTGCCGTCCTTCATGATGATCTTGAAATTGTTGGCGGGGTCGGCAATCAGGTTGATGTTCTCCAGAGGATTGCCGTCGACGAGCAACAGGTCGGCGAGCGCGCCCTGTTCCACGACACCGAGCTTTCCGGGATAGGGATTGCGCTTTCCCGACAGCGCCAGCAGTTCGGCGTTGGTCGACGTCGCCATGACCAGCGCTTCGGCGGGAGTATACCAGCGGGTCAGCGAGGCCAGAATTGCTCCCTGCTGCTGCGCCAGCGCGCGGGAGAACAGCACATCGGTGCCCCACGCCGTCTTGATCTTGTACTTCTTCGCAAGCTCGTAGGACCTGGCTATGCCGGGCCAGACCTCATCCGCCTTGGCTCGCTGGACCGAACCCACCGGAAAGCCCAGCCTCAAGTCCTCGGGGAGCGGCTGCAAGCTCAGCCAAATGCCCTTCTCGGCGATCAGCTTGGCGGTTGCGTCGTCCATCAGGAAGCCGTGTTCGATACACTTCACGCCGGCGGCAATGGCCCGCCGGATCGCAGCCGGCGTAAAGGCATGCGCGACGACATACGTGCCCCAATTCTCGGCCGCTTCGACCGCGGCTCGCAGTTCGGCCTCGGTGAAGGTGGTCACGTCGATCGGACTGAAGGGTGACGACACTCCGCCGCCCGCCGTCAACTTGACCTGGGAGGCGCCCTGCATGAGCTGCTCGCGCGCGCGCACGCGCACCTCGTCGGGAGCTGTCCGCGACGATGGCGCCGCCGATCTGCTCCATGCGGGTGAGCATGCCGCCGATCGTCCGCGGCAGATCGGTGAGCTGGCGGAAATCTCCATGCCCGCTCGTCACCGTGATCATGGCGCCGGACGGATAGATGCGCGGGCCCTTGACGATGCCGTCGTCGATGGCGCGCTTGAGACCGAACGCCGGCCCGCCGACGTCGCGAACGGTGGTGAAGCCACGCATCAAGGTGTCTGTCGCCTCGTCGCCAGCGTGAGATTGTTGTAGCCGACGTCACCGAACGCCTGTGCGGCCGTCACGCGCGCCAGCATCGCGTGCCAATGCGCGTCGATCAGGCCAGGCATCAGCGTGCGGCCGTTCCCTGCGATGCGCAGAGCACCTGCTGCCACGATCGGCGCCGTCGAAATACGTTCGATAACATTGCCCTTGACCAGCACATTCGACGGGCCAGAAAGGGCTGCGCTTTTCCCGTCGAAGATGCGGACGTTTTCGAAAAGCACGTCATCGGCGCTCGCGGGAGCACAAAGTCCCAGCGCGAGAGCTGCCGCAAGCCATTGTCTGGCGAGCATCGTCATGAAAGCTGTCCTGCAAGAAACAAATGGGCCGCGGCACAGATAGGGCATTCGCCGCGAACAGCGAATCCTACGTAGCTGGTGGAGAAGGAGTCAATTGGAGCATGACAGGATGACGATGTGTTTCACGCCCCATGAGGCGCGGAACCGGGTTGGGTGCCGCTCCCTGCCTTGCCGCTCTCCATTGAAATTGAGCATATTGCAGAGACGAAGAAGAATCGTAGCGGGGAAATGCCATGCAACTTCATCGTCGCCATTTTCTGCAATTGGCCACATCGGCTGCGGCGATGTCAGCGGCGTCGCCCGCCTTCGCGCAGTCCTATCCCTCGCAACCGATCCGCATCATCGTCGGCTATATCGCCGGCGGGCCAACGACATCGTCGCGCGACTGATGGGGCAATGGCTGTCGGAGCGGCTGAACAGCCAGGTCATCATCGAGAACCGCACCGGCGCCAACGGCAACATCAGCACCGAGATGGTGGTGCGCGCGGCGCCCGACGGCCACACCATCCTGCTGGCCAGCGCGCCGAACGCCATCAACGCGACGTTCTACCAGAAGCTCAATTTCAACTTCATCCGCGACATCGCGCCGGTCGCCAGCATCAACAGCGCGCCGCTCACGCTGATCGTCACGCCGTCGTTCCCGGCGAAGACAATTCCGGAGTTCATCGCTTACCTCAAAGAGAATCCGGGCAAGGTCGCGATGGCGTCCGGCGGCGTCGGCTCCACGCCGCACGTGTCCGGCGAGCTGTTCCAGATGCTGACCGGCACCAAGATGCTGCACGTGCCGTATCGCGGGGCGACGCCTGCGCTCGCCGACCTGATGGGCGGACAGGTGCAGGCCTATTTCGCGACCGTGCCCGGAACGCTCGAGCACATCAGGGCCGGCCGGGTGCGCTCGCTGGGCATCAGCTCCGCCACGCGGCTCGATGCGCTTCCCGACGTGCCGCCGATTGGAGACTCCGTGCCGGGCTACGAGACCAGCAACTGGTACGGCCTCGGCGTGCCGCGCGGCACGCCGGCGGAGATCATCGAGCGGCTCAACAAAGAGGTGAACGCCGGCCTCGCCGATCCAAAGTTGAAGGCGCGGCTCAACGAAGTGGGCGGCGCCCCGCTGGTGGGCACGCCGGCAGACTTCGGCAAGTTCATCGCCGACGAGACCGAGAAGTGGGCCAAGGTGGTGACGTTCTCCGGCGCCAAGGCGGATTGAGCTCGCCAGCTTGTCGCTCCGCCCTGAAACGGCGCATACTTTCCCCACAAGACTTCAAGCAGAGTGGGGAAATGCCATGGCCATCGATCGCCGCCGTTTCCTGCAACTTGCAACGTCGGGCACGGCGCTCGTCGTCTCACCCGCCGCGTTCGCGCAGGCGGCCTATCCGAACAAGCCGCTGAAGATCGTGGTCGGCTTCGCGCCCGGCGGCGGCCAGGACATTCTCGCGCGGCTGATCGCGGGATGGCTGACGGAACGGCTCGGCCAGCAGGTCCTGGTCGAAACCAAGCCGGGGCAGGCCGGCAGCCTCGGCGCCGAATCGGTGGTGCGGTCGCCGCCGGACGGCTACACGCTGTTCCTGTTCGGCCCGAACAACGCGATCAATGCCACGTTCTACAGCAATCTCAGCTTCGACGTGATCAAGGACATGCAGCACGTCGCGGCGCTCGCGACCATGCCGAACGTCATGGCCGTGCATCCGTCGGTGCCGGCCAAGACCGTCGCGGAGTTCATCGCCTACGCCAAGGCCAACCCGGGCAAGGTGAACTACGCGTCCGGCGGGCTGGGCACCTCGGTCCATGTCTCGGGCGAGTTGTTCAAGCAGATGACCGGCGTGCAGATGCAGCACGTCACCTATCGCGGCGCGGGGCCGGCGACGATCGCTCTGCTGGCCGGGGCCAGGTGCAGGTCATGTTCGACAACCTGAACTCGCAGATCGACCACATCAAGGAAGGCAGGCTGCGCGCGCTCGGCGTCACCAGCGCCAAGCGCATCCCGGCGCTGCCGGACGTGCCGGCGGTCGCCGACACCGTGCCGGGCTTCGAGGCGATCGCGTTCTTCGGCATCAGCGCGCCGCGCAACATTCCGCCCGCGGTGCTCGCCAAGCTCAACAGCGAGATCAACGCCGGACTGCACGATCCCAAGCTCAAGGCGCGGATCGAGGACTTCGGCGCCACCCCGAGTCCTGGATCGCCCGACGAGTTCACCAAGCTGATCGCCACCGAGACGGCGAAATGGGCCACGGTGGTGAAGACGCGGCGGCATCAAGGCGGAGTGACGCCGCTCTCCCGGCGCCTTACTCTCGCCCTGAGGCGGAGACCGATCTACGCGTGCGCCTTGCGCTGCGGGTCGATGATCTTCTCGAGCTTGCCGAGCACGTGCATGCAGGGCAGCAACTGCTGCAGGCTGCCGTTCGGCTCGCGCTTCTCCTTGATCGCCGCGATGAACTCGCGGTCCTCGAGCTCGATGCCGTCCATCGACACGTCGACCTTCGACACGTCGATCTTGTTGTCCTTGCCGTCGGACAGGTCGTCGTAGAACGCCTTGAAGGTGCCGTTGTCGCAGATGTAGCGGAAGAACGAGCCGAGCGGCCCGTCGTTGTTGAACGACAGCGACAGCGTCAGCATCTTGCCCGACGGCGTCTTCGCCACGATGCCCATGTCCATCGCGATGTTGAGCTGCGGATGGATCGGGCCCTGCACCGCGTAGCAGTCCGAGATGTTCTCGCCGGCCTGATACTGGAACAGGTCGATGGTGTGCGCGGCGTGGTGCCAGAGCAGATGATCGGTCCAGCTCCGCGCGTTGCCGGCGGCGTTGATGTTCTTGCGGCGGAAGAAATAGGTCTGCACGTCCATCTGCTGGATGGAGAGCTCGCCGGCCTTGATCTTCTTGTGGACGTACTGGTGGCTCGGGTTGAAGCGCCGCACGTGGCCGCCCATCGCGGTGACGCCGGTCTCCTTGGCGATCTTCACCAGGTTCTCGGCGTCCTCGACGGAGTCGGTGACCGGGATCTCGACCAGCACGTGCTTGCCGGCGCGCATCACCTGCTCGCCCTGGCGGAAGTGCATCTTGGTCGGCGTGGTGAGGATCACCGCGTCGGCGCGCTTGATGCCTTCGCTGAGATCGCCGGTGTAGTGCGGGATGCCGTATTTCTTGGCGATCGCGGCGGTGGAGTCCTGGTTGCCGCCGACCAGCGAGGTGACTTCGACGCCCGGAATGCGCTTGAGCGCGTCGAGATGCTTCTGGCCAAAGGCGCCTTGGCCGGCGACACAGATTTTCATGGATTCCTCTTAATTGCGTTTGAGCATGATCCTGTCCGAAAACCGGATTCCACTTCCGGAATCATGCTCTGCTGCGAATGCGATGAACTTTGGCGCGCCGCCGCGCGCTTCATTTTCGGCGCCGGCTTCTTGGCTTTAACGGGAGACTTCTTCGCACCCTTGATCCGGTTCTCCAGGATGATGTGGCCGACCGCCGTGTTCGAGGCCGGCACGGTGTAGAAGCGATAGACCTCGTCGACCTTGTCATCGAGCGCGCCGCGCATGATGAGCCACATCACCATCTCGACGCCCTCGGCGCCGGCCTCGCGCATCAGTTCGAGATGCGACAGCTTGGTGAGCTTCTTCGGATTGCGGGTGAGATTGTCGAGGAAGGCGTGGTCGAACTTGCTGTTGATCAGGCCGGCGCGCTGGCCGCTGATCTGGTGCGACATGCCGCCGGTGCCGAACACCACGACCTTGAGGTCTTCCGGATAGGACTCGACCGCCTTGCGGATCGCCTTGCCGAGATTGAAGCAGCGGTTGCCGGTCGGCGGCGGGAACTGCACGACGTTGACGGCCAGCGGAATGATCGGGCACGGCCATTCCTTCGGCGTGCCGAACATCAGGTTGAGCGGCACGGTGAGGCCGTGGTCGACCTCCATCTTGTTGCAGAGCGTGAGATCGAACTCGTCGAGGATGACCGACTGCGCGATGTGCGAGGCGAGCTCGGGATGGCCCTTCACCAGCGGCACGGGGCGCGGGCCCCAGCCTTCGTCGGCGATCGGGAACTCCGTCGCGGTGCCGAGCGCGAAGGTCGGGATCATCTCGACCGAGAACGCCGAGGCGTGGTCGTTGTAGACCACGATGCAGACGTCCGGCTTGACCTTGGCGATCCACTCCTTGGAGCGCTCGAAGCCGCGGAACACCCGCTGCCAGTACGGCTCCGACTCGCGATGGTTGTCGATCGCCGCGCCGATCGCCGGCACGTGCGACGATGTCACTCCTGCGATGATCCTAGCCACGTTTTTTTCCCTTGCTGGCCTTCGATTTCGATTTCGGCTTGTCCGCCTTGACGATACTCGATCCGGCTTTCGCATACTTGCCGGACCGGCTGCGGTTGCCCTCGACCGAGCGGCCGCCGCGCAACATCAGGTCGGCGTAGTCCTTCTGCGTCGAGCCCGTCATCACCGCCGCGAGATGCTGGAACGGATGGCCGTCGGTCGCGCCGAGCTTGGCGGTGAAATAGATGTTGCCGCCGAGCTCCAGCATGCGGTTGTACTGGCGCTTGAGGATCGCCTCGCGCTGATCGGCGGTGAGCTGCGGGAAATTCTTTTCGATGTAACCCGCCTCGTCGTCCTTGAAGGCCTTGCGGTTCTCCGCCTTCATCAGCGACATGCAGAACATGTTGAGATGATAGCCCTCGCGCGAGCGGTCGGCGTCGAACACGTAGGTGCCCGGAATGTCGTCGTAGTCTTTCTGGGCTTTTTGTTTTGCGGGCGCCATTGGTGCTGCTCCACTGAGGCTGAGCCCCAAGAGGCTGATATATCGATGATATATCCAGCGTATGAGGGCATTGCAACGGCGCGCGGCAACGCCGTTTTGAAGCGTTACAGCCCGGCGTCGCGCCAGTTCGCGGCCGGCTGCTCGGGATGGCTCTTGAGCCCGGCCTTATGCACGCCGGTGATGGCGGCGTATTCGTCCTTGTCGGAGGCGTCGCCGCGAGATGCCGACCGCGCCGACCACCTCGCCCTGGGCGTTCAGCGCCAGCACGCCGCCCGGCACCGGGATGAAGCGGCCGTCCGAGGCGGCCGCCAGCGCGCCCTGGAACGCCGGGCGCTCCTTCAGCCGGTCGCGGATGGTGCGGCTGGAAATGCCCATGCCGAGCGCGCCCCACGCCTTGCCGATCGCGACGTCGGCGCGAAGGTTGCCGGAGCCGTCCTGGCGCTTGAGCACCACCAGATTGCCGCCGACGTCGAGCACCGCGACGGTGAGCGGCAGGAGCTTCGCCTCGGCGCCGGCCTTCAGCGCCTCGTCGACGATCGTCTCCGCCGTCTTCAGCGGCATGCTGGTCTGCAGGCGATGGACGGTGTGGTCCGACATCTCAGCTCCAGTAGAGCTTCATCGGATTGTCGACCAGGAGCTTCTTCTGCAGTTCGGCGGTCGGCGCGATCTTCGGGATCATGTCGACCAGCACGCCTTCGTCCGGCGCCTCCTTCGGCATGTTGGGATGCGGCCAGTCGGTGCCCCACAGCACGCGATCCGGGAACCGCTCGACGATCGCGCGCGCGAACGGCACCACGTCGTCGTAGGGCGGACCGGTCAGCGTGAAGCGCTCCGGGCAGGTCACCTTGTTGATCCAGTTCTTGTTGGCGTCGAGCGCCTTGAGCCAGTTCTGGAACGCCTTGCCGTTCACGCCTTCCTTCACGTTCGGGCAGGCCATGTGGTCGAACACCAGCGTGGTCGGCAGCGATTTCAGGAACGGCCCCATCTCGTCGAGATCGGCGTGCTCGAAATAGACCACGATGTGCCAGCCGAGCTCGGCGATGCGCTCGGCGATCCGCTCCATCACGTCCTTCGGCGTCGAGTTGACCAGCCGCTTGATGAAGTTGAAGCGCACGCCCTTGACGCCCGCGACGTCGAGCTCCTTGAGGGTCGCGTCGGTGAAGCTCTCGTCGACGAACGCGACGCCCTTGGCCTTGCCGTTGGACGCGACCAGCGCATCGACCAGCGCGCGGTTGTCGGTGTCGTGGCAGGTCGCCTGCACGATCACGTTCTTGTCGAAGCCGAGGAAGTCGCGGCGCTGGAACAGCGTCTCCTTCGGCGCGTCGCACGGCGTGTACTTGCGCTTCGGCGCGAACGGAAACGTCGCCTCCGGCCCGAACACGTGGCAATGCGCATCGACCGCGCCGGCCGGCGGCTTGTACTTCGGCTTCGACGGATTGGGATGGAACGGAATGTAGCCGGCACTCATCGGCACGTGGAGATGTCTCCTTTCAGTTTCTTTGTGTCCTAAGTTTCTTAGACGCGCTCGATCGCCAGCGAAACCCCCTGCCCGACGCCGACGCACATGGTGGCGAGCGCGCGCTTGCCGCCGGTCTTGGTCATGTGATGGGTCGCGGTGATGGCGAGCCGCGTGCCCGACATGCCGAGCGGATGGCCGAGCGCGATGGCGCCGCCGTTCGGATTGACGTGCTCGGCGTCGTCGGCAAGGCCGAGCTGACGCAGGCAGGCCAGCGCCTGCGAGGCGAACGCCTCGTTCAGTTCGATCACGTCGAAATCGCCGATCTTGAGCTTGAGCCGCTCCATCAGCTTCCGGGTCGACGGCACCGGGCCGATGCCCATGACGCGCGGCGGCACCGCGGCCGACGCCATGCCGGTGATGCGCGCGACCGGCTTGAGGCCGTGCTTCTTCACCGCCGCCTCCGAGGCGATCAGCATGGCGGCGGCGCCGTCGTTGACGCCCGACGCGTTGCCGGCGGTGATGGTGCCGGGATCGCGCACGAAGGTCTTCAGCTTGGCCAGAGCCCTCCATCGTGGTGTCGGGCCGCGGAGGTGCTCGTCCTTGTCCACGGTGATCGGCCCCGCCTTGCCGCCCGGCACGATCACCGGCTCGATCTCCTCGGCGAAGAAGCCCGCGGCCTGCGCCTTGGCGGCGCGCTGCTGCGAGCGCAGCGCGAACGCGTCCTGGTCCTTGCGCGCGACCTGATAGTCCTCGGCGACGTTCTCGGCGGTCTCCGGCATGGCGTCGACGCCGTACTGCTTCTTCATCAGCGGATTGATGAAGCGCCAGCCGATGGTGGTGTCCTCGACCTGCGCGCTGCGCTGGAACGCCTCCTGCGCCTTGCCCATGACCAGCGGCGCGCGCGTCATCGAATTCGACGCCGCCGGCGATGGCGAAGTCGATCTCGCCGGCGCGGATCGCCTGCGCCGCGTAGCCGACCGCGTTGAGGCCCGACGCGCACAGCCGGTTGACGGTCACGCCGGGAACGGAATCCGGCAGACCCGCCAGCAGCAGCGCCATGCGCGCCACGTTGCGGTTGTCCTCGCCGGCCTGGTTGGCGCAGCCGAACACCACCTCGTCGAGCGCCGACCAGTCGAGCCCGGGATGCCGCTTCATCAGCGCCTTGAGCGGCACCGCGGCGAGATCGTCGGTGCGCACCTTGGCGAGCCCGCCGGCGTAGCGGCCGATCGGGGTGCGCACTCCGTCGCAGATGAAGGCTTCGGGCATTGTCAGGCTCCTCGGGAGGCCGCGAATGGCCCCAAGTGCATTGATTGCACTGCGTTTTCCAGCGCAATCTAGGGGCCCCGCCGGGCAGGGTCAAACGCTTGACCCTGCCCGCGCCGCCACGCATGACTTTCGCGGGAAACGTCCGAGAAACGCAGGACCGCCGATGGCCGCACCGTCGAGCTTCGCCAAGCTGCCGCCTTCGCTCCAGCGCCGAGCGCAAGGGCGACATCGCGATCCTGCGGCTGTCGCGGCCGGAGAAGCGCAACGCGCTCGACGACGCCACCGTGCTCGGCATCGAGGCGTTCTTCTCCGCGCTGCCGGACGGCATCAAGGCCGCGGTGATGCACGGCGCCGGCGAGCATTTCTCCGCCGGGCTCGATCTCAGCGAGTTGACCGAGCGCGACACCGCGGAGGGCGTGATGCACTCGCGGATGTGGCACCGCGCGTTCCAGCACATCGAGTTCGGCAAGGTGCCGGTGGTCGCGGTGCTGCACGGCGCGGTGGTCGGCGGCGGGCTGGAGCTTGCGGCGGCGGCGCACATCCGCGTCGCCGAGCGCTCGTCCTACTACGCGCTGCCGGAAGGCAGCCGCGGCATCTACGTCGGCGGCGGCGCGTCGGTGCGGCTGCCGAAGCTGATCGGCACCGCGCGCGTGATGGACATGATGCTGACCGGCCGCACCTACGGCGCCGACGAAGGCCAGGCCATCGGGCCTGTCGCATTATCTCGTCGACAACGGCGCGGGACTCGCCAAGGGCATCGAGCTGGCCGAGCGCATCGCGACGAACGCGCCGCTGACCAACTTCGCCGTCATGCACGTGCTGCCGCGCATCGCCGAGAGCGATCCGGCGAGCGGCTATCTCGCCGAGTCGCTGATGGCGGCGATCGCGCAGGGCAGCGACGAGGCCAAGGCGCGGCTCAAGGATTTCCTGGAGAAGCGCGGCGGCAAGGTGACGCATGGCTGAGTAGCGAGCTGCGCGACACGCGCGCGCGAGCGCGGCGCCGCTGCGGCCGGTGCGGCTCGGCCCCGCCGACGTCACGCTCGACCGCAAGCCGGACGGCACGATCTATCTGCGCTCGCCGCACCCGCTGGAGCGCTATCCCGGACAAGCTGACGCAGCGGCTGGAGCACTGGGCGAAGGCCGCGCCCGACCGCGTCTTCATCGCGCAGCGCACCGCGGCGGGCGACTGGCGCAAGCTGACCTACGCGCAGACGCTGGCGCAGGTGCGCGGCATCGCGCAGGCGCTGCTGGAGCGCAAGCTTTCCGCCGAGCGGCCGATCGCGATCCTGTCCGGCAACGACATCGAGCACGCGCTGCTGGCGCTCGCCGCGATGATCGTCGGCATTCCCTATGCGCCGATCTCGGTGCCCTACTCGCTGATGTCGACCGACTTCGGCAAGCTGAAGTCGATCGTCGCCGACCTGACGCCCGGCCTGGTGTTCGTTTCCGACGGCAAGCCGTTCGCCCGCGCGATCGACGCCGCCGTGCCGCTCGACGCCGAGATCGTCGTCACCGCCAATCCGCCCGGCAACCGCTCGGCCACGCTGTTCGCCGATCTGATCGCGCCAAGCCGACCGCCGCGGTCGATGCCGCGCACGCCAAGGTCGGCCCCGACACGATCGCGAAGATCCTGTTCACCTCGGGCTCGACCGGCTATCCGAAGGGCGTCATCAACACGCAGCGCATGCTGTGCTCGAACCAGGCGATGATCCGCGCCGGGCTCGCCTTCGTCGGCGACGAGCCGCCGGTGATCGTCGACTGGCTGCCGTGGAACCACACCTTCGGCAGCAACCACAACTTCAACCTGGTGCTCGACAACGGCGGCTCGCTCTACATCGACGAAGGCAAGCCGCTGCCCGGCGCGATCGCCGCGACCGCGCGCAACCTGAAAGAGATCGCGCCGACCATCTACTTCAACGTGCCGAAGGGCTTCGAGGCGCTGCTGCCGCACCTGCGCGCCGACGCGGAGCTGCGCAAGAACTTCTTCAGCCGCTGAAGGTGATGTTCTACGCCGGCGCCGGATTGCAGCAGTACGTCTGGGACGAGCTGACGCAGATGAGCGTCGACACCATGCGGCGAGCGCATCATCTTCCTGTCCAGCATCGGCTCGACCGAGACCTCGCCGCTCGCCTTGTCCTGCAACTGGGATTTCGACCGGCCCGGCAACATCGGCCTGCCGTCGCCCGGCGTCGAGCTCAAGCTGGTTCCGAACGAAGGCAAGCTCGAAGCGCGGCTCAAGGGCGACAACATCACGCCGGGCTATTGGAAGCGGCCCGATCTCACCAAGGACGCGTTCGACGCCGACGGCTACTACAAGATCGGCGACGCGCTGAAGTTCGTCGATCCGGCCGATCCGGCGAAGGGCCTGCTGTTCGACGGCCGGCTCGCCGAGGACTTCAAGCTCGCCAGCGGCACCTGGGTTTCGACCGGCGCGCTGCGCGCGCAGTTCGTCGATCATTTCGCGCCGCTGGTGCGCGACGCGGTGATCGCCGGCGCCGACCGCGACGACATCGCGGCGCTGGTGTTCCCCGACGTCGAGGCCTGCCGCAAGCTCGCCGGGTTGCCGGCGGAGGCGACGCCGGCCGCCGTGCTGAGCGACGCCAAAGTGCGCGATGAGTTCCGCAAGCGGCTGAACGCGCTGGCGCAAGCAGAGCACCGGCGGCTCGAACCGCGTCTGCCGGATCGTGCTGATGGAGGAGCCGCCGTCGCTCGACGCCGGCGAAGCGACCGACAAGGGCTCGATCAACCAGCGCGCGGTGCTGAGCCGCCGCGCCGCGCTGGTCGAGGAGCTTTATGCGAAGCCGGCTTCGGCGCGCGTGATCGCAATCGGGGAATGACATGGACCCGAAAGGACATGCCGCCATCGTGACCGGCGCCGCATCGGGGCTCGGCGCCGAAACCGCGGCGCAGCTCGCGAAGGCCGGCGCCAAGGTGGCGCTGCTCGACGTCAATTTCGACGGCGCGCGGGAGACCGCCGCCAAGATCGGCGGCCTCGCGATCCGCTGCGACGTCACCAGCGCCGACGACGCCGTGAAGGCGCTCGCCGAGGCGAAGGCAAAGCACGGCGCGGCGCGCATCCTGGTCAATTGCGCCGGCGTCGGGCCGGCCAAGCGCATCGTCGGCCGCGACGGGCCGATGCCGCTCGCCGATTTCGAGAAGGTGATCGCGATCAATCTGGTCGGCACCTTCAACATGATGCGGCTCGTCGCCGCCGACATGCAGTCGCTCGAGCCGCTGACCGACGGCGAGCGCGGCGTGATCGTCTCGACCGCGTCGGTCGCGGCCTACGAAGGGCAGATCGGCCAGACCGCCTACGCGGCGTCGAAGGGCGGCGTCGCGGCGCTGACCATTCCGGCGGCGCGCGAGCTTGCGCAGTTCGGCATCCGCGTGATGGCGATCGCGCCCGGCATCTTCGGCACGCCGATGCTGCGCGCGCTGCCGCAGGCGGCGCAGGATTCGCTCGGCGCGTCGGTGCCGTTTCCGAAGCGGCTCGGCGAGCCGCGCGAGTTCGCCGAGCTGGTGATGACGATCGTGCGGAGCGGCTATCTCAACGGCGAGGTGATCCGCATCGACGGCGCGCTCCGCATGGCGCCGCGCTAGCGCATGATCCAGCGAAGTGGAGACCGGTTCGCTGACAAGATCATGCGCCAAGTTAATATGTTGGAATTCGGGGAGAAATTGAATGCTGACCTACGTCCGGAACACCCGCATCGAGTGGGGCGATTGCGACCCCGCGGGGATCGTCTTCTTTCCGCGCTATTTCGCGATGTTCGACAGTTGCACCACCGGCATGTTCTCGCAGGCGCTCGGCATGTCGAAGTTCGAGTTCATCAAGCACTACGACTTCGTCGGCTATCCGATGGTCGACACCCGCGCGCGCTTCCTCAAGCCGACCAAATTCGGCGACGACGTGACGATCGAGACCACGGTCACCGAGTTCCGCCGCTCCAGCTTCGACGTGCGCCACCGGCTGAGGAACAACGGCGAGCTGGCGGTGGAATGCTTCGACACGCGGGTCTGGGCGGCGCGCGATCCCAACGATCCGGACAAGATCAAGGCGAAGCCGATTCCCGCCGAGGTGATCGCGAAATTCAACGCGGGGTGACGTGACGGCGCTCAAACCCGTCACGCTGATCACCGGCGCGTCGGCCGGCATCGGCGCCGCGCTGGCGCACGAGTTCGCGTCGAACAGGCATGAGCTGGTGCTGGTGGCGCGGCGCACGGCAGCGCTCAACGAACTCGCCGGCGCGATCGAGGCCAGCGGCCTGCCGCGGCCGCAGGTCATCACGGCCGACCTCACCAAGAGCGATGCGCCGGCGCTGATCGCCGACGAGCTTCGCACACGCGGTCTCGAACCGAACTTCGTCGTCAACAACGCCGGCTTCGGCCTGCTCGGCAGCGCCGCCGAGCTCGACCGCGCCGAGCAGCTCGCCATGATCGACCTCAACGCGCGCGCGCTGACCGACCTGTCGCTGCGCTTCGTCGACAGCCTGACGCGCCATCGCGGCGGCATCCTCAACGTCGCGTCGATCGCGAGCTTCATGCCGGGACCGGGCCTTGCCGTCTATTACGCCACCAAGGCCTACGTGCTGTCGTTCAGCGAGGCGCTGCACCACGAGCTCAAGCCGAAGGGCGTTCGCGTCACGGCGCTGTGCCCCGGCCCGGTGGCGACCGAATTCCAGACCCGCGCCGGAATGCCGAAAGAATATTTTCCCTCGATCCTCGACCGCTCGGTCGAGCGGGTCGCGCGCGACGGCTACGACGGCCTGATGGCCGGCAAGCGGGTTGTGATCCCGGGATTCCCCAATCGCGTCGTCGCGTTCCTGCCGCGGCTCGCGCCGCGCGGCATGGTGCTGGCGGTGATGAACCGCTTGCACGCGCGCTAGAGTTTGCTCACACACATACGAGGCCGCTATGATCGCGGCCCATCGCGCAACGCCAGTAACCCGTGAGGACTTGAAATGGCCGGACAGCCCCAGCGAGCCGACGTCAAGGAACGCACGCCGATCGCGGGAGAGGCCTTCCTGCGGGCGCTCTCCGACCACGGCATCGATTATTTCTTCGCCAATCCGGGCACCGACTTTCCGCCGATCGTCGAGGCGTTCAGCCGCGCCAAGCAGTCCAACGCCAAGGTGCCGACGCCGCTGGTGATCCCGCACGAGAACCTCGCGGTGGCGATGGCGCACGGCGCCTATGCGATGACCGGCAAGCCGCAGTGCGTGATGCTGCACGTCAACGTCGGCACCGCCAACGCGATCAACAACATCATCAACCTCAACCGCGACAACATCCCGCTGATCCTCGCCGCGGGACGCACGCCGATCACCGAGAAGGGCAAGTTCGGCGGCCGCAACCGCTACATCCACTGGGGCCAGGAGATGTTCGACCAGGCCGGGATGCTGCGCGAGGCGGTGAAGTGGGATTACGAGCTGCGCATGCCGGAGCAGATCACCGACGTGGTGTCGCGCGCCTATGAGATCATGATGACCAGCCCGCGCGGGCCGGTCTATCTGTCGCTGCCGCGCGAGCCGCTGGCCGCGCCGATGCCGGATGCGCTCGGCCCGGTGAAGCCGCGCGCGGTGCCCGCCATGCCGCATGCCGATCCGCGCATGATCGCGACGCTGGCGGAATGGATCGCGGCGGCGGAGAAGCCGCTGATCATCACCACCGCGAGCGGCGCGGAGGCGATGGCGCCGCTCGGCCGCATCGCCGAGAAATATGCGCTGCCGGTGGTGACGCAGCGCCAGCGCGTGGTCTGCCTGCCGACCAGCCATCCGATGCACATGGGCTACGACCCGCAGGGCCTGCTGCAGGAGGCCGACCTCGTCATCGTGATCGACGCCGACGTGCCGTGGATTCCGAACGAGCAGCATCCCAAGGCCGACTGCCGCTTCGTCTCGCTCGGCGAGGACCCGGCGTTCAAGCGCTATCCGATGCGCAGCTTCCCGAGCGATCTCGCCATCACCTCGAACACCGCGAGCGCGCTCGAAGCGCTGGAGCAGGCGCTCGCCAAGCAGTCGATCCCGCAGGCGCGCATCGACGCGCGCCGCACCCGCGCGGCGGAGTTCAACCGCAAGCGCAACGAGGCGCTCGCCAAGGCGTCCGCCACGCCGACCGACAAGATCACCAAGGCCTATCTCAGCCGCATGATCGCCGAGACGGTGGGCGACGACGCCGTGATCTTCAACGAATATTCGATGGAGCAGGAGCACTGCCCGCGCGAGAAGCCCGACACGTTCTACGGGCTCTCCGCCGCCGGCGGGCTCGGCTGGGGCTTCGGCGCCGCGCTCGGCGCCAAGCTCGCCGCGCCGGAGAAGCTGGTGGTCGCGACGCTCGGCGACGGCGCCTACATGTTCTCCAATCCGATGGTGGCGCACTGGGTGTCGGACGTGCACAAGCTGCCGATCCTCACCATCATCTTCAACAACAGCCGCTACGGCGCGGTGCGCGGCGCCACCATGTCGATGTTCAAGGACGGCGTCGCCGGCCAGGACCAGGGCCGCTTCATGGCCGACCTCGATCCGAGCCCGGCGTTCGAGAAGGCGGTCCAGATGCAGGGCGGCCACGGCGAGCGCGTCGAGAAGCCGGCCGACCTGCCCGCCGCGCTCAAGCGGGCGCGCGACGTCGTGGTCAACGAGAAGCGCCAGGCGCTGCTCAACGTCATCTGCCCGTACTGATCAAGCGACAAAATCACTCGACAAATCCGATCGCCGCTCTAAACAAGCGGCGACCTTGGGAGGAATAACGACATGATGCGGATCGACGCCTACACCCATTTCGTTCCGACGCGCTTCTACAAGGAGGTGCTGTCGGTCGGCTCCTACGCCGACATCGGCAAGCGCATGCTGGGCGTGCCGAGCATTTACGACGTCAACATCCGCCTCAAGGTGGTCGACAAGTTCAAGGACTACGCGCAGGTCCTGTCCTATCCGATGCCGCCCTTGGAGATGATGACCAAGGATCCCAACCAGGCCGAGGAATACGCCCGGATCATCAACGACGGCTTCGCCGAATTGTGCGCCAAGCATCCCGACCATTTCCCCGGCTGGGTGGCGCAGGCGCCGATGTCGGCGCCCGACGTCGGCGTGCGCGAGGCGGCGCGCGCGATGAAGAACGGCGCGCTCGGCGTGCAGATCTACACCAACGTCGCCGGCCGGCCGCTCGACAATCCGGAGTTCGAGCCGTTCTGGAAGGCGATGAACAAGACCGGCACGCCGATCTGGCTGCATCCGTCGCGCGGCGCGAGCTTCACCGACTACCAGACCGAGCAGAAGTCCAAGTACGAAATCTGGTGGACGTTCGGCTGGTCCTACGAGACCGCCGCCGCGATGGCGCGGCTGGTGTTCTCGAGGATCATGGACAAGTACCCGAACCTGAAGATCATCACCCACCACTTCGGCGGCATCGTGCCGATGCTGGAAGGCCGCATCGGCCCGGGCTGGGACCAGATCGGCGCGCGCACCTCGGACGAGGACTTGCAGAAGGTGGCGAAGTCGCTGAAGAAGCGGCCGCTCCACTACTTCAAGGAGAATTTCTACACCGACACCGCGGCGTTCAGCGGCAAGCCGGCGACGATCTGCGGCCTCGCGTTCTATCCGACCGAGAAGATCGTGTTCGCCTCCGACTGCCCGTTCGATCCCGAGAAGGGCACGTTCTACATCCGCGAGACGCTGAAGATCCTCGACGGCATCGACATGTCGAAGGCGAAGCGCAAGGCGATCATGTACGGCAACCTGGAGAAGATCACCGGCCGGAAGCTGGTGAAGTAGACGTTGCCTTCGGAATCGCGAAATGCGTCATGGCCGGGCTTTGTCCCGGCCATGTACGTTTCTGGAACCAAGAACGGCGTGGATGCCCGGCAGAATGGCCGGAGCATCGAGCGACGTCTCGCGGTCGGTGCAAACCCCGCCGCTCAATACTGCGTAGCGTCCCTGCCCATGGACGCCGCACGCTCCCTGCCCGTCGATGACGATGCCGCGCCGCCCGCCGAGGCGGCGGCGCGCCCATCGCCGGTGATGGAGCAGTACATCGAGATCAAGGCCGCCAATCCGGACTCGCTGCTGTTCTACCGGATGGGCGATTTCTACGAATTGTTCTTCGAGGACGCCGAGGTGGCGAGCCGCGCGCTCGGCATCGTGCTGACCAAGCGCGGCAAGCATCTCGGCCGCGACATCCCGATGTGCGGCGTGCCGATCCATCGCTCCGACGAATACCTGCACCGCCTGATCGCGCTCGGCCACCGCGTCGCGGTCTGCGAGCAGCTCGAAGACCCGGCCGAGGCGAGGAAGCGCGGCTCCAAGAGCGTGGTGCGCCGCGACGTGGTGCGCCTGGTGACGCCGGGCACGCTGACCGAAGACACGCTGCTCGACGCGCGGCGCAACAACTATCTGCTCGGCGTCGTGCGCGCGCGCGCGTCGTCCGCCGGCGAGGACATGCGCTTCGGCATCGCCTGGATCGACATTTCGACCGGCGAGTTCCGCATCGCCGAATGCGACCGCGCCGGCCTCGCCGCCGAGATCGCGCGGCTGGAGCCCGGCGAGATCGTCGTCTCCGACGCGCTCTACAGCGACCCGGAGCTGGCGCCCTATCTGCGCACCCTGCCCGCGGTGACGCCGCTGACCCGCGACGTGTTCGACGGCGCGACCGCCGAGCGGCGGCTGTCCGACTATTTCGCGGTCGCCACCACCGACGCGTTCGGCGCGATGTCGCGGCTGGAGCTCAACGCCGCCGCGGCCTGCATCACCTATGTGGAGCGCACCCAGCTCGGCAAGCGGCCGCCGCTGTCGCCGCCGGTGCGCGAGGCGTCGGGCTCGACGCTGTCGATCGACCAGGCGACGCGCAGCAATCTCGAGCTGGTGCGCACGCTCGCCGGCGAGCGGCGCGGCTCGCTGCTCGCGGCGATCGACCGCACCGTGACGCCGGCCGGCTCGCGGCTGCTGGCGCAGCGGCTCGCCGCGCCGCTGACCGATCCGGCGCAGATCGCGCGGCGGCTCGATGCGGTCGAGACGTTCGTCGCCGACGCCGCGACGCGCCAGGAGATCCGCCAGCTTCTCAACGCCGCGCCGGACCTGGCGCGCTCGCTGTCGCGGCTGGTGGTCGGCCGCGGCGGACCGCGCGACCTCGCCGCGATCCGCGACGGCATCGCGGCGGCGAAGGAGATCGCGGACCGGCTCGATGCGCTGAAAGGCGCAGCCCGCCGAAATCGCCGATGCGGCGAAGGCGCTGCGCCGGCCCGATCCGGCGCTCGCGCAGGAGCTTGGCGCGGCGCTGGCCGACGAACTGCCGCTGTTCAAGCGCGACGGCGGCTTCGTGCGCGCCGGCTATCCAGCCGCGCTCGACGAGGCCGCGCGCGCTGCGCGACGAATCCCGCAAGGTGATCGCGCAGTTGCAGGTCGGCTACGCCGACGAGACCGGCGTGCGCGCGCTCAAGATCCGGCACAACAACGTGCTCGGCTATTTCGTCGAGGTGACGGCGCAGCACGGCGACAAGCTGATGAGCGCGCCGCTCAACGCGCGCTTCATCCACCGCCAGACGCTGGCCGGCCAGGTGCGCTTCACCACCACCGAGCTCGGCGAGCTGGAAGCCAAGATCGCCAACGCCGCCGACCGCGCGCTCGGGCTGGAGCTGGAAACCTTCGACAGGCTTGCCGCCGCCGTGATCGCGGCGAGCGACGCCATCAAGGCCGCCGCCGAGGCGCTGGCGCTGCTCGACGTCGCCAGCGCGCTGGCGGCGCTCGCGGTCGAGCGCGACTACGTGCGGCCCGACGATCGACCGCTCGCTCGAATTCGTCATCGAAGGCGGCCGGCATCCGGTGGTCGAGCAGGCTGATCAGCGAGCCGTTCGTCGCCAACGACTGCAACCTGTCGGCCAGGCGACGACGCCGGGCGAATCTGGCTGCTGACCGGCCCCAACATGGCGGGCAAGTCGACCTTCCTGCGGCAGAACGCGCTGATCGCCGTGCTGGCGCAGATGGGCAGCTTCGTGCCGGCGAAGCGCGCCAGCATCGGCGTGCTCGACCGGCTGTTCTCCCGCGTCGGCGCCGCCGACGATCTGGCGCGCGGCCGCTCCACCTTCATGGTCGAGATGGTCGAGACCGCGGCGATCCTCAACCAGGCCGGCCCGCGCTCGCTGGTCATCCTCGACGAGATCGGCCGCGGCACCGCGACCTTCGACGGCCTGTCGATCGCCTGGGCGGCGATCGAGCATCTGCACGAGGTCAACCGCTGCCGCGCGCTGTTCGCCACGCACTTCCACGAGCTGACCGCGCTGTCGGCGACGCTGCCGCGGCTTCACAACGCCACCGTCCGCGTCAAGGAATGGCACGGCGAGGTGGTGTTCCTGCACGAGGTGGTGCCCGGCGCGGCCGACCGCTCCTACGGCATCCAGGTCGCCAAGCTCGCCGGCCTGCCGCCGAGCGTGATCGAGCGCGCCAAGGTCGTGCTGGCGAAGCTCGAAGCCGAGGACCGCGCCACGCCGCGCGGCGGCTTCGACGACCTGCCGCTGTTCGCGGCGCCGCCGAAGCCGGCGCCGCCCGATCCGCGACAGGCCGCGCTCGACGCGCTGATCGCGGCGCTGCAGGCGCTCAATCCCGACGAGATGTCGCCGCGCGACGCGCTTGAAGCGCTCTACGCGCTCAAGACCAAGGCCGCGCCGAAGAAAAGCTAGGCGGACGGCTTGCCGCCGCTGCTTGAGCGCCCACAGCAGCCCGTTCCACGCCACGCCGATCGCGAGCCCGACGGCGTAGGACCACCAGACGCCGATCGGCTCGGCGAGGAGATGCACGGCGAGAAATCCGAGCACCAGGCCGAACAGCGGCGCCTGCACGTGCGCCGCGACGCTCGCCGCGGCCGGGCCGCCGATCCGCGGATGCAGGATGATGAAGAAGCTGCCCATCGCCACCGGAAACACCGCGAACATGCCGGACGCAAACGAGCCGATGCGATGGCTCGCCACCGTGACGATCGCGACGCAGATCGCGACACGTCGCCGCGCGCCAGGCGATGTCGAAGCGGCGCGTCTCGGCCTTGCGCCGCGGGCCCGTCGGTCTGGAAGCGGCGGCCCGCGAAGGTGGTGGCGGTGACAGGACGACGACGTTGAGCAGAAGCGCGCCGGCCGCCGTCCACGTGAACCATGTGCAGCAGCGCGGCGCAGGCGAACCACACCGCGAAGGCGCCGCCCAGGCTGACCAGCAAGCCCTGCCGCTGCGCCAGCGCCGCATAGCTCAGCGCGAACAGCGCCACGGCCGCGTTGGACACCATGCTGCCGACCGCGCTCGCGGCGATGAACGACGGCGGATGGTCGATGGCGAGGATGATGTAGACCGCGCCGGCCGCGGTCGGCAGCGCCGCGATCAGCGCGCCGATGAACGGCCCGCTGCGCTCGACCAGCACCGAGGCCGTGACCACGATGGTCGCGGTCATCGCCATCTTGAGCGCAAGCTCAAGCCAGAATGCGGGATCGAGTGCCATGGGACCGTTGGGCTGCGGCAAAGGAGGCGTAGCGGGCGGGACCGGCCGGATATAGACTTTTCCCATAAGAGCGCGGAAGCGCCGTGCGCATGCGCGAGCGACGAGGGAGGGACTCATGTCGAAATGGCTTTGCGCCTTGCTGTCCGCCGGCGCGCTGTGCGTTCGCCGCCACCGCCCACGCGCAGAACTATCCGACCAGGACCATCACCATCGTCGTCACCGCCGCGGCGGGCGGCGTGACCGACGTGGTGGCGCGCGCGCTCGGCGCAGAAGCTCACCGAGGCGTGGGGCCAGCAGATCATCATCGAGAACCGCGGCGGCGGCGCGCACATCCTCGGCGCCTCGGCGGTCGCCAACGCGGCGCCGGACGGCCACACGCTGATGGTGGCGGAGGCCGGGACGTTCGTGATCAATCCGGCGCTCTATTCCCGGGACAAGATCCCGTTCGATCCCGACAAGGCCTTCGCGCCGATCACCGGGCTGGTCCGCATCCATCACGCGATGATCACCACGCCGTCGTTTCCGGCGCAGAGCGTGGCCGACGTCATCGCGATGGCGAAGGCGAAGCCGAACAGCATCACCTACGGCACCGCCGGCGTCGGCTCCGGCCCGCACGTCAACATCGCCCGGCTGCAGAACGTCGCCGGCATCCAGCTGGTCCCGGTGCACTACCGCGGCGCGACGCCGTCGCTGAACGACGTGATGGGCGGCCACACCAACATGATGCTGATCAGCGTCAGCTCGGCGCTGCCGAACTTCCGCGCCGGCCAGGTGAAGATGATCGGCATCGGCAGCCCGAAGCGGCTGCCGCAGGTGCGCCGACGTGCCGACCATCGCCGAGGGCGGCAACCTGCCGGGCTTCATCGCCGGCACCTGGTTCGGCATGGCGACGACCGGCGGGACGCCGCCGGACGTCGTGAAGAAAATCCACGCCGAGGTGCGTGAAGATCGTCGACGATCCGGCGTTCCGCGAGCGGTTCCTGGCCAAGCAATTGTACGAGCCGATGACCAGCTCGACCGAGGAGTTCGAGGCCTACATCAAGACCGAGCTGCAGAACTGGGCCAAGGTGATCCGCGAGCAGAACCTCGCGATCGCGCACTAGCGCTGTCTTGGAGCATGATCTTGTCCGAAAACCGTTCCCACTTTTCGGGATCATGCTCCCGCCCGCAACGCGATGCGGCGGCGCACCGACCAGACCGCGAAATTCCAGACCATCGAGGTCGCGAGCGACAGCGCGTAGGCGGTCCAGGTGCCGAACGCGATCGCCGCGAGATGCAGCACCACCAGCGCGGTGGAGAAGCCGGCCAGTCCCCACATGGTGTTCGCCAGCAGCGCGGCGGTGGCCGGCCCGCCGATGCGCGGCTGAAAGATCAGCATCAGGCTGGTCAGCACGATCGGAAACACGGCGAGCAGCCCGGTCACCGACGGGCCGACCTTGGTGCTGGTGCCGACCACGATGGCGACGAGGCACGCCACCATGCCGGCGCGCAGCGGCATGTCGTACCAGCGGCGTGACATCCGCGGCATCGCCACGTGGCAGTAGCGCATCACCAGCGGAATGCAGATCGCGAAGACCGCGACGTTGAAAGCAACGACGGTGACGATCGTCCAATCGACTGCCGACAGCGCGAAGGCGAGCGCGAACCAGACGGCGAGCGCGGCCGCGAGGCTCACGGCCAAGCGGCTGCCGCTGCGCCAGCACGACGTAGACCAGCGAAAAGATGCCGGTCACCGCGTTGGCGGACAGGCTGCCGAGCGCGCTGCGCGCGATGAACGCCGCGTCGTGGTCGAGCGCCAGGAACACGTAGGACGGCGCCGCGGCGATCGGCAGCGTCGCGATCATCGCGCCGATCGCCGGGCCGGACTTCTCGGCGATCATCGAGGCCGCCACCACGAAGCCGGCCGTCACGGCCATCTTCAGGGCGAGCGCGAGCCAGAATGCGAGATCGGGGGACATCCAGGAACTGGATGCCCCGCTTTCGCGGGGCATGACAAGTCCCAGCTCAGCCAATCATGGCTCACATGCGATTGAGGCTGATCGCGACCGGCGGACCCTTGGCGATGGTCTGATAGACCACGCAATAGCGCTCGGTGAGCTTGAGCAGCTGGTCGAGCTGCTCCTGGGTGGCGTCGGTGTCGAGCGCGAAGCGCAGCCGGATTTCGCGGAAGCCGACCGGCGCATCCTTGGCGACGCCCGAGCGTGCCGCGGAAGTCGAGATCGCCCTCGGCCGACACGGTGCCGGATTTCACGTTGAGCCCGATCGCGGTCGACACCGCCTTGACGGTGACGCCGGCGCAGGCCACCAGCGCCTCCAGCAGCATGTCGCCGGAGCACAGCTCCAGGCCGGAGCCGCCGGTCGCCGGATGCAGGCCGGCGACGGCGAGCGCCCGGCCGGTCTCGACCTTGCAGGCGATGCTGGTGTCGTCGAGCGAGCCCTTGGCCTTGAGCGTGATCAGCGCGGCGTCGGGATCGCTCTTGTAGCGCTCCTTGATCGGGGCCTGCATCGCGCGCAGTTCGGCGGCGTCCATGCGAAATTCTCCTGCTAGTTCAATTCGTGTCAGATAGGCATCGATCAGGCCGGTGTCAGCACCACCCGGCCGATGATCTTGCCGGCGCGCAGCTCGCCGAGCACGGCGTTCACGTCGTCCAGCGGCCGCGTCGCAACCGGCACCGGCGGCAGGCCGGTCTTCTTCACCAGTTCGATCAGTTCGCCGATCTCGTTGAGGCTGCCGGTGTAGGAGCCCTGCACCGTGATGGCGCGCATCGGGAACGGCGGCAGCGAGACCGTGATGTCGCCGCCGTAGAGCCCGACGATGATGAGCTTGCCGCCCTTGATCAGGCTGTCGATGCCGAGCCGCGCGGTGGTCGACGAGCCGACCAGATCGATCACCGCCCAGGCGCCGCCGTTGGTCGCGGCGATGATCTGCGCCGCGGCATCGGGCGCGGCGCCGTCGATCACCGTCTTGGCGCCGGCCTTCAGGGCGGCCTCGCGCTTGCCCGGATCGATGTCGACCACGATCGAGCTGTGTCCGCCCATCGCCTTGTGCAAGCGCGATGCACATCAGGCCGAGGCCGCCGGCGCCGATGATGACGGTCGGCTCGGTGGTCAGCGTCGGGCCGACCTTCTTCAGCGCGCCATAGGTGGTGACGCCGGAGCACGCCAGCGGCGCCGCCTTCTCCGGCGGAATGTCGCCGATGTCGAACAGGTAGCGCGGATGCGGCACCATCAAGATAGTCGCTGTAGCCGCCGGGCTGAAACACGCCGAGGCTGCGCGGCTTGGTGCAGAGCTGCTCGTCGCCGCGCTTGCAGACGCCGCATTCGCCGCAGCCCATCCAGGGATCGACCAGCCGCCGGTCGCCGACCTTGACGCCCTTCGCCCAGGGCCCGACCGCCACCACCTCGCCGACGTTCTCGTGGCCGAGCGTCACCGGCAGCTTCATGCCGCGATCGACGACGCTCAGCCGCTTGCCGCCGCCGAGATCGAAATAGCCGTCGGAGAGATGCAGGTCGCTGTGGCAGACGCCGGCCGCCAGCACCTTGAGCAGCACCTCGCTGCCGGTCGGCTTCGGCGTCGGCTGGGTGTTGAGCTGCAAGGGCTGGCCGCAGACGCAGACCTGGAAGCTACGCATCACATTCCTCCCCATCACGACCGGTAGAATACCGGACAGCGGGGCCTACCACCACATCGCCTGGCCGGTGGCGGTCTTGGTCTCGCGGTCGTCGACGCTGGCGGCGCGGTCGAGCGAGCGGTCGAGCGCCGCCAGCACGCGCCGCTTGGCGAAGTCGTAGGCCGCCGACTGGCGGTCGCGCGGACGCGGCAGGTCGATCGCGATCTCGTCCTCGATCCGGCCCGGATGCGGCCGCATCACCACCACGCGGTCGGCGAGCACGATCGCTTCATCGACGTCATGGGTGACGACGACCAGCGTCGGCTTGCCGTCAGCCCAGAGGTCGAGCAGGTGGTCCTGCAGGTCGACGCGGGTGAACGCATCGAGCGCCGAGAACGGCTCGTCGAGCAGCAGCACCTCCGGCCGCGTCACCAGCGCGCGGGCGAGCGCGACGCGCTGCGCCTGGCCGCCGGAGAGTTCGCGCGGCCACACGCCGGCCTTGTCGGTCAGGCCGACGCGGGCGAGCTGCGCCGCGACGCGCTCCTCGCGCTCCCGCCTCGGCCGATGCTCAAGCCCGAAGCCGACGTTGCCGGCGACGGTGAGCCACGGCAGCAGCCGCGGCTCCTGGAACACGATGCCGATCTTTTCATGCGGCTCGGTGACGGCGGCGCCGTCGAGCACCACCCTGCCCTGGGTCGGCCGGTCGAGCCCCGACACCGCGCGCAGCAGCGTGGACTTGCCGCAGCCGGAGCCGCCGACGATGACGACGATCTCGCCGGGCTCGACCTCGAGCGAGACGCCGTCGACGGCGCGCACGCCGTTCGGATAGGTCTTGCCGACGCGTTCGAGAACCAGCATCACGTCCTCGCGAAGCGGTCTTCCCAGCGCAGCAACGGCGCGGTGGCCACCGCCAGAATGGCGTCGGTGGTCTTGCCGAGAATGGCGAACGCGACGATCGCGGCGACGATGGTCGCCGGCTTGCCGAGCTGCTGGCCGTCGATCAGCAGGAAGCCCAGGCCCTGCGACGCGCCGAGGAATTCGGCGGCGACCACGAACATCCAGCCGAGCCCCAGCCCGGCGCGCAGCGACAGCACGTAGGCCGGCAGCACCGCCGGCAGCAGGATGCGCCGCACCATCTCGAAACCGGACAGGCGGAACACGCGGCCGACCTCGACGATCTTGCGGTCGACCGAGATCACCGCGCCCATGACGCCGAGATAGACCGGGAAGAACACGCCGACCGCGATCAGGATGATCTTCGACGCCTCGAAGATGCCGAACCACAGGATGAACAGCGGCACCCAGGCGATCGACGGGATCGAGCGCAACGCCTGCAAGGTCGGATCGACCAGGCGGTGGGTCAGCGCCGAATAGCCGGTGATGGCGCCGAGGATCGTGCCCGCGGCGACGCCGCAGAGAAACCGGCGAACACGCGAGTCAACGTCGCCAGCGCGTGGATTTGCAGTTCGCCCGTGCCCCAGAGCTCGGCGAAGGTCTTGAAGATGACGGAGGGCGGCGGCACCAGCCGGCCGTTGGACCAGCCAAGATAGACCGCCAATTCCCAGAACACCGCGAGCGGCAACCGGCAGCAGCAGGCCGAGCGTGGGACGAACGAGCCACGCCCAGTTGCGCTTGGGCGCCTGGTCCTTCGCAGCGGTAGAGGCGCTGGAACTCATCAGGACAAGAGACATAACCGCGCCTTCAAATGCAACACCACGCAATGCCACGGGGCACGCTCGGGCCGCGGCGCAGCATGACGCGCCGCGCCGCGGCCGTAGCGCGAGGCGTCAGTTCGTGACCGCGACGAAGCGGCTGTCGATCAGATCGTCGACGGCCTTCTTCACATCCACGTCGGGCTTGATGATGCCGCTCTTTTGCAGCGCGAGACCGGCCTCGAGGATCGATTCGCGCTGCTCCGGGCCGACCACGTTGAAGGTCAGGCCGGTGCGCTCCTTGAGCTGCTTGTCGACCACCGGACCTTCGAGGCCGGTGACGCCGATGAAGACCTTCTTCAGCTCGTCGTAGTTGGCCAGCGAATCCTTGCGCGCCACCTCATAGACCGCGAGCACGCGCTTCACGACGTCCGGATACTTCTGCAGGAACTCCTCGCGCGCGTTCAGGATGCCCCAGGTGTTGGCCTCGGGCTTGCGGAAGAACAGCTTGGCGCCGTCCTTCACCTCGTGCTGCGCCATCATCGGATCGAGACCGGCCCACGCATCGACGTCGCCGCGAATGAGCGCGGTGCCGCCGTCGGCGTGCTGCTGCACCAGCACCGGCGTGATGTCCTTGTCGGTCAGACCGGCGCCCTGAAGCGCGCGGACCGTGAAGATGTGCGGATCGGTGCCGCGCACCATCGCGACCTTCTTGCCCTTGAGGTCCTCGACCTTGGTGATCTTGCTGTCCTTGGCGACGACCAGCGCGGTCCATTCCGGACGCGAGTAGGTGTAGATCGACTTGATCGGGTTGCCGTTGATCTTGGCGACCAGCGCGGCGGAGCCAGCGGTCGAGCCGAAGTCGATCGAGCCGGCGTTGAGGAATTGCAGCGCGTTGCTCGACGAGACGGTCTTCACCCACAGCACCTTGATGCCGTCCTTGGCGAATTCCTTTTCGAGCAGGCCCTTTTCCTTGAGCAGCAGCGACACCGGGTTGTAGGTCGCCCAGTCGATGCGGATTTCGGTCGGCTTGGCCTGCGCGAACGCGGCGCTCGGCAGCAGACCGGCCAGCAAGGCCGAAGCGAGAATGGAACGTCGGGAAAGAACACTCATAAGCACCTCCACATTTGTCCGGAAACGCGTGCGAGACGCTTCCGGTTCGGTTGATGGAGGCGGGCCAGAAACACATCAGCCCGCCCGTCAGCTTGTGCGACGGGGCGGGCCCCGACCGCTTTAGCTGCATTTGTTAAGCGCCCGCAAGCTGTTCGCTCAAATCGGCGCTGGTTTCATATTTATTGTCTAACCCTTTGATGGTCAACGAGAATAATTTGTCCTTTTGGCGCCGGTAGATTGGCATGGCGTTCCCCGCTGCGCTGATTTTGGAGTGTGCTTCTTCCTCGCTTTTCAAGGCGGAGCGGTGACATGATCCGCGCGCTCCGCTATCCGGATGACGCAATGCTGACCATCACCAAACCTCGCGCCACCGACATCGAATTGTTCGATCAAGCCGCGCTCGTGGCCGAGCTCGACGTCCTCGCGCAAGCAGCACGGCAGCAACGAGCAGGCGTTGCGCCGCGCCATCACCCAGCCGCTCAAGGCCGCGCTCGCCACCGGCCGCGACAACGCGGAGCGTCTGCTGCTGCAGGATCGCCAGGGCCGCGCTTGCGCCGAGCGGCTCTGCCAGATGACGGACGCCATCATTCGCATCGTCTACGAGTTCGTCGGCCGTCACCTTTATCCGTCGCAGAACCCTTCGGAAGCGGAGCGCATGGCGATCGTCGCGACCGGCGGCTACGGCCGCGGGCTGATGGCGCCGGGCTCCGACATCGATCTGTTGTTCGTGCTGCCCTACAAGCAGACCGCGTGGGGCGAATCGGTTGCCGAGGTGATCCTCTATTGCCTGTGGGATCTCGGCCTCAAGGTCGGACACGCGACGCGCTCGGTCGACGAGTGCATCCGCCAGGCCAAGGCGGACATGACGATCCGCACGGCACTCCTGGAATCGCGGTTCCTGCTCGGCGACAGCAAGCTGTTCGACGAGTTGATGACGCGGTTCGACAAGTCGGTCGTGCAGGGCACCGGCCCGGACTTCGTCGCCGCCAAGCTCGCCGAACGTGAGACGCGCCACCGCCGCGGCGGCCAGTCGCGCTATCTGGTCGAACCCAACGTCAAGGACGGCAAGGGTGGATTGCGCGATCTGCACACGCTGTTCTGGATCGCCAAGTACGTCTATCGCGTGCGCGACGTCGAGGAGCTGACCGAGCGCGGCGTGTTCGACGCCGAGGAGCTCAAGCTGTTCCGCCGCTGCGAAGACTTCTTGTGGTCGGTCCGCTGCAACATGCACTTCCTCGCCGGCCGCGCCGAGGAGCGGCTGTCGTTCGACATCCAGCGCGAGATCGCGGTCCGGCTCGGCTACACCGAGCATCCCGGTCAGAAAGACGTCGAGCGATTCATGAAGCACTACTTCCTGATCGCCAAGGACGTCGGCGACCTCACCGCCATCCTGTGCGCCGAGCTGGAGGACCAGCAGACCAAGGCCGCGCCGGTGCTCAGCCGCATGATGGCCAAGCTGCGGCCACGCGGCCGACGGCCGTTGAAGGAAAGCCCGGACTTCCTCGAAGACAACAACCGCCTCACCGTGGCGGACGCCGGCGTGTTCGCGCACGATCCGGTCAACCTGATCCGCATGTTCCGGCTGGCGCAGAAGCACAGCCTGGTGCTGCATCCCGACGCGATGCGAGCGGCGAACAAGTCGCTCAAGCTGATCGATGGCGACCTGCGGCAGAACGCCGAGGCCAACCGGCTGTTCCTGGAAATCCTCACGTCGAACGACGCCGAGATCATGCTGCGGCGCATGAACGAGATCGGCGTGCTCGGCCGGTTCGTGCGCGCATTCGGCCAGATCGTGGCGATGATGCAGTTCAACATGTACCACCACTACACGGTGGACGAGCATCTGTTGCGCTGCATCGGCGTGCTGGCCGAGATCGACCGCGGCAGCAACGAGGAATACACGCTCGCCAACGACCTGATGCGCAAGATCCTGCCAGAGCACCGCAAGCTGCTCTATGTCGCGCTGTTCCTGCACGATATCGCCAAGGGCCGGATCGAGGATCACTCGATCGCCGGCGCGCGCGTCGCCCGCCGCTTTTGTCCGCGGCTTGGCCTGTCTGCTGCGGAAACCGAGACCGTCGCCTGGCTGGTCGAGCAACACCTGGTGATGTCGACAGTGGCCCAATCGCGCGACCTGTCCGACCGCAAGACCATCGAGAATTTCGCCGCGGTCGTGCAATCGCTGGAGCGGATGAAGCTGCTCACCATCCTGACCACCGCCGACATCCGCGCGGTCGGTCCCGGCGTTTGGAACGGCTGGAAAGCTCAGCTTCTGCGCACGCTCTACTACGAGACCGAGCCGGTGCTGACCGGCGGCTTCTCCGAGGTCAACCGCGCGCAGCGCGTTGCGATGGCGCAGACCGAATTGCGAGCCGAGCTCAAGGATTGGCCGGCGGAACGCATCGACAGCTATTTCGCCCGGCACTATCCGGCATACTGGCTCAAGGTCGACCTGCCGCACCGCGTCGACCATGCGCGGTTCGTGCGCGCCGCCGAGGAAGCCGGCAAGACGATTGCGACAACCTTCTCGTTCGATCCGGCGCGCGGCGTCACTGAGCTGACGGTGCTCGCGCCGGATCACCCGTGGCTGCTGTCGAGCCTCGCCGGCTCCTGCGCCGCGGCGGGCGCCAATATCGTCGACGCGCAGATATTCACCACCACCGACGGCCGTGCGCTCGACACCATCGCCGTGACCCGCGAATTCGAGCAGCAGGACGACGAAGCCCGGCGCGCCAAGCGCATCACCGACACCATCGAGAAGGCTCTGACCGGCACGCTCAAGCTGCCGGAGGTGGTGGCGCGGCGCTCGGTGCCGAAGGGTCGGCTCAAGGCGTTCTCGGTCGAGCCCGAGGTCACCATCAACAACCAGTGGTCAAACCGCTACACGGTGATCGAGATCACCGGGCTCGACCGGCCCGGCCTGCTCTATGAGTTGACCGCGACGCTGTCGAAGCTCAGCCTCAACATCACGTCGGCGCACGTCGCGACGTTCGGCGAACGCGTGGTCGACGTGTTCTATGTCACCGATCTGCTCGGCGCGAAGATCGCGTCGCCGACCCGCGAGGTCGCGATCAAGCGCGCGCTGCTACAGTTGCTGTCGCCTGAAACAAATCCGCCGCAGGCCAAGGGCGCTGCGGCGGGTTGACCGGTCCGCTGCGGGCCCGTCGATTCGTCGGTCGAACCGTCAGTTGGTCTTGGCGGCGGTCTTGGCCTTGGCCTTCTTCTTCGCCACCGGCTTCGCGTCGGCTTCCATCTTCGGCTTGATGGCGCCGTGATAGACCGGCTGCGCCCAGCTCGGCAGCCACATCGGCAGGCTGTCGCGCGCCAGGCGATAGCTGTTGTCGTTCTGCTTCTGCCAGTCCGCCATACCGGCCTGCGGGTCAGCGGCCTTCTTGGACTTCTTCTGAGCGGCCATGGCCGGCGACGCCGCGATCATGGCAAGCGCAACAAACAGAGCGATCTTCTTCATGTGGGTTCCCCTCAACTCGTGCACCGCACCGCGCGGCCCTCAGCGCCTCAAGCCTAGCATGGCCATCCAGAGTGGCCATCCCCCTTTCGCGGCAGGAACCTGGAACTGCCGCCACATTCTAGAAAGCTCACAAAGCAAACGGCGCCCGGTGAATACACCGGACGCCGCTGTCATCCGAAAAGCGGTGAAGGCTATTACTTCTTCTTGCCCTTGGCGCAGCCGCCCCCCGCGTCGGCTTCCACGGCTGGAAGGCGTCGCCAACCAGATTCGCGGTGTTCTGTTGTGCCGCGACCGCAGGATCCGGCCGGCGCCGCCTTTTTCTTGGCGGCATCCGCAGCCGTGGTCATTCCGACGGCGAAGATCGCCGCGAGCAGGATCGTTCCCTTGCGCATTGTCAGCCCCCAGACGTTTTTTGCCACCGGTTACTCCGGTGCCGAGCATCCTGCACAAATTGTCACCCCTTGAAAATGCGGTCTGGGCATAACTTGATCTGCCGCTTTACCAGCCAGCATGCGGGTTTTGCGCTGCAACACCGCCTCGACCGGCAACAGCTTAACGAGCCCTTAAATCGCCACGCCTAGCGTGGCTCCGCGCTCGGCTGCTGGGGCTGCCGAGGCATTGTTGCGGGCGGGACATGGGACGGCGAAAGGCCAGCGAACGCCGCGAGCCGGTCTTCGACGTCGCGCCGGGGCCCGAGCCCGCGATAACCTCTGATGACGCCGTCGCCGCACCGCAAAAGCCGGCACCGCGCAAGCGCAAAAAGGGGCCGGAAGCGAAAAGGCGCCAAGGGCCGCACCGGCTTCGGCCGCGTTGCCTATTGGGGCGCGGTCGGTTCGCTGTGGCTGGTGATCGCGGCGATCGGCGCCGTCGTTGCGATCGGCATCTATCTGCCGCCGATCCAGTCGCTCGAAATCCCAAAGCGGCCACCGTCGATCCAGATCGTCGACATCAACAATCGGCTGCTGGCGACGCGAGGCGAATTCTACGGCGAGCCGGCCTCGCTCAAGGAGCTCCCGCGACACGTGCCGCAGGCGTTCATCGCCATCGAGGACCGGCGCTTCTATTCCCACTGGGGCGTCGATCCGATCGGCGTGTCCCGTGCGCTCTACGCCAATCTGATGCGGCGCGGCGTCGCGCAAGGCGGCTCGACCATCACGCAGCAGCTCGCCAAGAACCTGTTCCTGACCCAAGAGCGCACCCTGACCCGCAAGGTTCAGGAGGTCGCGCTGGCGTTTTGGCTGGAGCGCAAATTCAGCAAGACCGAGATCATCGAGCTCTATCTCAACCGCGTCTATTTCGGCGCCGGCGCCTACGGCATCGAGGCGGCGGCGCAGCGCTACTTCAGCAAGCCGGCGCAGAAGCTGAACGTCGCCGAAGCCGCCATGCTCGCCGGTCTGGTGCGTTCGCCGTCACGGCTTGCGCCGAGCCATAACCCGGACGGCGCGCAGCGCCGCGCGCAGATCGTGCTCACCGCGATGGCGGAGATGAAGTTCGTCACCGACGAGGCGGCCAAGACCGCGATGATACGGCCGGCGCAGGCCATGAAGGTCGAGCAGCGCGGGTTCGGCGCAATACGTCGCCGACTGGGTGATGGACGTGCTCAACGACCTGATCGGGCGCGTCGATCAGGACATCGTCGTCGAGACGACCGTCGACCCCGTTCTGCAAGCGGCGGCCGAGAAGGCCTTGCTCGACGAGCTTGCGAAGAACGGCGACAAGGCCGGCGTCGCGCAAGGCGCCATCGTAGCCATGACGCCGGATGGCGCGGTGCGCGCCATGGTCGGCGGGCGAAACTACACCGAAAGCCAGTTCAACCGCGCCGTCGCCGCCAAGCGGCAGCCGGGCTCGGCGTTCAAGCCGTTCGTCTACCTCACCGCGATCGAGCGCGGCCTCACGCCGGACACGGTGCGCGAGGACAAGGCGATCTCGATCAAGGGCTGGAAGCCGGAAAACTACAGCCGCGAATACTACGGGCCGGTCACGCTCAAGCAGGCGCTGGCGATGTCGCTCAACACCGTCGCGGTGCGGCTCACCCAGGAGTTCGGGCCGCCCGCGGTGATCCGAACCGCGCACCGGCTCGGCATCGCGTCCAAGCTCGAACCGAACGCCTCGATCGCGCTCGGCACTTCGGAGGTGTCGCTGCTGGAGCTGGTTTCGGCGCTGGCGCCGCTCGCCAATGGCGGTCTCGAGACGACGCCGCACGTCATCGAACGGGTGCGCACCACGAGCGGCAAGGCGCTCTACACCCGCGAGCAGCAGAGCCTCGGCCGCATCATCGAGCCGCGCTACGTGGCGATGATGAACGCCATGATGCACGAGACGCTCGCCACCGGCACGGCGCGCAAGGCCGACGTGCCGGGCTGGCTCGCCGCGGGCAAGACCGGCACGTCGCAGGATTTCCGCGACGCCTGGTTCATCGGCTACACCGGGCATCTCGTCACCGGCGTGTGGCTCGGCAACGACGACAATTCACCGACCAAGAAGACGACCGGCGGCGGCATGCCGGTCGACGTGTGGACCCGCATCATGAAGCCGGCGCACCAGGGCGTTGCCATCGCCGGCCTGCCGGGCTTGCAGAGCGGGCCGAAGACGGCCGGCCTGCTGCCATCGCTGGGTTGGGGGGCGCCGGCACCGCAGCCCGCGCCTTCTCCGCCGCCGTCAACGCGCACGAGCAACGTGAAGCCTGAGGCCGGGACGATGGATTCCTGGCTGCTCGACCGGCTGTTCGGGCGGCGCTCAGTGATGGGCGCGCTCGCCGCACGCACCTTGCGCGTCAACGCCCATAACAGCAGCGCGCAACAGCCGGCCAGCGCGAACGCAATCGCAAACGGCCACGCCGAGCCGCCCAGGCTGTGACCGAGGATCGCGCCAACCACCGCCGAATTGGTCTGCGTGAGGAAGCCGAGCAGCGACGACGCCGCGCCGGCGCGATCCGGAAACGGAATGAGCGCGCCGGCCTGTGCCTGCGGCCACACCATGCCCATGCCGATCATGTAGAGCGCGACGGACATCACCAGGCCGATCGCTTCGTGCATGCCGAGCACCATGACAAGCAGCGTACCGAGCCCGCCCGCCGCCATGCCGACCGCGCCGATGCCCATGGTGCGTCCGCTGCCCCAGCGCATCACAAACCGCGCGCTGATGACCGTACCGAGCAGATATCCCGCCGACGCAATCGCGAACGTGATGCCGAAGGCCAGCGCCGAGAGACCGTAGATGTCCTGCAAAATGAACGCGCTGGTGGAAATCCACGAAAACAGGCCTGACATGCAGCAGATCGCGATGCCGAGGTGAACGACGAAAATCCGATAGCTTAGAAATCGCCGGTAGGACCGGATGATCGACATCGGCGATACCGGCTCGGGCGCACGTTGGCGCAGGGTCTCCGGCAGCAGAAACCAGACCATGCCCGCGCCCATCGCGCCGTAGCAGAACAGCGCGACGAAGTTCGACCGCCAGCCGAACAGCGTCTGCAGCACGCCGCCGATCAGTGGCGCGCACAACGGCGCAAGCGCCATGATCGCCGCCAGGCGAGACAATTCACGGCCGATCCGGGAGCCGTCGTACATGTCGCGCACCACCGCGCGCGCCAGCACGATGGCGCCCGATGCGCCGACCGCCTGCGCGAAGCGCGCCGCGATCAGCGCTTCGATCGAGGTCGTGAGCGCGCAGGCGAGCGTCGCCAGCAGATAGATCGCGAGCGCGGCGAGCAGCACCGGCTTGCGGCCATGCCGGTCGGACAGCGGCCCGTAGAACACCTGCGCGACGGCAAAGCCGAACAGGTAGAACGAGATGGTGAGCTGCACCTGCGCCATCGGCGCGCCGAGCAGCCGGCCCATGTCCGGCAGCGAGGCCAGATACATGTCGACCGACAGCGGCCCCATGCCGGTCAGCAGGGCGAGCAGCAGCGTGAGGGGGAAGGTGCCGGGACGCAGCATCAATTCGACCTTAGAGCATGATCCCGAAAAGTGGGGACCGGTTTTCGGAAAAGATCATGCTCACAAGATGCGCGTTCAGCCAGGGAAGGCACCCGATTTGCGCGGACGAGCAATGCGCGTCAGCCGGGCGGCAGCTCGCCGTGCGGTCGGCCGGCAGGCCGTAGCGGTGCAGATCGGCACCGTGAACGTCGAGCCAGACCTTGGCGCGGTCGGCGTCCGGGCACATCCGGTTCACCAGCCGCCAGAACCGCGGCGAATGGTTCATCTCGACCAGATGCGCGACCTCGTGGATGGCGAGATAGTCGAGCACGAACGGCGGCGCGAGGATCAGCCGCCAGGAGTATGACAGAACGCCGGTTGTCGAGCACGAGCCCCACCGGCTCGACTGATCCCTGCACCGAGATGCGCTTCACGTCGACCCCGATCATGTCGGCGGCGCGGCGGCTCGCGGCACTGAGATCGCGCTGCGCCTCACGGCGCAGGAAATCGCCGACGCGACGCTCGACATGCGGCGCATCGCCGGCAACGCAGATCAGGTTCTCGCCGCCGTCGCCCTGCTCGACCCAGACCGTGCCGCGCTTGCCGGGCCGATGCTCGATGCGATGCTCGACACCGCGCAGCGGCACGTTGCGCCGTCGATGAACGGCGCCGCCTCCGGCAACCGCCGCAGCCGCGCCGCGATCCAGCCGCCGTGTTTCTGTGCGAACGCCTTGGCCTCGCGAACGCTGCCGCGCGTCGGCATGGTGAGGATCACCTCGCGCGTGGCGGAGTGAATGCGCAGGGTATAGCGCCGCGCGCGGCGGTGCCGGCGCACGCTGATCAGGTAGATGTCCCGGTCGAACACGATCTGAAAGGTCTGCGGCTCGCTCTGCCGCCGGTCGAGCAGCGCGCGCAACGGCTGCGCCGCAAGCTTGCGGAGCCAGGACGGCGTGCGGGAACGGCTGGGCATGCGGGCGCGTCGCCTCGTCGGCTCGAATCTCCAATGGAGCCTAGCAGATCGGCGGGCGGCGGCTAGCTGACGGCCCGCAGGACCGGCTTGGCGGCGGTCTGCGCCTTCGGCATCCGGTCATGCGTCAGCATGAAGTCCGCGATCCGCGGCGCCACTTCGGCGCGGAACCGGGAGCCGTTGAACACGCCGTAATGGCCGACGCCGAGCTGCAGGTAGTGCGCCTTCCGCTCGGGCGGAATGTTGACGCAGAGCTTGTGCGCAGCCTCGGTCTGTCCAACACCGGAGATGTCGTCGTTCTCGCCTTCGATGGTAAGCAGCGCCGTGTTGCGGATCGCGGCAGGCTCGACAGGGCGGCCACGGTGCGTCATCTGGCCTTTCGGCAGCAAGTGATTGACGAACACGGTGTCGACCGTCTGCAGATAATATTCCGCGGCGAGATCCATCACGGCGAGATACTCGTCGTAGAATTCGCGGTGCTTCTGCGCAGAATCGCCGTCACCCTTGACGAGGTGGACGAACAGATCGCGATGCGCATCGACATGGCGGTCGAGGTTCATGCTGACGAAGCCGTGCAACTGCAGGAAGCCCGGATAGACGTCGCGCATCATGCCCGGATGCGGGAACGGCACCTTGCTGATGACGTTGCGGCGGAACCAGCCGCTGCCGCGTTCCTCGGCGAGCTTGTTCACCGCCGTAGGATTGCTGCGCGTGTCGATCGGGCCGCCCATCAAGGTTATCGAGCGCGGCGCGTAAGGGTCCTTGTCGGCTTCCATCAGCGCGGTCGCTGCCAGCACGGGCACTGAGGGCTGGCAGACAGCGACGACATGGGTGTCGCCGCCGAGGCGATGCAGGATGCTGATGATGTAGTCGATGTAATCGTCGAGATCGAAGCGGCCCTCCGACACCGGGACCATGCGCGCGTCCACCCAGTCGGTGATGTAGACGTCGTGGTTCGGCAGGAAGGCTTCGACCGTGCCGCGCAACAGCGTGGCGTAGTGGCCCGACATCGGCGCGACGATCAGCACCTTGGGCTGCGGCCGGCGCGGCATGTGGCAGAACATGCGCTCGAAGTGCAGCAGATTGCAGAACGGACGCTGCCAGACGGTGGAGATATGGATCGGTGCGCGCTCGCCGCCGACCAGGGTGGAATCGAGGTCCCACGCCGGCTTGGCGTAGCGCCGCGTCGAGCGCTCGAACAACTCCATCGCCGCGGCAACAGACTTGCCGTAGGTGGTGTGCGCAAGCGGGTTGAGCGGATTCTTGAAGTAGAGCTGCGTCACGCTGGCGAGTGCACGCGCCGGATTCAGCGACAGCGTGACCCATCTCGTAGGCCCAATAGAGGCCGTTCGAGAATATCGGACCGCCAGAAACTGGCGCTCCGCCAAATTCACCAATCGCCATTTCGGGACCCCGGCCCGTTTGTTGCGGCGCAGCATAGTGACGGTTCGTTGACATACCGTCAACATGTGGGGGCTTTTTCGCGAGCGCGCTATGCCTCAGAAATACAAAGAGAATTTGCGCCAGACGAAAGTTCCGCCGGGGATGTCGGGGATTAGTCGCCGCCCTGCAGCAGGGTGCCATGCGTGCGGGCGCTCCGCAGCAACGCCAGGAACGCGATGGTGCTGCCGACGAACACGACTGCGTTCAGCGCCAGCGCCTGGAGCATCAGGTCGCCACGGAACACCTTGTCGACCAGCAGCGCGCGCATGCCCTCGAACACGTAAGTCGGCGGCAGCATCCAGGCGAAGATCTGCAGCCAGTCCGGGAGGACCGAGACCGGGTAGTAGACGCAGGTCAGCGGCAGGAACAAAAACATGATGCCCCACGCCAGATTCTCCGCGCCAAGACCGTTGCGCAACAACATGCCCGCGACGACAAGCCCAACCGCCCATCCGGTCAGGAACAGGTTGAAGATGAACACCGCGAGCGCGAGACCCATCGCCCACAGATTAAAACCGAAGAACACGATCGCGAGCAGCGTTACGGGAATCGTGCCGATCGCCAGCCGGATGATGCTCATCACCATCAGCGCGGCGACAAACTCGGTCGGCCGCAGCGGACTCATCATCAGGTTGCCCATGTTGCGGGAATACATCTCTTCGAGAAACGAGATCGAAAAGCCGAGCTGCCCCCGGAACAGGATGTCCCACAGGATCACGGCGGCAACGAAAGTGCCCGCGGCCTGTGCGAAGAAATTGGAATGCTGCGCGACGTAGACCTGCAGGAAGCCCCACATCAGCATCTGCACCATCGGCCAGTACATCAGATCGAAGATGCGCGGCCAGGACGACTTGATCACGTACCAGTGCCGCAGCACGAGGGCGCCGATACGGCGCGGCGAGAACGCGATGTACTCGGGAGATTGCGCGCTCATTGCGCCGCCTCCCGCGCTTCGCCGCGGCCGCGCGCGATGTCGAGGAACACCTCTTCGAGGTTGGTCCGTCCATAGCGCGCGATCAGATTGGCGGGCGTATCGTCGTCCACGATCTTGCCCTGCTTGAGCATGATGACGCGCTCGCACAGCCGCTCGACCTCGCCCATGTTGTGCGAGGCGAGCAGCACGGTGGCGCGGCGGGCGGTGCGATAGCGCTCCAGCCAGGAGCGCACCCAGTCGGCGGTGTCTGGATCGAGCGAAGCGGTCGGCTCGTCGAGCAGACAGCACTTCCGGCGAATTGATCAGCGATTTCGCGAGCGCGACACGGGTCTTCTGTCCGGAAGACAGCTTGCTGGTCGGGCGGTCGAGCAGATCGACGAGGTCGAGTTCTTCGGCCAGAACCTGCGTGCGCTGCTCCGACGTCGGCCACGCCGTAGAGCATCCCGAACACTTTGAGATTCTGCCGCACCGTAAGCCGCATCGGCACGTCGACGTAGGGACTTTCGAAATTCATGCGGTGCAGCACGCGGTGACGCTGCCGCGGCATCTCGGCGCCAAGCACGCTGACGCGGCCCGAGGTCGGCTGCAGCAGCCCCATGATGGAAGCGATGGTGGTGGTCTTGCCGGCGCCGTTGCCGCCGAGCAGCGCGGTGCAGGAGCCCGGCTCAAGCGAAAATGAAATGCCGTCGACGGCGGTCACGGTCTTGTAGACCTTGACCAGGTGATCAACGGCGATGGCGGGAGAGGTCATGTGGGACGCTTCTTGCCGCAGATGTGACCCGCCGCGCAACCTGGCGCAAGCCCTGCGTCACATCTTCCAGCGGGCGTCGGGGTCTTCTTCTGGAACCAGTGAGGCTTCCAGTTCGACGCTGGCGTCTCTGTCGAGCTCCAGTGTCGTCGGCTGGATTTCATAGCCGGCCTTCCACACGCTGAGTTCGTAGTGGCCTTTCGGCAGCCGAACCTTGGCGAAGCCGGCGCGGCCAGTTTCCGCACGATAGGCGCCGAGCCGCACCAACGCCTCCTCGACCGGCGCCGCGCTGTCCTTCTCGATCACCTTCACCGTCAGGGTGTGATCGGGCGGCGGCACGATCGCCGCACTGAATGTCGTCGATGCACCGTCGTGCGGCAAATCGAGCCCCGCCGCCTCAAACCGCGCTGTCCACGACGCCATGCCCGGCGCGCCCGGCGCACCGAGTTCCAACTCAGTCCAATAAAGCGCCGTAGTACCCGGAAACGGCGTGCCGCCCAGTGCACCGCGCGCCACCACTTCGCCGTCGCGCAATACTTCCACGTCACGTCCCTTGAGCCCGCAATCGACCGCGGATTTCGCGCCGATCTTCACCTTGAACGGCGCGCCGGTCACCACCGGCGAAGGGACGTCCCACACCGCCAGACTGCTGGCCTGCGGCTTGCCTCGCACCCGAACGTCGAGCACGGCTTCCTCATACTGCGTACCGGTTAACTCGTGCGCCGGGAGCACAAAGCGCCAGACATGCTCGCCGATACGTTGCGGCACCTTCAGGACGATATCGGCGGTTTCGCTGACCGCATCATCGTGCTTCGCGAGAACGTGGAAGGATTCTGATCCGTCCGGCGTCAACAGCTTCGCCAGCATGCCGCACCGCTCGCGTCCCGCCGGACACGACGCTCGCAATCGCACCACGATATCGCTGCCAGCCGCCGCCTCGATGGGCAGCGGCTCGTTCAGATCGAGTTGAACGAGCGCCGCGGCAGGCCGAATCGTCATAGGCGCTGGCCCGTGCTTTCGGCCACCTTGGATCGCGCAGCATGCCGGCCGGCCAGCCGGCCAAATACGATGCAGCGCGTCAGGCCGTGCTGAGCAAAACCGCCCTGCAATTCGCCCGCGCAATAGAGGCCCGGGATGACTTCGCCGCGAAGATCGATTACTCGCGAATCGACGTCAGTGCGAAGCCCGGTCAGCGTGTCATGCAGGATCGGCGTCGCCCATGCCGCATAGAACGGCGGTTTCTCGATCTTGAACTGCGGCGTCTTCTTCTTGAAATCAGTGTCCGCGCCGGCGGTGACGAATCCGTTGTAGCGGTTCACCGTCTCCTGCAGCGCCTCGCCGGAGATCGGCGTCTTCTGATGCGGATTCTTGATCTTGCCGGCCAGCTCCGCGATCGTATCGGCGCTGTAGAAATAGCCGTCCGGATCGACGTGCGGTGGCGCCGGCTTCCACTTTTCGCGCGTGACCGCGTCGGCGTCGAAGATCGCCCAGATCGGGCCGCCGCCGTTGAGCTTGGTCTTGTCGCCGTTGTAGCCCATCGCCGCGGCGAAGAACTTGTGCGAGCCGTCGCCCTCGTCCCAGAACCGCTGCCCTTTCTGGTTGACGAAGATCATGTCCTGCCAGTCGCGCACAGTCAGGCCCGTGGCCCGCGCCAGCGGGAACATCGGGCTGTCGGGCTCGTAGACCAGCGAGGAATAGCCCCAGCGGCAGCCGATGTGCCGCGTCTTGGTGATCGCCGCGCCTTCCTGGATGGTCTGATTGGCGGTCGACCAAAGCGACGCGCCGATGTCCATCGCGGCAAGTTCGCCATCGGCGCCCTGATGGACGTAAGGCTCGCAAGCCTGCTGGTATTCCTCGGTGAGCCGCGGATCGAAGATGCGGCGGAAGTTGACGTTGCCGGTGTGGCCGCCGGTGGCGATGATGACGCCCTTGCGCGCGGCGATGTTCACCGGGTTGCTGCCATTGACGGTGGTGATGCCCAGAACGCGGCCGGAATTATGTTTCTCGCGCACGATCGAGGTCATCTTGTGCTTGAGGAAAATCTGCACGCCCTTCTTGCGGGCGCTCTCCTCCATGCGCCGCACCAAGCCGGAGCCGTTGCGGTTGCGCCGTGGCGCGATCACCTGGCTCGGGATGTGCCATTCCTTGGTGACGAAGATGCGATCGACCGTCGCAGCATCCGGCGAGCGAATCGGTTTCTCGATGAATTCGACGCCGTTCTCGATCAGCCAATCGTAGGTCGCGACATTCTCGTCGGCGAACACGCGGATCAGATCGCGGTCGCTGAAGATGCTCTCCTCGTGGTCGTGGCGGACCCAGTCGGTGAAAATCTGGTCCGGCGTGTCCTTGATGTTCAGCTTCTGCTGCAAGGCATGGCCACCGCCGACTTGCACGCGACCACCGCTCAGCATACCGCGGCCGCCGATGTCGTAGTTTTCCTCGACGACGATAACCGACGCACCGTTGTCACGCGCGGTGATCGCGGCCGGCAATCCAGCGACGCCGGCGCCGATCACAACAACATCGACGGTGTAGTCCCACCTGATGCCGTTCGACTGCGCGCTTGCCTGCTGCGTGCCGATTGCGACTGCGCCGACACCCGCAGCCGCGCCCCGTGAAAGAAATTTCCGTCTGCTGACGTTTTCCGCGCTGCGATTGATGGATGCACGGCCGCCTGTCGGCTCGCCCATGGCCTGACCCTCCCAATGTGCAATTTGGTTTTGTTGGCATTAGTGTTGACCCTGCGCCGGGGGAGGGTCAAGGCACCAAAAGCAGGCCCGCGAGCGGCAGCGATGGGCTTTGGAATGGCGGGCGTCCGAGCTTGGTTTTTGACCTTGGCGGCGATGACGATGCCAATCGCCGCGCACGCCGATCACGCCTGCGATGCGTCCATCGCGGAGCCGGGCTGGAAGATGATCGCAAGCCACGAGACCGTCGACGTGAAGGACGGCACGCCCTATCAGGCGGGCGGCGACTGGTTCGTCGATCGCGCGACCACAACGCTGCCGCTGTGCAACTACATCAACGCTGTTGGCAATTACAGCCTGCGATCTTACTCGCTGTCGCCAGAGACAAAGACCGAGCGCGTCGCGATCTGCAAGGGCACGGCGCCGATCGCGCCATACGCGGGAGCGTGCCCGCCAAAGTAGATTTCAGTCGTTGCGCTGGGCCGCGTGCCGGCCGGCGATGCGGCCGAACACCATGCTGCGGCACAAGCCGTGCTGAGCAAAGCCGCCCTGCGATTCGCCGGCGCAGTAAAGGCCCGGGATCACCGCGCCGCGCGTGTCGATCACTTCAGCGTTGGTGTTGGTGCGCAGCCCGGTCAGCGCGTCGTGCACGATCGGCGTGGACCAGGCCGCGTAGAACGGCGGCTTGTCGATCTTGCGTATCCGCGAGGGTTTGTCGAAATCGCTGTCGCGGCCGCCAGCGACAAGCGCGTTGTAACGGTTGATGGTCGCCTGGAGAATATCACCGGACATCGGACGGCGCTGGTAAGGATTCTTGATCTTGGCTGCGAGCGCCGGGATGGTGTCGGCGCTGAAGAAGTAGCCGTCTGGATCGACGTGCGGCGGTTCCGGCTTCCAGTTCTCGCGCTTGACTGTGTTGGCGTCAAAGATCGCCCAGATCGGGCCGCCGCCGTTGAGTTTCTCGGTGTCGCCGTGATTGGACAACGCGGCGTCAAAGAACTCATGCGAGTCGTCGGCTTCGTTCCAGAACCGCCGGCCGAACTGATTGACCATGATCAGATTGCGCCAGTCCTCGACGGTAAGCCCGGTTGCGCGCGCCTGCGGGAACATGACGCTGTCGGGTTCCCACACCAGCGAGCTGTAACCCCAGCGGCAACCGATGTGCGCCGTTTTGGTGATCCACACACCGGCCGACATGCTTTGGATCGCCGTCGCCCACAGCGCGGCGCCGATATCCATCGCCGCGAGCTCGCCGTCCGCACTCTGATGGGCGTAAGGTTCGCCGGCCTGCTGATACTCCTCGGTGAGACGCGGATCGAACATGCGGCGGAAGTTGACGTTGCCGATGTGGCCGCCGGTGCAGATCACCACGCCCTTGCGCGCCTGAATGTTCACGGCGTCGCCGCCGTTAGCAACTCTAATGCCCTGCACGCGGCCGGAGTTTTGTTTCTCCCGCACGAGCGACGTCATCTTGTGCTTGAGGAGAAACTGCGCACCTTTGTTGCGCGCGCTTTCCTCCAACCGCCGCACCAGGCCTGAACCGTTGCGATTCCGGTGCGGCGCAATGATTCCACTCGGAACGTGCCATTCCTTGGTGACGAAGATGCGATCGACCGTCGATGCGTCCGGCGAGCGGATCGGGTTCTCGATGAATTCGACACCGTTCTCGATCAGGAATTCGTACATCGAGATATTTTCGTCCGCAAAAGCCCGCACCAGCTCGCGATCGTTGAACCGGCTCTCGGCGTGATTTGGACGCACCCAGTCCTGGTAAATCTGCTCGGGGGTATCCTCGATGCCGAGCTTCTTCTGCAGGGCATGGCCGCCGCCGACCTGTACGCGGCCGCCGCTGAGCATGGCGCGACCGCCGATATCGAAATTCTCATCGACGACAATGACGGACGCGCCATGATCGCGCGCACTGATGGCGGCCGGCAGCCCGGCGGCGCCGGCGCCGATCACGACCACATCGGCCGTATGATCCCAGCGGATGTTGTCGGTGGCATCGCCGTTCATTGCGGGCGGCATTATTGAGTTGGCGGGCGGCAGGTCAAGGTGCTCGAAGCCGATGCCGCCAAAAGCGGCAAAAGCCGCCACGGTGGCCGCCCCCGCCTCGATGCACTAAGTTGGAGGCATGCTCGACGACACCCTCGACCAGTTGCACCTGCCGCAACGGCGCAACGTGCGGCTCGACACGCTGCTGCGGCTGCGCTGGCTGGCGATCATCGGACAGTCCACGGCCGTCCTGGTCGTACATTATGGGCTCGATTTCCCGCTGCCGATCTGGGCCTGTCTCGCCGTCATCGCGCTGTCGGCGTGGCTCAACGTGGCGTTGCGGCTGCGCTTTTCGCCGACGCAGCGGCTGGAGCCGGAGCGCGCCGCCTGGCTGCTCGCCTTCGACATCGCGGAACTGGCGGTGCTGCTGTTCCTGACCGGCGGACTGCAGAACCCGTTCGCGTTCCTGTTCCTCGCGCCGGTGCTGCTCTCGGCGACCGCGCTGCCGCCGCGCCTCACCTTGATGCTCGGCGGCTTCGCTGTGCTGTGCGCCACCATCCTGGTGTTCGCGCACTATCCGCTGCCGTGGGACATCGAAGACCCGCTGGAGCTGCCGTGGATCTACCTGCTCGGCGTCTGGCTCTCGATCCTGCTCGCCATCGGCTTCATCGGTGTCTACGCGTGGCAGCTCACCGAGGAAGGCCGCCAGCTCGCCGAGGCGCTGGCCGCCACCGAGCTGGTGCTGGCGCGGGAGCAGGCGCTCTCGCAGCTCGACGGCCTCGCCGCCGCCGCGGCGCACGAGCTCGGCACGCCGCTCTCGACCATCTCGGTGATCGCCAAGGAGCTCGAGCGCGCCATCGAGCCGAACTCGCCGCATGCCGACGACGTCAAGCTGCTGCAGGAGCAGTCGCAGCGCTGCCGCGCCATCCTGGCGAAGCTCAACGAGCTGCCGAGCTCCGAGCCGTTCGACAGCGTGCCGCTGTCCGCGCTGATCGAGGAGGTCGTCGCGCCGCATCGCAACTTCGGCGTCTCGATCAACATCGACATGCCGCCGGCGGCTCCTGTCGGGGCGCGCAATCCGGCGATCCTTTACGGCCTCGGCAATCTGTTGGAAAACGCGGTCGATTTCGCGCAGGAGCGCGTCGAGGTCACCGCCGACTGGACCGGCGACGACGTCGCCGTCGTCATCAGCGACGACGGGCCGGGCTTCGCGCCGGAAATCCTGGACCGTATCGGCGAGCCTTATGTGCGGTCGAGCAAGCGGCGGCGCATGAACGCCGGGGGCGAAACCACCGGCCTGGGCCTCGGCTTTTTCATCGCCAAAACGCTGCTGGAGCGCTCGGGCGCGACGCTCGACTTCGAGAACCGCGTGTTCCCGGACCGTGGCGCCGTGGTTAAGGTGCGCTGGGGCCGCACGGATTTCGAGCGGCCGCTAGGATTTGCCGCCTCTTGAGCCAGGGGCCCAACCACTCTACTTTGCTTGTGTTACTGAGACGTCTGGGCGGCAGCTTAGGAAACCACCATGAACATCGCCGTAACCGAGCCAAAGCCGCTGGCTGACCTGACCGAACGTTCGCTGCTGATCGTCGAGGATGACAAGTCATTCCTGCAGCGATTGGCGCGCGCCATGGAGTCCCGCGGCTTCGATGTGACCACCGCAGAATCGGTTTCGGACGGGTTGCTGCAGGTCGAGAAGTCGGCGCCGGCCTTTGCGGTGATCGACATGCGTCTCGGCGACGGCACCGGCCTCGACGTGATCTCCGCGCTGAAGCACCGCCGGCCCGATGCCCGCGCCATCATCCTGACCGGCTACGGCAACATCGCCACCGCGGTGAACGCGGTGAAGATCGGCGCGGTCGACTATCTCGCCAAGCCGGCCGACGCCGACGACGTGGTCGCGGCATTGCTCGCGATCGAAGGCCGCAAGGCCGAGCCGCCGGAACATCCCATGTCGGCCGATCGCGTGCGCTGGGAGCACATCCAGCGCATCTATGAGCTGTGCAACCGCAACGTTTCGGAGACGGCGCGCCGGCTCAACATGCATCGCCGCACGCTGCAGCGCATTCTGGCCAAGCGCGCGCCGCGCTAGCGCAGCATTGGAGCCCGGCGAGACAAGCCGGCCCACGGGGAGGACAGCATGTTGCTTCGCTGGCTCGCTGCCTGCGCCATCACATTTGCCTACATCGGGCCTGCATCCGCGCAAAGCTGGCCGACCAAGCCGCTGCGCATCGTCGTTCCGGTCACGGCCGGCAGCGCGACGGACGTCACCGCTCGCGTGATTGCCGAACATCTGGCGGCGCAGTTGGGACAGCCTGTCGTGGTGGAAAACCGCACCGGCGCCGGAGGCACGACCGGCATGGGCTACGTCGCCAAGTCCGTTGATCCGGATGGCTACACCATCCTGGTGCATTCGGCGGCCTTCGCGATTCAGCCAGCCACATTTCCGAACCTCGGCTACGACTCCGGCAAGGATTTCTCGGGCGTGACGCTGCTCGGCAACGCACCGCTTGTCATGATCGCGTCGCCGAAAAAATACCGAACCTTGAAGCAGCTCGTTGAAGCGGCAAAGGCAAAGCCAAACGCGGTCAACTACGCCACGGTCGGCTACGGGGCCGCCGCGCACCTGACCGCCGAGCGGCTGCGCATGGCCGCCGGATTCGAGGCGCAGCAGATTCCGTTTCGCGGCGCGCCGGAAGCGGTCAACGAGGTGCTGGCGGAGCGTGTCGACTTCTTCTTCTCGCCGACGCTGGCGGCCGTGGAATTGATCCGCGCCGGAAAGCTTTCGGCGCTGGCGGTGTCGGGCTCAAAGCGCGCGATGTCCCTGCCCGACGTGCCGACCACCATCGAGGCCGGTTATCCCAATTCCGACTACAATTTCTGGATCGGCATGTGGGTGCCGGTAAAGACGCCGCGCGAGATCGTCGACCGGCTTTATCAGGAGACCCGCAAAATTCTCGATATTCCGTCCGTGCAGGAGAAGCTCACCGCGCTCGGCAGCGAGCCGGCCCGCATGACGCCGGCGCAATTCGACACGTTTTTCCGCGACGACATCGCGCTGAACACCACGCTGGTGAAGGCGGCGGGCATCAAGCCGAATCCCTAGATCGCCTTGTCACTTAATCAGATTTCCCACCCGCTCGACGATCGTCTTCGGCGTTGCGTAGATTTTCGCGATCAGCGCTGCGAGGTGCTCGCCGTCCTCCGGCTCGACATCGAGCTTGCTCTTCTTGGCGTCGGCCAGGAACTCCGGATCCTTCATCGTCGCGCTGAATGCGTCGCGCAGCATCTTCAGGCGATCGGGAGGAAGATCGGGCGGCGCCACGAACGGCCGGCCGATGCCCTGCCCCGCGTAGAGGAACTCGAGCAATTGCCGCTCCTCGGCGTTGCGCGCGAGGTCGAGCACGAACGGCACACCCGGCAGGCTCGGATGCGGCGCGACGCCGCCCTGCAGCAGCACGGTGACCTTCTTCTGCGGTATCCAGTCCGGCCTGCGGTTGTGGATGCTGTCGAGACTCTCGCAGATGCCATCGACCTCGCCGCGCTCCATCGCCAGGAACACGTCGGCCGACGAACGAAAACCGCTGACCAGCTTGAATTTGTAGCCGAGCAGATCGTTGAGCACCTTCGGATAGGATCGCGTGCCGGTGCCCGGCCCGGTGTCGCCGAGCACCAGTTCCTTGTCGCGCAGATCGTTCGCGCTCTTAACCGCGGCGGTGGAATTGGCGATGCAGACGTTGTGCTCGGTGGCCGGGCTGCCGAGCCACGAGAACTTCGTGGCGTCGAACCGCGCGCCCGGCGCACCGGTGAGCGGGCCGAGCGCGACATCGCGCGCGATGATGCCCATCACGGTGCCGTCCTTCGGCGCGGCGTTGTAGATGTGACTCGCCGCCACATAGCTGCCGGCGCCCGGCATGTTCTGCGGCACCACGCTCGGATTGCCCGGCAGATGCTTGCCGATGTGGCGGCCGACGGTGCGGCCCCACAGGTCGTAGCCGCCGCCCGGCCCGAAGCCGATCACCATCGTCACGGTCTTGCCGGCGAACGGCTGCGCCGCCGCGGCGGCGATGCCAGCCATCAGCATTGCGGCGACGAGCAAGGCTCTCATCGCGAAAGCTCGGCCTCGTAGGGCCCGGTCGGATCGATCAGCGATTGCAATCGCAGCGACGCGGCGCGCGCGATCCCGAGCATCATGCTCTTGCGCGTCGATGCATGCAGCTTGTGCTCCGGCGCCTCGCATACAATCTCGGCGCCGAACCCATCCGCCACGATCAATCCGGTGTCGGGCGGAAAAATCTCGCACGGCACTTCGGTCGTGGTGGCGAAGAACAGCCGGTCGCAGTGCATCCGGTAGTCCATCCACTTCTGGTCGGCGCGGAAATCCGCCACCGAGGACTTGATCTCGACGATCCAGATCTCGCCGTCGCGGCCGAGCGCCACCAGATCGGCGCGGCGGCCCGAGGCGAGCGGCAGTTCGCTGACGCAGCAGAAGCCAAGCGAGATGAGCAGCCGCGCGGTGCCGCGCGCCACCGCGAGCGCGGTCTGCGATTGCCGCCCGTCGACCGGAATCTCCGTGACCTTGGCGGAGAACGCGCTCATTTGCCTTTGCCGAGTTCCATGATCATCCGAGTTCAGCAGATAGAATCGCGGCGGAATGCTGGCGAGCTCGATGTATTCCCGGTCGGTGTGCGCGTTGCCGCCGACGATGGACAGCCCGTCGAGCGCCGGCTTGAACACGCCGGCGGCAAAGCTCGAATCCGCCGCGCCGCCGCTGCCTTCGAGCTTCAACGTCCGGCCGAGCTCGCCGTAGATCGATTGCGCCAGCTTGGCGAGCGCGTCGGTCTGCGCGTTCTGCGGCATGATCGGGAAGCTGCGCACCAGCGTCGCGGTCACCTCGGTGTCGGGGATCAGCTTGCTGTCCTTCGCAATCGCCGCCGCTTCGCGCTCGACGCGGTCGAACTCCTCGCTCACCAGCGCGCGCACGTCGGCTTGCGCGACGGCGCGGTCGGGGATCACGTTGGAGCGGTCGCCGGACTGCAGCACGGTGACGTTCACCGTGGTCTGCTTGTCGCTGTTGCCGAGCTTGGCGACCTGCAGCACCTGGTTGGCCAGCTCCATCGCGGCGTTGCGGCCCTGCTCCGGCGAGCCGCCGGCGTGCGCGGCGCGGCCCTTCACCTCGATGGTCAGCCGCGCCGAGCCCTTGCGCCAGATCACGATGCCGTCGCCGGCCCGGCCGGATTCCAGATTGAGCGTGACGTCGTGCTCCTTCGCGAGCTTCTCGATCAGCGCGCGCGTGCCGCGCGAGCCGGTTTCCTCGTTGGTGTTGAGCAGCAGCGTGATGCGTGCGTAGTCCTTGAATTTCAGGTCCTGCAGAATTTTCAGCACTGCGACCGCGGTGACGATGCCGCCCTTGTCGTCGGACACGCCCGGTCCATAGGCCCGGTCGCCGTCGATGCGGAACGGCCGCTTCGCCGCGGTGCCTTGGCGCGAACACCGTGTCGGTGTGCGCCATCAGCAGGATGCGGCCCTTGCCGGTGCCGTTGAAGGTGGCGACGATGTTGTCGCCCACCGCGGGCTTGGCCGGCAGGATTTCGATGTCGCGCCGAGCTTGCGCAATTCCTCGACGGCGATGGCGCCGACCTGCACGAGACCTTCCGCGTAGCCGGTGCCGGAATCGATGTTGACCAGCCGCTCCAGCAGCTTGAGCGCATCGGCCTGATAATGCTGGGCGCGATCGAGGATTGGCTTGTTCGGTTCCGCGATGGCCGGACCGATCACAAGCGCCAGCGTTGCGCCAAGAACAAATTTGCGCATCATCGCCCGCTCCCTGCCGCCGCGCGCACGCCATTCGCGCGCTCCGGAAACGCCTTCGCCAGTCCTTCACGCGTCGCCGGCAGGACGCCGCGCTCCGTGATCAGTCCGGTGACCAGCCGCGCCGGCGTCACGTCGAAACCGTAGTTGGCGACCGCTGAGCCGTCCGGGATCACGGTGACGGTCTCGATGCGGCCGTCCGCGGTGCGGCCGGTCATGGTCGCCTGCTCCTCGGCGCCGCGCTGCTCGATCGGGATTTCGGCGATGCCGTCGCTGACCGTGAAGTCGATGCTGGGCGACGGCGCCCCGATGTAGAACGGCACGCCGTTGTCCTTCGCGGCCAGCGCCTTCAGGTAGGTGCCGATCTTGTTGCAGACGTCGCCCTGCGCGGTGACGCGGTCGGTGCCGGTGATCACGATGTCGACCATGCCGTGCTGCATCAGGTGACCGCCGGTGTTGTCGGCGATCACGGTGTGCGGCACGCCGTGCTGGCCGAGCTCCCAGGCGGTGAGCGAGGCGCCCTGGTTGCGCGGCCGCGTCTCGTCGACCCAGACGTGGAGCTTCACGCCCTTGTCGTGCGCCGTGTAGATCGGCGCGGTCGCGGTGCCGACGTCCACCGTCGCCAGCCAGCCGGCGTTGCAATGGGTGAGCACGTTGACCGGCTCGCCCGGACTTTTTCTTCGCCGCGATGTCCTCGATCAGCTTGAGACCGTGCCGGCCGATCGCCTGGTTGATGGCGACGTCCTCGTCGCAGATTTCCGCCGCGCGCTGATAGGCGGCGGCGACGCGCTCGCCGCGCGGACGGTTGCGCACCGCGGCGATCATCTCGTCGAGCGCCCATTTGAGATTGATCGCGGTCGGCCGCGTCTTGATGAGAGTCGCATAGGCGCGCTCCAACATTTCGTCGGAGGCATCGGCGCGCAGCGCTAGGCACATGCCATAGGCCGCGGCGGCGCCGATCAACGGCGCGCCGCGCAACTGCATGGTGGAGATCGCGCGCGCTGCGTCGTCGAGAAGTCGTCAGCCTGATCGTCGCATAGCGGTGCGGCAGCACGGTCTGGTCGATGGTGCCGACGGTTATGCCGTCGGATTCCAGCCAAATGCTGCGGGTGTGCTTGCCGCCGACCTTCATGGGCCACTCATAAACGTCCGTTCAGGCTGGAACAATATTGCCGTGGATTTGTCCCAATCGGCGGCGGCAGGCCTGAAAACTCAGATTTTCCCGTGGCCTGCGACAAAGAATCCAGCCGCCAATCCGCCGACGGAGAGCCGCAATCCCGGCCACCGCCCGCCGTGAAGCAGGAAAATCATCCCCATGTCGGAATTTTTTGAGGGGTGAAACATGCTTGCTCAGCTCGCGAGGACGCTGTTCCTCGCCGTTATTCTCGCGACATTCTCCTATTCCAGCTTTTCTTCCGCCAGACCCGTCGTCGAGGTCGGCTTCGTGCTCGACACCACCGGCTCGATGGGGCCGCTGATCGAAGGCGCCAAGCGCAAGATCTGGTCGATCGCGACATCGATCGTCGACGCCCACCCGGACGCCGAAATCCGCATGGGCCTGGTCGCCTATCGCGACATCGGCGACGAGTACGTCACCAAGGTGTTCCCGCTCACTACGGACATCCAGGATCTCTACGCCAACCTGCTGGAGCTGCGCGCACGCGGCGGCGGCGACTGGCCGGAGAGCGTCAACGAGGCGCTGCATGTCGGCGTCACCAAGCTGACCTGGACGCAGGGCGACGAGGTGCGGCGCATCATGTTCCTGGTCGGCGACGCGCCGCCCCACATGGACTACGCGCAGGACACGAAATACCCCGAGGTGATGAAGATCGCACGCGAGCGCGACATCATCGTCAACGCGGTGCAGGCCGGCGGCGCGCGCGACACCGAGCGGGTGTGGCGGGAGATCGCGCAGATGGGCCGCGGCCGTTACATCCCGATCCCGCAGGACGGCGGCCAGATCGTCATCATCGAGACGCCGTTCGACATCGAAAACCTGGAACTGCAGGGCCGCATCAACGGCACGGTCATCCCGTACGGCCCGCGCCATCAGCGCTCGGGCGTGCTCAAGAAGACCGAGCAATACGCGGCCGCGCCGCGCTCGGTTGCCTCGGAGATGGCCGGCTATATGGCGAAGCGCAGTGCCGGCCTCGCCTCCGCCGAAGCCGTGACCGGCGCCGGCGATCTGGTCGCCGACGTCACCGCCGGGCGGCAGAAGCTCGGCGCGGTGGAGGACGACGAGCTGCCGGATGCGCTCAGGCCGATGAGCCCGGCGCAACGCCAGGCCGAGATCGACAAGCAGATGAACGAGCGCAAGTCGCTCAACACGCGAATGTCCGATCTGGTCAAAAAGCGCGATGCCTACGTCGGCGAGCAGCGCAAGAAAGAACCGAAGAAGCCGGGCAACTCGTTCGACCGCGTCGTCGAGGAAACGCTACGGGCGCAGATCAGGCGCTAGAGGTTTCGATACCCTCTCCCCACAGCCCGCCGAAGACGGGCGTGGGAGAGGACGCGTCGGCGCGACAGCAATCCTTGGATGTTGGTGCCAATCAATCCAACTCTCATCCCGCTTGCTCATGCTGGGGTAATCTCGCAAAGCAACCGATAAACTCCGACCGTGGTTCCTTGAAAATTACTGGCCAGCGCTGCTGCAATCCTCTCGGCGTCCGGCAGCCGTAGTGTTTCCACGAGCAAACACGCCTCGATCTTGCGATCGCCGCCGCGCAGCCGTTCCTCCATGGATATCGGGAATTCGAGCGGGTCGGCCGCGCGCCAGATTTCGCCGCACGCCACCGCCTTGTCCCGCATCAACGTTTCAAGGACCTTTTTCAAGTCCGTCTCTTCAGGAGGTTCGTTGAACCGCACGGTCACCACGCCGGTGCCTCGCATGGCTCCCAGCCGAAAGGTGCGGTGACAGACCGTCCGGATCATGTCCTTGAAGATTTCCGACATGACCGTGCGCGTCATCGGCGTCGGATCATCGAGCCGCCCGAGATAGGCCGCGGACTTCAAAACCCCCACCGATTGAGTGACGTAGAAATTGAAATAGCGCGGCCAGCCGAGATGGCTTCATGCCGGCGCCCCACCAGGAAGCCCGGCACAGCGATCCGCTCCGCCAAGTGTTCGTGCTGGAACCACTCCTCGAACTCAGCCTCGCGGCCGGGCGAGACATTATTAAAGATGGCCAATCCCAGGCAACGTTCCGCCTTTATCGGAAGCGAACAGTGTCATTTGGGACCGATGCGGATCGGAGCCGGTAGGCAGGCCGGCAATTTTCCCAGCATGAGAAGCGCCGACTGCATGGCGACGATGTAGCCATAAGGCCCAAGGCCACAGATGACCGCCTTGACCGCCGACGACAGCTTCGAATGACGATGCAGTTGGTCCGGGCGTGAATATTGGAAATGTGGCATTCAATGATCGGTCTCAAAGACCTTGAGCGCATCGAATAGCGCAATCGACGTGAATGAAAGCGCGGCCGGATTGATGATGATGGCGTCGACCTCCTGTCGCGCAGCTTGGGATGAGATCAACCAGAACGCCCTCATCAATCAACTGATGAAACGACAGTCGCGCGTTCGCGATCTTGGCAAACTGCTCGCAGCTCTTCTTGATGGCAGTGAGCGTTGTCGAGCCATAGATATTCGGTTCACGCACCCCCAGGAGATTGAGGTTCGGACCATTCAGAATCATGAGCCGCGCAGGTATCATCTGCTCCGTTCAGACGTTCGTTCGTTGAGAACGCAAATCGGTCTTGTCATGGATTTCAGCCCTTGTAGCCCATCAAGCGCGGGAGCCAGAGCACGGTATCAGGCACGAAGGTGATAATCGCTAGCGCGGCAAGCATCGCCCACACGAACGGCATCGTGTCTCGAATAATTCCGCGCAGCGGCGCGCCGGAGATCGCAGAAGTAATCGAACAGCAGCAGGCCGTAAGGCGGCGTGATCGGCCCGATCATGATGTTGACCACGGCGACGACGCCGAAGTGCACGAGATCAATGCCGAGCGCCTTCGCCGTCGGGATGGAAATCGGCAAGATCACCAGAATAATCGTGCTGCCTTCCAGCAAGCATCCCAGCACCAGCAGGACGATGTTCACGACGACAAGGAACATCACCGGCGAAAGCTCATAGCCCGCGAGCAAGCCGCGAACAGTGTTGGGGAATCTGTTCGATGGTGATGACGTAATTGAAGATCAGCGCGCCCGCGATCAGCATGCCGATCGAAGCGGTCGCCCGCGGAGCTGTCTGAGCACCGCCAGATAGGGTGTGGCCGAACGGTAATGTTGCGGGATACCACAAGCCACCGCGACCAGGAACGCGTAGCGCGGCGGCGACCGCGGCAGCTTGGTCGGCGTCATCACGCCGCCGTATATGCCGCCGAGCAGGATGACCGGCATCAGCAGCGCCGGGCATCGCGACCTCCAGGTGATCCATCGGCCTATTCGCGCAGCGGAATTGGCTTTCTCGACCGGATAGTCGTGCTTGTTGCGCCATGTACGTGTTCATGGCCATCTGCGCCAGCGCCATCAGCAGGCCGGGGATGACGCCGCCGAGGAACAGGTAGCCCACCGAGGTGTCGGAGATCAGCGCGCTAGAGCACCATCGGGATCGGAAGGCGGGATGGATCGGCCCGATCCACAGCCGATGCCGCGGTGATCGCGGCAGCATAGCTCAGCGGGATAGCCGGTTGTCTGCGCGTCATCATGTCGATGCTGATGCGCCCGGTGCCTGCGAGGTCGGGCGATCGCGGAACCCGACATGCCGGCGAAGATGATGCTCTGCGCAATGTTGATGTGACCAAGCCCGCCGCGGAAGCGGCCGACCAGCATGTCGCAGAAGCGAAGCAGATGGTCCGTCATCTTGCTGACGTTCATCAATTCGGCCGAGAACAAGAACAACGGGACCGCGAGCAGCACGTAGCTGTTGTAGAGCGCCGTTGAGGATTTGCTCGGCGGAGGTACCGCAGGTCGAGGCCGGCGAGCAGGAGATAGAGCGATCGAGCCCGCGATCATCGAATAGCCGATCGGCAGGCCGAGCAGGCCGAGGCCGAGGATCGTGATGATCGCGATGCCGAATGGGCTCACAGCGCCGACCCGCTGCCGATCTCGATCTCCGGCGGAATGCCCTTGATGGCGCGCCACGTCAAGGCGCCGTAGCGGATGATCGCGGCGACCGCGAACACCGCGTAGATCAGATAATCGAGGCGAATGCCGAGATAGGCCGATCGTTCGACCTTCAAAAACGTGATGTAGCTGATCACGGCGGGCAGCGCGATACCGAACAGAATGACGGCCGTGATGCCGGTGATGATCGTGAAGACCCGGCGTGTCTGCGCGCTGACACCGCTATAGATGATGTCGAAGCGGACTTCGTCCTTTTCCCGAAGCACGAAAGCCGCGCCCCACAAAGTACACCAGATCCAGCAGAGGACGCTGACCTCATCGGTCCAGCCGAGTGGGCGGTTGAAGACGTAGCGCGCTACGATTTGCAGGATGAAGCAGAGAAACATGGCAAGCAGCAGCAGCGCGGAAACATTTTCCGCGCGCCGCCGCAGCCAGCGCCCGACCGCAATCGCTTGCGACCATGGCTCGGGCTTTTTGGCCTGCTCGGCCTTGGGCACCTAGCTTCGCCCTATCTGACCGCGTTGATCTTCTCGAGCGCGCCCTTCGGCCAGTCATTGCCATACTTTTCGACGTAACGCTTCTGGGCGAAGGTGCGGAAGGCGTTCTGGTCGGGTGCATAGACCTGCTTGCCTTCCTTCTTGAAGAACTCAATCGCCTCCTGCTCCTGCGCGTTGTATTTCGCGGCGCTCGCGTCGAAGGCCTTGTCGGCTTCGGCTCGCAATTTCGCCTGCTGCTCAGGCTTCAGGCTCGACCAGGCCTTTTTCGAGACCGCCAGCATGTCGTAGCCGAGCACGTGGTTGGTCAGGATAAATTGCGAAGTCACCTCGTAGAACTTCATCGAGCGGCCGGCGACCAGCGGATTATCCTGTCCGTCGACCGCGCCGGATTGGAGCGCCGTGTAGAGTTCCGCATAGGCGACCGGCGTCGGGTTGGCGCCGAGCGACTGGCCGAGATCGCAGAACTCGCCCGGCGGCATCCGCAGCTTCATCCCCGCGAGATCGGCGGGCGCGTTCATCTTCTTCGCTGGCTTCAAATTCACCTGCCGCGCGCCAAAAAACACCGGGCGGATCAGCTCGATGCCAAGCTGGTCGCGGGCCATCTTGATGAATTCCTCGCCAGCGCTTGAACGTCTTATTCAGGTGGTCGTAATCGCGAAGCAGATACGCCGAGGTCATCAGCGACCAAGCCGGAATCTGCTTGGAGATATCCGCCGGCGCGAGATTGCAAAGCTCGAGATTCTCGCGCTGGAGCGCGACGAGTTCCGTGCCCTGCTTGAACAGCGTGTTGCCCCAGTACGGCTCGAAGTCGAAAGCGTCGCTCATGGCCGCGGCAAAGGCTTTGTAGGCTTCGGTGCGCAGATCGTTTTCCGTAAACGCGCTGCTGAAGCGCATCTTTGGTTTCGCCTGCGCGCGAGCCGGTGCCGCGGCGGCAAGCGCAGCCATCGCGGCGCCGCCAGCGACCATGGACCGGCGGGTAAATGTCGTCATGGCAGTCCTCCCATCTTTTCTGATGATTTTCTTTGAGCACTTGCGACAGCGCTCTCAATAGTCAAAAATCCGATCATCATACGATCCATGGATCATCGGAGACTATGTGAGCAACGTCAGTACGGGCGTCGAAACCGCCGGCGAGAAGGCCTATCGCCGCCTACGCAACGACATCATTTTCGGTCGCCTCGCGCCGTCGCAAAAGCTTCGCTCGAAGCCCTCAAGGATGCCTACGGGATCAGCGTCAGCACGCTGCGCGAGCTGCTCAACCGGCTCACGTCGGAAGGATTCATCGAAAGCGCGCGCGGGTTCGAGGTCGCGCCGGTGTCCGCCGACAATTTCAGGGAACTCGCCAATCTACGGCTGCTGCTCAAGAATCTCACGCGATGCAACGCTCATTCGTGTTGGGCGATATGGATTGGGAAGGACGTGTCGTCGCCGCCCACCACAAACTAGCGACGATGGAAAAGCGAACGCTCGCCGGCGACAAGCGCGGTCTCGAAGTGCTCAAGCAGTACGAATTCCGAATTCCACCAGGCGCTTTTGTCGGCCTGCGGCTCGCGCGTTTTGCTCGATGCGCACGCGGCGGTATTCGACAAATATGTTCGCTATCTGATGATCGCCGTGATTTTCCGCTCCGCCGCGCCGCCAGAGCATCAAAGACTGCTCGAATGTGCGCTGAAACGCGATGCAAAAACCGCGCAGGCGATACTGTCGACCCACATTATGGATTGCGTCACCTACACTCTCGCCCATGCGCCGGAAAATTTGCTCGGGATCCATCGAGCGGTCGGCAAGCGCCGGCAGCCGGCCAATCTCGCCGTCACAACCGCCTGAGATTGCCTTGGAAACAATTCGTCTCGGCCTGATCGGCGACAATATCGCCGCTTCTCGCGCGCCCGATCTGCATCATGCCGCTGCCCGCATTTGCGGGATCGACGTCAGGTATGAGCGGCTGGTGCCGCATGATCTAGGTCTGCCGTTCGATGATGTTATCGAGCGGGCGAGACAAGACGGCTTTCGTGGTCTCAACATCACGTATCCCTACAAGGAACGCGTGCTCCGCTTCGTAACGGCCGGATCCGGTCGTGCGGACGATGGGTGCCTGCAACACCGTGCTGTTCGGCTCGCCTGCGACTGGTTTTAATACCGACTACACCGGATATGTGTCGGCCTTCCGAGCGCAATTCGGCGCACGGCCGCCTGGCGCGGTGGCGATGGCCGGCACCGGCGGGGTCGGCAAAGCCGTTGCGTTCGGGCTCGCCAAATTGGGGGCGAAGTCTCTCAGCTTGTTCGACATCGACGACGGTAAATCACGCAGCCTCGCGGCCGCGCTTCAGCGGCATCAAAGCGCAATGTCCGTCCAAGTCGCTGCGTCGCTCGCCGATGCTTGCGAAGCGCGGACGGCCTCGTCAATTGCACGCCATTAGGGATGGTCGGCTACGGCGGCAACGCCTTCAGCGGCATTCCAATCAAGGGCCGTCGCTGGATTTTCGATGCCGTCTACACGCCGATCCAGACGGCCTTCGTGAAAGAAGCGGAGGCCGCGCAGTTGGAGAGATATCCTGAGCGGCTATGAATTGTTTCTCTATCAGGGGGAGCACGCCTTCAAGCTTTTTTTGGGATGCGATGTGGATTCCGGCAAACTTCGGCGGATGCTGGAAGAAATTTAGGCGCGCCGCCGCCGACGTCCGCTTTGGCGCAAGATAGCGCACAGAGCGTGACGTGTACGTCACCGAGCAGCGCAAGAAAGAGCCGAAGAAGCCGGGCAACTGGTTCGACCGCGTCGTCGAGGAGACGCTGCGGGCGCAGATCAGGCGGTAGCCCTCCGCGGCGCAACACTTTTCGGCAGCTCGCCGAGGCGCGCCTTGAGTCGCGGCAGCGTGAAATCCAGGAAGGCGCGCAATTTGACCGGCATGAAGCGGTGCGGCGAGTACACGAAGCTGACGGGCGGCGGCGGCGGCTGAAACTCCTGCAAAAGCGGAACGAGCTCTCCGGACTTGATCGAATGGGCGACGAGATAGGAGAACGCCTCAGTGATGCCGATGCCCGCGCGCGGCACATAGCCACCCGCTCCCAGATTGCTCACGATGAGCCGCGATCGCACCGGCACGGCATATTCGGTTTGGCCTGGCTTGAACCGCCACAAGGTTGGCGACTGCATCGGCGTACCAGTGATGCAATCGTGCCGGGAAAGGTCGTCGGGCGATTTGGG
>CAWIRP010000005.1:0-82678 GCA_963838595.1 uncultured Alphaproteobacteria bacterium
ACGCGAGGATGCGGCCGATCTGGCTCACCTCGCTCTCGGAGAACCAGACGTTGCCGTCCGGCCCGAGCAGGATGCCGTCGGGGCCGGCGTTCGGCGTCGGCAGCTTGAATTCGGTGACCTTGCCCTGCGGCGTGATGCGGCCGACCTGGTGCGCGGTCTTCTCGCAGAACCAGTAATTGCCGTCGCCGCCGATGGTGATGCCGATCGGCGTCGCGTTCGGCGTCGGCAGGTCGAACTCGGTGAAGCTTGCACTCTTCGGATCGAAGCGCCCGATCTTCGAGGTGCCGCTTTCGCAGAACCACAGGCAGCCGTCGAAGCCTTCCATCGCGATGTAGGGCTTGCTGCCCGGCGTCGGGATCTTGTGCTCGCGGATTTCGGGCGGGTTGACGGCGCGGTCGCGCGGCCGGGAGTCTCTTGGACAACATCTGACATGGCGGGATGCTAGCGGGCGGCCTGTGCGGCGGCAACGCTATCCCGGCGCCTTCGATTGACTCAGGGGTGTCCGGGAACAATCCTTGCGGGCATTGGTTCGTCACCAAGACTTCAAACCGGGTGTACCGCATGCCGGGCAAGCGCGTTCAGATCGACGACGAGACATGGCACGTGCTCGACCTGCTGGCGCGTGACCGGATGGCGACGTTTCAGGAACTGGCCGACGAGGCGTTTGCCGATCTGCTGAAAAAGCACGGGCGGCCCGTCACGCTGCGCGCGGCGTTGCGCCAGAGCGCGGGCAAGTCCGCCGACGTGGTGCCGCTCAAGCGCGGCAAGAAGAAGCCGCGCGCCTCGAAACGCTGAACGTTCAGCTTGTCTTCAGCGCGATGGCAGCGGTGGTGTAGCCGCCGAGCGCGCCGTCGATGAAGTGCACGTGGTTGGAATGGATCGGCGACGGCGTGAAGCACGTCATCATCGCCTTGTCCTGACGGTGCAGCCCGAACCGCACCGTGCCGGCCGCCGCCGCCGATTGGAGAAATCTTTCGATCTCGTCGGCGAGCGCGGGCGTGCAGTCGATCACCATGCGCAGCGTGTCGTCGAACTTGCGGAAGTCGGAGTTCTCGACCAGCTCCCTGGCGTATTTCTTCGGCTCGAAGCGGCCGACCTTCACGTTGAACCGCATGATGAGAAAGCCGAGCAAGGTCCACACCAGCAGCTTGGCCTTGCGCCAGTTCAGCGACTCGCCGGTGCGGCGCTGCGCGCGCGCTTCGAGATCGAGCCCCTGCGGCGGCCATCGCAGGCGGGGCAGTTCCTGCGGCACCGGGCCGGACGCGTCGGGATTGCGCTCGGTGAAACGGATCACCGCTTCGATGGTCTCGCGGACGTTGCCGGGGCTGGCGCCGGCGGCCGGCATCACCAGCAGCGACAGGATCAGTCCGCGCACCGCCGGGATTTCCTCGAACCGGCACGACAGCCCGCTGAGGTCCGGCCGCGTGCCGGGCGGCGCGGCTGGAACGGCGAACTGGCCGGCCTTCATCGCGGCGTCGGCCCAGGCGAGCCCGCCACCGGTGAACATGGCGAGCGCGATGTTGTCGGACGCGGCATAGCGCGCGACGCGCACGTCGGCGCCCTGCGCGCGCGCCATGGATACCGGCACCAGTCCGGTGCGCAGCGTGAGATCGAGTTCCTCCTTCACCCACGCCGCGGTCGCGGCCAGCGCCTCGCGCGCGATTGCGGCGGCGGATGGCGGCACCGCGAAGCTCGCGCCGTCGCCGCCGAACACGAAGGGGAATTCGCGATGCTCGAGCGCGTTGGTAATCGCCACGATGACGGCGGCGCCGGCCATGTTCACGGCCTTGTAGCGCTTCGCCTGAATCGCCTTGGTGGAGTTCGACGACGTCGGCGATGCCGATCAGCCAGTCGCCGGGCAGCGGCTGATAGCGCTCCTGGTCCACGACATTGGCGAAGCCGCGGAACACCGGAACGCCGGCGTAGAAATTTTCGGTTGAGATGGCCTCGCTCACGCGAGGCACGTTCTAAATCCGCGAGGCGACGGTTTCCAGCCCGATGATCCGCGCGAGCTGGCGGACCTCACGCTTCTGCTCTTCGCTGAGCCGCATGATCAGCGGGACCGCGGCGGAGATCAGCTCCTGGACTTCCGGGCTGTTGACGTCGATCTGCGGCGCGCCGCGCGGATTGTCCTTGCGGGTCTTGCGGGCGTGCTGGCGCACCACGTTGCGCAACGTCACTTCGACGGCCGGCCAGAATTCGTCCTGGGTCGGCGAAAGATTGAGGCGGGTGCGCAGCGCCGAAATCTGCGCGTCGTCGAGCAGGAGCTTCTGCTGCTCCACCGCGCGTTTCGGCTTTTCAGGCGCGGCGGCAGGCTTGCGTGGCTCGATGCGCGGCTCTACGCGAGCCTTCGGCGGCTCGACCGCGGTCATGCTTGCCGACGCCAGCGCGAATGCTGCTGGAGCGGGTTCCGGTTCGGCGGTGGCCATGTCGTAGCGAACGGCGAGCGTCGCAACCGCGAGCCGGTCGCCCTTGGCATCCGTATTGGAGGTTTGCAGTTGAGTGCTGGTGCGCTCGTAGGCCGCGCTGCCGAGAAGGAGGGGGATCGCCGGCACGGCATACGAATACGCCGCCCAGGTGCCCGCCGTTGTCGCGATGACGAAGAAGCAGACCAGTGCTGCCCCAATCTTCCCCTTCAGCAATTCCAACTCCCCTGACACGCTTACCGACCGCGGGACCCTCAATTCCTCGCAAAGCGAGATTAATTATGGCTTAACCATAAGCTCTCGCCGGGTCCGCCGTCCCACAACGCCCTTGTGGCCGTGCGTAGCCAAATCGTCACCCAGAAAGCGGGCGAAAACATGCCGAAATTGGACGGAATTTTGGAAACCGCTCTTTACACCGGCGACATGGCGCAAGGCCCGCCGGTTCTATGAGGATGTCCTGGAACTCCAGCCGATTTTCGCCGACGACCGGCTGTGCGCCTACGGCGTGGCCGGGCGGGACGTGCTGCTGCTGTTCCGGCGCGGCACCACGAAGGAGACGACGAAGATGCCGGGCGGCACCATTCCGGGTCACGACGGCTCGGGCCGGCTGCACGTGGCGTTCGCGGTCAGCCGCGACGAATTGCCCGAGTGGGAACGCCGCCTCACGGCTCACCACATCGAGATCGAAGGCCGCACCGACTGGTCGCGCGGCGGCCACAGCATCTACTTCCGCGATCCCGACGGGCACCTGCTGGAACTGGCGACGCCGGGTTTGTGGACGGTGTATTGATCGCTCTAGCGCTTTTCCGGCATCGCGATGTTGCGGCCCACGGCTTCGGGCCGCGGCAGTTGCGCGTGCGCGGCCTTCATGCGGGCGAGGCAGCGCGTCGACCTGCGCCGGGAAGGGCGACGACCTTCTTCGCGCCCATGTCGACGTGCAGCGACATGTTCTCCGACGTGGCGGAGACCCAGCCCTCCTCGGCGTGGAAGAGCTGCTCGAAGTAGTGCATCCGCTTGGCGTCGTAGTCGAGCAACTGGAAGGTGACGCGGACCGGGTCGTTCTCGTGCAGTTCGCGCAGGTAGCGCACGTGCACCTCGGCGGTGAAGGTGGAGAAGCCGGACCCGACGTAATCGGCGCCGCAGCCGAGCAGCTCGAACACCTCGTCGACCGCGCGGTCGAACAGCACGTTGTAATAGGCCATGTTGAGATGGCCGTTGTAGTCGATCCAGGACGGCTCGACCTTCATCACCGAGGAGACGAAGGGCGCGAAAAAGACAGGTTCGAGATCGAGGCGGTCGAGCATCCCGCACATTGTGCCAGAAAATTGATGAACGCGACGCAAGGTCTCTCAACAAAAATCGTCACGAAGTGACTGGGAATAGTGGTTTGGCGGCGGTCGCTTCAGGTTTTGAGGAACGTCCTGATTTCGTCAAACAGGCGGTCCCAGCTTGGATCGCCTTCCAGAATGACGTGATTGTGCCCTTCGAGCGGAACAAAATTTGCACCGGGGATGCCGGCCGCCATCCGCCGGCCTTGCTCGAACGGTACCGCGGCGTCATCGCGACAATGCAGCACCAGCGTTGGCACGCGAACCTGAGCGAGCAGGTCCGTGACGTCGAATTCGTCGACGGCTTTGCGAATGCGCACGGCGTTTTCCGGCGACGTGGTGATGCGCTGCAGATCGTTGAACCACCGGAACTGTTCAGGAGTGCCTTTCGGAACGAAACGGGTGGTGAAAATCTGACGGAAAGCAGGGTTCTCTTGGCCCCAGCCGTGCATCATCAGCGTCATCAACGCGTCTGTCTGCGCAATCGCGGTGGCTGACCCGCTCTTGCGGATGCCACGCGCAAAGCCGCCATAGAGCACGAGATGGGTCAGCCGCTCGGGGTGCCGCACTGCATAAGCGATGGAGATCGCGCAACCCTGCGACAGGCCTAGCAGGGGAAACCGGTCGAGCCCGGCCGCCTCGATGACGCTTTCGAGGTCGCTGACGAAAGCGTCGAGTGACATGTGCTTGGCGTCCCAGTCGGAGAGGCCGTTGCCGCGCTTGTCGTAGCGGATCAGCCGGTGCCCGGCGGCCAGCCGTTGCAGGTAAGGCCGCCAAATCGGACTCTCCCAGTCGTATTCCAGATGCGTGAGCCAGTGCCCGGTCTTCATCAGCGGCGGGCCTTCGCCGATTTCCGCATAGGCGATGCGAACGTCGTCGGCCGCCGTACAGAAATGAATCTGCTGCCGTAACGCATGCGATCCTGCCGAAGACCGTGTTGTGGCTTCCGGCGGCTCGTCTACCGAACAAACGAAACGGATGCCCTTGCGTGCGATGGTGCGGATCAGCCGCTGTTCCTCGCCGTTGTCGCCCACTGCCTTGCGAACGGCATTGATGCGGCTCGCCAGCGTCGAGTCCGACACGACCCGGCCGCCCCATACCGTGGCGATCAAATCGTCCTTGCTCACCACGTGGTCGCGATTCTGCAGGAGGTAAAGGAGTAGGTCGAACACCTGCGGCTCGACTTGGATCAGTTCCGAGCCGCGCCGAAGCTCTCTCCGGTTGACGTCAAGCAGATGATTTTCAAAGCGAAACTGCACCGTGGCGGCCTCGGATCTCGGTTCGTTATCGAGCGAAATCAAGCCTATCTCAAGAACAAATCAAGCGTTCGGCAAAGTCTTCGGCCCCGCACAAGCGCATTTTGCTGTCTCCCAGTTCGATAACAGGGAGATTGCCATGGGTAAGTTCATTGCGTTTCTGTATGGGCTTGCCGCCTATCTGGTCTTCTTCGGCACCATTCTCTACGCCATCGGCTTTGTCACCGGGCTCGTGGTGCCCAAGACCATCGATACCGGCCCCATCGTGCCGCTCGCCGAAGCCGTCGTCGTCAACCTTCTGCTGATGACCGTGTTCGCCGTGCAGCACAGCGTGATGGCGCGCAAGCAATTCAAGGAATGGTGGACGCAGTACGTGCCGAAGCCGGTCGAGCGCAGCACCTATGTGCTGTTGGCCAGTCTCGCGCTCGTGCTGCTGTTCTGGCAGTGGCGCCCGATCCCGGCGGTGGTGTGGCAGGTGAGCGATCCAAGCGTCGCGCTGGCCATCACCGGCGTGTCGATGATCGGCTGGGTGATGGTGTTCTTCTCCACCTTCCTGATCAATCACTTCGAACTGTTCGGATTGCATCAGGTCGCCAACAACCTGGTCGGCCGCGACGTGCCGGCGGTGCGGTTCCGGACACCCGTGCTCTACAAGGTGGTGCGGCATCCGATCTATCTCGGCTTCATCATCGCGTTCTGGGTGACGCCGACGATGACCTTCGGTCATCTGCTGTTCGCGGCGGTGACCACGGCCTACATCTTTGTCGGCATCGCGCTGGAAGAGCGCGACCTGATCGAACTGTTCGGCGACGAGTACCGGCGCTACCGCGAACGGGTCTCGATGATCGTCCCCTGGCGCAAGTCGGCCTGACCGGCGCGCGGTACGGTCGGAGCGGCGCCGGCGCTTTGCCGGCGCCGCTCGCGTTCTGCTAGCCTGCAGGCATGGCAGAGCAAGCAGCGGCCGGGCGCCGCGATCCCAAGGCGATCGAGCGCGCCATCGCCGCGCTCACCGCGAAATTCGGCAACCGGGTGGTGACGTCGCGGGCGGTGCGCGAGCAGCACGCCAACACCGTCACCTGGATCGAGAACCAGCCGCCCGACGCGGTGGTCTATCCGCAGGCGACCGAGGACGTGCAGGAGATCGTGCGTATCTGCGCCGCGAACCGCGTGCCGATCGTGCCGTTCGGCCAGGGCTCCTCGCTGGAAGGCCAGGTCAACGCGCCGCAGGGCGGCGTGTCGATCGACTTTCGCGACATGAACAAGGTGCTGGCGGTCCATGCCGAGGACCTGGATTGCGTGATCGAGCCGGGCATCACCCGCAAGGCGCTCAACGAGTACCTGCGCGACCAGGGTGTGTTCTTCCCGATCGACCCCGGCGCCGACGCTTCGCTGGGCGGCATGGCGGCGACGCGCTGCTCGGGCACCAACGCGGTGCGCTATGGCACCATGAAGGACAATGTGCTGGCGCTTAAGGTTGTGATGCCGTCGGGCGAGGTGATGAGCACGGCGCGCCGCGCCAAGAAATCCTCCGCCGGCTACGATCTCACCCGGCTGATGGTCGGCTCCGAGGGGACGCTCGGCGTCATCACCGAGCTGACGCTGAAGCTGTCCGGCATTCCGGAGGCGATCGCCGGCGGCATCTGTCCGTTTCCGTCGGTCGAGGCGTGCTGCAACGCCGCCATCATGACGATCCAGACCGGCATCCCGGTGGCGCGCATCGAATTGCTCGACGCGCTGCAGGTGAAGGCGGTCAATCTGCTATTCCAAGCTCGGCCTTCGCGAGACGCCGATGCTGTTCCTGGAGTTCCACGGCACGCCGGCCAGCGTCGCGGAACAGTCGGAGCGGTTCGGCGAGATCGCGAAGGAGTTCGGCGGCGGCCCGTTCCAATGGACCACGCAGCCCGAGGAGCGCACCAAGCTCTGGGAGGCGCGCCACAACGCGGCGCTGTCGCGGTTTCGACGCTGCGGCCGGGTTCGCCGATGATCCCGACCGATGTCTGCGTGCCGATCTCGCGGCTGGCGGAGTGCGTCACCGAAACCCAGCGCGACATCGCCGAGAGCAAGCTGGTCGCGCCAATCGTCGGCCACGTCGGCGACGGCAACTTCCATCTCACGTTGCTGGTCGACATGGACGACCCGGCGGAGATCAAGGTCGCCAAGGACTTCAACGAACGGCTGGTCCAACGCGCGCTCGCCATGGACGGCACCTGCACCGGCGAGCATGGCGTCGGGCAGGGGAAGATGAAGTATCTCGAGGCGGAGCACGGCCTGCCGGCGCTCGCCGCCATGCGCGCGGTCAAGCAGGCGCTCGATCCTGACGGCATCATGAATCCGGGAAAAATGCTGCCGTTGGGTTAGACTGGAACCGAGCGGACATAGATTCGCCGCCAACGAACACCATTTGAGGCGAAGGCCCGGCTGCGCGGACCGCGCCTTTTGAATCAAACGACAGGTTTTCTACAGCCGGCCCATTCCAAGTGCGGCTGAGGCGGAAAGCCGACACTGGAGCGAGCGTGCAGACGACGCTTTTGGGATTGGCGATCGCGTTGATCCTGGCGCTGCTGACGGCGCTGGTGGGGCCTTATTTCGTCAACTGGAACGACCATCGCGCCTTCTTCGAGGCCGAGGCGAGCCGCCTGACCGGGCTCAACGTCCAGGTGACGGGTCCGATCAAGGTCAGCGTGCTGCCGACGCCTGCGATGACGCTCGGCGACATCGCGATCGGTCCGGCCGGGCAGTCGAGCCGGTTGCGCGCTCGCTCGCTGAGCATCGAGCTTGGGCTTGGTTCCCTGATGCGCGGTGAGATCCGCGCGGTCGAGACGCGGCTGGTCGGTCCGCAAATGAGCATTGGGCTGAACAGCCTCGGCCAGGTCGACTGGCCGGCGATGGCGCCGCAGACCGAAACGGTCGCGATCGAGCGGCTCAACATCGAGGATGGCCGCGTGGTGCTGACCGACGCGCTCAGCAATTCGCGCATGGTGCTCGACAAGCTGTGGTTCCGCGGCCAGGTGCGTTCGCTCACCGGACCGTTCCGCGGCGAGGGCGCGTTCGTCAGCAACGGCGAAATCCACGGCTACAAGATCGCCGCCGGGCGGCTCGCCGACGACGGCATCAGGGTGAAGCTCAACGTCGATATCGCCGAGCGGCCGCTCGCGATCGAAGCCGATGGCATGCTTGCGGCGGATCGCACCGCGCCGGGCTTCGACGGCAGCTTCTCGATGTCGCGGCCGGTGGGTTCGGTGAAGGCGAGCGGCAAGACGGTGGTGAACGAGCCGTGGAAGCTTACCGGCAAGGTCAAGGCGAACGCGCAATCCGCGTTGCTGGAGCAGGTCGAGTTCCAGTACGGGCCGGAACAGCGCGCGGCCAAGCTCGACGGCGCCGCCGAGGTCAAATTCGGCGAGCGGCCCCGCCTGCAAGGCGCGCTGTCGGCGCGGCAGGTCGATCTCGACCGGCTGATCGCCACCTCCGATACGCCGCGCCGTTTGCCGGCCGCTGCGACGCAGGCGTTCGCCGAATTGTTAAGCGGCATGATGCGCCCTGCGATCCCGGTCAGCCTCACAGTGAGCATCGACGCCGTGACGCTCGGCGGCACTGTGCTGCAGGCTTTCGGCAGCGACGTGCGATCCGACGGTTCCGCGTGGCGGCTCGACCGTTTGGATTTCCGCGCGCCGGGCTTCACCAAGGTCAGCGCCAGCGGACGGCTCGACACCGCGGCGAAGGGGATCGGCTTTGCCGGTTCGGTGAACATCGACGCCAATGACCCGAAGGCACTGATCGCGTGGCTGGCGGGTCAGCCGGTTGCGGCGGGACAGGTTTTGCTCAAGCCGTGGCAGTTGCGCGGCGACGTGACGCTCGGCGCCGACGGCATCGCAATCGAACAGTTGCGCTCCGAACTCGATCGCGGCGTGGTCGAGGGCAAGCTTGCCTATGTGTGGCCCGCTGCGGGACGCCCGGCGCGGCTCAATGCCGATCTGCAGGCCGGCGAGATCGATTTCGACATGCTGCTCGGCTTCGCTGACGGTGCATTCACCGGGCTGGGGCTGGAATGGCCGCGCGATATAGCGCTGGGGCTTGAAGTGGGTCGCGCGCGCATCGCCGGGTTCGAGGCGCGCAACGCGGCGGCGAAGCTGAAGCTCGACGCCGGCGGCATCCAGATCGAGCGGCTGTCGGTCGCGGATTTCGGCAATGCGGCGTTCGAGGCGAAGGGCCGGATCGAGACCACGGCAACGCCGGGCGGCAGCATCGCGGTCGATCTCGATGCGCGCGAGCTCAACGCGGTGATCGCGCTCGCCGACAAGTTCGCGCCGATGCTCGTCGAACCGCTGCGAAGGATGGCGCGCACCGACAACACTGCGAAGCTGCGCGCGACGGTCAGCCTGGAGCACGCGGCAGCCGGCAGCACTGCGGCGAAGTTCGCGGTGAACGGACGCGTCGGTGCGGTGCGGCTCGACGTTGCCGCCAACGCGACCGGCAAGCCGGAGCATTTCGTCGTCACCGATCTTGGCGCGCTCGCCGCCGCTGACGCGCGTTTCGAGGGCAAGTTCGAGGCGGACGACGGCGCCAGCGTGCTGGCGCTGGTCGGGCTCGACCGGCTCGCCGCGCTGGAGCAGGCGACCAAAGGTCCGGCGCGGCTGAACATCAGCACCACCGGCCCGCTGAACCGCGAGGTCCGCATCGAAGGCCGGCTCTCGGCCGGCACGATCGACGCGCAGGGCAGGGGAACGCTTCGTGTTCCGTCCGATGCGGCGGCGACCGTCAGTCTCGATCAGGTGTCCGGCACGGTCGCGGGCCGCAAGGTGCAGGGCCGGCTCGCCTTGCGCTACGGCGACGAGCCGCGCATCGACGGCGCGATCGAGGCGGATGCGGTCGATGCCGCCGCGGTTGTTGCCGCGGCGATCGGGATGCGGGCGGGCGGTGGCGCGAACGCGACCGAGCCGCTTGCGGTAAGCCAGTCCGATGTTGCTGGGCGGATCGAGTTCAAGGCCGAACGTGCATCGCTGTCGCAGACGCTGCAGGCGAAGCAGCTGCGCGGCGCGGTCCAGTTCGGTCCTGCGCAAGTCTTGTTCGACGATCTCAAGGCTGAGCTGGCAAACGGACGCCTCGAAGGGCGGCTTGCATTTGTTACGGGCCCCGATGGCGCTTCGCTTCGCGGCAATGTCACGTTGAGCAATGCCGATGCGGCCGCCCTTATCGGCGCCGATGCGAGACGGTCCCCGGTGACGGGCAAGGTGATGCTGCGGGCGGAGGTCGAGGCGTCCGGCCGCAGCCCCGCGGCGTTCATGGGCTCGTTCGCCGGCACGGGAACCGTCACGCTCGAAAATGCCCAGCTCGCCAGCCTCAATCCGCGCGTGTTCGATGCAGTGATCCGGGCAGTCGATCTCGGCGTACCGACCGACGCCAGCCGCATCCGCGATTTCACGATGACGGCGCTGGAGAATGGCACGCTGCCCGCGCCGCGCGTCGAGGCCGCGATCGCCATCGCTGCCGGTCAGGCGCGGCTGAGCAACATCGTCACGCAGACAAGGGGCGCCGACTTGTCCGCCACGGCCAACGTCGATCTGGTCGAAGGCGCTCTCGACGCGGTGCTGACGCTGCTCGGGGCGCCGTCGCAGCCCGGCGGCTCGCGTCCGATGCTCTCGATCGTGCTGAAGGGACCATGGAACGCACCCACGCGCACCATCGAAGCCAACGCGCTCTCCAGCTGGCTTGCGCTGCGCGCCATGGAGCAACAGGCGAAGCAAGTCGACTTGTTGGAGCAGCAACAGAAGGAGAGGGAACTCGAACGGGAGCGATTGCTTCGTGAGGCGAACGTGCCGCCGCCGGAAGCGGTGCCCGCGCCGTCGCCGGCTGCGGTCACACCGGCGGCGCCCGGCAGCGATGCGGCCAGCGCTCTTCCGGGCAGCACGGCGCCACCATTGCCGCCTGCGATCAATGTGCTGCCGGCGCCGAAGCCTCGCGCCGTCCGCGGCGAAGCCACGCCGGCGCCTCGCGCAGCGGCCCCGAAGCCCGCGCCTCCGGTCAACAAGCCTTTGGATCTACTCGGCGCGCAGAACTGACGGCTGCGTCCGCACGCCGATCATGTCGCGCGCCGGCTTGCTTTCGCTCGCCGCAGTTCTGCTGCGGTAATGATCGAGCACGAACAGCCGGATCGCCGACGACAGATTGCCGTGATGCCGCTCGGTGTCGATGCTGGCGACCAGGTCGGACAAAGTCATCTCACGGTCGTTGGCGATGTCCTTGAGGCTTTTCCAGAAGGCGTCCTCAAGACTGACGCTGGTCTTGTGGTTGGCGATCACTATCGATCGTTTGACAACCGGTGACTTCATCGGCGGTCTCCTGGTTCGATCCGGTGACTGTCGAGCATCTGGTTCAGCTTCTTCTGGTCGGCATCGGCGCCGGCACGGTCACGCTTGGGCGCACCGTGGGCCTGCCGGTTCTCAGCGGCGAGGCTTTCGGCCTTGCTTCGTTCAGCACGTTTGCGGGCGGTCCGGAGATTGACGATCTCAGCCATGCTCGACGTCTTCGGAATTGCTGATCCATGCATCTGCGCCAAATGCGCCGATAAGGTGACGGAGCAGGAGTTATTGCCTTGCCTGTGCACGGGAGGATTGAGGCGGCGCGGCAGTAAACGCAAGTCACCGTTGCTTGATTGGTCAGCCTCGAATTGTGGCGGCAGTGAATTCGGCAAATTCAGTGACTCTGCCGTTAAATTGAGAAAACCGAATAATCTGAAAGTCTATTTGAAAATTACCGGCGGTTCTCTTCGAGAGTTACCGGCGCACGATGTTTTGTCATGGCCGATATTCGGTTTCAGGCTCAAGTTGTGAGCCGCGAAAAGCACCAGTTGGTCCGGTCAGGCCGGCCGCACCATCTGCTCGGGCCGCACCAGACGGTCGAAGTCTTTGCCGGTGAGGTGGCCGAGGCGAATCGCCTCTTCCCGCAGCGTGGTTCCGTTCTTGTGTGCGGCCTTAGCGATCGCCGCGGCCTTGTCGTAGCCGATCACCGGCGCGAGGGCGGTCACCAGCATCAGCGAACGCTCCATCAGTTCGCGAATGCGCGTTTCGTTGGCGCGGATGCCCACGACGCAATTGTCGGTGAACGAGCGTGCAGCGTCCGCCACCAGGCGGATCGACTGCAGCATGCAATGCGCCAGCACCGGCTTGTAGACGTTGAGCTCGAGATGGCCGTTGCTTGCCGCGGCGGTGATCGCGGTCTGATTGCCGAACACCTGGCAGCACACCATCGTCAGCGCCTCGCACTGCGTCGGGTTCACCTTGCCCGGCATGATCGAGGAGCCGGGCTCGTTTTCCGGCAGCATCAGTTCGCCAAAGCCTGAGCGCGGCCCCGAACCGAGCAGACGGATGTCGTTGGCGATCTTGAACAGATCGGTGGCGAGCGCGTTGAGCGCGCCGTGCGCGAACACGTAAGCGCCGTGGGAGGCGAGCGCCTCGAACTTGTTCGGTGCGGTGACGAACGGCAGCTTGGTCAGCGCTGCGACTTTCTTGGCGAACGCCTTGGCGAACTGCGGGTGGGCATTGAGTCCCGTGCCGACCGCGGTGCCGCCTTGCGCCAGCGGATAAAGCTCTTTCAGCGCGATCCTCATGCGCACGATGCCGCTCTTCACTTGTGCGGCGTAGCCGGAGAACTCCTGGCCGAGGGTAAGCGGCGTTGCATCCATCAGGTGGGTGCGGCCGATCTTCACGATCTTGGAAAACTCTTTGCTTTTCCGGGCAAGCGCGCCCTGCAGATGCGCGAGCGCCGGATCGAGCAGCCGCGCGATCTCGTCCGCCGCGGCGATATGCATCGCGGTCGGAAAGCTGTCGTTCGACGATTGGCTCATGTTGACGTGATCGTTCGGATGCACCGGCGCTTTCGCGCCCAGTTTGCCGCCTAAGATTTCATTCGCGCGATTGGCAATGACTTCATTGACGTTCATGTTGGTCTGGGTGCCGGAGCCGGTCTGCCACACGACCAGCGGAAAGTGGTCGTCGAGCTTGCCGTCGATCACCTCCTGCGCGGCGGCAACGATGGCGCGCGCAAGCTTGGCGTCGAGCAGGCCGAGGTCGCGGTTGACCTCGGCCGCGGCGCGCTTGACCACGCCGAGCGCTCGGATCAGCGGCTGCGGCATGCGCTCGGTGCCGATGCGGAAGTTCTCCAGCGAGCGCTGCGTCTGCGCACCCCAATAGCGATCGCCCGGCACCTCGATCGGCCCGAACGTATCGGTCTCGGTGCGCGCTTTCGCCATCATGTCCTCGATAGACGCCGGACCGGCCCTGCCGCCCTGTCCCAATCACCGATACGCGGCGAGGCGTCACTTCTTGCGGAACCGGTCGAGCTGGACGATCTCGCCCGCCGGCTTATCGGCAGTGCCGTTCGCCGGCGCCGCGGCGGGGGCTGGCGCCGCGGTTTTTGGCGCCAGGGCAGGGGCCGCCGGCTGTTCGTGGCGCGCCGGCAGCCGCGGCTTCACCTTGGGTTCCACCTTGTCGGGTTTGGGCGATGCGGCCTCGGCGATGGTTTCGAACTGCAGGCCAAACTGGATCGAGGGATCGAAGAAGCTCTTGATGGCCTCGAACGGCACAAGAAGGTTTTCCGGCACGCCACCGAACGACAGCCCGACCTCGAAGTTGTCCTCGCTGACCTTGAGGTCCCAGAACTGGTGCTGGAGGACGACCGTCATCTCCTCCGGATACTGCTCGCGCATCCGCGCGGACAGCCGCACGCCCGGGGCCTTGGTGTCGAAGGTGATGAAAAAGTGGTGCTCGCCGGGCAGGCCCTTCTTGGCGGCGTCGACAAGCACCTGGCGAACCACGCCGCGGAGCGCGTCCTGGGTCAGGATGTCGTAGCGGATGTGATCGACGGCCATGATTCAAAGCTTTGCGAGCGGCATTTCAAGGTGGCGGCGCAGCAATGAATGTAGCGCGTCGAACGCGAAAATGTCAGCCGCCGGACGCGGTTCCAGCAGGGAAAACAAGTCGCGTTAAATAGGAAGTAAAGTGGAGGCTTCTGTTGCCAGGTGCCTCCGAACCCCGCCTGACGGAGCTTAACCCGTCAGGACTTTAAGGCTTGGTTTTTCAAACCGCTTACGCGGCCTGAGCAACCGGAGCATAGTTGTCGTTGGCAACTATATAAGGCCCATAACGTCGGACCCATTCCGGGCAAAAGCTCGTCTTTTACGCCCTCGTCGATCCTATTTCGCCCCCGCCGAAGCTCAGCCCCGCTGGGCTTTGGTGGAGGCGCCGGGTACTGCCCCCGGGTCCGAAAGGTTTATTACGACGCGCGTTTATCGCCATAGCCGGGTTGCCCCGGCACCTCCCAATATAGGCGTTGAAGGTTGACGAAAAAAGAGCGTCGTTCGTCGCCGCAACGGCGTCCCAAGCCATCCGCCGCTAGCCATCTCATCGCCAGCCATCCACCGCTCATGGCGCGGATGCGATAAATCGAATGGTGGACTCAGGCGGGGGCGGATAAATCTGGCCGCCATGTCCGACACTGCAGGTGCAAGCCCGATCCCGCCCTCCGCTCCCTACGTCCCCTCCCGCACCGAACTCTTCCTCGCCTTCCTCAAGATCACGGTCATGGGTTTCGGCGGCACGCTGCCGTGGACGCGGCGGATGTTCGTTGAAGAGAAGCGCTGGATGACGGCGGAGGAATTCAACGACGTCTATGCGCTCTGTCAGTTCCTGCCGGGCCCCAACATCGTCAACCTGACGGCGGTGTTCGGTTCGCGGATGCGCGGCTGGAGCGGAGCCGTCGCGGCGTGGGCCGGGTTCCTGATCCTGCCGTTCACGCTGATGGTCACGGTGGGGGTGCTCTATTCACAGTATGGCGACGTCGACGCGCTACGCCGAATTCTGACGGGTATCGCGGCCGCCGCAGCGGGCCTGCTAATCGCGACCGCGGCCAAGATGGTGGTGCCTCTCCTCAAAGGCGGCATCGCGCCGGGGCCTTTCGTGGTGCTTGGCGTTGCCACCGCGATCGGCATCATGCGCTGGCCGCTCCTTTGGGTGCTCGCGGTGCTTGTGCCGGTGAGCATTGCACTCGCCTGGTGGGAACGGCGATGAAGGCCGACGGGGACGTCCTTCTCGTTCTGGCGGTTCAGTTCGCCATCATGTCGCTGCTAGCGCTGGGCGGCGCCAACGCGGTGGTTCCAGAAATCCATCGTCAGGCGGTCGACCTGCGCGGCTGGATGACGGAACGTCAGTTCACTGACATGTTTGCGATCTCCCAGGCCGCTCCAGGTCCCAATGTGATGCTGGTGACCCTGGTTGGCTATCATGTCGCAGGCATGTGGGGGGCCGTCGTTACAACCCTGGCGATGTGCGGACCGACTGCAGTGCTTGCCGCATATCTCAGCCGCACCTGGGACCGGTTCCGTCACAAGCCGTGGCGCATTGTTGTTCAGGCGGGACTGGTGCCGATTTCCGTTGGCCTTGTCAGCGCGAGCGCGATCGTGCTGACCGGTGTTGCCGTGCACAATTTGGCGGCAGTGCTGGCCGCCGCGGCTACCGCAGCCCTGGCATACTGGACGCGATGGAATCCGCTCTGGTTGATCGGTATCGCGGCGGTTGCGGGGTTCTTCGGCCTCATTTGAGCAATCAGGCCTGGCCGGTTTCGGTTGCAATTCGCGTCAGAAAGCTGTCTGCTAGAACAGGGATGCGATGCAGTGCGCGTGAGGGGGGAATAGATAAATGTCCGACGTGACCGGAAGCTTGTCGCGTACGCCTGACGAGCAAAAAGCATACGATTTTTACGGTGGCATGACGCTGGCAGTGGCCGGCGGAATTCTGCTCGCCACTTCATTCATGGTCAGAAATCCGGTTCCGCTGACCGTTCGCGGCGCGATCGTTCTGTTTATGGCTGCCGGCCTCGCGGTTACCTTCCGTCTCTTGCACGTCAAAAATCAGCAGGACTTTTATGGCGGCATGGGGCTGATCCTGCTGTCCCTGATTGCTTTCGTTGCCTCGAACGATCTTCCCGGAATGCGCGGCTTCGCATTCGGGCCCGGCACAGCGCCGCGCCTGTTTGCATTCGCTCTTGGCGCGTTGAGCTTGGTCGTCGTCGTCATGGGGTTGCTGACCCCGGGGCCCTACGTCACGAAGTACAAGCTGCGGGGCGTGATCTTCATCATCGGCGCGATTCTCACCTTCGCCGCGACGATCCGGTCGCTTGGTCTCGTGATCGCGACCTTCGCGACGATCGTTATCTGCGCCGCAGCGGCTGAGGACGTGAAATGGCGGGAGACGGTGCTGTGGGCGGTCATACTCACCACGTTCTGCTCGTTCCTGTTTCCTTACGGCTTGAACCTTCCGTTCCAGCTTTGGCCCCGTTTCTACTAATCGGGGGGATGCACCATGTATGAACTTCTTCAAAACCTCTGGATGGGCTTCGGCGTAGCGGCGACGCCGACCAACATCATGCTTTGCATGATCGGTGCGACGGTCGGTACCCTGATCGGCGTGCTGCCCGGCATCGGATCGCTCGCCACCATCGCGATGCTGCTGCCGATCACGTTCGGCCTGCCGCCCGTCGGCGCGCTCATCATGCTCGCCGGCATTTACTATGGCGCGCAGTACGGCGGTTCGACGACTTCGATTCTGGTGAACATCCCCGGCGAATCGTCGTCGGTGGTGACAATGCTCGACGGCCATCAGATGGCGCGTCAGGGCCGCGCCGGACCGGCGCTCGCCATCGCTGCCATCGGCTCGTTCTTCGCGGGCTGCGTCGCCACCGTTCTGGTCGCCGCGCTCGGCGCTCCGCTTACCGCGATGGCGCTGCTGTTCGGCCCCGCCGAATACTTCTCGCTGATGGTGCTCGGCCTGATCTTCGCGGTCGTGCTCGCCAAGGGCTCGATCCTCAAGGCGCTGACCATGATCCTGGCCGGCCTGCTGATGTCGATGATCGGCTCCGACCTCGAGACCGGCGCCGAGCGCATGACCTGGGGCGTCCCCGAACTGTCCGACGGCATCGGCTTCGTCGTCGTCGGCATGGGCGTGTTCGGCTTCGGTGAAATCCTGCGCAACCTGGAATCGACCGGCACACGCGACATCATCGACAGCAAGATCACGAACCTGATGCCGAGCTTGCCCGATCTGAAGGCTTCGGCGGGCGCGATCGGCCGCGGCACGATCATTGGCTCGTTGCTGGGCATCCTGCCGGGCGGCGGTGCGATCATCGCGGCGTTCGCTGCTTACACGTTCGAGAAGCGCGTCTCGAAGACACCGCAGCGGTTCGGCCGCGGCGCCATCGAAGGCGTCGCCGCGCCGGAAGCGGCCAACAACGCAGCCGCACAAACCTCGTTCATTCCGCTGCTTACTCTCGGCATCCCGCCGAACCCGGTGATGGCGCTGATGGTCGGCGCGATGACCATCCATGGCATCGTGCCGGGCCCGCAGGTCATGACCAAGCAGCCCGAGCTGTTCTGGGGCATGATCGCCTCGATGTGGATCGGCAACTTGGCGCTGATCGTCATCAACCTGCCGATGGTCGGCGTGTGGGTGCGCCTGCTGCGCGTGCCGTACCGCCATCTGTTCCCGATGATCGTGGTGTTCTGCTGCATCGGCATCTATTCGGTGAACAACGCTCCGTTCGACGTGATGATGACCGCGATCTTCGGGGTGGTCGGATACTGGCTGGTGAAGCACGACTTCGAGCCGGCGCCGATGATCCTCGGCTTCGTGCTCGGGCCGCTGATGGAGGAGAACCTCCGGCGCGCCATGCTGATCGCCCGTGGCGATGCCACGGTGTTCCTGACCCGGCCGATTTCGGCGGGCCTGCTGCTGATCTCGGCGGTGATGCTGACCCTGTCGGTGCTGCCGGCACTGCGCGCCAAGCGCGAAGAGGTGTTCACCGAATAGTCCGGTCACCTCGACCAAAAGACGAGCCCCGAGGCGGCGTTTTTAGCCCGCCTCGGGGTTTTCTTTTGGGAAAAGCCCGGTCATATCTCCGGGAACTCAGGAGGAGACGCCCATGACCGCATTTCGCTGCGTGGCCAGCCTGCTGGCCTGCCTGTTCGCGCTGGCCGTTCCGGCCTCGGCGCAGGACTATCCCACCCGTCCTATCACCGTGATCGTCCCGTTCGCGGCCGGCGGCCCGACCGACGTGATCGCCCGGATCGTGACCGACAATATGGGGAAGTCGCTGGGCCAGAGCTTCGTGATCGAAAACGTGGTCGGCGCCGGCGGCACCACCGGCATCACCCGCGCCAAGCGTGCGCGCAACGACGGCTACACCATCGCGATGGGACACCTCGGCACCCAGGCCGCGGCGCCCGCGCTTTATCCCAATCTGCAATACGATCCGGTCAACGACTTCGAACCGATCGGGCTCGCGGCCGGCACGCCGATCCTCATCCTCGCCAGGAAGGATCTGCCGCCGAAGGATCTCAAGGAGTTCGCCGCTTACGCCAAGCAGAACGCCGACAAGATGAACTTCGCGCACGCGGGCGTGGGTTCGGTGTCGTTCACGACCTGCCTTTTGCTCAACCACATCCTCGGCATCAAGCCGACCTCTATCCCCTACCAGGGCACCGGCCCGTCGATGAACGCGCTGGTCGGGGGCCAGGTCGATGCGATGTGCGACCAGATCGTCAACGCCGTGCCGCAGATCAAGGGCGGCACCATCAAGGCCTATGCGATCGCGACCGACGAGCGCAATCCGGCGCTGCCGGATCTGCCGACCACCAAGGAGGCCGGGCTGCCGGAGTTTCAGGCGTCCGCCTGGAATGCGCTGATCGCGCCGAAGGGCACGCCGAAGGCGATCGTCGACAAGTTGTCGGACGCGCTCAGCAAGGCGCTCGACGACGAGGCGACGCGCAAGCGGCTGCTCGAGCTCGGCAGCGACATTCCTGGCAAGGACCGCCGCGGCGGCGCGCCGCTGGCCGCGCTGGTGAAGAGCGAGATCGCCAAGTGGGGGCCGGTCATCAAGGCGGCCGGCGCGACCGCCAACTGATTGTCTGAGGAACGTTTGGAACGGCCGCAAGGCGGCCGTTCCGGTTTCTATTCCTTCAACGCTTCTTCGCGCTGCGACCGGATCGCCGGCACCGCGATCGAGACCAGCAGTGCGGCCGACGCGATCAGGAAGCCAGCGCTGATCGGGCTGGTGATCAGAATGATCGGGTCGCCGAGCGAAATCAGCAGCGCGCGGCGCAGGTGCTCCTCCATCATCGGACCGAGCACGAGGCCGAGCACCAGCGGCGCCGGCTCGCAGCCGAGCTTGAGCAGCAGGTAGCCGATGCCGGAAAACACGATGAGCTGGAACAGGTCGAACACGTTGTTGTTGATGGTGAACACGCCGATGCAGCAGAACACCAGGATGGCGGGGAACAGCAAGCGGTAAGGCACCGCGAGGAGCCGCACCCAGAGCCCGATCATCGGCAGGTTCAGCATCAGCAGGAACAGATTGCCGATCCACATCGATGCGATGATTCCCCAGAACAATTCCGGCCGCTGCGTCATCACCTGCGGGCCGGGCTGGATGCCCTGGATCATCAGTGCGCCAATCATCAGCGCCATGGTCGGGTTGGACGGCACGCCGAGCGTCAGCATCGGGAATGAATGAGGTCTGCGCGCCGGCATTGTTGGCGGACTCCGGCGCGGCGACGCCCCTGATGTCGCCGCTGCCGAATTCGTGCGGCGGCTTGGCGATCTTTTTCTCGATGGTGTAGGCGGCGAACGAGGCGAGCAGCGCGCCGCCGCCCGGCAATATGCCGAGCACCGAGCCCAGCACCGTGCCGCGCACGATCGACCATTTGGAGAGCTGGAGGTCCTCCCTGCTCGGCAGCACGCGGCCGATGTTGGAGGTGAAGACCTCGCGATCCTTGCCGCGTTGCTCGAGGTTGTAGACGACCTCGGCGATGCCGAACATGCCCATCGCCAGCGCGACGAAGCTGATGCCTTCGGCGAGCGCCGGGATGCCGAAGGTGAAGCGCTGGACGCCCGAGTTGACGTCGGTGCCGATCAGGCCGAGCAGCAGCCCGAGCACCACCATCGCGATCGCTTTTCGCAGCGAGCCGCGCGCCAGCACCACCGCGCCGATCAGACCGAACACCATCAGCGAGAAGTAGTCCGCAGGCTGGAATTTTAGCGCGAGATCGGCAAGTGGCGGCGAGAACAGCGCCACCACCAGCGTCGCCACGGTGCCGGCGGCAAACGAGCCGATGGCCGCGATGCCGAGCGCCGGACCGGCGCGGCCGCGCCGCGCCATCTGGTAGCCGTCGAGCGTGGTCACCACCGACGACGTTTCGCCGGGAATGTTGATCAGGATTGCGGTGGTCGAGCCGCCGTACTGCGCACCGTAGTAGATGCCGGCGAGCATGATCATCGAGGTCGCCGGATCGAGCTTGAACGTCAGCGGCAGCAGCATCGCGACGGTCGCGACCGGACCGATGCCGGGCAGCACGCCGATCAGCGTGCCGAGAAACACGCCGACGAAGCAGTAGGCGAGGCTCTTCAGGGTGACCGCGACCCCGAAGCCCAATGCGAGATTGGAAATGATATCCATGCGCGGATCAGGAGCCGGGCCAGAGCTGGATCGGCAGGCCGAGCAGCACGACGAAGATCAGGATCGAGAACGCCACCAGGAACGCGGCGACGCCGGCGATCTCAACCGGCCGCAGGTCCGGATCGGCGAAGGACGCCACAATCACCAGGGCGACGATGGCCGCGGCAAAGCCGAGATAGGGCAGCGCGATACCAAAGGCGGCGATGGCGAGCAGCACGAAAAGCAGCGGACGCAGGTGGAAGCGCTGCATCCGCTCGCCGTCGATCGCGAAGGCCGGCACCGACAGCGAGGCGCCGAGCAGCACCATCAGCGAGCCGAGCAGGGTGGGGAAGTAGCCCGGTCCCATCCGCGCGGCGGTGCCGAGGCGGTAGCTCTGCGCCAGCACCACGACGGCAATGCCGGTGGCGACGAACAGCAGCCCGCACCAGAAATCGCTTTGGGATCGAATCCGCATGGCTCAAGCAATAGCTCAAAAAGCGCCGCCCCGCCCAAAGGCGGGGCGGTATCGCGTCACGTGCAATTCTATTCCGGCTTCACGCCCGCCTTCTGCACGATGTCCTGCATCGCAGCGGCCTCGCGCTTGATCTGCGCGGTGAATGCGTCGGGCTTGATGCCGCTGGTGTCGGTGCCGCCGGCGGCGAACTTCTCCTTCACGTCGGGCATCTGCAGGATGGCCGCGACCTCGGCATAAATCTTATCGCGGATTGGCTGCGGCACGCCCTTCGGCGCGAACAGGCCGGACCAGATCGACAGGTTGACGTCCTTCACGCCGGAGCCCTGGATGGTCGGCCAGGACGGATCGAGCTTGGACTTTTCGGCGGTCGTGATGGCGAGAACCTTCACGCGGCCCGCTTTGATCTGCGGTAGCGCCGAGGAGACCGCGGCCATGCCGAACGGTACCTCGCCGGTGGCGATGGCGACCGCCGCGGGGGCGCCGCCCTTGTACGGAACGTGCAGGAACTTCACGCCGCTCGCCAACGCCATCCATTCGCCGGCGAGGTGGTTGATGCTGCCGGTGCCGGGGCTGCTCATGCCGATCGTGCCGGGCTTCGCCTTGGCGGCGGCGATGAGGTCCTGGAGCGAGTTGAACGGACCGTCGGTCTTGGCGCCGACCACCATCGGGGCTTCGCTGACCAGCGTGATGGCATGGAAGTCGCGGTCGAGGTCGTAGGGGATGTCCTTGGCGAACACGGCCGGGTTCACGGCGAACTCGCCGGAGTGCGCCATCAGCAGCGTGTAGCCGTCGGCAGGAGCCTTGGCCGCTGCGGTGACCGCGATGAAGCCGTTGCCGCCGGGGCGGTTCTCGACGATCACCTGCTGGCCCCACTTCTCGCTCAGCTTTTGGCCGACCAGCCGGGCCGCCACGTCGACGAAGCCGCCCGGCGCGAAGGGCACCAGGATGCGGATCGGCTTGTTGGGGTAGTCGGCCTGCGCGCGGGCCCCGTTGGAAACGCCGGCCAGCGCCAACATGGCGCACGCGGCAACAGCAATGAGTTCGCATCCTGAATCCTCCGAATGGGAAGGGTCTGATCGGCGCGGCATCCCGCGCGGAATGGCACGCGGCTCCCCGCGTTGGCCCTCACAATACCCAACCCCGGTTCCGCTGCAATGCGGCGCGGCGTCCTGGAATTTTCATCCTGGCGAGGGTGGGGACGCAGGCCGGCGACCCTTATCTGTGGGCTGCCCTGAGGATAGGCTTTTCGCAGCCTTGAGTTGGTCACACGCCGCCGGTAGGACGAACCATGCGCCAGTACCTCGACCTGATGGAGCACGCTCTCGCCGACGGCGTGGAGAAGCGCGACCGCACCGGCACCGGCACGCTCTCGACGTTCGGTCACCAACTGCGCTTCGACCTGGCCGACGGCTTCCCGATGGTGACCACCAAGAAGCTGCACCTCAAGTCGATCATCCACGAGTTGCTCTGGTTCCTCGCCGGCGACACCAACATCAAATACCTCAACGATCACGGCGTGCGGATTTGGGACGAGTGGGCGGACGAGCGCGGCGAGCTCGGCCCGGTCTACGGCCAGCAGTGGCGGTCGTGGCCGACCCCCGACGGCGGCGCGATCGACCAGATCGCCAACGTCGTGGACATGATCCGGCGCAACCCGGATTCACGCCGCCTCATCGTGAGCGCGTGGAATCCGGCCGACGTCGACAAGATGGCGCTGCCGCCTTGTCACTGCCTGTTCCAGTTCTATGTCGCCAAGGGCACATTGTCCTGCCAGCTCTATCAGCGCTCCGCCGACATTTTCCTCGGTGTGCCGTTCAACATCGCGTCCTACGCGCTGCTGACGATGATGATGGCGCAGGTGACCGGCCTGCAACCGGGTTACTTCGTCCACACGTTCGGCGACGCGCACCTTTATCTCAATCATCTGGAGCAGGCGCGGCTGCAGCTCTCCCGCTCGCCACGGGCGCTGCCGACCATGCGCCTCAACCCGGCGGTGAAGGACATCTTCGCGTTCCGCTTCGAGGATTTCTCGCTCGAGAACTACGAGCCGCACCCGCACATCAAAGCCGAGGTCGCGGTGTGAGCGCTGCGCGCTCCGGCATTGCGGTCGTGTTGCTCGCGGCCGTCGCCGACAACGGCGTGATCGGACGCGACAATGCGCTGCCGTGGCGGCTCTCCACCGATCTCAAGCGCTTCAAGGCGATGACGCTCGGCAAGCCGGTGGTGATGGGCCGCAAGACTTATCTTTCGATCGGCAAGCCGTTGCCGGATCGCACCAACATCGTGGTCACGCGAGACCGGAATTTCCGCGCCGAGGGAGTCATTGTAGTGAACAGTGTCGAGGCGGCGCTCGATATGGCTTGCGACGAAGCGCGCCGCCGGGGCGCCGGCGAGATCATGGTGATCGGCGGCACGGAAATCTTCGAACAGACCATGGGTCTTGCCGATCGGCTCGAGATTACCCATGTCCATGCACGGCCCGAGGGTGATGTGTATTTGCCTGCCATCGATTCGAAGCTCTGGCGCGAGACTGCGCGCAGCGAGCAGCCTGCCGGCCCGCGGGACGACGCCAGCGTCAGCTTTGTGACATACCAGCGGATTTGATTGCAGATCGTCGGAAAGACCAGTCTGGACAGGATGTTGGGTTGCGTCCGTGGCGCTCGTTGTAAGGCGCATACGGCTCCCCTATAACCGTCGGCAACATGAGGCGAACCGGCGCCAAAAGGCCGGCCCCAAGGAGAAATTTCAATGCCATGGAGCAATCAGGGCGGCGGACCCTGGGGATCGGGAGGATCGAAGGGACCATGGGGTTCCGGACCTCAGTCCTCCGGCCCGACCCCGCCGGATCTCGAGCAATTGCTGCGCCGCAGCCAGGACAAGCTCAAGAATGTCCTGCCGGGTGGCAATCTCGGCGGCCGCGGCTTCGCGCTGCTCACGCTCGGCGCGGTCGTGCTCTGGGGCGTTTCCGGCTTCTTCCGTGTCGAGCCGGATGAGCTCGGCGTCGTGCTGCGCTTCGGCCAGCACGTGCGCGAGGTGCAGCCGGGCCTGAATTATCACCTGCCGTATCCGATCGAGACGGTGCTGACGCCGAAGGCGCTGCGCGTCAACAAGATCGACGTCGGCATGCGCGTGGTCGACGACTCGCGACGCGGCACCACGGTGCGCGACGTGCCTGAAGAGAGCCTGATGCTCACCGGCGACGAGAACATCGTCGATGTCGATTTCTCGGTGCTGTGGAAGATCCAGCCGGCCAGGGTGCGCGACTATCTGTTCAACATCCAAAATCCGGAAGGCACCGTGAAGGCGGTGGCCGAGAGCGCGATGCGCGAGGTGGTCGGCCGCTCCAACATCCAGCCGATCCTGACCGGCGCGCGGCAGAACATCGAGAACGCTGTTCAGGATTTGATGCAGAAGACGCTCGATCAGTACGGCGCCGGTATCCTGATCCAGCAGGTGCAATTACAGAAGGTCGATCCACCGACGCAGGTCATCGAACTCGTTCCGCGATGTGCAGGCGGCGCGCGCCGACCTCGAGCGCGCGCAGAACGAGGCGCAGACCTACGCAAATCGCGTAGTCCCCGAGGCGCGAGGCAAGGTGGCGCAAATTACTCAAAACGCCGAAGCTTATCGCGAGCAGACCGTCGCGGAGGCGCAAGGCCAGACCGCGCGGTTCATCAAGATTTACGACGAATACAAGAAGGCGCCGGACGTGACTCGCCAGCGGATGTATCTCGAAACGATGGAGCGTCTGTTCGGCTCGACCGACAAGATCATCCTCGACACCGGAGGGAGCGGTCAGGGCGGTGGCGTGGTGCCGTTCCTGCCACTCAACGAACTCACGCGGCGTCCGCCCGCGGCGGGAGGTGCCCGATGAAGCTCGGTATTCTCAGTGGCGCGCTGGTCGTCGTTCTCATCGTCGCGGCCATTCTCGGCTACAGCTCGATGTTCACGGTCTACGAGACGCAGCAGGCTCTGGTGGTCCGACTGGGCCAGCCGGTGCGCGGCATCACGGAGCCCGGCCTCAACTTCAAGGTGCCGCTGATCGACAGCGTCATCATGATCGACAAGCGCATCCTCGATCTCGAGTTCGCCGGCGCAGGAAGTGATCGCTTCCGACCAGAAGCGGCTCGTGGTCGATGCCTTCGCGCGCTACAAGATCAAGGATCCGCTGCGCTTCTACCAGACGCTGGGATCAATCGCCGGTGCCAACTCGCAGCTCGCGATCTTGTTGAACTCCGCGTTGCGCCGCGTTCTCGGCGAAAAGACGATGACCGACGTGGTTCGCGACGAGCGTCAGCAACTGATGACGCGCGTGCTTGAGCAACTCGATCGTGAGGCGCAGGGTTACGGCATCAACGTCATCGATGTGCGCGTCCGGCGCGCCGATCTGCCGGAGCAGAACAGCCAGGCGGTGTACCAGCGCATGCAAACCGAGCGGCAACGCGAAGCTGCTGAATTCCGCGCTCAGGGCAGCCAGCGTTCGCAGGAAATCCGCTCCAGGGCCGACCGCGACGTCACCGTGTTGCTGGCTGACGCGACTTCGAAGTCCGAACAGATCCGCGGCGAGGGCGACGGCGAGCGCAATCGTATCTTCGCCGATGCGTTCGGCAAGGACCCGGACTTCTTCTCGTTCTATCGGTCGATGCAGGCCTATGAGGCGGGGTTGCGCAGCGGCGACACACGCATGGTGCTGCGGCCGGATTCCGAATTCTTCCGGTACTTCGTCAATCCGTCGGGCAAGAGCCCAACGGGGCCGGCGGCGTCGGCCAGCCCCACCGCCCCGAAGCAGTAACGGCGGGCGCCAGTCTGACGCCCGCGGCATGACGGTTGGTTGATTGGCGATGTGGGATTTCCTCGTGGCGTTGGGTCTGGTGTTTGCCATCGAGGGCCTTTTGTTCGCCGCCTTTCCCAGCATGACGAAGCGCGCGATGGCGAACGTGCTGGAGGCGCCGGATAGTGTCCTGCGCGTGGTGGGTGTCGTTTCCGCAGCGGTGGGAATCGCGCTGATCTGGATCGTTCGCGGCTGACGGCCTGTTTTCCGCCCCAATCCGGTTGGTTTATCGCGGTGCGCCATCTCCCTTGAAACCGCGCCTGGACGCAGGCACTGTCAGAGCTATCCAACTCGCAGGAGAATCGACGGCCATGGCCCGCCTTTTCACCGCCATCGCTTGCACCATCCGCCGCCCGGTCTTGGCCACGCTCGCCGCCGCCGCGCTGGCGCTGCCGGCGCTTCCCGCCCAGGCTCGCGGACCGGAAAAAATCGCCGACGTCGCCGAGCAGGTGATCGATGCGGTCGTCAACATTTCCACCTCGCAGGCTGCGTCCGCAGAAACGCGGCCTGGTGGTCCTGGCGGCGGTGCGCGGCCGCAACTGCCGCCCGGGTCGCCGTTCGAGGAGTTCTTCGAGGAGTTTTTCAAGAACCGGCGCGGCCAGGGCGATAGCCCGGCGCCGAACCGGCCGCCGCGCCGCGTCAACTCGCTCGGTTCGGGCTTTGTGATCGATGCGTCCGGCATCGTCGTCACCAACAACCACGTCATCGCGGAAGCCGACGAGATCACCGTGATCTTTACCGACGGCCGCCGCTTGAAGGCCGAGGTGCTCGGCAAGGATCAGAAGACCGACCTGGCGGTGCTGCGCGTGAAGAGCGACAAGCCGCTCAAGGCGGTGAAGTTCGCCAATTCCGACAAGGTGCGGCTCGGCGAATGGGTGATCGCGATCGGCAACCCGTTCAGCCTCGGCGGCACGGTGACCGCCGGTATCGTCTCGGCGCGCAACCGCGACATCAATTCGGGTCCGTACGACAACTACATCCAGACCGACGCGTCGATCAACCGCGGCAACTCCGGCGGCCCGCTGTTCAACATGGACGGCGAAGTGGTCGGCGTGAACACCGCGATCATTTCGCCGTCAGGCGGCTCGATCGGCATCGGCTTCGCGGTGCCCTCGAAGACCGCGATGCCGGTGATCGATCAGCTTCGCAATTTCGGCGAAACGCGGCGCGGCTGGCTCGGCGTCAAGATCCAGCAGGTCACCGACGAGATCGCCGAAAGCCTTGGCATCAAGCCGGTGCGCGGCGCTCTGATTGCCGGCGTCGACGACAAGGGCCCGGCGAAGCCCGCCGGCATCGAAGCCGGCGACGTCGTGGTGAAGTTCGACGGCAAGGACATCAAGGAGATGCGCGATCTGCCGCGCATCGTGGCCGACACGCCGGTCGGCAAGGATGTTCCGGTCGTAATCATCCGCAAGGGCAAGGAGCAGACCAAGACGGTCAAGCTCGGCCGGCTCGAGGACGGCGAGAAGCCTGTGCAGGCCTCCGCCAAGTCCGAGCCGACGCCGGAGAAGTCGGTCGTGCAGCGCACGCTCGGCCTGCAGCTTTCCGACATGTCGGATTCGCTCCGCGAGAAGTACAAGATCAAGGACTCGGTCAAGGGTGTGGTCATCACCGATGTCGACGCGGCGTCCGTCGCGGCCGACAAGCGGCTGACGGCGGGCAGCGTGCTGGTGGCGATCGAGCAGGAGCAGATCACCAACGCCGCCGACGTGGCGCACCCGCGTCGAGGCGCTGAAGAAGGCAGGCAAGAAGACCGCGCTGCTGCTGGTGGCGACTTCGGCCGGCGACATGCTGTTCGTGGCGCTGCCGATCAACTGATCGAGACGGCGGACAACAATTCAAAGGGCGGCCTTGCGGCCGCCCTTTTCATTTCGGCTCGACGAACTCTTCGCGCCGATAACCTTGGGCGTAGAGCAGCGCGGTGAGATCGCCGTGATCGATCCGGGCATGGGCACCCTGCGCCACGATCGGCTTGCCGTGGTAGGCGACGCCCAGGCCGGCGTCCTGGATCATCGGGCAGATCGTTGGCACCGTCTCCGGCAGCCATCGTCTCATCGTGCTTCAATCCGAAGCGGGTGCGCAGCTCGTGCAAAGCCGCGAGCTTGGCGCCGCTGCCGAGGATGGGTTCGGTCACCAAGCCGTCGAACTTGCCGTTCGCCACGACCAGCGCGTTGGCGCGGTCTTCATTGAAGCCGATCATCGCGGCGATCCGGTTGGTGAACAGCGTAAAACCGCCGGAGACGAGGCAGGTGTGGGCGCCGTTTGCCCGCATCGTTGCGACCAGCGTGCGCCCGCCCGGCGTCAGCTTGATCCGTGTGGCGATCACGTCGTCGACCACCGATTCCGCCAATCCCTTGAGCAAGGCCACGCGCTCGCGCAGTGCCGGCTCGAACTCGACCTCGCCTCGCATGGCGCGTTCGGTGATAGCCGCGACATGGGCCTTGAGCCCGACATGGTCGGCCAGTTCGTCGATGCATTCCTGGCCGATCATGGTGGAGTCCATGTCGGCGAGGAACAGCCGCTTGCGGCGGTTTGCTTCGTTCTGGACGACAACGTCGATCGGCCGTCCGGACAGCAACCCCCGCAGTTCGCCGGCCTGCGCGCGTTGCCGTTCCACGCTGTCGTTTGGCAGGGTAAAGGAAATGTCGGCGGCGATGCCGGGGTCGAGCCAGCGCATCTCGCTCGCTCCCGGCAGCGTGGTGCGTGCACGCTCGACCGTCACGTTGTCGAGTGCGCGCGAAGCAGGATTCGAGATCAGGGTCGCGACATAAGTCATTGCGATGACCGATAAGAGCGGACGCGCGGTGCTTATTGCAGGGCCGACCGCGAGCGGCAAGTCGGCGCTGGCGCTCAAGCTCGCCGAGCGCTTGCGCGGCACGGTCATCAATGCGGATTCGATGCAGGTCTATCGCGACCTGCGCATCATCACGGCGCGGCCGACCCCGAGCGAGGAGGCGCGCGTGCCGCATCGGCTCTATGGCCATGTCGATGCGGCGGAGAACTATTCGGTCGGCCGCTGGTGCAGCGATGCCGGCGCCGCGCTGACGCAAGTCCGGGACGAGGGCAGGGTGCCGATCCTCACCGGCGGCACCGGGCTTTATTTCAAGGCGCTGACGCAAGGGCTCTCGGCAGTGCCGCCGACGCCGCCGGACATCCGCGCCGCGGTGCGTGCGCGGATCGATACGCAAGGCGCGCCGGCGATACACGCCGAACTGTCGCGGCGCGATCCTGCGGTGGCGGCGCGGTTGCGGCCGGCCGACAAGATGCGGATCGGCCGCGCGCTGGAGGTGCTGGAAGCAACCGGACGCTCGCTTGCCGACTGGCACCGCGACGGCATGCCGGCGGTCCTCGATCCGAAGCGCACTGTCGCCGTGTTCCTGACGCCGGAGCGGGCCGAGCTCTATCGCCGGATCGACGCCCGGTTCGACGCCATGCTGGAGGCCGGGGCGCTGGACGAGGTGAGGGCGCTCGATGGCCGGCGGCTCGACCCGCTGCTGCCGGCAATGAAGGCGCACGGCGTGCCCTGGCTGCGCCGGCATCTCGCCGGCGAGATATCGCTCCAGGAGGCCGCCGAGCGCGGTAAAATGGACACCCGGCGCTATACCAAGCGGCAGGCGACCTGGTTTCGCAATCAGATGCCGGGCTGGACCTGGGTCGCGCCCGAGAATGGCGGAAGCGGCGGTTTTGGCGCAGATTTCCGCTTGACCCGTCCGGAATGCCCCCCTATAACGCGCGCAACGTTGTGACGAAAGACTATCGAAATGCGCAATAAAATTACCCAGAGGGTGATCGTAGTCGTAGGAAGGCGCACCGCCCGGGGTGGCTAGACCCACCCAGCGATTGGCGGTGTGCGCGGGGGCTTCGGCCCCTTTTTTATTTCCGACGGGTTCGAGAGTTCAGTGGAGCGGACGATGACGACGAAAGAACTGACCGGCGCCGAAATGGTGATCCAGGCTCTCGCCGACCAAGGCGTGGAGCACCTCTTCGGCTATCCGGGCGGCGCGGTGCTGCCGATCTATGACGCGATCTTCGCGCAGGACAAGGTGAAGCACGTCCTGGTGCGCCACGAGCAGGGCGCGGTCCATGCCGCCGAGGGCTATGCGCGCTCCAGCGGCAAGGTCGGCTGCGTGCTGGTGACGTCCGGTCCGGGCGCGACCAACGCGGTCACCGGGCTCACCGACGCGCTGTGCGAACTCGATCCCGATCGTCTGCATCACCGGCCAGGTGCCGACGCACCTGATCGGCAACGACGCCTTCCAGGAGTGCGACACGGTCGGCATCACGCGGCCGTGCACCAAGCACAACTACCTGGTGAAGAACATCGCCGACCTGCCGAGCGTGCTGCACGAGGCGTTTCATATCGCGTCGAGCGGCCGGCCCGGTCCGGTGGTCGTCGACATCCCGAAGGACATCCAGTTCGCCAAGGGCAACTACTTCCGGCCGAACACCTTCCATCACCAAGGCTACAAGCCGAGGCTCAACGGCGATCCGAGCCGGATCAAGCAGGCCGTCGAGCTGATGGCCAAGGCGAAGCGTCCGCTGTTCTACACCGGCGGCGGCGTCATCAACTCCGGCCCGGAAGCCAGCAAGCTGCTGCGCGAGTTGGTGAAGCTCACCGGCTTCCCCGTCACGTCGACGCTGATGGGTCTCGGCGCGATCCCGGCCAACGATCCGCAGTGGCTCGGCATGCTCGGCATGCACGGCACCTATGAAGCCAACTGGTCGATGCACGACTGCGACGTGATGATCTGCATTGGCGCGCGCTTCGACGACCGCATCACCGGCCGGCTCGATGCGTTCTCGCCCGGCTCGACCAAGATCCACGTCGATATCGATCCGTCGTCGATCAACAAGAACGTCAAGGTCGACGTGCCGATCATCGGCGATTGCACGCACGTGCTGAAGGACATGCTGCAGCTCTGGCGCGCCAACAAGGCGCAGCCGGACCAGAAGGCGCTGGCCGAGTGGTGGAAGCAGATCCAGAAGTGGCGCGGCCGCAAGTCGCTCGCGTTCAAGAACTCGGACACCATCATCAAGCCGCAGTACGCGTTGCAGCGGCTCTACGAGCTGACCAAGGACCGCGACACCTACATCACGACGGAAGTCGGCCAGCACCAGATGTGGGCGGCGCAGTTCTATGGCTTCCAGGAGCCGAACCGCTGGATGACCTCCGGCGGGCTCGGCACCATGGGCTACGGCCTGCCGGCCGCGGTCGGCGTGCAGCTCGCGCACCCGAATTCGCTGGTGATCGACATCGCCGGCGAAGCCTCGGTGCTGATGACCATGCAGGAAATGTCGACCGCCGCGCAGTACCGGCTGCCGATCAAGATCTTCATCCTGAACAACCAGTACATGGGCATGGTGCGGCAGTGGCAGGAGCTGCTGCACGGCGGCCGCTACGCCGAAAGCTACACGCACTCGCTGCCGGACTTCGTGAAGCTCGCCGAGGCCTATCACGGCGTCGGCATCCGCTGCGACAAGCCGGCCGATCTCGACGCCGCGATCAAGCAGATGATCGACACGCCGAAGCCGGTGATTTTCGACTGCGTGGTCGACCAGAACGAGAATTGCTTCCCGATGATCCCGTCCGGCAAGGCGCACAACGAGATGATCCTCGGCGACGCCGCCGAGAAGATCGGCGAAGTGATTACCGATGAAGGCAAGGTGATGGTGTAGCGATGACGCCGAATATGAGGAACGTGTTGTGAGCAGTACCTCCCACTACCCCGCCGCGCCGGTGTCGCAGATGGTCGAGCGGCGCACGCTGTCGGTGATTGTCGATAACGAGCCCGGCGTGCTGGCCCGCGTGATCGGACTGTTCTCCGGCCGTGGCTACAATATCGACTCGCTGACCGTGTCGGAGACCGAGCACGAGAAGCATCTTTCGCGCATCACGGTCGTCACGCGCGGCACGCCGATGGTGATCGAGCAGATCAAGAACCAGCTCGATCGGCTTGTGCCGGTCCACCGGGTGGTGGACATGACAGTCGCCGGCCCGGCGATCGAGCGCGAGCTTGCCATGGTCAAGGTGCGCGGAACGGGAGAGCCACGGGTCGAGGCGCTTCGGCTCGCCGACGCGTTCCGCGCCCGCGTGATCGACGCCGGCACCGAAAGCTTCGTGTTCGAGATCACCGGCGCCAGCGACAAGATCGAGAGCTTCATCAACCTGATGCTGCCGCTCGGCCTGGTGGAAGTTTCGCGCACCGGCATCGTGGCGATCAGCCGTGGGCCGGAAGGGATGTGATGCCGCTGGACGTCTTTCTCGCGCTGGCGTCGTTTGCGTTCGTCATGGCGTTCACGCCCGGCCCGAACAACATCATGCTGACGGCATCCGGAGCCAATTTCGGCTTCGCGCGGTCGATCCCGCACATGGCGGGGGTCGTCGTCGGCTTTGTCATTCTGCTGGTGGTGTCTGGTGGAGGGCTGGGCGCGCTGCTGGTGACGTTTCCGTCCCTGCAAACCGCTCTCAAGGTGGTGGGGGCCGCGTACATGCTCTGGCTCGCGTGGAAAATCGCGAACGCGCATGGCGGCCAGGATCGTCGAAAACCCTGACGCACGGCCTTGACATTTCTGCAGGCGGCAGCGTTTCAATGGGTCAATCCGAAGGGCGTCATTATCGCCTTCGGCGCCGTCGCGCTCTATGTCAGGCCCGAGCGCGCGTTTCTCGATCTTCTGATCCTGCTCTTCGTATTTGGCCTGGCGACGCTGCTTTCGACCGTGACCTGGTCGAGCTTCGGTGTCGCGCTGAGCCGCGTGCTGCGCGACGAGCGCCGGGCACGAATCTTCAACATCGTCATGGCGCTGCTCTTGGTCGCCAGCATCGTTCCGATGGTGCTGTAGCGGCTTCGTACCAATCATTTTCGCCGGGCTGGGAGCACTTGTCGGGCGTGTTCCAGCGTCCTAGAAGCAAGGCCGACAGATATCGAACGGGGTAAGAACATGCGTGTTTACTACGATCGCGACGCCGACCTGAACCTGATCAAGGGCAAGAAGGTCGCCGTCGTCGGCTACGGCAGCCAGGGCCATGCCCATGCGCTCAACCTGCGCGACAGCGGCGTGAAGGACGTCGCGGTGGCGCTACGCAAGGGCTCGCAGGGCGTCAAGAAGGCCGAGGGCGAGAAGCTCAAGGTGATGGAGGTCGCCGAGGCCGCCAAGTGGGCCGACGTGATGATGATGCTGACGCCCGACGAATTGCAGGGCGACATCTACCGCGATCATCTGCACGCCAACATGAAGAACGGCGCGGCGCTGATGTTCGCGCACGGCCTCAACGTGCATTTCAACCTGATCGAGCCGCGCGCCGACCTCGACGTGCTGATGATCGCGCCGAAGGGCCCCGGCCACACCGTGCGCTCGGAGTATCAGCGCGGCGCCGGCGTGCCGTGCCTGGTCGCGATCCACAAGGACGCGTCGGGCAATGCGCATGATCTCGGCCTGTCCTATGCCTCGGCGATCGGCGGCGGCCGCGCCGGCATCATCGAGACCACGTTCAAGGAAGAGTGCGAGACCGACCTGTTCGGCGAGCAGAGCGTGCTGTGCGGCGGCCTGGTCGAGCTGATGAAGGCCGGCTACGAGACGCTGGTCGAAGCCGGCTACGCGCCGGAGATGGCGTATTTCGAGTGCGTCCACGAGGTGAAGCTGATCGTCGACCTGATCTACGAGGGCGGCATCGCCAACATGAACTACTCGGTGTCGAACACCGCGGAGTATGGCGAGTACGTCACCGGCCCGCGCATCGTCACCGACGCCACCAAGGCGGAAATGAAGAAGGTGCTGGCCGACATCCAGTCCGGCAAGTTCACCCGCGACTGGATGCTGGAGAACAAGGTCAACCAGACCTCGTTCAAGGCGACCCGCGCCAAGCTGGCCGAGCACCCGATCGAGCAGGTCGGCGCCAAGCTCCGCGAAATGATGCCGTGGATCAAGCAGCGGGCGCTGGTGGATCGGTCGAAGAATTAAGACGGCATCCGAAAACCCGCATGGCGTCTGGCACGGCGGCCGAAAGGCCGCCGTGCCCTTGTCATGACGCATTTATTGCAGAATGATGACAGTTGGTTCCCGGCCGGTTGTGTAACCAGTCCCGGCGCGGCACCGAGAGAATGCCGCCCGCGCTCGCATTTTTGACCCGTTCCCTGCCCGCCGCCGGTTCCGGCGGCGGTGCCCGTTGGGCTTGGGCATGTCTGGTCGCCCTCCATCTTGCCGCGCTCGGTGTTTTGCTCTGGACGGAAGTCGGCTTCGTGCCGCGGCTCGCTTTCGTCCTGACCTGGGGCTTTCTCAATTTCACGCTGCTGGTGGCGTTGCGCCGGCCGATGGCCGCGGCCGCGCTGACGCTTGCGCTGATGGCGGGCGCTGATCGTGCTGTCGCAGTTCAAGCACGGCGTCCTGCTGATGACCGTGAACTTCCTCGACATCATGATCGCGGATTTCGACAGCATCGCATTCCTGATGGCGGTGTATCCCAGGCTGGGCTGGACGGTGGCGGCGGTCGCGTCCGTCGTGCTGCCGGCGATCGCGCTGCTGTGGTGGTTCGATCCGTTCCGCGTGCGGCTGCGCGCAGCCCTGTTCGGCGCAGTGGCTTGCTTTGCGGCGCTGTGCGGCTTGTCGCTCGCCATCCCGAACGATCTCTATGAGGAGTTCGACCCCAACAATTTCGTGTCGAAGTTCGCACGCACCGGCTTCACCAGCGTGCTCGACCTTTACACCCGCGGTTATCTCGAATCCGACGCTGTCGTGACCGAGCGGTTGGCCGCGGCGCAGGACAGTTGCACGACGGCAAAGCGGCCGCCGCATATCGTCATGGTTTTCGACGAGGGCAGCTTCGACATCACCCGGGTGCCCGGCGTCAAGGTCTGGCCGGGATACCAGGATCACTTCCGGTCGTTCGACGGCAAGTCGCGGGCGTTGCTGGTCGAAGGCGCCGGCGGACCAAGCTGGTACACCGAATACAATGTGCTGACCGGGCTTTCGGTGAAGAGCTTCGGGCGCTTCGCCGATTTCGTGACCCGGATCGCCGCCGACCGTGTCGAGCGCGGCTTGCCGCGCACGCTGGCGCGCTGCGGCTACAAGACCTTCAGCATCTATCCGATGTGGGGCTGGTTCGGCGGCGCGCGGCAGTTCCAGACCACGACGGGCATCCAGCACTTTCTCGACGCACGGGATCTTGGCTCAAAGTCTCTCGAGCCGGACAGCTTCTATTTCGACAAGGCCCTGAAGCTGATGGCGCGCGAGCGCGGCGAGCAGCCGCTGTTCATGTTCGTCTATACGGCGGCCAACCACTTTCCGTGGAATTTCCGCTACCAACCCCATTTGACGCCGGATTGGAAAGAAACCGGCAATCCTTTCGAGGTCGACGAGTATCTGCGCCGCCAAGCGATGAGCATTCGTGACTACCCCGCGTTCCTCGAAGGGCTCAAGCGCGAGCTTCCCGGCGAGCCGGTCCTGGTCGTGCGGTTCGGCGATCATCAGCCGAGCTTCGCCAAGCAGATTGTCGATCCCGCGCTCGACGAAACCGTCATCGCGCGGCGCATCGCCGAAGCCGATCCGCGCTATGTCACGACCTATTACGCCATCGACGGCGTCAATTTTCGCCCGGTGGACTTGTCGGCGGCGCTCGACACGCTTGACGCGCCGTATCTTCCTCTCGTGGTGCTGGAGGCCGCCGGTTTACCGCTCGATCCCGCTTTCGCGGAGCAGAAACGCATTCTCAAACGCTGCAACGGGCTGTTCTTCCGCTGCGGCAACGGCGCGGAGGCGCGGCGCTTCAACCGGCTGCTGATCGATGCCGGACTGATCAAGCGGCTCTGACATGTCGACCCTCGAATTTCTCCAGCGTGGCGGCCGCCTTGCGGCGCAAACTTGGCTCGTCCATTCGCGTCGTGTGGCGATCGGCGCTATCGTGCTGATCAACCTCTGCGCGATCGCCCTGATGGTGTTGACCGAGGCCGACTGGATCGGCCGCGCTGTCTTCCTGCTCACCTGGGGCGCGCTTAACGGCTTCTGGCTCGCTGTGTTGCGGCGGCCGGCGCTGGCGGCAGGGCTGTCGCTGCTTCCTATGGCGCTCATCACGCTGCTCTCGATGTTCAAGTATTCCATCCTTTGGATGACCTTGAACTTCTTCGACGTGCTCATCATCGATTCCGACACGGTCGCCTTCCTGCTGGCGATCCTGCCCGATCTCGGGGAACGGCTTGTCGTGACCACCATGCTGGGCGTGCCGTTGGCGGTCGTACTGTGGCAGATCGATCCGTTCCGGCTGCGCAGATCGGTCGCCGCGCTGTCGTGCAGCGCTTGTGTGGCCGGCATCGTTGCGATCGGCACGATCGTGCCCGAGGAGCCGTCCGATCAATTCCACGGCAACAGCCATGTTTCGCTGTTCGTTCGTTCCGGCATCTGGGCGGCGTCCAACATCGCGACGCACGGCTGGATGGAATTTGACGCGATGTCATCGGACCGGCTGCGGACGGTCATGCAGCACACCTGTGCACCGGAAAAGAAGCTGCCGCACATCATCATGGTGCTCGATGAATCGAGCTTCGACATCGCCAAGGCGACCGGCGCCAAGGTACCTGCGGGCTACGCCGCCCATTTCAAATCGTTCGACGGCAAAACCCGCGCATTCGTGGTCGAGGGCGCGGGCGGGCCGACGTGGTACACCGAATACAACGTGCTCACCGGCTTGTCGGTGCGTTCGTTCGGCCGCTTTTCCTACTATGTGACGCGCATCGCGGCCGGCCGTGTGGAGCGCGGTCTGCCGCGATCGCTTCGCCGCTGCGGCTACAAGACCTTCACGCTTTATCCGGCGCACGGTGCGTTCCTCAGCGCGCGCAGCTTTCAATCCGGTGTCGGCGTCGACCGCATGATCGATTCGCAGGACATGAAATCCGGTTCGCCGCAGCCCGACAGCTTCTATTACGACCAGACGTTGCGCTTGTTCGGGCAGCATCGTGGTACGCAGCCGTTGTTCCTGTTCACTTATCTTGCCGCCAATCACTTCCCCTGGAGCAACCCCTTCAGGCCCGAGCAGACGCCGGACTGGCGCAAGCTCAACGACGATCCGAACATCGACGAATACGTCCGGCGGCAAAGTATGAGCGCGCGCGACTACAAGGAATTCGTCGCGCGGCTCAAGCGCGAGTATCCGGACGAGTCATTCCTGATCGTGCGCTTCGGCGACCATCAGCCGCCGCTCGCCGAGCAGCAGATCGATCCGTCGATCGGTCATGCCGAGTTCATGCGCCGGATCATGGCTAACGATCCACGCTACTTCACCACCTACTATGCAATCGACGTGGTGAACTATCGTCCGGTGGACCTCTCTTCTGCGATTTCGCCGCTCGATGCGGCCTACCTGCCGTTGGTCATTCAGGAGGCCGCCGGCGTGCCGCTCGACCCATCCTTCGTGGAGCAGAAGCGGATTTTGGAGCGTTGCCAGGGACAGTTTGCGCTCTGCGCCGGCGGATCCGAAACTCGGCGTTTCAACCGGCTGCTGATCGATGCCGGACTGATCAAGCGGCTGTGAGATCCATGCCGCCCTCCGTCGCCCAATGGCTGCGCATCGCCGCGGTGGTCGCGATCCAGATCGCCGCACTCGCCGTGATGTGGCAGACCGAGTACGGCGCCTACGGCATGGCGCTCTTTCTGCTGGCCTGGATCGCGCTCAATTGCATTTTTCTCGTGGTGCTGCGGCGGCCCGGAATCGCCGCCGCGGTGGTGCTGACGCTGTTCTCGGCGCTGATCGTGCTGTCACTGTTCAAATTCTCCGTCACCTGGATGACGCTCGGTTTCCTGGACTTTCTCATCGTCGACGGCGACACGATCGCGTTCCTGCTGCAGATTTTCCCCGATGTGAAGACACCGCTCATCGTGGCGGCCGTGCTGGCGATCCCGGTGGCGGCGCTGATCTGGTGGGTCGACCCGTTCCGCGTTCGGCGCACGGTGGCGGCAGCGGTGGGCGTTGTCGCTCTCGCGGTCCTGTCGGCGATGTCGTTTGCCGTGCCGGAGGACCCGACCGATCCGTTCCAGGGCGTCAATCATGTGTCGAACTTCGCCCGGTCCGGCGTCCTCGTGGCCTATGACCTCGCGACGCGAGGCTGGATCGAGTCCGAGGCCACGTCCGAGCGGATTCGCGCGTCGGCGGACGAAACATGTCATCCGCCGATCAAGCGGCCACACATCGTCCTCATCCTTGACGAAGCGAGCTTCGACATCACCGCGGCGCCGGGCATCAAGGTGCCGGACGGCTATCAGGATCATTTCAAGTCGGCAGACGGCCGCAAGCGGCTGCTCATGGTGGAGAGCTCCGGCGGGCCGACCTGGTACACCGAATACAACGTGCTGACCGGGCTGTCTGCGCGTTCGTACGGCCGGCTGAAGTTCTTCGTCACGCGGATCGCAGCCGGGCGGGTCGAGCGCGGCCTGCCGGCGTCGCTGCGGCGTTGCGGCTACCAGACCTTCAGCCTTTACCCCGCCTATGGCGCGTTTCTCAGTGCCCGTCGCTTCCAGGCCACCACCGGCATCGATCGGATGCTGGATCTACACGACATGGGCTCGCGGTATGTCGAGCCCGACAGCTACTACTACGACAGGGCTGCCAAGATCCTGGCGAGCGAGCGCAACGGCAAGCCGAAGTTCATCTTCGTCTACACGACCGCCAACCACTTCCCCTGGCTCGAACGCTATATGCCGGAAGCAACGCCTGCGTGGCGCGACCTCGGCAACCCGGGGCAGGTCGACGAATATGTCCGCCGGCAGACCATGAGTGCGGTCGATTACCGCGCGTTCATCGATCGCCTGAAGCGCGAATTCCCCGACGAATCTTTCCTGGTGGTCCGGTTCGGCGATCACCAGCCATTCCTGGCGCAGCGGATCGTCGACCCGACGGCCGACGAAAAGACCATCGCGCGTAGCATGGCGGCCCACGATCCGCGCTACTTCTCGACTTACTACGCGATCGAAGAGGTCAACTTTCCTGACGCCGATCTGTCGTCCGCGCTCGACCGGCTCGAGGCGCCCTATCTTCCCCTGGTGATCCTGGAGGCGGCCGGGCTGCCGCTCGATCCTTCGTTTGCGGAGCAAAAGCGGATACTCGAACGCTGTCGCGGATTGTTCTACCTCTGCGCCGGCGGGGCGGAAGCGCGGCGCTTCAACCGCCTGTTGGTCGACGCCGGGTTGATCAAGGGAATGGTGTCCCGCTAAGAACAAGCGCGCGGCCCGGGCCGCGACCAGGCGGGGGAAAATAATGGCTGGAACTGCGGCCGCAACGGCCGATGGAGGAACACGCGCTGCCAGCCGCGCCGCCGTTGCGCTCTCCGACGTCACCATTGCGTTCCGCCTCGCGGACGGCGGCTACCTACAAGGCGGTCGAAAGCGCTTCGCTCAACGTCGCGGACGGCGAATTCGTCGCCATCGTCGGGCCGACCGGCTGCGGCAAGACGACGCTGCTCAATGCCGCCGCCGGCCTGTTTCCGCCATCGAGCGGCCGGGTCGATATTTTCGGCACGAACCTCGACGGCCTCAACCGCCAGTCCGGTTACCTGTTTCAATCCGAGGCGCTGTTTCCGTGGAAGACCGCGCGCGACAACGTGGCGATCGGGCTTGAAACGGCGGGCGTCGCCCGCGCCGAAGCGTTGCAGCGCGCGCAGGAATGGCTCACGAGGGTCGGCCTTGGCGCGTTCGGCGACCGCTATCCGCACATGCTGTCCGGCGGACAGCGCAAGCGCATCGGCCTCGCCCAGGTGCTGATCCGCGATCCGAAAATCCTGCTGATGGACGAACCGTTCGGCCCGCTTGATGCGCAGACCCGCCAGATTATGGGTAACCTGTTGCTCGACCTATGGAGTGCGGATCGGAAGGCGGTGATGTTCGTCACTCACGATCTCGAGGAGGCGATCGCGCTGTCCGATCGGGTGGTTATCATGTCGGCGGGGCCGGCGGCGCGCATCATCGGCGACTGGCGGGTTTCGATCCCGCGTCCGCGCGACATCGCCGAGGTCAGGCTCGAGCGCGCGTTCCACGAGTTGCATCGCGAGATCTGGAACATGCTCAAGGACGAAGTGCTCAAGGGCTACGCCCAGACCGGAGGCGGATGATGGATCGCCTCCGATTGACAGCATTGCAGGTGCTGGTCGCGGTCGTCTCGATTGCGCTGTGGCATGTCCTCACCACGATCCCGGTCGGCGGCAAGCCGCTGTTGCCGCCGTTTTTCTTCTCCACGCCGCTCGACGTCGCCGCGCGCGTCGTGAAGTGGTTTGCGGAAGGTACCATCTGGCGCCATCTCTGGATCACGCTGACGGAGGCCACGCTCGCCTTCGTCATCGGTTCGGTCGCAGGCGTGCTGGTCGGGTTTTGGTTCGCCCGCCAGCCGATGGTCGCCGCGGTGCTCGACCCTTACGTGAAGATGTCCAACGCGCTGCCTCGCATCGTGCTGGCGCCGATCTTTACGCTCTGGTTCGGCCTCGGCATCTTGTCGAAGGTGGCGCTCGGCGTGACGCTGGTGTTCTTCATCGTGTTCTTCAACGTCTACCAGGGCGTGAAAGAAGTCTCGCCGACCGTGCTCGCTAACGCCCGCATGCTGGGCATGAACGATCGACAGTTGATGCGCCATGTCTATTGGCCGTCGGCGCTGTCGTGGATGTTCTCGTCGCTGCACACCTCGGTGGGGTTCGCCGTGGTGGGCGCGGTGGTCGGCGAATATCTCGGCTCCGCCGCCGGGCTCGGCTATCTCATTCTGCAGGCTGAGGGCACGTTCGACATCGCCGGCGTGTTCGCTGGAATGTTCGTCCTCGCCGTGTTCGTCATCATCATCGATTGGATGGTGACGCTGGTCGAGCGCCGGCTGCTGGTGTGGCGGCCGGTCGCAGCCGAAACCCGAACCTGATGGCCTTTACCGAGATACGGCCGCTGCACTATCGTCGGCGGCGAAACAGCAATACGGAGGAAATGCGAATGACCGCGCGTTTGATGCGAAAGCCGCTCATGGCCTTGGCCGCCCTCGCTCTGATGTCCGGCGTGGCGGTGGCGCAGCAGATGAAGGCCACCATCGCGGTCGGCGGTGCGGCCTGCCTGTGCTATCTGCCGACCGTGCTGGCGAAGCATCTCGGCGAGTACGAGAAGGCCGGCGTCAACGTCGAAATGGTCGACTTCAAGGGCGGCTCGCAGGCGCTCACCGCGGTGCTCGGCGGCAGCGCCGACGTGGTGTCCGGCTATTTCGATCACTGCGTGAACCTGGCTGCGAAAAACCAGCACATGCAGGCATTCGTCGTGTACGACCGCTATCCTGGCCTGACGCTGGTCGTAGCGCCGAAGAACACGACTGCGATCAAGTCGGTCAAGGACCTCGCCGGCAAGCGCATCGGCGTCAGCGCGCCCGGCTCCTCGACCGACTATTTCGTCAAGTTCCTGCTCAAGAAGAACGGCGTCGATCCGAACGGCGTCGGCATCATCGGGATCGGCCTCGGCGCCACCGCGGTGGCGGCGATGGAGCAGGGCTCGGTCGATGTCGCGGTGATGCTCGATCCGGCGGTGACGCTGCTGCAGGGCAAGTACAAGGACCTGCGCATCCTCAGCGACACGCGCACGCAGAAGGACACGGTCGACGTGTTCGGCGGCGAGTATCCGGGCGGCGCGCTCTATACCCGCGCGGATTGGATCGAGAAAAATCCCAAGGTGGCGCAGGCGCTGACCAACGCGGTCCTCAACACCTTGAAGTGGATCCACTCGAATACGCCGGAAGCGATCATGGCCAAGATGCCGGACGAGCTGGTCGGCGCCGACAAGGCGCTCTATCTCGCGGCGCTGAAGAACACGCTGCCGATGTACTCGACCACCGGCCGGATGGACCCGAAGGGCGCGCAGGCCGTGCTCGATGTGTTCAGCCAGTCGTCGCCGGACGTGGCGAAGGCGAAGATCGACCTGTCGAAGACTTACACCAACAGGTTTGTCGAGGCGGCCGGGAAGGGAATGTGAAGACTGGCTGATCGAATTCATTCCAAGAATGAATGCGGCGGGGAGAAATCCCCGCCGCTTTTGTTTCGCAGCCGGTGCGCGCGCCGCTAGAATGGCGCGATGAACATCCTCTCGATCCAGTCGCATGTCGCCTACGGTCACGTCGGCAATGCGTCCGCGGCGTTCGCGCTGCAGCGGATCGGCGTCGAGGTGTGGCCGATCCTGACCGTGCAGTTCTCAAACCACACGGGTTATGGCTCATGGAAGGGCCGCGCGTTCGATGCCGGCATGATCCGTGAGGTCATGCAGGGCATTGGCGAGCGGGGCGTGCTCGGCCAATGCGACGGCGTGCTGTCCGGTTATCTCGGCTCCGCCGAGATCGGCGCGGCGGTGCTCGATGCGGTGGCGCAGGTGAAGGCCGCCAATCCGAAGGCGCGCTATTGCTGCGATCCGGTGATCGGCGATGTGGGGCGCAACGTGTTCGTGCAGCCGGGTGTTGCCGAATTCATGCGGGACTGCGCGGTGCGGGCGGCGGACATCGTCACGCCGAACCATTTCGAGCTCGATTATCTCGACCGGCCGCACCACCGGAAATCTCGCCGAAGCGCTGGCCGCGGTCGAGGCGGTGCGCGCGACGGGCCCGCGCATCGTCTTGGTGACGTCGCTGATGGTGGATGACACGCCCGCCGACGCGATCGATCTGCTGGCCTGCGACGACAGCGGCCGCTACCGGCTGCGCACGCCGAAGCTGCCGATCTCGGTCAACGGCGCGGGCGACGCCATCGCCGCGCTGTTCTTCGCGCATTGTCTGCAGACAGGATCGGCCGCGGAGGCTCTGTCTCGCTCGGTGTCTGCTGTGTTCGGTGTTCTCAAACGCACCGCGGACGCAGGGTCGCGCGAAATCCTGCTGATCGAGGCGCAGGACGAGTTGGTCAAGCCGAGCCGAGAATTCCGCGCCGTGTCCATTTGAGGAGATGCATGCGCCGCCGTTTCTTCACGCTGGATGTCTTCACCACCAAACGCTTCGCCGGCAATCCGCTGGCGGTTGTCCTGGAATCCGGCGGGCTCGACACCGCCGCGATGCAGACCATCGCGCGGGAGTACAATCTGCCCGAAACAGTGTTCGTGTTTCCGGCGGACGATCCGAAGCATCGGGCGCGGCTTCGCATCTTCACGCCGGCGCGGGAATTGCCGTTCGCTGGACATCCGACGGTCGGGACGGCCGTGCTGCTCGCGCATCTCGATGGCGGCTCGCAGCAGCGCGAGATCGTTTTGGGGGAGGTGATCGGACCGGTGGTCTGCACCGTGCAGCCGGGCAAGGAAGGTGGCAGCGCCACTTTCGGCATTCCCAAGTTGCCCGAGAAGACCGGCGGCGTTCAAGATTTGGCCAAGCTTGCCGCGGCGCTGAGTCTTGAGGCGAGCGATCTGGGCTTTGAGAAGTTCATGCCGGACTATTGGTCGGCGGGCAACTCATTCGCATTCGTTCCGGTGCGCGGGCTCGACGCCATGGCGCGGGCGCGGCCCGACATGTCGAAGTGGCCGCAAGTGTTCCCCGACGACGGACCGAACGGCGCGTATCTCTACTGTCGCGACGTGGTCGATCGCGCGGCGGCCTATCACACGCGGATGTTCGCGCCCAAGATGGGAATCACGGAAGATCCCGCGACCGGCTCCGCGGCCGCTACATTCGCTGGCGTTCTGGCGGCTTCGGGCCAATATGGCGACGGCGAGCATGCCGTGGTGCTGGAGCAGGGCGTCGAGATGGGGCGGCCCAGCCTGATCCGGCTCACGTTGAACATGCGCGGCGGCAAGCTCGTTTCAGCAGCGGTCGGCGGAGATGCGGTTCTGGTGAGCGAAGGGACCATCGAGGCGTGACCGCCGAAATTTCTCAAGTCGCTCGGCTCGATCTGCGTTTCGAGCAACGCCCGTGGGCCTTTGCCGACGACAACCGCGCGGCGATCGATGCGCATTTCGCCGCCAAGCAGAAGGCCAATCCGGCGCTCTGGAACGGCCGCGTGCTGCTCGCCCACGAGTACGAGCGTTGCGGATGGCGTGTGCCGCGGCGCGTTCCTGGAGACGGATTTCGCCAGCTTCAACGCCTGGCGCGATTGGGGTCGCCCGCCGGCTTCGGTCGTGAATTGCTTCGCCGCGCCGGTGCTGCGCGGCAGCGACGGCGCGTTTCTGCTCGGCGTGATGGGTGCCCACACCGCCAACGCGGGACAGATCTATTTTCCATGCGGCACGCCCGAGCCGATCGATGTCGTGGATGGGCGCGTCGATCTGGAACACAGCGCTCGGCACGAGCTGAAAGATGAGACCGGGCTCGATTTCGAGGACCTCGATCCGGAGCCCGGCTGGCTTTCGGTCCGGCTGGAAACCTGGGCGATGCTCGCCAAGGTGCTCACCGCGCGCGAGCCGGCCGAGGCGCTGCGCAACCGCATCCTCGGCCATCTGGCGTCGCAGGCGCAGCCGGAGCTGGCCGATATCCGGATCGTCCGCGGTCCTGCCGACCTCGATCCGATGATGCCGCCCTTCGTTTCCGCCTTTCTTCGCCATATGTGGCGCTAGGGGAGCTATTGCAGGAGCGGCCTGCGATCCGGTAGAAAAGGTCGCATCGGGCGCCGGGTTAACGGACGGTTAACCAACTTCCGCGACCTTGGAGCCCGAAGGTTTGAGGTTTTTGGCATGTCGACGCGCCTTTCCATCTGCGCGATCGCCCGGGGGACTGAACAGTCCCGTCCGGAAGCCACCCTCATTCTGGGCGCGCTGCTGCTGCTTATCAGCCCCTGAGGGCCGGCTGGGCTTTGTGCCTGGGCACTCAGGGGACTGCAAAGCAAGCAACCCCAGAGCGCTCAATCTCCAGAGACGGGCGCAAGCGAAAGGAAAATTCCATGACCACGCCAGCGAAGTCCGAAAAGGACCGCGTCGTCATCTTTGACACCACATTGCGCGACGGCGAGCAGTGCCCCGGCGCCACCATGACCCACGAGGAAAAGCTCGAGGTCGCGGAGCTGCTCGACACCATGGGCGTCGACATCATCGAGGCCGGCTTCCCGATTGCCTCGGAGGGTGACTGGGCGGCGGTCCACGAGATCGCCAAGCGCACCAAGAATGCCGTCGTCTGCGGCCTCTCCCGCGCCGCGCCGAAGGACATCGACCGCTGCGCCGAGGCCATCAAGCCGGCCAAGCGCAAGCGCATCCACACGTTCCTCTCCACCTCGCCGGTCCACATGAAGTGGAAGCTTCAGAAGGAGCCGCACGAGGTGCTGCAGATGGTGATCGACCAGGTCACCCGGGCGCGCAGCCACACCGACGACGTCGAATGGTCGGCGGAGGATGCGACCCGCACCGAGCACGACTTCCTCTGCCGCTGCGTCGAGGCGGCGATCAACGCCGGCGCCACCACCATCAACATCCCCGACACGGTCGGCTACACTGTGCCGGAGGAGTATTTCGCGCTGTTCAAGATGCTGCGCGAGCGCGTGCCGAACTCCGACAAGGCGGTGTTCTCGGTGCACTGCCACGACGATCTCGGCATGGCGGTGGCGAACTCGCTCGCCGGCGTGCGCGCGGGCGTGCGGCAGATCGAATGCACCGTCAACGGCATCGGCGAGCGGGCCGGCAACGCCTCGCTCGAAGAGGTCGTGATGGCGATGCGGGTGCGCAACGACGTGATGCCGTACTGGACCAACGTCGACGCCACCATGCTCACGCGCGCGTCGAAGCTCGTGTCGGCGGTGACGTCGTTCCCGGTGCAGTACAACAAGGCGATCGTCGGACGGAACGCGTTCGCGCACGAGAGCGGCATCCATCAGGACGGCATGCTCAAGCACACCCAGACCTACGAGATCATGACGCCCGAGACCGTGGGCGTGAAGCAGACCTCGCTGGTGATGGGCAAGCACTCCGGCCGCCACGCCTTCGTGCACAAGCTGGAGGAGCTGGGCTACAAGCTCGCCGCCAACCAGCTCGAAGACGCCTTCGTGCGCTTCAAGGCGCTCGCCGACAAGAAGAAGCAGGTCTACGACGAGGACATCGAGGCCCTGGTCGACGAGGAGATCGCGCACGCCCATGACCGCATCAAGATCATCTCGCTCACCGTGATCGCCGGCACCATGGGACCGCAATCGGCGACGCTGTCGCTCGACATCGCCGGCAAGCACGTCACCACGCAATCGACCGGCAACGGTCCGGTGGACGCGATCTTCAACGCGATCCATGCGCTGGTGCCGCACGAGGCCAAGCTCGAGCTCTACCAGGTCCACGCCGTGACCGAGGGGACCGACGCGCAGGCCGAGGTTTCAGTGCGGCTGGCGAGCGAAGGACGCGCGGTCACCGCGAAGGGCGCCGATCCCGATACGTTGGTGGCATCCGCGAAGGCCTATCTCAGCGCGCTCAACAAGCTGATGAGCCGCCACTACCGCGGACTTGAAACGGAGCGGCGTATCCATTCAACGGACGTCGTTTAATACGGCTTCCGACGACGCGAAAGAAAATGCCGCGCTCACACCGGGCGCGGCAATTTTCTTGGCCGGTCCGGCGCTAAAGAACACATTTCCGCCACATGCATGACCGGGGCGCGTTCCAGGCGTGCCCAAATTGCTTAACCAGCAAGGTATTTTTGCTGCCTTGAGTTTTTTGGGTTGTGACATTGCAACTCTTGCTGTATCCGCCGCACTGCACAATCAACAACAGGCGAGGCGTTGTGATGCTGAAAGGAGCGATCGTGGGCGCGCTGGCGCTCACGATGGGGGTTTCATTTGCTGCCGCGGAAACGCTGGGCGAGGCGGGTGCAAAGTACGAACAAGGCGGCGCGCGTCATAGCGGTCCTGTCGTCAAGGAAGCCCACATTGCGCGGCTTCGCGCTGCTCTCAATCTGACGGCTGAACAGCAAAGATATTGGGGTCCGGTCGAGTCCGCGTTGCGCGCATTGGCGCGTTCGCAGGCGCGGGAAGAGGCCAGCGCAGGTCTGATGGCTCGCATGAGCGACAAGGCGACACGCATGGCCGGCACCGCGGTGCAGCTCAAGCGGCTCGCCTCTGCGGCAGCGCCGTTGATCAAGGTGCTGGACGAGAACCAGAAGCGCAGCGCCGTTTCGTTCGCGCAAAGCGCCGGCTTCGGTCATCTCGCGCAGGCGTTCTGAACGCTTGGTCATCTCTTACTGTTGGAGCATGATCTTTTCCGAAAACCGGTTCCCACTTTTCGGGATCATGCTCTAGCTATCCAATCTTTAACTTGCGCCGGAGACACCGCGGTCCTCTACTGTCCTCTATCGACAACACCATCAGGAGTGGTCGGATGTTGAAGACAGTCCTTGCAGGTATCGTTGCGTTGAATCTCTCCGGCGCGAGCCTTGCGTACGCTCAGGCGACACCGCCTGCCGACGCTCCGCGCTGGCGGCCGTCCGCGGAAGACGCGGCGGCGCTGACCGACGCGCGCATCGCCGCGCTGCGCACCGGTCTGAAGCTTTCCGCCGAGCAGGAAAAGCTCTGGCCGGCCGTCGAGACCGCGATCCGCGCGCTCGCCAAGCAGCGCGCCGACCGCATGATGGCGATGGCCAACACGCGCCGCGACAACAACCCGCCGGCGCGTCCGGATGCGCTGGAGCGGATGCGCCGCAACGCCGACGCGATGTCCGCGTCAGGCGCCGCGCTCAAGCAACTCGCCGACGCCGCCGAGCCGCTCTACAAGACGCTCGACGAGGGCCAGAAGCATCGTTTCGCGGTGTTGCTGCGGATGGGCCGTCAGGGCCCGGGTCCGGGCGGTCCGCCGCCGTGGCGCCGCCGCGGCTAAGGCCCGCTTTCCCGATTGCGGCGGCCCGTTTCTCCCCGAACGGTGCGCCGCCGCATGGTGCCGCCGGGCTCGCCCGGCGGCTTTTCATTTGCGGCTCGCAAACCGGCATGATTGCTGGACAGTGCGGCGTCGACTTGCTAAGTCCCGCCGGCTTGGGGCTCCCCCAGGCGTGTGGCCCGGGCGCATAGCTCAGTTGGTAGAGCAGCTGACTCTTAATCAGCGGGTCCCAGGTTCGAGCCCTGGTGCGCCCACCACCCATTTTCTCGCAACGATGGGTTTTCCGGTCTCCGCTCTGTGCCCCGCATTCCCCGGGCTTTGCCGGACTAGAACCGAGGTAATTTCCGTCTCCGTGAGACTGCTGATGCGCCGTCAGTCGGTTGCCGACCGGTTGTCTCCGAGGGTCAAAATTCCGTTTCCCGGCTTTTGAGAGCGCCGCAAGCAGAGACGCGGTTCGCGGGCACTAGAGACCACCTTTTAGGCCCGGTTCCCAAAGCGGTGCATAACAGTTTGAAGGCGCATCAGCCGTTGTGAAGGCCGAGCGCCAGATATTGGCTGGACCACTCGGCTGGCTGGTCGCAGAGCCGGGCAATCCCGACCCCCCGCGGCAGACGCCCTTCGATGGCCGCTTTCACGAGGGTCGGTGCGAGAAAGGCCAGCGAGATCGTCATGTTGACTTTGCGAACGCTGCAACGCTCTCGTGATGCGATTGCTTCGACATCTGTCACCGCGCCTGCAACGAGCTCATCGAGCCAGCGTCTGACCTTGCGCAATCGCTGCGACCAGCCGCGCACGCGCATCGGCGCGGATGGGACGAGCATCTTTTCGTGATCGCCGATTGCGGGGCGATAATTTCACGTCGCCGTTTTGATGGTGGCTTTTGCCAGGGAATATGAACGATCGTTCGTTCGGCGGTCGTCTCTCCGGTCTGCAGGTCTTGTGAAGTCGTCGAGTTCGATCACAAGCCGGTCGGCCTGAACCTCGACACGAGCCACGTGTGTCTTGATCAGCTCGAGTATCCGCAGGTCCCGCAGGGAGCTTGAAGTTCTCGACGAACGGCATTGGCGACAATGGTTTCAATCTCGATCGCGGGAACACGGTGAACCGATCCCGCTCGATCTGGTTCTCCGCGTAGAAGCGGCAGCGAGATGTAGTATCGATATCTCACGCCCTTCTTGCGGGCGTGGCTTGGACTCATCCGATTGCCGCGGTCGTCGAAGATCCGGCCCAGCAGAAGGGCCTCGGATGCGGAGCGCGTTGTTATGTAGTTGTTTTGCTGCTCTGCAAGCTTGGTCTGAACGGCGTCGAACAGATCACGATCAATGATCGCCTTCTGCTCACCCGGCAGGATCTCGCCCTTGTAAACCACTTCGCCGATGTAGAAGCGGTTGCGGAGAAGATAGGAGAGGGGACCGCTGGTAAATGCATTACCCCCGATGGTCTTTCCAGTCTTCAAGCGTTGGACCTTCGAGACAATGCCGCGATGGCGAAGGTCCGGCATCAAGCGGTGGATGCTGCCGAGCTTGAGGTAGCTTTGAAAGATTGTTCGGACTTGCTCCGCCTCTTCCGCAACGACCAGAACCTTGCGATCCTTTACTTCATAGCCGAGCGGAACCTTCCCTCCGACCCAAATCCCCTTTCGCTTGGATGCACCGATCTTGTCCCGAATGCGCTCTGAGGTGACTTCCCGCTCGAACTGAGCGAAGGACAGCAGAACGTTGAGGGTCAAACGTCCCATCGATGTCGTTGTGTTGAACTGCTGGGTCACGGATACGAACGAGACCCCGTGAGCATCGAATAGCTCCACAAGCTTTGCGAAATCAGCCAGCGATCGGGTCAGCCGATCGACCTTGTAGACGACAATGACGTCCAGCTTGCGATCTCGAATGTCGGCCAACAGTTGCTGCAACGCCGGCCGTTCTGTTGAACCGCCCGAATAGCCACCGTCATCGTATCGCGACCGGATCAAGGTCCAACCGGCGTGCGCCTGGCTTCGGATGTAGGCTTGCGAGGCGTCGTACTGGGCATCCAGCGAATTGAAGTCCTGATCCAGCCCTTGGTCGGTGGACACTCGGGTATAGATTGCGCAGCGAACCGGCTTCGTAGTTTTGGCTGTCATGGTTGCGCCGGTACGTGGGACTTGTCTCGCATGCCGAAGAACCTCGGCCCATTCCATCGGGTGCCGGTGATGGCCGACGCGACCTTGGACAGGCTCGGGTAGATTTTCCCCTCCCACGAGAACCCATCCGCGAGAACCATGACGTGCTGCAGTTGCCCGTCCCACTCGCGTCTGAGCACCGTGCCCGGCTTCAGCCGGGGCTCAACTCGACTGAGATCCGTGGTGAGTTGACGGAGATCCCCCGGAGACTTGGAACTCTCTAGGAGGCGTCGAGTGTGCGGTTCGAGATCACCCAGCTGATCGGCCTGTAGCCGGTACGCCAGAATCCGAAACAACAGCTGGCGGGACAGTCGAGGAGGGGCTTTCCGCCTGAACACTGTGTGCCATCGAGCACGAAGCGCCTCGGCATCGAGCTCGCGCAGACGCGCGATCTCGATGCCAAGCGTTCCTTCGTCCGGCGATGCCGGACCGACCGTGACGCGAGGCATAGCGCTCAGGCGACGCGGCGACGCGGGTAGATTTGGAGACGGTGTTGCCCGTTCCGTCGACACGGTACACCCGGTTGCCGTCGACCTTCTCAGATCTGAGTTTGAGCCGAAGCTTCTTTCGCACCACACCTGCGAGAAACCCGCGAACGGAATGTTTTTGCCATCCGGTCGCTTTCGTCAGTGCGCCGATGGTGGCGCCAGCAGGGGTTTGCAACATCGCAAGCACGCGAGCTTGCTTCGATATCGGAGACGCCTTGTCTTTTGAACGCTGCGCAGGCGCGGCCTTGATTGGCTTTGCAGTCCGGCTGGCTAAGACGGACGAGGTTGCAATTCTGGTCGCGGCGTTCTTCGAGTTCTGAGCCTTTGGCATCGGGATCTCCATTCGGTTGCCGGCGGCCTCACGCCGCCACCACCGAAGCCCCACCTCAGCCATCAGGCCGGCGGGGCAGGATCCCTAAGCGCAGTCGCCGCTCGGAACGGCGTCAGTACCGCTCTGTTGGCAGCGTAAAGCCAGCTCTTTTCGAGCTAATTTTGTGGCTCGTTTCGCGTGATCCTGATCATCGAATGACAGGCTCGGCACTGACAAGAAACCTAACAAATGCTTATCTGCAGCAAAAACCCATCCAGTCGACAACTGATAAGGAAAGGCTCGATTTCTTATCAGTGCATCAGCAAGGAACGGAACGGGAGTTGCTGCTTCACTGTCTAAAGCGAGCCAGCGGTTTTTGTACAGCCCGACCACTAAGCTCACGCGCAGCTCTTTGTGCCAGGCGGACGTCCGGAGTGCTCTGATCAATGTCCGCTTTTGGGAGGTACGGATGTTCATTGATCAGGCGAGGGCAACAGGTGGTGCGAACCGGCCGCCGCCGAATGATCCGCTCGCACGATCGGTTTCCAAAAAGAACACCATGATGTCGTTTGGGTCGATGCCTGCTTCACCAAGTTTTTCAACTAAGGCGGCTACAAGGCCTTTTTTCCTGTCGGTGTCAGTCCCCGACGATACCAGCACTTCAATCATCAACATCTGGTCCGAGCGTGGCTTGGGTAGCGCAGGATAGTACGGATCTACCCTGAGGTCGGTTGGTTCCAACGCAAGGAAGCGTTGGAAAAGGTCATCCCTTGGATATCCGGCAACAATGCTTGCGGCGTGGATAGCTCTGGAAAGGCGGTCTTTCTGATCGGCTGACCGGCTGGAGCTCATCGTCACGGTAAACAAGGGCATAGGATTTCCTGATTGATCGATCATCCAGGTTGCGGCTTTGCGCCTATCGCAGCGACGAATTCACTGGGCTACCCCAATTGAGCTCGACCGTGGTCGTGGGTCTCAGACGGCGAGTGCCTCCATAATCAGGTTCGTGATCGCATCGGGTTGTGAGATCAGCGCCAGGTGGCTCGCATTGATCTCGATCGTCTTCGCGCCCATCCGCTTGGCCATGAAGCGCTCCAGGTCGGGATTGATCGTCCGGTCTTGGGTGGACACGGCATAGAAGGACGGCTTGGTGCGCCAAGCGGCATTCGTCGTCTTTTCGGTCGTCAGCGACTTCTTGAACGGCTGCTGAACCGCGTAGAGAACGCGCGCCTCTTCCGGCGGCAGGTCGCCTGCGAAGTCGTGCATGAAAGCCTTCTCCGACAACTGGCCCCAATCGTCGTTGAAGACAATGCCGGCTGTGGCCGGGGGCGTCGGATAGTTCTTTGCCAGCGCCGTATAGTCCTCGCCGGCATCGGGTGCCCGCGCAGCGACGTAGACGAGGGCGGTGATCTTCGGGTCCAGCCCCACCTCCGACACGATCATTCCGGAGAAGGAGTGACCGACGAGCACCGTTGGACCCGACTGCGCCGCGATCGCCCGCCGCGCGGCCTCCGACGCCTCATGCAGCGAGGTCAGAGGGTTCTGCACACTGGTGCAGTTGATGCCTTTCTGCTGGAGGCGGGCGATGACCTTAGACCAGCAGGAGCCGTCTGCGAACAGTCCGTGTACGAAGACGACATTCTTCGTCTTGAGCGATGTCTGGGCGCTGGCAACTCGATTAAGCACGGGAAAAGCGGCCACAGCGGCGGCGGCCCCGATCAATGTCCGTCGATTCATCACAGTCTCCAATTGACCTACTGCCTATTTTCCAGTGCTTCGTAATGGGCAAGCTGCCACAACGCGAAGCGACGAAGTCACTCATGGCCCGATTGTGCCGGGCTTCCCGCGCGTGCCATTGCAGTTGAAGATAAGCAGTGACCCGCCCAGCCGCGACTAAGTTGCCGTTCAGGAAAACCAAATTCGATTTTTAGCGTGGCCTACAAGACCCGGTCGGTCTCACGTCGTGCGCCATAACGTTGCCGAGCAATTCCAAAATGAGTTAGTTTCCCAAATGCGAACGCAACACCGAGACACGACGGCAATATGGGCGTGTCATTTTTGCGCATCACACGGTCAGCCCAGCGAGAGTCATCACCGCTCTGAAAAGACCCGCGACAACGCCGAGCGCCAGGACGCTGGCCGCCCAGATCAGAACCAGCCAGCCGACCCGTCGAAACCATGCCTGGGCGCCGGCGGATGGGGGCGCTGTCATCAGTGATACCCCTCGTTGGGTCTCACCTTTCCGCGGAACACGTAATAGGACATTGCAGTGTAGGCGAGGATGAAGGGAATGACGAAAAGCGCACCGACCAGCGTGAAGCCCATGCTTTCCGGTGGCCCAGCAGCATCCCTGATCGATATGGCCGGTGGAATGATGTTTGGCCACAGGCTGATCGCGAAACCCGTATAGCCCAGGAACATCAGCAGGAGCGCGAGCAGGAACGGCGATGCGTGCGTCTCGTCCCGAAGCACGCGCATCATGAGCCAAGTCGTCGCGACGACAAGCAACGGCACCGGTGAAAAGATGATGATGTTGGGAAATGAAAACCACCGTATCGCGATGCTCTGATGCGCGAGCGGGGTCCACACGCTCACGATGACGATTGCTGCGACAAGCACGAGCGTCACCGGACGTGCCAGCGCTTTGAGTCGGTGCTGGAGTTCGCCGTCGGTCTTCATGATGAGCCAGGTGCAGCCGAGCAGGCCATAGGCCACGATGAGTCCGGCACCTGTGAAGAGACTGAATGGACTCAACCAATCAAAGCTGCCGCCGTCGTAGGAGGCTCCAGTCACCTTGAAGCCGTTGATGAAGGCGCCCAGCGCGACGCCTTGCGAGAACGTCGCGATATACGAGCCGAAGGCGAAGGCTCTGTCCCAGAACGGCCTGTGCGTTTCGGCCGCCTTGAAGCGGAATTCGAAGGCAACGCCCCGCCAGATCAGGCCCGCCAGCATGAAAAACAGTGGAATGTAGAGCGCGCTGAGCAGTACGGAATATGCGAGCGGGAAGGCGGCCATCAAGGCGGCACCTCCCAGCACCAGCCACGTCTCGTTGCCGTCCCAGACCGGTGCGACAGTGTTGACCATGGTGTCACGGTCTTCCCTGCCTCGGATGAACGGAAAGAGGATGCCGATACCGAGATCAAAACCATCCATCACTACATACATCATCAGCCCGAAGCCGATGATCAGCGCCCAGATGACGGGAAGATCGATGCCCATCGCGCTATCTCCTTCTGCCGTCCGGCAACTCGATCACGGGATCGATGCGGTCGGGAACGGCAGACAAGGGACGCGCCGGGCGCCCGCTTTGCCCTTCAGGTTCGGGCGTATGCTGGTCATACGGCTGGGGGCCTTTCGCCACCAGCATCAGCATGTATCTGATGCCTGTGCCGAAGACGGCCACATACATGACGATGAACACGATCAGCGTTATCGAAAGTTCGAGCGCAGAGTGGTTCGATACCGCGTCCTTCGTCCGCATCACGCCATAGACCACCCAAGGCTGGCGTCCGATCTCCGTGGTCAGCCATCCCGCCAGGATCGCGATAAGGCCAGCGGGGCCCATCAGCACCGCGAAGCGCAGGAAAAGCTTCGACCGGTAGAACTCATGGCGCCAGCGTGTCCACGCGCCCCAAAGTCCAAGCAGCAGCATGAGGCAGCCCAGCCCGACCATGATCCGGAAGGTCCAGAATACGATCGTGGAGTTCGGTCGATCCTCGGGCGCAAAATCCTTCAGGCCACGAATCTGGTTGTTCCAGCTATGGGTCAGCACGACGCTGCCTAAGTGTGGAATCTCCAAGGCATAACGTGTCGTCTCAGCGGCCATGTCGGGCCAGCCGAACAGGATCAGCGGCAGGCTTTCGCCAGGCTTGTTCTCCCAGTGGCCCTCGAGCGCAGCGATTTTTGCCGGCTGATGCTCAAGAGTATTGAGCCCGTGTTGGTCACCGATGGCAATCTGGACCGGCGTAACGATGAGCAGCATCCACATGGCCATCGAAAACATCGTGCGCACGGCCGGCGTGTCGCGCCGCTTGAGCAGATGCCACGCCCCGGATGCCCCGACGAAAAGCGCCACGGCAAGATAGGCCGCAACTGTCATATGCGCGAGGCGATAGGGAAATGAAGGATTGAAAATCACCTTCAGCCAGTCGACGGGCACGACACGCCCGTTGATAATTTCGAAGCCTTGCGGTGTCTGCATCCAGCTGTTGGAGGCGAGAATCCAGAACGTCGACATAAGCGTCCCGGTCGCCACCATGATCGTGGCGAAGAAGTGCAGGCCCGGCCCAACCTTTTTCCATCCGAACAGCATCACGCCCAGAAATCCGGCTTCCAGGAAGAAGGCGGTCAGCACCTCGTAGCTCAGCAGCGGCCCCGTAATGCTTCCCGCGAACGCCGAGTAATAGCTCCAGTTGGTGCCGAACTGGTAGGCCATGACGATGCCGGAAACGACACCCATGGCGAAGTTGACGGCGAATATTTGCGACCAGAAATGATAGAGGTCACGATAAGTGGGATCTTTCTTCCACAGCCACAGGCCTTCCAGCACCGCAAGATAGCTCGCAAGGCCAATGGTGATCGCCGGGAAGATGATGTGCGCCGATATCGTGAATCCGAATTGAATCCGCGCGAGTTCCAGTGCGGTCAGGCCGAACATGATTGCTTTCCTTCAGCGCCCGCGGCCCAGGCATTTGGGCTTCGTTCTGCGTCGAAGACGGGCGGCGCGGCGCGGGGAGCGTAAATGGAAAAGCGAGAGCCTTTTGAGACGGTAGAGCTGACGTCCATACGGTGACCGAGCACCTCGACCGCCCGTCGAACGACAAACAGCCCCAATCCGAGCCCATCACAGCGCGCAGCGTCCAGCCGCTTGAAGGCTTCGAAGATTTTCGGCAGGTGTTCGGGCACGATGCCTATGCCTGTGTCGCACACGTCGATACGAACATCCGAACCACGGCGGCGGCATCCCACTAGCACGCGTCCGCCAGGCTCCGTGTACTTGATGGCATTGCCTACCAGGTTGCGGAGCATGCCATTGAGAAGCACGGCATTGCTTTTGACGCCGGCCATCTGTGGGGCACACTTTGATTTCGACATGCTTCTGCCGAGCGGCATGCTCGTTTTCGTCGAACACCTTCCAAAACAGCGGCATCAGCTCAACACGCGAAATGTCCAGGTGCTTGGTGTATTCAAAAAGGTGAATTGCGCCAGCGAGCCGATCGAGTTGCTCGGTCAGTCTTTCAACGGCACGCTCGCCTAGCTTCAGGAGTTGCTGATCGGATTCAGGCCGAACGCGGGCTCCCAGACGTTCGTAAGTGCCCCGGATGACTTGCAGAGGCTGTCGAAGATCGTGCCCCGCCATGCCAAGCAGCGCTGCCTGGAAGGCGCTAGCGCGTTGCGCGTCTAGAGGCAGCGCATCCGCCGCCATTTGACAATGCTCCGTGGCGGTCATTCGCAGCCCCTTGAAATCGGAATCGCCTCACGTCTCGCGATACGATCCTGCAATGCGGCCGAATCCGGCGCCATTATGCTTTTGGGATCGCTGATCATCTCAAAGTATGATCCGGCCCGGCGCAACTCAGACACGCGTTTAGTTGTCCGATGCTGACGTGGCGGCTTTCGCAACGCCGTCGAGCAAGTCTGACATAGCCTTGACCGTCTTCGCTGCATCACGGCTTAGTCCGTGCCGTCTGGCAATCCACTGAGGATCATTGTAGGACAGCCACGTCTTACCCGATGCCTCCTGCCAAACGAGAATTTTCAGCGGCAAATCGATCCCGGCTGTCTGGCCAGACTGCATCAGCGGTGTCCCGCCTTTGGCATTACCGAAAATAACGACCTCCGTCGGTTGCAGAGTAAGTCCGACGGCGGCAGCCCCTGCTTGATGATTGATGCGAGCAAACACCGTCATACGTCTTGCCTTGATCTCCGCAGCAAGTCTTTCAACGGTATCCTGCGGCCCAAAGTTGCTGGGCAAGGTTGTTAGTCCCTCTACTGTCATTGTTTGAATACCCGCACGCACATCGCCATGGTATCGATCCGAATAGGCCGTTGCCGCGCACTATTCGATTTCGTCCTCTTGGCGCGTTCGGAAATAACCTCCTGCTCGCTCGGTATCGGGGATAGAATCCGACCACGCAGGTCCCTGCGCCTGAAAATGGGCTTGGGCCGTTGCCGGTAATGGCAAAGACAGGAATGCGATCAAAAAAAGAGGCATCACAGCGACATTCATACGAAAACTCCTGTACCTTCGACCGTGATTGAACCTATGGATAAAATTTCAAATTTTGCGCAGACACGGCAGTCTCAAACTCGTTCCTGTTCTTTTACGGGCCACGCGTTTCGAGCCACGAATGTTTCCGGCGTGCCGCCGCGTGGATTCACAAACGATATTCGTGGGCTCGCGTCTTGGCGTGTCGATCAACAGTCGGATCGACTTATTTTCCAGATAGAGTCGCCATCCCACCCGTGCTTCGTCATGATTGCTGCGTTTGATAAATCCTTGCGGCTTTCCCCATGCGCCGCCGCGACTGTCGCTTGAGTGTGCGATCGGTGCTTCAACGATTCAGGACTCGTCGTTTTGATGCAGGGTGAACTGAAAAACCGCGCCCCGGGGTGTGTTGGCGGTTGCCCACAATCGTCCGCCGTGCGTTTCGATGATCGAACGGCAGATTGACAGCCCCATGCCCATGCCAGCCGGTTTGGTCGAGTAAAACGGATCGAAAAGGCGGTTCAGGCTCTCGGGTTTCAATCCTGGGCCCCAATCTCGGACGCTGACCATGACGCCGTCCGGCAAGTCGATTTCCGAGCGGATCAGCAATTCGCGCGGTCCTTCACTGGTCTCGCTCATGGCTTCGATGGCGTTCATGATCAGGTTCAGCATCACCTGTTGCAGTTGGATTCGATCTCCGGAAATGCGGGGCAGATCATTCGCGAGTTCGGTCTTCAGCAAGATGTCATGCTGCCGCATTTCGCTGCGGGTCAAGGCGATCGTTTCAAGAACTGCCTCGTTGACATCCAAGGCAGCTCTCTGCGCGGGGACTTTCTTGATGAGGCCGCGAATGCGACTGACGACTTCGCTGGCTTGATGGCTAGCTCTTGTGATGCCCTCGAATGCTTCCCGTATCTCCTTGAGGTCAGGCGGTTGGGCTGAAAGCCAACGCAATCCGGCACTCGCGTTGGCGGCGGACGCTGCGATCGGCTGGCTGACTTCATGGGCGATTGAGGCCGTCAGCTGTCCCATGGTCGTGACCCGGTTGACATGGGCGAGCTCCATCTGCGCCTCGCGCAACGCTTCCGAGGCCTGCATGTAATCCGTGAGGTCGCGGGCGATCACGAGCGCGGCTTCCACCCGCTGCGAGTTCGGCCGCAGAGGCGAGATGCTTATCGCCCGGTACTTCCGGCCGCGAGGGGTGGCGAACCAGTCCGCGTAGCTGATCTCCTCTCCCGCGAAGCACCGGTCTAAATTCGACTTTCCCTTCTGCTCGAAGAATTCCCTGCCCATGATTTCAGCCGTCCGCTTGCCGACCATGCTCCCGGCGGGCTGTTCCCAAAACCGCTCATGGACCGGGTTGACGCGTTGAAACCGGTAGTCCCTTCCGATGATGGCCATGCCATCAGGTGAACTCTCGAACACGTGGCCGGTCAGATATTCCAACCGCTTTCGCTCGGTGATGTCGTTATTGGTTTCCAGGATCCCGACTGGCCGTCCGCGCTCGTCCTGCTGCAGGGACCACCGGCTCGCCACAGAGACCTGCGTTCCGTCTCGCTTCGTATGGACGATCTCCCCCTCCCAGTGGCCCGTGCTGAGCAACTCTGACGTGATGTCTTCAAGCGGCGAGGGGAAAATCGTCCGCAAGAGTTGGTGAGAGGTCTGGCCGAGCGCCTCTTCCTTGCTCCAGCCGTACAGTTGCTCGGCGCCTTGGTTCCAGAACGATATCACATCATTCATGCCGCGTACGAAGATCGTATCGTGCGCGAGGTCAAGGAGTTGAGCCCGCTCACGCAGTGCGTCTTCGGCCCGCTTTCGATCCTCGATGTCGGTATTCGTACCATACCATCTGACAATGTTTCCGAGTTCGTCGTGTAACGGCTCTGGGCGAAACAGAAACCAGCGGTACTCTCCGTCGAAGCGCCGCATGCGCGCCTCGACTTCGGCGGGCTTGCCCGCCTCCAGTATCTCGCGCCAACTATCGAGCAGTCCGGGAAGGTCTTCAGGATGTATCGCGATTTGCCATTCCCAGCCCAGTGCTCGATCCAACGACAGGCCGGTATAGTCGAGCCAGCGCTTATTGAGGTACTCGGCGAAACCATCGGGCCGGGTGTGCCAGGCTAGTGTCGGTATTCGGTCGATTGTGAGCTGAAGCTCCTGCCTCGATTCAGCCAAGCGGGACTCGCTCTCCCGCAGCGCGCTTTCAGCTCTTTTTTGATCCTCGATGTCGAATGCGATTCCGTACCATTTGACGATATTTCCCTCGTCGTCGCGCAGCGGCACGCGGCTCGTCATATGCCAGCGGTACTCGCCGTCGGCGCGCCGAAGGCGCCGGTCCATCTGGAACGCTCTGCCGCTTGCGAGGCAGGCGCGCCATTCGATTTCGCCTGCTTCGAGGTCGTCAGGATGGGCCGAGCTCGCCCAGGTCATGGCCTTTGCTTTCTCCTGAGATATGCCGGTGTAGTCGCGCCACGGTCGATTGACGAAGTCGAGCGAGCCGTCGGGCTCAAAGCTTGCGATCAGCACCGGGATCGTGTCGATCGTGGCCTGAAGCTCGCGCTCGATTCTGCGCGATTTCTGTTCCGCGCGCTGCCGTTCGGCACCTTCGATTTGCAGAGCGGAGTTAAGTTGCTCGAGATCCCGCACCTTGTCTTCCAGATCGGTGCGCGACCGCCGAAGAGACTCCGCGGTATTTTTTTGCGTAGCCATCAGGCCAACGACAAAGAGGGATGCCATTGCGAACAAGGCAATGCGCGGAAGCTCCCGAAGCATGAAATTGAGAGAATGGATCGGAACCAAAAAAAAGTAGTAAAAGGCCAAGATCGACAACACCGTCGCGGCCAAGCCGGGGCCGACACCGCCAAACCATGTGGCGAAGATGATGGCGCAAAGCAACAAAAACAAGGTCGGGAAAGCTTGCAGGTAGGTTTCCAGCAGCAGATTGGCGATGACTGCTGCGGTGACAGCGAGAACGGCAACTGCGTAGCTCAAGGCAGAGTGCTTCAGCCAATTTAGGCGGTTCCGCATGTTCTTACCTGCACAACGCGCAGATGGAGCGCGCCCAACGGAGTTGAGCCCAACGACCTTTCCGATCGAGGTCTGAATATTACACCATTAAAGGTCCGGCCGGCAGAGCGCTGAGACAGAACTGCCCGGCTAGAATACGCGCGACCTGCGAGCCGATCAGCCCGGATCCGATCACCAATGTCGTCATTTATTCTCTACTTACTGTGCGGCCTTCATCCCGAGCGTTTGCGCGATCGAGGCGAGTTGGTCGCGGATCTCCTTGAGGCCGGCGCCGAATTCGGCCGGGCCACGGATATCGATGACCTGGCCGGTCGCCGCCAGCCGGCTCGCAATGGTCGGATCGGCCTCGATCACAGCGCGGACGTCGGCAGCGATGCTTTCGCGCAGCGCATTCGACATCCCGCGCGGACCGTACATGCCGATCATGCTGTCCAGGCCGAGATACGGGTAACCTGCCTCGGCGACAGTCGGAATATCAGCGGCGATTTCGACTCGCTTCCGGCTAGTCACCGCCAGCACCCTAAGCTTTCCGGCCTGAACCAGTGGACGCATTGTCGCGTAGGATGACATCAGAAGGTGGATGCGTGCTTCGGCGAGGTCGTTCGGCGCCTGTTGAATGTCGCGGTACGGCACCCGGGCCACCGGCACGCCCTGGGTCTTCATAAAAGCCGACAAGATCAGGTCGGAATTGCCGGCGGCGGCCGCCACGTTGAGCGTATCGGGCTTTGCGCGGGCCAGCGCAATGAATTCGCCGAGCGTTTTCACGTTTAGAGATTCCGGAGCCGAAAGCGCAATCACAATGGTCGTGACGTTCGTGATCGGAAGCAGGTCGCGCTCCGCATCGTAAGGGAGTTTTTCGTGCGCATAGGGATGCGCCGTAAAGGTCGAGGCCGGAACGAACAACAGCGTGTGGTTCTCGTTGGCGCTGGTGAAGGCGTTGATTGCAACGAGGCCGTCGCCCCCTGGACGGTTCTCGATCACCACCGGCTTGCCCCAGCGCGCCGCGAGCTTGTCTCCGAGCAGCCGGGCGGTGATGTCGACTCCAGAGGCGGGGCCAAACGGCAGGATGAACTTGACCGCGCGCTGCGGATAGGTCTGGGCGGAGGCGACCGTCACGTTGTCGACACTGGCGACCAACCCGGTCAGGAGCACGATCACAAATCGCAACATGGAATGCTTCCCATCCTTGCAACACGGCGATTTGGTTCTTTCGTCCGGCGGCATCATAGCCCTTTCGCCGTGCAGCGGCGAGACCGGTTGACGCGGCAAGGTCGCATGAACAGCGCGCGCAGGCGGCGCGGCTGACAGGTGTTAGGAAACCCCATCGCTTGCACTACGCTCTGCGCTGTCACCGTTGTTAAAATCGAATTTAGTCTTTTGGACCGCATTTTAATGGTGCACGCAAAGCGAATGTCTATTTTTCCCGTGTCGTCGAGAACAAATGATTCGAAGCCCACGAGGGCTTCGAATCTCAGCCACAGGAGAAGTGACATGAACAAGCTCCTAACCACCATTGCGGTGCTAAGCGTCGTTGCGGCGCCGGCTTTTGCCCAGGGCTACGATCAGCAGACGGTGCAGCCCTATAAGCCGCCGCCGATCCACACCTTCGGCGATCGGGTGACGGACGCCATCCACTCCTATCCGCTGGAGAAGGGCATCGGCAACAATCCAACCGATCAGCAGATGTACATTCGCCAACGGGCAAATTGACGTATGCAACGCGGCGCGAAGCAAAATGTACAATGATGGTCAATCTGCGACATGGCGGCGCTTTTTGGTCACGTCCAGTTTCCCCGAAACATGTGGCCGACACGCTGGCATGTCCGCTTTGCGCCACTAGCGGACTTTGAACTTGGGCGAGGGCGATCACTCGCACATGGATGCGGTCATGGTCACACCTTGATGGACCCGAAAAATGATCGCCCACAAAAGCCGCAAGGGTTCATCAAACGCAGCAATCATGACGAAGCACGGGTGGGATGGTGGCTCTATCTTAACAACAAGTCGGTCCGCCGCCCGTGCATGCCGGTCACGATGACGATTGCTCGCAAGCCCGGACCTTTCCTCAACTCGTGCTGACAAAGTGGTACGCAGGATCAGCCAAATGGTGAAGGACGTCAGGCGCTCTGAATGTCAGCGGCCTTTCGACGCCCTTCGCGTCATTGCCCGCCGTGCCTTGTGTGAGTGGCCAGCTAGGAGACAGCAGATGAATTCGAATACATCAATGACGGACGAGATCAAGACTTTGACGGGGTGGTTTGACGTACAGGCAATCGCCAAGACGTTGCCGGAAACTGCCACCACTTTGCTGGTCGACAAATACCTGACTGATCGAGAAGCTGCGAGTGCGCGAATTTTCCGGGTGTATAGGCCGACACCAGCGCATTATCATGCAACGTGCGACGAATATCTTTATTCCTTGTCGGGGCGCGGGACCTTTTGGATGCAGGACCCATCGACGAAGGCTGAATTCGGGCCCGGTCAACTTCTTTTTTTCGAGCGTGGAACTGTGCATGCAATTCCTGACATCTTCGCAGAGCCATTGGTGTTCTTGTCGATTGATACGCCAAGACGCGAGCCCACGGATATCGTATTTGTGGATCCACGCGACGGCACGCCGGAAACATTCATGGCACGCAACGCGCGTCGCCCGTAAAAGCGTAGGACCGAGTTTAGAGTTGCCGTGTCTGGGCAAATTGCTGAAGGATTTCACAGCGACGTCGCCAAGGTTCTGGAATTGCCGCAATCGCGTGAATTCTTCCAAGCCAAAAGAGCTTTGAACGCGTTGACCTGATGCCAGAGCAATTCGCACGGCTCATACAGGACGATTTCAAGCACTGGGGTGCGCTTATCAAAGCGGTAGAAGCGAAACCTGGATCAGCCGTCGTCAAGCGGTCTCAACAGAGCGACTTGTCTCGAATAAAAACCATATGCGCTGCTCGGCCTCGTCGATCCAGGTTTCCAGCAAGCTTGCGCTCGCCACATCGCCGTGCTCGTCGCACAGACTATGCGTTTCTCGCATCCTGCCGACCATTTGCCTGTTGTCGTCGCGCAATTCGGCCAGCATGTCCAATGGAGTGACGAAATCTGCGTCATTATCGGAGATGTGTTTCAAGCGGGCGATGTGACCGATCGAGCGCAATGTCGCGCCGCCTATCTTGCGGACGCGCTCAGCGATAGCGTCGGTAGTGGCGAAAATCTGCTGGGCCTGTTCATCGAACAGGAGATGGTAGTCACGGAAATGGGGCCCCGACACGTGCCAGTGAAAATTCTTCGTTTTCAAGTACAGTGCAAGCATGTCCGCGAGAACGACATTCAGCGCGCCGGAAATGTCGCGGACGGCACCAGATTTGAGGTCTGTCGGCGTGTCCAGCACGGACATTCGCAAGGCTTTGGCGTCACGAGTAGTCATCTGCTACCTCCGTCACAAGCTATGAGAGCGCGGACTTGAACCGGGATTCCGAACCGGTCAGCAATGTCAAGGGACCGGCCGGCTTCTAGGCCGGCCGGTTCGTCAGTGCGGCAGTGTTACTGCCCGAGACGTCGCCCTTGGCATGGTCGTAACGAACTTCCTCGTTGATCTGGCTCTGAGCTCGGAACTCCGGTGGTCCCGACCATAGGTGCCGTCCGGTCGCACGGAACTCGACGCGCCTGGGCGCAAAGACCGGCGTCGCGACGACGGTCAGCACGGCCAAAGTGGTCAGCAGCTTCTTCATGTCAGTTCTCCTGTGTTGTAGGCCACTACGGCACGACCGGCCCGCGAGTGCGAACCCTGAGGATCGTGCCTGCCGTCCTCCTAGATGGCCCGTGCTGGTGGGTAATTAATGCCACAAGTTTGTAAGGGGATATTTGGTCCTGCCAAACAAGCAACGGACCTGCTGTGGCGGACTATGATTTCGCTCTGCGTGCTCATGCGGGCCGTCCGACGGCTGCGCCCGATCCCACCAGGTAGATCGTCATGGCGATGCCAAGCAACGCCAGGAACAAGGCCACCATTACGCCTTGCTTAGAGACGGTGCGGTGCACGAATTGACCGCGGCCCAATTCACTGACCAAACGCGTATAGCGCCATGTGGAAAAAAGGTGCACAGCTACGCCAATCGCAACAAGCGCGGTTCCAAACCAGAGCGAGGGCCCGTGGAGGTGCGCGCCCGACGCGTGTTGGGGTGTGTGGGGCCGGTCCGCGAAGAATTCCAATCGCGCTACAAGTAATCCGAATGCCATCAACGCGATGCCGGTGCGAATCCACGCCAGAAACGTTCTCTCTTCCGCAAGGTAATCCCGCAAATCAGCGACGGGCTTCTCTTTGGTTGAGGTTTCCATTTCGCTCTCACCGCCACGCGTCCACATCATCGCCGATCGATCGTGCATTCTCGATTTTGGGCTGCCTTGAGTTGTGCGATGTGGATCGACGACGAATTTGCACTCAACGTCTCCACCGGCAGGTCTTAGGATTGCACCCCTGCGAGCAGCACGGGCTCGGATCGAGAACGATCTTCATGGCGAAGCCGCTGGCATCGCGGAGCTATCGGGCACCGCATTGCTATCGGGTGTCGGTACAACGATCAGCGGGCTCAGACCCGTTCGGACCGGCTTCCGTGGCGGCGGACGGAATCGTAGCGTCGCTGAACGCCGGTCCGGTGATGGTGGCAAGACCAGGTATCGGCGCAACCGCAGTGTTGTTGAAGAATTCGGTGAGGTTCTGGGCGCTTATCGCTGGGTTGCACGCGCCGTTCATGATCGATGGGGCAAAGTAGGCGTTGGGCGGTATTGTCGCGCCGGGAAGCGGCTGTGTGGCCAGCGCTCCAGTCATCGCCACTGCATTGCTGGCATCGATGATTCCGCTCGTCGCATTGGTGACCGGACATGTCGTGATCGTGCCTATGGCACCCGCCGAGATCGTGGCCGAGGTACTTGGCGTGAATTGAATCGCGCCAAGCGCGCTTCCGGGCCGGGTGCCGGGCGTCGGAATTGTGCCCGGCACGGCGATCGGCGATGTCAGGGTCGGGGCCATCATACGCGTAGTCGCCGTGTTGCGTCCGGGCGTGGCTGTAGTCTGCCCGAAAGTTGAGCCGCAGCCGAACAAGATCATGGCTGCTGTTGTGAAAAGCCAGGCTGCGCATCGAGGTCTCCTGCGTTTGGCGCATAAAAAATTATCGCTGAGATACCTGTGTCGCTGCCTGCGGCTGTACCTTGCTGCCGTCGACGAGGGTGACCATCGGCTTGAGGATCACCTCGTCGTCCGGCTTGATGCCGTCACGCACCTCGACCTCCGTTCCAAAATCGCGCGCCACCGTTACTTTGCGGAAGTGCGCGGTGCCATTGTCCACCACGGCCACCTGAACGCCGTCGCCATTGAAAACCAGGGCGTCGGCCGGCACCATGATCGAGGGTGTCTTGCGCGGGATGTGCAACTCGATCGTAACGTACATTCCCGGACTCAAGGCACCGTCGGGGTTTGGAATATCGACTTCGGTGAGCAACGTCCGCGTGCCGGGCGCCAATGCATGGGCGGAGCGAGTCACCTTGCCGGGGAACGTGCGGTCGGGATTCTCAGGTACGCGAACGACTGCGTCGACTCCGGCGACCACTCCGAATGCTGCGTCCTGCGGCACATAGACCTGGGTGCGGATGACGTCGCTTTGCATCAACGTGAACATGAACGTGCTGCCGGCTTGCACGAGGCTTCCGGCATCGACGTTCCGCTGGGTGATGATGCCATCGAAAGGTGCGGTAACGCTCTGGTAGGCCTTTTGCTGTTGCAGCACGCGGATCAGCGCCTGCTGAGCCTTGATGTTTGATTGAGCAACCGCGACTGCCGCGTGTTGGGCATCAAGAGTCAGGCGGTCGGTGTCACCTTGCTGAGGCGTCACCCATCCCTTCGTGACTAAGATGCTGTCGCGATCGTTGGTGACCTGCGCGAGATCTCTGCTCGCCTGCGTCTGTTGCAGCGTCGCTTGGTTCTGGCTCAGCGTGGCCTCGTTCTGAGCGATCTGGTGATCGAGCTCGGGGGCCGTAATCTGCGCCAGCAGATCGCCAGCCTTCACGCGATCGCCGATATCGACTTTGCGCGTCTCGATATAGCCATTGGCGCGCGCATAGATATTCGCCGACGCGAAAGCGAGTGTCGTCGCTGGCAGTGTGATGGTCATCTCGCCGCCGGCGGCGCGCACCTGGGCGATCCGGACGGTCGGGACAAAGTCCCGCTGCTGCTCGGCGGTTCTCATGACCTGGCGATCCCGCGCGATGTGCTGCGACGCTCCGTACGCAACACCCGCGGCGAGCGGCAGTAGCGCACCCAATCCGAGCAGCCATAACCTCCGCGGGCGGATGGCCTTGTGACTTTTCGGTGGCGCGCCGGACCCCGGCTTCGCTGCGCGCTCGAGCTGCTCACCGTGGCCTTCCTTCGGCGGCAAATCCTCGAAGTCGTTTGTTCGATTCACGTCGTTCATGCGATTTCCTCTTTGAATACGCCGTGGGCTGTCTTCCCGTCGTTGTTCTTCCGGAGTTGGGCGAACAGATACGGTACAATCAGCAGCGTCGTAGGTGTTGCGAACAGCAGGCCACCGATGACAGCGCGCGCCAGCGCGGCATTCTGCTCCTCGCCGGGGCCACCGATCGCCATTGGAACCATGCCGACGATCATTGCTGCGGCAGTCATGAGCACGGGGCGGATACGGGTGTACCCAGCGGTGATCGCGGCATCGAATGCAGGCCAGCCTTCCAGCTGCTGTTCGCGCGCAAAAGTGACCAGCAGGATCGAGTTTGCCGAGGCGACGCCGACCGCCATGATCGCCCCCATCAGCGAGGGCACGTTGAGCGTTGTGCCGGTGACGAAAAGCATCGTGAGAATGCCGCATAACGTCGCCGGCAGGGCCAGTATGACGACCAATGGATCGCCGAAGTTCTGGTAATTCACGACCATGAGCAGGTAGACAAACACTGCGGCGAACAACAGCCCGATGCCGAGATCGCGGAAGGCGTCGTTCATGCTCTGGATCTGGCCGGTGATCTGGATCGAATTGCCCGGCGACAATTGCGGGCGGAGGTCGGCAACGATCTTGTTGATATCGGTCGCCACGCTGCCGAGATCGCGGCCTTGGACACTCGCATAGACATCGTAGATCGGCTGGATGTTGGTCTGGTTGGTGTTGGTCGGCACGGTAGTGCGCTTGACGGTCGCTACGTTGCTGAGCAATCCGGGGATTACGGCGCCTGCCGGGGATACCGTGCCGGAAACAGGCGTGTTGGCGAGGTCGTTCAACGAAGCGACTTTGGGCTCGGGGGTCTGGACCGCGATGTAATAGGGAATCCCGGAGCTCGGATCGGTCCAGAAGTTCGGCGATACTTGCTCGGATGAGCTCAGGCTGACATTGACGTTGGTGGCGATCGTGTTGGCGTTGAGCCCGAGTTGCTGCGCTCGGGTCCGATCGATGGTTGCGTAGAAGGCGGGGCCATCGATTTCCTGTTGAAGATGCGCGTCCGCGATCCCAGGAACGGCCGCGATGCGCCGCTGCAGCTCCTTTGCTACCCGAAGATTTGTCGTGCGGTCGTAGCCGACGGTGCGGACGTCGATCTGCGCGGGAAGCCCGAAATTGAGAATCTGGGTGACGATGTCGGCGGCCTGAAAATAGAACACGCTTTCGGGAAAAGCGGCCGGCAACGCTTCACGCAGTTTGCGGACGTATTCGGCGGTCGGCGCGTGGCCCTCCTTCAGCGAGACCAGGATCGTGCCGTCATTGACGCCGATCGTCGAACCGTCGGCGAATGCCAAGTTGTACGCGCGCGCCGGCAGTCCAATGTTGTCGACGATCAGTGCGCGTTCGTTTTCCGGGATGATCTCGCGAATCTTGTCCTCGACCGCTTGGAAGATCTTCTCGGTGGCTTCAATTCGGGTTCCAGCCGGCGCGCGGACGTGCAGCTGGATTTGGCCGCCATCGATGAACGGAAAGAAATCACGGCCGACGAACATCAGCATAGTCGCGCCGAGCGCGAGTATCAGAGCTGCCGCCACCGGAACAATGATGCGGTGATGCAGTAGGTGGGTGAGGAGCGCGACGTAGCCCTCGCGCATGCGCTCGAACCCGCGGTCGAATGCCCGCTTGAAATCGGCTCAACAGGCCGCGCCGCGAACTCGCCGCGGCACCGTGGTGCTCACCCTTGAGCAAGAGGCCGATGGTGATCGGCGTCAGCGTCCGCGATAGCCCATAGGAGGCAAGCATCGCGAACACCACTGCGAACCCGAGCGGCGTAAACAGGTATTTCGAAGGCCCCTCGAGGAAGACCACCGAGGCGAACACACAGCTGATGGCGAGCGTCGATACCAGTGTCGGCACCGCAATGCCGGCAGCTCCGTGGAGCGTCGCCTCGGGCAGTGACTTGCCCTCCTCGGTGAGCAGGCGATGGGTGTTTTCGATCGTCACCGTCGAATCGTCGACCAGAATACCAACCGCGAGTGCGAGCCCGCCGAGCGTCATGGTGTTGAGCGTTTCTCCGAGAAAATACAGGACGACCAATGATGTGAGAATCGACAACGGAATCGAGATCATTACGACCAGCGTCGATCGCCACGAGCCGAGGAACAGCAGGATCATCAGTGCGGTGAGCGCCGCGGCAATTGCGCCTTCGCGCAAGACGCCTTCCACCGACCGGGTGACGAACACCGATTGGTCGAACAGTTCGGTAATCTTGAGCCCCGGTGGCGCGGCGGCGCGGGCCGTCTGCAGCGCCTCCTTGACCCGATTGACGACTTCGAGCGTCGAGGCGTTGCCGTTCTTGATAATGCTGAGCAGGACCGATCGCTGTCCATCGGCGCGCACGATGTTCTGCTGCACCGCCGATCCGTCACGCACTTGCGCGACATCCTTCATGAATACCGTGGCACCATTGGCGAATTTGACCGGAATATTGTTGAGGTCGCCGATCGTCGGTGGCGTGGCGTTGGTCCGCACCGTGTATTGGGTATCGCCGATCTTCGCCGCTCCCGAAGGCAGCGTCAGGTTTTGCGTGTTGACAGCATTGACGATGTCCAAAGGCGTCAGGCCTCGGGCCAGTAGCTTGTTCGGATCGAGATCGACCATGATCTGCCGGTACTTGCCTCCGGCTGGCGTCGGCAGCGTGATTCCGGGGATCGGAGCCAGTTGCTGGCGCATCCGGTAGATGCCGTAGTCGTAGAGCTGCTGTTCGTTGAGAGTGTCCGAGCTGAGGTTGATCTGCAGAACCGGAACGCTCGATGCGTTGAACTGCACAACGATCGGCGGCTGGATTCCAGGCGGCATCAGCGCACGAATTGCGTTGGTCGCCGATACGATCTGCGCAATAGCGAGGTCGAGATTCACGTCAGGCTGAAAGTAGATTTTCTGAACGGACAGACCGTTCAGGGTCTGCGCCTCCATGTTCTTGATGCCGTTGACGTTGGAGCTGATCGAATACTGGCTGTATGTGCTGACGCGCTGCTCCATCTCCGGCGTGCTCAGCCCGGTGTACTGCCAGATCACGGTCACGACCGGGATTCTGATCTCCGGAAAGATATCGGTCGGCATCCCGCGGATTGCGGTGATGCCAAGAAAGAGAATGAGCGCCGCCAGCACGTAGAACGTATGGGGGAATCTCAGCGCAAATCGAACAATGCCCATTCGCTCGCCCTCAGGCTTTCACTCGTTCGACCCTCGACGCTTCGCCACTCCGGGGAGTGCCACGCGAGTTTTGAGGCATCTAGGATTTTCGGTCGTCACGAGCTTTGCCGTTCTTGTGACGCTTGGCTTGCTCACCCCACGTCCGGCAGCCCGTTGAGGAGCTTGTCGAGCGTGACCGGATAGTCGCGCACGCGCACGCCGGTGGCGTTGTAGATTGCATTGGCGATGGCCGCGGCGACTCCGCAGATGCCGAGTTCGCCGACACCCTTGGCCTTCATCGGCGACGAGATCGGATCTGTCTCATCGAGGAAGATCACCTCCTGGTGCGGGATATCGGCATGGACCGGCACCTCGTAGCCGGCGAGATCATGGTTGACGAAGTAGCCCAATCGCTTGTCGACCGCGAGCTCCTCCATCAGCGCCGCGCCGACGCCCATGGTCATCGCGCCGATCACTTGGCTGCGCGCCGTCTTGGGATTGAGGATGCGGCCCGCGGCGCCCACCGCGAGCATGCGCCGCACACGGATCTCGGCCGTTGCGGCGTCAACGCCGACTTCGACGAAGTGCGCGCCGAAGCACGATTGCTGGTACCTCTTGTCCAGGTCGCCATATTCCATCACGTCCTCGGCGACGATGCCGTTCTCGCCCGCGGCCCGGGCGAGCGGCACGCTGCGGTTGCCCGAGCGCACCTGCCCGTCTGCGAACACCGCGTCGGCGGCGTTGAAGCCGAGCTTCTGCGCCACGGCCTCGCGCAGCTTGACGCACGCGGCATAGACGCCGGCGGTCGAGCTGTTGGCGCCCCATTGACCGCCCGAGCCGCACGAGACCGGAAAGGCCGAGTCGCCGAGCCGCACCACCACCTTCTCCAGCGGCACGCCCATCATCTCGGCCGCGGTCTGAGCGATGATGGTGTAGCTGCCGGTGCCGATGTCGGTCATGTCGGTCTCGACCGTCACGATGCCGTGGCTGTCGAGCCGGACACGGGCGGCCGACTTCATGTCCAGGTTGTTGCGGAACGCGGCGGCGACGCCCATGCCGACCAGCCAGCGCCCTTCGCGAGTCTTGCCGGGCAGCGGATTTCGCCTGCTCCAGCCGAAGCGATCCGCGCCGGTGCGCAGGCATTCGACCAGGCGGCGCTGCGAGAACGGCCGCTCCGGCTTTTCGGGATCGACCTGTGTGTCGTTGAGGATGCGGAACTCGACCGGGTCGAGTCCGAGCTTCTCCGCCATCTCGTCGATGGCGATCTCCAGCGCCATCAGGCCCGGCGCCTCGCCCGGCGCGCGCATGGAGTTGCCTTCGGGCAGGTCGAGCACCGCGAGCCGCATCGCTGTCATGCGGTTGGCGCCGGCATAGAGCAGCCGGGTCTGGTTGACGGCCGTCTCCGGTTGGCCGCCCGGCAGATCGCCCGACCAGCTCTCATGGCCGATTGCGGTGATCTTGCCGTCGCGGGTGGCGCCGATGCGGATGCGCTGGATCGTCGCGGGCCGGTGCGTGGTGTTGTTGAAGATGAAGGGCCGCGGCAGCGCCACCTTCACCGGCCGTCCCGCCGCGCGCGCGCCGAGCGCCGCGAGCACAGCGTCGGCACGCAGGAACAGCTTGCCGCCGAAGCCGCCGCCGATGAAGGGCGAGATCAGGCGCACGTTCTCCTTGGCGATGCCGAGCGTCTTGGCCAGGTCGCCCGTGCCCCAGTCGATCATCTGGTTCGAGGTCCAAAGCGTGAGCTTGTCCCCATCCCAGGCGGCAATCGAGGCATGCGGCTCCATCATCGCATGCGCCTGATCGGGCGTGGTGTAGGTCGCGTCGAGCTGGACCGGCGCCGCGGCGAACGCGCCGGCGAAGTCGCCGACGGCGGTATCGGCCGGGTCGCCGCGCCCGGGGGCGAGCTTTGCGGAGTCCTTCGCCGCCGCGAGGTCGAACGCGCCCTTGGCCCGGACATAGTCGACGCGGACCAGCTGCGCGGCGGCGCGTGCCTGCTCGAAGGTCTCCGCGACGACCACCGCGATCGCCTGATGATAGTGCTCGATGTCCGGGCCGCCGAGGAGCTTGGCGGTGTTGTAGCTCGCCCTTGCCGAGCGTGCCGGCATTTTGCGCCGTGACGATGGCGAGCACGCCGGGCGCGGCCTTGGCGTCGGTCAGGTCGATCGAGGCGATCCGGCCCTTGGCGATGGCCGCGCCGACCACATAGCCATAGGCCTGGTTCGGCACGACATCGTGCCGCTCATAGGCATAGGGCGCGGTGCCCGTGGTCTTGAGCGGACCATCGATCCGGTCGGTGGGCTTGCCGATCACCTTGAGCTGGTCGATCGGATTGGTCGTGGCGGGGGTGTCGAACTTCATGTCTTAGCCCCTCGCTTCAGCCAGCACCGCGCCGAGCGTGCGCTCGACCAGCGGCAGCTTGAATGCGTTCTCGTGCGTCGGCTTGGCGCCGGCGAGCAACTGCTCCGTGACGGCCTTGGCGCCGCGCGGCATCTCGGCCTCGGCCGCTTCGACGCGCCACGGCTTGTGCGCCACGCCGCCCAGGGCCACGCGCCCGGTGCCGTCGCGCTGCACGATCGCGCCGACCGAGACCAGCGCGAAGGCATAGGAAGCCCGATCGCGCACCTTGTGATAGATCTGCGTGCCGCCGACCGGCTTGGGCAGCGTCACCGCCGTGATCAGCTCGCCCGGCACAAGCACGGTCTCGATGTGCGGCGTGTCGCCTGGCAGCCGGTAGAACTCGGCGATCGGAATGCTCCGCGCCGCGCCGTCGGGCCGCACCGTTTCCACCGTCGCGTCGAGCGCGCGCATCGCCACCGCCATGTCGCTCGGATGGGTCGCGATGCATGCCTCGCTCGACGCCGACCACCGCATGCTGGCGGCTGAACCCGCCGATTGCCGCGCAGCCGCTGCCGGGCTGGCGTTTGTTGCACGGCTGGTTGGTGTCGTAGAAATACGGGCAACGGGTGCGCTGGAGCAGATTGCCCGCGGTCGTCGCCTTGTTGCGCAGCTGACCCGAGGCGCCCGCGAGCAGCGCGCGCGAAAGCAGGCCATAGTCGCGCCGCACACGCTCATCGGCGGCGAGATCGGTGTTGCGCACCAGCGCGCCGATGCGCAGCCCACCCTCGGGCGTCGTTTCGATCTTGTCGAGCGCGAGGCCGTTGACGTCGATCAGATGCGTCGGCGTCTCGATCTCGAGCTTCATCAGGTCGAGCAGGTTGGTGCCGCCCGCAATGAACTTGGCGCCCTGGACGCGCGCGGCGGCGGCTGCAGCGTCGGCGGGCGAGTGCGCGCGCTCGTAGGTGAAGGATTTCATGCCTTCCTCCCGGCGACTTCGGTGATCGCATCGACGATGTTGGAATAGGCGCCGCAACGGCAGATGTTGCCGCTCATTCGCTCGCGCAGCTCGGCAGCCGTCAGTTGCGGCTGCGCGGTCAGATCTGCGCTCACAAGGCTCGGGATGCCGGCCTTGATCTCGTCGAGCACCGCGACGGCCGAACAGATCTGCCCAGGCGTGCAATAGCCGCACTGATAGCCGTCATGCTTCACGAAGGCGGCCTGCATCGGGTGCAGGTCCTGGGGCGTGCCCAGCCCCTCGATGGTGGTGATGCTGTCGCCCTCGTGCATCACTGCCAGCGTGAGGCATGAGTTGATCCGCCGCCCGTCGACGATCACCGTGCACGCGCCGCATTGGCCGTGATCACAACCCTTCTTGGTGCCGGTGAGATGCAGGTGCTCGCGCAGCGCGTCGAGCAGCGTGGTCCGCGTATCGATGGCGAGATCGCGAGCCTCGCCGTTCACCTTGAAGGATACCTTGGAGGTGACGGAGTGCTCCAACGACGGGAGCTTGCGCGTTTGCCACGGCGGCTTGGGCATTGGCAGTGGAGGGCGCAGATGTCGCCGCCACGGAAGCGGCGGTCCCAATCATCAGATCACGCCGCGACATTTCGAAATCACCAGGTTGCATGTCGTGTTCCGATCTTTTCGTGCTGCCAGCACGAGACGTGGGCTCGAGATGACTGCGGGACAGCGCGCCTGCCTCATTCGTTGATCATGTTCTCTACGATTATTTAGCGGCTGCGCTGGTCCGCGATTAGTTAGCGAAACGCACATGGCCCTGTAGGCGAGACTCATAAGTGTCTCGTGAATTTCTTTCCTGGATTTTGGCCGGAACTCCGCAATTCCGATCGGCGCATGCTTCCGACGTCGCGCCGCCTCAGCATCATTCCACTTGGCCGTGCTCGAACATGCAGGCGCGGTATTGGTACGATCGCCATATTGCCCCAATCGCACTCTGGATATTGTGCGGCGATAGCGCTGCATTCCCGAAGGGCTGCTGCGCGCGGAGCGCTGATTTCGATCTCGCCGTGTGGGCCAATCCATGGGCGATCAAGCTGATAGGGATGGTGCGGCTGGGCGAAAGCCGGGAATGCACTGAGAGTCGCAAGGACGACGGCGGTACTGAGTATCTTCATGACACATCTCCACGGTCTTCATACTTGCCGGCTCGATCGGCATGGACGGTCTGCTCAGGTCGCCGAGCGGATGCCGGTGTGACGGAGATACGCAGTGAAGAGAGCCGCGCCATTAAATAGATATTCAAAAAGATAAATTCCGCGTTCACTCACCGCGATGCGACCGTTCTGCTGACGAGCGTGTCGAGGGCTGCCAGATACCCAAGTGTTGGCGAACTCGGAGTGCCAGCTAACCGAGGGTTCGCCGGTAGTCGGTCGGCGTCATGCCGGTTGCCTTGCGAAATGCTGAAGAGAAAGAACTGGTTTCGCTGAAGCCGACCGTCATGCCGATGGTCGTGATCGAGCAGTCCGGCGTCGCCAACAGCGCCTTGGCCCGTTCGATGCGACGGCTGGTGTGGTAGCGATGCGGGGGCACGCTGAAGGACTGCTTAAATGCACGGCAAAAATGGTAGGAGCTCAATTGGATGAGTTCCGCCAGCTTCGCTAGCGAAATTTGTTCGGCCAAATTTTCTTCGATGTACTCCACTACGGTGCGTTGTTGCCAGGTGGCGAGTCCTCCGCGGGCGAGCGGTCTGACGTGACGCGGCCCTGCGCCGCCGCGGATCAGTTCATGCGCAAGAATGACGCCCAGCGCTTCGAAGCATAGCTCGCTGCTTCCGCCGGGAGCCTCCATCAGCCTGCTCAGCTTGAGCGCTGTCTCCCACACCGCAGCATCCTCAAAAAAGAGGCGAGGCGCGCGCAGAACATCCGAATGGCCCGGTTCGAGATCGGCCAACTGGGCGGGATCGAAATAGAGATAGACGGCGCGCAGAGGCAGGGAGGGCTTTTGCCACTCGTGATAGTGATGGCCGGCCGGAACAAAAGTCAGCTTTCGCCGCAGGTCGCGCAGGGTCGACCGTGGCAAGCCCTCCACCGACGTCTCGCCGGCGACGCGGACGCCTTCTTCGACGATCACGAGCAGGTGCACCGGGGCATGGAAACGCACGTCGATCCGCTCGCGTTGCGTCGTCTGGACGACTTCGGCGGCCATACTGCCGAGGCTGCGGGCCCGCCGTTTGGCAATCCCGCCCGGGGCGATATCGATGGCCCGCGCGATGGCGGGGCTGGGGCCGGAACTGATGGCGAGTTCGTGCTGCAACGTCGGATGCCTCCGGTTCGTCGGGATCGGTGGCGGCTCAACGCTGATAATGGGTCCTCCCCGCGGACGGAGTAAGGCTCCGGAACCCGAATGGTCCGTTTGCGGGGTGTGAAGAATTCCGGCTGCGGGGACGCGCAAGGGTACCGGATCAAGGCCCTGCCGCTTCCCCGCGCGCCCAGGGTCGCAAGTCGTAACGTTCTTTGCCACCGTCAACATGCACGGAAAATAAAGCGGCGGGCGGCGGCACGCCATTAAAACTGGCTTTATGATTCTAAATTCGAATTTAGAAAGTTGATGTCAGGAATCGCCACACTGCGTTGCGATGAAGTTGCTAAATGCGGCGACGCGCGAAGGACTAGGACCCTAACCTTCATGAAGGGCCTCCTATTCCACTAGCGGAGTGTTGACCCGGGCGAAGCCCGTGGCCGGCCTTTACTCTTCGTCGTTGGCGCTTGGCCCGTTCGTGGATGGCCGATCAGATGAAGTATCGTTGCCGGTGTCGTCGTCTTGCAAGCCTTGGCCGGGGGCGACCTGGAGCTCTGTGACCGAGTCGGGCGAGAGCATCAGCATCACGGGCTTGCCGTCTGGATCTTTGGCGAGAACGAGGAATGAAGATGGAGTCATCTGGATGTCGGTGAAGCCCGCGAGCGCAAGACGTGTTTGGAGGCTTTGCTGCAACGATTCCACGGTCGCGCTCGGCGCCTCGTCGAGGTCCTTGTCCTGCGCCGCATTCGGGGTGGAGCTCTGAGCGCGCGGTGCGTCTTGCGCCAGGGCCGGGATGACACAGGCGAGGGACATGAATGTCGAAATGAGCAGTCTACGCATCTGAATCTCCTGGGGGTTAGAGTTGCAGGTTTCTCGACGCCACCTATTGTCCAGACAGGTAGCCATTCGGTGGACAATTGTTTTGTCAAAATTGCTGGAAGCTTGCGGATCTTGCTCGAACGAAACGACCGTGAGCGCCACGTGGCCGCTGTCGTCGCTAACTGGACAATGGGTTGCCGGTCCGGAAGGCGAGCGGTAACGGCCCTGGAAACGCGCGTTCGGCCTTTGCTTGCAGTTCGGTCTCGTGGGCGCGCACGAAAAGCACCGCTGCAATGATGACGGCAAAGCCGATAATCAGCAGCGCAATCGCCAGCGCGTGAGTTAATTCCAGAAGCGCTTTTCCAAATACGTAAGCCCCCATGCCGAAGCTGCTCGCCCAGACGATGCTGCCGCTGGCGTTGGCGATGAGAAATGTCCGCCATGGCATTCGGTTGGCTCCCGCCAAGATAGCGGCCAATGCCCGAAAAATGGCGATGAAGCGGCCGAAGAATACGACCTCGGCGCCGTGGTGCTGAAAGAGGTACAGCCCCAACTTGATCTTGTCGTGCGAAAGTCCCAACGATGGCCCACGATGGACGAGCAGCCGGTAACCGAACTGTCTGCCAAGCCAATAGCCGACATTGTCGCCAAGCATCGCGCCAGCGGCGGCGGAGGCGATGACGCCCCATATGTTCACGTCGTGATGCGTGCCGGCATACAAGGCAGCAAAGACCAACGCGGTCTCGCCGGGCAGAGGGATGCCCATGCTTTCCGCAGCAGCAATGCCGGCAACGGCCCAATAGCCATAGGTTGAGATCAACTGCTGCAGGGCTTCCACGAAGCGCAACTGTTACGGCGTTTGGCCGGCGTCGACCATGCATTCCTCCCATGCAAGGTAACGACCTCTATGTTGGGCGGCGTCGTCGTCCGGGTATCGCATATGAGCCTGCTTGGTGCATTTCACGATTGCTGCGACTCGTTCCGGGCTGATCTTCCACGTGCCTTGGGCCGAAGCTGGCGTGACAAGGCCGCCAACGGCGAACGCAAGCACGAGCGAAGTGACTGACTTGGGCAGTTTCCTCATGACTCTCTCCATTGAATGATGCAGCGCCAATGCGATGCGTTCGAGATAACGGCGCCGCGCCTGACAGCTTGTCCGGAGTTGCCGTTCTTGTCGGCGCGTTGCCAAAATGCGGATGAGGGATCGCCTTCGCCACTCACATAGCGGCAGCGGCGAAAGCAATGCGCGGCTGGTTCGGGTCTAAAATTCGTCGGGGTGATGGTAGGGGTCCGGCGCTTGAAAAGCGCGCTTTTGCGCCGCCGTAAACGGCTCACCCGCGACAAAGGGCTCGGCGTTTCTCGCACGCCGGTGAGCCTGGCGAGCCTCCGCACGGGAAGGCACGGTTCGCAGCCGAGAATAATTTGCGGCGTCTTTCCACTGAGCTATGCGGGTTGGCTCGAAGGCGAGAACAGGTGATGTGGAAGCGACGGCCGCCGCGGCGGCGAGCACAAGCAACTTGGACTTGGTCAGCATGGTGTGTGCCTTCTGTTATTCGGTGTGTGTTTGAAAGACTTTCGTCCTATGAAAATGGAGATGTTGTCTCTGCGCGCCACTAAATTTGCCATTCAGAAATCTGAATCGATTACGGAAGAATTGCGCGCGCGAAAAGGACGACCTCGCACCTGATCCCAACGCTCATGATCAATGGCTCGGCGATGAAACGAGAGCGGCCGGCCCGGGGGGAGAGGCCGGCCGCTCGTTGCGATCCCGGTCGGGGAGGAGACCCCGGATCGCAAAATCTGTAGGCTTGCGCTTCTGCATCCATTCACTCCACAACGTCGCGCCTCGGTCTGAAGATGCCACCTTCTCTGCGATGAGATAACGCCGAAAAATTTGAACGGCCTTTTCGATTTGGTTGAAGAGCGCAGAGTGTTGTCGGCCTACGGATAGCATGACGGCTCCGTATCAGAGCGGACCGGCAGCAAGCTGCACGCCCTTCTGCAGCTTGGCGATTGGGCGAGATCCGTTGGTGATACGAACTGGTGTGGTGCGCACAACCGCATCGCCGCTGGCAGCCCGAGCGGATTGTTTCAATTCCCGGCGGAGAAAATCGACCAAAACGCGAAGCTTGACGGGAACGTGACGGCAACTCGAATAGAACAGGATGAAATCCGTCCATTGGGGTGACCAATCCGTCAGCACGGGTACCAGCCGGCCGTCGGCGACGAATGGAGCGACCGATGCCTCAGGCAGTTGCACGATGCCGACGCCATCCAAGCCTGCGCGCAGAGCGAACTCGAGGTCGTTGACATTCAGCGATCCCTTGACGCGGACTTCAACCTGCTGGTCTGCGTTTTTGAATTTCCACGGGAGATCGACCTCGTCACCGGCCCAAGAATAACTGATGCAATTGTGCTTCCGCAGATCGTCGGGAACCGACAGCGGTGCGCTGCGGTCGAGATAATCCTGAGAAGCGACTGTGCTGAGGCGAAACTTTCCGCCGATCGGGACGGCGATCATGTCCTGGGCGACGCCGTCCCCCAGGTGGATGCCGGCGTCAAATCGTTCACTCACGATATCCTTCCGCTCTGAATCGACGCAGATGTCCAGGCCGATCTCCGGATACTCCGCGGCAAAGCGCGCGACCATAGGTGCAATCACGGTCACCGCGGCAACAGGGTGCACGGTGAGGCGCAGCTGCCCCGCAGGCTTGTCGCGGAACGCGTTGACCGCATCGAGAGCCCTGTGGAAGCCATCAAGGACGGGATTCAGATGCCCTAGCAGTTCCTCCCCGGCCTCGGTCAATGCAACGCTTCGAGTCGTGCGGTCGAGCAGCCGGACACCGAATTGCTCCTCCAGGGCACGGATTGTCTGGCTGAGCGACGGTGTGGAGATGCCGAGATGCGTTGCCGCTCTGGTGAAGCTGCTATGTTCTGCAACGGCAACGAAAGCGGTCAACTGAGCGAACTGAGTTCCTCGCATTCTGCTTTCCCCTGAATGGGTTTGGGTTACAGGCAGCCCCGAACTCAGCCTCTGTCCCGTAAACTTAGGTCGTGCCGGTCGAACACCTCCATCGTACGAATGGTTAGTGGGGTATTGTTTTGGTTTGCGACATTCATACTTAGGTTTGCTGCACCGCGGGATGGCCGCATTCAGCGGCCGGTGCGTGCCTTGCAGCGAAGTAGGCTGGCGGGGAGGTGACGCTTGCGGCATGTCGCGGTGCCAACGGCGGCTCAGCGTTCGTTCCCGACCCTGACCCAGGGCGGTATCGATGCACTGGATCAATATTGAGCCATCGAACGGTTTGCTCAGAAATCCTATCGCGCCGGCCGCCAGCGCCCGCGCCCGGACTTTTTCGTCCGGGATGCGCGGTGATGAAAATCATTGGTACACTGTTGCCCTTGGCAAGAAGGGCGCTTTGCAGTTCAAGGCCATTCATACCCGGCATTTGAACATCGGCGATCACGCAGGACGTGTCGTTCAGGCGAGGGGATTGCAAAAACTCTTCGGCGGAAGTGAACGTGAGTGCGAGGTATCCAACCGACCTAACAAGCCGGTTCGTTGCGGCACGAACCAACTCATCGTCATCGATGATTGAGATCACCGGAGTATCTGGCACAGCGGCATGTCCTTTATAGGTGATCGGACGATCGCCATCACTGAGCCGCCCATCCACAGATAATAGGATCGCGAAATCGCTAGGAAAATCATACATAAGTATGCGGGTTGGATGGGATGTATTATCGTTTGCCGCGAGGAAGTTCGAGAATTTCTGCCATCCTCACCAAGTCGGCCAACGACTTGGCTGCCATCTTTTTCATGACATGGCCGCGGTGGATTTTCACCGTGATCTCGGCGAGTTCGGTCTCGGCTGCGATCTGCTTGTTCATGAGGCCCGTGGTTACCAATCCCATCACCTCTTGCTCCCGAGGGCTCAGCGAGCTGTAGCGGTTTCGCAGAGCCGAGATTACCTGCTCATCGTCGCGTCTTTTTCGGTCGCGATCGAGTGCTATGCGAACAGCATCCAACAGGTCCTGCTCACGCGGCGGCTTGGTGAGGAATTCAACCGCTCCGGCTTTCATGGCCTTAACCGACATCGGGATATCGCCATGGCCGGTCAGGAAAATGATTGGGATGTTGATATTCAGCTTGGTCAGCTCGGATTGAAAGTCGATCCCGCTCAAGCCCGGCATCCTGACGTCGAGCACCAGACAGCTGGTCACATCCGGAAGCTTGCTTTGCAGAAAATCCGATGCCGAGCCGAATGCCTGGGCGCGCAGCCCAACCGAACGAAACAGCCGTCCGAGCGCTTCGCGAAGTTCCGGATCGTCGTCCACAACGAAGACTGTCGGCTCGGTTGAGCCGGGGGCGCCGGATTGGGACGACGGGATTGGAGTCACGAAGCACTCTCTCGTTGTGCGGGCAGCGCGAACTGAAAGATCGCGCCTTGCGGCATGTTGGGCTTAGCCCATATCCGTCCCCCATGAGCTTCTATGATCGAGCGGCAAATCGCCAGTCCCATGCCCATGCCGTTGGCCTTGGTCGTATAGAATGCGTCGAAGAGGCGGTCAAAGCGTTCTGGGTCGAGGCCGCTACCCGAATCCTTCACCGTGACGATGACGCCATTCGAAGTGTCCTCTTCCGTAGCGATCAGCACCTGTCGAGCCCCTTCGGGGACCTCGCCGGTCGCTTCGATGGCGTTGATGATCAGGTTGAGCGTCACCTGTTGTAGTTGGATGCGATCGCCCTGAATGAGCGGCAACCGCTTCGCGAGCTGGGTCTCCAGCGAGACGCCGGTGCTCTGCACCTCGCTGGCTGTCAGGGCAACGACTTCGAGGATCGCTTCATTGATGTCCACCCAATCATTGCGCGGCGGCGCTTTTTTTATCAGCGCGCGAACCCGGTTAACGACTTCGCCGGCCCGAGTGCCGTTCTTGATGATATCGCCGAGAGCTTGACGGGACTCTTCCAGGTCGGGAGGATCGGCGTGAAGAAGATGCAAAGCGGCATGGGCGTTAGCGACCGCTGCGGCGAGCGGCTGATTGACTTCATGAGCAATCGAGGCGGCTAGCTGCCCCATCGTGGTGACCCGATTGACGTGCGCAAGCTCAGTTTGAGCTTCCCGCAGGGCTTCCGCAGCCCGTACGTGCTCCGTGATGTCATTGTTTGTTTCCAGGACGGCGATGGGATTTCCCTGTCCATCTCGCTGCAAGGACCATCGGCTCGCCACCACAAGCTGGGTGCCGTCACGCTTCGTGTGGACAAGCCTTCCCTCCCAACGATCGCTGCGGAGCAACTCCGCATTGATCTCTGCGAGCGGCCCAGGGAAAGACTGTCTGCATCAGTTGGTGAGATACCTGCCCGATGAGCCTCCTCCTTTTTATAGCCGTATCGCTCCTCGGCGCCCCAATTCCAGTAGGTGATGACATCGTTCATGTCGCGCACGAAAATCGTGTCATGCGTGAGATCAAGAAGTTGCGCCTGTTCGCGCAATTTGTCCTCGCGAGCCTCCCGCTTGATGTTCTCCGCCTGCAAAGCTTCGTTCTTTTTCAGAAGGTCGTCGCGCGCGTTCTCGAGCGATTCTGCTGCCCTCCTTTGGGCGGCAGTGAGCGACACGATAAAAACGGCTACCAATGTAAACAGGACAACGCGCGCGAGGTGTTCGGCGTCGACGGCAAACGAATAGATTGGAGGTACAAAAAAATATGTGAAGCCAAGCACGGCGAGGGCCATGGCGAGCAAGCCCGGTCCGGTGCCACCAAACCAAGCACTGAATAAGATGGCGCAGAGCAGCAGCGATACCGTCGCGCCCGATTGCATCCGCGATTCGGCCGTGAGCATGGCGGCGACCAACAGAACAGAAATCCCATAGCGCAACGCGGCAGGTGGCTCGTGCCACCAGTGCAAAAATGGTTCCATCTCCAGTCTTCCACGTGATTTCAAAGCTTATATAGCTAGGCCTTAGACGCCAGCCCAGAACCGACTCGGGTTCATGTCTGCGGACGAAAGGCATCCGGCGGCGCTGACGTGTTGTGCGTTGGAAAAACTCCCGACACGTCATCAATCGCCACACGTTCTGCCGGTCCGGCCCCGCTGTCAAATCGCATTTGTACCGGGCAGCGGCGAACGTCGCTGTCATGCACGGCAGGCGAAATGTTGTGTCGGTGGACGATTGTTCGGAAGCTGCAAACAGCTCTTTTCGATCTCCTCTATTTTCCAACCGGTGCCGCCTGCCCACGTTCTCGGTCAGCCGACGTCCGGCTTCCACAATGTATAGGTCAGAACCGTACCAGGCATCTGGTTACAGGAGTTTCTCGAATGAATGCCGTTATGAAGCCTCTTCTTTGCGCCGCACTGCTGTCTTCTGCCGCTGCCGGCAGTGGCCCAAGAGGGTCATGGCCATGGGCATGATACGTGGCAACTCGTGCGGCCGGCCGATTGCCGCCCGACCGAAATCCGCGCGACGGGCGATGACTACGACGTAAAGAAAGACGGACGATGGGTCCGCGTGCCCGTCGACAAGATCGTAAAGGTCAGTGCGCCCGATGGACCTAACGTTTGCGTGCCCCCGCTGGATAGTGAGAACTGGGGCCCGGATGATGTTTTCTATGTCCGCATGCCAGTGGAAACCTGACGGCTTCGTTGCTGATTGCGGATCAAGTTCGGACAGCACAGGACGGCACCCATGCGCCCCCTCAACGTGATGAAGCTCTTCGCACTATCGTGCTGTCTGGTCGTCGCGACCGGTGCAGGAGTTTTCGCCGAAAGCGGAGCGCCGGCGCCAGCCGCGCGCCACGGGGCCGCGGGCGGAGTGCCGAACTTTAATATCCGGTCCATCTGCAGCCACGCAATCGACCCGATGGTCCAGACACCTGGTGGCTGCGCCGTCGACGAACAAAACGCCCGCGATCAGCTCATCAAGGACTGGACGCC
>CAWIRP010000006.1:0-138706 GCA_963838595.1 uncultured Alphaproteobacteria bacterium
CCCGCGGAGTCCGTCACCTGCACCGGGGCGATCGGCGCGCCGTCGTGGCGGAAGTAGCGAGAGGCCGGGCCTACCTTGGCTCCCCACCTTTCCACCGCCGGTTCCAATCCGATCCTCTGCAGATGGCGCACACTGTTCGGCGTCAGGAACACACCGGCCCCGATCTCGCCAAGGGCAGGGGCTTGCTCATAGACCGATACCCGCAGACCCTGTGCGATCAGCGCGTTTGCGGCGAACAGGCCGCCGATCCCGCCTCCGACGATCACAACATGGAACGGGGATTCCGCCATCATCACTCCGTGCAATGAAGGGACCGAAGAAGACCGGACGCAGTGTTGTATCCTCACATAGACTGAAGCAGTGTTGCCATCACAAAGCGCGGGTCAAACCGCAGAGATATTGGGGAGGAATTGGATGTGCGACGCCTACACACGGCCGTTGGTTTTCATCGGCCGATACGTGACCGCGCTGGCTCTGTTGCTTGCTCTAACCGCCCCCATTCATTGTTCGGCGCGCGCGCAAGACTATCCGGAACGGCCCGTGAAGATCATCGTGCCGTTCCCCGCCGGAGGAACCGCCGACGCCGTCCCGCGGCTTGTCGCGGATTGGCTCTCGCGCAAGTGGGGCCAACCGGTCGTTATCGAAAATCGCACCGGTGCCGCCGGCAACATCGGTGCCGAATTCGCCTACCGCTCCGCTCCCGACGGCTACACATTGCTCTCGGCGCCGCCGCCGCCGCTGGTGATCAATCAAAATCTCTATCCGAAGCTCGGATTTGACCCGACCCAGTTCGAGCCGATTATCGTGATGGCCCATGTGCCAAACGCGCTGATCGTCAATCCGAACAACGTCAAGGCATCGAGCATGGCCGAGTTCGTCGAATACCTGCAAAAGAACCCCGAGCAGGTCACCGTCGCTACGCAAGGAAACGGAACGACCTCCCATCTCACGGCCGAGCTTTTCCAGCTGATGGCCAAAGTGAAGCTGCGCACCATCCCCTACCGAGGGTCGGCGCCGGCGCTGCAAGGCTTGCTCGCCGGCGACGTCGATCTCATGTTCGACAATCTCGGCGTTTCTCTGCCCCTGGTCGAGGCCGGCAACCTCAAGCTGCTGGCCGTGGCCTCAGCCCAACGCCTTCCCTCGCTTCCCGCTATACCGACGGTGGCCGAGATGCTTGTCGGCTTCGAGGCGGTTGCCTGGTACGCGATCGTGGCGCCACCGAAAACTCCTCGGACCATCGTGGACAAGATCAATGCCGATGTGAACGAAGCCCTGCGCCAACCCGAGTTGCAGGAGCGCCTCAAGAAACTATCGGCGGAGATTTTCGGCGGCTCGGCCGAGAGGGCGTCCAAATACATGCAGGGGGAGGTCGATCGATGGGGCAATGTGATCAAGGCGGCGAACATCAAGCTCCAGTGATCTTGATCTCGACTTCGCTTCGCTCCTTCTCGCCGTCATTGCGCGGAGCGAAAGCGACGAAGCAATCCAGATGCCGCCCCGTCGTTCTGGATTGCTTCGCCTTCGGCTCGCAATGACGGGGAAGTCCGTAGCCCGGATGGAGCGACAGCGACATCCGCAGCCCCGCATGACGACTCTGCGCGGGCTCTCGCCCGTTTTAGGCGGCCGGCTTGGTACCGCTCGCCTTGGCCTTCTCGATCGCCCGCCAGATGCGCTCCGGCGTCGCCGGCATGTCGATGTTGCGAATGCCGTGTTCGGCAAGCGCATCGCACAGCGCGTTCATCACCGAGGTCAGCGCTCCGGCGCAGCCGGCTTCGCCGCAGCCCTTGATGCCGAGCGGATTGGATTTCGCCGGTACCGGATGGCTCACGACGGTGAACGGCGGCGCGTCTGACGCGCGCGGCAGCGCGTAGTCCATGTAGGAACCGGTCAGCAACTGTCCGTCGTCGTCGTAGGCGGTTATCTCCATCAGCGATTGCCCGATGCCCTGGACGACGCCGCCATGCAGCTGCCCCTCCACCAGCAGCGGATTGATGATGGTGCCGAAGTCGTTGACCCCGAGGTAGCGCACGACCTCGGCTTCGCCGGTTGAGGGATCGACCTCGACTTCCGCGACGTGGCAGCCGTTCGGGAAGGCGGAGGGAAGCGTGTCGGTCACATGCTTGACGTCGAGCGAGGCGGGCACGCCGTCGGGCAGCTTGATGCCCGCCCGCAACTTGTCGGCCAGCTCCATGATGCCGATCGATCGGTCGGTGCCGGAGATCACGAACCGCCCGCGCGCGAACTCGATGTCGGAGGCTGCGGCTTCGAGCAGATGGCTCGCGATCTGTTTGCCCTTCTCGATCACTTTGTCGGAGGCCTCGAACGCCGCGGTGCCGCTGGCATAGGCCGAGCGCGAGCCGCCGGTGCCGCCGCCGTGCAGCAGCTCGTCGCTGTCGCCTTGCAACAGCCGGATACGGTTGAACGGAATTCCCAGGCGCTCGCTCAAGACCTGGGCGAACGGGGTAGCGTGGCCCTGGCCGTAGTCGAGCGTGCCGGTGATGAACGTCACGGTGCCATCCGCTTCGAAGCGGATGCCGCCCATCTCCTTGTTGGGCGGCGCGGTCACTTCCAGGTAGCAGCCGATGCCGCGCCCGCGCAGCTTGCCGCGCTTTGCGCTTTCCTTCTTGCGTTTTTCGAAACCCTGCCAGTCGCCGGCCGAAACTGCGTGTTCGAGCACGGCCGGAAAGTCGCCGCTGTCATAGAGCATGTCGGACGGCGCCTTGTACGGCATCTCGTCTGCACGGATCAGATTGCGCCGGCGCAGCTCGACCCGGTCGATGCCCATCTCGGCGGCTGCGGTGTCGATCAGCCGCTCCATGAAATAATTGCCTTCCGGCCGGCCGGCGCCGCGATAGGCGCTGACGAACGTTGTGTTGGTGAACACGCACTTGGTCGACACCTCGATCGCCGGCGTGCGGTAGACGCTCATCATGTTCTTGACGATGTTCATTGTCCCCATCAGCGGGGACACGGTGCCGAGGTATGCGCCCATGTTGGCGTAGCCGGTCGCGCGCCAGGCGAGGAAATTGCCCTCCCGATCAAGCGCGAGCTCGCCCTCGAACTGGTGGTTGCGGCCGTGATGGTCGGAGACGAAGCTCTCGAACCGGTCGGCGGTCCATTTGACGGGGCGCCCAAGCGTGCGCGCCGCATGCAGCACCGGTACGTACTCCGGATAGACCGCGGCCTTCATGCCGAACGAGCCGCCGACATTGCCGACGAGCACGTGCACCTTGTCGGCCGGCGCGCCCAGCACGTCCATGAGCTGGTTCTTCATCCCGAACGCGCCCTGGCAGCCGACATGCAGCGTCCAGCGCTCGGTCTTGGGGTCGTATTCGCCGATCGCCGCGCGCGGCTCCATCGCGCTCACCACCACGCGGCTGTTCACCAGCGAAAGCCTGACGACGTGGGCGGCGCTCTCGAATGCGGCGGCAACCTTCTCGGCGTCGCCGTAGTGAAAGTCCAACGCGACGTTGCGCGGCACGTCCTCGTAGAGCTGCGGCGCGTCGGGCGCCGCCGCCTCCGTGAGCTTGGTCACGGCAGGCAGGGGCTCGATGTCGAGGTCTACCGCGTCGGCGGCGTCCTTCGCCTGCAGCAGCGTCTCGGCGACGACGACTGCGACCGGATCGCCGACGAACCGCACCTTGTCGGCCGCGAGCGCGTGCCGCACCGGCTTGTGCATCGGCGAGCCGTCGCGGTTCTTGAAGGCGACAATGCACTTGAGGGCACCGTAGCCCTGCAGGTCGGATCCGGTATAGATACCGAGCACGCCCGGCATCGCGCGCGCCGCTTCGATATCGATCGCCCGAATGATCCCGTGGGCGTGCCGGCTTCGAACCACGACCGCATGGGCCTGGCCGGGCAGGTTGATGTCGTCGGTGTACCGGCCCTCGCCGCGCACCAGTTTCGGGTCCTCGGTGCGGGGGACCGGCTGCCCGATGCCGAATTTCTGCAGCGACCAGTCGATGAAATCGGCGCGCGCGGTATCGTTCATCTGGAAGCCTTCGTTCGATTTGCTTGGGTAGATGGCTTACGCCAATGGACGATTGGGGCCGTCCGGAAGTCCGGAGGCTGTCGCCCGCTCGTCAGTGTGTCAAGCGCCTAACGTAGCCAAAAGCCGCAAAGGGTTCCAGCACGATTCCCATGCTCCCTCGGCATACGACACGTTCGAAAACCAAGGCCTGCCCGCTGAGTGCGGGCCACGCGAGCCGCGGTCGTGGCAATTGTCTTCCGGCACCTAGCGGGATTAGGATCGGTCCGATAACGCAATCGAGATTGCCGCGACCGTCGGGCCACAGGGCTTCGGTGCGGCAGGAAGGCAATCGATGGACGACGAGGCCCGGGCAACCGGCCTCGACCCTTTGCGTGCTCGGGGACCGCGTCGCCGGTCGCCGTGGGGTCGGCGCTATCCGCACGCCCATCACGAGGGGTCGGCGCAACCCCCCGATCGCTTTGCGCCGACCTACGCGGCACTCGACCTCGGCACCAACAATTGCCGGCTGCTGGTCGCGCGCCCGACCGGTCAGGCGTTCCGCGTCGTCGACGCATTCTCGCGCATCATTCGGCTTGGCGAGGGCGTCTCGCTATCCGGCCGCATCAGCGAGGCGGCAATCGGCCGCGCGCTAGAGGCGCTCTCGATCTGCCGCGACAAGATGCACTACCGCCACGTCACGCGTGCGCGCCTGATCGCGACCGAAGCCTGTCGCGCTGCCGCGAATGGGCTGGAATTCATCGAGCGGGTCCGCGACAAGGTCGAGCTCGAGCTCGAGGTCATCGACCGAGAGACCGAAGCCGAGCTGGCGGCAACCGGCTGTACCCCGCTCATCGATCCGATGGCCGACAGCGTCATCCTGTTCGATATCGGGGGCGGCTCTTCAGAGCTCGTCAGCATGGCTTCGACGCGCTCGCCGGGAGGCCCGCCGTTGCCGGTGATCCGGGCCTGGATGTCGCTGCCGGTCGGTGTGGTGACGCTCGCCGAGCGGCACGGCGGCATCGAGGTCAGGCGCGCGCTGTTCGAGGTGATGATCGCCGAGGTGGCCGCTCATATCGATCGATTTGCGGCCCAGCATCGGGCTTGCACGCCGATCGAATCCGTTCACTTGCTCGGCACGTCCGGGACCGTCACCACGATCGCCGGGGTGCATCTCGGCCTGAAGCGCTACGACCGGCGCCAGGTCGACGGATGCTGGATGAGCGACGCAGAGGTTTCCGAGGTGGTGGAACGTCTGCTGGCCATGAGCTACGAGGAGCGCGTCGCCAACGCCTGCATCGGCGCCGAGCGCGCCGACCTCGTGCTCGCCGGCTGCGCCATCCTGGAGGCGATCCGCCGCGCCTTTCCGTGCAAACGGCTGCGCGTGGCGGACCGGGGATTGCGCGAGGGCATGCTGGTGCAGATGATGCGCGAGGATAGCGTGTGGAATGGCGGTACGTTGGGATGATGAGCGCGATGCGCGCCGGACGCGGGGGCGAGCGCCGCCTCAAGGTGCACGTGAAAACCGGCAAGGGCCGTTCCGCTCTCCTCCAAGCTCTGGCTGGAGCGCCAGCTCAACGATCCCTACGTGGCGCGCGCCAAGCGTGAAGGTCATCGTTCCCGCGCCGCCTACAAGCTGATCGAGGTCGACGACAAGTTCCGATTCCTGAAGCCGGGAAGCATCGTTGTTGATCTCGGCGCCGCACCGGGAGGTTGGAGCCAGGTTGCCGCCCAACGGGTGGCGGCCAAAGCGGGGAGTGGACGCATCGTCGCGATCGATATTTTGGAGATCGCGGCGATTGCCGGCGTGGACTTCCTGCAGCTCGATTTTCTCGACGCCGATGCAACGCAGCGACTGAAGGCGGTGCTGGGCGGTCCGGCGGACGTCGTACTCTCCGACATGGCGGCCAACACGACCGGCCACAAGCGCACGGATCACCTGCGCACAATGGGGCTGGTCGAGGCGGCGGCCGAATTCGCCTCTGAGGTGCTCAAGCCCGGCGGCACATTGGTTGCCAAAGTCCTGCAGGGCGGCACCCAGCGCGAGCTGCTTGCGGGTCTCAAGCGGGATTTTGCGATCGTGCGCCATGTCAAGCCAGCCGCGAGTCGGTCGGATTCGGCGGAACTCTATCTGCTGGCGACCGGCTTTCGGGGCGGCGCTTCCTCGGCCTGATCCTCGTCGCGGTCGAAGGCGAGCCCCCGGACGACCGCGTCGCGCCCGAAGCGGCCGCGCAGGCGATCGATGGCGTGCTCCGCCGCGCTGATGCGGCCGGCCTTTGGCTCGATGAGATCCGGGGCGTCGGCCCGTTCGGCAGAAACCAGCGTCGAAACGCCGATGCCGAGCAGGCGGTAGCGTGTGCCGTCGGTCTCCCGCGCCAGCAGATCGCGACCGACCGTGAAGATACTGTCCGCAAGCGCGGTAGCGTGGTCCAGCGATCGTGCCCGCGTCCTCAAACGGAAATCTGCCGTCTTCAGCTTGAGCGTGATGGTCGAGCCGGCAAGCTGGTTGGCTTTCAGGCGCGCCGAGACTCTCTCCGTCAGCGTCCAAAGGCAGCGCTCGAGCGGGCGGAAGGCGGCAATGTCGCGGTCGAATGTGGTTTCCGCCGAAACGGTCTTGGTCTCGCGCTCCGGGGTCACGCGGCGCAGGTCGATGCCGCGCGCAAGGCGCGAAAGCCGCAAACCTTCCGAGCCGTAACGGCGCATCAGCTCGGTTTCGTCCGCGCGTTGCAGGTCGGCGATCGTCGCAAACCCGTCGCGTTTCAAGCGGGCTTCTGCCGCCTTGCCGACACCCCAGATGAACGACGCCGGCTTGGCGGCGAGGAAGCCCCGCGCTTCCTCCTGGCCGAGCACGGCAAACCCACGTGGCTTCTCCAGGTCGGATGCGATTTTGGCGAGAAACTTGTTGGCCGAGAGTCCGATCGACACCGTGATCCCCAGATCGGCTTCGACCAGCTTTGCAAAGCGCGCGAGGGTCTTCGCCGGGCTCACCCCATGCAGCCGCGCCGTGCCGCTGAGATCGATAAAGGCCTCGTCGATCGACAACGGCTCGACCAGCGGGGTGAGGTCGAGCATGAGGCGCCGGACCTGCCGCCCGACCGCCACATATTTTTCCATGTTCGGCGGGACCACGATCGCCGACTGGCAGAGCTTGCGCGCCTGGAACATCGGCATCGCCGACTTTATCCCGTAGGTGCGCGCGATGTAGCAGGCGGTCGCGACCACGCCGCGCCGGCCGCCGCCGACGATTACCGGTTGATCGGCGAGCGATGGATCGTCCCGCTTCTCGATCGCCGCGTAAAAGGCGTCGCAATCGACATGGGCGATCGCCAGACGGTCAAGCTCGGGATGGCAAACGAGCCGCGGCGAGCCGCAGCCAGCGCAACGTGCGCCGGGGGGCGCATCGGCGAGGCAGTCGCGGCAGAAGCCCGGCATGATTCGCGAAACCAACCCTCGGCTCATCTTGGCATTTGCTGAAGTCAGGGAACATCCCGCTCCCACGGCCTGCCGCCCAGTGCCGTGCGGGCGGCACCGAGATCCGCAGGATCACATCTGGCCTCGCTCGCGAACGCTTGCAGCAACGATTGGTCGCTCAGGACGTGGTCGAGCACGGCCACGAGGAACTCCGTGTCGCGCGCCAAGGCGCGAATCTCGTTGGGATTGATGCCTGTCAGCGCCAGAAAGCGGCCGAGGCGGTCCAAATCGTTAGCCAGGAACGAAAGTGCTTCTACGGCAAGGGATTTTGCCGCTTCGCGGTTCATGAATACCCCCTCGCTCTAGTATTGCGTTTGCCTTTCCGTAACACATCGGCCTTACCCTTGAGCGCAGGCCCGATCGAGGACCGGCGTTCGCCACGGCGTTGCGTTCTGCGGGCGATGAATTGGTCAGCCGTAAAGTTCGTGCCATGTTGCGGTCGACGACTGCGCGGGAAGGTGCGTCGCGAAACCGCCGCCATTGCGGCCAAGCGAAGCGCGACGCAGGAATGTTGGGGAAAGTGGCCGGAAAAGGGGCCCGGCATGGCCAAGACCGTCCTCATCGTGGAGGACAACGAGCTCAATATGAAGCTCTTTCAGGACCTCCTCCAAGCCCACGGCTATCACACCGTCGGGACACGCAACGGCATTGAGACGCTCGACCTTGCCCGCACGCATCGTCCCGATCTGATTCTCATGGACATCCAGCTTCCCGAAGTCTCAGGGCTTGAAGTCACCAAGTGGCTCAAGGATGACCCGGACCTGCGCGCAATCCCGGTGGTGGCGGTCACCGCCTTCGCGATGAAAGGCGATGAAGAACGGATTCGCGAGGGCGGCTGCGAGGCCTATCTCTCGAAGCCGATCTCTGTCGGCAAGTTTCTCGAGACCGTCCGGCATTTTCTCGACCAGGGATGAGGGAAGATCGATGAGCGCCCGAATCCTCGTGGTCGACGACATCTCTGCCAACGTGAGGCTGCTGGAGGCGCGGCTGACGGCGGAATATTTCGACGTCGTCACGGCGATGAGCGGGCCCGAGGCGCTGGCGATCTGCCGTGCAGCCCAGTGCGACATCGTCCTGCTCGACGTCATGATGCCGGACATGGACGGGTTCGAGGTCTGCCGGCGGCTCAAGGCCGACCCGATGACCCTCCATATCCCGGTGATCATGCTCACCGCACTCGATCAGCCCGCGGATCGCGTCCGGGGACTGGAGGCGGGGGCAGACGACTTCCTGACCAAGCCGGTTTCCGAGATCGCCCTGCTCGCGCGGGTGCGCTCGCTGGTGCGACTCAAGCTGGTCACCGACGAGTTGCGCATGCGCGCGGTCACCTCCAAGGAGATCGGCATCCAGGACCCGCTGCTGGAGGCGATTGCCGAAACCGGGCGCCATGGCCGCATCCTGCTGGTGGACGACCGGAAATCCTCATACGAGCGCATCGCCGCGACGCTTGCCAGCGAGCATGAAGTCGACGTCGAGAGCGACGCCCACGAGGCGCTCTTCCACACCGCCGAAGGCAACTATGACGTGCTGATGGTGTCGCTCGCCCTGGAGAATTTCGACGCCTTGCGCCTGTGCGGCCAGGTGCGCTCGCTCGAGCGCACGCGCAGCCTCCCGATCCTGATCCTCGCGGAGCCCGAGGAAAACGCGCGCCTGCTGCGCGGCCTCGAAATCGGCGTGAACGACTATCTGGTGCGGCCGATCGACAAGAACGAGATGCTGGCGCGCGTGCGCACCCAGATCCGCAAGAAACGCTTCAGTGAGCGGTTGCGCGACAACGTCCAAATGTCGATCGAGATGGCGGTCACCGACGCGCTCACCGGTCTGCATAACCGCCGCTACATGGAAATGCACCTGGCGACGCTCGTCGAGCAGGCGGCCGCAAGGGGCAAGCCTCTGACCGTGCTGGTGCTCGACATCGACTACTTCAAGACGATCAACGACGGCCACGGCCACGACGCCGGTGACGACGTGCTGCGCGAGTTCGCCACCCGCGTGCGCAAATCGATCCGCGGCATCGACCTTGCCTGCCGGTTCGGGGGCGAAGAATTCGTCATCGTGATGCCGGAGACCGATGTGGCCGTTGCCTCGGTTGTTGCCGAGCGGCTGCGCCGGCGCATCGCCACTGAGCCGTTTCCGATCGGGCGGGCCGGCCAAAGCATCGGGGTCACGATCTCGATCGGAATTGCGGCGCTCGGCGCCTCCGACGACACCGCAGCAACCATTCTCAAGCGCGCCGACCAGGCGCTCTACCGGGCGAAACGCGACGGCCGAAACCGGGTTGCCGCCGATGCCGCATAGGCCGGCCGAGTCGGCCGCGGGCCGGCCCGTCAACCCTATTTGTTTAGGTTGATGCGAAAATTACGCTTCCTTTCAATGGCTTGACGGGTTGATTTCCTGGCTGGTTGGGGTAGCCTTGGGAAGCAATGAGGCGCCGAGGCGCCCTGGACGTGACGAGCGGACCCGTCATCGCGACGTCCAAAATTCTCGATAACCCTGCGGAGTGCTCAGGTCCGCCGCATCTCCTGGGTCCGTGGGGTTCGGCCGGCTCGGAAACGGTGCGAGTGGCCTCCTCATGACCCGTTTCCGGCCGGCCACCTTCTTTCGCATGCCTCTGGAATCGCTATCGCCGGGCGGTGCCCGGCGATAGCGGCGTCGCGCAAGCCTACTTACTTGATCTTGGATTCGCGGAACTCGACGTGCTTCTTGGCGACCGGATCGTATTTCTTCTTGACCAGCTTGTCGGTCATCGTGCGCGAATTCTTCTTGGTCACGTAATAGAATCCGGTGTCGGCGCTCGACACCAGCTTGACCTTGATCGTGGTGGCTTTCGCCATGGCTTAATTCCTGTCGTTTTGCGGTCGGCTTGGTTGGCCGGCAACCTAGTCGCGACCGGGCGAATGTCAACCGGCCAAGGCCTCGCGTCAAAGCATGCTGCGCACGAAGCGCTTGTGCAGCATCCGATAGAACGGAACCGGCAGGTCGGGCTTGAGCCCGGCGGCACTTCGCCGATCCAGCTCCTCCAAGACCACCTGCGTGATGGTCGGTATGTCGAGCCGACGCGCCTCGGCAATCGGGACCCAGACAAGCTCCACCAACTCGGTGTGGGGGCCGACGATGTCGTCGAGCCGGTGGCCGATGGCCTCGGCGTCGGCGGTGAAGAACCGCGTGTCGAAGCGCCGGGTGCGGCCCGGCGGAGTGATGGCGCGGGCCACGAAGTGCAGACATCCGAGGTCGGGGTGAACGCCGGCGTCCGCAAAGCGGCGCCACGATTCCGACGGCACCTTGGGCGCTTGCGGCATCCGCCTGCCGAGCAGCACGCCGGTCTCCTCGCAGGTCTCGCGGATCGCGGCGAGCGCCAGTGCGCGGGCTTTGACCGGGCTCGGGCGCTGCACCTGTCGCAGCAGCCGCGCTTCGATCTCGGGGGCGAGGCTCCCCGCGGCGGGCATACGGCCGTCGTAAGGCTCGACCCGCCCGCCCGGGAACACGAACTTGCCGGGCATGAACTTGTGGCCCTCGTGCCGGCGTCCCATCAATACCTTCGGCGCCTGGCCTGACCGATCGAGCAGGATCAGCGTGGCGGCGTCGCGCGGTCGAATGGTGGGGTGGCTCAGATCGCGCTCGACCTCGGTCAGCCGCTGGGTGATATCGCTCATGGGCCCTTGCGATCCGGTGGATTTGAAGCTGCTCATAGGACCTGCATACCCTATCGGCGCCGCGCGTATCGGCCCGGCTTGGAGGAATGCCCGCTGCGCGCTTGGCGGGACTCACCGAATTTGCGCGTCCGGCGTATCGCAGGGCGGCCTTCCGACAACAGTTCGAAGCGTAGCGCGCCCGCCACCGGCGCCGCCTCGACGAGACGCACGGAGACCTTGTCCCCCAGCCGATGGGTCTCGCCGCTCGATTGCCCTATCAGGGCGTGCTCTCGCTCCTCGTACCTGTAATAGTCGTTGCCGATGGTGCCGGCCGGCACGAAGCCGTCGGCGCCGGTCTCGTCGAGCTTGATGAACAGCCCGGCGCGCGTGACGCCGGAGATGTGGCCGTCGAACGTGGCCCCGATCCGGTCGGCCAGGAAATATGCGATCAGCCGGTCGACGGTCTCGCGCTCTGCCTTCATGGCGCGCCGTTCGGCCGCCGAAATGCCCGCAGCGATCTCGCCGAGGGTGCCGACATCCATGGTGTCGGGCAGTGCGCCGTCACCGAGCTTGAGCGCACGGATCAAGCCGCGGTGCACCACCAAGTCTGCGTAGCGGCGGATCGGCGACGTGAAATGCGCGTAGCGTTGCAGCGCCAAGCCGAAGTGGCCGTAGTTCTCGGCGGCGTATTCGGCTTGCGCTTGGGTGCGCAGCACCACCTCGTTGACGAGCTTCTCCACATCCGAGCCTTTCACCCGCGCCAGGATGCGGTTGAATAGGTCGGGCTTGAGCACGATCCCTTTTGGGATTTTGATGTCGAGCGTGGCGAGAAACTCGCGCAGCGCATCGAGCTTTTCCAGCGCCGGCTCGTCGTGCACGCGATAGATCAACGGCACCCGCGCCCGCTCCAGCGTCTCGGCGGCGGCGACGTTGGCCAGGATCATGAATTCCTCGATCAGCCGGTGCGAGTCGAGGCGGGGCGGGACGGTCACGCGGTCGACCGTGCCCTCGGGCGTCAGCAGGATCTTGCGCTCGGGTAGATCGAGGTCGAGCGGCTCGCGCGCGGTGCGCGCCTTCTTCACGGCGGCGTAGGCGGCATAGAGCGGCTCGACAACCGTCGTCAACAACGGCTGCGTCGTATCGTCGGGCCGTCCGTCGACCGCTGCTTGAACCTGGCCATAGTTCAGCTTCGCGTGCGAACGCATCAGCACGCGATGGAAGGCGTGCGAGCGCTTGCGTCCGTCGGCGCCGACGACCATGCGTACCGCGAGGGCCGGGCGATCCTCGTCCGGTCGCAACGAGCACAGGTCGTTGGAGATACGTTCCGGAAGCATCGGCACGACACGGTCCGGAAAATACACGGAGTTGCCGCGCGCCAGCGCCTCGCGGTCGAGCGCCGAGCCCGGCCGCACGTAATGCGCCACGTCGGCAATGGCGACGGTGATGACGTGTCCGCCGGGGTTGGAAGGATCGCTGTCCGGCGCCGCGTGCACCGCGTCGTCGTGGTCCTTGGCGTCGGCCGGGTCGATCGTGACCAGCGGCAGGTGTCGCCAATCCTGGCGCCCGGCGAGCCCCGCCGGTCGCGCAGCCTCGGCCTCTGCAAGCGCCTCGCGCGGAAAAACATGCGGGATGCCGTGCGCATGGATCGCGATCAGGCTGACCGCACGCTCGCTCGGCAACGAGCCGAGCCGCTCTTTCACCCGCGCGGTCGGCAGACCGAAACGACCCTGCCGGCCGATTTCGGCGGCGACGAGATCGCCGTCCACGGCGCCCTCGGTGGCGCCGGGTGGAATGGCAAGCTCGCGGCCCAGTTGCTTCTTGTCGACCGGGGAGAGCCGTCCGCCGCCGCCGGGCAGCGCGCGGAAAATGCCGAGCACGCGATGCTTGGCTTTGTCGATGATCTTGATGACCCGGCCGCTATGCCGGATCGCGTCGTCCTCTTCTCCGGTCTCCTCGACCCGCAGCAGCGCACGATCTCCGACGCCCGGCACCTCGCCGGGTCGCGTGCGGCGCGGAACGGTTAGGCGGATCCTGGGCGGCGCGCCGTGCGCGTCCTCGTCCCATTCGGTCGGCCGGGCGATCAGCTCACCGTCGCGGTCGCGCTCGGTCACGTCGGCGAGAACCGTGGAGGGGAGATGACCGGCCCGGCTCAGCTTCCTGCGCCGGCGTTCGATCTGGCCCTCATCCGCAAGGTCGCGCAGCATCGCCTTGAGGGTGGCGCGGTCGTCGTTCTTGAGACCGAATGCGCGCGCGATCTCTCGCGCGCCGACTGTTCGAGGCTGCGCCGCAATGAAGGCCAGAAGCTCTTCCTTGGAAGGCAGCGCAGGGCGGTTTTTCGTCTGGGACTTGGGCAGAGGAACTCGCCATCGGAAGTGAGAATGCAAATTCAACTCTCAAATAGGGTTCTCGTCGCCCGGCCGCCATCCCTTCTGCGTCCAGAATTGGTACATGATGCCGAAGGTGCGGGGATTCTCGGTCTCGAACACGTGCCAGCAATCGAGGTCGGTCAAGGCTTCGTCCGCCGGGAAGCGTCGTCGATATTGCTCCAACACGAACGAATCGTGCTCGAACCCGAGAAAATTCAGGCCGAGGTTGGCGAGCAGCGATCGGATCTCGAGCAGCGTCACGCGATGTTCCTGGACGTGGAACAACAGATCGCGGCATGCACTGGTGCTGAAGAAATCCGGCGACTGCGTCACATATCGCTGCGGCGCTCCTTCGTCGAACGCCAGCAGATCCTGCCGGCAGCGACGGATATCGTCCGCGGTCGGCTGGTAGCCGCGCTCGGCGATGAAGTTTCGCACCGTGACGATATTTGCGCGCGCCACCGTGCTGTATAGGCCGAGCCGCAAGAGTCCGTTTGGGCGCAGCAGCGAATGCAGGATGCCGAGACCACGCGTCGGATCGGCGAGGTGGTGCAGCACTCCGCCCGCCTCGATGACGTCAAAGGTCCGCCCCAGGGTTTCCAGCCGCATGATGTCGGCCTGGCCGAACTCGATGTTGCGCACGCCGAGGAGGCGACCTTGTCGGCGCGCATAGGCGAGGCTCGCCAAGCTCAGATCGATGGCGAGAATGCGCGCTTGTGGCAGCCGTTGCGCCGTCTCGATCGCCTGCTGCCCGCTGCCGCAACCCGCAATCAAGAGATCGATATCTGCTCCCTTGCCGATCGGACGGAATGACGAGCGCGGAAAGCCGTTGCGCATGTAGTCGTCGATCTCGATCCGGCTGCCGGGCGCCGGCTTGACCCAGCAAGGATACGGATTTTCCTCGTACTGTTGTCGCACGCGGAGCGACACTTCGTCGTCGATCGCGGTGAGGCGGGCAATCGCGCGCCGGTCACTCCATTCCTCGCGCGGATTGCGCACCTGCTGCTGCAGAAGATCCCGCAAGGGTTCCGGCCACGCGCGCTCGAGCAAAGCGTCGCTCTCCGGCATGGCATGAAGCGGACCGTAGGCGGCCAGCGCCACCGGCCACAGGACAGGCACCGGGGCACCCGCCTGCAGCGCTCCTCTTAGCTTCTCCCACAGCTGCGAGAGCTCATGGATCTCCTCGCTCGCGCGCGAAAAGACGTGGTCGTTGATGAAGCACTGTCGGGCGAGCGCGCAATAAAAGGTCAGCTCATCGGCCTCCGGAGGAACTGACGGCGTTGCCGCGGCCGCTTTGGTCAACAAGCCAATGCGCAGGGTGGTCAGCAACCGCTCCAGCGCGATATCCCAGAACGGCGCCGCGACCAGGACCGCCCGCAACAGCTTGTTGCGCAGGATCGGCGCCACATCGGGGGCCGCCAGGTCCGCCGCAGCCAGCCGCCTCGGCCATGCGGCGACCGCGCGTGCGGCAACGGCCGCGATTGCGGGATCGCGCTTGAGGACGTTGGCGGCGACACGCGCCAAGTCGGCCGGCCGAGCCCAGGCGTCCGAAATCGCCCGAACGAGGTCATCCTCGAGGTCGGGCACGTCCGGCGGGTCGCGCATGGAAATGAGAATCTGCGTGAACAGCGCCTTCGTCAGCGGCGTTTCCTCGAGCTTGAGCGCGCGGTGCGCGACGCGGATCGCCTCGGCGGCATTGCCCTGAGCCAGCAGCACGGTGCCCAGATCGTGCAGCGCGTCGGAAAAATCGCCCTTGAGCTCGATGGCTCGGCGGAAGCATGCCGCCGCCTCGTCCAATCGGCCTTGTAGTTGCAAGGCCACGCCGAGATTGTTGTGCGCGTCGGCGCTGCCCGGCTCGAGAGCCAGCGCTGCGCGAAAGGCGGCTGCCGCTTCGTCGAAGCGGCCCGACTGCTTGAGGGCATTGCCGAGATTGGTCTGCGCCTGGAGGAGGCGAGGCTCGAGCGCAAGCGCGCGTCGAAATGCGTCGATCGCCGGCTCCAGATTGCGCTGTGCCGCCAGCGCACTGCCGAGATTGTTGTGCGCTTCGGCAAAACCGGGATCGAGCGCGACCGCCCTATTCAAATGACGGATGGCTTCGTCGAACCGTCCCAAGGCGCGCAGCGCTTCGCCGATATTGTTGTGGCAATCGGGGATTCGATCGTTCACCTCGATCGCTTTGCCGATGAGACCGATCGCGTTTTCGTGGCGCCCTCCTTGGTGCTCGATAACGCCAAGAAAATTCAGGCTTCCGACATGATCGGGGTCGGCGGCGAGAATCCGTCGATAGATCTGTTCGGCTTCCGCCAACCGGCCGCGCTGGTGATGCTCAAGTGCTGCGGAGAAAAGGTCCGAGTGAGACGCGCTCACCTGCCGACTTTCTTGGGTCTGCGCGCTGGCTTCGCCTTGTCTGACGGAGGCTTGCCGACGGCACGTTTGCGGCCGGGCGTCTTCCGCGCTGCCCGTCGTGCCGAGGGTTTCCCGCCTCCGCTTTCGGCCTTTGCGTCGATCAGCGCCACCGCCTCGTCGAGCGTGATCGCGTCCGGCGATTTGTCGCGCGGCACGGTCGCGTTCACTCCGGCGTGGCTGACATAAGGGCCGTAGCGCCCGCTCTTGACCACGACCGGCCCGCCCTTTTGCGGATGCTCGCCGAGCGCGCGCCCGGGATCGGAACTGCCGCGGCGCCCCCGTCCACCCTTCAACGCCCTCTCGGCGATCAGTGTGACCGCCCGGTTCAGGCCCAGCGCGAGCACATCGTCGCCGGCTTCGAGGTTGGCATAAGTCTTTCCGTGCAGGACATACGGACCATAGCGCCCGATGCCGGCCAGGATCGTCTCGCCCGACTCCGGATGGCGCCCGACTTCGCGCGGCAGCGACAGCAACTTGAGCGCCCGCTCCAGATCGATGTCGTCCGGCGACTGGCCCTTGGGAATGCTGGCCCGCTTCGGCTTTTCGCCGTTCTGCGCCTCGCCGAGTTGAATGTACGGGCCGAAACGGCCCGCGCGGACCGTGATGTCGAAACCGGTCTGCGGATCCTGCCCGAGCGTGCGGGTGCCGCCGCTAGGCTGGTCGCCATTCTCTCCGACCGAGAACGGGCGCGTGTGGCGGCATTCGGGATAGTTCGAGCAGCCGATGAAAGCGCCGAACCGTCCGAGCTTGATCGACAGCCGGCCGGTGCCGCAAGTGGGACATTGGCGCGGGTCGCCGCCGTCGGCCCGAACCGGGAAGACGTGCGGGGCAAGCAATTCGTCGAGCGCGACTAGCACTTCGCTTATGGGTACGTCCTTGATGTCGTCGACGGCGCCGATGAAATCCCGCCAGAAGTCGCGCAGCAGTTGCCGCCAGTCGACCTCGTTGTTCGACACGCGGTCGAGCTGCTCTTCGAGCGAGGCCGTAAAGTCGTATTCCACGTAGCGCGCGAAGAAGCTCTCCAGGAACGCGATGACGAGCCGGCCCTTGTCTTCGGGCACCAGCCGGCGTTTGTCGATCCGCACGTAGCCGCGGTCCTGCAGCACCTGCAGGATGGCCGCGTAGGTCGAGGGTCGGCCGATGCCGAGCTCCTCCATGCGCTTGACCAGCGAGGCCTCGGAGAAACGCGGCGGCGGCTCGGTGAAATGCTGGCTGGCATCGATCGAGCGCCGGGTCAGCGCTTCGCCGGCAGTCATCGCCGGGAGGCGGCGGGAGTTCCTCGTCCTCCTCGTCGTCGCGGCCTTCCTGGTAGAGGGTGAGGAAGCCGTCGAACTGCACGACCGTGCCGGTCGCGCGCAGATCGAGCATCCGGTCGCCCACCTTGGCCGCGATGTCGGCGGTCGTACGCTCTAGCTCCGCGGATTCCATCTGGCTCGCGACCGCGCGCAACCAGATCAGCTCGTAGAGCTTCGCCTGGTCGGGCTCGAGATATTTGGCGATCTGACGCGGGTGGTGCGTGAATTCGGTTGGCCGGATCGCTTCGTGCGCCTCCTGCGCGTTCTTGGCCTTGGTCTGGTAGCGCCGTGGCGCAGACGGGACATATCGCCCGCCGTAGTCGGACCCGATCATCTTGCGGGCGGCGACGATGGCCTCCTCCGCCATCTGCACGCCATCGGTGCGCATGTAGGTGATCAGGCCGACGGCCTCGCCGCCGATGTCGGTGCCCTCATAAAGCCGTTGCGCCAGCCGCATGGTCTGGGCTGGCGCGAGGCCGAGCTTGCGGCTCGCCTCCTGCTGCAGCGTGGAGGTGGTGAACGGTGGCGGGGGATGGCGTTTGGCCGGCTTGGCCTCGACCGAGGCGACCGAGAAAGTCGCCGCTTCCAACGCCCGCTTGAAAGCTTCGGCATCCGTTCCGGAGCCGATATCGAGCCGCTGGATTTTCTCGCCATCGGCCCCGACCAGCCGCGCTTCGAAGGTCTCGCCCCGCGGGGTCGCCAGAATGGCGGCAAGCGACCAATATTCGCGCGCGACGAACTTTTCGATCTCGAGCTCGCGGTCGCAGACCAGTCGCAGCGCGACCGACTGTACCCGCCCGGCCGAGCGGGCGCCCGGCAGCTTGCGCCACAGAACCGGGGACAGCGTGAAGCCGACAAGATAGTCGAGCGCCCGGCGCGCCAGGTAGGCGTCCACCAGGGCCGCGTCGATGGTGCGCGGGTGCTTCATCGCTTCGGTGACCGCCGCCTTGGTGATCGCGTTGAACACCACCCGTTCGACCGTTTGATCCTTAAGTGCCTGCTTTTCCTTCAGAATTTCCAGGACATGCCAGGAGATCGCCTCGCCCTCGCGGTCCGGGTCGGTCGCCAGGATCAATTTGTCGGCGCCTTTGACGGCGCGGGTGATCTCCGCCAAGCGCTTCTGCGCCTTGGGATCGACCTCCCAAATCATCCGGAAGTCCGACTCAGGGTCGACCGAACCGGTCTTGGCCGGCAGATCCCGAACATGGCCGAAGGAGGCCAGCACCTCATAGCCACGGCCGAGATACTTGTTGATTGTCTTGGCCTTAGCCGGTGATTCAACGACGACGATGTTCATTCAAAACCGGCGATGAGGGGGTCAAGAACGGCGGTCGGCGGTCGGGCCGGCGGGGCCGCGGTCGGCCGGAACATGGGTAATCGGACCCACGCTGTCAAATGGGCCGGCGTCGCGATCCCGGCCCAAGGTGCTGATTTTGGAGCAATGTCGGCACGTTGCCGCGGTTTCGATACCCCGGCTATCTGCTTGATATGGCGCGCCTTGGGGCGGAAATGCGGTGGATCCGCCGATCAGCGGATGATCGCGTAAAGCCCATTGCCCTGGCGTTCGAGCCGGCCCGCAATCTCCAGCTCCAGGAGGACGGTGCGCACGACCGCCGGCGATGCGCCGGACAGTCGGATCAGGTCGTCGATCCCGACCGGCGTCGGGCCGAGCAGTTCGATGATCCGCGCGCGCTCGCCGGTTGCGTGGCGACGCGGGCCAGTTCCGACGCGGTCAGGGCGCGTCCGTCCATCAACGCTTGCAGCATTCCCGCCCGAGCCGGGTCTCCGGTCAGTGCCGCGATCTCGGCGAATTTCGCATTGGTGGTCATCCGATCGCTCCTTGCGACACGCGCTCAATCTGACCCGTGTCGACGCCGCGATGCTTCGGCCGTCACCGTAACATCGCTGATTGCAAATCGGCAAATTGTCTGGCCGGATTACAGCTACGGCCGATCATCGCGAGGCGGCTCGCACCTCTACGTGCTGCTCGGCCTTGGCAACAATTCGCCGGGTCTCAGCGAATTCGGCCACAAGATCGGGCGGAGCGGCGTTCCGACCACCGTGAAAAATCACGCTGAATGGCAGGAACTCGCGCAAGAGGCGACCCAGCAGTACAAGAGCGGCCGGCTGCGCTCGATCATGATCATCGGCCACTCTCTCGGCGGCAGCGCGGCCGCCGAGATGGCGTCCTACCTCAACAAAGAGCAGATCCCGGTCCAACTGGTGGTGATGCTCGACCCGGTGGGCGGATCGGACATCACTCCCAACGTCCGCCGGTTCTACAACTTCCGTCCTGTCGGCAACGAAGACCATTCGACTGTGATCGCCGCGCACGAACGCGACATGACGGCCCTCGTGTTGGGTGGCAAACTTCCGCGCACAGCGATACCGGGAAACGTGACGCCTTCGACGTCCGACAGCAACCCCATCTACGGCGGCGCCAACTGACCGGATGCCGTCAGTCCGGCGTCGCCATGATGCGCGCGTTGAGGCGGCGCAGCGCGTGCCACGCCATGCGGAACGGCAAAAGCAGATAATAGTCGCGCAGGATCGCCCAGCGCTCGCTCGCGACCGGCGCGTTCGCCGGCACATACCAGCCGCGCCCGCTGCCGCGCCGGATCAGGCGATAGCCGCTCTCCTTGAGAAAGCGGTGCCGCTGCAGATTGACGATCGGGTCCGCGATCACGATCAGCCGCGGCTGCCAGCGCTCGAAATCGAAACCGAGCAGCGCGTCGAGCTCGCGGCCGTAGACATCGAGCACCAGCAGATCGAGCGGCGCCGGCGCTTCCGCCTCGCGCAGAATGTCGTCGAGCGTGCGGGTCGGCACCATGACGACGTAGCTCGATGGCGTCGTGCCCGCCGGTTGCCCGACGTCGATCGATGCGAGCGGGCTCGCGACGCGCAGCGACAGCGGCTGCCCGGCGATATCCGGCGCGACGCAGGCCGTGGCGAACACCTTGGCGGTGCGCGCGGTCACCAGGAACGCCGCGACGTCGGGCGACGGCTCGACCAGCACGCCGCTCCAGCCCGCCGTGCTCGAGCGGCCAGGTCGGCGACCCGGCGCGGATGCCGACCTCGGCGAAAAATCCCGTTGCCGAATTGTCGAAGAAGGCGTGAACCCGTTGCGCTTCGTCCTGCGGCGGTTGCGCGGCCACGGACGATCCTCAGCGGCGGCGCGGCTTGCGCGACCGCTCGACGATCCGCGTCGTGCTGAAGCCCGGCACCAGATCGACCAGCACCACCTCGCCGCCCTGCGCTTCGACCAGCTCGCGGCCCACCACCTGATCGGGGCGGTAGTCGCCGCCCTTGACCAGCACGTTCGGCCGCACGCGGCGGATCAATTCGAGCGGCGTGTCCTCGCCGAACACCACGACCAGATCGACCGCTTCGAGCGCGGCCAGCACCTCCGCGCGGGCCTGCTCGGTTTGAATCGGCCGCTCCTTGCCCTTGAGACGGCGCACCGAGGCGTCGCTGTTGAGGCCGACCACGAGGCGGTCGCAGCGGCCGCGCGCTTGCGCCAGCACCTTGACGTGGCCCGGATGCAGCAGATCGAACACGCCGTTGGTGAAGCCGATGCGCAGATCGTCCTTGCGCCATTCGTCGAGCCGCCGGTCGATCGCGCTCCAGTCGAACACGATCTTCTCTTCGGGCGCGAGCGTCGCCGCCGGCAGGATGCGCGCGCGCAGCTCCGCCGCCGTGACGGTGGCGGTGCCGCGCTTGCCGATCGCGACGGAAGCCGCGGCGTTGGCGGCGCGCATGGCGGCCTCGAAATCGGCGCCCATCGCCAGCATCACGGCGAGCACCGCGGCGACCGTGTCGCCGGCGCCGGACACGTCGCGCACCGCGACCGGATAGGCCGGCACATGCACCGGCTTGCCGCCGCGCACGTGGAGCAGCATGCCCGCTTCGCTCAGCGTCACCAGCACGGCCTGGCTCGCGACCGCGCGGCCGAGCGCGGCCGCGGCCTTGGCGATCTCGGCGTTGCTGCCGGCCGCCATGCGGGTCGCCTCGACCAGTTCCTTGCGGTTCGGCGTGATCACGGTGGCGCCGCGATAGATCGAGAAGTCGCCGCCCTTGGGATCGACCACCACGGGCTTCTTGAGCTTTCTTGCCCGGTCGATCACGGCGCGGATGACGCGCGGCGTCAGCACGCCCTTGGCGTAGTCCGAGATCACCACCGCGTCGGCTTTGCGCAGCGCGGCAAGCGCCTGCTTGATCAGCGCGGCCTCGATCTTCGGCGCCGACCGGCTTCGCCATTTCCCAGTCGGCGCGCAGCAGATGGGTCGAATGGTGCTCGGAGACGAAGCGCAGCTTGCGGGTGGTCGGCCGCGACGGATCGACCACCAGATGCGCCGTGATCCCGCTCTTGCGTCCCGCCAGTTCCGACTTGAGCCGTCTGCCGTCCATGTCCTTGCCGACCACGCCGACGAAGATGCAGCGCGCGCCGAGGCTCGCGATGTTGCGCGCGACGTTGCCGGCGCCGCCGACGATGACGTCCTGCCGCCGCACCGCGATCACCGGCGCCGGCGCCTCCGGCGAGATGCGCGACACGTCGCCATAGACGAAATAGTCGAGCATCAGGTCGCCGATGCAGAGCACGGTCTGCTTGCCGAGCGCGGAGAGCTGTTTCTCGAAGTCGAACATCGGCCCTCAGCGATAGCGGTCGTTGGCGTCGAGGAACCTGGTCACGTACTGACCGACCGCGTCCTCCAGCGGCGTGAAGCCGGCGTTGTAGCCGGCGCGGCGGATGTTCTCGACCTTGGCCTCCGTGAAATACTGGTACTGGCCGCGGATGTTGTCGGGCATGTCGACGTATTCGATGTCCGGCTCGCGGCCGAGCGCGCGGAACTCCGCCGAAATCAGATCGCGGAAGCTGCGCGCCTTGCCGGTGCCGACGTTGAAGATGCCGGACACGTTCGGGCTGTCCATCAGCCAGCGGATCACCGCCACCGCATCGTCGACGTAGATGAAATCGCGCCGCTGGTCGCCGTCCTCGATGCCGGGCTTGTGCGACTTGAACAGCCGCACCGTGCGGCCCGCCTTCACGTCGTCGAAGCGCTTGCAGACCAGGCTCATCATCTCGCCCTTGTGATACTCGTTCGGGCCGAACACGTTGAAGAACTTCAGCCCGCACCATTGCGGCGGCAGCTTTTCCTTCTTCACCGCGCGCTCGACGATGGCGAGATCGAACAGGTGCTTGCTCCAGCCGTAGAGATTCATCGGCGTGAGCTTCTTCAGCGCGTCGAGCGACCAGTCGTCGGCGAAGCCCGCCGCGCCGTCGCCATAGGTCGCGGCGGACGACGCGTAGATGAACGGCGTGCGGGTTTCGGTGCACCAGTCGAGCAGCTTGAGCGAAAGGCGGAAGTTGTTCTCCAGCACCAGGTCGGCGTCGGTCGCGGTGGTGTCGGAGATCGCGCCCATGTGGATCACGCCGTCGAGCTTGCGCCCGTCGAGCCAGCGGAACAGTTCGGCCGGCGGCACCACGTCGGCGATCTGGCGCTTGGCCAGATTGCGCCACTTGCCCTCGGCGCCGATGATGTCGTTGACGGCAACGTCGGTGCGCCCGGCCTCGTTGAGGCCCGCGACCACGTTCGACCCGATGAACCCGGCCGCCCCGGTGACCAGCAGCATCCGTATCCCGCTGAAATGGAGGCCATCCTTTGCCCCAGTCGGGCCAGCCACGCAACTTTGGGCCGCAGACACGGCTAAGGGGCGGAAACGGCCAATTCGCGCTCCAGCGGCCCCGGATCGGGCTGGACAGCCTTTGCCGGGCGGGTTACCGCCTGCCCGTAGGCCACAATAAATGAATACCAATTCAGATCATCAGCCAGGTAGCGGCTCTCCGATCCTGCTCGTGCCCTACATGTGGATCGGCGATTTCGTGCGCTGCCACTCGGTCGTGCGGGTGCTGCGCCAGCGCTATCCGGACCGGCCGATCGACGTGCTGACCACCACACTGTGCGCGCCGCTGCTCGACTACATGCCGGGCGTGCGCAAGGGCATCGTCTGGAATTTGCCGCGCAAGAGCCTGGCGCTCGCCGAGCATCGCGCGCTCGCTGACGTGCTGCGCGCCGAGAACTACGGCAGCGCGCTCGTCATGCCGCGCACCTGGAAGGCGGCGCTGGCGCCCTATCTCGCCGGCATTCCCGGAGCGCACCGGCTTCGCCGGCGAAGGACGCTTCGTGCTGCTCAACGATCTGCGCTGGGGCGAACGCAAACTGCCGCGCATGATCGACCGTTGCGGCGCGCTCGCGCTGCCGCGCGACGCGGCGTTGCCGAAGGACTGGCCGGTGCCCGATCTTCAGGTGCCGGCGGACGAAGCGGAGCAGTGGCGCGCGCAGCGCGGCCTTGCCGCAGACCGCCCGATCGTCGCGTTCGCGCCGGGCGCGGTCGGACCGAGCAAGCGCTGGCCGGTCGAATATTTCGCGGAGCTGGCGCGCAATCTCACCGGCGCCGGAATGGCCGTGTGGGTGCTCGGCAGCCCGCAGGAAAGCCCGCTCGCCGCGCAGATCGTGCGCGAGGCCGGCCCGCACGCGCGCGACCTCACCTCGAACGATCTGCGCAACGCGATCCTGGCGCTGAAGCTCGCGACCGCGACGGTGTCGAACGATTCCGGCCTGGTGCATGTCTCGGCGGCGATCGGCACGCCGACCGTCGGCATTTTCGGCCCGACCAGCCCGTGGCACTGGGCGCCGCTCAATCCGCTCGCCGCCACCATCGAGACGCTCACCGACGTGCCGTGCCGGCCGTGCCACAAGCCGATCTGCCGGATGGTGCATCACCGCTGCATGCGCGACATCCCGGCGAGCCAGGTGCTGGCCGCGGTGCGTGCGCGGTGCCACAAGCCGACCTGCCGGATGGTGCATCACCGCTGCATGCGCGACATCCCGGCGAGCCAAGTACTGACAGAAGTGCTGGCCGCGGTGCGCGGCGCGCTGCCCGGCGCGAGCCTGACGATGCCGGAGCCACTCGAGAAAAAGCCCGCCGTGTTCCTCGACCGCGACGGCGTCATCAATCACGACGACGAGTACGTCGGCACCGTCGAGCGCTTCCGCTGGATGCCCGGCGCCGCGGCGGCGATCCGCCGGCTCAACGAGGCGGGCTACTTCGTGTTCATCGTCTCGAACCAGTCCGGCATCGGCCGCGGCCTGTTCACCGAGGACGACCTGATCAAGCTCGACGCCTGGATGCGCGACGAGCTCAAGGCGCAGGGCGCGCGGATCGACGACGTGCGCTATTGCCCGTTCCACCCGGAAGCGAAGCTCGAGGGCTATCGCTGGAATTCGGACCTGCGCAAGCCCGCGCCCGGCATGATCTTCGACCTGATGGGCGCTTGGCCGATCGAATCCCGCCGCAGCTTCCTGATCGGCGACCAGCAGACCGACCTCGAAGCGGCGCAGCGCGCCGGCATCGACGGCTATCTGTTTCCCGGCGGCGACCTCGACGCCTTCGTCGCGCAGTGTCTCGCGGCTAGGAAATAATCTGGCGCACGGCGCCGAGCACATCCTGCACGCCGGGCGGCTCGCCCTTGTCGCCCAGAACCTTGATCGGCCCTCGCCCGACCGGACCGGTCAAGCCCGGCTCGCTGTCGGTGAAGATCGCGACCAGCGGCACGCCGAGCGCGGCGGCGAGATGCATCAAGCCGGTGTCGACGCCGACCACGAACGACGCGCCGGCAATCAGCCGCGCCACCTCATCGAGCGGCCGCCGCTCCGGCACGCGCGCCCGCACGATGCCCGACGCGATGCGCTGCGCCCGCGTCTGCTCGGCCGCGACGCCCCACGGCAGCGACAGCTCGAAATCCGCGCCGAGCGCCGCGGCAAGGCTGCGCCAGTTCTCCAGCGGCCATTCCTTGTCGGGCTCCGCCGTGCTGTGCAGCAGCACGCCGTAGGGCGCCGCGGGCTTTCGCCGCCAACAATCGCGCCGCATCGAGCCCGTAGTCCGGCGCGCCCTGTGGCGCATAGCCGAGCGCCAGCCCCGTCAGTTCGCGATTGCGCGCGATCGCATGCTGGTTCTTCTCGACATGATGGCGCACGTCATAGAGCTTCGCCGCGGGCCGCTCCTTGATGCTGTCTTCATCGTAGCCGTGGCTGCGTCCCCGCGCGCGGCGCGCGATCATCGCCGACTTGAAAAACAATCCCTGCGTGTCGATCACTTCCGCGTACTGGTGCGCGAGCAGCCTGCGCCGGAACGACCTGATCTCCGACCACGTCGAAGGCAGCAGCAAGCTGAGCTTGCGCCAGCGCCGCGCCGCCACCGGAATGACGTCATCGACCGCCGGATGCAGCCGGACCAGCGGCACATAGGCCTCCTCGACCACCCAAGTGAAGTGGTCGGCGGGGCGGCGGGCCTTCGCCTCGGTCAGCGCCGGCATGTGGTGGATCACGTCGCCCAGCGACGAGGTCTTGATAAACAGAACGTCCGACATGAGATTCGTATACCCGGCATTAATCATGCCGACCACTTGACCGGTGAGCTACCCCCGAAATAACCTCGCCTACAGGGCACTCCGGTAGGCACGGCGCGAGATTACGGGAGAAACGGGCCATGACCGTACTGGTGACCGGCGGCGCGGGTTATATCGGCAGTCACACGGTCCATGAGCTGGTCGACGCCGGCGAGAGCGTCGTCGTGCTCGACAACCTCTCCACCGGATTTCGCTCCGCGCTGCCCAAGCCGATGCTGCCGATCGTCGGCGACGTCGGCGATCAGGCGCTGGTGAGCTCCGTCATCGAGACGCATCGCGTCGATGCCATCATCCATTTCGCCGGCTCGATCGTGGTGCCTGAATCGGTCCGCGATCCGCTCGGCTACTACCGCAACAACACGGTCAACTCGCGCAACCTGATGGAAACCGCTGTCAAGTGCGGCGTGAAGCATTTCATCTTTTCCTCGACGGCCGCGGTGTACGGCGATCCGGCGCGCGTGCCGGTCGCGGAAGACGCCACGCTCAATCCGGTTTCGCCATACGGCTGGTCCAAGCTGATGACCGAGGTGATGCTGCGCGACACGCAAGCGGCGCACGGTCTCGGTCACGTGATCCTGCGCTACTTCAACGTCGCCGGCGCCGATCCGAAGATGCGGACCGGCCAGTCGACGCCGGAAGCCACGCATCTCATCAAGGTCGCGGTGCAGACCGCGCTCGGCATGCGCAAGGGTCTCGACGTGTTCGGCACCGACTATCCGACGCCGGACGGCACCTGCGTCCGCGACTACATTCACGTCACCGATCTCGCGCGCGCGCATCGCGCCGCGTTGAACTATCTGCGCGCCGGCGGCGACAGCGCCACGCTCAATTGCGGCTACGGCCGCGGCTACTCGGTGCTGCAGGTCATCGACGCCGTGAAGCGCTCGATCGGTCATGACTTCCCGGTGCGCATGGCGCCGCGACGGCCGGGCGATCCGGCGTCGATCGTTGCCGCCGCCGAACGCATCCGCGAGCGGCTGCAGTGGAAGCCGGAACTCGACGACCTCGACACCATCGTCGCCCATGCCATCGCCTGGGAACGCCTGCTGTTGAGCCAAAACAAGCAAGGCGCCCGCGAAGCCCGCTCCGGCTGACCGATTTTCCGGCATATCGCTGATTTGACTTGAAAAATCCCGACTCGACGGGCAAGGAACGGCATGGCTTCGGCCGCTGCGCGGCCCCGCCCTGTCTCCATTGGGAAAATCAGGTCCACGGAATGTTTGGATCGAAATACTGGGATCAGCTCTCGGTGAAGGGCAGCACGATTGCGCTGCTTCGCCGGTTGCTGGTCGAGCAGGCGGCGGGCCAGTGGAAGCTCTACACGATCGCGTTTACCTGCATGGCGATCGCCGCGGTCGCGACCGGGCTGAGCGCCTACCTGCTCGGCGACGTGATCAACCAGGCTTATGTGCAGCGGAGCCTGTCGGGCATCGTTGCGCTCGCGCTGCTTGCCGCGTTCGTCTTCACGGTCAAGGCGGCGGCGACCTACGGCCAGACGCTGGTCATGTCGTGGATCAGCAACCGCATCGTCGCCGAAAACCAGCGGCGCATGTTCGAGTCGCTGATCCGGCAGAACCTCGCGTACTTCGCCGACCGCCACTCCTCGGAATTCATGGCGCGCCTCAATGCCGGCGCCAGCGCCGCGAGCAGCGTGCTCAACCTGCTGGCCGGCGCGGTCGGCCGCGATCTCCTTTCGCTGGTGGCGCTTGCGACAGTGATGGTCATTCAGGATCCCTGGATGTCGCTGGTCAGCCTGGTGGTCGTGCCGCCGGCGCTGTTCATCCTGCGCAAGATGGTTCGCCGCATCTATCACATCGCGCTCAGCCAGTTCGTCGGCGGCACGCGGCTGCTCGAGAGCTTGCAGGAGACCGTGCAGGGCGTGCGCACCGTCAAGACGTTCACGCTCGAAGACGAGATGCGCGCGCGCGTGCACTCCAACATCGCCGAGGTCGAAAAAGAATCCAATCGCTGGGCGCGAGTGGCCAACCGCGCGAGCCCGCTGATGGAAGCGCTCGGCGGCCTCGCGGTCGCGCTGGCGATGATCTACGGCGGCTATCGCGTGGTCGAGACCGGCGCGGCGCCCGGCCAGTTCTTCTCGTTCCTCGCCGCGTTCCTGCTGGCCTACGAGCCGGCCAAGCGGCTCGCCCGCCTCAACATCGAGCTCAACTCCAACATGGTCGGCGTGCGCGTGCTGTTCGACATCATCGACGCGCCGCCGACCGAGCCGAAGGACGACGACAAGCCGCCGCTCAAGGTCAGCGCGGGCCGGATCGAGTTCAAGGACGTGCGGTTCGGCTACCGGCCGGACGAGCCGGTGCTGCGCGGCATGTCGTTCGTCGCCGACCCCGGCAACATGACGGCGCTGGTCGGCCAGTCCGGCGGCGGCAAGTCGACCGTGCTCAATCTGGTGCTGCGGCTTTACGAGCCCGAAAGCGGCACGGTCACCATCGACGGCCAGAACGTCGTCGATGTGTCGCGCGCGTCGCTGCGCAAGCAGATCGCCTATGTCGGGCAGGACGTGTTCCTGTTCCACGGCACGATCCGCGACAACATCGCGATCGGCAAGCCCGGCGCGACCGAGGCGGAGATCGTCGCCGCCGCCAAGGCCGCCCACGCGCACGAATTCGTCTCGGCCTTCCCCGACGGCTACCAGACCATGGTCGGCGAGCGCGGCACCAAGCTCTCGGGCGGCGAGCGCCAGCGCGTCGCGATCGCCCGCGCGCTGGTCAAGGACGCGCCGATCATCCTGCTCGACGAGGCCACCGCCTCGCTCGATTCCGAATCCGAACGGCTGGTGCAGGACGCGATGGTGCATCTCTGCGAGAACCGCACCACGCTGGTGATCGCCCACCGGCTGCACACCATCACCCACGCCGACCGCATCCTGGTGGTCGAGAACGGCGTGATCGTCGAATCCGGCCGGCACGACGAACTGCTGCGCAAGGGCGGCCGCTACGCCGCGTTCTACCGCCTGCAGGTCCGCGAGCAGGGCGCCGACGCGCCGATCCCGATTGCCTCAAACGCCTGATGTGCTACTGACTGCGCGGCACATTCAGCCTTCATTTCCCACAACAAAGCGACAGCATGAGCACCAACGCAAAGTACGTCATTACGCCCGCGCCGCAGGCCGCCCTGGCGATCGCCGGCTCCTCCGAGTTGTTTCCCGTCCGCCGCATCTGGTGCGTCGGCCGCAACTATCTCGAGCACATCAAGGAGATGGGCCAGGACGAGCGCGAGCCGCCGTTCTTCTTCGCCAAGCCCGCCGACGCGATCGTGCCGGACGGCGGCACCGCGCCCTATCCGTCGCTGACCAAGGACATGCACCACGAGGTCGAACTGGTGGTCGCGCTCAAGAGCGGCGGCCGCAACATTCCGGTCGACAAGGCGCTGGACTGCGTGTGGGGCTACGGCGTCGGCATCGATCTGACGCGCCGCGATCTGCAGATCGCCTCGCGCGAGCTCAAGCGCCCGTGGGAGGTCGGCAAGGCGTTCGACGCCTCGGCGCCGTGCGGCCCGCTGATCTCGGCCACCAAGATCGGCCATCCGAAGAAGGGCAAGATCACGCTCAAGTGCAACGGCAAGGTCCGCCAGGACGGCGACCTCGAGCAGTTGATCTGGAACGTGCCCGAGATCATCAGCAAGCTCTCCGAGATGGTGGCGCTCGAAGCCGGCGACATCATCATGACCGGCACGCCGTCGGGCGTCGCCGCGACGGTCGCCGGCGACACGCTCGAATGCGAGGTCGCGGGCGTCCCGAAGCTCACGGTGAAGATCGGTCAGCCGCTGAAATAACGCGCAGCTTGCGACCAAACATTAGGCCCGCCGGATTCGCTCCGGCGGGCCGCTTTGTTTTTGCAGCGCAAAATGGAATTTTGAAAAATCCAGACGCCGTCTGCGTTCGCGTCTTGTGCGATGCAACCTTTCCGGCGGATCGGAGTTAACAGGCGGTTAATACGTCACTGGCATGAAACCCGCATAGGGTTGGCATCGATTGGAAATGCCTGAACGCAACGCCAATGAACGCCACTTCCGCTGCGAAACGATCCAAGACTCATTTGCCAAGCGCCGATTCGCCGCGCGCGGCAACGCGCTCGTCCGCCGAGACACGGTCCACCGCCGAGCTGCTCAAGGAATTGCGCCACAGCTTTCCCGACATGCCGCTTGCCGAGCGCATCGCCGCGCTCGAAACGCTCCGGCGCACTCACATCCCGAGATAGGCCTTGCGCACCCGGTCGTCGGCGAGCAGTTCCGCGCCGGTGCCCGACAGCGTGATGCGGCCGTTCTCCAGCACATAGGCGCGGCTCGCGAGCTTGAGCGACACCGCGACGTTCTGCTCGACCAGCACGCAGGTCAGCCCCTGCTTGTTGAGGTCGCGGATCGTCGGCAGCACGTGCTGCACCACCGCCGGCGCAAGGCCGAGCGACGGCTCGTCGAACATCACAAGCTGCGGCTCGCCCATCAGGCAGCGCGCGATGGCCAGCATCTGCTGCTCGCCGCCCGACAGCGTGCCGGCCGCCTGGCCGTAGCGTTCGCTCAGAAGCGGGAACATCGCCAGCACGCGATCGAGATTCTGCTTCTGACTGGCGCGCGCGCGCGGCAGCAGCGCACCCATTTCGAGATTTTCGGCGACGGTGAGCGTCGGGAACACCTGGCGGCCCTCCGCGACCTGCCCGATGCCGAGATCGCAGACCCGGTGCGACGGCAATCCGGCGATGTCGGCGCCGCGCAGCACGATGCGGCCGCGCGCCGGCCGGTGCATGCCGGCGATGGTGCGGATCAGCGAGGTCTTGCCGGCGCCGTTGGCGCCGACGATGGCGACGATCGCGCCCTCCTCCACGTCGAGCGAGACGCCGTCGAGCGCCTGGGCATCGCCGTGGAACACATCGAGGTTCTCGACGGCGAGCATCTAGAGCGCCTCCGCCCCGAGATAGGATTCGATCACCGCCGGATCGCGCACCACCTGCTCCGGCGTGCCTTCGGCGATGGCCGCGCCGTGATGCAGCACCAGCACGCGCGACGCCAGCGACATCACCGCGCGCATGACGTGCTCGATCAGCAGGATGGTGAGGCCGCTCTCCTTGTTGATGCGGGTGAGGATCTCCACCATGCGGTCGGTCTCGGTCGGACGCAGCCCCGCCATCACCTCGTCGAGCAGCAGCAGCTTCGGATCGGTCGCGAGCGCGCGCGCCACTTCGAGGCGCTTGCGGTCGGGCAGCGTCAGCGCCGAGGCGGGCTGGCCGCGCTTGTCGTAGAGATCGAGCCGGGCGAGCACCTCGCGGGCATGGGTGCGCGCCGCCGCGACGTCGTGCCGGCGGTGCAGCGCGCCGACCATGACGTTGTCCTCGACGGAGAGCCCCGGGAACGGCCGCACCAGTTGGAACGTGCGGCCGATGCCGCGCCCGCACACCACGTCGGGCGTCAGGCCGTCGATCCGCTCGCCGGCGAACACGATGCTGCCGGCGTTCGGCGGGAACACGCCGGCGATCATGTTGAACAGCGTGGTCTTGCCGGCGCCGTTCGGCCCGATCACCGCGAAGATCGCGCCCTCCGGCACCGCGAACGACACATCGGCGACCGCGCGCAGCCCGCTGAAGTTCTTGGTCACGTTGGCGACTTCGAGCAGCGCGGCCATCTCAGCGCTCCTTCTCGTCGTCGGATTGTCTGGCGCTTGTCGAGGCCGAGCTTGCGCGCCAGCGGCGGCCAGATGCCGTCGGGCAGCAGCATCACCACGAACAGCAGGCAGAAGCCGTAGAACACCTGCCGCGCGCCGGGCGGCGTGAAGCCCAGCGCGCTCAGCACTTCGAAGATGCCCTCGGCCAGGCCGGTGATCAGGATGGCGCCGATGATCGGGCCGAACAGCGTGCCGATGCCGCCGATGATCGGCCCCAGGATCAGCTCGATCGAGCGCGAGATGTTGAACACCTGCTCGGGGAACAGGTTGTTGTAGTAGAACGCGAAGAACACGCCGGCGACCGACGTCATGGCCGCCGAGATCACCACCGCGATCATCTTGCAGCGGAAGGTGTCGATGCCGAGCGTCTTGGCCGCCAGCTCGTCCTCGCGGATCGCCTGCCAGAAGTAGCCGATGCGGCTGCGCAGCAGCCAGTGGCAGATCACGAACGCCACCACCGTGAGCGCCAGCATCACGTAGTAGAACATGGTCGGCGAGCCGCGCAGGTTCCACAGGTCGTTGCGCGTGTAGTTGGCGACCGGCAGGAAGAAGCCGGACGAGCCGCTGACCCAGCGGAAATGATCGAAGCCGATCCGCGCGAACTCCGCGAAGGCGATGGTGAGGATGGCGAAATAGACGCCGGCGACGCCGAACCGGAAGGCGAGATAGCCGATCGCGGCGCCGGCCAGCGCCGCGATCGCGATCGCGACCGGCAGGCCGAGCCACGGCGAGATGCCGAAATGCACGTAGAGCGCCGCCGTGGTGTAGGCGCCGAGCCCGACATAGAGCGCGTGGCCGAGCGAAAGCTGCCCGGCAAAGCCCATCATGATGTTCCAGGCCTGCCCGACATAGGCGAAGTACAGGATCAGGATGAGGACCGTGAGCACGTAGTCGTTGGCGAACCACGGCGCCGCCAGAAAAGCGAGCAGCAGCGCACCGAGCATCGCAAGCGCGCGGCGCGGCACACCGCCGATCAGCCGGGCGATCATGCCGCCCTCTTTCCGATGATGCCTTCCGGCCGGAACAGCAGCACCAGCACCAGGATGGCGAAGGCGAACATGCTCTTCGCCGACGGCGTGAACAGCAGTCCCGCCAGCGCCTCGGTGATGCCGATCAGCACGCCGCCGAGCAGCGCGCCCGGCATCGAGCCCAGGCCGCCGACGATCACGATGATGAAGGCGAGCAGCGTGAAGGCCGGACCGAGCGGCGGCGTCACGTCGATGATCAGCACCAGGATCGCGCCGGCGGCGCCGACGCAGGCCGCGCCGAGCCCGAAGGTGAGCGCGTAGAGCTTGCGCACGTCGAGCCCGACCACCAGCGCGCCGGTGTAGTTGTCGGCGCAGGCGCGGATCGCCTTGCCGGTCGGCGCGAACTTGAAGAAGGCAAACAGCGCGGCCGCGACCGCAATCGCCGCCAGCGCGGCATAGACCTTGGTGGCGTCGACGATCAGCGGGCCGAGCGCGAAGCTGTCGAACGAGTAGGAGGTCTGGACGTTCTGCGCGTCGGGGCCGAACACGATCAGCAGCCCGTTCACCATGATGATCGCCACCGCGATCATCAGCATGAACTGCGCGTGCTCCGGCCGGTTGATGAACGGCGTGATCAGCCAGTTCTGCATCGCATAGCCGAGCACGAACAGCACCGCCGCGATCGGCAGCATCATCAGCAGCGGATCGAGCTTGAGCGAGGCGAACAGCACCACCGCGAGATACATCGCGATGGTCATCATCTCGCCGTGGGCGAAATTGACGACCCGCACCACGCCGAAGATGACCGACAGGCCGAGCGCCATCAGGCCGTAGACGAGGCCGGTCAGCAGCCCGCTGATCGCCACGTTGAAGTAGATCTCTGCGGGCACGGGCGTAATCTCTCAACTGTCATTCCGGGGCGCCGCGAAGCGCGCGAACCCGGAATCCAGACACAAAGTTGCTCGCTGGAGTCGAGCTCGGATTCCGGGCTCGCGTCGCTTCGCGGCGCGCCCCGGAATGACAGTGTCTCTTACCGCTTGTCGTACGGCTTCATCGGCCATTCGGCCTTGGCGTTGGTCGCGCCCTTCGGCGCCACCGTGACCAGCTTGCCGGCGCGGTTTTGAATGGCCGAGTTCCGCAGCTTGTCGTTCTGGCCCTTGGCGTCGAACTGGATGCCGGGACCGGTCGAGACGTTGTCCGTGATGTTGGTCGTGCGGATCGCGTCGGCCAGCGCCTTCGGATCGGCCGACTCGGCCCGCTTGTAGGCGTCGGCCGCCACCATCAGCGCCTCGAAGGTGTAGATCTGGTTGGTGTTGAGGTTGACGCCCGGCGCGCGCCTTGGCGAGCGCGGCCTCGAGCAGCTTGCTCACCTTCTTGGTCGGGTCGTACCACGGCACGAAGCTCAGCGGCCCGTCGGCAAGCTTGCCGAGCGTCTTGAGATACTGGTCTTCGTACCAGCCCGGACCCATGCTGAGCACGCCCATCGGCGACCAGCGCTGCTTGACCATTTCGCGGGTGATCAGGATCGCGTCGTTGAGCCGGCTGACCGCGAGCAGCGCGTCGGCGCCGGTCGCCTTGGCCTTGGACACTTCGACCGAGAGATCGCGCGCGGTCGGATCGTAGGAGATCGTCTCCTTGATCGTGTAGGGCATGTTGAACTTCGGCATCAGCCCGCCGATGCCCTTCTGCATCGCGGTGCCGAACGTGTCGTTGACGTGCATGAACACCACGGTCTTCGGCGCGACGCCGCTCGCCTCGAACACCTCCTTCTGGTTCAGGAAGGCGTCGCTGAGGATCATCGGCGCGGTCGGGAAGTTGCGGAACACGAACTTGTAGCCCTGCTCGGTGATCGGCGGCGCCGCGGCGATGTTGATGACGAAGGGAATGCCCTTCTGCTCGGCCACCTGGGCGATCGCGGTCGACTGGCCGGAATCGAAGGCGCCGACCAGGAGCTGCGCGCCGTCGCTGATCAGCTTCTCGGCGCGCGCGCGCGCCACCTCGACGTTGGTCTCGGTGTCGGCGTTCATGATCTGCAGGCTGGGCAAGCCGAGCTGCTTGAGGATGCCGGCCGCGACGTCGACGCCGCGCTGGCAGTCCTGCCCGATGCTGGCCTGAGCGCCGGAGCGCGGCAGCAGCACGCCGACCTTCAAGGCCGCGCCCTGCGCGCGCAGGATCGACGGCGTGGCGATGTAAGAGCTGGTGGCGGCGGCGCCGGCCAGCAGGCGGCGGCGGTTCAGCGTGATGGAGCGATTGGACGGCATGGCATTCCTCCCCGGAAAAGGCGTTCGTAGGTCATCGTAGAGGCGCGCGGCGGCATCCTGCAAGCGCGCCAAAAGGCTCATGGTGACGCGCGGGGCGCCCCCAAAGGCTTCCATCAATTCCCCGAAAGCTTCTATCGAAAGTCAGGCCTGAGGCCGGTTTTGCAGCACGCCGCGCCGGATCTGGTCCTCTTCGATCGACTTCGAACAGGGCGCGGAAGTTGCCCTCGCCGAAGCCCTCGTCGCCCTTGCGCTGGATGAACTCAAAGAAGATCGGGCCCAGCACGGTCGCGGAAAAAATCTGCAGCAGCACCTTGGTGCGCCCGCCGTCCACCACGCCCTCGCCGTCGATCAGGATGCCGGACTGGCGCAGCTTCTCGACCGGCTCGCCGTGGCCGGGCAGCCGTGCATCGATCTTTTCGTAATAGGTCGCGGGCGGCGGCGGCATGAATGACATGCCGTTGGCGCGCAGCTTGGCGACCGACTCGATAGATGTCGCGCGCGCCCATCGCGACGTGCTGGATGCCCTCGCCGTGATACTCCTTGAGGTATTCCTCGATCTGCGACTTGTCGTCGAGCGACTCGTTGATCGGAATGCGGATCTTGCTGCACGGCGACGTCATCGCCCGCGAGATCAGGCCGGTCAGCTTGCCTTCGATATTGAAGAAGCGAATCTGCTTGAAGTTGAAAAGCTTCTCGTAGAAGCCCGCCCAGTGATCCATGCGGCCGCGATGCACGTTGTGGGTCAGATGATCGATGTAATGCAGGCCGACGCCGGCGGGATGCGGATCGCGCTCGCCGGTCCAGCGGAAGTCGACGTCCCAGATCGAGCCGTTGTCGCCGTAACGATCGACGAAATACAGCAGCGAGCCGCCGATCCCCTTGATCGCCGGAATGGAAAGCTCCATCGGCCCGACCTTGATCTCGCCGGGCTCGGCGCCGAGCGACAGCGCGCGCTCATAAGCGTGCTTGGCGTCCACGACGCGGAACGCCATGGCGCAGGCGCAGGGCCCATGTTGAGCAGCGAAGCGCTGCGCGAACGATTCCGGCTCGGCGTTGACGACGAAATTGACGAGGCCCTGCCGCCACAGCGTCACGTCCTTCGAACGATGGCGCGCGACCTCCGCGAATCCCATGGTCGTGAACAGCGCCTTGAGCTTGTCCGGCTCGGGATGGGCGTATTCGACGAACTCCATGCCATCGGTGCCCATCGGATTGGCTTCGGAGATTTCGGCGGGCGGTGCGTCGTGCGGAAACGGGCCCATGAAGGCCTCCAGCGCTGGATGCACGCGCTGCCGCTATGCGAACAGCCGCTCCACGGCGGCGGCGATACGGAACAGGTGGTCATCCTGGCCGTTTCGCGCAACCACCATCAAGCCCGCCGACAGGCCTTGTCCACGGGGCAATGGCAGCGAGATCGCGCAAAGGTCGAAGAAATTCATCATCGACGTGTTGCGCAGCAGCAGCATGTTCTTCTGGCCGAAGCTCTCGGGCGTCGCGACCTCGTCGAGTCTCGGCGCGACGATCGGCGTGGTCGGCAGGATCAGCGCATCGAGCCCGGCCATGCGCGCGTCCATCGCGCGAATGAGCCGCAGCCGCTCCTGCGCCATGTCGATGTAGTCGGCTGCGCTCACCGTGCCGCCGCGCTCGATGCGGGCGCGGATGTTCTGATCGACGTCGCCGCCGCGGCGCTTGAGCCGGTCGCGATGAATCGAGAACGCCTCGGTCGGCGCGAAGCCGCCCTTGGCATTGCACGCGATCATGTCGGGGATCAGCGCGATGGTTTCATCGCTGAGCTTCGCACCCGCCTTGCCGAGCGCGGCAACCGCGCCCTCCCAGGCTTTCGCGACCGTATCGTCGATGCTCTCGAACGGCATGCCCTGCATGATGCCGAGCTTCAGCCCGGCGAGCGAAGCGGGCTGTAGCGCCTGCGGCTTGTCTCCTGCCATCACCGCGTCGGCGACAGCGCATTGCGCGACCGTCTTCGCCAGCGGCCCGATCGAGTCGAGCGTGAACGACAGCGGGAACGCGCCCTCGGTCGGCACGCGCTGCCGGCTCGGCTTCCAGCCGACGATGCCGCACAGCGCGGCGGGAATGCGGGTCGAGCCGCCGGTGTCGCTGCCGATCGCGATCTCGCACATGCCGTCCGCGACCGCGACGCCGCCGCCCGAGGTCGAGCCGCCCGGCACGCGCGCGCGGTCGAACGGATTGCCCGGCGTGCCGTAATGCGGGTTGGCGCCGATGCCGGAGAACGCGAATTCGCTCATGTTGGTCTTGGCGACGATCACCGCGCCGGCCGCGCGCAAGCGCGTCACCACCGGCGCGTCGGCTGTGGCGGGCTTGCCCTCCTCAGCCACCACGCTTCGAACCGGCGCGCGTCACCTCGCCTTTGACGTCGAACAGATCCTTGATGCTGACGATCGCGCCGTCGAGCGGCCCGAGCGATTGCCCGGCCTTGGCGCGGGCATCGGCGGCGTCGGCCGCGGCGCGCGCGCGTGTCGGCATAGACGGTGAGGCAGGCGCGGGCGCCCTCACCCTTCGGATCGGCGATGCGGGCAAGCGATTGTTCCAGGCGGTCGCGGGCGTGATGTGCTCATGCCCAACGAGTATACGCGAATTAGCCGATGTCCCGCTTGGCCTCGGCCAGCACCGGCGCGAGATCGCCGGATGGGGCAATCTGATCCGGCGTGGCGGCGAAGCTCTTCGGCGGCGCGATCTGGCGATGCCGCCAGATGCCGAACACAACCGCAGCCAGCACGACGACCGCCACCGCCGCGGACGTCGCCATGTCCGGGTGGAACATGCAAAGCAGCGATACCGCCGCGAGCAGGCAGCGGGTCGAAATGTCGACCGCCGGGCTGGGGAACCATCGTCCGAACATCGCAAACGTGATGCCGACCGTGCTGATCAGCACGAGCAATGTGTCGGCGATCTGCAGCCAGCCCGGATTCACCACCATGTTGGGGCGCGTGAAGATCGCGAATGTCATCAGCGTGATCGGCGCGCAGATCTTCAGCGCCTCCCACATCGTCCGCAGGAACGATGCATTGGCGATACGCGCGGAAACCGCCGCCGTCAGCGACGTCGGCGGCGACAGCTCGCCCCACACCGACAGCAGGAAGACGAAGAAGTGCGCGATCCACGGGTTGACGCCGAGCTCCTGCATCGGCCGCACGATCACCACCGCGCCGATGATGTAGGTCGCGGTCGGCGGCAGTCCGGCACCGGCCAGCCAGCCGAACACCCAGGCCATGCCGATCATGGCGATGATGTTCCAGGCGCCGAGATCCAGCAGCATGCCGCCCATCCGGTTGATGAAGCCGGTGACGGTGAACAGCCCGATCATGATGCCGAGCGTCGCGAGCAGCAGCGTCAGATAGGACGTCATCTCGCCGTGCGTCTCGATCGCGCGGCGCAGGTTTCCGAGCAGCGTTTCGCCTGCAAGCGACGGCTCCTTGACGACATGCTTGAAATAGAGGAACGCCGCGGTCAGCAGCACCAGCATAACGCCCGACGGTCAGCAGGGCGGCGCGCAATTCGCCAGTGCCCGCGAAGCCCATCAGATAGAGCAGATAGAGCACCGACGAAAAGAAGATCGAGGTCTTGACCTTGTCGTAGAGCGGCACCGTCGGCACCGAGATCGGCTCCTGCGGCAGCAGGCGCACGCACAGCAGATAAACGGCGATGCCGATCGACATGTAATAGACGAACGCCAGCGAGAAGCCGCGCAGCACCACGTCCCAGTAGGGCACGCCCAGGAAGTCGGACATCAGGAACGCGCCGACGCCCATCATCGGCGGCATGATCAGGCCGCCCATCGAGGCCGCCGTCTCGACCGCCGCCGCGAAGGTGCCCGGCACGCCGTAGCGCATCATCAGGGGGATCGTGATGGTGCCGACCACCGCGGCATTGGCGGAGCCCGATCCCGAGATCATGCCGATCGCGCTCGAGCCGAGCACCGCCGTCTGCGGGATCATCTGCCGCGAGCGGCCCGCGAGCGTGCGCATCACGTTGATCATGGCGCGCTGCGCCTCGAAGCCGTTGGCCACGCCGGCCAGCAGCAGGAACGCCGCGATCAGCGTCAGCGCGAGCTGGCCGTAGATGCCGTAGATGCCGGTCGACAGCTCGACCGTGCTCGACGTGACGACCCGGTAGAACGTCGTGCCGGGATGCCAGAAGAAGTCGATCGGGCTGAGATAGCCCCACAGCGTGTAAACGATGAGGACGATGTTGGTCCAGAACAGCACCGGATGCGCGAGCCGCGACAGCTCCATCACCAGTAGGAACACGAGCAGACCGACGATGAAGTCCATCTGCGTATAGGAGCCCTGCCGGTAGATCGCGATGTCTTCGAACTCGTACCAGAAATGACAGAACGCGAGTGCGCATATGCCGACATAGATCACGACGATGACTCGATTGGCGGCGGCGGCAGCCATTTGTAGAAATAGTCCTGCGATACATGAACAGGATTTGCAGGATCAGCGCGATCGACATCACGTGCGCGACGAGCTCCTGCGGTCCGCCGAGGCCCGTGTAGAAGTACCAGACCAGCCAGCCGAACTGGATCACCGCGAACACGAAGATCAGATTGCTCAGACTGAACTGCTTCTTGACCACGTCCATCAAGATCGATCCCCGTAACGGCGCGGCAAGCGCGCCGCTCCCCTAGCCCCGAACGACGAGGGCGGAGAAGCGCTGCGCGCCACTCCGCCCTTCATCACATCATACCGGCATCACTTCGCCGCCGGAGATCTTCCACTTGTCGTTCCAGGCCTTCTTTTCCTTCAGGAACTTGGCGAGGCCCGGATGCACCGGGACGTCCGGATTGGCGTTGATGCCGCCGACCTGCATGCCGACGAAGTCCTTCGACAGCGGCGTGAAGCCGGGATCGAGAGAAGCGAGCTTCTCCTTGTTCTTCTCGAACGAGGTGAGGATCCGGTAGACCACGTCCTCCGGCATGTCGGCGCGGACGTTGTAGGCGAACAGGATCGGCACGCCCTGGATCTTGTCGACGCCGACGTTCTTCGTGAACGCGTTCTTCGCGTCCACTGTCTCGACCAGCGAGACCCGCCGACTTCAGCTTGGCGACCTCGTCCGGGCACGGATTGACCACCCGCACATCCATGCGGACTTCGGTCTCCTTCCAGTACGGAACCAGCGAGCGGCCCGCCGTCGTGTAGGCGACCGCGCCGACGATAGTGCCGGCCTGCAGCGCGTCGGACTGCGTCTTCGGATCGATCTGCACGTGCTTGAAGTCGTAGCCGAGCGCCTTGTAGGTGCGCCGGAGGTTCGACCAGTTCATGAAGCCAGCCGGCGAGAAGAACACCGGCTTGCCGCTGAAATCCTTCCAGCACTTGAACTGCGCCGCCTTGTCGGCCGGCACAGCCATGAAAGTCTCCATCGGATAGGCGTACCAGGTGTGGACCAGCATCCCCTGCGCGGGCTTGTAACCCTTGAAGCCTGCATCGCTGGCGTAGAGCTCGGTCATGCCGATGTCGGCCGTGTAGCCGACCTCGGCGTTGCCATCCATCGCGGCCTTCATCGCCGCGGTCGTGGACGGATACGGATTGACGGTCACGGTGTAGTCGCCGAGCGCATCCTCGACCATCTTGGTCACCGAGGCCGCGACCTTGTAGCCATAGGTGTCGACGCCCGCGACCGCCCAGCGGATCGACTTGCGCTGCTGCGCGTCGGCCGGCTCGACCACGGCAAACCCGACCGCGGCGGCAAGCGCCAGTGCCGTCGTTGAGATCAAAACAGTTCGGGTCTTCATCAAAATTCCCTCCCAAGGCTTTTCAATTTCACGCGCGAAGACTTGCGGCTTACGCTTCGCTTAGCCCATCATCGCCAATGATAACAACCGGTTCGAATGTTGCAGCGCAGCGACTGCGGCGGGCGTCCCCGATCTGATGCCGCCACGCCAACAAGTGCCGCTATATCAAACCGCTTTCCGCCGCTGCGGCGGATTGACGCCGAAGGAGCGCGGCAAAGGAGTGCGGCATGGCTCAAGGAGACTTTGCTGAAGAGTTCGACGAAAGTTCAATCCGGGTCGAGAAGCGCGACGGCTATCGCATCGTCACGCTGAACCGGCCGCAGCGGCTGAACGCCTTCACCATTCCGATGCACCGCGTGCTGGCGCGCGAGATCGCCGACGCCGAAGCCGACAAGACGTGCCGCGCATTGCTCCTCACCGGCACCGGCCGCGCCTTCTCGACCGGACAGGACTTGAACGAGCGCGTCACCGCGGCGGGCGAGGTGGTGATCCCCGGCGAAGCGCTGGAGAAATTCTACAATCCTCTCGTGCTCAAGCTCCGCGCGCTGCCCTTCCCCGTGGTCTGCGCGGTGAACGGCATCGCCGCCGGTGCGAGCTGCAACATCGCGCTCGGCTGCGACATCGTGATCGCCGCGCGCTCGGCGTCGTTCCTGCAGCCGTTTGCGCGATTGGGCATCATCCCCGACGCCGGCGGCACCTGGCTGCTGCCGCGCCTGGTCGGTCCGGCGCGCGCCCGCGGTCTCGCGCTGCTCGCCGAGCCGATCTCCGCCGAGCAGGCGGAACAATGGGGCCTGATCTGGAAGGTGGTCGACGACGCCGCGCTGATGACCGAGGCGGAAAAGCTCTGCGCGCATTTCGCCAGCGGACCGACCTACGGCTACGCGCAGATCAAACGCGCGTTTGACGCCGCCGACGGCAACGATCTCGCAACACAGCTCGATCTCGAACGCAAGCTGCAGCGCGAGGCGGGATCGCATCCGGATTATGCGGAGGGCGTGAAGGCGTTTCTGGCGAAGCGGAAACCGGTGTTCACGGGGAAGCGGTGAAGCACGGCGCTTAGGTTCTGTCTTGGTGGGGATACTCTATGTCTTTTGACACGCTCTGGTTGAATTAATTTTTAAACATTGCGCGCTAGGTTCATGCGAGCCGGGAGTGATCCATGCACGCGTCAAGCACGAAGGATTTTCCAGCCCACAACGACAGGAAACATCCACGCAAGTCCTGTCAAATTCCGGCAAAGATTTTTGTCTCAGCCGACCTGCCGCCTATCCAATGCACGGTCGTTGATATTTCCTCGGCAGGTGCAGGCCTTTCTCTGCGTGTGTACAGCACGTTCGGAATTCCCGAGACCTTCGACCTAGTCATCGAAGACGACAATCGAACAAGATTACCTTGCCGAGTGGCGTGGAAGCGGCCCTACACGCTTGGTATCGAATTTCAGCAGCCCTTTGCCGCTTCGAAACTCGCTGCCATTAAGGCCGCGCTCAGATCGGCAATTGCCTAGCGAAAACGGCCCGACCTAGTGCGCGCTAGCGCCAATAGTATCCGGGCCTGCGGGCGCTAATGGTCAACGCCTGCGGCGGCGACAATGCGGGCCCGGCGGTTGATCTACCAGTAGCGACGGTAGTAAGCGCGCCGATATGGATAGTAACCGCGATAACCGTAGTACGCGCGGCGCGGGTAATACGCGCGCCGATAGACCGGGTAGTAGCCGCGATAGCCGTAGTATGGACGGCGATAGACGGGATAGTAGCCGCCATAGCCGTAGTACGGATTGCCATAGTAAGGGCCACCGTATGCGTACGGTGCTGTGGCCGCTAACGCGAGGCCGGTGCCTAATGCCAAACCAGCCACGCCCCAACCCCAGCCGCCGCCACGCCAACCCCAACGCGCCTCCGCTGTAGTTGGAAACGCCACGGTGGTTGCTGTGATCAGGATAACGGCTGTCGCTGCCAATATGGCCTTTCGCAGTAGATCGCGCATTTGTGCTCCTCCCTGTAAGTGCCACTTCTCCCCAGCACCCTCGCGAGACGCATTGCGCTCAAACTATTTTCCCTGCCGCTTGTTCGTGTCTACGTGTTTTGACACATGCGTAGACGATTGCTGCGATGCGTCATCAATGGCGGCGCAAAATTGTAGATGCGCTCCAGCCGGTCCACGATCGGGCAGCGATATTCGATGAGCAGCGCGCGCAGGCTACCGCCGATCTCCTGCCCATCGGCGCCTGGAGTCACCAGGAGCATCGCGGCAATAATCAAAAACCACACACGCATAAGCAGCCCCCAACATACTGAGTGCATTTTTACGAACCACACGTATTTCGTGTATTAGAACAAAGAAAGAACAAATGTCAATTGTTGCTTGACAGGATCATATTCCTTGAGAATATAGTCCTTATTCTGCTGAACGCGGGGCGTCAACCGGTGACGTTAGTTGATGGAGCAGGATGCTGCGCCCGCGGGTTCGGCTTCGTCAGTCGAACTCCCGGGGGCTTCGGGACCCCGCCCTACCGGCACTACGACCGGTGCGCAGGGAGCCTGCTGGACGGCCCAATCGAAAGGTCAGGGCTCGCAAGCGCGGCCCGAGGTCAGTGCGGACAAGCGTAGTGCCCCGCACGAAATCGCCGCAAGTGAGCCGGAGGTGCAGAAGCCTCCGGTGGCGCGCCAGGTGGCGCCACGCTCTCCGATGAGAGCGTGACTAGAGACAAAGGCAGCGCTGCTTGGCGCGCCACTCCCCTCGATCAAGAGGGGAAAATCCGAAGGCCCCGCGAAGAGCGCGTGGGCCGCGAACGATCAAGCACGTCTGAAGGCAAGGAGCGCGCGATGGCGCAGCAAATTCAGTTGTCGTCCCCGCGCATTCAGCGCGCGCGACTGTGCGTCCCCGCTTGCGCGAGGACGAACGGCAATCGTGTGACGCGGTTACAAACCCGCAGTGCGCATCGGCACGAAGATGCAGCGCGTGTTGGCGCCCTGGTGCTTGATCCAATGGCGGCTCGCCGCATCGAAATCGCACGCACAACGATAGAACTTGCCGTCCGGCGAGTAGTCGGTGCGCTTGCGGACCTGGCCGGTGGACATCACCTCCCAGTTGTCGTCCGGCAGCGATTTCAGCTCGCTCTCGGTGACCTGCCAGCAGCAGTCGTTGGTGACGCAGCAGGTCGCGGGGATCCAGGACAGCAGCCACGGGTTGGAGTGGTACTCGCCGGCGAGCGCAACGCTTGCGATCGCCAGTGCGGCAAACCCCGCGGCGACGAACAGCGAGGTCAGGCGAGGCATGCGACCGGGCGCATGCGGCTCGCCTCTGTTACGGGCGCCGCTTCACGCACACGGGGCGCCCCGTCGGAGTTGGTCGGTTGCGACATGGCTTTTCTTCTGTTGGCACGAGTGGACCCGGCGCCATGGGCGATGCAAACGCCTTGCCAGTCCGCCCGGCGGCGCGGGCAGGCCGGCTTTGCGATTCCGGAATCGGCACTTGGCCGCCGGTGTCCGCCTACCGCCTGTGGACGGCGCGGCCGGCCGGCCGGCGAATGGCTAACCTTGAGTCACGCCGCCAACTCTTCAGGCAGCAAAGAAAAAGGGCCCGGACGATGCCGGGCCCCTGCTCTCAATCGTGGCGCGTCTCAGTTCGACAGCTTGATGCCAAGCTCCTTCACCAGCCGCGCGTACTTCACCGAGTCATCCTGCGCGACCTTGAGAAGCGACTCCGGCGTGCCGCCGACCGCCTCCATCGAGCCGCGGGTGAAGCTCTCCTGCATGGCGGGATCGGCGAGCGCCTTCGCCATCTCGGCGTTGAGCTTCGCGATGATCGCGGGCGGCGTGCCCTTCGGCACGAAGGCGGCGTACCAAGCCTCCAGCACCATGCCCTTGAAGCCGGCCTCCTCGAGCGTCGGAATGCTCGAAAGATACGGCGCACGCTTCGCCGAGGTCTGCGCCAGCAGCTTGATCTTTCCGGCGGCGGCCTGCGGCACCAGCGCGGTCGGGCCGAGCCAGGCGAGCTTCACGTGACCGGCGACCAGATCGTTGATCGCCTGGCCTGCGCCCTTGTACGGGAATGTGGTCGAGCTTGAGCCCGGTTTCCTTCTTGAACCACTCGCCGATGATGTGCTGGTTCGAGCCGACGCCCGACGTGGCGTAGCCGGCACCCCCGGTCGACTTCACGTAAGCGATCAGCTCCGCCACCGTATTCACGTTGACCGACGGGTGGATGCCGAGCACCTGCTGCTGGCGGGTGAGATAGATCACCGGCGTCAGCTCCTTGGTGTAGTCGTACGGCAGGCTCATGATATGCGGCGCGCTCGCCGCGTTGTCGTTGGTGATCAGCACGGTGTAGCCGTCCGGCGGGCTCTTCATCGCCGGTGTCCATGCCGACCGTGCCGCCCGCGCCGGTGCGGTTCTCGACCACCACCTGCTGGCCGATGTGGCGCGACAGATATTCGCCGACCGTGCGCGCGATGAAATCGATGCCGCCGCCGGGCGCCAGCGGCACAATGAATTTCACCGTCCGGTTCGGGTAGGCCTCCTGCGCGAAGCGAGCCCCGGCAGCCCGCTCGACAGCGCCGCGCCTGCAGCCGCCGCATGCTTGATGAAAGTACGCCGTCCGATCCTCGTCATCGTTTCCGTCCCTTATTTCTTGTCAGCGGCGCGCAACCTAGCATGCCAGATAGCCGCGCGAGAACTCGGCAATCGCCCTTTGACCCCCACGGTGGGCCGCAATATCGTCCCCATCGGGAGGAAATCCAATGAACAGAAGAATACTGACGCTTGCTGCCTGCCTTTTTGCCGCAGGGCTCGTTTTGCCCGCCGCGGCGCAGGAATATCCGACGCAGACAATAAAGATCATCAGTTCGTTCGGCGCGGGCGGCGGCTCCGACATCATCGCGCGCATCCTGGCGCAGCGGATGCAGGAGAAGTTCGGCCAGAACGTGATCGTGGAAAACCGGCCCGGCGCCGGCGGCGTGCTCGGCAACGAGGTGGTCGCCAACGCGCCGAAGGATGGCTACACGCTCGGCGTCCAGACCGCCGGCCAGATCATCGCGTCGACCATCACCAAGAACATGCGCTACGACCCAGTGGGCGCGTTCGACTGGATCGGCCAGCTCGGAACCGCGGGCTTGTTCATGGTGGTGCTGCCCGATTCCCCATACAAGGACATCAAGTCGCTGGTCGCGGCCGCCAAGGCCAATCCTGGCAAGATCACGTTCGGCAGCCCCGGCTTCGCCGCCACCCAGCACCTCGCCGGCGAACTGTTCAAGCAGAGCGCCGGCGTCGACATGCTGCACGTGCCTTACAAGTCCACGCCCGAAGTCTTGGCCGCGCTGCACTCGAAAACCGTCGACGTGGTGGTCGACACCATCACAGTGCTGCTCGGTCCGGTGCAGGCCGGCAGCGTCCGGGCGCTCGGCATAACCGGCAAGGACCGCTTCCCAGCGGCTCCGGAGATTGTGCCAGTCGTGGAATCCGGCGTGGTGCCGAACTACGACGTCTACACCTGGTACGGGATGTACGGCCCCAAGGGCATGCCGCCTGCGGTCATCGCCAAGCTCAACAAGACGGTCAATGAGATGATCGAGGAGCCCGCAGTCCGCGAGCGCCTGGTCAAGATCGGTTTGGTCGTGACAGGGCTCGACGCCGGATTACTTCGCCAAGATGATGGCATCCGAGCACAAGAAGTGGTCGGACGTCCGCCAGAAGGCCGGCATCGAGCAGAAATAATAAATCAATTCACCTGGGCGCCGGACGCCTTGATGATCGGCGCCCATTTCGACAACTCGGCCTTGATGAACTCGGTGGTCTGCCTGGAGGTGCGGCCCGGTGTCGGATCGACGCCGGCTTCTTCGAGGCGCTTGAGGATCGATTGGATCTTGCATCGCCTTCATGATCGCACCTTCAAGCTTGTCGACGATCGGCTGCGGCGTGCCGGCCGGCGCGAGGATCGCGTTCCAGGTGTAGCACTCGTAACCCTTGAGCCCCTGCTCCTGCATTGTCGGGAGGGTTGGCAGGCCTTCATGCGGTCTGCCATGCCGGCACCCATCGCGCGAATTTTGCCGGCCAACACCTGCGGCAGAATGGTCGGGTTGGCGTCGAACGCCATCGAAATCTGCCCGCCGATGAGGTCGGAGATCATCGGCGCGGAACCGCGATAAGGCACGTGCACGATATCGAGGCCGCCGGCCACCGCTTTGAACTGCTCCCCGCAGAGGTGAAGGATACCGCCGACCCCCGACGAGCCGAACGTGTATTTGCCGGGCTGCTCCTTCACCAGCTTGATCAGACCCTTCAAATCGGTCACCGGAAGCGACGGGTTGATGCCGAATATGGTCGGCGTCACTCCGACCTGCGAGATCGGCGCAAAATCCTTGATCGGATCGTAGGGCATCTTGCTGTAGAGTCCCGGGATTGATGGCGTGCGTCGACACCGTCGCCATCAGCAGCGTGTAGCCGTCGCTCGGAGATTTCGCGACGTCAGCAGCGCCGGTGTTGCCGCCCGCGCCGGTTCGATTCTCGACAAAGAACTGCTGGCCGAGGATTTCGCCCATCTTCGCGCCCAATGACGCGAGCGACGATGTCGGTCGGGCCGCCGGCGGAAAACGACACGACGATCCGCACCGGCTTCGACGGGTATTGGTCCTGGGCTTGAGTGGAATTCCCGATCAGCGTGACGGCAGCAACGGCAGCCGCGCTAAATCTCAAGGCGGCGATGCGTCCCATTTCCATTGGCATTCCCCCTCGTTGGCCCCGCTCAGCCGGCAGGGCTGTCTTGTTTCACTCTCCCTGCATTCCCATTGACGTTGTCTGGTTGCCGCTTGCGTTCTCTAGTCCGCGAACTGACCGGCGGCCTTGATGATCGGCGCCCAACGATCGATCTCGCCCACCAGCGTGTTCTGCGCGGCCTCCGGCGTGGCGCGGCCTTCCGGCACCGGTGTTGTGCTGATGTCGTTGAAGCGCTTCACCACCTCCGGGTCCTTCAACGCGGTCTTCAATGCGGCCGAAAGCTTTTCGAACGATCGGCGGGCGGCGTGCCCTTCGGCGCGAACAGACCGTGCCAGACGTTTAGTTCGAAATCCTTTTAGACCGGCCTCGTCGGCGGTCGGCACGTCGGCCAGCGTTTTCAGCCGCGACTTGGTGGTCACCGCATACGCCTTGACCTGCTTGCCGAGAATAGGACCGGTGGTGTTGGTCGCCTGGTCGCACGCCATGTCAATCTGCTTGCCGATCAGGTCGTTCATCACCGGTGCGGTGCCGCGATACGGCACGGTGGTGAGCTGCAGCTTGGTCTCCGACATGAACAGCATGCCGCACAAATGCGCGGCCGAGCCGACGCCGGCATTTCCGATGGTCGTCTTTTCCCGGCCCTTAAGATAGGACACGAGTTCGCCGAGCGAGTTGGGTTGGAAATCGCTGCGCGCAATGATCGTCATCGGCGCGTCGGTGATGAGGCCGACCGGAGCGAATGCCTGCTTGGTGTCGTAAGGAAGCTGCCGGTAGAGCGTAGCCGCGGTCGCAAGCCCGACGTGGTAGATCAGCAGCGTGTAGCCATCGGGCGCGGCCCGCACCACGCGGCCGGTGCCCAGCGTGCCACCGGCACCGCCGACGTTCTCGATCAGAACCTGCTGACCGAGCACCTTGGACATCGCCTGCGCGGTGACGCGCGAGATCGTGTCGGTCGGCCCGCCGGCCGCCGCCGGAACGACGATGGTGATCGGCCTGATTCGGATAGTCCTGGGCGGCGGCCGAACCGGCCACAACAGCCAAGGCGGCAGCAAGCATCATCCTGCGCATCGGCGTTTCTCCCTTATCTGTTGTTCCTAGACTATTCCGCACCGGCGCATTCTCACAACAGACTTCTGCTGCGAGACCGGCGTGCTGGAGATTGAAATTGTCGCGCCCGGCGCGGCCGCCTGTTCTCCCCAAATTTCGGCACCTCTATATTCGGCTCAAACAGCGGACGGCAACCCATGCCACCGCCAGCTCCACTTCAACGCCTTCATGCGCCCGGCTTCGATCCACCCCGGCGCGTGGCGCTATCCCGGCGCCTGGCCGGACATGAATTTCAACTTCGCGCACATCAAGCGCTCCATCCAGACGCTGGAGCGCGCCAAGTTCGACGCCTTCTTCATGGCCGACCACATGGCCGTGCTGAACATGCCGATGGACGCGCTCAAGCGCAGCCACACGTCGACCTCGTTCGAGCCGTTCACACTGCTGTCGGCGCTGTCGCAGCACACCGAGCGGATCGGCCTGGTCGCCACCGGCTCGACCACGTTCGACGCGCCCTATCACATCGCGCGCCGCTTCGCCTCGCTCGACCACCTCAGCAACGGCCGCGCCGGCTGGAACATCGTCACCACCTCGAATCCGGACGCGGCGCTCAACTTCGGCATGGACGAGCACATGGAGCACGGCGAGCGCTATAAGCGCGCCCGCGAGTTCTACGACGTGGTGACCGGCTTGTGGGACAGTTGGGCCGACGACGCCTTCATCCGCGACGTCGAGAGCGGCATGTTCTTCGAACCGGACAAGATGCACGTGCTCGACCACAAGGGCCAGTATCTCTCGGTGCGCGGACCGCTCAACATCGCGCGGCCGGTGCAGGGCTGGCCGGTGATCGTGCAGGCCGGCGCCTCCGATTCCGGCCGCCAGCTTGCCGCCGAGACCGCGGAGATGGTGTTCACCGCGCTGCCGAACATGAAGGCCGGACAGGCGTTCTACGCCGACGTGAAGGGCCGCATGAAGAAAGCTCGGCCGCAACCCCGATCACATGTCGATCATGCCGGCGTGCTTCGTCGTGCTCGGCGAGACCAAGGAGGAAGCGCACAAGAAGCGCGACCTGCTCGACAGCAAGGTCAACTACGCAAACGCGATCGCCACGCTTTCGATCGCGCTCGGCACCGACGCATCCAAGTTCGATCAGGACAAGCCGCTGCCGGACGACATTCCGGAGAGCAACGCCTCGAAGAGCGGCCGCGAGCGTGCGATGGCATTAGGCAAGCGTGAGAGCCTGACCGTGCGTCAACTCGCGCTGCGCATGGGCGGACATTCCGGACTTGCCATGATTGGAACGGCGAAGACCGTCGCCGACGAGATGGAGGAATGGCTGATGACCGAACGCCTCCGACGGCTTCACCATTCAGTTCCCCTACCTGCCCGGCGCGCTCGACGACTTCTGCCAGCAGCTCATTCCGGAGCTGCAGCGGCGCGGCCTGTTCCGCCGCGAATACGAAGGCGCAGACGCTGCGCGAGAACCTCGGCCTGCCGCGACCGGAGAATCGGTTCTTCGCGGCAAAGGCCGCCGCGGAGTAAGCATGAGCGCCATCTCCGGCTATCACGCCCATGTCTATTACGACGCCGGCACGCGCGAGCAGGCCGCGAAGCTCTGCAGCGCGGCAGGCGAGACGTTCGGCGTCAAGATCGGCCGCATGCACGACAATCCGGTCGGACCGCATCCGCGCGGCAGTTGCCAGCTCACCGTTCCACTCGAAAAATTCGCGACGGTCATTCCGTGGCTGATCGAAAACCGGCACGGCCTCACGATCTTCACGCATGCCGAGACCGGCAACGCGCTTAAGGATCATACCGATCACGTCATCTGGCTTGGGCCATCCGAGCCGCTCAAGCTTTCAGCGCTGGGCTGACATCAGGGACTATCTCATGAATCGCACGCTTGAAATTCCGGCCGACAAACTGACCGGTGAACAGAAGACGGTGTTCGACCAACTGGTCGCCGGGCGCGGCCGCATCCTCGGCCCCTACAAGATCTGGATTCATTCGCCGACCGTCGCGAGCGGCATGGAGCACATCGGCACCTTCCTCAACAAGCGCTCCTCGCTCTCCGACGCGCGAGGTCGAGATCGGCATTCTGGTGATCGCGCAGCACTGGGACGGCGAATACGTCAAGCAGGCGCACATCAAGGCGGGCAAGGCCGCCGGACTGACGCAAGAGCAGATCGACGCCATCCTCGCCGGCCGCGATCCTGGGCTGACCGACCCGCACGAGAAGGCCGTGCATCGCTTCGCCGTCGCGCTTGACGAACAAGACCAAGCTGTCCGACGCCGATTTCGCCGAGATCGAAAAGGCCATCGGCCGCGAGGGCATCGCGGAGGTGCTGGTGCTGCTCGGCTATTACACCTCGGTCGCGCTCGGCATGAAGGTGCACGAGGTGCCGATCCCTGCGTCATAAGACTTACGCGCGGCCGAGCACGTTCTCCAGGTCGTGGTAGATCGTGTGCAGATGCTGCGCCTCGGGATCGACCGACATGAGCTCGATCACGAAGCCGTCGCCGATCAGCCGGTAGCCGAACGACTTCTCCGGCGTGTTGGCTCCGTACCAGGCGAAGTGCACAGCCGCCCTGTCGCCGGAGCTGGATGCGGCCGCGTTGCGCCGCGGTCAGCGCGGCCGGCAGATGATCGATCGAATAGACCTCGACAAGCTGCCAGAGCAGGTCGCGCTGCGCCTGGCTCATCTCGGCGGCCGCGAGCCCGACCTTGCCGGCGTTCGCCCGTTCGCGCCCCGCATAGGACAGGATGTTGAACGGCGAGGTATCGCCGATCCGCGCCTTGCGCTGCTGCGCAGCGGAAAGATCGCCAAACAGCCGGCGCGCCAGCTGCTCCTCGTCCTTGATCGTCTTCAGCCCCGCGTGCTTGCCGGATGCGATACGCGCGGGACGCACCGAGAATGAGAACGGCGTGACCGACACGATTCGATTGTCGCGGATCGCCATCGATTGCGTGAGATGATGCCCCTCGAACCGCAAGCCCCACGCGCCCTGCTCGGCCGGCTGTCCGAAGATCGAGAACGAAAACCGCTCCGGCGAGCGCTGGGTGGGCGCATCGCCGCTCTGCGCCAGGATTTCCTGAAGCAGCATGACGTTGCGAGCCTTCTCCAGTCCGGACCTGGACCACATGACTGAGAGCAGATCCCACGCTGCGGCTTTCTCCGTCGCATTCATCTGCTCCAGCCGCAGCCCCGGCTTGGTGTAGCCGGAGGCGCCGAAAGTAATTCCAACTCCGCCACTCCGGTCCATTCCAGGGAAACGACGCGGCCTTGAGCTTGTCCGGCTCCAGCGTCGAAGCGAACTTCTTCGTTGCGGCGAGAAGATCGTTCGCGGGCGCCAATCCCTGCGCCGCGCTGGCGAGGCCGGGAAGCACCGCAGCCCCGCAATGGCCGCACCGCCCAGGATGACGTCGCGGCGGCCGGGTCGAATGAGATTTGTCATCGGCGCCTCCTCAGTTCAGGCGTCACTTGCCATCTGGCCCGATTGTACATGTAAGCTTGTCACGAAACGACGGGGACAGACCATGCCTTCAGATATCGATCCGCAATCGGGAATGCGCCTGCCGATGCCGAACCGCGAGGATTTCGACGAGGCGGGCAAGCGCACCTACGACCGCGCCAACACGCCGGGCGCCACCATCGTGGGCCTGCACGGACCGGCCGCCATCCGGCTCTACACCAAGATTGCCGAGCCGCTCGGCGCCATCAACCGCTATCTGCGCTTCGAGTCCGGCATCTCGCCCGCGCATCCGCGAGATCGCGATCCTCACCACGGCGCGCGAGATGGACAGCCAGTTCGAATGGGTCGCGCACGAGCCGGAGGCGTTGAAGGAAGGCGTGCCCGCGGATGTCATCGAGGCCATCAAGCATCGCCGCAGCACCGCGGGCCTCGACGAGGCCGACGCCGTGGTGATCGAGCTCGGCCGGCAAATCTGGAAAGCGCACAAGGTGACGTCGGAGCTGTTCGCCAAAGCGAAGGCGCTGTTCGGCGCAAGCATGCTGATCGACATCGTGCTGCTGATGGGCAACTACGCCGGCACCGCGGCGCTGCTCGCCACGGTCGACATGCAGTTGCATGAGGGCTCGAAACCGCTGCTGCCGGTTCCCTGAAACCCGTTCGGAATTCCGGAGCGGCGGAACCTTGCATCATCCGAGGCGTTGATTCGGCTGGTTGCATCGCAACCAAGCTGAACCTGGTGTTCAGCCTTCAGGAGCGCGGAGGCGTCGCAAGGCGACGCGCGAATGCCCGATTTTCCTGGCTTCGCGTCGCCACGATAACGCCATTAAGATTTTCGCAAATTGCAGCAGCCACAACTTGCGGCTAGTCCGAATCAGGATCCCCGCGCTCGGCGCTAGGGCCGGACGCAACCAGGAGAGAGACGACCCATGAGAAAAGCCATTCTCGCACTCGCTGCGGTGGCGACGATTGCTGTCGCGTCGATCGGCGACGCTCAAGCCCGCAACCGCGGCGGCGCGGTTGCTGCCGGCGTGATCGGCGGCCTCGCGGCTGGCGCCATCATCGGCGGCGCGATCGCGAGTTCGCGTCCGGCCTATGCCGATCCGGTTTACGCGCCGGCGCCGGGCTACGTCGCCTATGACGGCTACTACGCCGCCGGTCCTGTCGCCTGCCCGGCGGCTATTGGGCGCGCCGTCCCCGCTTCGACGAATACGGCAACATGGTCGGCTACAGCCGACCGCGCTACTTCTGCCCGTAGTCTCGAGCGGACTTTGAAATCGAGCCCGGCGGCGCCAAGCGCCGCCGGGTTTTTATTTGCGGCAGTCATGATTAGTTCTTCGCGCCGCGCATGTGACCGAGCACCGCGGCGGTCGGCCAGCAGTCGAGCTTCAGGCCGTTCGCCTTCTGATAGGCGCCGAGCGCCGAGCGCGTCAGCATGCCGGCGCGGCCGTCGACCTTGTCCTTGTAGAGCCCGCGCGCGGTGAGCACGCGCTGCATCGCCTCGACGTCGGCGGTCTTGAGCTGGGTGTTCTTGCTCCACGGCGTCTCGAACGGCCGCGCATCCTGGATGCGGTCGCTGAGATGGCCGACGAACAGCACGTAGAGATCGGAAAAATTGTAGTCCTTGATGACGAAGTAGTTCTTCGGCGTGAGGAAGCCGGGACCGTAGGTGCCCTCGGGCATCAGCAGCGACGCCGTCTCCTTCAGCTCGTCCGCGCTGAGCTTGCGGCCGTAGGCCGGCGTCAGTGCCGCGCTTGATCCATTCGCCGATCGGCAGCGTGACGCCCGGCTCGGCGATGGTGCAGTCGATGCCGCTCGGCACCTTCACCTCGTAGGCCCAGCGCTTGCCGCGCTGCCAGCCCTTGGCCACCAGTTGCGAGGCCGCGGCGGCGAGCGCATCCGGCACCGAGGTCCAGATGTCGCGGCGGCCGTCGCCGTCGAAGTCGACCGCGTGCTTGTAGAATTCCGACGGCAGGAACTGCGTGTGCCCCATCGCGCCGGCCCAGGAGCTGCGCATGTCGGCGAGCTTGACGTGGCCCTCCTGCAGGATTTTCAGCGCGGTGAGGAATTCCTCGCGGAACATGTCCTTGCGCCGGCCGACGTAGGCCTGCGTCGCCAGCACGCGGATGGCGTTGTGCGGCAGCTTGTGGCCGCCGAACGCGGTCTCGCGGCCCCAGATCGCCAGGATCACCTGCGGCGGCACGCCGTAGCGCTGCTCGATCGCCGCAAGCGTCGCGCGGTGCTGGTCCCACAGTTTCTTGCCCTGCGTTGCCAGCCGCGCGATCGAGGACTTCGCGGACATAGTCGGCGGGCGTCTGGACGAACTCGGCCTGCGGCGGCTGCGGCCGCTCCGGTTTTCCCGGCAGCACGAGATCGGGCAGCGACAGATCGGGCTCGAGCCCGCGCGTCGCGGCATCGAACGTCGCGCGCGAGACGCCGAGCTTCTGCGCGTCCGGCCACAGCGATTGGATGAACGTGTCGAACGCAGCGTCGGCACGAGCCGCAGGCGCCTGGACGACAGCACACGCCAGCAGACACGAATCCAGCAAGAGGCCTACGATTGCGCAGCGCATCCATACGGTTGCGCTCGTCAGCTAGTGGTGTGCCTTGCCGGCCGCATAGGCGTCCTGGCTGATCTTCTCGACATAGGCGATGCCGATCGCCGAGAAGATGAATATGACGTGGATGATGGCCTGCCACTTCACGCCCTCGACCGTGTACTGGCTGGTTTCCTTGCCGAGCTGGCCGGCATAGATGAAAACGCGCAGCAGATGGATCGAGGAGATGCCGATGATCGCCATGGCGAGCTTGATCTTCAGCACGCTGGCGTTGACGTGCGACAGCCACTCCGGCTGATCGGGATGCCTCTGCAATTCCATGCGCGACACGAACGTCTCGTAGCCGCCGACGATCACCATGATCAGCAGGTTGGAGATCATCACCACGTCGATCAGGCCGAGCACGACCAGCATGATCTCCTGCTCGGTGAAGCTCATGGCCCCCTGCACGAGGTGCACCAGCTCTTTCAGGAACAGGAACACGTAGACGCACTGGGCGACGATAAGGCCGAGATAAAGCGGAACCTGAAGCCAGCGCGACGCGAAGATGAACTGCGGCAGGGGGCGCATGCCCTTGGCCTCTTTCGGAATGATGGGATCGTCGGCGGCCATCGACATGGGCTGGTCCTGTGCAAAGGCGGCGGCCACAACGCCGCGCTCATAAGCGCGATGATATGTGATTCGGCCAGCGCGATTGCCAGGGGTCAGCGGCGCGGACGCAACTTTGTCGCAATAACGTCACGCGCGCTGTCGGGCAGCGAACCCGAGCGCGCCATCAGCACGAAGCGCGGGTCGGTGGTGCGCAGCCGGATTTCCAGAAGCGGCGCATACGCGTCCGAGAAATAGAACCGCACCGCCTCGTCGGCTGTGGGGAACTCCATCAGCACCGCACGATCCGGCACGAACGACCCGGTAATCGGCGTCACCTGCCGCCCCGCGCGATGTAGCGGCATCCGTAATTCTTGATGACGTCCGGCACGCCGGCGGCGTACGGCTTGAAGCCCTCCGGGTCGCGCATCAGGTGCGCGCCGATGGCGAACGCCTGTCCGTGCTCCGGCTCCAGAATGCCTTCGACCAGAAACGCATCCGCTCCGATGATCGTCTTCAGAGCGTCGAGATTGGCGCCGTCCTCGACACGCGCGATCAGCGGCGCGCCGAAGCTCCACGGCTCCTCGAACGACATCATCTCGCCGTCGGCGACGAGACGGCAGCCGGGCGGCAGCTGTGTCGAAGGAACGCCGCTGGCGACGAGGTATTGCATGCGCTACCGGCTGAACTTCTTGTACTTGATGCGCTTCGGCATGATCGAATCCTCGCCGAGCCGGCGCATCTTGTCCTGCTCGTAGTCCTGGAAGTTGCCCTCGAACCATTCGACGTGGCTGTCGCCCTCGAAGGCGAGGATGTGCGTCGCGATGCGGTCGAGGAACCAGCGATCGTGGCTGATGATGACGGCGCAGCCGGCGAAATCCTCCAGCGCCTCTTCGAGCGCGCGCAGCGTGTCGACGTCGAGATCGTTGGTCGGCTCGTCGAGCAGCAGCAGGTTGGCGCCGGACTTGAGCATCTTGGCGAGATGCACGCGGTTGCGCTCGCCGCCGGAGAGCTGACCGACCTTCTTCTGCTGATCGCCGCCCTTGAAGTTGAACGACGAGACATAGGCGCGCGAGTTCACTTCCTTCTTGCCGAGCAGGATCTGGTCGTTGCCGTCGGAGATTTCCTCCCAGACGTTCTTCTTGCCGTCGAGCGAGTCGCGCGACTGATCGACGTAGCCGAGCTGCACCGACTCGCCGATCTTGATCGAGCCGGTATCCGGCTTTTCCTGCCCGGTGATCATGCGGAACAGCGTGGTCTTGCCGGCGCCGTTCGGCCCGATCACGCCGACGATGCCGCCGGGCGGCAGCTTGAAGGTGAGGTCGTCGATCAGCAGGTTGTCGCCGTAGCCTTTCTTGAGGCCGGTGAAATCGACCACGTTCTGCCCGAGCCGCTCGGCGACCGGGATCGTGATCTGCGCCACCACGTTCTGCTTGGCGTTCGCGACCTTGAGCAGGTCCTCGTAGCGCTGATAGCGCGCCTTCGACTTCGCCTGCCGCGCCTTGGGCGAGGATGCGATCCATTCGCTCTCGCGCTCGAGCGTGCGCTGGCGCGCTTCGTCCTCGCGGCCTTCCTGCAGAAGCCGCTTCTGCTTCTGCTTGAGCCAGGACGAGTAATTGCCCTCGTAGGGAATGCCCTTGCCGTGATCGAGCTCGAGAATCCAGCTCGTCACGTTGTCGAGGAAGTAGCGGTCGTGGGTGACGATCAGGATCGCGCCCGGATAGCTGCGCAGATGGCCCTTCCAGCCAGTGCACGCTTTCGGCGTCGAGATGGTTGGTCGGCTCGTCGAGCAGCAGCAGCTCGGGCTGGTCGAGCAGCAGCCGGCACAGCGCGACGCGGCGGCGCTCGCCGCCGGAGAGCTTCGATGACGTCGGCGTCGTCGGGCGGGCAGCGCAGCGCGTCCATCGCCAGATCGACCTGGGAGTCGAGGTCCCAGAGATTCTTGCTGTCGATCTCGTCCTGCAGCTTCGCCATCTCGTCGGCGGTCTCGTCCGAGTAGTTGGCGGCGATCTCGTTGTAGCGGTCGAGCAGCGCCTTCTTGGCGGCGACGCCCAGCATGACGTTTTCGCGAACCGACAGTTTCTCGTCGAGCTGCGGCTCCTGCGCCAGGTAGCCGACCCGGGCGCCCTCGGCCACCCAGCCCTCGCCGTTAAAATCCGTGTCGATGCCGGCCATGATGCGCAGCAGCGTCGACTTGCCGGAGCCGTTGACGCCGAGCACGCCGATCTTGGCGTCCGGATAGAACGACAGGTGGATGTTCTCGAGCACCTTGCGGTTGCCCGGATAAATCTTGGTGAGACCCTGCATGTGATAGATGAATTGGCGGCCGTTCATGGGTCTCTGTGTCTCGCTCGGAAATGTCGGGGATGCGGCGCTGATGTAGCGAGCGAGCGCGCCGAGGGCAAGCGGACGCGCGAAATCGCCGGCGGACTTGAGGCTCGCGAGGCCTTCCTTGTCTTCTCCTCCCTCTTTCAAGTGAGGGAGGCGGAGCGCCGGGAGGCGTTCCTTTAGATTTACGCCTTTCGGCGCCACGCTCGTTGTCGGAGAGCGTGCCGCCTGCCGGCGCTCCACCGCGGCGATTTTTGGCGCTCGGGACCGTAACTTTCAGCACCGGATGGGTGGGCCTTCCACCTCAGGATCGGAGGGCTTTCGCCGCCTTCCTCCGGTCCCCACCAGCCCATCAAGGGCAGCCCCGCGTAGTCGGGACGGACGGTGACCCGGGCCTCCCGGAGCCGATCTTGCGAGGACCAGACCGCAGGCGCCGCATCCATGCTCCGCCAAATAGACGCCTCTAGATGACGCCCTCAGTGAGCATGGATTATGTGAATATAGTCCTATCACGCAAAATGTCAAGTCGAGGCCTGTGACGGCCAACACAATCGGCTGAACCTCGGCCACGCGGCGTCACGACCAACGGGCAAGTGAAGCAACAACAACGAGCCCGAGGAGAGTGTCATGACCCGCACCAGCGAGCACCGTCTGGTTCCCCAGCTCGGTCTGACGTCGCTGTGGCGGGGCCTGATGCGGGATCTGTTCGAAGGCTACCGCCCCGAGCAGCACTATATGCGCGGTCCCGGCCCGGCTTGCCGCGCCAAGCAGATGGGAGCCTGAGATGCTGACCCGCGATAATCGGCTTCACGCCCTCGGCCGCCCGCAAGGCGAAACCCAAAGCGTATGGCCGCCCCGCCCTTCGCGCCGCCGCCGGCTGCTGCTGCGCGCCCGCCGCAAGAACGCCAAGAGCCTGTCGGCGCTGCTGCCGAACTAGCACGATGAACGCATTCGCAATCGCCGCCGGAATGATGGCCGTGATCCACCTGGTGGCGGCAGCGCAGCGACCGCGTCTGGCCGTGATCGTGTCGGGCATCCTATGGCTGCTCTACGCCGTCTACGAGCGTCTGGTGGCGACCGGCGTCCTGTGCGATGCGAACTGCAACATTCGCGTCGATCTTGTGTTCTTCTTTCCCATATTGGGGCTCGCAACCTTCTGCGCCTACCAGTCGTACATGGGGCGACCAAGCCCGTGGAAGGTCGTCGGCATAGTTCTCGGCGTAATCGGCCTGGTTGTTTTCGGGCTGGTGGCGGAGGGCTATGGTTACGGCGCTCTGGCGAACGTCGTGACTGTTCTGGCATTCGGCCTCTATGCGATCGAATCTATGCGATCAAATCGAGGTCCAAGACCAATCGGACATGACGCCCACGGTGAAATCGGGCACGCCATTGCACCGCAAATCCTGGAGTACACGCCCTAGACCACGCACCCGCCTTGCCTGCTAGATTGCGGACAAGGGCGCGCGAGCAAATCGGACGACAAAGCCGCATCGCGACGCCTTCCGACCACGGGAGGAATACGATGCGATTGTTTACCGCAATGCTTGCCGTGCTGGCCGCCGCCGTGGCGCCCGCGAAAGCCGACGAAACCTGGCCGCAGCGCCAGGTCACCATCATCGTTCCGTTCGCCGCGGGCGGCACCACCGACCTGTTCGGCCGGATGCTCGCCTCCCACATGCAGGCGAAATACGGCAAGCCCTTCGTGGTGGAGAACCGCGCCGGCGCGGCCGGCAATCTCGGCACCACTGCCGCGGCGCGCGCACCGGCCGACGGCTACACCATCCTGGTCGGCACCACCGGCGGCTTCGGCATCAATCCGTCGCTCTACAGCAAGCTGCCGCACGACACCGTGAAGGACTTCCAGCCGATCTCGCTGATCGCGCGGGTGCCCAATCTCCTGGTGGTGAGCAACACGCTGCCGGTGAAGTCGGTGCCCGATCTGATCGCGCACCTGAAGGCCAATCCCGACAAGCTGTCCTACGGCTCCTCGGGCGTCGGCTCGTCGCAGCATCTGGGCACCGAATATTTCCTCGCCAAGACCGGCACCAAGATGACCCACGTGCCGTACCGCGCATCGAACGAGATCATGAATTCGCTGATCGGCGGGCACATCCAACTGGCGCTCGACAACATCACGCTGGTGCTGCCGCAGGTGAAGGCCGGCACCGTGCGCCCGATCGGCATGAGCACGCTGCAGCCGTCGCCGAGCGCGCCGGAGATCGCCACGATCGCAGCGACCATACCGGGCTTCGAGGCCTCGGCCTGGCACGGCATCTTCCTTCATGCGCAGACGCCGCCTTCGATCGCGACAAAGCTGCATGGCGACATGATGCAGTTCCTCGCTTCGGCCGACGTGAAGACCAAGTTCTTCGATATCGGCGCGGTGCCGGCGCCGATGAAACCTGCCGAATTCGCGGAGTTCGTCGCCGAGGAACGAAAGAAGTGGGCGGAGGTTGTCAAACTCTCGGGAGCCAAGGTGGACTGAACCGGAATGACCGACATCGCGTGCGTGGTGCAATCGCAGGACTCGCTCGGCGAGTTCGGTCATCTGGTGCCCGCGCACCCGCAAGGTCTGGTGGCTCGACATCCTCAAGCCCTGCCTGCAGTCGTTCGATCCGGCGAGCGGCGAACATAAGGTCTATCCGCTGCCGGGCCCGAATTGCGGCTGCGCGGCGCTGCGCGCCTCCGGCGGCTTCGTGCTGGCGATGGACAACGGCCTGCACGGCTTCGATCCGGAGAGCGGGCCGGCTCGAATTCCTGTTCCATCCGGAGCCGGAGCCGCCGACCAACCGCTACAACGACGGCCGCTGCGACCGCCGCGGCCGGTTCTGGCTCGGCACCATGGACTGCGACATCCGCGGACCGAGCGGCAATTTCTATCGGCTCGGCGCCGACCGCTCGGTGCAGAAGGTGCTCGACGGCATCAGCGTGCCGAACTCGACGGCGTTCTCACCGGACGACCGCACGATGTATTTCGCCGACACGCCGCGCCACACGATCTGGGCGTTCGATTTCGACATCGAGGCCGGCACGATCTCGAACCGCCGCGTGTTCGCCGATCTCACCGCGCGCAAGGGCCTGCCGGACGGCTCTTGCGTCGATGCGGAAGGCTTTCTCTGGAACGCCGAATTCGCCGGAAGCCGGCTGACGCGCTACGCGCCGGACGGCCGCGTCGATCGCACCGTCGCGCTGCCGGTGACGAGCCCGACCTGCTGCTGCTTCGGCGGCGACAAGCTCGACACGCTCTATGTGACGAGCTCGACGCACGTGCATTCGCCGGAGCAGCGCAAGGCCGAGCCGTTCAGCGGCGGATTGCTGGCGCTGAACGTGGGCGTGCGCGGACTGCCGGAAGCGATGTACGGGGGATAGCGCCCACCCTTGTCACCGCCGCGCCGTTATGCGCATCGTTGCCCCGAAAAGCCCGGCCATAGCCGTCGAAGACGGCGTCGCTTCGCTCGCCTATGCCGGGCCGTTTTGTGTGAAGGGGCGTTCCATGGCCACATATCGCTGCGCGATCCTCGACGACTATCAGAACGTGGCGCTCAGCCTCGCCGACTATTCGAAGGTGCCCGAGGTCGAGTTCAAGGTGTTCAACGAGCCGGTGCGGCGCACCGACGAGCGAACGATCGCCGACGTGAAGGACTTCGACATCGTGGTGATGATGCGCGAGCGCACTGCGTTTCCGCGCAAGGTGATCGAGGCGCTGCCCAAGCTGAAGCTGCTCATCACCACCGGCATGGCGAACCGCTCGATCGACGCCGCGGCCTGCGCGGAACGCAACATCCTGGTTTGCGGCACGACGAGCTTCGGCAATCCGACCACCGGCATCACCTTCGGCCTGATGCTCGAGCTGACCCGCCGGATCGGCTGGGAGAACGCGCGGATGAAATCCGGCGAGCTCTGGCAGATGACGATCGGCGCCGACATCGAGGGCCAGACGCTCGGCATCCTCGGCCTCGGCAAGCTCGGCACCCGCGCCGCCGGCGTCGCCAAGGCGTTCGGCATGAAGACGATCGCCTGGAGCCAGAACCTCACGCCGGAGAAGTGCAAGGAGGTCGGCGTCGAATACGTCTCGAAGGACGATCTGTTCCGCCAGGCGGATTTCGTCACCGTCCACCTGCAGCTCAGCGACCGCACCCGCGGCCTCGTCACCGCCAAAGAATTGGGCCTGATGAAAAAGACGGCCTACGTCATCAACACGTCGCGCGGGCCGATCATCGACGAGAAGGCGCTGATCACCGCGCTCCGCAACAAGAGCATCGCGGGCGCCGGCCTCGACGTGTTCGACGTCGAGCCGCTGCCGCTCGACCACCCGTACCGCAAGATGGACAACGTGGTGATCACCCCGCACCTGGGCTACGTCAGCCAGCAGAACTACGAGCGCTATTACCCGGATATTGTCGGGAATATCCGCGGCTGGCTGGACAAGAAACCTGTCCGGGTGATTAGCGCGAAGTAAACGGCGGGCGCGCCGTTCCGACTACATCATTGAAGGCATTTGCGAATTCGGGCTGGGTTCCCTTTCCGGCCGGCATTCGCGGCGCTCGCGTCAAGTTCCACCGGCAATTCTAACGTGAAATAAACGACTTAACGGCAATTTGATCGCGCATAACGATCGAATTGGCGGCCCATGTTCGGCGCGTTTTCTGACCTGATGGGTGCACAAGATTGGACGCTCGTCGTTCTCGCCGGTGGTGCGTGCCTGGCGGCATGCGCCGCCGCGCTCGGACTGTTCCGGCGCGGGCGGAAGAGTCCGTCCGCGACGGCGGACTCCGACGCGAAGCTGCGCGAGCGCAACATCTGCCTCGACGCCGCGCTCAACAACATGACGCAGGGCCTGTGCATGTTCGATGCGTCCGAGCGCGTCGTCGTGCTCAACCGGCGCTTCCTCGAAATGTACAAGCTGTCGCCGCAGGTGGTGCGGCCGGGCTGCACGCTGATGGAACTGCTGCAGCACCGCCGGGAGGTCGGCCTGCTGGAGACCGATCCGGATCAGTTCTACGCCGACCTGATGCGCGACCTGGCGACCGGGCGCTCCACCCACCTGACCCACCTGACACGCGACAACCGCTTCATCCTGGCGCACAACCAGCCGATGCCCGGCGGCGGCTGGGTGACGACGCACGAGGACATCACCGAGCAGCGCAAAGCCGAGGAAGAGGTCCGCGAGCAGAAGCTCAAGCTCGACGCCGCGCTCAACAACATGTCGCAGGGCCTGTGCATGTACGACGCGAGGGCCGCGTCATCTTCTGCAATCAGCGCTATCTGGAGATGTACGGCCTGTCGGAGGACGACGTGACGCCCGGCCGCACGCTGTGGGAGCTGCTGCAGGCGCGCCGGGACCGCGGCCTGCTCAAGGACCCGCCGGAGCGCTATTCGATGCCGCTGAAGGCGGCGCTCGCCGAAGCGCAAGAGCGTCGACTTCGTGACCGAGCTGACCGACGGCCGGGTGATCGCGATCGCCAACCGTCCGATGCCGGACGGCCGCTGGGTCTCGACCCACGACGACATCACCGAGCAGCAGAACTCCGAAAAGGCGCTGCGCGAGCAGAAGCTGCAGCTCGACGCCGCGCTCAACAACATGTCGCAGGGCCTGTGCATGTTCGACGGCGAGGCGCGCCTGATCTTCTGCAACCAGCGCTATCTGCAGATGTACGGCATGTCGCCGGACGACCTCGAGCCCGGCATCACGCTGGTGGAGACTGCTGGAGAAGCGCCGCGCCAGGGAACCTGGTCGCGCGACCCGCAGGAATACGTCGCCGAACTGCGCGGCGCGCTGGCGAAGGGCGAGACATTCACCTTCACCGTGGAAGGTCCCGGCGGCCGCGCCATCTCGATCTACAACCGGCCGCTGCCCGACGGGCAATGGGTGTCCTGCCACGAGGACATCACCGAACGGCGCAACGCCGAACAGCAGACGCACGAGCAGAGGCACAGGCTCGACGCGGCGATCAAGAACATGTCGCAAGGCCTTTGCATGTTCGATGCCGACGGCCGGATCGTGCTGTTCAATCCGCGCTACGCCGAGATGATGGGACTGTCGCCGGAATTCCTGAACAACTGCACGCTCGCCGAGCTGATGGCGCGCCGCAAGGAGATGGGCGAGTTCTTCGGCGATCCGGATGAACTGATGGCGTCGGTGCGCCAGAAGATGCGCGAGGGCAAGGGCGAGAGCAAGACTGTCGAGCGCAGCGACGGCCGCGTGCATCAGGTCGTGCTGCGGCCGATGCGCGCCGGCGGCTGGGTCACCACGCTCGAAGACATCACCGAGCGGCGGATCGCGCAGGAGCGGCTGCGCGAGCAGAAGCTGCGGCTCGACGCGGCGCTCAGCAACATGTCGCAGGGCCTGTGCATGTTCGACGCGGAAGGCCGCATCGTGCTGTTCAATCCGCGCTATTCCGAGATCGTCGGCTTTTCGCCGGACATCCTGCAGGGCCTCTCGTTCGCCGATCTGCTGAAGCACCGCAAGGCGAAGGGCGACTTCGACGGCGATCCCGAACTGTTCGCGCGGAGGTGATCGCGTCGGTCGCCAAAGGACAATCCAGAACCAAGATCACCCAGGTCCGCAGCGGCCGCATCCACCGCATCGTGGTGCAGCCGATGCCGACCGGCGGCTGGGTGTCGACGCTCGAGGACATCACCGAACAGCGGCGCGCCGACGAACTGCTGCGTCAGCAGAAAATCCAGCTCGACACCGCGCTCAACAACATGTCGCAGGGCCTCAACATGTTCGACGCGGAGGGCCGCCTGGTGGTCTGCAACGAGCGCTACCTGCAGATGTACGGCCTGTCGGCTGACGACGTGAAGCCGGGCGCGACCATGCAGGACCTGGTCCGGGCGCGCATCGCCAACGGCACGTTCTTCGCCATCGATCCGGAGCACTACATCGCCGAGCTCAAGGAAGCGATGCAGAAGCGCGAGCCAACCCACACGGAGCTGGAGCTGCCCGACAGCGCATCATCGCGGTCTTCAGCCAGCCGACGCCCGACGGCAGCGGCTGGGTCGTGACCCACGAGGACATCACCGAGCGCCGCCGCGCCGAGCAGGAGCGCGACCGCAGCCACCTGTTCGCCACCACGGTGATCGAGAACGTGCCCGCGACCATCGTCGTGAAGGACGCCAAGACGCTGCGCTACGTCCTGGTCAACCGCGCCGGCGAGGCCTATTTCGGCGCCCAGCGCGAGAGCATGATCGGCAAGACTTCGGAAGAGATCTTCCCGCCGGAGACCGCGAAGCTGATCGCCGAGCACGACCACGACCTGCTGCGGACCGGCGAGGCGCAGTTCTACGACGAGCATCCGACCACGACGCCGGGCGCCGGACCCCGCATCGTCACCACCGCGCGCATGCCGATCCGCGACCAGCAGGGCGAAATCCAGTACCTGCTGACCGTGATCGAGGACCGCACCAACCGCAAGCGCGCGGAAGCGCAGATCGCGCACATGGTGCATCACGACCCGCTCACCGGCCTGCCGAACCGCACCGCCTTCAACGAGTGCCTCAGCTCGACCATCGAGAGCGCGGCCAAGGACGGCACGTCCTTCGCGCTGATGTCGCTCGACATCGACCGCTTCAAGGAGGTCAACGACGTGTTCGGCCACGTCGTCGGCGACGACCTGCTTTGCGAAATCGCGCGCCGCCTGCAGAAGACGATCGGCGGCGCCTTCGTGGCGCGGCTCGGCGGCGACGAGTTCACCATCATCTCGACCGACGGCGAACAGCCGGCCGCGGCGGAAGCGCTGGCCGAGCAGATCATCGCCGCTATCGCCGAAGAGATCAACATCGACGGCCATCAGTTGCGCAGCGGCATCAGCATCGGCATCTCGATCTTCCCGACCAACGCCGAGGATGCCGGAAACGCTGGTCGCCAACGCCGACGCCGCGCTCTACCGCGCCAAGTCCGAGGGCCGCGGCATCCACCGCTTCTTCGAAGCCGACATGGACGAGCGGCTGCGCGAACGCCGCGCGCTGCAGCACGACCTGCAATCCGCGATCGAGCGCAACGAGCTGACGCTGAACTACCAGCCGCAGGCCAGGATCGACGGCCAGATCTTCGGCTTCGAGGCGCTGGTGCGCTGGCGGCATCCGACCCGCGGCATGATCTCGCCGGGCAAGTTCATTCCGCTGGCCGAGGAGAGCGGCCTGATCGTGCCGATGGGCGAATGGATCCTGCGCGAGGCGTGCCGCGAGGCGGCGTCGTGGGTCAAGCCGCTGCAGATCGCGATCAACCTGTCGCCGGTGCAGTTCCGCCACGGCGACCTGGCGGCCCTGGTGCATTCGGTGCTGCTGGAAACCGGCCTGGCGCCGTCGCGCCTCGAGCTCGAAATCACCGAAGGCGTGCTGATCGGCGACTTCTCGCGCGCGCTGTCGATCCTGCGCCGCCTCAAGGCGCTGGGCGTGCGCATCGCGATGGACGATTTCGGCACCGGTTATTCGTCGCTGTCCTATCTGCAGGCGTTCCCGTTCGACAAGATCAAGATCGACCAGGCCTTCATCTCCAACCTGGAAACCAACCCGCAGTCCGCCACCATCGTCCGCGCGGTGATCGGCCTGGCGCGCGGTCTCAACCTGCCGGTGCTCGCCGAGGGCGTGGAGACCAAGGACCAGCTCGCCTTCCTGGCCAAGGAGCAGTGCGACGAGATCCAGGGCTACCTGATCGGCCGTCCGCTGCCGATCGCGGACTATGCCGACGCTGACCGGCGCGCCGATCGACCTGGCGGCGCGCAAGGCCCGCGCGGCGCTGGCGAGCTAGCCACGCATTCGCGAGCATTGGAATGCTCCGCGCTCTCGTCGCCGCGCGTTGTCATGCGCCACGATCTTCGTGTCAGGCTCCCTTCCCCGCCGCCGGCGTTCGTTCGAGGAGAGAACCTGCCATGCCCAGCTACATGCTCGTCACCTATCAGTCCGACAAAGGGCCGCGCGCCGGCGTCGCGGTCGGCGACAAGCTGTTCGACGCCGCGGCGCTGACCCGCAAGGCGGGCTATTCCAGCGTGCTCGCGATCCTCAAGGACTGGTCCTCGGCAAAGGGCGTGCTGAAGAAGGCCGCGGCCGCCGCGGGGAAGAGCAAGCTCAAGAGCAAGCCGCTCGCGACGCGCCAAGCTGCTGGCGCCGGTGCTGTGGCCGTCGGCGATCTACTGCGCGGGCGCCAACTACACCGACCACATGATGGAGATGGCGAAGCTGCAGAACATCCCGCCGGCGCCCGACCCGCATGAGGTCGGCCTCAAGCCGTGGCACTTCATCAAGGCGTCGCGCTCGGTGACCGGCGACAAGGCGACGGTGAAGCTGCCGAAAGCGTCGAACGCGATCGACTGGGAGGCCGAGCTCGGCGCCGTGATCGGCAAGACCGCGAAGAACGTGCCGCTCGCCAAGGCGCTCGACTACGTCGCCGGCTACACGGTGGCAAACGAGCTCTCGGCGCGCGACCTCGGCAAGCGCAACCAGTTGCCGGATTCCTCGCCGTTCAAATGGGACTGGGTCGGCCAGAAGTGCTTCGACGACGCCTGCCCGCTCGGCCCCGGCATCATTCCGGCGAGCGACATCAAGGACCCGCAGAAGCTCGGCATCAAGCTGTGGGTCAACGACGTCATCAAGCAGGATTCCAACACCTCGGACATGATCTTCACGCTGGCCGAGCAGATCGAGCAATTGTCGTCGCGCATCACGCTGCATCCCGGCGACATCGTGCTGACCGGCACGCCGGCCGGCGTCGGCGCGGCACGGCGCGAGTTCCTGAAAGCCGGCGACGTGACCAAGGTCTGGGTCGAGAACGTCGGCACGCTGACCAACAAGATGGCGTAACGCGCCTTTTCGACGCGCTCCCTGACGTTGCGGCGGGCCAAGGCCCGCCGCTACACTGTCCATCACATCGATCGCTTCCGAGGAGGAATGAAATGCGCCGCCTGTTGTTGACCGCCGTTGCCATTGCCGCGCTTACGAGCGGCGCAACATCGGGAGCCGTGCGCCCAAGCCTGGCCGACCAAGCCGATCAAGGTGGTGGTGCCGCTGACCGCCGGCAGCGCGACCGACGTGATGGCGCGCATCGTGTTCGACGAGGTGTCGAAGCAGGTCGGCCAGACCATCGTGATCGAGAACCGTCCCGGCGCCGGAAACTCGATCGGCATGAACGCCGTCGCGAAGGCCGAGCCCGACGGCTACACCATCCTCGCCAATTCCTCGACGCACACCGTGTCGCCCGCGGTGCGCGCCACCATGCCGCTCGACACCGCCAACGATCTCTCCGCCATCATCCCGCTCGGCAACATGCCGGTGGTGATCCTGTTCAACTCGAAGAAGGGCTACAAGCAGCTCTCCGACTTCGTGAACTGGGCCAAGGCCAATCCGGGCAAGGCGAACTATTCGTCGGCCGGCGCCGGCAACTCGTCGCACCTCAACGGCGAACTGTTCAAGAAGGCGGGCGGCTTCGAAGCGGTGCACCTGCCGTTCAAGGGCGCGCCGGAGGCGATGACCGAGGTGATCGCCGGACGCTCCGACTTCTACTTCTCGCCGCTGGTCAACGCGCTGCCGCTGATGAAGGACGGCCAGCTCCAGGCGCTGGCGGTGAGCAACGCCTCGCGCGCCTCGGCGCTGCCGGACCTGCCGACCGTCGCGCAGGCCGGCTATCCGCAGTCGGAGTACAATTTCTGGGCCGGCGTGTTCCTGCCGGTGAAGACGCCGGCGCCGATCAAGGAAAAGCTCTACGCCGAGGTCAAGAAGGCGCTGGAGTCGCCGGCGGTCCGCGAGAGGCTCAAGAATCTCGGCGCCGATCCGTTCCCGGTCACCTCGGCGCAGTTCGACGCCATCGTGAAGAAAGAGATCGAGAACAATTCGGCCGTCGCGAAGGCCGCGAACATCCGGGTGGAGTGACAACGAACACGTTCGACCGGCGCAAAAGCGACCGGTCCGAGGGAGGAATACGATGCGACGCTGGTTCTGATGGCGCTCGCGACTGCTGTGCGTTGAGCGCCAGGGCTGCCTTCGCGCAGGCCTATCCGAACAAGACGATCCGCGTCGTGGTGCCGTTCTCGGCCGGCAGCGGCACCGACATCGTCGCCCGCACCATCATGGATCAGGTGTCCCGGCGCAGCTCGGGCAGCCGATCATCGTCGAGAACCGGCTCGGCGCCGGCGGCACCATCGGCATCGGCTCGGTCGCCAAGGCCGACCCCGACGGCTACACGCTGCTGATCCAGTCGACTTCGTTCGCGGTGGTGGCGACCACCTATTCCAAGCCCGGGCTACGACTCGATCAAGGACTTCGCGCCGATCACCGCGCTGGTCAGCCTGCCGAACGTGATGATCGTGCAGTCCAACAAGTACAAGACGCTGAAGGATTTCGTCGCCTACGCCAAGGCCAATCCGGACAAGATGAACTACGCCTCGGCCGGCGCCGGCAGCGCCGCGCACCTCAACGGCGAGCGCTTCCGGCTCGCCACCGGCACGCAAGATGCAGCACATCCCCTACAAGGGCGGGCCGGAAGGCGTGACCTCGGTGATGACTCGGCGAGACCGATTTCTATTTCATTCCGCTGCCGCGCGGCGCGCGGCCCGGTCGCGACCGGCAAGCTCGCGATCCTCGCGGTGTCGGGCTCGCAACGCTCGGCGTCGCTGCCCGACGTGCCGACCACGGTCGAGGCCGGCGTTCCCGAACTCCGAGTACGATTTCTGGGTCGGCTTCTGGGCACCCGGCCGGGACGCCGAAGGCGATCGTCGACAAGCTCAACGCCGAGACGCTGAAGGCGCTGCAAGATCCCGGGCGCGAAGAAGCTCGGCAACGTCGGCGGCGATCCGCTGCCGATGAGCCCGGCGCAGTTCGGCGCCTTCGTGAAGAAGGAGATCGACGTCAACGCCACGCTGGTGAAGGCGTCGGGCGTGCAGATCAACTAGGCCGTGACGAAACAGCCTGCCCCGCACACCAGCCGCTGGACCATGCCCACTGAAAATTGTAGCCGCCCAGCCAGCCGGTGACGTCGAGCGCTTCGCCGATGGCGTAAAGGCCAGGGACATTTCGCGCTTCCATCGTCTTGGACGACAGGTCTTGGGTATCGATGCCTCCGACCGTCACCTCGGCTTTCGGCCACCCCTCCGAGCCTGATGGTTGAACCTCCCAGCGTTTGAGGCGAGCCGCGAAGCCCGCGAGCGTGCGGTCCGGAACATTGGCGATCGGCCCGTGCGGCAAGCATGCCTCGGCAAGCGCCTGCGCAAGACGGCCGGGCAGCATCTCCGCGAGCACAGTCCTTGCTTCGGCCTTGGGACGGGAGCGCTTGCGCTCCAGCAGAAACGCCGTCGCGTCGTGCGCCGGCGCCAAGTCGAGCGAGATCGTATCGCCCTGCCGCCAGTACGAAGAGATTTGAAGAATGGCCGGACCGGAGAGGCCGCGGTGAGTGAACAGAATGTTTTCACGGAAGCTCTGTCCCGCGCAGGACACGATCGCCTCCAAGGAAACACCGGCGAGAAGTTGTTCAAATCCCAGCGCCTCGGGCGTGGCCTTCAATGGCACCAGCCCAGGCAGTTGCTCGGTCACGCCCAAGCCGAAGCGACGGGCAACGTCATAGGCAAAACCGGTCGCCCCCATTTTCGGAATCGAAAGGCCGCCGGTCGCCAACACAAGCGCCGTGGCGGTGAAGCACCCACGGCTGGTCTCCAAACGGAAGCGGTCGGCGCGGGAAATATCCGTGACGGTGTAGCCAACCCTCACGTCGACACCGCCCTGCGCGCATTCGGCCAGCAGCATGGCGACGATCTCGCGCGCCGACCCATCGCAGAACAATTGGCCGAGTGTTTTCTCGTGATACGGGATGGAATAGCGCTCAACCAGGGAAATGAAGTCGGCCTGCGTGTAGCGGCCCAGCGCCGATCGGCAGAAGTCCGAGTTGCCGGATAGAAAACGATCCGGCGCACTGTGAAGGTTGGTAAAATTGCAGCGTCCGCCGCCCGAGATCAGGATCTTGGCGCCAACCCGGTCAGCATGATCCAGCAGCAGGACTTTGCTGCCCCGCTGGCCGGCCGTCAGGGCACACATGAGTCCCGCTGCGCCGGCGCCCAGGACGACAACGTCGAACACCTCCGGTGTTGTGGTCATTCGATGGTTGTAACGCGCTCCGGCGCTCGCACCGCTATTTCTTCAATCCCGCCGCCGAGGCCGCCTCGCCCCAGCGCCGGGTTTCGCTCGCGATATAGCGCGCGAGGTCGTCGGGGCCGCCCTTGAGCGGCAGAATGCCCTGCGGCTCCCAGGCCTTGGCGACCTCCGGAGCCGCGGTCGCCTCGGTCACCGCCTTGGCGAGCTTGTCGAGCACCGGACGCGGCGTACCGGCCGGCGCCACCAGCCCGAACCAGATTGCGGTTTCGAAGTCCGGCACGCCGGCCTCCACCATGGTCGGCAGGTCGGGCAGCACGCCGAGCCGCACGCCGGTGCGCGGTGGCAAGCAGCTTCAGCTTGCCTTCCTTGCCCTGCGCGATGACGGCGGACGCCGGCGAGAACATCATCGAGACGCGGCCGGCGAGCAGATCGGTCGCCGCCTCCGGGCTGCCCTTGTAGGGAACGTGCTGGATCTTGATGTCGGCGCGCACGGCAAGCAGTTCGCCCGCCAGATGCGGCACGGTGCCGGGGCCGGTGGAGGCATAATTCAACTCGCCCGGCTTCGACTTGGCGAGCGCGATCAGGTCCTTGACGTTGTTCAAGCCGAGCGACGGATCCACCGCCAGTATGATCGCGGTCGTGTTGATCATCGCGACGGGTGCAAAGTCCTTCGCGATGTTGAAGGAGAGCTTGGGATTGATCTGCTCGTTGATGACGTTGGCCGCGGACAGCATGAACAGCGTGTAGCCGTCCTTCTCGGCGCGGGCGACTTCGGCGGCGGCGATGCTCGATGCCGCGCCCGGCTTGCTCTCGACCACGACCTGCTGGCCGAGCACCTGCGTCATGCGGGCGCCGACCACGCGCGCCGCGATGTCGGCCGATGAACCCGGCGGAAAGCCGACGATCAGCCGGACCGGGCGGTTGGGATAGTCGGCCTGCGCAAAAGCCGCCGACGCTGCGACGGCCACGCCGACCAGCGCCGCGGCGATCACGGCGAGCGATTTCACTGGACGCATTGATTCCCTCCCGAACTTTCGTTGGCGGGACGTTAACGCATTCTTAACGCTTGCGGCCAGCCATTAACCCCTGAGAAACCTTGTCGCGGCATGGTCGCGGAACTCATCCAAAGCCGGCGGCCATGCTTTCAGCCCTGAGCGACTTCGCAAGCCAGCACGGCCTGCAAATCGTCATGGCGCTGGCCATCGCGATCGTTCGCGCGCCTGTCGGTCGCGCAGTGGCTGATCCTGCGCCGCCGCAACATCCAGTTCACCATCGCGCTGAACAACATGACGCAGGGCCTGTGCATGTGGTCGGCGGCCGGCAAGCTGATCCTGTGCAACCGGCGCTACGTCGAGATGTACGAACTTTCACCGCGGCTGGCGCAGCCGGGCAGCACGCTTCGCGAGATGGTTCGAGCATCGCAGTCGAGCTCGGAGCCTTCTCCGGCAATCCGGATCAATACGTCGCCGACCTGATGGCGCAGCATCGCCGAAGGCAAGACGGTTACCAGCGTCCGCGAGCACAAGGGCCGCCACATCGCCATCGTCAACGAGCCGCTCGAAGGCGGCGGCTGGGTGGCGACCACGAGGACATCACCGAGCGCCGCCAGGCCGACCGGCAGCGTGTCGCGATGAAGGATCAGGAGGCTCGCCGCGCCACCGTCGAGGCCGCGCTCGCCTCGTTCCGCGAGCGTGTCGAGAGCGTGCTGGGCGTCGTCACGAGCGGCGTCAGCGCCATGCGCGACACCGCCAACGGGCTGTTCGGCTCGTCCGAGCAGACCTCGCAGCGCACGACGGCTGCCGTCGACGCCTCGAACGAGGCCTCGGCCAACGTCGAGACCGCCGCCGCGGCCGCCAGCGAGCTGACGAGCTCGATCGGCGAGATCGGCGCGCAACTCAGCCGCACCATGGAAGTCGTGCGCGCCGCGGTCGGCGAGGCCGAGACCACCAACAGCCAGATCACCGGTCTCGCCGAGGCGGCGCAGAAGATCGGCGACGTGGTCAAGCTGATCCGCGACATCGCCGGACAGACCAACCTGCTCGCGCTCAACGCCACGATCGAGGCGGCGCGCGCCGGCGAATCCGGGCGCGGCTTTGCCGTGGTCGCCTCGGAGGTGAAATCGCTCGCGGTGCAGACCGCCAAGGCGACCGAGGAGATCGCCGCGCAGATCCAGGCGGTGCAGGGCTCGACCGCCGGCGCGGTCGAGGCGATCGGCGGCATCGCCGAGCGCATGCGCGAGATCAGCGCATACACCTCCGCGGTCGCTGCCGCTGTCGAGCAGCAGAACGCGGCGACCAGCGAGATTTCCCACAACGTGACCAGCGCGGCGCAGGGCACCGTGACGGCGGTCTCGGTGCTCGGCGAGGTGGCCGGCGCCGCGACCGCGACGCGCACCTCGGCGCAGACCGTGCTCAACGCGTCCAAGTCGGTGGAGAGCGCGGTCGCCAACCTGCGCGGCGAGGTCGAGACGTTCCTCGGCAAGGTGGCGGTTTAGACAGTCCACAAGTTCTCGCGAAAACCCATATCCAGTCTGGATTTTGCGGGCCATTCCGGCTTCACTGCCGGCCATGCCCACCAAAATCCCGCTCACCCTCGCGTGCGGCGACTACGAGATCGTGCGCGCCCTCAAGGAGGGCGAGGTCGAGCCGGACGGCATCGACCTCACCATCCTCACCGACATGGATTCGACCACGCGGCACTGGCGCTTCATCCGCAACCGCGACTTCGACATGGCGGAGACGTCGGGCTCGTCCTACATCGTGGCGCGCGACCAGGGCGTGCCGGTCACCGCGCTGCCGGTGTTCCTGCACCGGCGCTTCCGCCACGGCTTCGTGTTCATCAACACGTCGAAGGGCATCAAGCAGCCGAAGGACCTGATCGGCAGGAAGGTCGGCATCAAGTCGTTCCTGGTCTCGGCCGGGCACTGGATGCGCGGCATCCTCGAGCACGAATACGGCGTGCCGCACAAATCGATCGAATGGTTCGCCGAACTCGACGAGGACATCGAGTTCACGCCGCACAAGGATCTCAAGCTCACCCGGCTGCCGCACGACAAGTCGGTGGAGACGATGCTGGCGGAGGGCGAGCTCGACGCGGTGATCCACTCCAGCATCATCAAGCCGATCATCGACCGGGACCCGCGCGTCGGGCGGCTGTGGCCGGACTACAAGTCGGAGGAGATCGCCTTCTACAAGAAGACCGGCATCTTCCCGATCATGCACGTCATGGGCATCAAGCAGGAGGTCGTGGATCGCCACCCCTGGGTGCCGATCAACATGTTCCAGGCCTTCCAGAAGGCCAAGGCGATCGGCATGCGGCGGATGCACAATCCGCGGGTGGTTCCGCTGGCCTGGTACCGCGAGGCCTGGGAGGAGCAGCAGGAAATCCTGGGGTCAGACCCGTGGGAATACGGTCTGACCGACAAAAACCGGCATACGATCGAGACCGTGGCGGGTTATTCTCATGAGCAGGGCCTGACGAAGCGGAAATGGACGGCCGACGAGCTGTTCGTCAGCGTGTTCCAGGGCCGCAAGCGCGGCGAAGATGCATTTGACGATCCGGGCGCGAGGCGGGTTTAAGATGACGACCGAAGCGAGGGATTTGCCAGAGATGACCAGCGGCCTTGGATTTCCCGACAGAAAGGTGATGTCCGAGCTCACGGCGAAGATGCTGCTTGAGGTCGAGGCTGTCCGCTTCATGGAGGACAAGCCGTTCATCTTCACCTCGGGCTGGGCGAGCCCGGTCTACACCGACTGCCGCCGGCTGATCTCGTTTCCGCGCGTGCGCAAGACGCTGATCGACTTCGGCGCGGCCACCGTGTTCCGCGACGCCGGCTTCGAGCAGTTCGACACCGTGGTGGGCGGCGAGACCGCGGGCATCCCGTTCGCCGCCTGGATGGCGGACCGGCTCGAATTGCCGATGCAGTACGTGCGCAAGAAGCCGAAGGGCTTCGGCCGCAACGCGCAGATCGAAGGCCATCTGGAGCCCGGCCAGCGCGTGCTGCTGGTCGAGGACCTCACCACCGACGGGAAGAGCAAGGTCAATTTCTGCAACGCGCTGCGCGAGGCGGGCGCGATCGTCGAGCACATCTTCGTGGTGTTCTTCTACGGCATCTATCCGGAGAGCACGAAGATCCTCGGCGATCTCGGCATCAAGCTGCATCACCTCTGCACCTGGTGGGACGTGCTGGAGTTCGCCAAGACCTGCGGCCAGTTCGATCCGATCAAGCTCGACGAAATCGAGAAATTCCTGCACGACCCCGCCGGATGGTCGAAGGCCCATGGAGGCGTCGCCGAAGCGGCGGAGTAGAGTATGGAATTCGACAACTCGTTCGAAGTGCCGCTGCCGCCCGCGCAGGCCTGGCCGGTGCTGATGGACGTCCGCGGCATCGCGCCCTGCATGCCCGGCGCGCAGCTCACCGAAGTGATCGACGACAAGAACTACAAGGGCAACATCTCGGTGCGGCTCGGGCCGGTGGCGCTGACCTTCGCCGGCGTGGTGACGTTCGAGGAGATCGACAACGTCAACTACAGCGCGCGGGTGCGCGCGCAGGGCACCGACGCCAAGGGCCGCGGCGCGGCGCAGGCCAAGTCCACGTTCCGCCTGGAGCCGTCGGGCACCGGCTCCAAGGTGCTGGTGCACACCGACCTGACGCTGTCCGGCGCGGTCGCGCAGTACGGCCGCGGCGTCGGCATGATCCAGGCGACCGCGTCGGCGATCATGAATCAGTTCGCCAACGCGCTGAAGAAGCAGCTCGCCGATGCCCTGCGGCCGCCCGCCGCGCGCCCGCCAAGCCGATTTCCGCGACTTCGCTCGTGGGGCAGCGTGCTGTGGAATTCCATCAAGGGCAGGTGGGCGGCGAAATCGCGACGGATGACGTCGAGACGACGATCCAGTCGTCCTGGTCGACGCGGACGACGTTGCGGTCGGCACGGCGGACAAGCTCGACGCCCACCGCCGCGGTCTCAAGCATCGCGCCATCTCCGCGCTGGTCCACAACAGCGCCGGCGAATTCCTGCTGCAGCGGCGCAGCCTCGCCAAGTATCACTCCGGCGGATTGTGGACCAACGCCTGCTGCAGCCACCCCTATCCCGGCGAGAGCGCGGCCGACGCGGCGAAGCGCCGGCTCGCCGAGGAAATGGGCGTCACCTGCCCGCTCAAGCCGCTGTTCCGGTTTTCCTATCGCGCGGAAGTGCCCGGCGGTCTGATCGAGGACGAGGTCGTCCACGTGTTCGGCGGCACGCACGACGGTCCGGTTGTGCCCGATCCGGCCGAGGTCGGCGAATGGAAATGGATCGCGCTGCGCGATCTGAACGCCGACATGCAGGCGAGGCCCGAGGCCTATACGGTGTGGTTCCGCCAATACGTCGACGCACACGGCAGGCTGATCGCGGATTGGATCGACAGCAAGCGCTAGCGCTGTCAGCGCGTCTCGGCCGGAGGCTTCTCGAGCTTGGACGCCTCGCTGCCAGTGGCACGGACTTCCTCCAGCACCTGATGCGCCCACTGGATTGGCGCACCGGCGCCGCCCGCGTTGACCGCCATCAGGAACGCGGGTTCGTCGGACACGTTGACCAGGCTGTGCATTGAGTCCGGAGGCACAGAGATGACATCGAACGGCTCGAGGATCGTGGTTTCACCGCCGATGCCGACCTCCCATCGCCCGGTGAGCGGAATAAACACCTCCGACGTGGCATGCGCGTGTTCGCCGACTGCCTTCCCGGGATCGAGCTTGAGGTAGACGATGGAAAAGTCCTTCACCTCAGCGGTCTTCTTGCCCTTGGTCGTGCCTTCGGCGCCGCGACCGACGACCGAATAGCGCTCGCGCTCGTATTTCGAGACCTTCATATCAAGCGGGCGGAAGGTGGAACGCCGTTGCGGCAAATCCTTGAACCGGACAATGCAGTCTTCGAGGCTGTAGTCAGCGTTGTCGTTGCCGGTTGGCGTTTTGGTCATCCCTGTCTCCTTCAAACCTCAAACACCTTCCGCTCGGTCTTGTGGATGCGCTCGCTGCCGTTGGCGCCGACGATGTAGTTGTCGCAGACGATCATGAACAGGTCGTCGAGCGCGTAGTTCGGATGCACCGCGAGGCACATGCCCTTCTCGATCGACATCGGCTCGTCGGCGCGCACCAGCGGCCGCTCCACCATGTCGTAGCCCTGGCCGTGGGCGTAGAGCCGCAGCTCCTTGGGCAGGCCGCGCTTCTCCATGAAATCGTCGTGCGCCTTGGCAAGATCGCGGCACGCGATGCCGGGCTTGAGCAGGCTGACCGAATAGTCCTGCGCCTCCTTCGCCATGGCGAAATTGTCGAGCAATTGCTGCGACGCCTTGCCGAGCACGATGGTGCGGCCGACCTCGGTGAAATAGCCGCCCGGCCCGTTGACCTCGACCAGGAAGCTCAGGTTGTCGCCCTTCTGCAGGGTGCGGTCCTGGAAATGCCGGCCGACCAGGAACGACGGCTTGCCGAGCGGCGCCGAGCCGCCGAGGTAGATGCCCTGCGAGGAGCCGCGCACCCAGCCTTCGGCATAGGCCATCGCGGTGACGTCGACGTCGCGCATGCCCGGCTTGATGGTCTTGAGCACCTTGTCGAAGATCGCGTCCTGCATGATCGCGCAGCGGCGCAGCAGCTCGAGCTCCTCCTCGCTCTTGAGCGCGATCAGCCGGTCGATCTGCGGCGTGATGTCGATGACGGTGAGGCCCTCGAAGCCGTCGAGCACCGCCGACATCAGGCCGTGCGGCATGGTGCCGGGCACCACGAAGCCGATGGTCCGGTAGCCGCGCTTCTTGATGATGTCGCGGACCAGCTCGCCCTGGTAGCGCGTGGTGTAGTCGACCGAGGAGAAGAACGAGGTGTAGATCATCTCGCCGACGCCGCGATGATATTCGTCGCCGTCCATCGAGCGGCGCGCGCCGAACGGGCCCTGGTCGATCACGTCCATCGGGCCGTCGGCGTGGAACACCACGGTGCGGCCGTAGCCGTTGTGGGTCGGCACGTCGGTGAACCAGCGGGCGTGGCCGCCGAGCCAGTCCTCGGTGCCGTAGGCGATCAGCGCGGAGATGCCGCGTTCGCGCATCAGTTTGCGCGCGGCGTCCCAGCGGCGCGTCATCTCGGCGTCGGACACGCGGGTGGCCACTCGCTCGGTGGTCATTCGGTTCTCCGGCTGGCGCGGCTTGGCTATGCTGACGGCCACTGCCATCAGGAGCCTTCATGCCGGCACAGGTTCTCATTCTGCATCACGACGCGCAACAATACCTCGAGCGGCTGAAGCGGAGCTTCCCGGACGTCACGTTCCACGCCTTCGAGCACGGCGCCGACGCCAAGGCGGTCGCGGCCGATCTCGACGTCATCATCGGGCTCGGCCATCACATCCCGAACGACCTGATCAAGGCGTCGCCCAAGCTCAAATGGGTGCAGGCGCTGACCACCGGCACCGAGACGCTGACCGCGCCGGGCGTGCTGCCGCCGCACGTGCTGCTGACCTCGACGCGCGGCATCCACGGGCCGCAGATGAGCGAGCTTGCGTTCCTCAACATGATCGCGCTCAACCGGAATTTCCGCAAAATGCAGCGCAACCAGGCCGAGGCGAAATGGGAGCCGTGGAACCAGCCGATCCTGGACGGCAAGACGGTCGTCATCGTCGGCCTCGGCGTCCTCGCCGAGCATCTCGCCGAGCGCTGCAAGCTGTTCGGCATGACGACGATCGGCGTGAGCGGCGGCCGCGCCGACGCGCCGCACTTCGACGAGGTGCAGCCCCGCGAAAAGCTCGCGCAGGCGGCGGCGCGCGCGGACTTCCTGGTGCTGCTGGTGCCCTATTCGCCGCAGACCCACCAGCTGGTCAACCGCGAGGTGCTCTCCGCGATGAAGCCCAGCGCCTTCCTGATCAACATCGCCCGCGGCGGCGTGCTCGACGAAGCGGCGCTGATCGAACTCCTGCAGGCCGGCCGGATCGCGGGCGCGGCCATCGACGTGTTCTCCAAGCAGCCGCTGCCGCCGGACAATCCGCTCTGGCGCATGCCGAACGTCATCATCACCCCGAACCTCGGCGGCCGCAGCGACACGTTCGTTGAGCAGACGTTAACGATCGTCGAGCCAAACTTGCGGGCGTTCGTGGAAGGCCGCCTGAAGGACCTGAAAAATCTTGTGGCGCATTGAATTGTGGAGGCCTTGGCCGCCCCCGCGCCGTTGCCATATATTGGGCACAGTCGAGCGGCAAGAAACGCATAGGACCGGAGGGAACTTGCCTATGAGACGTCTTGCAATAGCAGCAGCAATTGCACTTTTGACGGTGCCTGCCTACGCCCAGTTCGGCATGGGCGGCGGGGGCGGAGACCGCGACAAGACGCGCTACACCGAAGAGCAGCGCAAGACCGAGGCCGAGGTCGAGCGGGCCTACAAGGAAACGGTCAAGAACACCCGCAGGGAAACCGGCGAGACCTACGATCCCTGGCGCACCATCCGGCCCGCGAACGAAACCGCCAAGAAGCCGGCGCGCTAGACGTTATTTTATCCCGAACATTTTCTGCGCGTTGCGGAAGCTGATCTTCTCGCGATCGGCCGGCGCCATCTCGATCGATTCCAGCATCGCGATGGTCGAGCGGATGTAGCCCGGCCCCTTCTCCTTGTCGAACGGACAGTCCGACGCGAACAGCACGTGGTCGGCGCCGAAGAAGTCGATGCCGCAGACCATCGGCGCGCGGATGCCTTCGATCGCGGTGTCGGCATAGAAGTCCTTGAAGTAGTCGAACGGCCGCTTCTTCAGGCTCTTGCGCAGCCCTTCGTAGTCCTCGTCGGAGGTGCGCGCGCCCATCTGGTCGAACGAGTGCGCGACGCGGCCTTCGAGATACGGAATGACGCCGCCGAGGTGGTGCGAGATCATCTTCAGGTTCGGATAGGTGTCCATGATCTTGGAGAAGATGAAGCGCGACAGCGTGACGCCGGTCTCGTAGGGCCAGCCGAGCACGCTGCAGATTTCGTATTTCGATTTCTCCTCGCCGACGTAGTCCGGCATTTCGCGCGCGCGCGCGGGATGCAGCAGGATCGGCTTGCCGGATTTCTCGATCACCTCGTAGAGCGGCCAGAACTCCTTGCCGTCGATCGGCTTGCCGTTGACGCTGGTGCCGAGCTGGATGGCGTTGGCGCCGTTCTTGAGCGCGCGCTCGGCCTCCTTCGCCGCGGCGTCCGGATTGTTCATCGGCACCACGGCGGAATAGCCGACGAAGTGCTTCGGATTCTTGGCGACGACTTCGGCCAGCCCGTCGTTGGCGAGCTTCGCCATCTCCGGCGTCTTGTCCGGCCCCCACAGCCGGTCGATCATCGGCAGGCCGAGCGAGAGCACCTGCGTGTAGTCGGGAAACTGCTCGACCACCTTGAGCCGCAGGTCGAGATCGTAGAGCGCGGGAATGCCCCTCACCCGCTTGCCGATGTCCTTCTGTCCCGCCGGCGATTCCAGCAGCGCGTCGAAATAGCGCTTCGGATTGAAATGATTGAAGGCATCGATGTAGCGCATGCGGAACTCCGTGGCTAAGCTCGACCGTCGGCAATTCGGGGCGGGCTCGTGATCTACAAGGATTTGCGCGGCTTCATCAAGCAGGTGGACGAGCTCGGCGCGCTCAGGCGCGTCAACGGCGCCGACCAGAAGTATGAGCTCGGCGGCATCACCGAGGTCGCGGCCGGCACGCCGGAGTGCCCGGCGCTGCTGTTCGACCGCATCAAGGGATTGCCGCCGGGCTTCCGCGTCTTCACCAACGCCACCACCACGCCGCAGCGCGCCGCGCTGGCGCTCGGCATCGATCCGTCGCTCAAGCCGCTCGACGCGCTCAAGGCCTGGATGCAGCGGCGGCAGACCCTGAAGCCGCACAAGCCGGTCGAGGTGAAGAGCGCCGCGTTCATGGAGAATTCCGTTCACCGGCAAGAAGGTCGACATGGCACGCCTGCCGGCGCCGCACTGGCACCGGAAGGACGGCGGGCCGTACATCGGCTCCGGCTCGCTCGTCATCATGCGCGATCCGGACGGCGGCTGGATCAACGCCTCGATCTACCGCGTGCAGGTCCACGGCAAGAACCGCGTGACCATCCAGTTCGACCATCCCGGCCGCCACGGCGCGGTGATCGCCAAGAAATACTGGGACAAGGGCAAGTCCTGCCCGGTCGCGGTGGTGAACGGCCAGGACCCGGCCCTGTTCATCGCCGGCTTCGAATATCTGCCGGACGGCCAGTCGGAATACGACTTCGCCGGCGCGATCAAGGGCGCGCCGATCGAGGTGATGCCCGGCCCGGTGACCGGCCTGCCGCTGCCCGCGCACGCCGAGATCATCCTCGAGGGCGAACTGCTGCCGATGAAGAAGCTGACGCTGCCGGAGGGCCCGTTCGGCGAGTTCACCGGCTATTACGCCAACGAGGCGCGGCCCTGCCCGGTGATGGAGGTGAAGGCGATCCATCACCGCGACAACCCGATCCTGCTCGGCTCGCCGCCGATGAAGCCGCCGCGCTTCCACTTCGGCCTGCCGTTCCGCGCCGCCTCGATCTGGAGCAACCTGGAAACGTCCGGCGTCAGCGACGTGGTGGGCGTCTGGCAGCACGTCGCGCAACTGATGACGGTGGTCGCGATCAAGCAGCGCTACGCCGGACACGCCAAGCGCGCCGCGCTGATCGCCGCCGCCAACAGCTACATGGGACGGCTGGTCGTGGTGGTCGACGACGACGTCGATCCGTCGAACCTCGCCGACGTGATGTGGGCGATCACCACGCGCTGCGAGCCGGCCGAGCAGATCGACATCGTGCGCAACGCCTGGTCGTCGGCGCTCGATCCGCGCATTCCCGAGGAGGCCAAGGCCGCCGGCATCACCTCGCATTCCAAGGCGATCATCGAGGCGGTGCGGCCGTTCCAGTGGAAGGACAGCTACCCGCCGACCTCGGCGCTGACGCAGGACGAGGCGCGCGAGATCGAGGCGAAGTGGGGTGGCGTGATCAGGGGCGGCGCGCGGAAGGCGCCGACCAAACGGCGCAAGCGCTAGCCTTATTCCATCCCCGCGATCCCGGCCTTCTTCACCACGTCGCCCCAGCGCGTGATCTCCGACTTCACGAACGCCCGCATGTCGGCGACCGACGGCGTGCCCATCGGGATCACGTTCATCTTCGCCATCTGGCCGCGCACCTCGGGCATGGCGAGGATCGCGTTGATCTCGCTGTGCAGCTTCTGCACCACCGGCTCCGGCGTCTTGGCGGGCGCCGCGATCATCAGCCACGCCGCGCCCTCGAAGCCGGGCAGCGCGTCCGCGATCGGCGGGATGTCCGGGAAGCCCGGCAGCCGCGCCTTGGTGGTGACGCCGAGCGCGCTGCACCGTGCCGCCGCGGATCGCACCGGCCGCCGACGGCACGTCGCAGAACATGATCGGCACATGGCCGGCGATCACGTCGTTGATCGCCGGGAAGGCTGCCCTTGTAGCGCACCTGCGGAATCTTGATGCCGGTCATGCTCATGAACATTTCGGCGAACAGGTCGTGCGGCGTGCCGATGCCGGCGGAGGCGAACGACAGCTTGTCCGGATTGGCCTTGCCGTAGGCGATCAGCTCGGCCACCGACTTCGCCGGCACCGACGGATTGGCCAGCAGCAGGAACGGGCTCTGCGCCACCGCGGCGAGCGGCACGAAATCGGTCACCGGATCGTAGGGCAGCGCCTTCTGCAGCGTGACGTTGATGGCGAGCGACGACGACGTCGCCATCAGCAGCGTGTAGCCGTCGGGCGCGGACTTCGCGACCGCGTTCGAGCCGATGGTGGTGCCGCCGCCGGCGCGGTTCTCGACCGCGAACGATTGGCCGAGCCTGCTCCTGCAGATTCTTGCGCGATGACGCGCGCCAGCATGTCCGGCGCGCCGGCCGCGGTGAGCGGCACGACGATGGTGACGGCCGCGACGGGATAGTCCTGCGCCGGCGCGGCGGTGTGGATGCGCCAGCAGGGCAAGGAGAGCGAGCGCGCAGCGCTTCATCATCGGCGTCATTCCATGTTTCGAGTCAGTTTCGCCTGAGCCACGCACCAGTCAACGCGACGGATCGTCAGGGCGGCGGATGGCCCTCGTCCACCGGGACCGGCCGCAGCGTGCTCGGCACGAACAGCTCCTCGATGGTGGGCTTGCGCGGGATCAGGCCCTGCTCCTCCATATATTGCAGCAGCGCGTGTGATCGCCGCCGGATTTTCCACGCCGTAGGGAAACCAATCCTTACCGATGATGGATTGTTCCTCCTCGATCAGCGAATGCAGCCAGGCGAACGACGCGCGCGGCGCGCCGGCGTGCGCGAGCGCCTGCATGGCGCGCTCCTTGGCGGCGAGGAACGCCTTGTAGAGGCTGAGCGCGACCCAGGGATGGCGCTCGTGCACATCCTTGCGGATCACGATCAGGTGCATGATCGGATAAATTTTCGTCCGTTTGTAATAATCGATCTCGAGCTCGCGGTAGTTCGGGAACAGCCGCGCCACCTTCGGCGAGCCGCGCGTGAACGCGACCGGCGGACTGGCGGAGAGCAGAAAATCGATCTCGCCTTTCTCCAGCAGATCGCCGGGCTGCGAGCCGGGCGGCGCGGTCGTCACCTTCACGTCGGGCGGCAGCTTGCGGCCGAGCCGGTCGGGCCGCGCCTGCACCCATTCGACGTCGCTCGGCTTGACGCCGTACTCGTGCTGCATGATGCCGCGCATGTAGACGCCGGCGGTCTGGCGATATTCCACCACGCCGCCGCGCTTGCCCTTGAGATCGGCCGGCGTCTTGATGCCCTTGCCGGTGTTGATGAAGAAATAGCCGTGGCGGAACACGCGCGACGGAAACACCGGAATGGCGACGAACGGCGACTCGCCGAGGCTGACCAGCGTGATGTAATTGGTGATCGACATCTCGGAGAGGTCGAACTCCCGATAGTTGATCATGCGGTAGAAAATCTCGGCCGGCTCCAGCGTGAGATAGGTGAGGTTGATCCCCTCCGGCTTGACCGAGCCGTCGCGCAGCGCCTGGGTGCGGTCGAACGGCCCGCAGGCCAGCGTGAGATTGAGGTCGGTCATTTCTTCACCTGTGCGGAAGCGTCGGCGCGGCGGAAATCCGGCGTCGGCGGCGGGCCCCAGACGTACAACGATCCCTCCCCGCGCGGCCAGACCTTGGGCCGCTGCGGATGATCCTTGTGCCAGGGCCGCGGATCGAAATAGCCGAGCGCCTCGTCCTTCATCTGATCGAGCTCGGCATACACCTCGATGACGTGATCGTCGGGATTGCGGGTGAACGCCGCGACATTGTGTCCGGGCCCGAGCCGCACCGGCCCCCAGACGATCTTGATGTCCTTCTGGCCGAACAGGTCGCAGGCGTTCTGCAGATGCGAGAAGTCGCGCAGCTCGAACGCGACGTGATGCATGGTGCCGTGCGGACCGGTGATGAAGTTCACGGTGTGGTGGTCGGCGTTGCAGCGCATGAACACGAAGAAATCGTCGATCCAGTCCGACACCTTGAAGCCGAGCACGCGCGCGTAGAACTCCGAGATCGCCTTGGGATCGTCGACGTGGAACGCGATGTGGCCGAGCTTGAGCACGCCGATGCCGGTGACGTCCTGGCCGCGGCCGACCGACTGCCACTCCTTGAACAGCTCGATCGCCGTGCCCTTGGGGTCTTCGAAGGCGAGCACCTGGCCGAGGCCGGGGCGCTGAATCGCTCTTCATCTGGCTCTTGACGCCGAGCGCCGTGAGCCGGCGCGCCACGTCGGCGAAATCCTCCTCGGGCGCGATCTCGAAGCAGAGCTTGGCGCAGCGCGCCTGCGAGGCGCGGCGCAGCTCGACGGCCAGTTGGCCGGTGCGTGCGGCGAAGAACGCGTGGTCCGCATCGCGCCCCACCAGCGCGAGGCCGGTGACGCGAGGTGTGGTAGTCGATCATCCTGGGGAGATCGGGCGTCTCGAACGTGGCATGCCCGATGCGGCGGACTTTGATCATTGCGATTTTCTCGAGTTCAACTTTACGCGGCGCTTACTCTTTCATCCTAGGACATCATGCGCCCGGCAGCATACAGGAGGACCGATGTCGTCCGTTACAGTTGCAGCATTGACGCATGATCTCTTGCGGAAGCGGTCGATTGTGACCCTGGTCTGGGACGGCGATCCCGAAAAGCGGGTGGCCCTGCCTGTCCCGTTCGGATGCGGCCTGGACCGCGTGCAGGCCGAAGCCGAAAAGGCGCATGCGCGACCTGTCCGCCGAAACCGCAACGATCGCAGTCAACGCCCCTCCTTAATCTCAGTACGACTTCGGCAGGCCGAGCGCCCGCTCGGCGATGAAACTGAGGATCAGGTGCGGCGTGATCGGCGCGATGCGCGCGATCAGCACCTCGCGCAGATAGCGCTCGACGTGGAATTCCTTGGCGTAGCCCATGCCGCCGTGGGTCATCAGCGCGGTCTCGCAGGCGCGGAACGCGGCTTCGCCGGCGAGATATTTCGTCGCGTTGGCCTCGATGCCGCACGGCTCGCCCTTGTCGTAGAGTGAGGCGGCCTTGAACGCCATCAGGTTCGCCGCCTCCAGCTCCATCCAGCACTTCGCCAGCGGATGCTGGATCGCCTGGTTCTGCCCGATCGGACGGTCGAACACGATGCGCTCTTTTGCATAGTTGGCCGCCTTGCGAAGCGCGGCGCGGCCGAGGCCCACCGCCTCGGCGCCGATCAGGATGCGCTCCGGGTTCATGCCGTGCAGGATGTATTCGAAGCCCTTGCCCTCCTCGCCGATCCGGTCCTCCATCGGCACCGGCAGGTTGTCGATGAACAGCTCGTTGGAGTCGACGGCGCTGCGCCCCATCTTCGGGATTTCGCGCGCGTCGATGTGCTTGCGGTTGAAGTCCGTATAGAAAAGACTCAGGCCTTCGGTGCGGCGCTTGACCTGCTCGAGCGGCGTGGTGCGCGCGAGGATCAGCATCTTGGTCGCGACCTGCGCGGTCGAGATCCAGATTTTCTGGCCCGACAGCACGTAGCGGTCGTTGCCTTCGCGCACCGCCTTGGTCTTGAGCTTGAGCGTCTCGAGCCCGACGTTCGGCTCGGTGACCGCGAAGCACGCCTTGTCCTGCCCGGCGATCAGCGGCGGCAGCATGCGCCGCTTCTGCTCCTCGTTGCCGAACACCACGACCGGGTTGAGCCCGAAGATGTTCATGTGCAGCGCGGAGGCGCCCGACATGCCGGCGCCGGATTCCGCGATGGTCTGCATCAGGATCGCCGCCTCGGTGACGCCGAGGCCCGCGCCGCCGTATTCCTGCGGGATGCAGATGCCGAGCCAGCCGTCGTCGGCGAAGGCGCGGTGGAAGTCGTGCGGGAAGCTGCCCTCCTTGTCCTTGGCGAGCCAGTAATCGTCGCCGAACCGCGCGCAGATGCGCTCGATCGCGTCGCGGATCGCCTGCTGTTCGGGGGAAAGGAAAAGTCCATCCGGGTCCTCGGCGGCGCAGTGTAGGCGTGGCCGAGCGGCGGGCCAAAGCCCCCGAAAATCCAGGCTTCATCGGCACGCCAAAAGATGATATCTTTTGGCCAAACCGCCGGGAACAGGCGGCAATGCCGGAGGACAGCATGAGACAAGTCACGGTCGCCCCGAAGGGCATGGGCCTCAACGATTTCGTCGCGCAGCAGGAAGGCTTCTTCCAAGCCGAGGGCCTCGACGTCACGCTCGACTGGAAGACCTTCCGCGGCACGCAGTCGAGCTGGAAGGGCCTCAACTACCTGGAGCGGCCGCAGGACCGGCCCTACACCAAGGACAATGCCGAGGTGATCCAGGGCGCCTGCGTCTGGGGCTCGATCTGCAACGCGCTCGGCCGGCATGGGCAAGTTCGTGCCGGAGGCCTACGGCGATTCGCCCTGGGCGATCTTCGTGCGGCCGGATTCCAAGATCCGCGAGCCGAAGGACCTGAAGGACGTTCCGATCTCGGTCGGCATGCGCGCCGGCAGCCACTTCAACGTGCCCTACCGGCTGGAAAAATATCTGCCGCTGAGAACATCAAGACCGTCAACACCGGCGGCTTCGGCGCGCGGCTGAAGGCGCTGCTCGACGGCGAGGTCGAGGCGGCGTCGCTGCTGCCGCCGCAGATCGCGATGGCCGAGCAGCTTGGGCTGCGCAAGATCATCGAGGACAAATTCCACACGCTGTGGTGGGTGCCGGCCGGCTTCGATCCCGACGTGACCAAGAGCTATCTGCGCGCGCTCGACCGCGCCGAGAAGGCGATGGACGCCGACCTCGCGAAATATCTGCCGCTGTGGAAGCTCGCGGTGCCGGCCGAGTTCGAGACCTATCACAAGTGGGACTTCTCCCAATTCGGCCGCGGCGAGCGCTTCGTCTACAAGACCATCCCACAGACGGAGTTCGACGAGGTGATGGATCAGGTCAAGCGCTGGGACCTCGATCAGTTCCTGAAGGACAAATCTTACGAAGGCCTCGCGGCGCGCTGATCGGGGACATTCTGCCGGCGGACGGGTTCCGGCCCGTCCGCCATTGGCATATCCTTGCCGCAATGGCTTCGTCGCACTCAGTGCTGTCGATGTGGCGCCCTGCCCGATGGGCAGCCGCGCTGGCCTGCTTGCTGCTCCTGCTTCCATTCGCAACCGCGCAGCAGCAGCCATGCAATCCGGTGATCGACGGCACCTATTGCGCCACCCAGATGCCGAGAGCCGGCACATCGACGCAATCGCGAGATTTCCATGAGCCCGATCCAGGATATCGGCAGCGCGATTTCGTTGGGCTCGAACTCGCCGGGAACACTCGGCGGCATCAGCTTCAGAAGCGGCGGCACAACCTGCATCGGCCTGTTGCGCCGGGGCAATTGCAGTTGAGGGATTTCAAAATGAATACGGCACGGACATTTGCCTTGATCGCGCGCTCTGGCAAGTTGGGCCGGGCCCACCGGCGCACAGGACAACCTCAATCGCACGATCGACCAATACAAATGCCGCGACGTGATGCGCGAGTCCGGCGCCAACCGGGATATCGCAATCGCATTTCTGCATGGCTTCCTGCTGGGAAAATCGGGAAGCCAGAATTTCAACCTCGACGCGTTGCATAAGCAGACCGAGGCATTTGTCGATCACTGCCTCAGCAATCCCGACGGCAAGGCCGTCAATTCCATGATGGCAGTCAAGAAATAGCCGCAGGCCGGTTTGCGTTGCTGGGTTCGCCTCCCTGTGCAAGCATCCGCGCCCGGAGGCGCACATCAAACCGCTCAACGAACTGACGGCGACCGAGATCGTCGCGGCGATCGGCGCGGGCCGCACGACCTGCGAGGCGGTGACGCGCGCCTGCCTCGACCGCATCGCGGCGCGCGAGGGCGAGGTGCACGCCTGGGCCTATGTGAATGCCGAGCAGGCCATCGCCGCGGCGCGCGCGCTCGACAAGGCCGGGCCCAAGGGGCCGCTCGCCGGCGTGCCGTTCGGCGTCAAGGACATCATCGACACGGAGGACATGCCGACCGAATGGGGCACGCCGATCCACAAAGGCCGGCAGCCGGAACGCGACGCCGCCTGCGTGGCGCTGTCGCGCAAGGCCGGCGGCCTGCTGCTCGGCAAGACCGTCACCACCGAATTCGCCAACCTGCATCCCGGCCCGACCCGCAACCCGCACGATCTCACCCGCACGCCGGGCGGCTCGTCGAGCGGCTCGGCCGCCGCGGTCGCCGATTTCATGGCGCCGCTCGCGATCGGCACCCAGACCACCGGCTCGACCATCCGGCCCGCCTCGTTCTGCGGCGTGATCGGCTACCGCCCGACCTGGGGCGAGCACCGCCTGCACGGCGTGATGGAGGCGTCCGGCTCGCTCGACTCGCTCGGCATCCTGGCGCGCTCGGTGGACGACGTCGCGCTCTACCGCGACGTGCTGGCTGGCATCACGCCGGAGCCGATCGCTGCGCTCGACCGCGTGCCGCATATCGCGCTGTGCAAGAGCCACGTCTGGGACAAGTTCGAGCCGGTGACGCAAACCCTGACCGAGGACGCCGTGGTGCGGCTCGCGCGCGCGGGCGCGCAGATCAGCGAATTCGAGCTGCCAGCCGACTTCGAGCGGCTCAACGAGGCGCACCGCTGGATCTCGAGCTTCGAGTTCGCCCGCACCTTCACCTGGGAGATCGAGCATCACTGGGACGAGATCAGCGACACGCTGCGCGGCGGACGCCTCAAGGACGGCATCGGCGGCGACTTCGACCGCTACGTCGCCTCGAAGCGCATCGCGGAAGAATGCCGCATCCGGCTCGACGACCTTTGGGGCGACATCGACGTGCTGCTCACGCCCGGCGCATTCGGCGAGGCGCCGGTCGGCTGTCCGGCGTTCGAGGGCGTGCCGATGTTCCAGCTCTGGACCATCCTGCACGTGCCGGCGATCACGCTGCCGCTGTTCAAGGGCCCAACCGGCCTGCCGATCGGCGCGCAGCTTCTTGCCAGACGCCACGACGACCGCAACCTGTTCGCCTGCGCGCAATGGGTCTATCAAAAACTGATGTAACGGAACGAAAGCAAATGACCGACAAAGAAGAACACACTCACTGGCAGGTCACCTTCCCCGGCAACCTGCGCTGGACCAACGCCACACAGATCGTCAAAGGCATGGTGCCTTACGGCGCCTCCAACATGGCGGAGATCGACAACATCCGGCGGCGACTCAACAAGCGCGCCAAGGAGGCCGATCTCGACAAGGCGTGGAAGGAGGAGTGGGAGCGCGAGGCCGATCGCGTCGCCGCCTACGGCGACAAGGCCGACGCCGAAGGCTTCAAGATCACCGCCGGCAACCAGTACATGCGCGCCGGCAACTACTACTACAGCGCCGAGCGATTCATTCCGCCGGGCGAAGAGAAATGGGCGGTCTATCGCAAGGCGCTGCGCTGCTACCAGGGCGCGATGGCGCGGCTGCATCCCGACATCGAGCGCGTCGAGGTGCCGTACGAGAAGGGCCTCACCCTGCCCGCCTATTTCGTCAAAGGCCGCGGCGACGCTGCCGCAAGCCGACCGTGGTGCTGTTCGACGGCATGGACAACGCCAAGGAGATGAGCGTCATCTTCGCCGGGCTCGATCTCGCCAAGCGCGGCTTCAACGTGCTGGCGATCGACGGGCCGGGCCAGTCCGAGCCGCTGCGGCTGCGCAACATCCCGAGCCGCTACGACTACGAAGCCGCCGGTATCCCGGCCTACGACTTCGTCGCCGCGCGGCCGGACGTCGATCCCAAGCGCGTCGCGGTGATGGGCTATTCGTTCGGCGGCTATCACGCGCCGCGCATCTGCGCGTTCGACAAGCGCTACGCCGCGGGCGTCGCGTTCGGCGCCATGCACTGGAGCGTGTACGATTTCGTCACCAGCCACGGCGTCGCCGATCCGACGCGCGCGTCGTCCTCGACGTTCCAGTGGCGCTGGGTGGTCGGCGCAAAGGACAACGCGGAAGGCCTGGAGATCGCGAAGAAGTTCACGCTGGAAGGCGTCGCACAGAAGGTGGAATGCCCGTTCCTGGTGGTGCACGGCCAGGACGACCGCATCGTGCCGGTCGATGCCGCGCACAAGCTCTACGCGGCGCTCGGTTCCAAGAAGAAGGACCTGCGCATCTTCACCGCCGAGGAAGGCGGCGCGGAACATTGCCAGGTCGATCACCGCCAGTACGGCGTCGACTTCATCGGCGACTGGCTGACGAAGAACATGTAAGATCACGCGCGGAGGAAGCGTCATGAAAAAAAGCACCGCTTGGCTCGTCTCCATCGCCGCTACGCTGTTCGCGCTCGGTCCAGTTCACGCGCAATCGAACTATCCCGACCGGCCGATCCGGCTGATCGTCGCATTCGTGCCGGGCGGCGCGACCGACACGCTGGCGCGCCAGCTCAACGTCGAGCTGCAGAACGTGCTCGGCCAGCCGGTGGTGATCGAGAACCGGCCCGGCGCCAGCGGCTATCTGGCGTGGAACCACGTCGCCTCGTCCGACCCCGACGGCTACACGCTGCTGCTCGCCGAGAACGCGCTCGCCATCAGCCAGGCGCTCTACAAGAAGTCGAAGTCGCCGTTCGATCCGCTGACGCAATACGACGCGATCAGTGGCGTCGCGGTCTCGCCGTCGGCGCTGGTCGTCGCCAACAACGTTCCGGTCAAGACGGTGAAGGAATTGCTGGAGTATTCGCGCACCGTGCCGCAGAAGCTCAACTTCGCCTCCGCCGGAATCGGCAGCGTCTCGCACCTCAACTTCGAGGTGTTCATGGATCGCACCGGCATGGACGCCGTACATGTCCCTTACAAGGGCGGCGGCCAGGCGATCGAGCGACGTGATCGCCGGTCATGTGCCGATGACGATCACCTCGGTGCAGGCGACCAAGGGACTGGTCGAGAGCGGCAAGGTCCGCGCGCTCGCCGTCACCAGCCCGACGCGCTCGCCGGCGATGCCGAACGTGCCCACCATGCAGGAGGCCGGCGTGCCGCCCGCCGACGTGGAACTGCGCTTCTGGTTCGCGATCTTCGGACCGAAGGGCATGCCGCAGGCGGTGAAGGACAAGCTCGCCCAGGCCGTGAGCAAGGTGATGAACGATCCGGCGATGCGCGAGCGCCTCGCCAAGCTCGACATCACGCCGGACGTCATTCCCGCCGCGACGCTGCACACCAAGCTCGAAAACGAGATCAAGAACTGGACCCGGTTCATCGACGCCAGAGGCATCAAGGCGGAGTGATCCGCCATAACGGCGATGTGCCGCAGATTGCGGCAGTGGCTGCCTATCGACGCCAACGCGTCGCCCGTGGTCGAATAGGCGCGCCGGCCAACCACAATCTGGGGGATACACGATGGTTCGCTCCGTCCGATGGCTTTCACTCGCCTGCGCGCTCGTAGGTATTCCCGCGCTGGCGCAAGCCCAGGGCACATATCCCGACCGGCCGGTCCGCTTCGTCGTCGCCTTCCCGCCGGGCGGCGCCACCGACACGTTCTTCCGCCAGATCAGCAACGAGATGGCCCAGGCGCTCGGCGGCTCGATCGTGATCGAGAACAAGGGCGGCGCCGGTGGCTACATCGCCTGGCAGGATGTCGCCCGCTCCGCGCCCGACGGCTACACCGTGCTCGTCGCCGAGAACGCGCTCGGCATCAACCAGGCGCTGTACAAGAAGCATCCGTCCGGCTTCAACCCGCTCACGCAATACGACGCGGTCGGCGCGATGGGCTCGACGCCGCTGGTCTGGACCGTCGCCAACAACGTGCCGGCCGCCAACTGGGCCGAGTTCGTGAAATGGTCGAAGGCGCTCAAGGACAAGTTCACATACGGTCACGCCGGTCCCGGCAGCGTGTCGCACCTGTCGCCGGAGGTCATCATCGATGGCGCCGGCATCGAGGCGCAGCCCGTTCCATTCAAGGGCGGCGGTCCCGCGGCGGCGGCGGTCGCCGGCGGCCATGTCGCCGTCGTGGTGTCGTCGCTGCCGGTGGCCAAGGGGCAGTACGACGGCAAGCTCGTCAAGGCGATGGCGGTGACGAGCGACAAGCGCTCGCCCGCGATGCCGGACGTGCCGACGCTGCGCGGCGAACTCGGCGTCAAGCACGCCGACGTGGATCTCGAGTTCTGGTGGGGCCTGTTTGTGCCGAAGGGCGTGCCGGAGCCGATCCGTGCCAAGCTTGAGAAGGCCCTGCAAGACACGATGGCAAATCCCGCCGTGCGCGCACGTCTCACGAAGGTCGACACCGATCCGTCGTTCGCGCCGGGGCCGGCACTCAAGACCAAGCTCGAGCGCGAGATCAACAACTGGACCAAGTTCATCGACGCCAAGGGCATCAAGGTCGAGCAGTAGCCGCGCCGCGTGGGCCGGGCATAGCCGTCGAACGGCTCCTTCGGCGCCTTGTCCCGGCGTCCACGTCTTGTTTGATGTGAGAGAAACAAGACGCCGGACAATGGGAATTCAACTCACCGTCAACGACCGCCCGGTTTCCGTCGAAGCGGACGACAGCGTGCCGCTGCTCTCGGTGCTGCGCGACGAACTCGGCCTGCGCGGCACCAAGTTCGGCTGCGGCACCGAGCAATGCGGCTCCTGCATGGTGCTGATCGACGGCGAGCCGGCCTATTCCTGCACCCGCGAGGTCGGCACGCTCGCCGGAAAATCCGTCACCACGATCGAAGGACTGAGCCGCGACGGCGCGCTGTCGCCGCTGCAGCAGGCGTTCCTCGACGAGCAGGCCGGCCAGTGCGGCTATTGCCTGTCCGGCATCCTGATCGCGGCGACGGCGCTGCTGAAGAAAAAGCCGAAGCCGAGCCGCGCCGACATCGTCGAGGCGCTCGATCCGCATCTGTGCCGTTGCGGCATCCACAATCGCGTGGTGCGCGCCGTGCAGAAGGTGAGCGGGGCCAACACATGATCTCCAACACGCTGCCGCTCAGCCTGACCGACAACCCGATCCTGTCGCAATGGATCGCGTTCGAGCCCGGCAAGGTGCGCATCGCCACCGGCAAGGTCGAGATCGGCCAGGGCATCGTCACCGCGATGACGCAGATCGCGGCGGAGGAACTCGACGTGCGGCCCGACCAGATCCGCATCGTGTCCGGCGAGACCGACGTCAGCCCGTCCGAGTATTTCACCTCGGGCAGCTATTCGGTGTCGGTCGGCGGCGCGGCGATCCGGCTGGTCTGCGCCGAGGTGCGCTCCATGTTGCTCGACAAGGTCGCCGAGGCGCTGCGCTGCCCGGTCGGCGAACTGTCGATCGAGGAAGGACAGTTCCTGCGCGGCGGCAAGCCGACCGGCCGCGATTACTGGTCGATGGCGCCCACCATCAACCTGGACCGGCGGGCGAGCGGCACCGCGCCGACCAAGAGCCCCTCGAAGTACAAGATCGTCGGCAAGAGCCTGCCGCGGCTCGACCTGCCGGCCAAGGTGACGGGCGCGGCCTTCATCCACGACATCGCGGTGGAGGGCGTGGTCCACGCCCGCATGCTGCGCCAGCCGTGGAAGGGCGCGAAGCTCGCCTCGCTCGACGAGGCGGCGGTGCGCAAGGCCGCCAAAGCGCCGATCGACATCATCCATGACGGCGAGTTTGTCGCCTTCACCGGAACGAGCGAGCTTGCGGTGATGCGCGCCGCCGAGGCCGCCAGCGAACGCGCGAAATGGGAGGGCGGCACGCCGGCGCCCGACGACATCGGCTCGCCGCAGTGGCTGAAGGCACAGCCCGCGCGCAGCCGCACCGTCGAGCAGGGCGAAAAAGGCCGGATGCCGCAAGGTCCGGTGGTCACCGCGAAATACTCCCGGCCGTTCCTCACCTACGGCTCGATCGGGCCGTCCTGCGCGCTCGCCGAATTCAAGGACGGCGCGCTGAAGGTGTGGTCGCACACGCAGGGCCCGTCGATCCTGCGCGACTGGCTCGCCAAGGCGCTGGGACTGGAGACCAAGCAGGTCACCGTGTTCCACCGCATGGCTGCCGGCGCCTACGGCCACAACACCGCCGACGATTGCGCGTTCGACGCGTCCTACATCGCGATGAAGATGCCGGGACGCACCGTGCGCGTGCAGTTGTCCCGCGAGGACGAGTTCCTGTCCGCGCCGATCAGCACCGCGATGGCGATCGAGCTCACCGCCGTGCTCGATGCCGACAACAAGCCGGCCGACTGGCAGATCGAAATCTGGAGCCCGCCGCACGCGCAGCGTCCGGGCATGAACGGCAACTCCAATTTCATCAGCGCTTCTGCGCTGCCCAACCCGCCGCCGATGAAGGAATTGAACGACATTGGCGACGAGCGCGGCGGCGGCGCGACCCGCAACGGCTACTGCGATCTACGACCTGCCGCGGCACCGGCTGATCCATCACATGATCCCCGGCGCGCCGCTGCGCACCTCGTCGCTGCGCGGGCTCGGCGCCTGGGCCAATGTGTATGCGATCGAATCCTTCATGGACGAACTGGCCGAGATCGCGGGCGAGGATCCCGTGACGTATCGGCTGTCGCTGCTCTCCGATCCACGCCCGCGCAAGGTGATCGAAACCGCGGCGCAGATGAGCGGGTGGTTCGACAAGAAGACCCTGCCCGAAGGCCACGGCCGCGGCTTCGGCTTCGCGCGCTACAAGAACATCGCCGCCTTCGTCGCGGTGGTGGTCGACGTCGAGGTCGACGAGGAAGTCCGCCTCAAGCGCATCTGGGCGGCCGCCGACGCGGGTCTGGTGATCTCGCCGGACGGCGCCAAGAACCAGGTCGAGGGCGGCGTCGATCCAGGGCGCCAGCTTCGTCATGAAGGAGCGCGTGCGCTTCGCGGACGGCAAGGTCGCGGCGAAGACGTGGGACGACTATCCGATCCTGCGCTTTTCCGAGATACCGGAGATCGACATCGAACTGATCGACAACCCCAACGAGCCGACGCTGGGGCTCGGCGAAGGCGCGGTCGGGCCGACCGGCGCGGCAATCGGTAACGCCGTTGCGCGCGCTTTCGGCAAGCGGGTCCGCGATTTGCCGCTGACGCGCGAAGCGATCATGGATACGCTGCTCAAAGAATAAGGAAGTCCAGGAGGAACCCGAATGAATTTCGCCCGTACGCTGGCGGCCGCATTGCTGCTCGCCGCCGCCCTGCCCGCCGCTCACGCCCAGGACCTGCAAGCCGGCAAGCCGATCCGCATGATCGTCGGCCTCGCGGCCGGCGGCGGCACCGACGTGATGGCGCGGCTGGTCGCCGCCAAGATGTCGGACAACATGAAGCAGACCGTGATCGTCGAGAACAAGGCGGGCGGCAACTTCATCCCGGCGCTGCGCGAGCTCACCAGTTCGCCGCCGGACGGCCACACGCTGTTCTTCATCTCGACCTCGACGCTGATCACCCAGCCGCTGCACCAGCCGGACTACCCCTTCGACCTCACCAAGCTCACGCCGGTGACGCAGGTCGCCACCGGGCCGCTGATCATGGTGGTGAAGAACAGCCTCAACATGAAGACGCTGAAGGAGGTGGTCGACTTCGCCAAGGCGAACCCCGGCAAGCTGACGTTCGGCGCCGGCGGCGGAACTGGAATCGTCGCTCTATTTCGCCACCGAACTCCTCAAGTCCAAGGCCGGCATCAACCTCAACATCGCGAACTACAAGGGCGCGGGCCCTGCGCTCAACGACCTGCTCGGCGGCCACATCGACGGCATGTTCGACGCCATGCCGGTGATGGCGCCGCAAGCCAAGGAGGGCAAGGTAACGCCGATCGCGGTGACCAGCGCCAAGCGCTCGGCCGCGTTGCCGAACGTGCCGACCATCAAGGAGTCCGGCTATCCCGACTACGAGATGTCCGGCTGGTTCGGCATCCTGGCGCCGGCCGGCACGCCGCCGGCGATCGCGCAGAAGCTGCGCGACGAGGTCGCGAAAGCGGTTGCCGATCCGGGCGCGATCAAAATTCTCGAACTCGCAGGGCATGGAGCCGCTCGCCACCCAGCCGGCCGATTGGGGCAAGTACCTGAAGTCGGAGTTGGACGTCTACACCAAGATCACCAAGGACGCGAACATCAAGCCATAGGGCCTGACGGTCGCTCCCGGTCACAAGCCCAGCGCAGACTGGGCATGCGTTGAAGCGAACGCGGAGGAGAAAGACATGAAATCGATCGTCCGCACACTCGCGGCCTCGGGCCTGGTTCTTGCGGCCGCACTCGCGCCTGCCGCGGCGCAGGATTTTTCGGGCAAGCCGATCCGCATGATCGTGCCGTTCTCCGCGGGCGGCGGCACCGACATCTCGGCGCGGCTGATCGGCCAGAAGCTGAGCGAGGCTCTCAAGACCAATGTCATCGTCGAGAACAAGGCGGGCGGCAACCTGATCCCGGCGGGCAAGGAGGTCGCTGGCGCGCCGGCCGACGGCCACACGCTCTACTTCATCTCCACAAGCGCGCTGATCACGCAGTCGCTAGCCCCGGACTACCCGCTTGACCTCTCGAAGTTCGCGGCGGTGTCCGAAGTTTCTGTCGGACCGCTGATCCTGGCCGTGCGTAACGACCTTGGAGTGAAGACCTTCCGCGACGTGGTCGATCTCGCCAAGAAAAACCCCGGCAAGCTTAAGTTCGCCAGCGCCGGCGGCACGAGCACCTCGCTCTACCTCGCCACAGAACTGTTCAGGCTCACCACCGGCGTCAACATCACCATCGTGCCGTACAAGGGTTCGGCCCCGGCGCTCAACGATCTGCTCGGCGGACACATCGACGCCATGTTCGATTTCATGCCGCTCATGACGGGTCAGGTCAAAACCGGCAAAGTCACGCCGATAGGGGTGACCGGCGCCACCCGCTCGCCGGCGCTGCCGGACGTGCCCACCATTCTGGAAACCGGCGTGCAGTACCAGATCACCGGCTGGTACGGCATCCTGGCTCCCCCCGGCACGCCGGCCGCGATTGTGCAGAAGCTACGCGACGAGGTGGCCAAAGCCATCTCTTCGCCGGACGTGGCGGAAAAGCTCGGCCAGCAAGGCATGGAGGGGCGCGGCACCCAACCCGGCGATTTCTCGAAATACGTGCAGTCGGAGCTGGCGTTCTACACCAAGCTCACCAAGGATGCGGGCATCAAGCCGGCGCAGCAATAGGCTTGAGGACATTCCTTGCGGCGGGACGGCGCGCGGCTGCGCGGCCGTAGCCTCTCGGCGCCTTCGTGAGCTACAACGCCTTCCATGGACGAAGGCTCGTCCATCCGCATCTTTGGACATCAAGGGCGCGGATGGCTGAGGCGTCCGTGTCTAAGCCCTCCTGCGGACGGCCCTGCCCATTGGACGGAACGAAAGGACACCTGGAATGTCTCGCGGCCCCTGGATCGACCACTTCGGCGATAACTTTCTGTGGTCGAACGCGACCCTCATCCTCAAGGGCATGGCGCCCTACGGCGTCGTGTCGCTCGAGGAGATGGATCGCGCCTGCGAGAAGCTGCGCGCGCGGCAGGGCGAAGCCGACCGCGGCAAGGCATGGTTCGAGGAGTGGCGCGCGCTTGGCGACCAGATCGAGAAGCGCGGTGACGCGGCGCTGGCGAACGGCAACAAGATCACCGCCGGCGACTATTATCTGCGCGCCGGCATCTATCACTACAACGCCGAGCGCTTCATCCAGCCCGGCCCGGCCAAGAAGGCGCAATGCGCGCACGCCTACAAGGTCTGGCACACGGGCATCAAGCTGCGCCAGCCGAACGTCGAGTTCATCGAGGTGCCCTACGAAGGCACCACCCTGCCCGCGCTGTTCATGAAGACCGCCGGAGCCCGGGCCGCGCCCGACCGTGGTCGTCGTCAACGGCATGGACAACGCGAAGGAGATGAGCATCTTCTTCTGCGGCCTCGAGTTCGCGCGGCGCGGCTACAACACGCTCTGCCTCGACGGCCCCGGCATGGGCGAGATGCGCCGCATGCGCGACATGCCGAGCCGCTACGACTACGAGGTGCCCGGCACCGCGGCGCTCGAATATCTGCTCAAGCGCGCCGGACGTCGACCCCAAGCGCGTCGCCATCATGGGCTACAGCTTCGGCGGCTATTACTCCTCGCGCATCGCGGCGTTCGAGAAGCGCTACGCCGCCTGCATCGCGCTCTCCGCGCTGCACTGGGACCTCGCCGCCTGGCAGCAGAAGATCAAGGACGCCAACAAGGACAAGCCCGGCTCGGTGGCGCAGTCGAACTTCCAGTGGCGCTGGGTCGCCGGCGCCGAGGACGAGGACGGCGGCATCGAGATCGCCAAGAAGTTCTCGCTCAAGGACGTGGCGAAGAACATCACCTGCCCGTTCCTGGTCACGCACGCCGGCAACGACCGCGTGGTGCCGGTCGAGAACGCGCAGAAGCTCTATGACGCGGTCGGCTCGAAGAACAAGACGATCAAGATTTTCACCACCGAAGAAGGCGGCGCCGAGCACGCCCACGTCGATAACCGCCAGATCGGCATCGACTTCGCGGCGGATTGGCTGGAGAAGAATTGGCCATGACCAAACCCATTCAAATCCGCATGGGCGGCTATGGGCCGCCGACCACCGGCTTCTCGCGCTCGCTCAAGTTCATCGGCGACCGGCTGGAGAAGGAATTCGGCGACCGCATCGCGGTGAAGTACGTCTGGAACATCATGGATTTCGGCTATCGCGCCGATGACATCTGGTGGCTGGTCGAGGACGGCATCCTGACGCTCGGCTACCAGTCGTCGAGCTATCTCACCGACCGCGTGCCGGAGTTAAGCTTCGTCGACTTGCCGTTCCTGTTCGCGGACAACAAGCAAGCACGCGACGCGATGGACGGCGCGCTGGGCAAGCGCCTCGCGCAGGCGATGGAACGGGAAACGAACTACCGCGTGCTCGGCTGGTTCGAGAACGGCTTCCGCCACATCTCAAACCGGGTGCGGACGGTACGCACGCCGGACGATCTCAAGGGCATGAGCATCCGCGTGCTGCCGAGCAAGATCCAGGCGCGCACGTTCGAACTGCTCGGCGCCGATCCGAAGATCATGGACCTCACCGAGGCGATCGCGCTGATCACCAAGAATGGGATCGACGCGCAGGAAAACCCGCTGACCAACACGGTCACCTACGGCGTTCACAAATTCCATCGCTTCCACACCATCAGCAATCACTTCTACATCTCGCGGCCGATCTTCCTGCACCGCCCGACGTTCGAAGGCTGGCCGGCCGACCTGCAGGCGGCGATGCAGCGCGCGATCGATGCCTCGGTCGCGTTCCAGCGCGATCTGCACGAAAAGGAAGAGGACGAATCCGAGCAGGCGATCCGCGCGCAGGGCTGCGAGATCGTCACGCTCGACGCCGCACAGCACAAGGCATTTGCCGCCGCGGTGCACCCGATCTATCAGGAAGCGCGGCAGACGCTCGGGGACGAACTGTTCAAGCTCACTGGAACCGGTTGACGCGCCGGCGGTTTCATCCCATCTGCCGGGCAGATTGGACCGTGTATGAAGCTATTTGAGTGCCAGCATTGCGGGCAGTTGCTCTATTTCGAGAACACGCGCTGCGAAAGCTGCGAGCGGCGGCTCGGCTACCTGCCTGCTCGCGAGACCGTGACGGCGGTCGAGCCCGACGGCAATCTGTGGCGCGCGTTGGCCGAACCGAAGGGCCGCTACAAATTCTGCGCCAATGCCGCGCATGATGCGTGCAACTGGCTGATCGGCGCCAAGAACGCCGAAGAGTACTGCGCGGCCTGCCGGCACAACCGCACCATTCCCGATCTCGAAAATCCGGAAAACCTTGCGCGCTGGCGCAAGATCGAAACCGCCAAGCACCGGCTGTTCTACACCATCCTCAAGCTTCGGCTGCCACTGATCACGCGGACGGAGGATCCGGAAGACGGCCTGGCGTTCGACTTCCTTGCGCCCGACGCGCCGGCGCCCGGCCATCTGGCCGCGCCGGTGATGACCGGCCACGCGAACGGACTCATCACGCTCAGCATCGCAGAGGCGGACGACGTCGAGCGCGAACGCCAGCGCACGCAGATGGGCGAGCCTTATCGGACGCTGCTCGGCCATTTCCGCCACGAGATCGCGCACTATTACTGGGACCGCCTGATCGCGAATTCACCCTCGATCGACGAATTCCGGAAGATCTTCGGCGACGAGCGCGAGGACTACGGCGTCGCAGTGCAACGCCACTATGCAAATGGGCCGCCGCCCGATTGGCCGGAGCACTACGTCACCGCGTACGCCAGCTCGCATCCGTGGGAAGATTTCGCCGAGACCTGGGCGCACTACTTCCACATGGTGGATACGCTGGAAACCGCCCGCGCGTTCGGCCTCAGCGTGAACCCCAAGGTGTCGAAGGGCGCCGATCTCGCCACCACGATCGACTTCGATCCGCACAACAGCACCATGGAGCGCATTATCGAGTCCTGGCTGCCGCTGACATTCGCCGTCAACTCGATCAACCGCAGCATGGGGCTCACCGACCTCTATCCCTTCGTGCTGCCGCCACCGGTCATCGTGAAGCTGACGTTCCTGCACGACCGCATCCACGCCCAGGGCCGCCGCCCGATGCCCCACGCCGGGCTGCGGGCCATTGTCGCCAGGCTGCGGCAGAATATCGGTACGACCGGAGCCAACTGACTGCACAGACTTCCAGCTTGTGCTGGGGCTGCACCGGTCAATACAATCTCTCCCACAAGCAAAATGAGCGCCCAAGCGCTCGGCCGTGCAGGGAGGATTGTCATGAAATTCGGACGGGCTTTGGCCGCTGTGCTGGCCGCTGCGTTCATCGCGTCGGGCGCGCAGGCGCAATCGCAGGCCCCCTACCCCAACAGGCCGATCCGGGTCCTGGTGCCCTACGCGCCCGGCGGACTGACCGACGTGGTGGCCCGCCACTACGCCGACCAGACTGCGCAAGTCGCTCGGACAGAACGTGCTGGTCGAGAACAAGCCGGGCGCTTCCGGCATCCGCGCCATCGAGGAATTGGTCCACGCCAAGCCGGACGGCTACACGATCATGATCGGCAACATCTCGACCAATTGCCTGACGCCGGTCCTGCTCGCGAAGAAGATGCGGGTCAACTACGACCGCGACGTGCAGCCGATCGCGCTGCTCGCCGACGCGCCGGTGTTCTTCATCTCGACCACGACGAACTTCGCACCCAAGACCTTCAAGGAATTCATCGACTACGCCAAGAAGAACGAGGTGCGCTACGCGTCGGCCGGCATCGGCGCCTATCAGCACGTCAACACGGAAATCCTGGCGAAGCGCGCCGGCGGGCTTGCAGCTCCTGCACATCCCGTTCAAGGACGGCGGCTCGGGCATCCTCAAGGACGTCGCCGGCGGCGACATCCACGTGACCTGGTTCAACGTCACCAACCCGGTCGGCATGATCAAGGCCGGCAAGGTTCGCCCGCTCGCGATCGCGGCGCCCAAGCGGCTCGAAGCGATGGCCGGACGTGCCGACGCTCGACGAACTCGGCTTCACGGGCTTCCGGCCTTCGCAATGGTCGGCGGCCTTCGCGCCGTCCGGCGTGCCGCGCGAGATCATCGAATGCTGCACGAGGCATTCGTCGGCGGCGGCAAAGACGCCGGAGATGCAGGCGATCTTCGAGAAGGGCGGCATGGTCGCGCCGACGGACAGAACTCGGTCGACGACGCCGCGGCCTGGCTGAAGCAGGAGATGGAAACGTGGCGGCGCGATATCGCCGACGCCGGCATCAAGGTGGACGAGTAACGCGCCGCTCACTCCACCGCGAAAGGACTTTCGGCTTTGAAAATTGGAATTATGTGCGGCGACGACATCGGCCTCGAGGTCGTCCCGGAAGCCGTCAAGGTGATGAAGGCCGCCGCGGCGAAGACCGGACTTTCCATCGAGTGGAAGGAGCTGCTGATCGGCAAGGCCGGACACGAAGCGCACGGCAACACGCTGCCGAAGATCACCGAAGACACGCTGCGCACGCTCGACGGCTGGTTCATGGGCCCGATCGGCCACAACGCCTATCCGCGCGGCGACATGACCTGGGTGATGCCGCCGATCCGCAAGAAGTTCGACCTGTTCACCGCGCTGCGCCCGGCGCTGTCGCATCCGACCGTGAAGTCGATCCACCAAACGTCGACATCGCGTTCTTCCGCGAGCTGACCGAGGGCATGCTCTATTCGGAGACGGTGATCGCCGGTCTGCCCGAATTCCGGCCGAACGACGACATCACCATCTCGTCGCGCGTCATCACCCGCAAAGGCTCGAACCGCGTGGCGCGCGAGGCGTTCGAGCTCGCCCGCACGAGGAAGCGCAAGAAGGTGACCGCCGCGCACAAGGAACCGGTCTATCGGCTCGCCTGCGGCATGTTCGCGGAAGAATGCCGCAAGGTCGCAAAGGAATATCCGGATGTGCAGTTCGAGGAGATGATGATCGACTCGATCGCGATGAAGCTCGTCACCGATCCGCAGCGCTTCGATGTGGTGGTCACCACCAACCAGTTCGGCGACATCCTCACCGACATCGGCGCCGGCCTGGTCGGCGGGCTCGGCCTCGCACCCGGCCTCTGCATCGGCGAGAAGCAGGCGATGGCGCAGGCGACCCACGGCTCGGCGCCCGACATCTCGGGGCAAAGCATCGCCAATCCGTATGCGATGGTCATGTCCGGGCAGATGCTGATGGCCTTCCTCGGCCGCAAGCACAAGGAGCCGAAGGCCAACAAGGCCGCCGACCTGATGCAGGCCGCGGTCACCAAAGTCATGGCCGAAGGCAAGAAGCTGACGCGCGACCTGGGCGGCACGTCCAGCACGCAGGAGATGGGCGACGCGATTGCAGCCGCCGTCTAAGACGGCTGTTCAAAAAACACGAGGGAGGACGACGATGAAAACCTTGAAGACAGCAGCAGCCCTGGCGCTGCTCTGCCTCGCACCGACACTCGCGCAGGCGCAACAAGCCTGGCAGCCGACGCGGCAGATCAAGGCGATCGTGCCATTCCCGGCCGGCGGCGGCACCGACCTGATGGGCCGGCTCGTCGCCAAGGGCTTGAGCGAAAGGCTCGGCCAGCAGGTCTATGTCGAGAACATCGGCGGCGCCAACGGCTCGATCGGCGTCCAGGCGGTGCAGCGCGCGGAGCCGGACGGCTACACCATCGGCGTGCTGTCCGACGGGCCGATGATCGTCAATCCGGCGCTCTATCCGAACAACCCGTACCAGACACTGCGCGATTTCGTTCCGGTCGCGATGGTGAACCGCTTTCCGTCGCTGCTGACCGCGCATCCCTCGACCGGCATCAAGACCGTGGCCGACCTGCTGAGGGTGGCCAAGGAGAAACCCGGCACGCTGAACTATTCCTCCGGCGGCATCGGCAACTTCAGCCACATGGGACTGGAACTGCTGGCGCACCAGACCGGCATCAAGATCGTCCACGTGCCGTACAAGGGCGTCGGTCCGGCCACGCTCGCCGTACTCTCCGGCGAGGTGCAGCTCATGTACAACAACGTCGCGACCGCGATCGAACACGTGCGGGCCGGCAAGAACAACGGGCTGGCGATCGGCGAATCCAAGCGCATGGCCGGCCTGCCCGACGTGCCGACCATCGCCGAGACCGTGCCGGGTTACGACTTCTCGGCCTGGATCGGCATCTATGTGCCGGCCAAGACGCCGGCTCCTGTGGTGGCGAGGATTTCGAAGGCGATCGCCGAGTTCCTGCAGGATCCGGCGACGCAGAAATACTTCAGCGACCAGTTCATCACCGCGAGCTACAAGGACTCCCCCGAGTTCGCGGCCTACATCAAGGACGAACTCGTGAAGTGGGACGGCGTGGTCAAGGCCGCCGGCATCAAGGTGCAGCAGTAATGTACAGTCTTCATCTCAGCGCGGAGCAACTCGAATTCCGCGACACGGTGCGAAGCTTCGTCGAGGACGAGGTCAAGCCGATCGTGCTCAATGCCAACCGGCTCGACCTCGGCGACCGCGCGCTGCCGACGGACGTGCTCGACAAGGCCTCGCAGATGGGGCTGCGCACGCTGGCGTTGGCGGAAGAGTTGGGCGGCGTCGGCGCCGACGCCCTCACCTCGTGCATCGTCACCGAGGAACTGGCCGCGGGCGACGCCGGCATCGCAACAGTGCTGGCGGAAACGTCGGCGCTGGGGCGATCCTTGTTCGGCGCGATGACGAATGCGCAACGTGACAAGTTCCTGCCGGCCTTCCTCGAAGACGACCGCTATCACCTCGCCTATGCCGATCACGAGCCGGACACCGACACCGCGCTTGGCATCGACTATCACCGCGCCACAGGCGCCGCGCGCCGGGTGCGGACCAAGGCAGAGCGCAACGGCGACAATTTCGTCGTCAACGGCGTGAAGGACGCGGTGGTCAACGCGGGCGTCGCCAAGCTGTTCGCGGTCGAGGTCGACACCGGCAAGGGCATCGGCGTGCTGCTGATCCCGGCCGGCACGAAGGGCCTCACCGTCAACGAGAACGCGGAGCCGCGCTGGTATCACGGCTCCTGCGGCGAGATCGTGCTGCAGAACTGCACGGTGCCGGCCGACAACCTGCTGCCAGGCGCGCCGAGCCTGCGTGGCGAGCCCGGCCGGGGCACGCCGCTCGCGCAGGCCGTCAATCTCGGCATCGGCCGCGCCGCCTACGAGGCCGCGCTCGACTACGCGCAGCTTCGCGTGCAGGGCGGCCGGCCGATCGTCGAGCACCAGGCGATCGGCGGGAAGCTCGCCGAGGTCGCGATCCGGCTCGAGGTCGCGCGCAACGCGGTCTGGCAGGCGGCGTGGGCGTCGGATCATCCGGCCGCGCAGGCCGACCGCTCGCCTGCCCGACCTGCCGCTCACCGCGATGGCGCAGGTGTTCGCCTCCGAAGCGATCTATCGCGCCGTCAAGGACGCCGCCGAATGCTTCGGCGCCATGGGCGTGATGCGCGACATGCCGCTGCAGAAGTACATCAGCGACGCCCGCATCTGTCTCTATTCGGGGGACGGCAACAGCGACCTCAAGCTGCGCATCGCCGAAGAACTCTCGGGCCACCGGCGCGCGCCGCTGCTCGCCGCGGAATAACTGGAAGGTCAAAAGCAATGGACTTCTCACTGAGCAACGAGCAGCGCTCCTGGCAGATGATCGCGCGCAAGTTCGCCGAGGAAGAGATCAAGCCGATCACGCTGAAGCTCGACGAGGCGCCGGACGCGCACGGCACGTTCGACTGGGAGATCATCGAAAAGGGCTCGAAGCTCGGCTTCCGCAGCATGGCGGTGAGCAAGGAATACGGCGGCGAAGGCACCGACTACGTGACGCAGGCGCTGGTGATGGCGGAGCTGGCGCGCGGCGACAGCTCGATCTCCAAGACCTTCAGCCAGAACTGGAAGTGGAGCCATCTGATCCAGCAGGCCTGCAATCAGGAGCAGAAGGATCGCTTCCTGCGGCCGTTCGTCGCCGACCACCGCTATCTGCTCGGCAAGGGCATCACCGAGCCGACCGCCGGCTCCGACAACCGCATGCCGCCGAAGGATGCGCCGAAGGCCGGCCTGAAGCTGCGCGCCGAGCGCAAGGGCGACGAATGGATCCTCAACGGCGAGAAATGCTTCATCGCCAACGCGCCGGTCGGCAAGCTGTTCTTCATCGATGCGCGCACCGATCCCAACGCGCCGCTGCGCCAGGGCACCACCATGTTCCTGGTGCCCTACGACACGCCGGGTTTCCGGATCGGCAAGGTGTTCAACAAGAGCGGCTGGCGGTTCTATCGCAACGGCGAGATGATCTTCGAGAACGCCCGCGTGCCGCACGCCAACGTGGTCGGCAACGTCAACACCTCCGACATGAAGACGGCCGCGGCCGGCGACCGCACCGGCGGCGACCTGTTCGGCGACCTGGAGCTTGGCCGCCAACGCGCTCGGCGTCTGCGACGACGCCTGCGAGCAGGCGATGAAGCACGCCAAGACCGCCAAGCAGGGCGGACAGCCGCTGATCGAGCAGCAGCACATCGCGCTCAAGCTCAACAAGATGAACATGCTGACCGAGGCGCTGCGCTCCTACGTGATGCGGATCGCCTGGGAGCACGACCACAAGGTGCATTCCGCCAACGCCGGCCTTGCGATGAATTTTTCGACCGACGTGATCCAGGAGGTCACCGAGATCAACCTGGACATCCAGGGCACGAGCCAGGGCGCCCGCCACGCCGAGAAGCTGGTGCGCGACAGCTTCATCTGGAGCCATCTCGCCGGCGACAGCGTGCAGCGGCTCAAGGTGGCGCAACGCCTCGCGCGGATGACGGCGCCGGGGCATTGACATGGACACCAAAGACCTCGCCGCCAAAGGCCTCAAGCTCCGCAAGGAAATGGTCGGCGCGGCCAATGTCGAGGCGCGCATCAACGCGCTCGGCGAATTCGGCGAGCCGCTGCAGCACATCATCAACGCCTATGCGTATGGCGACGTCTGGAGCCGCCCCGGCCTGTCGATGGGCAGCAAGAGCCTCGCCATGATCGCCATGATGGCCGCGCGCCAACAAGCCGGCGGAGCTGCGCGTCCATCTCAAAGGCGCGCTGAAGAACGGCTGCACGCCCGAGGAAATCCGCGAGGTGTTGCTGCTCCTCGCGCTCTATTGCGGCATCCCGGCGGCCAACGAGGCGCACCGCGCCGCGGTCGAGGTGCTCAAGGAAGAGCAGAAGATTTAGCCGCACCTGGGCTATTGGGCGATCCGCTCCACCGATAGGATACCGGTGCGCGCAATTTTCAATGCGCCCAATCGGGAGGTTGAAATGGCGAAGAAGAGCAAGGGCGGAGGCGTTTATCGGATCGTCGATGTTGTCGGCGTCAGCAAGACATCCTGGGAGGATGCCGGCCGGCGCGCGGTCGAAACCGCGGCCACATCGCTGCGCGACCTGCGCGTTGCCGAGGTCACAAAAATGGACATGACGGTCGACAACGGCAAGGTCTCGGCGTTTCGCACCCGCGTCGCGCTCTCGTTCAAATACGAAGCCTGAGCGAACACAGGCGCAACGCTATTCGTGGAACTGCACGACGACGCGCTCGGACAAGATCGGCGTGCAGTACTTCGCGAAGAACTCCTGGTGTCCCTTCAACTCCGCGTAGGTCAAGTAGCCCTGCGGATCGTCGAACACCATCGTCAGGCCGACGTCGTAGTTCGGCGCGAAGCTGCCCTTGCGGACATGCGTCTCGCCGCCGGCGCCTTCGTTGCGGCCGATCTGCCATGACTTGATGGTCGGCTGGCTCGCCATCAGCTTCGGGAAACGCCTCGAAATAGGCCGCGATGTCGGCCGGCTTGGCGTCCGGCTTGAAACGCAAAATCGCCATGTGACGGAACATGCTCTTCTCCCTTGTCAGCGCGTGCGCGCCAGATTGTAGATGCGCTCGGCGGCGGCGCCGAGCACCTGCGCCTGATCCGCGGCCGAAAGACCCGAGATCAGGTCCTTGATGCCGGTCCAGACCTGCTGGAAGCCGCCTGAGATCAACACCACCGGCCAGTTGCTGCCCGCCATCATGCGGCTGGGACCGAAGTGCTGCATGCAGTGATCGGAGTAGCGGCGGATCTCGCCGGTGTTCCACGGCCAGCGCCACACCACGTCGCCGCCGACCGACAGCTTGACGCTGATGTTCGGATACTTCGCGGCTTCGACGATCTGCGACGCCCAGGGCTCCCAGCCCTTCTCCGGCAGCGGCGGGCGGCCATGTGGTTCATGACGATGTTGAGATCAGGCATGCGGCGCGCCGTTTCGAGCACCGTGTCCATCTGCTCTTGCGTGTTGGTGATCGCCTCGAACACCAGCTTGCCCCTGAAGAACCGTTCGAGCAATTCCTGCACAGTCGGCTGGAGCAGCCAGCGCGGGTCTTTCTCGTAGACGATGAGATGGCGCATGCCGACGAATTTCTTGCGGGGCTTGATCTCGTCGAGTCGCCGCGCGCACGCCGCCGGATCGGCGAGCGGCACCCAGCCGACCACGGCGCGGATGAAGTCGTTCTGCTCGGCGACATCGAGGTAGTGCAGCGTCTCCTCCCATTTGTCGAGCGACTGCACCAGGATCGTGCCGTCGATGCCTGCGGCCTTCAGCTCCGGCCGCAGATCGTCCGGTGTGAAGTCGCGATTGAGGCTGGTGCCCCATGACGGCGGAAACGTGTGCGGAAACTTGTCCAGCCACCACACATGATGATGACAGTCGATAACGGCCATGCCCTTATTTCCCCTTCCACTGCGGCTCTTTCTTCTCGACGAACGCGGCAACGCCGGCCCGGAAATCCTCGCTGCCGAACGCCTGCCGGACAAGATCGTCGCCGTCCAGGAAGCCCGCGTGCAGAAGCCGCCGCATCGCCTCCTTGGTCACCCGCATGGTGATCGGCGCGTGATGTCACGAGCCGGTCGGTCAATTCGGCGACACGCTTGTCGACATCGGCGGGCTGCACGATCTCGACCAGGAAGCCGCCGGCCAGCGCCTCCTCGGCGGTGATGTTCTCGGCGAGCAGTAGCATCTTCTTGGCACGCGCCAGGCCGACCGAGGCGACCACGCGGGCGTAGTTCGCGACGGAAAGGCAATTGCCGAGCGTGCGCGCGATCGGAACGCCGAACCGTGAGCCAGGCGTTGCAATGCGAAGATCGCAGCACGCCGCGATCGCCAGCCCGCCGCCGATTGCAAACCCTTCGATCACGCAGAGCGTCGGCATCGGCAGCTCTTCGAGCGCCGAGAGGTAGGTCTCCATCTTCGCTTCGTAGGCGACGCCATCCTCGCCGGAGGTGAAAGTACGGAACTGCGCGATGTCGGTCCCGGCGATGAACGACTTGCCGCCGGCGCCGCGGAACACGACCGCACGCACGCTGTTGTCGGCGTTCAGCTTCGCGCAGCTTCGCGCGAGCTGCTCGTACATCTGCCAGGTCATGGCGTTGCGCGCCGCCTGGCGGTCGAACGTCACATGGACGACATCGCCTTTGCGCTCGGTGCGGACTTCGCCGTCGCTCATTGCACTGCTCCTGATTTCACTTGTGACGCCGCCGGATTTCCTCGATCACGGCGGCATTGTCGAAGTCCGCCTCGCCGGCGCGCACGCAGGCTTCCAGCAGCGACTTGTTCAATTCCAGCGCCGGCAGCGTCTGGCCGAGCTTCGTCGCCTGCTCATGCATCAGCGAAAAGTCCTTGAGCGACTGATGAACGAAGCCCTCCGGCTTGAACTCGCGCGTCACCATCTTGCGGCCCTTGATGTCCATCACCTGCGAATAGGCCGCCGAGTTTCGCGCCACGTCGAGGAACGCCTTGGCGTCGAGGCCGAGCCGCGAAGCGAACACGATGCCCTCCGCCAGCGCCATGCGATTGAGGCCGAGGATCAGGTTGATCGCGAGCTTGGCGCGGCCGCCGTCGCCGGCCTTCCCGATGTGGAAACGCTTTGGGAAACAGCACGTTCAGGAGGCCGTCGACCTCCGCGGCGGTGGCCGGATCGCCGCCGATCAACCCGGTGCCCTCGCCGCGGCTGACCTGGCCGCTGCTGCCGGACACGGGCGTTTCGAGGAAACGGATGCCCTTCGGCGCCACGCGGGCCGCCAGCGCGGCAATCCGGTCCGGGATCGCAGGTCGAGGCGCAGAGCACGATCTTGCCGCCGCCGGCGGCCGGAACCAGCGTGTTCTCGACCACGTCCTCGACCTGGTCGGTGCTGAATACTGCGAGAAGGACCGTGCTGCATTTCGCAACCTCGGCGAGCGGGGCAGCCTCGCCGCCCATCGCCTTGAGCTTGGCGCCCTTGGCGGCGTCGATGTCGTAGCCCAGCACGCGAAATCCCGCCGGGATCAGCCGGGTCGCCAGCGCCTGGCCCATCAGGCCGAGGCCGATCAACCCGACGGTCTGCTTTTCACTTGCCATTCCCTCTCTTCGCCATTGCCGCCGCAGGCGTTGCAAAGTCCCGCTGTCGCCATGCCAGCGTCACTGTAGCATCCGCCGCGCGAGGGAAAACAATGAAGCCGAGCCTGCAACCAGGCGTCGCGCTGAAGCGCACCATCACCATCGATCGCGCCCGCACCATCGGCTTCATGGGCGAGGAGGCGCGGGTCTACGCCACGCCATCGATGATCCTCGACATCGAGCACACCTGCCGCGAACTGATCCTGCAGCACGCCGACGCCGGCGAGGATTCGGTCGGCATCGACGTCTCGGTGAAGCACCTGGCCGCCAGCCTGCCGGGCATGACTGTCGAGATCACAGCCAAGGTGATTGCGGTCGAGGGTCGCAAGGTGACGTTCGAGATTTCGGCACGCGACGAGCTCGACGCGATCAGCACCGGCACCCATGCGCGGTACGTCGTCGATATCGCGAAGACCATCGAACGCATCAAGGCGAAGGCGGCAAAGCTCGCGACCAAGATGGCTTAGGTCTCATTGTGCCGGTCTGCCGCAAAGTCGCGGGCAACGATAAAATTTTAGCGAAAGTTCCCCCGGATTTTTTGCAAGTGCTAGCTATCGTCCCGGCCAGCAACGAAGCTATTTCGGCGGGGGCAGACATGAACGGCGAAAGCGTAACAACTCGTAAACTACAATCGGCCGTCATCGGACTCGGCATGATGGCCGTGCTGTTCATGGCAACGTTCGCGCACGGCGCGAGCAGCCCATTTGTTGGGTTGTCCGGCGCGTGGGCGGGCCCTGGCACCGTCACGCTGGACAGCGGCGCGAAGGAAAGCATCCGCTGCCGCGCCAATTACAATGTTGACGGGAGCGGCGTGAATTTCAAGCTCGATCTGCGGTGCTCGAGCGACAGCTTCAAATTCGAATTGCAAAGCAGCGTCTCGCATAACAAGGGCGAAGTGTCCGGCTTCTGGAACGAACTGACCAACCGCGTCGGCGGTACTGTGGCGGGCAAAGCAGCCGGCGAAAAGATCGAGGTGCGGGTCGATGGACCGATCGCGGCGATGCTCGACATCCGCACCCGCGCCGACCAGCAAATCGTCGCGATCCAGTCGCCGGGCAGCAAGATGTCCGAGGTCGCGATTTCGCTCAGCCGTGCCGGCAAGCAGATGGCACTAAAATAACTACGGCTTCCTGTTCTGCGCGTTCCAGTATTTCTCCAGGTTGGAGATCAGCGCGGGGCTGAAGTGGCAGTAGGCCTGCTCGCGAGCATACACCGCGAAGTAGTTGCGGAACATGTCGAGCGGCTCCTGCGTGATGCGGAACGCGCGGCGGTTCGAAGCCGCGCTGACCACACCTGAATTGGTCAGCCCATCCACCACGCGCTCGATCGCCTGGTCCATCGTGCCCGGCTCGACAATTTCGTCGCAGATCAGCCGGCCCTCCGGGCTGTCACATTCAAGCCGCCGCTCGTACTGGATCGCCTGCCGAGCGAGACGATCGCCGACCGCGCGCGGCAGACGCATGTTGGCGGCACCGGGAATGATGCCTTCCTTGCGCGCGGGGAGAGTCATGAACGCAGTCTTCTCGGCAATGACATAGTCGACCGCGAGCAGGATTTGGCAGTGCCCGCCGATGGCGAAAGATTCGACTGCGGCGATGATGGGTTTTTCGAGAGTGCTGGCCGCCAAACTCGTCAGGGGGCGGTTCGTGAGGAAGTGCCAATCCGCGATACAGCTTGTTGACGTAGCCGAGGTCGCGAATGAGGTACCAAAGGAACGGAATTCGGCCGTGATAGAGGTGCGTGAGATTGATGCCAGACCCAAACACACGACTGGCCTTTGTATTTTGGATGCTCGACCACACTGCCGCGCAATACAACAACTTCAACCGTTCGCATCGAGCAATGCGAGGTCGACGCAAGTCTCCATGCCGGAAAGCGTGGTTTGATCCTCAGCGTTGAGAAATCGCGGATTGTCAAACGTCAGAATTGCCGCACCTTCGCGCCGCTCGATCGATGCACCTGGAAATCGCGCCTCCCCTTCCTTGAAGAATTTTGGAAACAGATGAACCGATTCTATCGCGTGGCAGCAGCATCGCGTGACAGAGATGCCGGCCGGACTGCTCACTTCGCAAGCATCGCCGAAACGAACAGCCCCTGATCAATTTCCAACCCGCCTTCTCGCCCTGCCGAAGGCCATCTTCCGCAGCAATATCCTTCGCCGAAGGCACCAAACCTGGGAAGGACTTCGCGGCCGCCGGCAGCAAGTGCTCCAGACCGAACGAAGCGCGTCCGTTTGGCGGTCAGCACATCATAGACCGCATCGACGTGAGCGCGCAGAAACAGCTTGCGAGATTTGCTCGCGAGATACGCGAATCATGTTCGGCCTGCCCGGTCCACACTGTCGTCGTGGCCCGTGGATGGCAGCTGTGCGAGTAAACGAGACGTCTTTTGCCAATACGCGCCAAATGCCTTGCGATCGGCCACAAAGCTTCTGGTGGTGCGCGGCGCAGCCTTCTGCCAGGCATTCACCTCCCGGGCGGGTAGTCCCGACGCTTTGATTTCTTCAGCATAGAGGCCGCGAGGCATCATCGACCGCACTCCCTGAGGGTTCACCGTCGCCCATCTCGCTGCTACTATACCCACCCGCTCCGCGTAACGAAGCGCCATGTCCGCCAACCCCGCCACAAAGTCCCTGGACTACATGTTCGACCGCAAGGCCGAATGCATGCCGCGCGCCGACATCGCAGCGTTGCAGCTTGCTCGGCTGCAGCAGACGCTCGCTCACGCCTACGCCAGGGTGCCTCACGTCAAGGCCAAGTTCGACGCCGCCAAGGTCAAGCCCGAGGACTGCACGTCGCTCGCCGACATCGTGCGCTTCCCCTTCGCCACCAAGGCGGACCTTCGCGATACCTATCCGTTCGGGCTGTTCGCCGTGCCGCGCGAACAGATCACCCGGCTGCACGCCTCCTCCGGCACCACCGGCAAGGCAACCGTGGTCGGCTATACGCGGGCCGATCTCGATCTATGGTCGGACCTGATGGCGCGTTGCATGGCCTGCGCCGGCGCGCGGCCAGGCGACATCGTGCACAACGGTTATGGCTACGGCCTGTTCACCGGCGGACTCGGCGCGCACTACGGCGCCGAGCGGCTTGGCTGCACCGTGGTGCCGGTGTCGGGCGGCATGACCGAGCGGCAGGTCACGCTGCTGCAGGACTTCGGCGCGCACGTGCTCTGCGCCACGCCTTCGTACGCGCTCAACATCGCCGAAGTCGCGGAAGGCATGGGCGTCGATATCCGCAAACTGCCAGTGCGCACCGGCATCTTCGGCGCCGAGCCGTGGAGCGACGCAATGCGCCGCGACCTCGAAGCAAGACTCGGCATCACGGCGGTCGATCTCTACGGACTGTCGGAAATCATCGGACCGGGCGTGGCGGTCGAATGCGATGTCGCCCGCAACGGCCTGCATGGCTGGGAGGACCATTTCCTGTTCGAGGTGATCGATCCCAAGACGCTGGAACCTGTGAAGGACGGCGATCCGGGCGAACTGGTCATTACCACCTTGACCAAGGAAGCGCTGCCGATGGTGCGCTATCGTTCGCGCGACATCACGACGGCTGACGCGCGAACCCTGCGCGTGCGGCCGCACCCATGTCGCGCATCATGCGGGTCACCGGCCGCGACGACGACATGCTGATCATCCGCGGCGTCAACGTGTTCCCGTCGCAGATCGAGGCCGTGCTGGTCGGCCTGCCCGGCATCGCACCGCACTACCAGTTGGTGCTCACCCGCGAGGGCGCGCTCGACTCGATGACGGTGGAGGTCGAGATGGCGCCGGGCGCCGAACCTGCCTCGCGTGAAAAGACCGCGGCCGGCGTCGTACACCAGATCAAGTCGCGGATCGGCGTTACCTGCACTGTGGACGTGAAGTCACCCGGGGAAATTCCACGCTCGCAAGGCAAGGCGGTCCGGGTTAAAGACCTACGCAAGAAAAACTGAAGGTAAGGCCAATTTCCGTGAACAACGCCGACCTCATCGTCGCCACCCTCAAGGCTGCCGGCATCCACCGCGGCTTCGGCATCCCGAGCGGCAACGTGCTGCCGCTGATGGAGGCGATGCGCAAAGGCGGCGTCGATTTCGTGCTGACAGCGCACGAGGGCTCGGCGGGCTTCGCCGCCGACGTCACCGGGCGGCTCTCGGATGCGCCCGGTCTGTGCATCGCGACGCTCGGCCCCGGCGCCACCAATCTCGCAACCGGCGTCGGCAATGCCTGGCTCGACCGCTCGCCAATGATCGCCATCACCTGCAACTTGAACACCGATCAGCTCGGCCGCCGCATCCAGATGTGGATCGACCATCACGCACTGTTCAAGCCAATCACCAAAGGCACGTTCCGGCTGGAGAAAGGCAAGATCGCAGAGACGGTGAAGGAAGCCATTCGCCTAGCCATGAGCGAGCCGCGCGGACCGGTGCATCTCGATCTGCCCGAGGACGTGGCACTGGCGCCCGCGCGCGGCGATGCATCGCCGATGAAGGCGCTGTCGAAAATCTTGCCGGCGCCCGAAGGCGATATCGCTAAGGCCGCGGAGCTGATCGCCAAGGCTAAGCGTCCGATCGCGGTGCTCGGCTCGACCGCCATGCGCATTGCCAAACCGGACCTGCTGCGGCAGGTGGTCGAGCGCCACAACCTGCCGTTCGCCACGACGACCATGGCGAAGGGCATGATCGACGAAGATCATCCGCTGTCGATCGGCTGCATCGAGCGTTCATGCCGGCAGATCCAGCGCAAGCTCTTGCGCAGCGCCGATCTCATTGTCGGCTTGGGTTACGACACGGTGGAAGTGGAATACGAAGCGTGGATCGGCGACGTCCCGCTGCTGCAAATCGACATCGAGCCGGTCGACATCGTGCCGTCGGTGAAAGCTGGCGCATCAGGTGACCGGCGATCTCGACGCGTCGCTCGCCCGCCTCGCAGCACTCCCGGCGAGCAGCAATTCCTGGACGCCGGCTGCCCTGGCCGAGCATCGCAAGGTCTTCCACGCTGCGCTGCGGCCCGCCAGCAAAGCCTTCACAGCCCACGCGGCGATCGATGCCGTGCGGCGTGCGCTGCCGCGGGAGGGCCTGCTGTCGTTCGACGTCGGCGCGCACACCCACCAAATCGCCAGCCAGTGGACCGCACACGCGCCGAAGACCTTCCACATCACCAACGGCTGGTCGTCTATGGGCTTCGGCCTGCCGGGAGCGATCGCGGCGAAGCTCGCGCGGCCCGACGCGCCGGTGGTCTGCCTGATCGGCGACGGTTGCTTCCAGATGACCTGTGGCGAGGTCGCGGTGGCCAAGCGCATGGGTCTCGCGCTGCCGATCGTCGTGCTCGACGACAAATGGCTAGGCCTGATCAAAGTGAAGCAGATCCGCCGCCAGTTTCCGCTCTACGGCACTGAACTCCAATCCGAGGAATACACTGAGCCGCCGCAACATTATTTCGGCGTACCGGCCATCGGTGTACGCAGCCCCGACGCGCTGGAGGCCGCGGTGACGAAGGCGCTTGCCGCGAAAGGCCCCACAGTGATCGAGGCCGTGGTCGATTCCGACCACTACGTCGACACGGTTTACGACTGAGGGAGACAATCCATGGCGAAGCTTCGGCACATTGCGGTGATCGTTCCGGACCCGGAGGCGGCGGCGACGTTCTTCGAGCAGGCCTTCGACATGAAACGTTGCGGCGTCGCGCGGCGAGGCATTCATGTGTCCGACGGCGTCGTCAACGTCGCCCTGCTCAAGAAGGAAAAAGACGACGAGCGGATTGGCATCGCTCACTTCGGCATGTGGGTGGACGATCTCGACGCCGCCGAGAAGAAGGTGCTGGCGGCCGGTGGCGAATACCTATCCGGCCGGCCGAACTCGCCGAAATCATTCTACGAGGCGAAATACCGCGACCCCCGAGGCATCGTGTTCGATCTCACCCACACCGGCTGGGCGGGCTCCGCGAAGGACGTGGTGCCGAAGACCTAGGGCATGATCCGGAAAAATGGGGACCGGCTTTCCGAAAAGATCATGCCTAACGAAAAGATTTATTCGTTGCCCCGCCGCCAGTTCGGTCCCGGCGGCAGGCCCCACATGTCGCGCTGCTTGTTTGGGTCCCAGACCTTCGGCTTCTGCGGCCGGTCCTTGTGCCAGGGCCTCGGCTCGAAGTAGCCGCCCTCTTCGTCGACCATGCGGTCGAGGTCGGTGAAGAACTCCACCATCTGGTCGTCAGGGTTGCGGTGATAGACCGCGATGTTATGGCCGGGCCCGTGCCGCACCGGTCCCCAGACGATCTCCACGTTCTTGCGGCCAAGCAGGTCGCAGGCGCTGGTGAGCTGGCTGGTGTCCTTCACCTCGAACGCCATGTGGTGCATGCGCGAGTTCGGCCCGCGGATGAAGTTGACGGTGTGATGATCGGCGCCGCAGCGCAGGAACACGAAATAGTCGCCAATCCAGTCCGACAGCCGGAAACCCAGCACCTTGGCGTAGAAGTCGAAGATCGCCTTCGGGTCTTCGGTTACATAGGCGAGATGGCCGAGCTTGTTCGGCATCAGGCTGCCGGCGGCGGGCGCCTCCCCGCTGAGGAATTTCCACTCCGAGAACAATTCGATGGTGGTGCCTTTGGCGTCGGTGAAGGCGAGTGTTTTCGACGTGCCCGGAATGGTGTCGCTGCGTTCCTCGCTCTTAAGGCCGTCGGCCGCGAGCCGCTTCGCCATGTCTGCCATGCTTAGCGAGGGCGAAACCTCGAACGCAATCCGCGCGCAGGACGGCTCGCTCGCCTTCTCCAGCACGATCGAAAGCTGGCCGGTCGGCGTCGCGAGGAACGCCCGGTTGCCCTCGCGCGCAACCAGACCGAGGCCGATCACCTGCCGGTAGTAGTCGATCTGCCGGTCGAGGTCGGGGGTCGTGAAGCTGGCGTGGCCGATGCGCTTGGCCTGGATCATATTTCACCTCATCGAAAGCGTTGGACTGTTGTGTCATCGCGGCGGGACGAACTCAAGGCGGCCGAATTGCCTCATGCGGCGCGCTATGATTACGTCCATTCATGCAGGCACGAACCATCGCCGTCATCGGCGGCACCGGCAAGGAAGGCTCCGGCCTCGCGTTGCGCTGGGCGCATGCCGGGCATCGCGTTCTGATCGGCTCGCGTTCGGTGGACCGCGCGGACGACGCGGCCCGGACAATCAATGCGCAGATCGGAACGGAGCGCGCCGCCGGCATGAATAATCTCGCCGCGGCACAGGGCGGCGATATCGTGGTGCTCACCGTGCCCTACGCGGCGCAAATTGACACCCTGGACCGGGCATCGGAGCTGCGCTTGCCGGCAAGATCCTGGTCGACGTCACGGTGCCGCTCGTCCCGCCGCAAGTCAGCCGCGTGCAATTGCCCGAAGGCGGCTCGGCCGTCCTCAACGCGCAGAAAATGCTCGGGGCAACCGTGCGCGTAGTATCGGCCTTTCAGAATGTCTCGGCAGAACATCTCGGTGTGCTCGGTCACGCCATCGACTGCGACGTACTGATCTGCGGCGACGACAAAGACGCGCGCGCCGAAGTGGTTGCGCTCGCCAAAGATGCCGGGATGCGCGCCTTTCATGGTGGCGCGCTGGCCAATTCGGCGGCGGCCGAGGCGCTCACCTCGGCGCTGATAGCCATCAATCGGCAATACAAAATCAAGCACTCCGGCATCCGCATCACCGGATTGCCGCCGGACGCCACCGATGGCTAGCGAACTGCGTGCCGTGGCGCTGGCCGGTATCCCGCGGGTGCGCGCCGGCGACGATATCGCCGCATTGATCGCGGATGCGTTGCAACGCTCCGGTTTGACGCTGCAAAGCGGCGATGTGCTGGTGATCGCGCAGAAGATCATCTCCAAGGCCGAGGGGCGCCTGGTTGCGCTCGCGAGCATAACACCGTCGGCGCGCGCGCAAACGCTGGCCGCCGAGGTGGACAAGGACCCGCGGCTGGTCGAACTGATCTTGCGGAAGTCGACCGAGGTGGTGCGCCACCGCAAGAACGTGCTCGTGGTCGCGCATCGCAACGGTTATGTGCTGGCGAACGCCGGGATCGATGCCTCGAACGTTGGCGAAGGAAGGCGACGACAGAGTCGACAGTCACGTCCTGCTGCTGCCGGAGGACTGCAACCGCTCCTGCCGAGACGATCCGCCGCAAGCTCGCCGAGATGACCGGTGTGGAGATCGCGGTCATCATCAACGACAGTCTGGGCCGCGCGTGGCGGAACGGCACGGTCGGCACCGCGCTCGGCGCTGCCGGCCTCCCTGCCCTGCTCGATCTCGCCGGCACGCCCGACCTGTTCGGCCGCAAGCTCCGCACCACCGAGGTCGGGATTGCCGACGAGATCGCTGCAACGGCTTCGCTGCTGATGGGACAGGCCGGCGAAGGCACGCCCGCTGTGCTGCTGCGCGGCCTCAAATTGCCGGCGCGCGACGGATCGGCGCAAGAGCTGATCCGGCCGCGCGAGATCGACCTGTTCCGATGAGCGAGCCGCTTCGTCCTCGCATTGGCGGGCGGCGTCGGCGGCGGAAAATTCGCACGCGGACTGACCGCGGTGCTGCCGCCCGATCAGCTTGCTGTCGTGGTCAACACTGCCGACGATTTCGTGCATCTCGGTCTGCACATCTGTCCCGACATCGATTCCGTGCTCTACGCCATCGCCGACTTGAACGATCTCGATCGCGGCTGGGGCCTCGCGGGCGAGACCTGGAATTTCATGGATGCGCTGCGCCGGCTCGGCGCGCCAGACTGGTTCCAGCTCGGCGACCGCGATCTGGCCATGCATGTGCTGCGAACGGAGGCATTAGCCGTTGGGCAAGGTCTGTCCGCGATAACAGCGATGCTCGCAGCACGTATGGGCATCAAGCACATGGTCGCGCCGATGACCGATCAGGCGGTTCGCAGCGTCGTCGACACCGACGAAGGCGCACTGGCGTTCCAGGATTATTTCGTGAAACGGCAGTGCCGTCCGGCATTTCGTGGCGTCACGTTTCAGGACGCGGAGAATGCGAAAGCGAGTGCGACACTCGATGAAGCGTTGAAAAAAGCTACTGTCATCCTAATCGCGCCGTCTAATCCGTACGTCAGCGTCGATCCAATCCTGTCGATACCGAACGTGCGGGACGGAATACGTCGCTCTCAAGCTCCCGTGGTCGCCGTTTCGCCGATCGTTGGCGGCGCCGCGATCAAGGGACCACTCGCCAAGATGATGCGGGAGCTTGGCCTTGAACCGTCGACTCTCGAGATCGCCAGGCATTACGGCGCGCTCGTGAACGGCTGGATCGTCGACCGCAGCGACCGAGACGGCGTGCCGGCGCTGGAGGCGATGGGTTGCCGCGTTCACGTCACGGACACCGTCATGCGCAGCGTAGAGGACAAAGCCCGATTGGCGCGGGAGGCGCTGGATTTCGCACATTCATTGCCGCCGGTTGGATGACGGGATGAAGCCGGACCTGTGGGCCATCATACCGGTCAAGCCGTTCGCGCTTGGCAAGTCGCGCCTTGCGGCCGTGCTCGACGACCAGGCTCGCGCCGCGCTCAGCAGGCACCTGTTCGATCATGTGTTCGGCACGGCGATTGCCGTGCTCGGCGCCGAACGCGTCGCCGTGGTGACGTCCGACGCGGGACTGTCTGCTACGGTTGAGTCTCGCGGAGCGTGCGGCGTCGTCGACCCCGGAGAACTCAACGCGGCGCTCGGCCGCGCGTGCCAGTTCGCGATGGAACGCGGCGCGCCGGCAATCATGGTGCTGCCGAGCGACCTGCCCTTTCTGTCCGCGGACGATATCGCCGCGCTGGCCTCGGCCCTTGCGCCCGCGCCCAGCGTCGTCATCGCACCCGATGCAGCGGAGCAGGCGACCAACGCGCTGGTGCTGTCGCCGCCCGATCCGGATTTCTTCCGTTTCGGCCCTTCGAGCTTCGCGGCTCATGTAGCGGCCGCTCGCGCGGGCAACGCAACGATCGAGATCGTGCGGCGGCCCGGCCTCGCGTTCGATCTGGACACGCCGGAGGATTACCGGGAATTCCTGAAGCGAACCGGTGCGCCGGCCGCGTGACGGTCAGTCGACGGAGATTTTTCGCGCCTTGACCACTGGCTCCCAGGTTTCGGTGCTCTGCTTGATCAGGTCGCGCATCTGGTCCGGCGTGCTGCCGAGCGGATCGGCTTCGAGCCGCAGGATGCGCGCCTTGAGGTCGGCCTCGCGGAAGCCCTGACCGATCGCATCGGAAATCTTCTTCGCGATGTCCTTGGGCGTGCCAGGTGGCGCCGCCACCGCCATCCAGGTGGTGGAGGTGACGCCAGGCAGCGTCTCGGTGACGGTCTGCACGTTCGGATAATCCTTCAGCCGCTGCTCGCTTGCGGTGGCGATGAACTTGATCTTGCCGGCGTCGATGTTCTGCTTGTTGGCGAGCAGATAGTCCGGAACCATCTCGATGGTGCCTGCCAGCAGATCGTTGATTGCCGGCGCGCTGCCACGATACGGAATCTCCGTCATCTTGATGCCGGTCTTCATCATGATGAGCTCGCCGAGCAGATGGCCGGTGTTGCCCTTGCCCTGGTGGCCGTAGTTGACCTTGTCGGGGTTGGCGCGGGCGTATTCGATGAACTCCTTCATGTTGTTCGCGGGCAGCGCCGCCTTGGTGATGATGATTAGCGGATAGGTGGCGAGCACGCTGATCGGCTCCATCGTCCGGGCGTCGGCCTGCGACTTGGTGAAGACGAGATGTGTGATGCTGAACATGAGCTGGGTCCCGCACAGCACCGTGTAGCCGTCCGGCGCAGCGCGCATCACCTGATCCATGCCTACGCGTCCGCCCGCGCCGCCTGCCCGGTTCTCCACCACCACCTGCTGGCCGAGGATCGACGTCGCCTTCTCGGCAGCAAAACGGCACAGCAGGTCGGCCGTGCCGCCGGCAGGCAGCGGCACCACCATGGTGATCGGCCGCGACGGAAAGCTCGCCTGTGCCAGGGCCGGACCGGGCATCAATGCGCAGAGCACCGCGCCTCCAAGGATGGTGTGCATTGCCGCGCGCATGATTGGCCCCGTTTCGACCGAATGATTGAAGCGCGATCATAGCAGGAGGACAAGCAGCGGATATCGCAAAACGCGGCAGGCGGACCGCAGCGACATCAGGTCCCACTAGTTGAGGACCACCACGCGCGTTTCCAGCGGGGAGCGATCGTAGAGATAGACTACGTCGTCGTTGGTCAGGCGAATGCAGCCCAGCGACGCCGGCCGCCCAATCGAGCTCGGTGCGTTGGTGCCGTGGATGCGGGATTCCTTGCTCAGATAGAGAGCGCGCGCGCCGAACGGGTTCTTGTTGCGCTCATCGTCAGCTACTTTGCCGCTGGCCGGCATCTTGAACCCCGGCCACTCCTCCTTACGCATGATCTGGTAAAGACCGGCGGTAGCGTTGCATTCGGGCCCGACACTGATGCCGTAGCGGATCGCGCTGAGGCTTGGGCGCACCACGTAGAGGAAGCTCTGCGACTTGTCGACCACGATGGTGCCGACAGGGTGATTGCTCCGGTAGTACACCGGCTGCCGGAGATAGACGTATCCGGCACCGCCTGCGCCGACGGGATTGGCGTCTGCGCGCTTCGCGGCGGTGGCGGTTGCGCGCTGCGGGGACGGCGCACTGGTCTTGCTCGGCCAATAGGTGTAGGCGGCAGCTGCGCCCAACAGGACAGCAAGGGCAGCGACGCCCGCTGCGATCATACGATACGGCTTGCGCTCGTCGTCGAGCGGCGGCTGGTCTCGGTACTCCTCAGCCTGCTCCGCAGCGTCCGCTGCCGGCTGAGGACCAGGCATCGGCGGAGCAACAGCCGGCGCAGCGCGTGGAGTGGTTGAAGGCGGCACTCTTGCCGCGGCGACCGCAGGCGGCGGCATTGGAGATGGCGTCTCTGCCGGCCGGCCAATGCCGCGCAACGCCTCCACCTCAAACTGCAATTCAACCTTGCGGATCGCGCCTTCCAGCGCCGCGCTTTGCGTCTTCAGGTCGGTGTCCGACAGGCCCGGATCGCTGGAACGAAGCCCGTCAACCAGCGCGCGGCGCGCACGATCGTAGAGGCCGCGGCGCGCCTCCGGCGTATTCGGATTGAGCGCCGCGACCGCGCTATTGAGGACAGGGAAGTAGTCGACCATCGGTCCTTGAAAGAACTCTCTGCTAGCGTAACGAGACCATTAGCGGATCGGCGGGGCGTATTGAATGCCGCCGACGTTCCATAGCTGATTGATGCCGCGCGGAATGCCCAGTCTGGATTCGACCCCCACGTTGCGCTCGAACACCTCGCCGTAATTGCCGACGTGCCGGACGACGCGGGCCGCCCAATCCTTGGTGAGGCCGATCTGCTCACCGTAGCTGCCTTCGTTGCCGACCAGACGCTTGACGTCGGGCTTTTCCGACTTCAGGGCATCGTCGACGTTCTTGGAATTCACACCAAGCTCTTCGGCATTGATCATCGCGAAGTGCACCCACTTCACGATGTTCAGCCATTGCGCGTCGCCCTGACGCACCACCGGCCCGAGCGGCTCCTTGGAGATGACATCCGGCAGAATGACGTGCTCCTCGGGCTTGGCCAGCAAGAGCCGGATCGCGAAGAGCTGCGAGACGTCCGCGCTGAAGACGTTGCAGCGATTCGCATCGTAGCTCTTGATCGCCTCGTCCGCGGTGACGGAGCCGACGGTCTCGTATTTCATCTTGTTGGCGCGGAAATGATCGACGAGATTGAGTTCGGTCGTCGTTCCGGTCTGCACGCACACTTTCGTACCATCGAGGTCGAGTGCCGAATCCTTGTTCATCGTCTTCCGAATAAGGAAACCTTGGCCATCGTAGTAACTCGTCGCTGCAAAGCTCAGCCCAAGGTCAGTCTCGCGCGACATGGTCCACGTCGTGTTGCGCGACAGCACGTCAATGCTGTTCGACTGAAGCGCCTTGAAACGGCTGCTGGCATCGAGCGGCGTATATCTGACCTTGCTGGGGTCGTTGAAGATCGCCGCCGCGACCGCGCGGCACATGTCGACGTCAAAGCCGCTCCACGTGCCCTTGTCGTCGCGCGAGGAAAAGCCATAGAGCCCCTCGCTAACTCCGCAGTTGACCGCGCCGCGATCCTTCACCGCCTTCAGCGTCTGCGCGCCAGCCGGCGCAGACAGCGCGACAGCGATAGACAGGCCCGCCAAGACTGCGGCGAGTGACCCGTTGCCATACTTATTCATGTGATTGTCTCGTTTGCTGCAATGTTGTGCCGTATGCCAATTCGAACCGCCGCAGAACTACAGAGCGGCGGCGTGCCGGATGACGACCTTGGTCCCCACCGGAACGCGTTCATAGAGATCGATAACGTCGTTGTTCACCAGACGGAAGCAGCCGGACGACACGGCGGAGCCAATGGTGTGCGGCTGGTTGGTGCCGTGAATCCGGTAGACCGTGCCACCGAGGTAAAGCGCTCTGGCACCCATCGGGTTGCCAGGACCGCCGGCCATCCAGCGCGGCAGGTACGGCTGGCGCTGGATCATCTCCTCAGGCGGCGTCCAGTCCGGCCACTCGGACTTGCGGGATATTTTCAGCAGTCCCGACCATTGAAAGCCATCCCGGCCGACGCCGATGCCGTAGCGCATGGCGCGGTTGTTACCCTGCACCAGGTACATGAAGCGCTCGGAGGTATGCACGATGATCGTGCCGGGCGGCTCGGTGGTGCGGAAGAACACCGCCTGGCGCTGGAATTGGGCAGGCACCTCCTCGCTTTGCGGGATGTAGCCCGGCTGATCCTGGACATTCATTTCCTGGTATCGGCCGGTCCGGGCGTCGTAATTCTGAGCCTGCACGGCAGGGCCGATCAGGCTGGTGGCAGTCAGCAATGCGGCAATTCGCAGAAACCCCGACATTTCGGCTCCTTGGTGTAGTCGTTAGGTGGCCGTGTAAGTCGCGCCAAAATTGTGGCACTCGCGCGACAATCGTGCGCAAAAGAATACCTTAGCCGATGGCCCATTCCTAGGCGGTCGGCCTACGCCCCAACGGTTGCCAAGCCGGCCCGCCCCGCGCTTTCGCCACGTGATATCGCGACAAACGATTGCCGGAGCCGCTCCGCCGGTGCGGCGCCATAGGTCGTTGTCCGCTGCCGGGGCGTCCGGCCGACCGAGGTGATCATCTCCTCCATCGCCTCTGGCGGCATTTCCTGGCCGTGGCTCGCCCCGGCGGAGCGCGTGATTGTCTCGTCCATCAACGTGCCGCCCAGGTCGTTGGCGCCCGCCTGGAGGCAGAGCCGCGCCCCGGCCGGCCCCATCTTGACCCACGAGGTCTGGATGTTGGCGATCGCGGGATGCAGCACCAGCCGGGCCACCGCATGCATCAGGATCGCCTCACGGAACGTCGGACCGCGCCGCGAGCGGCCCTTCAGGTAGATCGGCGCCTCCATATGGACGAACGGCAAAGGCACGAATTCGGTGAACCCGCCGGTTTCTTCCTGCAGCGCGCGAATGCGCAGCAGATGCCGCGCCCAATGCTCGTAGCGATCGACATGGCCGAACATGATGGTCGCCGTGCTTTTCAGACCGGCGTTATGGGCCGCGCGCATAACATCAAGCCACTGCGCGGTGGAGATCTTGTCCGGGCAGATGATGGCCCGAACCTCGTCATCGAGGATTTCGGCTGCGGTTCCCGGCAATGAGCCGAGGCCGGCGTAGCGCAACTCGGCCAGGAATTCGGAAACCGGCACGCCGAGCGTTTGCGCGCCGTGGTGCACCTCCAGCGGCGAGAACGCATGAATGTGCATCCGCGGCGCCGCCTGCTTCACGGTCCGGCAGATATCGAGATAGGTCTGCCCCGTGTACGAGGGATGGATTCCACCTTGCATGCACACTTCGGTTGCACCGCGCGCCCACGCCTCGCGGACACGCGCACCGATTTCTTGACTTGAAAGGTCGTAAGGACGGCCGCGCAGATTCTCGCTGGTTTTGCCCTTCGAGAACGCGCAGAACTGGCAGCGATACGAGCAGATGTTTGTGTAGTTGATGTTGCGCGTGACCACATAGGACACCGCATCGCCGCACACGCTCGCACGCAGATCGTCGGCGGCGGCCGTCACAGCGGAGAACGCATCGCCGCGCGAACGGAACAGCGCGACGATATCGCGCTCCGACAGCGCGCGTCCGCTCGCGGCACGATCCAGCAATTTGGATAGATTGCCCAGGACGATCGCCGGTTTCGACACCGCCGCGATGGCGTCATGCTCCGGCAGCGCCGCGACCGCACCGGGCGTCCATGCGTCGGTGCGCGGCCAGCCGTCGGCATCGACGCCACGGAGCACGGCGGTCCGCAGATCAGGATCGACCCAGCGATCGAGCGCGCGGACATACTGCGGATAGATCGCAAGCCGCTCGACGAGTTGCTTGCCCGAAGCACGGCACGCCGATTCCAACACCGATAGCTGCGGCCACGGCGCTTCCGGGTTGACGTGATCCGGCGTCACCGGCGACACGCCGCCCCAGTCGTTGATACCGGCGCCGATCAGCGGCGCGAGATTGCCTTTGGCGAGATTGGGCGGCGCCTGGATGTTCATCTCCGGCTCGAACAGCAAACGTGCAACCGCGATGGTCCAAAGGTGCTCGCGTGTTGCGACGGCCGGTGTCTGCGCCATGCGCGTGCCGGGCTTGGGGAGGAAATTCTGGATGATGATTTCCTGGATGTGCCCGTACCGTTCATGCAGATCGCGGATCGCCAGCAGCGACTGCACGCGTTCGGCCCGCGTCTCGCCGATGCCGATCAGGATTCCGGTGGTGAACGGCACAGCCTGTTCGCCGGCGAGCCGGATGGTCTCAAGCCGCACCGCCGGATCCTTGTCGGGCGAACCGAAATGCGGACCGCCGCGTTCGCACAGGCGCCGCGAAACGCTCTCCAGCATGATGCCTTGCGAGACCGACACCTGGCGCAGCGCCGCAATCTCGGCGGCATCGAGCACACCCGGATTGACGTGCGGCAGCAGGCCGGTCTGCTCGAATACGGCGCGTGCGATCTCTACGAGATACGAGATGGTGGTCGCGTGGCCCAGACGCGCAAGCTCGTCGCGGGCGGCGGCGTAGCGCAATTCCGGCTTGTCGCCGAGGGTGAACAGCGCCTCCTTGCAGCCCGCCTTCACCCCGGCCGCAGCAATCGCCAGCACCTCATCCGCCGAGAGATATGAATTCTGGCCGCGCCGCGGCGCGTGCGCGAAGGTGCAGTAGTGGCAGACGTCCCGGCACAGCCTGGTCAGCGGGATGAAGACCTTGCGGGAATAGGAAATGAGTGGGCCGTGGGCAGCGTCCCGGCGCTTCGCCGCGGTGGCCATCAAGGCATCGAGGTCATCACACGCGCAAAGCGCCAGCGCCGCTTCAGAGGTCAAATATTCGTGTTGGAATAACGCCATCGGTGCAGCGTAAGGGAAATTGGTGCGGCGCAAAACAGGTGAAATTGCAGAGGCTTTCCAGGTCCCCGCAGTCTCATCCTGTCCAGTTTCGCAAGCGGACGGCGGCTGCTGGAATACCAAGCCAGCCCAATTGTTGTCTTTAAGTAATCTAATTACAGTCTGCACAACTGAGACATCGCGGCCCGTGAGGCGTCACGCGGCCGCAGCCAAAACCCAGGGAGGGCGAGCATGGCGCGTTTCACCGTAAACGGCAGAGCTGTCGACATCGATGTCGATCCGAACACCCCGCTGTTGTGGGCGATCCGGGAGAACGTCGGCCTCACCGGCACCAAATACGGCTGCGGCATCGCGCAATGCGGCGCGTGCACCGTGCATGTCGATGGCGTCGCAACCCGCTCCTGCGCGTTCCCGGTGAGCGCGGCGGAAGGCAAGCAGATCACCACCATCGAGGGACTCGCTCAGGGCAACACGCTGCACAAGGTGCAGCAGGCCTGGATCGATCACGAAGTGCCGCAGTGCGGCTACTGCCAGAGCGGCATGATCATGGCCGTGGTCGACCTGCTCAAGAACAAGCCGAAGCCCACCGACGCCGACATCGACGATACGATCACCAACATCTGCCGTTGCGGCACCTTCCAACAAGTACGCGCGGCGATCCACGCCGCGGCGAACGCGTGATCGGGAGGGCAGCAATGAACGTCGTGCCAAAAATGAATCGCCGCTCCTTCGTGATCGGCAGCGCCGCCGCCGGTGGCGGACTTGCCATCGGTTTCGATCTGTTCGGCGCAACGGAAGCCAGCGCACAGCAGGCGCTCTCAACGCCGGAACTCGGCGCATGGGTCGTGGTCAAGCCGGATGACACCATCGTCGTCCGCATCGCGCGCTCGGAGATGGGCCAAGGCACCATCACCGGCCTCGCCCAGCTCGTCGCCGAGGAACTCGAGGCGGACTGGTCGAAGGTCACCTACGAATATCCGACGCCCGGCGAAAACGTCAGGCGCAAGCGCATCTGGCAGTCATTCTCGACCGGCGGCAGCCGTGGCATCCGCGAGTCGCACGAATACGTCCGCCAGGGCGGCGCGGCGGCGCGCTTGATGCTGCTGCAGGCCGCGGCGAACGAGTGGAAGGTGCCGGTCGATCAGCTCAAGGCCGAGAACAGCACCATCACCGGACCGGGCGGCCTCAAGACCACTTACGGCAAGGTCGCCGACGCCGCATCCAAGCTGCCGGTGCCGGAGAAGCCGGCGCTGAAGGACCCGAAGAACTGGAAGATCGCGGGCAAGCCGATCAAGCGGTTCGGCACGCGGCAACGGGTCACCGGCCAGCAGGTCTACGGCTTCGACCTGACGATGCCGGGCATGCTGATTGCCACGATCAAGGAATGCCCGGTGTTCGGCGGCAAGGTGAAGAGCTTCGACGCCGCCAAGGTCGCCAGCATGAAGGGCGTGAAGAAGGTCCTGCAGGTCGGCGACACCGCGGTCGCGGTGGTGGCCGACACGTTCTGGCAGGCCAAGACCGCGCTCGACGCATTGCCGATCGTCTGGGACGAAGGCCCGAACGCCAAGGTCTCCAGCGCCAGCATCGCGGAATGGCTGAAGGCCGGTCTCGAACCCGACCAGCCGGCTTTTGTCGGCAACCAAAACGGCGACGCCAAGGCCGCTATCGCCGGCGCGGCGAAGAAGGTCGAGGCGGTCTATTCGTACCCTTACCAGAACCACGTCTGCATGGAGCCGATGAACTGCACGGCCCGCGTTACCGCGGATCGCGCGGAAGTCTGGGTCCCAACTCAGGACGGCGAAGGCTCGTTCGCGGCGCGTGCTCGCCGCGTCGGGTCTGCCGGCCGACAAGTGCGAGGTCCACAAGATCGACCTCGGCGGCGGCTTCGGCCGGCGCGGCGGCTTCCAGGACTACGTGCATCAGGCTGTCCGCATCGCCAAGGAGATGCCGGGCACCCCGATCAAGCTGCTGTGGACCCGCGAAGAAGACATGGTGCAGGGCCGGTACCACCCGGTCATGCAGTGCAAGCTGGTCGGCGCATTCGACAAGGACAACAACCTGACCGGGCTGCACATGCGGCTGTCCGGCCAGTCGATCCTGGCGAGCGTGCGCCCGCAGGTCGTGGAGCAGGACAAGGGGCGTGATGCCCTCGCCTTCCAGGGCGTGTTCCAGACCGGCGAGCACTCGTTCGGCTACTCGGTCCCGAACCTGCTGATCGACCACTCGATGCGCAACCCGCACGTCCCGCCGGGCTTCTGGCGCGGCGTCAACATCAACCAGAACTGCATCTTCATCGAGTGCTTCATGGATGAGCTGGCGGCGGCGGCGGGTCAGGACCCGCTGGCGTTCCGCCGCAAGCTGATGGAGAAGCACCCGCGGAACCTTGCGGTTCTCAACGCCGTCGCCGAGCGGATCGGCTGGGACAAGCCGGCGCCGCAAGGCGTGCATCGCGGCCTCGCCCAGATGAAGGCGTTCAACGCCTACGTGGCCGGAGCGGCGGAGGTTTCCGTGGTCGGCGACAAGATCAAGGTCCACCGCATCGTCGCGGCGACCGATGCGACCTACGCCGTCAATCCGGCGCAGATCGATCGGCAGGTCGCGGGATCGTTCGTCTACGGCCTGTCCGCCTTGTTCTGGCAGGAGTGCACGGTGAAGGACGGGCGCATCGTCGAGACCAACTTCGACACCTACGAATTCCATGCGGATCGCCCAGATGCCGAAGGTCGAGACGATCTCGATGCCGAGCGGCGGCAGCGGGCCGTGGGGCGGCATCGGCGAGCCGACCATCTGCGTCGCGGCGCCGGCAGTGATGAATGCGTATGCCAAGGCGACCGGCACGCGCATCCGTTCGTTCCCGCTCAAGAACCACAAGCTGCAAATCGCCTGACGACAACGCGGGCGGCGGCTCGAAAGAGCCGCCGCTTCGCATTGAGGGGGAAGCGGATGAAATCGGCGTCCGGAATCCTCGTGTGTGCGCTCATGCTCGCGGGCACGGCGTTCGCGGCTGACGCGCCGCCGGGCGCAGCCGCCTGCTCGGGCTGTCACGCCACCAACGCGGCCGCCGAAACCCCGGTGCCCAAGATCACCGGCCGCAGCGCCGACGAGACCGTGAAGCTGATGGCGGAATTCCGCTCCGGTGAAAAACCATCGACCGTGATGGGCCGTGTTGCCAAGGGCTTCACCGACGACGAGATGCGGCCGATCGCGGCCTGGCTCGCGGCGCAGAAATAGGAGGCGGCGGTGCGCAGTACCCGCAGAAAATTCCTCCGCAACTCGGCCGCGCTCGTCTCGACCGCGATGTTGCCGATGCCGGCGATCGCGCAGGCCGCGCCCCGCGTGGTCGTGGTCGGCGGCGGCTTCGGCGGCACCACGGTCGCGCGCAACATCAAGGCGCTCGATCCCAAGATTCACGTGACGCTGGTCGAATCCAGCGCGACCTTCACCGCCTGCCCGTTCAGCAACGCCGTGCTCGGCGGACTGCGCGACCTCAAGGCGCAGCAGTTCGGCTACGACAAGGTTCGCGCCGCCGGCGTCAACGTCGTGATCGGCACGGCGATCGGCGTGAACCAGACCGGGAAAACGGTTCGCCTCGCCGACCTCACCCTGCCCTACGACCGGCTCGTGCTGTCCCCCGGCATCGAACTGCGCTGGGACGGCTTGCCGGGCTACAACGAAGCCGCGGCGGCGAAGATGCCGCACGCGTGGCGGGCCGGCGAACAGACCACGCTGCTGCGCAATCAGCTCACCGCGATGGAAGACGGCGGCCTCGTCGTGATGTCGGTGCCGGCCAATCCGTTCCGCTGCCCGCCGGGACCCTACGAGCGCGCCAGCCTGATCGCGCACTACCTCAAGACCAGCAAGCCGAAGTCGAAGCTGCTGGTGCTCGACGCCAAGGACCAGTTCTCCAAGCAGCGGCTGTTCCAGAACGCCTGGAAGGAGCTCTATCCGGACCATCTCGAATGGGTGTCGCTGTCGACCGGCGGCAAGGTGACGTCGGTCGATCCCGCGACCAACACGCTGACCACGGAATTCGGCAAGCACGTTGCCAAGGTCGCCAACGTGATCCCGCCGCAGCGGGCCGGCAACATCGCGCAGCTCGCGGGCGTGACCAACCAGACCGGATGGTGCCCGATCAATCCGGCGACGTTCGAATCGACGTTGGTGCCCGGCATCCATGTGGTGGGCGACGCCACCATCGCCGCGCCGATGCCGAAATCGGGCTTCGTCGCCAATTCGCAGGGCAAGGTGTGTGCGCTCGCCATCACCAAGCTGCTCGGCGGCAGCCAGGCAGCGGCGCAGCCAGCCTTCATCAACACCTGCTACAGCCTGGTCGCGCCCAACTACGGCATCAGCATCGTCAACGTGTACCGCGCCGCCGGCAATGCGATGACGGAGGTCAAGGATTCGGGCGGCGTCAGCCCGCTCGACGCGCCGGCCGACTTCCGCGCCAGCGAAGCGGTCTATGCCGAGGCATGGTTCCGCACCCTCACGTCCGAGGTGTTCGGTTGAAGCGGCTGGTGCTGATTACAATGCTTGCTCATGTCATGCAGCCGGATGCGACGCACGCCCAAGACGCGCAAAGCCGCGCTGCGGCCCTATCAGGTCGTCGGCGACGCCATTCCGGCTTCGCTGACCGGCGCGCCGGGCGATCCGGCGCGCGGTCGCGCAATCGTGATCAACCGGCAGAACACCTGCCTGCTCTGCCATTCCGGCCCGTTCCCGGACGAGCGGTTCCAGGGCGATCTTTCGCCGAATCTCAAGGGCACCGGGCGCACGGTGGACGGAAGGCGAGTTGCGGCTGCGGATGGTTGACGCAAGCCGCCTCAATCCGGCAACGATCATGCCGTCATATTACAAGGTGGACGGCCTGACCCGGGTCGGCACCGCCTGGCGCGGCAAGCCGATCCTGACGGCCGAGCAGATCGAGGACGTGGTGGCCTATCTGACAACGTTGCGCGATTGAAACCATGAGCGACACCAAACCAGCGATCCTTGCAAACCGCCGCCAGGTCCTGGCGGCCGCCGGCGCGGTCGCCGCCGGGGCCGGCCTGCCCGCCATTTCCGCGCCTCCGGCGCGCGCGCAGGCCCTCGCCAATCCCGCGCAGCTCGGCATGGCGATCCGCAAGGTGGTCGGCAGCGCCGAGGTGAAAACCGGCAAGGTGAAGCTCGACGTGCCGCCGCTCAGCGAGAACGGCAACAGTGTCACCATGACGGTGACGGTCGACAGCCCGATGACGCCGACGGATTACGTGAAAGCCATCCACGTGCTGTCCGAGAAAAACCCGCAGCCGAACGTCATCAGCGTCAAGCTCGGGCCGCGCGCCGGGCATCCCGACGATCCAGACCCGCATCCGGCTTGCCGATTCACAGGACATCGTCGCGATCGCCGAGCTGAGCGACGGCACGTTCTGGCAGGACACCGGAAACGTCATCATCACGCTCGGCGCCTGCCTTGAGGATCTGCCCGATGGCACGCGCACTGATTAACGTTCCCGCCAAGGCGAAGCGCGGCGAGATCATCACGATCAAGACGCTGATCTCGCACGTCATGGAATCCGGCTTCCGCCACACCGCAACGGGCGTGCGCATCCCGCGCGACATCATCGATACGTTCGTCTGCACGTTCAACGGCGAGGAGATTTTCCGCGCCGCGCTATTTCCGGCCATCGCGGCCAATCCGTTCATCACCTTCAATACGGTCGCGACCGAGAGCGGCACCTTCACGTTCAAATGGACCGGCGACGGCCAGTTCTCCCAAACCGAGACCGCCAGTATCGTCGTCGAATGAGCGCCGTGACGCGATTGCGGCTGCTCCTGCCGGCCGCCGTCGTGCTGGCCGCGGCGGTCGCCGCCGCATACGCCGAAATCCCGCTCAACGAACGCCGCTCCGGCTACGCCGATCTCGGCCGCGAGACCAAGGCGATGCAGGACGACGACACCGCCAATCCCGGCATGCTGGCGGTGCTCGACGGCGAGGCGCTGTGGAAGGCGAAGACCGGCAACGGCCGCGCCTGCGCCGAATGCCATGGCGACGCCAAGACCAGCATGAAAGGCGTCGCCGCGCGCTATCCGGCGTTCGACGCGAAGCTCAACCGGCCGGTCAACCTCGACCAGCGCATCAACATGTGCCGCGTCGAGCGCCAGGAGGCGAAGCCCCTCGCCTACGAGAGCAAGGACCTGCTGGCGCTCTCCACCTACGTGGCCATGCAATCGCGCGGCGAGCCGATCGCGCCGCCGAACGACGATCGCCTCACGCCGTTCCGCGAGGCCGGCCGCGCCACCTACATCCGCCGCCAGGGCCAGCTCAATCTGTCCTGCGCGCAGTGCCACGACGACAACTGGAGCAGGAAGCTCGCCGGCAACGTCATCCCGCAGGCGCATCCGAACGGCTATCCGCTCTACCGCCTGGAATGGCAGAGCATCGGCTCGCTGCAGCGGCGGCTGCGCAACTGCCTGATCGGCATGCGCGCCGAGCACTACGACTACGGCTCGCCGGAATACGTCGACCTCGAGGTCTACCTGATGTGGCGCGCCCGCGGCATGCCGATGGAGACGCCAGCGGTGCGGCCCTAAGTGCGGCGCCACGCGGAACTAAGCTCCTCGCGTCGTGAAAAGACTTCCGTTATAGGGACCGGTCTGCGCTCCCCGGCGACGCTGCCGGAGCAACAGCAGCGCCGGAACTCCTTCCGAATGCACGACTTTTTCATTCAATGGGCATCGTACGGAGATGGCGTCCTCGCCTGGACCATCATCACGACGCTGCTCATCCTGAGCGGGCTGATCTTCGTGCCGCGCCCGGCCATCTGCATCCTGGCCGGACTGACGTTCGGCATCGCCGCCTTCCCGCTCGCGCTGATTGCGACGGCCGTCGGCTCCTTCGCCGGCTTTGTGCTGGCGCGCTACTTTTTCCGCGACTGGTTCCAGCGGATGATCGAGCGTCGGCCGAAGGCCAAGCTCATTGCCGATGCGATCGATTCCGAAGGCTGGCAGCTCCTGTTCCTGCTGCGCATCGCCTCGCCAATTCCGGGGCCTGTCTCGAACTATGCGTTCGGTCTGAGCAGCATGAAGCTGTGGCAATTCATGGCCGTCACGCTGGTCGGCCTCGCTCCGCAGGTGTTTGCGTTCGTCTATCTCGGCGCAGTCGGACAGGTTGCGCTCGACGATCGATCGGTGTCGTCCACCCGTCTGTGGTTCGGCATCGCCGGCTTCGTCGTGCTGATCCTGGTGATTGCAATGGTGACAAACCGCGTCCGGCAATTGCTGAGAGCAAGACTTGGCGACGCGGCCAACTCCTGAACGCCGCTTGCGCCCGACCGCCTGTCCGCTGCTACAATGCCCGCAGCGTGAAAATATCGAGGACAGTATGAGCGAGGCCAATCTCGTCGGCGGCACCGACGCGGACCGGAAGGAAATCCTCCGGCTCCATGAGAAATACATCGACGTCAATGCCCGGTTCGATTGGGAGAACCTGCAGCCGCTCTTCAGCGGCGCACCGGAGGCGACCTACTTCAATCTCAACGGCCACACCTACAAAGGCCGCGAGCACTGGACCCGGCTGTGGAAGTTCTACATCCAGAACGTCCAGTCCGGCTATTGGACGCCGTACGACATCGGCGGCACGGTGACCGGCGACCTCGCGGTGGTGTGGTGCCATCGCGAGACGCAGCGGCAATGGACCGGCAAGGAGCCGCCGCCGCGCGACATCAATTACGCCAATCAGAAATTCTTCTCGCGCTCGACCATGGTGTTCCGCAAGGAGGACGGCCAGTGGCGCGTCGTCCACGCGCATTTCTCGCCGGGCGACTCCGGCCCGCGGCCGGGCGGCGTCTAGCGCATGACGTTGCCCAGGCTCAGCGTTCGGCTGCACGGCGGCATGACGGCGGCGCAGTGCGTCGAACAGGCTGTCGCGGCGGAAGCCGCGGGGATGTACGGCATCTGCTTTGCGGAAAATCCATTCAATCGCGGCGCGCTGCCCGCTGCTGCGGCCTGCGCAGTCGCCACGAAATCCCTGCGGATCGGCGCCGGGGTGTTCAATCCCTACAACCGCCACCCGACGCTGATCGCGATGGAGATCGGCGCGCTCGACGAACTGGCCGGCGGCCGCGTGCAGCTCGGGATCGGTTCCGGCATCGGCTTCGCCATCGAGCGCATGGGCTTCAGCTACGGCAAGCCGCTGACCACGTTGCGCGAAGCCATCGTCATCGTGCGCGCGCTGCTGCGCGGCGAGGAAGTCACCCACGCCGGCACGGTTTTCAACATCAACAAGGTCAAGCTCGACTACAAGCCGCGCGCCGACATCCCGATCTTCATGGCCGGGCGCGGCGACCGCAGCCTGGAAGCGTGCGGCGAGATCGCCGACGGGCTGATCGTTTCCAACATGGTCACCGCCTCCTTTTCCGCCAAGGCGGTGAAGGTTGTGCATGACGCCGCGCGGGCCGCGGGCCGTCCGCTGCCCGAGATCGTCCAATATGTGCCGTGCATCGCGCGGCCCGACCGCGACGAGGCTTACCGTCTCGCCAAGCAGGCGGTCGCGGACATGGTGCCGGCCTACTGGACGCTGGCCCAGCGGTTGCCGGCCGCGAAGGCCGCGCTGCTCGACGGCAGCGATATTCCGGAAGCCGATTTCGCCAATGCCGCGGCACGCCTCAAGGCCGGCGAGCCGGCAGCGTCGGCGCTCGATGAACGGTTCGTCCGAGCCTTTTCCATTGCGGGAAATGCGGACGATTGCCGAACGCTGGCCGCGTCCTACGGCGCCGCCGGCGTCACCGAGCTGGCGCTGACGTTCGCGGGCCCGACCGCGGCGGCGGACATGAAGTATATGGCGAGCGCAGTCGCTTAAGGCAGCTTCTGCAAGTTCGCCACTTCCACCGCGCGCTTCCACCGCGCGCGCTCTTCCACGAAGAACTTCTGCACGTCCGCCGGCGTTCCGCCGACCGGCTCCGAACCGACGTTGCGCATGCGCTCGATCACTTCGGGCTTTCGCAGGATGGCGTTGGCCTCGACGCTGAGCTTGTTGACGACGTCGGCAGGCGTACCGCCCGGAGCCGACAGCGCGTTCCACGAGCTTGCCTCGTAGCCCTTCACCACGCTGCCGATCGGAGGCACGCCGGGGAGCAGCGCGACCGGGCCGGCCGTCGAGACGCCGAGCGCGATCAACTGCCCGGACTGGATGAACGGCAGGATCGGACCGAGGTTGTCGAGACCCATGCTGACGCGGCCGGTGATCAGGTCCTGCAGATACTGGCTGGTGCCCTTGTACGGGCACGTGGTTCATCTTGACGTCGGCCATCGCGAGGAACAGCGATATCGAAAGGTGGCTGGTCGTGCCGACGCCTGAGGTCGCGTAGTCGATCTTGTCCGGGTTGGCCTTCGCCTTGTCGATCAGCTCCTGGATCGTCTTCACGCCAAGCGACGGATGCACCACCAGCACGTTCGGGAACCGCGCCACCATGGTGACGGGCGCAAACGACTTTTCCGGATCGAACGACAGGCTCGAATAGAGATACTGGTTGACGACGTGCGGCCCGGGCGCGGCGAGCAGCAGCGTGTGGCCATCCGGCTCGCTCGCAACAAGCGCGTTGGCGCCGATGTTGCCGCCGGCGCCGGGCTTGCTGACCACCGTGAACGGCTGCTTGAACGCGGTCGAATATTGATCCGCCATCACGCGCGCCAGGATGTCCGTGTTGCCGCCGGGCGGGAACGGCACGATGATCTGCACCGCCCGCGTCGGATAGGCGGTCTGGGCGATGCCCAAAGGCGCCGCGATCATCAGCGTCAACGCCGCAAAACCGGCGAGTGCGTATTTCATGAAGCTACCCCTGCTTGCGGCGGCCGCGCGAGCGCCCGCTTTGATGGTCCGTCATGACCAAATCGAAAGCAAGAGCCGGGCCAGCGCGGAGCATGCGACTGCGCCGCGATGCCGCGCGTTAGCTCATCTCACGTGGCAAGCCGCATGAACACCGGCACCGCGGCGGCAAGCTCCGCGATCGGCACGCATTCGCCCGGCGCGTGTGCCTTGCCGATGTCGCCCGGTCCCATGATCACGCAGGGCGCGATGGTCTGCAGCATGGACGCGTCGGTGCCGTAGGGCGCGACACGCGGCGCCGCACCGGTGACGCCGCAGCAGAGCTGCACGAACGGATGGCTCTCTGGCAATTCCGGCGGGTCGCCCTCGAACGCCTCGGTCAGCGTCAGCCCGTAGAGCCGCGCCGCCTCACGCACCATGCGCTGGATCGGCGCCGGGTCGGTCTTGGCGCTGTAGCGGAACTTGATGACCACCGTCGCCTTCGGCACCGTGACGTTCACGGCGGCGCCATGGTTGTCGATGATCGGATTGAAATCGTTGAACGGCGGATCGTACGCAGTGTCGTGATACTTCGGGTCGGCGCGCAGCATCTCGTAGATCGCCTTCATGTCCATGAGAAACGGCACCAGCGCCCAGTTGGCGTTGCGGCCCAGGCCGGTGCTCGAATGAGCCTGCACGCCGGTCGCCGTCGCGGTGAACTGCACGTGGACGCGGTGGCCGCGCATCGGCACCATCTTGGTCGGCTCGACCACCAGGATGCCGCGCAACATGGCGGCCTTGGCGAGCTTCGAGCGCTGCGCGATCTCGCGGGCGCCGGCCTTGGTGGTTTCCTCGTCGGCGGTGATCAAGAGCGTGATCGGCACGCCGTCCGGCAGCGCCTTGGCGGCAACGATCGCCGCCGCGAGCTGGCCCTTCATGTCGACGCTGCCGAGCCCATGCAGCACGCCGTCGGCGATCCGCGCTTCCCATGGATCGCTGCGCCAGCCGGTATCCGGCACCGTGTCCATGTGGCCGGACAGTGCGAGCCCGCCCGGCGGGCCGCGACGCGCCACCAGACGCGCGCTTTTCGACGCCGTTGCCGTCCTTGTAGTCGATCCGCTCCAGCTCGAAGCCTGCAAGCTCCGCCTCGACACGGTCGGCGATCTTCAGGTTGGACAAGGAGCTGCGGCTGTCGATCGCGACAAGCTCGCGGGCGAGCGCCGCGATCGGCGGAGGAATGATCGGTCATGCAGGCAGGTTGCGCGAACCGCGGCTTCCGTCGCAAGGTGCGGCTCGCCGGCCCGATCCCAGCGGATTTGAGATTGACCGAAACCGTCGCCGAACTCCTGCAGGCCCACCGCAGCTCTACCGCGACGCCGGCCGACACGGTGGCGCGCAGCTATGCGCGCATCCGCGCCCACAACGACCCGGCGATTTTCATTACCTTGCGCGACGAGGCCGACGCCGTCGCCGAGGCCAAGACGCTGCAGGCCAAGGGTCCGCAAGGCAAGCCGCTCTACGGCATCCCGATCGCGATCAAGGACAATATCGACGTGGCGGGATTGCCGACCACCGCGGCCTGCCCGGCGTTCGCCTACAAGCCCGGCAAGGATTCGACCGTGGTGGCGCGATTGCGCGCCGCCGGCGCCATCGTGATCGGCAAGACCAATCTCGATCAGTTCGCGACCGGGCTCGTCGGCGTGCGCTCGCCTTACGGCGTGCCGCGCAACGCGATCGACCCCGCGCTGCATCCCCGGCGGCTCGAGCTCGGGCTCCGCGGTCGCGGTGGCCGCGGGACTGGTGCCGCTCGCGCTCGGCACCGACACCGCGGGCTCGGGCCGCGTGCCGGCCGGGCTCAACAATATCGTGGGCTTGAAGCCCAGCCTCGGCCTCGTCTCCACCGCCGGCGTGGTGCCGGCCTGCCGCACGCTCGATTGCGTCTCGATCTTCGCGCTGACCACGGACGACGCCTGGACGACGCTCGAAGCCATCGCGGGTCCGGACGACGCCGACCCCTATTCGCGCGAGCGGCCGCTCGGCGCGGTCCGCCTCGTTCGGCAAGGGCCTGCGGATCGGCGTGCCGATCGCGGGACAGCGCATCTTCTTCGGCGACAAGGCTTCGGCCGCGGCCTATGACGCCGCCATCGCGCGCTGCGCCGCGTTCGGCGCGCAGATGTCCGAGGTCGACATCGAGCCGCTCTACGAGACGGCGCGGCTCCTCTACGAAGGCCCCTGGGTGGCGGAGCGCTATCTGGTGGTGCGCCCCGTGCTGGCGTCCTCGCCCGACGCCATCCATCCGGTGACGAAGGAGATCGTGCTGCAGGGCGCGCGGCCGACCGCCGCCGACGCGTTCGCAGCGTTCTACCGGCTGGAGGAACTACGCCGCGCGCGCGACCACATCTTCCGGCGCGATCGATGCCCTGCTGCTGCCGACCGCGCCCACCGCCTACACCGTCAAGCAGGTGCTGGCCGATCCGATCGGGCTCAACAGCCGGCTCGGCACCTACACCAATTTCGTCAACCTGCTCGACCTGTGCGGGCTGGCGGTGCCCTCCGCAATGCGCACGGACGGCATCCCGTTCGGCATCACGCTGCTGGCGCCGGGCGGCCAGGACGCGCTGCTGGCCTCGGTTGGGCGGGTTTTGCACGCCGAATCCGGGCTGCCGCTCGGCGCGCTCGGCAAGGCGCAACCGCCGCTTGCGGCGGCCCCGGCCACCCGCTGAAATCGCAGGCCCGCCTGGCTTTTGAGCGGATGGCCGCCACGGCGGGAACACGGCGACCGCTTCAATATTTTTGCCTCAATCGGGAACCAGAACCCGGCGGATTGATTGTCCGAACAGATTGTCGCGGGATCTACCCATGAAAAAGAAGTCCATCACCCTCAAGCCCACCACCGCGCCCTGCGCGGTCTGTGACGGGCCGATGAAGCACATCCGCACCATTCCGGCGGCCGGTTTCATGTCCGAGATGCACAGCTTCCGCTGCACGGTGTGCGGCTGCCCGCGCACCACGGACCGCCAGGACGAGCCGCAAATGGCTCAGGCGGCGGAACGCGCCGCCGCCTGATTTCGAGGGTGTTGGTGGCGGACGCAGTCGTAGCCGAACCCGTCTCCACTTCCGAATTGCCTGCTAACAGGGAATTTTTCGATTTCGAGGCAGCTTGTCGCGTTAGCTGTCCCTGAAGCCCAATAATTCCAGGCTATGTCCGCTCTCCCCAAGAGCGGACATTAAGACCCAGTTCGCGAATTCGCTCTATCCCGAGGTGTCAGAACGATCCGGGCTGCAGCCGG
>CAWIRP010000007.1:0-463504 GCA_963838595.1 uncultured Alphaproteobacteria bacterium
ATGTCCTCATTCTCGATTCCAGCCAGCCGAAGCAACGACAAACCAATCGCAAGATTCCCGAACTGGCTAACTTAAAACTGAAATATGCGGAATTTCCGAGCGAAATGCACCCCTTCGACAAATTTCGCGAAGGCGTGCACAAGGTCACAACCGAATTCTGCGCGTTGTGCGCCGACGACGACCTGGTGGTGCTGGATGGCGTGCAGCGGTGCCTCGAAGCGCTGCGCAGCAACCCAAGCGCCTCGGTCGCTCAGGGCTATTCCTTTTCCTTCCTTTGCCGGCAAGACGGGGACATCGATCTTGGAAACATCCTCTATTTCACCCCTACCATCGACGACGCGACCCCGCTGGCACGGCTCGCCAAGCTCTTCGCCCGGTATCAAGCCGCGACCTACGGCAACTACCGCACGCCGGTGCTGCAGCGGATTCTCGACACGCTCAAGCCGATGCAGAGCATTCTCACCCGGGAACTACTAGGGACCGCACTTGCAGCGATCGAAGGGCACATGATCCGAGTGCTATGCTTCAGCCATGGCCGCAGCATGGACGCCTCAGAAAGCTATGAGCATTGGCACCCATTGGAGTGGTTTGCAAAGGACCCTCAAGGTCTGTTCTCCGAATACCACCTCTACCGCGAGCTGATGGCACAAGCCGTCCTGGGGCGACCTGATAACACCCACGATGCAGCCGGGGTCCGGCGCGTCCTCGATCTGATCCACTTGCGATACATGATCAGGCACGCGCCGGATGGCGCGCTTGCATTCATTGCGGATCAAAAAATGTCCGGCGTGGCTTTTGATGAATATTGGCCCCGACCGGAAATCCATCAGCCCCTCTACGAGACCGCATGCATCGGAACCTCTGCAGCGGCCAGCCCGGCGAGCTCAATCGAAGGCGGCCTCTCCGGCCTGAAGCGCGGCTACCATCTGCATCCGAACTTTTCCGCTCCGTTGGGTGCGGCTGCCCCGCGCAAGCGGCGACTATGGAACTGCTGCGCAGCCTCGACGATTACCCACTGGAGGCTCCCGCTCCGAAATCCGCACGAGCGGCCCCTCCTGCTCGCACGCCGACGTCGTCCCAACCCAGCCCGCCTTTCAAGCGGAACGTTACGGTCTCGGTGCTCTTATGCAATTACAACGATGCACGATATCTGCCGGATTCGCTCGGTGCCATTTGCACTCAAAGCCGTCTGCCGGAAGAGGTCATCGTGCTCGACGACGGCTCGACCGACAACAGCTTGGAGATTATCGAAGACTTCGGTCGGCGATATCCATTTGTCCGCATTCTCAAGAACGAGACCAATCGCGGGCTGCTCTACTCAATCAATCGCGCACTCCAGGAGGCGCACTGCGACTTCGTCGTATGGGCCGCGGCCGACGATCTGCTGATGCCGGGATTTCTGGAGCGCAATGCCCAATTCCTTAGTGAGTACCCCGCCGCTGGAATGACGTTCTCGCGTCTTGCGGTCTTCAAAGACGGCTCGGACGACACCACCTCGTTTACGGAAAAGAATTACGGCAAGGCGTTCGACTTTGGGACGGCCCCTCGATTTCTGTCGCCGCAGATGCTGCGAGACCGATTGCAGCATAGTCACCTTTGGATTTCCGCCAACACGGCGATGGCAAGCCGCGCCGCCCTGAATCAGATTGGCGGCTTCGACGCCGGATTACGCTGGCACGCCGACTATTTCAGCTTCCTCGCGGTCGCGCTGCGGCATGGGGCCGTCTGCATTCCCGAAACTTTGGCTCTCATACGCCAACGCGCCGAGACCTACTCATCCGAGGGCATGGCCAAGCGCGACGAGCAACGCGCCACATTGGGCCAGCTGGCGGACAAGCTGACAAGCAAGGGCTGCCGTGACCTCGGCATTGCCGTTTTGCACTGTCCTTCCCTCCTCTCGCCCTTCGGTGGCCTGATGCTGGAGGCCTTATTGCGCCGTCCGCGGCGCTGGCCTTTTGCGGTGACGTACGGGCTTTGGTGGGCGAACCATGAATGCGGCCAGAGAACCGATCTGCCCGCCCGCATCGCGAGCCGCTCTGCATGGCTGGCTCTGCGCGCCGTATTGAGCACGCTTACGCAGTCTGGCCGATTTGTGCGCTGGGCACGGCGGACATGATGCACGATTTCACGCTCGTCGTCCCGACGTATAACCGCTCGCAGCAGCTTGCGGCCCTTCTGGGCTATCTCGAGGCGCAAAATGCGGATTGCCGTGTGCTCGTCCTCAACTTCCAGCCGGCCGGAGGCACTTGCCGCCAATCGCAAGCGGGCGGCGGACTCCAGCCTCGACCTGGAATTTGCCGAGTTTCCGAATCTGGAACCGAGCGAAAAGTGGCGTCAGGGCCTCCGAAAAGTCAGAACGCCGTTTTGCGGGTTATGCGCGGACGACGATCTCGTCATTCTCGAAGGCGTGCGGCATTGCCTCGTCAGCCTCAGGAGCAATCTCGCGGCATCGGTCGTGCAGGGCTATTCTTTCTCTTTCCTGTCGCGACCCGATGGTGACATGGAATTGAACAGTATTGTGTATTTCCGGCCGACCATCGATGACCCCTCACCGCTGGAACGCCTCGACAAGTTGCTCCAGCAATACCAGGCACTGAGCTACGGCGTGTTCCGCACCCCGACGCTGCAGCGAACGCTCGATGCTCTCCAATCTCTGACACAGACCCTCGCCCGCGAGCTCCTGTGGTCCGCGCTAACGGCGATCGGCGGACATGTCATCCGCCTGCCCCACTTCAGCTACGGCCGCAGCATGGGTCCCTCCGCCGCCTATGACTATTGGCATCCGCTCGAGTGGTTTTCCAAGGATCCGGACAGTCTATTTTCCGAGTATCTTCGCTATCGCGAACTCACGACCGCTGCGATACTCAGAAGACCCGACAATGAGCATCAACTCGATGAAATCCACGGCATGCTCGATCTCGTCCATCTTCGCTATCTGGCCCAGCACACGCCGGATTCCGCCGTGCAATTCATCATCGAGCAGCAAATAGCCGGCGCAAACTTCGCCGAGTATTGGCCACGCCACGAAATTCATTTGCCGCTCTACGATGCCGCCGGCATTCGGGCAACGCCCGAGCTGGAGAGCCTCGGCCCAATGAGCATCCGCGGGGCCGACCGTTCCTATCATCTGTTTCCCAGTTTCTACGCGCCACGCGGGATCAACTCCCCGCAGATGGCCGACATCGTCCGCCTGATCAATGTCCTCAACAGCTACCGGGCAGACGCACGATGCGACCCTCCCGCGCAAGGCGAGACGTGATCCGCACAGATATCCCGGACGCGGTCGCGGCTTGAACCGTGTTGCTCGGCAGCGCTCATTCGAAGAGGACAATTCGTAGACGGCGAAGCGCGATCGTGATGAGCGAGTGGGTCACCGACAAGAGGTTCCTGACACTTATCGCAGCAGACCCTTCACGATCATAGGCAATAAGCGGAATCTCCCTGAATGTTGCGCCCTCCGAGATGAGGCGTGTCAAGAATTCCGCCTGGTAGCCAAAGCCTGAGCACTCGACGTGAAAACGCATGACGTGAGATCGCCGATACAGCGGATTTCCGTTGTAATACGCCAGCCGATATCCGCTCGCCAGGTTGACGAGACGCGTATAGAGCTTGGATATGACAGTACGTCGAAACGGTCGGTTTCGAATCTCCACGAAGTGGGGAACGATGATGTCGGCCGTTCCGCGCGCGCGGATGATCTCCTCGATTACTTCCGCAAGCTCGACATTATCGCCTGGAACGGTGCGGAAATAGCGGCCGCGCCCGTGAAAAGCCGCCTCCACGAAGTTGAACGCAAGCCCACGATTGACCCCGTTACGGAACAGCCGGATAGGCGCCTCCGGATGGGCCGTTTGAAACGCCGCGACGACACCCGAGGTATTATCCTGCGACCCATCGTCAAACACCAAGATCTCGTAGCTGCATCCGACGCGCGCCATGGCACTCAGGATCGTCGAAATTGTGCCGACGACATTTTCCTCTTCGTTGAAGCAGGGCACCATGAAGCTGACTTCGACGGCCTCATCCGGTGCGGTTTGCTCCGAGCGAAAGGCCATGTCAGGAAGCATCATCGCCCTCGGAACTCATTGCCGCCGCCCACCGATTCGGTCTTTTAAACATCGCATGCAAGATGAAAAACACTTGCACAACTCTCTTGCCACGTGCCGTCAGCGTGAACCCCGCCGGACCGGCGGTGATTAAATCTCCGCGCTCGAGTTGCTCGAAGCGCCGCGCAATCATGGCTTCCGTTCGATAGAGATGGACGATATCGGTGGGCTTGAGCGGATGTCTGGCGAGTTTCATCAGCAGCCCGAACGACACGCTGTTCCCGACCAAAGTAAAGAGAAAAATGTAAAGTTCGCAAGCGAAGGCGTAGGTGAGAGTTGCGGCAAGGGTCGCCGGGGTGAAACCATAACGTCTGAGGCAATATCCGATCAGCACGCCCCCTGTCACCATTCCGATTGCAACGAAAATCGCCACTGTTCCCGCCCGCTTGGCAAAACGCATGACGACGGCGTGGGCCAGCACGCTCGTCACAAAGGCAACCACGCTCAGTATCAGCCACATGCCTCAACCAAATTTATTAACATTGGCGAGGAAAAGCAGGGCGCGCCCGAAGACAACGGCGGCTCTGCCGACACGCGTAAGCGTGAATGAGCCGTCTCCGATCTCGCGAACAAGTCCGTTGGCCCGCAGGGCATCAAGCCGCGAAGCCTGCTTCCCCATCCCAATGGCTTCGAGCCGCTGCATCAGCGCTGGGTCACTTGCACGGCCGCCACGGTCGATGATCTCCATAATCGCAAGCGAATAGCTGTCGTCCGCCAGCGCCCAAAGCTCGAGAAAGGAGAGGCTGTAGATCCCGTGCAGCATGACCGCGCAGGCGAACCACGTCCATACCTCGGAACCGCCGACTGCCAGCGCCCAAATCCCGAGGCCGCCGGCCAGAGCGATCGCGGAAATCATGTGATAGAGAAAAATCGCCTTCTCAGACGCAAGCCCCGGCCAGTCTCGAAGAACGGCAAAATACAACACTGCATGCGCAACCAGGGCAGCAAAGCAGGCCAAGAGCGGCATCAGGCGCTGATCTCGTCATCTCGGCTTTGATTGACACGAGAGCCAAGCCGCATGATGAATTCGATCGACGGAAGTTGACCAGTATTTGGAATCAGACTGGCCTCCAGTTCATGGAAGTGTTTTCTTACGAGACCTCGGTAGCCCTCCAAGTTGCGAACAAACCGGCCGCGGTCCAATTGCGCCATCCAGCGGGTGAAGCGCGTCTGACCGGGAACAAAGCACGGGTCCAGGGTGACGACGCGTCCGGTCGGTGCAAGGCATTGCGCCAGTAAGCCAAGCAGATTGTCGGCCATCGCGTCGTCCAAATGATGAATAACCCCGAACAGCATGACAGCATCGAATGGCGGGAACTTCGCCACATGCGTCTGTGCAAACTGCTCACAAAAGAACCGGCCACGACAGGAATAATGCCGCTTTGCATATGCGATGTAGCTTGGTTCGGTGTCGAAGCCCACGTACTCGGTCCGCGGCATAAAATCCAGGACGTGGCCGGGGCCGCAGCCGATGTCGAGTACGCGCTCTCCCTCCCGAAGTTTCAAAAACTGCTCGAGGCAGATCTGCCTGGACCGGTCCGCGCCAAGAATGCGTTGCAAGCCAATATATAGCCGCGGGGAGCGTAAAAAACCATAAAGGGAAGCCATGCTCATCGACAATGGCGTGTCATGTGCAAAACGACTACCAACCGCCTGCTGCAATTTCCGCATCGGTAACCGCCTTGAAGGAAATTCCTTGGTGAAAATTTTCTTCTGCCTTTCGCATTCGGTTCACTCCGTCGGGGTGCTGCGCGATCCACTCGTCACGCTCCTCGCGCCAAGCGGCCAAGCTTGAGTCGATATTCGTCGAATCGAGAACCACGCCGAAATTCGCGGGCATGTCCGCGGTCCTCAAATCGGTCATTGCCCGCGCCATCAATTCGCCCAATGCCGCCGAAAAGTGAAACGCCTCCGGCCAATACACGACCGGTCCGGCGCGTTCGTCGATCAACCGGCTGTAACGTGTGAAATCGTAAGTCGGCGCAAGTTCCGCAAGCCCTCGTTTGAGCTTCTCCAGTTCCGGCCACAGGCCCAGATGGTATGCTGCCAACAGCACATCGGCGTGCAACGAACTCACGAAGAACCTGCATTCTACCTGACGCAGATTGCAATCCGCTATCATCCCTCTCGCCGCCGCCATGGCAGCCGAGGGCAGCACGGCGCCACGCCGCATGAAACCGGTGTGCACCACGAAATTGAATACGTTCTTGACGCTGAAATGGTGCGGCGCAAGCGGGATCGGCGCGAAGCCGTCGTCGGAAGAAACCGACGCGACCTGTCGCCGGTTCATCGAAACCGTGCGAAACGCGGAGCTCACCCCCCCACCGAGAAGAATATCGAGCCGAAATCGGATATCTGGTCGAGAAGTCCAAATTCGACGACCGACGGTCTTGGGGCCTGCCCGCCAGTGACCACAAATGACGTCGGTGCCGCGGCCCGCGGATTTGCGAACAGCACGGGCGCAAAGACCTCGATGAAGATGTGGTGCAAATTCTGGTCTGCCCGGAGATAGTCCTGAAGATACGCCCGGGTCTCCTGGAAGCTCGCACTGCCGTTGATCCCGCCATTGTAAACGGGCGCAAATCCCGTGCCGGCGAAAAGCTTGGGATCGATTGACTGCTTGATTCGGGATGAGCCCATGAAAATTGTCGTGGGCTGGTTCAACCAGACGTCGTAGCGCTTCGCGATCCAGTCATAGTCCTGCCGAAGCGGCTTCCAGGCGTTGAAACCCGCGATCGCGACACGAACCGGCGAGATGCCGATTGCGTCGACCAGCAACGTGAACGCAGCCACCGCCAGGGCAGCAAACACCCAGGTCGATGCCATCAGGGCGAGATAGCGGCCGAATTTCATCCTGCCCTCATCATTAGAATTGAAAGTAGATGAACGGTGACAGTTCGCGTATGCGCAGGATCGCAATCAGCAACATGAGCGACAAACATACGGCCCACCTCGAGTCGGGCGTCCAGCGCAGCCGAGGCCAGGAAGCGACGTGCTCGAACGGGCGCTCGACAAGCGCCGGCCGGAAATCCCGAAAAAGTTGATACGTATTGGGAAGGATAAATGCAACCGAGCCCACCAGCAGGAGCCAAAGGGCGCTGAACTCGGACCACCGGAGCTCAAGGAGAAGGTTCCATTGGCCCTGCCAGTACTCCACCAAGCCTTGGATCCCGGGCTGGCCCTGCACGCCATACATGGCGGACAACATAGTACCGGCCGAACCGAGAGACGAAGCCCGGAAGAGCACCCACGCACTGGTGACCGCGATAAACGTCAATGCGCACGCAGCTACACGGACATATGCCGGATCATTCTCGGGCGGGAGGCCAATGCGGCGGCGTAGATAGTGCCAGGCGTGGTTAAGCACCAGCATCAGCCCGTGCACGCCACCCCATAGAACAAATGTCCAGGCCGCCCCGTGCCAAAGTCCCCCAAGCAGCATCGCTGCCCCCAGGTTGGCATAGCGGCGCGCGGCGCCATGACGATTTCCGCCCAGCGGTATGTAGATGAAGTCGCGCAGAAACCGCGAAAGCGAAATGTGCCAGCACCGCCAAAATTCGATGATGTTCACGGATTTGTAGGGAGAATAGAAATTGATCGGCAGCACGATGCCAAACAAGCGCGCCAAGCCTATCGCCATGTCCGTGTAGCCTGAGAAATCGAAATAGAGTTGAAACGAATAGGCGAACGCCGCGACCCAGGCATCGACGAAGCTCACGGCTGCGCCGGATTCCGCAGCGGCGAACACCGGGTTCACCCAGGGTGCCGAGAGATCGGCGAGACACACCTTCTTGAACAGACCGATGGCAAAAATGCTTCCACCGATTGCAAAATCGCTCGCCCGAGGTCTTCGAGGCAGATGTCGAAACTGAGGAATGATCTCATTATGGCGAACGATGGGGCCCGCAATAAGCTGCGGAAAAAATGTTACGAACAGACTGTAGTGGAGAAGATCAAAACTGACGACGCCGCCTATGTAGATGTCGATCAGAAAAGCGATCTTCTGAAAAGTGAAGAACGAAATTCCCAGCGGCAAGGGCAACGGCTCGATCTGCCAATCAAGGCCGAATAGCGCACTAACGTTCGCTGCGACGAAGCTCGCGTATTTGAAATAGCCGAGCAGGAGGAGGTTAAAACCCAACCCGACGAGGAGAATCCAGAAGCGTTGATTTTTCTCTCCCCGGATCAGGGCGATGGCAAATCCCGCATTGCACCCAATCGACAGCAACAAGATCCACAGATAGCGCTCGTTCCACCAGCCGTAGAAAAACAGCGACGCAGCCACCAAGACCGCCATTCCAGCGCGGCGGCCCCAGAAACGGGCAACCACAAAATACGATATGCAAACGGCGGGAAGAAAGCCGAAGATGAACTGATACGAGTTGAATAGCATGCTGGGCTCTACGAATCACGCGGCCGTTGCGGCCGCGCCTCCAATCTTTCTCGCACTTTGTCTCCATGCCTTCGACAAGTTCAGACGACTTCATACAGCACGCGTTCGAACGCGACTACTTAAACCCGAACTGAGAGAGATCGCGAGCATCTTCAAGCCGACAGGATGCTCGCCATGGCTCGAAGTCGAACCGCAGCCTGACGTCCGCCTCATCCTCGAACAGGATGCCCGTTTGAACGATGTTGGCGCGAAAAATGTGCTGCAAGTCTGTGTTACTCGCATTCTCGATCTTCCAGCAGTGTGAGAACTGGACTGGAAGTACCACCATCGACTTTCCCGGCGCGGAAGCCGTGAGGCGGTATCCGTCGCGGATCGCCACCAATCGGGAACGGGATGCGGAGACGAGACGGGGCTGCCCTTGGGACGCGCCCATCAGCACCACGCGATTTTCAAGGTCGCTGTGCTCACGCAGAGCAGCCACCGCCGCTGCATAGTCCTCCTTCCAAATCGTTTCCGTAGGACTGAATTGCCCGCGATTGGCACCCTTGATCTCATAAAGGTTGAGCTTCGCTCCGTCTTTTCCAGGCTCCGTGGTGACGAGATCGATCGATGGGTCGGCCAGTGTGCCGTCCGCTATGACGAAGCGGACTCCCAAGTCACGAAGCAGCAGAGGCCGAAAGCGATAGAGCAGGAGCGTGTTCGGAAATGGAAAAGGCTGAGCCAGCAAATCCCGATTGAAATAGTAGAACTGCTTGGAGACCCACTGCCCGTATTCCTCCAAGGTCGGGATGTCGCTGTTCCAAAGGTCCATCATTTGGAAGCTGTTGCCGAAACGATCAAGCAGGATATCGCGACCGGCAAGATAGGCAGTCCACGTCATGACCTCGGTTTGCGTGTTGGTCGATGTGCGGACCAGTCCATCCGGCGCACCAAGGAATGTAGCGGCATAGCCACGGAACTCCTCACCCGGCTTCAAGCCGATATTCTGCTGGAGGTAGGCAACGATCGGCCCCTGGTTGGCCGGCACGTGCGCGATCGGAGCAAGTCCCAGCGGCCCACGTCCAGGCAGCCGCGGCTGATTCGGCAGGATCCACCGCACCCACGCGAATATGGCGACGACTGCGATAAGGCAACCCACCGCGGCGGGCATCCATGCCGCACGTGTGGTGCCCCGCCCCGTCAGCCACCCGGCGACCATCCGCGCGGCCGCGATCGCCGCCGGCGCCGCGAGCGGAAAGAATGCCCACATGAGAAACGGCGTGCTCACCACGTGCAGCCGGCCAAGAACCACTTGCGTGTTCAGCAACGCATAGAAGTGAAGCAATCCCAGGAGAGCGATGATCACCATTCCATAACGGCGCTTCGCGCCGGAAGCGGTAAACAGGAGAAACGCTGCTCCCACCAGCACGGCAATCTCGAACCACCCGATGACGGCCGAGGGACACATCAATTGCAGCTGCTTGGAGCAAACGGGAAATTCGGACACCAGTTCGCCCCAAAACGACGGCGACAGAAGACGCCAACCCGGATGGAGAAATGGCGGCAACGCGTCCTCCCGTGCCGAGGTCATGGCAGTCGCCGCCAAATAACGCGGCACTCCGATCAAACCCAAAGCGAGCAGTGCGAATGCGATCGCGCCCCATCGCCAGAGGACGCGGTTCATCTCTGCCCGAAACGGAATCAGGAACGCAATCCACAGCACCGCGTAGACCGGTACATAGGTCACCGACGTGACCGGCGCGGACGCGAACGCGACGAATAGGGCCGCGAAAAAGAGTACACCAAACAGCGATTTGAAGGCGGGACGCTCGTACCCCACCCGTATCAACGCGATCGTCGCTACGTTCATCGACGCGATCAGATGTGCATTCATGGGCGCGAGCGAGTACCAGGGCAGCGCCTCCGTCACCCCCCAGAACGGAATGAAGAATACACAGACATACAACATGGTCGCGAGGAACGACTCCTCCCGCGAAAATTCGAGATGCCGGTAGAGGAGATAGAGCGTCGCACAAAGTTCTGTCAGATAAACCAGCATCGACGCGAGATGCCGCACCGGCAGCGTCGCCGGGATCGCCAAAGCAAGTGCACCCGGGTTGAACCAGGGCAAGCTTGGAGCGAACAATGAGCCGGTGCCGACCAGCGGCGAGAACGGACTAAAATCGAGAAATCCACCCCACTCCAGGATTCCGCGAGCGCTCCACGATGCCCAGTGACCGTCGTGGTTGCCGTACATCCCGGCGAAACCGTCTGGTATCAACCACAGTCCCGACAGGACGACATAGAAGACCGCCAGCGATGGCAAGATGTACGTCAGGACGACGCGCAAAATCTTGGCTGCCTCAGAACGAGGCAACGTGGGCGTCGCCGGAAAGGGGATCATTGTGGGTCCGCGCGCAGCCTGATCACCCTAGCTCTGGCTCGAAGGGGCCGGATATGTTCGAATGCCTCTATTGGCACCGTCCGTACCGGTAAAACGCAAGCCCGACAACGTCAAGTCGCTGCCGGACCGCCGCAATTGCCGACCGAATTGCGCTGATTGGAACTGGAAATACGCGGCGGTCAGTCATCTGAACTCAAAAGCTTCAGATCTCTTGCATCCTGCAGGCGGCAGGACGCCCTCCATGGTTCGAACTCGAAACGCAGCCGAACGTCCACGCTGTCTTTGAAGAGGACGCCCGTCTGAATGATGTTGGCGCGAAAGATGCGCGGCGCAACAAAATCGCTGCCGTTTTCGATCCGCCAGCAGTGCGAGAATTGAACGGGAAGCACCAGCAGAGCCCGACCTGGCGCAGAGGCGGTCAGGTGGTAACCGTCCTTCATCGCTACCAATTGGGAGCGCGTCGCGCGAACGAGGTCGCTTCTCCCAAACGCCAGAACGACTTGATTCTCGAGGTCACCCTGCTCCCGCCGTAGGGCTGCCACCGCTTTCGCATAGTCGTCTGCCCAAGTTATGCGCGTGGGACTGTATTGCCCGAGATTTGCGCCCTTGATCTCATAGAGATTGATTCTCGCTCCGGTCTTGCCGGACTCGGTCATTACGAGTTCGATCGCGGGGTCGGTCAGCGTGCCGTCCGCGATCACAAAGCGGACGCCCAACGCCCGAAGAACCAAGGGACGGAAGCGATAGAGAAGGATGCTCGCCAGCAATGGATCGAGCTGATCTTGCGGCTCGGCCAGCAGGTCTCGATTGAAGTAGTGCATCTGCTTGGAGACCCACTGCCCGTATTCCTCCAGCGTCGGAATGTCGCTGTTCCAAAGATCCATCATTTGGAAGCTGTTGCCGAACTCATTGAACAGAATATCGCGAGCGGCGACATAGGCACTGTACGTTATGCCGTCGCTTGACGTCTTGGTCAGCTTTCGGACTAGGCCGTCCGGCGCGCCGAGGAACGTGGTGGCATAGCCGCGGAATTCGGCACCGGGTTTCAGACCGATTTGCCGTTGGAGGTAATCGACGATCGGACCCGGGTTCGCCGGCACATGCGCGATCGGGGGAAGTCCGAGCGGTCCATGTCCAGGCAGCCGTGGCAACTGCGGCAGAATCAAGCGGACCCATGCAAATACTGCGACAAGGGCGATGAGACAGCTTGCCCCCGCGGAGACCCATGCTGAGTTTGCCGCACGCCGGCCGATCAGCCAGCCTGCAACAGCGCTTCCAGCCGCAATCGCCGCCGGCGCCGCAAGTGGAAAGAACGCCCACATGAGATAGGGCGTGCTCACGGTATGCAGGCGGCCGAGAACCTGCTGCATACTTAGCAGCGCGTAGAAGTGGAGCAACGCGAGGAGAGCGATGATCACCAGTCCATAGCGCCGTTTCGTGCCGGAACTGGTGAACAGGAGAACGAGAGCTCCGGCCAGCCCAGCAATCTCGAACCATCCGATGATTCCCGACGGACACATCAGCTGCATGTGGCTTGAGCAAATAGGAAAGTTGGATAAGAGGTCCTGCCAATACGCCGGCGATAGAAGTCGCAGACCCGGATGGAACATCGCCGGCGATGTGTCTCCCCGGGCCGAGGTCATGGCAGTCGCGGCCAAATAGGATGGTACCCCGATTAATCCCAATACCAGCAGGGTGAAGGCAATGGCGCCGCATCGCCACAGCGCGACGCGACGTTGCCCTCGATATGGAATGAGAAAGGCGATCCACAGCAACGAATAGGTGGGAATATATGTAACTGACCCCACAGGCGACGAGGCAAACGCGACGAATAGCGCAGCAAGAAAAACGAAGCCAAAGAACAATCTAGAAAATACTCCTTCATACCCCACTCGTATCAATGCGATCGTCGCTACATTCATCGACGCGATCAGATGCGCATTCATGGGAGCCAGCGTGTACCAGGGCAGCGCCAGCGTTAATCCCCAGAACGGAATAAAGAATATGCAGACGTACAGGATAGTCGCAAGGAACGACTGCTCGCGCGAGAATTCCAGATGCCGGTACAAGAGATAGAGTGATACCGTTAACTCCGTCAGATAGACGACCATCGACAAGAGATGTTGCACTGGCAGCGGTGCCGGGACCGCCAAAGCAAGCGCACCTGGATTGAACCAGGGCAGGTTCGGAGCAAACAACGAGCCGGTGCCGATCAGAGGCGAGAACGGACTGAAATCGAGAAATCCGCTCCACTCCAGGAGGCCACGCCCGTTCCATGAGGCCCAATGACCATCATGGTTGCCGTACATCCCCGCATAATTATCCGGTACCAGCCAAAGCGCCGAAAGGACGACGTAGAGCACCGCCAGTCCGGGCAGAATGTAGGTCAGCAGGACGCGCAACAATCTGGCGTCGGCAGGATGTAGCAAGGTCCGGCCGGCCGACAGCGTCGTCATCGTTGGTTCCTAGGCCCAATCGGTCCAAAATAAAGGGCAGGCATCGTTGCGGTGCCGCGTGGTCCGGCTGCTGCATGGAGAACGGTCGGTCGCATGCAATTGCGGCGTGCTATGCGAACCCGTAGTAGATGGGCCAGAAGGCGTCAAGTCGTGATGTTTGCTGAACAATCTTGGCCCTGTCGGCAGCGGGCGCCGCGAACAGCACGGAGGCCTGTCGACCAGACTGATGCCGCCTCGTTCGGCGCGCCAGGCCGCCACCCCGAACCGCGCATCGATACAACAGCGGATTGAGAATTGAACTGTTCTCAGATTGTCCATATCAGGTCGACGCCGGTATCACCCTGATCCGCGACCTTGGCGGATCGGTTGAGTTGGGTTGAAATCGTTTTACAAAGGCCATCATGCTAGGGAATCGGAGCTCGAATATGACCGTTGATTTGCCGAAGCGTGGGTCACCTTCGGCGGCAGCATGGGATGACTTGGTCGAAGGCATGTCCAAGAGCTGGATGTGGTCGTCTATGGCCATGCAGGACATCAGGATGCGCTATCGAGGCTCGCTTTTGGGGCCGTTCTGGCTAACCATCAGCATGGTCATCATGATCGCTGCCATGGGCGTAATCTATGCTCGTCTGTTCAACATGGAAATCACCCGCTACTTGCCTTTTCTGACGGTTGGTCTGGTGATCTGGAGTTTCGTGTCGACCGTGATCATCGAGGGCTGCCAGACCTTCCTCTCGGCCCAAAACGTCATCACGCAAGTCCGCATGCCCTTCTCGGTTCACGCGTGGCGCACGGTGTGCCGCAACTTGATCGTGTTGGCGCACAACATGGTGATCGTCCCGTTGGTGCTGATCATCTTCCACGTTTCGGTGGGATGGAGCGTCATCTTCATCGTCCCGGCGCTCGTCATCCTCACGATCAACGGTCTCTGGATCAGCATTCTCCTGGGAATGATCAGCGCACGATATCGCGACGTGCCTCCCATCGTCATGAGCTTCGTACAGGTCATATTCTTCATCACGCCGATCTTCTGGCCGCCGGAGGCACTTGGCATCTGGATGCAAGCGCTCCCGCTCAATCCCCTGTTCGCCGCGGTCGATGTCGTACGCGCTCCCCTCCTTGGCAACGCCCCCTTGACCTATTCGTGGCCGGTGCTGTTGATTGTTACGGTCGTCGGATGCGTGTGCACGTTCGCGCTGTTCGCAAAATTTCGGTCGCGTATTACTTATTGGATCTAAGCATGGCTTTCCTCCGCTTGCACAATCTTTCGGTTGAATTCCCGGTCTACCAGGGCGGCAGCCAATCGCTGAAAAAAATGCTGGTCGCCGCTACGACACAGGGCAATCTGGCGCGCGACGCAATGGACCGCATCAATGTGCGCGCCCTGAATGACGTGACACTGAATATCGAGGATGGCGATCGTCTCGGCCTGATCGGCGCCAATGGCGCCGGCAAAACCACCCTTCTACGGGTTCTCGCTGGAATTACGCGCCCACACGTGGGGAGTTCGATTCCTCCGGAAAGGTTTCGGCCCTGCTCGACGTCTCGGTTGGTCTCAACCCCGAGGCTACCGGCCGGGAGAACATCATCTTGCGCGGCATGTACATGAACATCCACCCGCGCGAGATGCGCTTGCGTGTGGACGACATCGCAGCGTTCACTGAGCTCGGCCCCTATCTCGACATGCCGACCCGCACTTACTCTTCCGGCATGATGATACGATTGGGCTTTGCGGTCTCGACCTGCGTTCCGCCGGAGATCCTGGTGATGGACGAATGGCTTTCGGCCGGGGACGCCAGCTTTCTGGACAAGGCGCAGAGACGGATGGAGACATTCGTCGGCAGTTCCAGCATTCTCGTGCTCGCGTCGCATTCGACGGATCTGCTGCGCAAGTGGTGCAATCGGGGTATCCTGCTTCAGCACGGACGGATCGTGGCACAGGGAGACATCAACGAAGTTATCGACGCCTATACCGGTGCGGTGGCGCTGCGCACAGAGGCTTTGGCGCCGCAATAAGCCGCCACGCGTGCGGCTCTGGCGATTCCGCGCCTCTTCGCCTTGGGCTGGTCAGCCGCGAGCGACCGACGTGACGGCATGACTCCAGGCAGCAGGCCCAGAATGAGCACCGTCGCGGTCGTTCTTTGCAACTACAATCACGCAAGATATCTGCCCGACTCCCTTGGCCATATTTGCAGCCAGACGAGGCCCGCCGACCAAATACTGGTGATCGACGACGGCTCGACTGACAATAGCTGGGATATCATTCAGGGTTTTGCGCGCGATCATTCGAACCTGCAAGCGAATGCCAATGGACGAAACTTGGGCCTTGAGGCGTCGATCGCCGCGGCGCTGAAGCTAGTCCATTGCGACTATTTGGTCTGGGCTGGAGCCGACGATCGCCTGCTGCCGATGTTTCTCGAGCGCAACATGGCAACCCTCGCCAACCACCCGGATGCTGCACTGAGCTTTTCCGAAGTCGTGGTTCTCAAGGGCGATAGCGATGTGATCGATCGGTTCGCCACCAATCCGGCGGCCTCCCGCACGTTCGATCTCAGCGATCTGCCGGTCTACTTGTCGTCTGATCGGCTCCGTCGGCGAATGCGACAGGCCTACCTACCCATTGCTTCAAACACCGCGGTCATCCGCGTTGACGCGCTGAGGGCGTTCGGTGGATTTCCGGCGGAGTTGCGATGGTTCGCCGACTCCTTTGCCTGCACCGCGCTTGCAATGCGGCATGGTGCCTGCGTGGTCGCGGAACCGCTCGCGCTCATCCGCGCACGCCCCGAAAGCTACTCCCAGAGCATGCGAGACGTACCGCAACAAACCGCGGTCTTGAACGCCGTGTTGGACCTGCTGGCGCGTCCAGAGATGCGCGACATTCGCACCTTCATGAAGGACTGCCCATCGAACCTCACGGTCTACGATCCATTGATTCTGAAGGTCTTGGGCAAACGACCGCGCGATTGGGATTTATTCGCTACATATGCGCGTTGGAAGATACGCGAGTCTGCGGCAGCGATGCGCGCAAGAGAACTTCCTCGCCGGGTCGCAAACCGATTCAGGAGGCGCCGACCTTAGGCCCGCGGGAATGCCGCCGCGAAGTGCCCGAGCGCTGTTTCGATCGCCGCACGATCACGGCTTCCAACCATGATCTGGGATCCCTTGGCGATTGCAGGGGCCCCCTCCTCGCCCGACGGGTCGCGATTTTCGAGCGCAACATAAATCCCGGGGCGGCCGGCGGAATGGGCAGCGAGACCAAACAAATCCAGAACTCCACAATAGCCGTCGGCGATCTGGGCGAGGCAGATCGTATCTTGCAGACTCAGCCCATGATGCCGCGCGAACCTGATATGAGGCGGCCATTCACGCCAATGTGACGGCGGCAGGCAATTGAGCACGACGAAGGCGGCCTGCGGATGCTGCGTCCGCAACGCGTCGATCAAGCCCAGCCAGAACTCAAGTTCGTCCGGTTCGACGTCGCCGTCTTCTCGCTCCCGTAATGCAACGGCCACCACGTACCGCCCCGGCAGCGTCAACTTCAACAAGTCGTTGGCGTATTTGCGCCCATGCGTAAGCAGCTTGATGCCACCCCGCGTGCCCTGACGTTCGACCTGATCCACAAGCGCCTGCGGCATGTTCCCAAGGTCATCCGCTTCCCCGGCGCTGCGCCAGTGGCTCAGTTCGCGCTCGGACAGAAGCATCGTGGTCGCGGCGATGGCGGTTTCCTCGTCCCGGAACACCGCGAAGCTGCGAACCCGATCCAGCATGAGGACGATTGAGAACAGATCGAACAGACGCGCTTCGCCCTGTGACGCATCGGTGAGGATAAGGGCGATATCCACCTGACGGCCATCGTCGCTCTGAAGGTGAGATGGGAGAACGTGGTTCTGCCACACCAGCAGGTTCCTCAGCGCCTGCTGCCCTAGCGGGCCGCTGAGGCGCAGCAAGAAATTGCGTTCGTCCGCGGACGCGCGCTCACGCATCTGCGCGTGGACGGACAGCCGCAACACCAAGACGCGGCAGAGTGGGCCGATGATCGGCTTCGCGAGGGCCGGCCCATTGAGAAACTCCAAGAAGCGCGGCGACGCCCATAGCCGTCGGGCGAGTTCATCGTCTTGCTCGCCCGCTCCAAATTCCGACCTCTTGGCACCGGGCAGCGCCAGCCAGACGATCGCGATCCCGACGACCGCGACTTGAGCGATCCGACGGACCAGCCAGTGGGAATGCCGCAACCACGGTTCGGCCATCAGGTAAGGGGGAATGAGAAGGCGCTGGATCATTCGGTGCCAAGCCCGGTCGAACGCGAGGACACCTCCCGCCGGTCAGGAACGGCTGGCATTCGCGTCTTCGCGGCGTCGATCGGTCGCACGCCGCCATAGACTTCATCGAATAGCGACAGTAGCTCCTCGCCGGTCTCGCGCCTCCATGTCAGGACCTGGTTGGCCTTGGCAAACGGAAAATGTCGGTCGTTGACGCGAACCTCGGCAGGCCCGGCGAAGCTGTGCTCCACATTGACGATGGCGTACGCAATGTCGGTAAACGTCGCGAAGGTGGCAAAGCCGCTCGATGTTCCCATGAACAGGTCGGCAATCTTCAGGAGTGCGAGCTCATGAGCGAGCCGGAGGCCCCAGGCGCGCGGAATGAACACGTTGCGACGGCGAAGCAGACGATGTTCCCATTCCTGAAAGCCGCCGACCATCACGAATAGCGCGTCCGGGCGTTTTTCCGCGACCGCGTCGATGAACGCATGCCAAGCGGGCAGCGGCGCATCGCGATAGGTGACAGTCGGATTCTCGGTCAGCGAACTCTGACGCGGATTGATGATGACGAGCGGCCGCCCCTCCAGTTCCGTTGCGTGAAAACGGCTTGCCCAGGCTTGGTAACCGCGAGGAGCCGAAAGCTGCGGAATATGGCCATGACGCGCATAAAAGGCATTGATCCGGCCATGATCGATCGGGAACTCCTGCCGCATCTTGAGATGGGTACTCAAGTCCGGCCACATCGGAGCTTGGTTCCGGTGATGCAACGCAACCATAAAGTTGAAGGTTTGGATGTCGCGAACGAGTTGCAACGACCGCAACAACGGATTGCAAGCGAACACGGGCATGACGTTGTCGAGGTGGGCGATGTAGTTCGCGCGCGTCACGAACGTCTGTTGTCGCGCCGACGGCCGCTCCGGGTTGACCATGACGAGCATATCGACGTGTCGAAGCCCCTGCTCCGACGCCAGGATTGCGAGATTGACCTGATTGGTCAGCAGATCCCCCAGCGCGTAATGCTGGTAGGAGAAGTCGAAGATTCCGAGCAATGCTGCGGACTTCTCTGGATCGCTGCCGTGTTGCCGTGCCATCGGGTTGTCTGCCTCGCGCCGATCCACCCACGCCATCACTACACGTAGTCGTCGAGATGGCCGATGATATTTCGCAGATGCGATGCGGTCACTTGTCCGCCGTCGACAAACTCTTGGTCCAGGAATGAAGGGGAGATCAAGTAGCGGCGCGCCCCCCCAATCCGGGTGGTGCGTTTGACGGTCATGGTGTCGAATGAAGAATTCGAGGTGACATCGAATTTTTCGCGGAACTTAAGCTCGGCATAGAGGCTCGCCAGGCGGCGAAAATTTCCCAGGACGCGCGACGCCTGACTGGGGCGCATGAGCGCCAATGTTTGAGCGAAATAGTGCTTCAGACCTCCGGCTCGACGGCTATGGGGAGGCACGAACGTGCTCCAGATCCCATCGATGATCTGCTCGGATGTGGTGTCGGGACGCATCGATTGCTGGATGAGGTAGTTCATCACGCCGGGCGAGAGCATTGGAGCAAGATACTTGAGGTGAATGAGATCGAAGACGCGTTGAATCTGTTCCGGTCGATAGCTCGCCCGACATCGAGAGTCAGCAGCCAGATGCTCGAGAGCGACGGTGCGATAGTCCGCATATTCACGAAAAAGCTCGGCCGGTTCTATGGCAAAAAACTGGTGCGGATGCCACCCCTTGGTTGCGATCGAGGGATTGCTGTTGCGAGCCATGTAATATCGCGGCACGCGGCGCATCCCTCCGTCGATCAATGCCAGCGTGGACGTCAACAGCTCCTTGGCCCAAAGCGATTTGACCCGGTCGAGGGGCACCTGGATGGATTTCATGGTGCTGGTACGATGGACTCCGTAGAAGATCGCCTGATAGTCGCTCATCTGCTCGACCAGCCGTGTGAGCGCGTCGTCGGCCACGATCGAGGGTGCCGAGTAGTCCGTGTACCAGATATCGAAGTTTTCTCCGGACCTGAAGTTGGCGTAGTACCCATGGGCCACCGCCAAGCTGGGGTCCGCGTCCAGGATATCCAGCAAACCGTTCAGCTCATCCGTGAACAGAACATCGTCGTCCGCACAAAGAGAACAGTAGGTCGATTCAACCGACGCGACGCCTAGCTCGACCTTCTTGTGTACCGGGATTGCGGGGTCGTAGACCTCGTGGGCGATGTCAAGCTCGCGCCCCCCAACCGTCTGCCGGTTTTCCGATAAGCCATCCCCCGAACTCGAATCCAGGACGCGGATCGGAAACTCGAACCGGCGTGCGGCCAAATAGCCGAGCAGACGGCGCAAATGGTCAGGCCGGTTGTAGGTCGGGATGAGCAGCGTATAGCGAGAACGGGAAGCCATATTTTCGTACCGTGGCCGTGGAGGTGGTGCGACTAGCGAGGTGCCAGCGACTGCCGCGACGGACCAGACTTGATCCGAGCAGGGACGCCAGTCACCACTGCTCCGGCCGGCACGTCGGTGGTCACGACGGCGCCGGCGCCGACGGTCGCATCGCAGCCGATGGTCAGCCGGGGTAAGATCACGGCACCAGCACCAATGAAGGCGCGTTCGCCGACGGCAACACGGCCCGCGAGCCGGGCACCCGGACCGATATGGGCGCCCGCACCAACCCGACATTCATGATCGACTGATGCCGCTGTATTCACGATCACGCTTCGCTCGAGGCGCGCTTGCGTGCATACGGTCGCGTGTGCCAGGACTTGACACCCCGGACCAAGTGCCGCGTCGAAGGCGATATAGGCGACGCGATGGACGACCGTGAGCGGCAGCAGGCCTTCATTCACCAGCCAGTCGTGAAGCCTCAACCGATCTTGGCCACCCACCGCAACCAGGAAATAGAGATCGCTATTGACCTGGCGGGTCTTCATCCAGGAGCGAAAGCCGCTTTCGCCGACGTGAAGCGGAACATCGGGAAATGGGCTCGCAACGCTCGCATTGTCGAACACCGCGACGATCTTGTTGTCGCTGCCGAACAGGCACTCGTTCAACACGCGCGCTTGGCCCGTCCCGCCCCAGAGAATGACTTCACGCATACCGAATGATCGCCTGCGTCTTATGAGGGAGTACCCCGACTTCATGGCGCGGTCCGCGCATGCGATCGCGGACCAGATCAGCCGCTTTGGCAATCGATGCAATCATCGGCGCGCTCGCTCGGCATTTTGGGTCGAAGTGCTGCCGCCACCAGCCGGGTGGCCCGCACATTTCATGGTGATTCCTGCCATCCGCGGCAACCTGCCAAATTGACGTTCGGCAGCGCACCGGCCGGCCCAGAACGATCAAGGTATAGGTCCTCCCGATGGCGAGCAATTTCTAACACACCGCTGCGGCTTGGCAGGCGCCGCATTCGTTTGAACGTGAGGGTGGAAGACGGAGGTAAGACCGGGTATTGGTCCGGCCAGCATATATCAAGGCACCCTCTTCAAGGCATTTCTGGTGTGACCGGTACCGACGATCGCGCAGCATTCGAAGAAAAGAAGCGTATCCAGGCCCTGGCGCTCGGCCGAGACCGCGGAACGTTCGAGGCTGCGGTGAACGCACTGCATGCCGCGGACAGATATGACTACCCCTATCTCTGGAGCTGGATGGGCGTCCCCATCATACAGCTCCCTGCCGACATAATCGCCACCCAGGAAATCATCTGGGCAACAAAGCCCGACCTTATCGTGGAAACCGGGGTGGCCCGCGGCGGTTCGGTGCTATTCATGGCATCGGTCCTGGAACTCATCGGTAAGGGCAAAGTGGTCGGCATCGATATCGACATTCGCGCCCACAACCGGGACTCGATCGAACGCCATGCCTTGGCAAAACGCGTGGTGTTGATCGAGGGCGACTCCACGGACAGCAACACGCTCTCCAAGGTCAAGGCGGAGATTCCCACGGGCGGGTCGGTCATGGTGGTGCTCGATTCGGACCACAGCCGCGAGCATGTGCTTGCCGAGTTGCGAAGCTACGGACCGCTCGTGACGACGGGCTGCTATCTGGTGGTCGCCGACACCATCCTCGGGCATCTCAATGCCAGCCAAACCCCTCGCAATCGCTCGCAATTGTATCTCAAGGGTAACGAGCCCCTGAGCGCGCTCGAGATTTATCTCAAGGAGACGAATCGTTTCGAGGCCGACCCGGTGGTGAACGGCAAATTGATCCTGTCGAGTTCGCCCGGCGGCTATTTGCGGTGCGTGGGCGGCGCGGCTTCGACAACCCACCAGAGTGCAACCGGACGCGGACAAGAGATGTCCTGACTCGAGATCCGCGGCAACTCTGCGTCGCTGATGACGACGGGGAGCCTCGAACCTGGCGCGCGGACGCTTTCGCGCTTCTTGCCGGCACGACCTACCCCACCCGCTCACGCAGGGAGTCGCGCTACGATCATCACCGCCCGTTATGCAAAAGAATATATACTCACTCGTTGAGTGTGTATACTGGCTCTGGGCGCATGACACGAGCCAGTGTCGACCAATTGCTGGGGTGTTTTGTTGACTAGCATTTCCGTCGTTGCTCCGGCCGGGAGCGCCGAAGACGCCACTCTGGAACGAGCTGTTTGCGAGGCTGCCGAGCTGGGCAACCTGAATTCCCTTCGTCGGCTTCATCAAGGCGGGGCGCGACTGCAGGCAGGGGACAATGAAGCACTCTGCCGGGCGTGCGAGAATGGCCACCTTGAGGTCGTCCGCTATCTGCACCAGATGGGCGTTGACCTGGACGCACGCGACGGCGAACCGCTGTGCCGAGCATGTGGAAACGGTCACCTTCCCGTCGTTCGATATCTCCATCAAAACGGCGTGAAACTCAACGTGCGCGATAACGAGCCGATCTGCGCGGCATGCGCCGGCGGCCACTTCGAGATCGTTCGCTATCTCCATCAAAACGGCATCCAGCTGAACGCGCGCAACAATGAGCCGATTTGTGCGGCGTGCGCTGGTGGCCACTTCGAGATCGTTCGCTATCTCCATCAAAACGGCATCAGGCTCGACGCACGCAACAACGAGCCCATCTGCCGGGCATGTGCTGCTGGCACGCTGGAGGTGGTGCGCTATCTGCATCAAAACGGCATCGACTTGACTGCCCGTGATGGCGAGCCATTCTGCCGGGCCTGCGAGAGCGGCGACCTTCCTGTCGTTCGTTATCTGATCGAGAGCGGTGCGGAGTCGGACGCGCGCAACAATGAGCCGCTCTGTCGGGCGGCTGCCAGCGGCCAGCTTGGCGTCGTGCACTATCTGCATGAGACTGGCGCAGAGTTGAACGTACGCAACAATGAAGCCCTCTGTCGCGCATGTGAGAACGGCCACCTGGATGTCGTGCGCTATTTCCAGAAAAACGGCGTCAAATTGAACGCGCTCAACAACGAACCGCTCTGCCGTGCATGTGAGCATGGTCGACTCAACGTGGTGCATTACTTGAATGAAAACGGCATCAAGCTGAATGTCCGCAACAATGAGCCGATCTGTCGCGCCTGCAGCGGCGGCCATATGGACGTCGTGCGCTATCTCCACCAAAACGGCGGCGAACTAACGGCGCGCGATAATGAACCGCTCTGCCGCGCCGCGGCCGCCGGTCACCTCGAGGTACTTCGCTATATCCATCAGAACGGAGGGGACATTTCGGCGCGCGAGAACGAACCGTTGCGCCGCGCGGCTGCTGCCAAGCACGCGTCGGTCGTACGATATCTCCACGATGCCGGCGCGGCTACGCAATCGCTGACGGCCGATGCCCGCCATTCGATCGACCAAATGAACCATGAGATGCACGCCGCGCCGGCCGTCGATCACCCCTCCGCGTTCTGGAAGGGCATGGGGGAGGTCAACGAACGGATTTTGGGCTGGTCGGGCGAAGGCAATTTTAAACGTACCCTCAATCAAAACTACTTCAACTTCATCCCCATGGCACCTGACGATCCGCGCATGGTCCGCCTGCGCCGGCTCGTGCCCGACTTCACTCAAAGTGCCCTGGACCGGTATGCGATCGAAGACCCCGACCGCGACCCGAGTTCGTGGATGTCGTTGTATCCGAACTACTACATTTTCAAGGACCCGGATCGTGAAGAAAGCGGGAGCTGTACCGCGAGTACCTCGCGCTCATGTACGAGTACGCGCTCCGGCGGGACCGTTCCGGACTGCTTGCCACCCTCGACGAGCCGACGCTGGGCAATCCGATCGGCGTCCATCGGAGCGGCCGTCTGATATCGCAGGATTTGGTCAATTCAGTGCGTGAACGAAACTCCATCATCGGCGCCATGGAGGCGAGCAACAACACGCATTTTACCCTGGCAGAGCTCGGCGCCGGCTATGGCCGTCTCGGTTATGTCCTGCTGAAGACGACCAAGTGCCGATACTTCGTGTTCGATATTCCGCCGGCACTCTATGTTGCGCAGTGGTATCTGACGACTCTGTTTCCCAAACGCCGCGCCTTTCGATTTCGCCGATTCGACACGTTCAAGGAAATCGAGAGCGAATTGTCTCAGACCGACCTCGCTTTCTTCACCCCCAATCAGCTGGCGAAATTCCCGGCCGGGTATTTCGATACATTTGCAAACGTCAGTTCTATTCACGAGATGCGGCGCGATCAAATCCGCCACTATATGAAACTCATGGGGCGGACCACGAAGTCCACGCTGTATCTGAAACAGCAAAAGGATTACGTGAACCCCATCGACGACCTGGTAATTGGCAAAAACGATTACCCCGTTCCCGCCGGATGGGCTGCACGTCACGAACGCTTCGATCTGATCAATCCAGGCTTTTTCGAACGGATTTACCGACGAGATCAATCTCTTCCCTAATATATCCCTCTCCCCGCAGCCGACCTCAGACCGTCGCTGGACCTCCGTGCGCCTTTCTGATTTCCCTGATCCCTAATAAACTGGGGAGTATCACGCGCGCTTGTGATTCTCTACCGATCACAATTGTATAACGGATTTTTTCAGGTAACGGTCGCGCACCACCGAAGCTAAGGCCACAGCGCCCACGTACCCGCACAGCAAAGTCGCCGGGATCGCATAGATCGCGTACCGAAAGAGGGGAAGGTTGCCGATTGCCACGGCGAAGTTCAAGTATAGTCCAAACCCAAACAAAGCGATCGTGATGCGCCACGTGGGATATCGAAGCGCGATTGGAAGCGTGATGATTGCCACGATGATTGAGATCTGCATGAGCCAGCGGAGGTTACGATCGATGGCCAGATCGAACGCGGTCGCGATAGTGTAATCGCCAGCCGCGGCGATCTCTTCCGCAAGGTGCCCGCGAAACGTTCCGGTTTCAAACTGCGGATTTATCGGAACAACAAGCTGGTGCGGCTCAAAGTACGTCTCAAACATTTTTCCGATGAGCACCTGCGCCGTCCGGAGTGGATAGGCGCGCATAGCTTCCAAACACACTCGGACCAGAAGTCGATCTGCTTCCTTCGCCCCAAGTCGCTCCTTAAGGGCGGTAAAGGATAGCAACGCCCAAAACTCCGAATTGGGCTCCCTAAAGCTCCTTTCAACATATGCTTGAACCTCTTCCGGCGGTACAACGGTGAGATAGCCCGAACGTCTCGCCAAAGTATCTGGCTTTGCGAACTCGTCCAACAACAGAGCTTTCAAGTAGGTAGTCTCGGGTCCATTCTCTGGGGAAAAGCGGATATTCTCTTTACTTCCGTCTAGATAGAAGGTGAAGAACAGCATTGCGCCGGTCATGTTCGAACTATCCAATCTACCGACCGAGATTTGAGATCCCCGACGCGCCTTTTGATCCGCCACTTGAACGGACCACACCACGCCGACCACCAGGACGGCCGCAATCAAGGCGAACCAGGCTCGGCGCCAGGCAAGCAGAGCCACAATGCCAAAAATCGCGGGAACGACATACGCACCCTGTGGCCGCGTCAGCGTCATCAGTGCCGTGCCAACGCCCAGGATGACGATGGCCGGCAGCGCTTCACGGTTTGTCCGCGCGACGAGGTAGGAAACCAGGCCGTAGAGCGTGAGCATGGTTTCGAAAAAGAACATCTGCTCCGTCATGATGTACTTCACGTTCATAAATGGAAGCAGCGACGCAATGAAAATAAGAGAAAGCGTAAACGCTCCACGCGGCTCGATGCGTCGCGCCGTCAGGTAGAATAGCCAGCACGATGCGACTGCGAGGCAGGACTGAAAAATTATTAGCCAAAAAACGAAATCGGTCAGCTCTGTTACGTGAAAGGTCAACAGAGCTGCAGGGAAGATCGGAAGCCGGGTAAACAAAGACTCCGAGGATTGTCCCAAGTAGAGCTCGCGCGCTTGGTTAATGTATGTGAACGTGTCGTACGTAAAAACGATAGGCTTGGTGAAAGCCCATACCGCCACGACGACTGCTGAGATCGCCAGGACAGCGCCTTGAGCCCCTATGTCACGCCAGCCCAGCCTCGCATTTCCGAATACGCTCATTCCCCACCCATCGTCGGAGCTATCAGATAAATTCGTTGGCGCACGTTTCGCCGCGCTCGAGTGGCCAAACAGGCAGGCCAACCGTCCAACCGCCGAATCATACTTACGCCCGCACGCTGGGCTTCCGAGCATAAATGACCACGTTCTTTCCGAACATCGTTGAACAAACTACATCACACGCTCGCGAGACAGGGAATACGAGCCTGTCATAGATCTTGAGCCAGGAGCTGTTCAATTTGCCTTCCCGACTGCCGATGGCCTTAAACAACAACGTGATGAAAAATCCAAGCGAGTCCTGATAAAAACTCCTCTCGATGTGGAAGCCGGCATTGCGAAACGCGGCTTCCAGCGTCGCTCGCGTATAGCGCCGGCAGTGAGCCACCCGGTCGTCCATCGCGGTCCAAAGGCACTCGAACGCAGGGACCCAGAACACCGCTCGTCCGCCGGGTTTCAGGCAGACATAAAGTTTCTTCAACATACCTACGTCGTCCTCGATGTGCTCGAGCACATTTGAAGAAAAGATCACGTCCACACTCTCGGGCCGGGCCTGCGTCGCTTCCGTGATGACGTCAAAGCCCTAACTCTTGAGCGCTGCAATATTGGTTCTGTCTATTTCGATGCACAGCATCTTCGCGGCCCGTGCTCGTTCGCAAACCAGCGTTGACATCGTGCCAGTCCCGGCACCGAACTCTAGAAGCGCCTGATCTGGCCCGATCGCCTCGAGGAACAGCCCAGCAATGTGGCGATTGTACCTTCGCATCAGACGGACCTGTTCCAGTTCTTCATTTCCCGTAAACTGAAAGGCATCGGCCATTGCGTTCTCCTGCATGAGCCCTCAGCTAGCGCTCAGTGGATGGATCGGACGGCGCACGGCCCGCGCGTCCAACTTGATCCGGGTACGGGCCGGCTCGGCGATTGATTGACGAATCCGACCCATAAAACTCTTCTTCTTCCTGAGAATTTGCGTCTACTTGTCGACGTCCTCGCGATAATAGATGTCGCGCGCGATGTCGATGCACTCGTAACTTGACGGGATAGGAATCGCCGCCCGGAGAAAACTCTCCGCATAGGGAAAAAAATTGAAATGAGGATTGAAGGTGTGGCGCGCCTCGCGTTCTCGGGGCACTACGATGATTAGCCGGCGGCGCGCTATCCGGCGGAGCTCAGTGAGCGCTTTTCTGTAATCGAGAATGTGCTCTATCACATGGGTGCACGTCACCGTATCAAACTCGTTATCCCCGAACGGCAGCAATTCGATCTTGGCTTCCCGAAACTCGATTCCCGGCATCTTTGGAATTTCTGGGAAGACGAAATCTACACCGACGAGCCTCGCCAGCCTCTCAGAGTGCCGCTCTTGCATACGTCGAAGTAGGTAGCCTGTTCCGCAGCCGATATCACATACCGAGGTGCCAACGAGATCATCGATAATCTTGTGAACACAGGCAGCGGAGTTGTCCGTATCGTCGTGGACGCGCGGATGAGCTCGATAGAGGGCGCTATATTCATCCTGTGTGAGAAAAGGTGCGCGCCTGCGAAAATCAGACACGACTTGAATGTGCTTTCCCCATGCGAGCTCAGCCAGCTTCTTGAATAGGATGCTGTCCCGCAGTGCCGGAGGAACAATCTCCTCTAAAACGTAGCGGAGCTTATTAGTGGTCTCTCGTCTCATCGGCGGATGAAGTTCTTATTGTCAACGGTTGCTAGCAGAATCTGAGTTGCCCCACCCCCAACCTGAGATGAGGCACGTTTAACACACTTTACGAGCCAAATCGATTAATCCAGAACGTTCGGCCGTTTTGCCGCGATCTCCCGGATCCGGGACTTGCCGGGCCAGAAGCGAGGCCAACGTAGTGAGGGCCCGCGCTAACACGCGAGCGCCCGACGGGGAAAATTCGTCCTGATTGCTATTCTGCGTGGAACTCTCGTCTGGCTTCACTCAAGAGATTGCTGCGCGTCATGTCGGAATTTAGCTCCCGTTGCGGCACGATTCGAATTCGCATAGATTTCGAAATGCTGAGGAGTACGACCTTTGCCGAAGATCGCCCGCGTCGACAGGCAGCAGCCATCCTCGGCCTTTTTGGCCGACCCCGCCATGCTTTGTAACGTCTGCGGCGCCTCACAATCCGAGATGTTGTTCGACGCCAAGGATTATGAGCACGGCGTGACGGGCTCTTGGAACATCGTTCGATGCAAGTCCTGCGGTCTAGTCGCGCAGTATCCGTTGCCGGCCCCCACCGAGATTGGAAGCTTCTATCCGCCTTCCTATTCGGCCTATAATACGAATACAATTATCAGTCGGATGTGCGACGTCGTGTTCGCGCTGGATGCTCGCCGGATTTCCCGTTTGGTGCCACGGGACGGCAGTATTCTAGATGTCGGAGCTGGAAGTGGGGGAGCCCTGCTGGCAATCAGGAACCTGGGTTTTACGCGTTTGGCAGGGTTGGAGATCGACCCCGCGGCCGCGCAACACGCCAGAGACTTGAACCTGGACGTTCGTTGCGGGGAGTTACTTGGTAGTGATTTCTCCGAAGCCAGTTTTGATCTCATCCGGATGGGGCATGTGATCGAGCACGTTCTCGATCCGATGGCTGCGTTGCATCGCGCATACGAACTGCTCAAGCCCGGCGGCGTTCTGATGGGCGAGACCCCGAACGCCGATTGTCTCGATTTCAGGATTTTCAAGAAGTATTGGGGTGCGCTGCACATCCCGCGTCACATATTCATATTTGGTGATCGAAATCTGCGGCGGGCCTTGGAGCAATCCGGCTTTGTTGACATTGAGATGAGCTACGGGCTGCGGACCGTAGGCTGGAGTGCCGGAGTTCAAAATCTCCTGGCCGATCGAGCCGGTCTCTCGATTCCGCCGTCCGGCCGGGTACCATGGTATAGTTTGCTGATCGCGTTCTTCCTTCCGTTCACCTTGACGCAAGCCGTTTTCGGGAAAACCGCTACTGTCGCCTTTCTCGCGCGAAAACCTTGTTAGATCGACTTCGAGTAGTCAGTTCGCGCCGTTCATGTAGCCACCCTCCGCTCCTCCCGCCAGCGTTGGGCAAGGTAGCCGATGTAACCGGTGCTCAAAGGGACTTGGATGCCCTTACCTTCCAAAGATTCGCCGAACGATCGGCAGATTGTAATAGGGCGCGGTCGGAAGCAGGTGGTGTTCAAAATGATAATCGCTGCAGAGAGGCCCGATGATGAACCGTTCGAGGAAGTTGGCATTCGCACTGCGTGATAACCAGCGGCCGTTCCGATACCACATCGTAGCCCGCCTCGAACGAGTGCTCGCAGGCTGATCGCAGACGAATCTGCGCAGAGTAAAGAGTCGCCAGGGGGAGCAAGTAGAAATAAAGATAATACTGCGGACCAATCAGCATCCAATAGTAGACCAGTAGCAGCATTTGAGCCGCTGCAATCGGAAGCATCAGACCGAGCTTATCGAGAAAGAACCAAATCGTAAGTCTCTCCCACGGACGGTTATCGTACGTCTTGCGATCGGTCTGCATGTATTGAATCAGGCGCTTCGTAGCCGTGATCATCAACAAATCCTGTAGGCACCTCAGGACAAGGTCGCGTGTTGGCTCGTCGGGGCGTCCAAACAGAAGATCCCCGTCGCCTTCCTCATTAAGATGGGCATGGTGCATCTGGTGCGACAGCGCAAATCCAGCTCGGCTGAACCCGCGAAGCGCACAAGCAATTTCCCCGGCAATAGCGTTCCATCGCGCGTTTGAAAGGAAAGAGTTGTGACCGCTGGCATGGCCCACCTGCGTCAAAGCATTGAAATTGTGAATGGATAGAAGAACGCAAATTACAATGGTGATCCAGCTCGGAAAAAGCCAGTACAGCCAAGGCACCGCAGCAGTTGTTGCGAGCGCACAAAGAAAATCGACCACCGCACGGCGGTCATTAAAAGCATATATTGCTTTCAATGCTTCCTTCGAAAAATCGGCCGCCTTCAAATAGGCGCGAAACGCGTTTGGCTCGACTGGAGATCGATCGTTAGCGATAGTAGCAGAAGTCGATCGCATGGAGAAAGCCCCACATGAGTGTCACCGACACACTCAGTCAAGAGTTTAAACTGCATTGGCAGTCCCGGCAAACGGGGTCGGCCATCGAGATCGAACAGGCCTTTGAATGAGATAGAACCTATTGCTACTCGAAGTAGCAATAATCGCGCCCATGCGTGGCGCTATATCAGGGGCCGGTCGGAGGGATATTTGAACAATTAGGCGCCCTCAGGAGGCTCGAAAGTCAGAGCAAATTGGCGCCGGACCGCCAGCCGGACAGGCTCGTTCGGCACGAAAGTTTCATTCACGCGCTGGCCGATTATTTTTTGACTACTATGCGCCTTTTATATTGACTACGTAACGAATATAGAATATATTCTGCCATCCTCGCTCATGGAGGGGCGTCTTCTAGAGACGATCCTGAAAGGCGGAGCGGGGAGTGGCGTCCTGCGGCCGCGGCTCGTAACCGCGGGCTCGGGAGGTCCGGGACACCGCCCGCCAGGCATGACGACCTGGCTGCGAGGAGCTCGCTGTACGGATCCGGAGGCAATGCCGGAGATGGAAGCGCGGCCCCCGGCCGAAAATCGCCACGGTGGAGCGCCGAGAGGCGAGCGTCCCGCGTCATGGGGCGCGCCGCGCCTCACTCGCGCGGATCAGTCGCGTCTCGCAAACGCGACAAACGAAATAGTGCGCCTGTCGGCGCTCCGCCGTCGCGCCGACTAAATTACTGAAATATTTAGAATGTTCTGACAGTTGTTGGGTTATCCCAGAGCCTTCCCCCATGCCGCTTCGGGACCCGTGGGCGCTGGAGCCAGAACTTTGGCGGCTGGCTCCGCGAACGCAGCGCGGCACGGTGGTTCGATTCCGTGGCCCGCTACTATTTCCACGTCGAGAATGGGGCGGTCAAAGACGAGGAAGGCAAGTCCGCGAGGAGGAGTTAATCGAGCGGAAGTGTCTCCAGCAACGAGAGCGGGCGCCTGAGGATGCAAATGCTCGGAAACATGGAGTATTCATATTTGTGGCGAGCGTGCCGGGTTACGTGATCCCGTAACTCAGTCACGTGCCATTGCGAATGCAGCGGCGCGCGGGTCGCGCGCGTCCCGGGCTCCTCCTGGCCCGAGGCGCTGGTCCAGCACTCTCGCAAGAACGGAGCGGAGCCCCCGGTCCCTGCAACGGACACCCTGCTTCCAGGCTACAATTACCTTAACACGGGATGGACAAATTTAGTCTTCGCGCTAGGCATTGGCTAACCCCGTCAACGGCAAGTGGTTGCAAGAGAGAGCCCCCTGCATCACGATTGCACTTAATCAGCCAGGGGGCGTATCATGACAATAGTGGATGACATTCTAATGTTTTTCTGCGTGAGTTCTTTCTTTGCAGGCGTTACCATCGCGGTCATAACGTTGCCTGTTTAGCGTGCGGCCACGCGGTTTTCGCCACACTCGGCCGTGAATCGGGCGCGTCGGATCGCAGCGGATAGGTCTATAGCACTTCAAAGCCCGCTCGCATTGCAGGGCTTTTTGCCCCGATCAAATCGCAATCGCGGTGGCGTCGTAGTTATACAGCCAATCCATCCGCTCCCTCAGGCGGACTTGCTGCCACTCACGCGCGACCTCGTCGGCAATCCGGTCGTTATCGGCAAGCCTCGGCGCAAACGCGCTCGCCTTGTTCTCGCTGGCCTTGCGGACAACCATTGAGGTGCGTTCCCTGCGGATCTCCTCGTAGCGGGCGAAGGCCACGCCCGGCTCGCCGAAATGCTTGTCGAGACAGGCCGCAACGACATAGCCGTCCTCGATCGACATCACACCGCCCTGGCCCAGGAAAGGCAGCGTCGGATGGCACGCGTCGCCGAGCAGGGTGACCCGGCCCTTCGACCATGCCTCCATCGGCTCGCAAATCATCATGGCCCATTTGTAGGGCGTCTCGATCCGATCGATCATGAATTGGACGTCGGCGTGCCAATCGCGGAAATCGTTGCGCAGCTCCTCCTTGGTGCCCACCGTGGACCAGGACTCGACCTGCCAATCGTCGCGCTCCGACATACTCACGTAGTTCATGATCTCACCGCGGCGCACCGGATAGTTCAGCACATTGCCGTGCGGACCGAGCCAGTTCATCCCGACCAAGCGGGCAAGATGGGGCGGTAGCTTCTCCATCGGGATCAAGCCGCGCCAGGCGATGCAGCCGGTGAACACCGGCTTGCTCGGCCCGAACAGGCAGATGCGGACCTTGGAATGAATGCCATCGGCGCCGATCACATAAGGCGCCTTGACGATGCTGCCGTCCTCGAACGTCGCTTCGGCGTCTCCGGCGTGGGAGGTGACCGAGACGCAGCGCTTGCTCAGCGTGACAGCGTCGGGCTTCAGCGCGCGAACGGCGCCAGCAAGGATGCCATGCAGATCGCCGCGGTGAAACATTAGATGCGGCGTGCCGAATCGCTCGATGCTTTTGTTGCCAAGATCGAACCAGTTCCAGGTTTCGCCGGTGCTCCAGTGCCGCAGCTCGCGGCGCTCCGGCTGAACTTGAACTTCAGCGAGGGCCGCTTCCAGGCCGAGGGCAAAAAGGACGCGGGTGCCGTTGGAGCTGATCTGGATGCCGGCGCCAACTTCCTTGAGCTGGTTCGACTGTTCGTAAACTTGGACATCGATGCCGCGCTTGAGCAAGGCCAGCGCCGCGGTCAATCCACCAATGCCGGCGCCGACGACGGCGACATTTTTCGATGTGCTCATGGGCGACCCCGCACCTAGTTTCCCGAAGGAACTCATTGGGATTTCACGCCAGATGCCTTCACAACCGCGGTCCAGCGGGGAATTTCCGCCGCGACAAAAACCGCAAATCCTGCGACGAGCCAATTCTGGTCTCGAAGCCGAGCTTTTTCATGCTGGCGATCATCTCAGGGACTGCAGCGCCTCGTTGATCGCGGCGTTGAGCTTTCCAGTGATGTCGGCGGGAAGTCCAGCCGGCGCCCACATCCCCGCCCAGAATTCCAGCGACAGCTCGTCCAGCCCGAGCTCCTTCATGGTGGGCACGTCGGCCAGATCGGGATTGCGTTCCGGGCTCGACGTGGCCAGCGCTTTGATCCTGCCCTCCCGAATGAGCGGCAGGACCGTTGCGGGCGTCGGCCAATAGACATGGATGCGGCCGCCCAACATGTCGGGGATGACGAGTGCGCCGCCGCGGTACGGAACGCTGGTGATATCCAGCCCGTGCAGGCGATTGAAATATTCGCCGAGGAGTTGAGAGACCGTCCCCTGCGCGAAACCAAGACTGAGCTTACCAGGATTGGCTTTGGCATAGGCGACGAATTCCTTGACCGAATTGGCAGGCACCTCTGCGTTGATGGCGAGGAGGCAGGAGTTGCGCGCAATGAACGCAATGGGCGTAAAATCCTTCTCCGGATCGTATTCGATCTGCTTGTTCAAGATCGGCTCGACCACGAGAGCCGAGCTTGCGAACAGCAGCGTGTAGCCATCGGGGGGCGCGACCGCGGCCGCCTTAGAGCCAATCGTCGTGCCGCCTCCGGGCTTGTTATCGATGACAACAGCCTGGCCAAGTTTGCCTTGCAGTTGCTGCGCTAGCAGCCGCACCATGACGTCATTCGGCGACCCCGGCGTGTAGGGCACGATGATCCGGACCGGCTTGCTCGGAAAGCCTTGGGCATCGGTCGCCGACGGCCTCACGATCAGCGCAAGAGCCGCAATGGCGACAACGGATGCGAATTTTCCAGCCGCGGATCGGTCCATACCCTGTGCTCCATGGAGAATATTAGCGGATTTCAAAGCTCGAAGGAGCGCCTCAAAGCCGAGGAGACCACAGGAAAAGAGGGGCATGGCCCCACTAATTAGTCGCCACAATCGCCTGGGCGCGCGCGATGACGTCGGGTGGAGACTTGTAGAGCCGTTCGACCAGTGCCTGTACGTCGACGCCAGACACGAATCCGAGCTCAAGGTCCATCTTGGCGGCCTCGACGATAAGCTGCGGGTCGCGCATCGCCTCGGCAAACGCCTCTCGTAACGCTGTTCCCAAGCGTGGATCGAGGCCAGGCGGCGCTACCAGGGGACGGCCCATTGCTTGCCGCGAAAAAATCATGTCCAGCACCAAGCGATCTTGCGGCTTAGTCACGAACTCGTCGAGCATTGGCACGTCGGGCAGCTCTTTGTGCTTTTGCAGGCCAAGCTGCATGACGATCTTAAGTCGGCCCGACGCAAGATCATCCCTGTTGCCAGCGCGAGCTACGCCCCAGGAATAGCCGACGATGCCGTCGAGCTCGCCGCGCTCGATCGCGAGCATGATTTCCTGCGTGCCGGGATAGCCGGCGATCGGCTTGAGCCGGGTGCCAAGGAGCGAATTGAGCGCGATGGTAAAGGCGTGCTGGTCGCCGCCAGCGCCCGTCGATCCCATCTGCAGGCGCGCGCCTGCAAGTATCTCCTGGAGGTTTGAGGCCGGGGCTCCTCGCCGGATAAACAGGCCCGACACCTCATTATTCATGCTGCCGAGCCAGATGAATTTCGTCGAGTCAAACTTGCCCAGCGAGGCGGCGCCGCCGATCAGCGGTTCCATGGCTACGCCACGCCCGACGATTGCGATCTCGGTGCCGTCCTTGGGGGCTGCGTTATAGAGATAGTTCGCGAGATTGAGCGAGCCCGCGCCTGGCCAATTCTGTGGGATGACGAGGGGGTTGCCAGGAAGATATTTACCGAGATGGCGGGCGAGCAAGCGGCCATAGGTGTCGTAGCCGTAGCCGGTCGGGGAAAAGCCGATGAGCAGCTTGATCTGTTTTCCGGCGAACGATGCCGGGTCCATTGCGGATTGGCAATGTGCGGCGGTCGTGAATACGAAGAGCCATGGGGTCAGCAGCACAGGCGCATGCACCAACAAATCACGCCCTTTCCGCAAGCAAGGGCGCAACCAGGAAAGCGTCTTCCACCCACGGTTACGGAGTCGCGCCCCTTCTGGCCATCCTGGGCAAGTTATTACGTGCATCATCACTCGGCCGCGCGGTCCATGCGCATGGTGTCAAGATGCGCAACGACCTCGTCGAGATGCATGACGTCGACGTACTTGTGATGGAGATCGAAAAGATTGACCTTATGGGTGAGCTCGGCGCGGTCGAAGGTGCACTCCTCGACCAGCGAGACATGGAATCCAGAGGAGTAGCCGTCCACCGCACTCGCGCGTACACAGCCGGAGGTGCTCTCGCCGCAGATGATGAGACTTTGGGTGCCGAGCAGCGAGAGATGTGAGAACAGCGGTGTGCCCTGGAAGATGCTGGCACGCTGCTTGGTGATGATGACGTCTTCCGGCTGCGGAAGGAATTCGTGATAGATGGCGTAACCGTCTGGGCGAGCGGCGAGCTGCTGCCGGGTGGAGACCGCTCCCTTCGGCCGGTTCTGCGGGCGGGTCTCCTGCGTGCAGTAGAAGATCGGAATGCCGGCCTGGCGCGCGGCGGCGAGGAGCCGCTTGGTTGGAGCGATCGCGCGATGGGCGAAGACGCCGCAGGAATTGGGATAGCGCGCATTGAGCTCGTTGGGTGAATGTGGTCCGCCGCGATACACTAGGTCGTAGAGATCGATAGCGAGCAGCGCGGGCCGCACGCCGACGAAAGTCTCGCGCCGCCAGCCGGCATAGAGTTCCAGATCGGCCTCAGGGATGACGTCCTTCCAGCAGTGCTCGTTAAACTTGTCGATGGATGCCATCGCGGGCACTCCCGATGTCGCTATCAGGGAAATGTTAGAGCGAAGCGGTTTCACAGTTAAATGTTCGGCGTCGCTCTTAGGCGGATTACCCGCTTGTCTCCCGAAGATGGTGCACGGGGAATGTCTGACATTCGAGAACGACTACTGCGGGAGGGGTTCTCGTTCAGGCGGAACATTGAGCTTCACGTCCAACACGATCGAACCGTCTTCCTGTTCCTGTGCGGTGCCATCATAATTGACGCCGCCCGAATCGACGCCGATGAACTGCTCTCCCTTGATTGTGAAAACCCCCATGCCAAAACCGTTGACGCTGCAATATACAAATCCATACGTTCCCTCGATCACTGTCCGCCTCCCAATCACTTTCCCCACTCGTCTTCCGCCTTTTGCTCACAGCGGGAGCCTCGCGGTTCTTGAACTTGAGCCAGCCAGTCCGGCTATCGGCCAGACCGGTACGGCGAACCTAGCCGCTTCGAACCCGTAGGGCCTAGCTTTTCTGGGGGCAGCTCGGGTGTGCCAGCATCCGGGCGAAACTTGCTGGCGCCGACGACCAGCCGGCGCTGTTCACGCAGAAGATCACCGTCTCCTCAATTAGGGCCGTGGCGTTGATTGCATGAAGACGGAGGCGACCCCGAAGCAAAGCGCGGCGGCCAAAGTGATTGTTAATAAGGGGAGCCAAGCCTGAGCATAGAGCCACATCGGACGTGCTCCTATGTTTCCCCCTTAAGTTGAGGTGGTGCTTTGGATCGACTTTTGCTAGTGCGGGCTAAGAGAAAGGCCGCCGCAGTCGCCAATCGTGGGTGAGCGCAGTCAAGGTGCCTTGGGCTCCGAACGTCCGTGCCATCTCTTCGACAGGTCGGACGCGAGATCGACCACGGTTTTCAGGCGCCCTATGACGAGCGTCAACGCGTCATAGAGCGACTTCATCCCCCACGCCTGCCCCCCCCCGGTCTTACCGGCGTTGGGATCAGGTCGAGACTCCGCCTCCAAACGGGACGGCGGCAGGGCATCCGAGACCTGTACGGATAAGACCTTTTCGAATTTGCCGTCCTTCACACTGATTGACCACCCCGACAAGGGTTCGCGCAGGAATTGTTGCGCAATTGTTTTCCTAAAATCGTGGATGTCTTGTCGTCGGTGAGATCAAAAAAATAGTGAGCATGTTTATGCCTGACTCGCGGATCGAACTTACTGATCGGCGCGGCAGGGACTGGCTATGCTGCCTTGGATGGCGGCGAAACGAGATAGTCTACTGAGCGCCCGCATCTTGGGCAGGTATAGACCTTGAGCCCGTATGGACTGCCAAACGGTGGAATAAGCACGGTCAGGTCCATTTTATTGTCACAAGCTGAACACTGGGGGGCGTCTATCGGGGTCATGGCGCGCGCGCTCCTCACTGCGGCGACCTAATCCCCGTCTGTCGGGCACCGTACAAAACGTTAATCCACGAAGCGCGGTATGGTTTCAAATTAGCAGCGGGAGTAGCAGAGCAGTGGCCCCCGGAGCGGTTGGCCACGAGCACCCCGAGGACCACGCGGCTCTAGGTAGGGCTGCCACCGAGCCGCCCCAAACGGTTTATGACCCCTGGCATTACGTGCCGGTGCTCGCCCGTAAGCCCGGTGCCCTGCGCAACGGCGCACCCTTCAAGGACTGGGTGCTGCCAGCCGCGATGGAGCGTGTGCGGCGCAAGCTCGCCGGCGCCGACGACGGCAATCGGCGATGGTCGATATCCTCACCGCGGTACTCACCGACGGGCTGCCGGCGGTCGAAGCGGCCTGCGCCGAAGCGATTACTCAGGGCGTCCACTCCGCCGACGTCGTCTATCCTGGCCCGCCAGCGTGATCCCGGCCCGCCGGCCACGATCCTCACGCCGGCTGCGCTGACGCTACGCCACGCGCCCATCGCCGATTGTGCTCGTTACGACAACCTCAGGAGAACCATCTGATGGAACGCACTCAACTCTTCGACCTCATGGGCGAGCTCAAGCTCTTCGGCATGAAGGCCGCCTTCGACGAGATCATGGCTACGGCCGTCAAATGCCATCGTCGGTGATCTGCTCAACGCCGAGATCAGCGAGAAACAGGCGCGCTCTATCAAGTACCAGCTAACAATCGCCAAGCTGCCGCTCGCCAAGGACCTCCACGACTTACAGTTCGAGGGCACGCCGATCAACGAAACGCTCGTTAACGACCTCGCCGGCGGCGGCTTCATCGCCCAGCAGCGGAACGCCGTGCTGGTCGGCGGGACCGGTACAGGCAAGACCCATCTGGCCATCGCCATCGCCAGAAGCTGCATCCGTGGCGGTGCCCGCGGCCGGTTCTACAACGTGGTCGATCTCGTCAACCGGCTCGAGACCGCGTTTGGCGGCCAACCATGCGCTCCAACGCCGCAATCTTGGCTTCGTATTCCTGGAGTAGACGCCACTGGTGGTCGACCCGGCGAAGGCAATGGCGTTCGCCCAGACCGATCCGATTGCCGCTTCCGCCTATTCATCGCAACCTCTTCCTCAAGATGTTGCGATGACCGGTTGGATCCGCCCAATATGCCTCCGATGACTATCGCGCCGCCTTGCAAAAGCACGGTCTCACCGGCTCCATGGGCCGGCGCGGCAATCCCTACGACAACGCCAAGGCCGAGAGCTTCATGAAGACACTCAGGGTCGAAGCCGTGTATCAGATGGCATACGAAACCTTCGAGGACGTTACAGCCGACCTTCCCCGCTTCATCGACGAGGTTTACAACACCCGCAGACTCCACTCCGCGCTAGGCTATCTGAGCCCCGCGCAATACGAGGATCGACACGCCCAGCAACCTGTCAAAATCGCCGCCTGAAACTGTCCACCATCAAGGGCGCACTCCAGGCAGGCTTCGAGCGGTTGCTTCACGCGAATTGGGCCACGCTGCAACATACGGCATGCCCTCCCTTAGGCCGGCCGCACTCTCCTCGATGGACGGTGGTCAGCGGCGGATACTTGTTCGTCGAAAAACCGCTGGACCGCCAAGACTGCCGCGGGTTACGGACTCAGCACGGGGTTTGTTTGATCAGAGCAGCGCGCGGGGATCGTACGGCTTTGGCGGAGCGAACTCCCCGGCGAAGGCGCGCTCATGCAAGTCCCAACGTGATGCGCCCGCCTTGCGCGCTGCGATCATCTTGTCGGGATCGACATATACCCCCATCGGACGCGCAGCGAACGAAGGCGAAGTCTTCATGTGCTCACACGACGCCTTGGGATTGATCTTGAGATATTCGGGCTTGAATTGCTCGTTCTTGTTGAGATCGACATTCTGCGTGTCGTAAGCGGTGCCCTTCTCGGCCAGGGTGATGAACACCTTCTGGGTGCAGCCACACCATCGTCGACTTGGATCAGCGCGTATTTCTTCGATCCGCCATTGCTCTTTACGATCCACACCCCACATAACGAAATATAGGCAAGCAGTTGCTTGTCCGAGAGCTGCCCCAAAATCGGAGACGTACCGAAAGTCCCCGGTTCCTCCACCGGCAGCGCTGGTGCCGTCGGCAGGCACAATAACGCTCAGAATAAACTTGCGTCAGTGCGTGTGCCATGAGCATCCGCCGCTTTTGTACCTTCGCGTGCTTCTTGCGGCGCGCGTCGCTCTTATCGAAAGGCAAGAAACGATGCAAATTCCTTCAATCCTACAGGCCCCGTCGTTGACCCGCCTTCTGCAAGGGATAGCCCTCGGCGCCGCCGCAACGATGGTCATTGGCTTTTACTGGGGCGGATGGACGCTCAATAGCACTGCAAGGCAAATGGCGGAGAACCGTGCCGATATTGCCGTCGTGGCGGTACTTGCACCGATCTGCGTCGAGCAGTTCCAGCGCCAGGAGGATGCGGCTGCGCAATTGGCCGACTTCAAAAGAATCATTTCGTGGAATCAAGCCTCTTACGTCGCAGCCCATGGTTGGGCAACGATGCCGGGGGCGGGCAAACCCAAGACTTTGGCCGTGGCTCGGGCTTGTGCAGAGATGATCGGACAGTACTGACCCAAGTAACCACAGCAGCACCCAATGCACACGTATCGGTTTGGAAGAAAACTCAAGCTTCCCGCGACAATCGCCATCAAACATCAAATCAGCAAATTGATGTTTGAAGATTCGGTCAAGAAGGAAGCGGCAGGAGCAAGAGCTGAAGCAATTCACGGACAACTGTCCGAAAAGCCACGACCGCTCGTGCAGCCGAGATGAGGTCAACCAATGACGCAAGACGCCGACGTACAGGGATTGCAGAGTAAAGCAGAGTCACGTCTCGCATCTCTGAAAAACGAAAAGTTAGTAACGCGAATTGCTGTTGTGTCGACTTTGCTCGGACCGGGCAAGATAACCAAACGGCTTATGATCGGCATGTCGGTCGAGACGCACAAAACGTCTCCGGACTTCGATCACGAAAAGTGTGGCCAGGCAAAAAGTAGGATCATGCGGGCGTTGGATGATATTGATTGTGACGTGTTTATCGAAATGGATCGCTAACGATAGAGATGATCATTCCCAACCGACTTGCGCAAAAGAGAACATATCGCGGTTGTCGAACCGGTGCGTCTTATGACAGTGATTACAGGACACTATTGTCTCGCCCGCGTGTGAATATCTCTGCTTCCCGCCACTCGTATCAGGCGAGATCGCGATCCGTCGCCTAGTCTCACGGCACATGACCCCGAAATAGAAATGGCCAGAGATCGTTTTTCGAAGTTGCTGCACATATGTGATGTCAGCCATGGTGCGCTCCTTTGGAACGCCATCTGGTATCTGAGTCTCGTGATGGCGGATCGAAATCTGGTCATTCGAAGCCGTCGGCTTCGAAACGCCGGCAACAGGTGAAAGCCTCTCAATCTTCAAAGAGCGTCACTGCACTGGCGCAGCCGGGCATGCACTACGTTTTGTCCGCAGCCGGGAAAGCGCCCCGGATGGCGGAGCGCTCCCAATTTCAAGGCCAAAGCCTCAGGCGGCGACCTTGGTCGGCTCCGGGTTCAGGACTCTGGCGGAGCTCGCGATCGGGATCGTCCGGGGCTTCATGGCCTCCGGGAGCTCGCGCACGAGGTCGACGTGCAGGAGCCCGTTCGCCAAGCTCGCGCCCTTGACCACGACATGGTCCGCGAGTTGGAAACTACGCTCGAAGGTGCGCTCGGCGATGCCCTTGTAGAGTACCTCACCGCTCGGCTCTTCGTCGTCGGTCTGCTTCTCGCCGCGGATTGTCAGCGTGTTTTCCTTCGCTTCGATCGACAAGTCGGCATCGGTGAAGCCGGCAACTGCGACCGTGATGCGAAAGGCGTTCTCGCCGTTCCGCTCGATATTGTAGGGGGGATAGCCTGGAACCGGGCCTTCCGTGCCGCCAAGCTGGTCGAGCAGGGAGAACATCCGGTCGAAGCCGACGGTTGAACGGTAAAGGGGAGCAAAATCGAAGGTACGCATAGCATGACCTCGCTGGTTTGAGCGACATGCGAACGGTCCGCCCTCAGGGCCGAACCTTCGTATCACGCAGCCTCATGGCCTGCGCGCTTCGTATTTAAGATCGCTTCCAAGTCTTCGCAATGGACTAAACAGAATATTTCCGAATTAGCGGTGTTTCCACATCACAACACGGAGGCAGAAATATTGAATTATCGTGCGAGAAATGGCGGTTCAACTTTCTGGTCTTGGAAACTCCGATTTCTTTTTGCCTTATTTACTCTAAAAGTACTTTCTCTAAAAGTACTTTCCTGATGATCGATGATCCGGGCACGGGTTGCGCGACACAGCGGGGTTGTGCGTTGGGATCGAGCATTTGTTCAGGCAAAGAGCTAGGTCAGTCCCCATCTGCAAGGAATGATGCAGGGAATGGAAACGCGCTTGCTCACGTTAGTCCAGTTACGCACCAACGCTGCAGACTGCATTCGCTTGGCGGAGGCCGCCCGCACGTCGGCACACAAGTCCATTTTCATCGAAATGGCCGAAAGATGGCTTACGCTCGCCGAGCATGCCGAGAAGACGCAAGCAGATAGATACTTGTGAAGGTCGCCTCAATCGGCGGCCTCTTTAGCATTTGGCAACACACATCGCCCGAGGCTTCAGTCGATATTGAGCGTGAACTCGAAGCATCTGTGACTGCAACCGCGGTACGGCTCCTGACATCAGAGGAAAGCGACTGTGGCAAAAGGCGGGGACATCGAGATCGCACGGCTAGACGAGGATCAAGTGCGAGCAAAGATCACCTGGTCCGAGCAGGATGTCGGTGGCGGAAAACTCGTTTTAGAAGTCACCGTCAAAAACATGAAGACCCACCCGAAAAACGATGTCCAACTTAGATCAGATGTAAGAGCGCTCGCCGTGCGTTTCGCCGATGAGTACGAGTGCCACGATCTCGACCGGTCGACCTACCGATGCAACAGCCGACTGCATTCGAACTGACCGTCAACGTCAAGCGCGCCAAGGAGCTCGGTGTCACTATGCCGCCGACAGTTATCGCTCGCGCGCGAATAAGTTGATCGAAGCTGCCCTTTTGGCGATTTTCCGTTCTGGGAGTCGCCTTCGTATCTTAAATTTCACCCATGGCAATCCGCATGATATGGACGGCGTGGCCGATCACGTCGGCGGGGCGGCGCCCACCTTTGGGACCTCGGAGCATTACGCATTCTTCCTGGTAGCGGCGCCGTGCTTCTGGATGAAAACTTTGATCTGCTCTCGAAGCGAAGTCGTGGCAGATGCCGGCTTAAATCCAAGACATGCTTTTCGCAAAAGCAAGTCCTGAACGGCCGGAGGTAATTCATCCCATTGACTGACGAGCGCAGCAAGAAGTCTCCGAACTATGTCTTCTTCGTCACTACCGTACTTAATTATCGTCATGTCAGGTTGGCCTGCTTGACGATAAGCATACTATGATCTTTGACGAAACGCGAGGGCATGGCGTCGGAAGCGTCGTTTTCGCGAGCAATGCAATTTTGTTTCGGGGCCATGTGCCATGAAACCAAGTGACGGATTGCGATCTCGCCTGATGCGATTCGGGGGAAGCAAAGATATTCTCGGGGGGGCGAGACGACAGTATCCTGTCATCACTGTCAAAAAGAGTCCGCTTCGACAATCGCGATGTATTCTCTTTTCAGCAAGTCGGATGGGAATGATCATTTCCGTCGTCACGCCGCCACTCAAAATAGGGCCGGCCTGAATCGGAAAGGAGACAAGGCCGGATCTTTTATCTTCGGAAGGCGGCGGATAAAGTCACGACGTACCGTTCCGGTCGTTATACTCTGAATGTGAAGATTATAGCTGACGAGGGTTTACTCCCCGCCCGATAATGAAAGACACTACGCTGAAGCAGATCGCAGCAGTCAAAGCGATGGTCAGCAATGGGACCACATCTGGACATAGAACAACACTACGATCCTCCTGAGATTCCCCTCCTAAAGTTGATATCGTGGCGACAGCTGCTGTTTATAGGCGAACGGGACGCGTTGTGGGAACGCCACTGAACCGGCCGCTCATCGCCCATTGACCGCTCACTTAGGCTTGGAGGCGCGGTCGGGGGCGCGCGTCTCCTCCAATGTGAACGGCACAACTGCTTGCGCGTCCCATGTGTGCGGGAAAACTGGCGCGCGCCAAATCATCGAGGGTAGTATTGAGTATGGTGCGTACTCTTGGGCAACCTGCGGCTGGACCTCGAATAGCGGACTGAGTCCTACCGTCTGTCCCACCGCTGCCGAAGCAAAAATGAACATCGATCCGGCTGCGAGAGCACCGAGAGCAAACTGCAAAGATTTCCGCATTGTTTTTCTCCGTCGATTTCGCAGACCGTCGGATTGGGCTGACGCGAGTTCATGACCCTTCTCGGCGGCGCGGTGGCGGCGTCGCGGTTTGCTGCGCTTGCCAGTAGACGACGAAAGAACGATGCAACAATTTCCCGCTCTTGTGCGGTTGGCTTATTTGAGCGCGGCTGACTTCGGCGCAAGCAACAGCGTGTAACACGCGTCGGCAAGGGCAGAATTCGGGTACGATTCACCCGGCAGGGTCACGAATTCCTTGGGGATTTCGTCCCGACGCTTCCACGAGTTCGACCTTCGAAAGCGCGACCTGCTTCGCCGCGGCGTCCGGAAGTGCGCGGAATTTGTCGGCACACACGGGAGCCAGCGCCGCCACGACCGCGAGCTCTGACCGCTCTTTTGCCACCTTATCAGCAGTGCTGCCGAGCGACCAGCCACCCCAGTAAAAGCCAACAAAGATCGTTGCGACGGCACCAGCGGCTGCGCCTTGCAGCAGACGCTTCAGCGATTCTCCTTCCAGCATTGAAGGTACTTGCATGGTATTTCCTTTCGCCCGACATATTTCGGAGCGATGCCACGGAGACCCGAAGAGGTTCCGGTTTCAGAACGTGAATTGAAAACCGAACGCGTTGCGATCGCGTATCGATTAATATTTGCTTACGCCTTTGTCCGTCCGGAGTCTGAGCAAAACAGCTCACATCTACAGATTAATCGTGATTAAGCTCGGACCGTCGAGGTCACCGCTTACGACGACTCGTCGCATGTCGAATCTGTGTGGTCGATACCGTTGATAATATTGGCGATGCGCTGATGACCTTTTTGCCTGGTTGCGTTTTTATTGGGTGTGAGTGTCCAATCCAGGCGGAGCAAGGCTTTTAGAGTTGTCAGAGTGCAACTCAGAGCACCTTCTCGCGTTGTCCAACTAGCAGACGCGCACCCGACCGAGGTTCCAAACCACATGAAAGACGCTTGCCGGTACGCTGAGCGTCCATTTTCACTTCTCGCCCGCTACATAATGGTTCGACCAGTGGCTCATGCCGCGATCGTGATGGCAGTGCTTGGAGCCGTCGGCTGTTCGGTGGGCGCCCAGTACGGGGTCAAGGTTCTGGTTGATACGCTGTCGGGAGGCGCATACGCAGACGACAATATCCGTAATGCTTGGCTTGGCGTGGTACTGCTCGCAACACTAATCGCTGCCGATAATCTGCTGTGGCGCGTTGCCAGTTGGATCGCCAGCCTCACCTTTGTTTCCGTCTCGGGTGATCTGCGCCGCGATCTATTTTGCCATCTCACCGGACACGCGCCCAGTTACTTTGCCGAGCGGATGCCTGGGACGTTGACGAGCCGCATTACGGCCACTTCCAACGCCGTCTACACCCTGCAGAACATGTTTGTTTGGAACGTGCTGCCACCCTGCATGGCTACCGCGGTGGCTCTCGCTTTCGTGCTGACGGTGAGCGCTCCTATGGGGGCCGCTTTGACGGTGCTTGCCGGCATTCTGGTATTGGCCATGTTTCGTCTGGCCGCCGCCGGCCGGCCGTTGCATCACGAATTCGCCAACCGAGCCGCGGCGGTGGATGGTGAAATGGTGGACGTCGTCGGCAACATGTCGTTGGTATGGTCGTTCTGCGGGCTGGGCCGTGAACACAGTCGGCTCGACGCTACTATTGACCGGGAAATGTCGGCGCGGCGGCGCAGCCTATTGTATTTGGAGAAGCTGCGTCTGCTACATGCCGCCGTCACCGTATTCTTGATTATTGCGCTTTTGGGCTAGGCGCTTGTGCTATGGCAGAATGGCGCAGCCACGACCGGGGATGTTGTCCTGGTGTGCACGCTCGGCCTTTCTATCTTGGGCGCGACACGGGATTTAGGCGTCGCTTTGGTAGATGTCACGCAACATCTGGCGCGCCTCTCGGAGGCGCTCGCGACCCTTCTCATTCCACATCACCTGCTTGATCACCCGAAAGCGACGTCGCTGGTGCGCTCCGGCTCGACCGTCGCATTCGAGGACGTCGCTTTCTGTTATCCCGATGGGCGAAGGGTGTTTACTGATTTCAGCTTGCATATCGCCTCCGGCCAGCGCGCCGGTCTCGTCGGACAATCGGGCTGCGGTAAATCGACCCTATTTGCTTTGCTGCAGCGCTTTTACGACGTGCAGGGCGGACGCATTCTCCTCGGCGGCCAAGACATCGCCGGGGTGACTCAGGAGAGCCTGCGGGCGGCCATGGCCGTTGTCCCGCAGGACATATCCCTGTTTCACCGCTCGATCCTGGAGAACATTCGCTATGGCCGGCCCAATGCCTCCGATGCGGAGGTGCATGAAGCGGTCGTTGCGGCCAATTGCATCGACTTCATCGAAAACCTGCCCGAAGGCACTGCGACAATAGTAGGTGACCGGGGGGTGAAGCTGTCAACCGGCCAGCGCCAGCGCGTCGGCATTGCGCGCGCGTTTCTCAAGGATGCGCCCATCCTTCTGCTTGATGAGGCAACCTCCGCGCTCGACAGCGAATCGGAAGAATTGGTCCGGCAAGCGCTGGACCGCCTGATGGGTGGGCGAACCGTAATCGCAATTGCTCACCGCCTTTCGACCCTGCGAACTTTCGATCGGATCGTCGTGCTGCAAGGGGGGGTGGTGTGTGAGGACGGCCCGCCACAGATCCTTGTGCAACGCAAGGGCGTATACAGCAATTTGGTGGCGCGAGAGGTCGCACGCCTAGGAAAGCAGGCCGCCTAGCCGCTTTGCTTGCCCCGCGGCACATCACAGGGCGGGAAATGGAGAAGCGATGCTCTGCCCAACGGATGAGTGTACCGGGATTGGTTTTCTATCCCGGTCATTTGCGCAAGAGACGCCTTCGCCGGCATCACAGTGGGTCTGGACAGTGTCCTACGGCTACCATGAAGGCCGCACGCCGACCCGCGGCTATGCCGAGTCCCGAGAGGCCGCGATGAGGCATTCGCGAAGAGTTGCCACAGAGAATGAAGCGGACGCGTCACAAGCGTACCCCCAGCGTCCGTCCAATAATATGGACCATCACCGTGGCGCGGAGTTTGATATTCGACTTTTGCTTCCGGCTTGCTTGAGGACGCTCGTGTGAGAACAGATCGTGTCCGCCATTTCGCTCGACTCTGTCTCGGTAAAGGCGCAGCCTAAAAACAATCGAGATACCAACGCAATGCGTTCGGGCTTTGAATTGGGAGGATCGCGATGTCCAAGGCTCAAAAAGGCAATAAGGAAAATAAGAAACCGAAAGCGGACAAGAGCCAGTCTAAGGCCAATGTGTCGGCCTACAGGACGGCGCAAGACCAGGGCAAGCCGGCCAGCAGCCCCTTCGCTAAAAAGAGGTAGGCGACTGCAAATTACCGATCGAACTGGCGCAGTCGAAGAGCTCCTTCTGGAGCTTCGTGGGAACCGTTTTCCAACGCATGATCACGGCAGCGCCCAGGCACCTCAAGACTTGCTCTTCGACCTCAGCGAGCGCGGCGCCGTCGTCGCCATGCTTTCTGCGTTGAACCGTCCTATCGAGATGAACTGCCATCCATTCCTCGTTGTCGGCCAGCGTCGTGTAGGTCTGCGCTAGATTGCGAAATTCACTTGTTTCGTTGGGCGAACGTGGCGTGTTGGCGAGGAATGCATTGAATTCGGCTGCTTTTGCTCGGTATTGCTCCGCGGTGAACATTTGACACGCCCTTTCTGGGGCAGGCGGGACCTGAATTGGTTTTCCGCCTTCCGGCGTCCTGGTTTGCATCTCACGCCGATGACAAGGGATATGGGAACGATCGCGCCATGAGCGAGAACTTTCGTCGACAAGGAGTTTCCTTCACGCCCGGGGCCGCGCGGCCAAGTGAGCAATTCTATACAGACTCTGCTTCGGCCCCGGGCCTACGTTGCAGCGCACACGGCGGGGGCGTTGAATTGCGAGAGCTGTGAATATGAAAATTGGACAAGTCGCGCCGCTGATGGAGAGCGTGCCGCCGCGGCTGTATGGTGGAACCGAGCGTATCGTTTCGTACCTGACCGAAGAGTTGGTGCGGATGGGGCACGAGGTGACGCTGTTCGCCAGCGGCGATTCAATCACCAGCGCGCAGCTCGTCGGCTGCGTTCCCACAGCGATCCGGCTTGACGCCAATATCCACGATCCCATTCCCTACTACATGCTGATGCTCGACCGGGTCCGCGACGCCGCCGAGGAATTTGATATTCTGCACTTCCATATCGATCAGTTTCATTTCCCTCTGTTCAAATCGATGGCCGGCCGGACGGTCACGACGTTGCATGGCCGGCAGGACCTCCCGGACATCAAGCCACTGTATCTGGGCTTTCCCGAGATGCCGCTGATCTCGATCTCTGATGCACAGCGGGAGCCGGTGCCGAAAGCCAACTTCGTGGCGACCGTACACCACGGAATTCCTCCCGATCTGTATGCACCGAATTTTGATCCCCGCGGCGGCTATGTGGCCTTCCTTGGGCGCATCTCGCCCGAAAAGCGGCCCGACCGCGCCATCCGGATCGCCCAGACCCTGGGCATTCCTCTGAAGATTGCAGCCAAGATCGACCGTGCTGACGAAGCCTATTTCCGCGAGCAAATCGAGCCGATGTTGCAGCGGCCCGGCGTCGAGTTCATCGGGGAAATCAACGAGCGCGCCAAAGCGAGTTTTCTCAGTTCGGCCCGTGCCCTCCTGTTTCCGGTCGACTGGCCTGAACCGTTCGGCATCGTGATGCTCGAGGCCATGGCTTGCGGCACTCCGGTGCTGGCCTTTCGCTGCGGCTCGGTACCGGAGATCGTCGACAACGGAGTGACGGGCCAAATCGTAGACACGGAGGAGGAAGCGATAAGGCAGCTTCCCCAGGTCCTCTCGCTCGACCGCCGCGCCGTGCGCCGGCGGTTCGAGCAACGCTTCTCCGCCACCCGCATGGCGAAAGATTACATTCAGGTCTATCGTTCGCTCATGAAACGGCCTTTGCCGCTCCCGGATGGCGATCCGGACCTCAGCGTTGTGCGCCCGATCATGAAAGCAGAAGTGAACTGATTGTGGCTTCGTGCCGTCGCCGGGGGCGATGCTTTCGTAGCTAGCCGTCAAGGGCTCGCCGCGTGCTGGTCCCATTTCTTGGACTCACCACTACCCGTGAAACGTGCAGCCTGCGCGATTGTGACGGCGGATGGGGGTCAAGTCGTTGCCTTGCAGCGGCGGCCTCGGAGGCCGGCCGGGTAGCTGGCCATGAACGTCGAATGAGCAATTCTATACAGACCGCCCCCATTAATAGGCGCAGGCTGCATGACTGAGGGGGCGTTGTCACGGAGGGTGGCGATGTCAAAGACCAATCATTTCCGGCAATACGCCGAGGAAGCGATGCGTTCCGCCCATCAATCCAAAATCCAAGACGAAAAAGAAGCTTTCATCGAGCTTGCGCGCACCTGGACCGCAGCTGCTGTGCAGAGCGAACGGATTGTTGTCGTCAGCGGCAGTCCGCCTGAGCTCAGGGCCGCGTAGCGAAAGGCCGAAAGAATAACGCGGTGTCTCCTCCCCAGCCTGACCGGCCGTTCCCAGCGCCCATCTGGATTTGTCCCATCTGTGAAAAGCTCATGCGTATTGGGGCAATCGAGGTCGTCAAAGGCGAGGAACATACGAAGTTGGCTTGCGCCACATGCGGGACCCAGGTGACGCAAAGCAAGATGCTATCTGATTAGCGGTGGATCCGCCGTGATCACACCATGACTGACGAGGCGATGGTTCGAATCCGCCCCCCGATGAAGACCGCCTGGCGATGGTCGGCGAGACTCGCCCGCCCGATTGTGCTCAAGGATGGCACCCGGCTTGTCACGCTCGGTGACGTTCGAATGTTTATCCTGAAGCAATCCGAGCATATCCAAGACCGCTCGTCTTGGCACCAAGCCGCTGAACTGGTGATCCTCGCTGCCGAGCACGGCGGCAGCATCGATGCCGCGACCGCTCAGGTGGAAGACGCGCTGTTTCTGGAAGCGCGGTACGCGCGTGGGTGGCAATGATGTCCGCCGGCGAACCTGCCCAGATTACCTCGCCGCGGGGTCAGGCTGTATGCGCAAAGACCGCACAGCTGAGGGAACTTAGGTTGGCAAAAGAGGGGGCTGCCACGGTAACGAAAAAGAGCTCCAGATAAGTGCGCCTCCGACCCACCGCAGGGAGTTCGTTTTTGAGGAAGAGAGCCAAGGCCTCGTTTGACCCCAAGAGGTTTCTCGCAAGGGTGGGCGACGGCAAATCGATCGCCCACTACCTGAAGAATGAAATTGTCTTCTCACAGGGAGGGGTCGCGGACGCGGTCTTTTACATCCAGAAGGGCAACGTCAAGCTCGTCGTCGTTTCGAAGCACGGCAAGGAAGCAGTCGTCGCCATTCTAGGACCCGGCCATTTTTTTGGCGAAGGATGTCTCAATGGCCATCCGCTGCGTATCGCAACAGCGCGGTCGGTCGATCAATGCGTGATTACTCGCTTGGAAAAGAAGACCATGATCGCCACGATTCATCGAGAGCCCGGCTTTTCCGAAATATTCATGTCGTATCTGTTGAACTCGGAACAGCCGGATTGAAGAGGATTTGATCGACCAATTGTTCAATTCAAGCGAAAAGCGTCTCGCCCGGCTCCTGCTTCTCCTTGCAAATTTCGGCAAAGAAGGCCGGCCAGAACCGATCGTGGGAAAGTTCAGTCAGGAAATGCTGGCGGATATGATCGGCACAACACGCTCTCGCGTGAGTAAGTTCATGAACAAATTCCGCGAACTGGGCTTCATTAGTTACAACGGCACCATAGAAGTCCACAGCTCCCTGTTAGGCGTGCTCCTGCACGATCAGCCACAGATCAAAGGGAGCGGTGAGCCAATTGATGCAGAATGAGGATCGATGACAGGCCGTGGCCGCCGCGGCCTTAATACAAATCTGAACCTACAATCAGAACCCTGGTCGGCAGGTAGCCGTTGATTTCGAGCCCAAATTTCCACAAGTGTTGTCCACGTCATTTGCTTTTTCCTTTATGTTCACGGAAAACATCCGACCGGCCTTTGTCTCTTTGTTGACGAGTATGTTAAACGAAAGAAGAGGAGCCGAAGGTCCCCTTCTCGGGCGGAACCTTTCCGTCCCGGCGCGCCGTTCGAGTCTGAAGAGGGATGCGATGGACGCAAACTCAGGTGAGCCCTGGTCCAAAACGGACATCGATGATCTCAAGGCATCCCTCGCCTTCGGCAACGGAATCGCGGCCACGGCGAACATGCTGTGCAGGGACGAGGACAAGGTGCGTCAGAAGGCGAAAGAACTGGGGCTGGAAGAGCACCCTGGGAAACGTATCCGGATCGTCCTTTAGAGCCAGCCCCACACGGTGATCAGCAGCATCACCGCCACCGCCAGGCCAATGGCACTTTGGTCCGCTCGTGTCATCGGACCGTTGACGGTCATCGACCAGAACTAGCCCGGATTCTCGGGGCCGCCGCCCCGACTTCGTTCCTCAGTCTTGCCGGCGGCTAAACCAGGCTCGCTCCTCCATGCCCCTCCGCCGCACTCGATCGCACTCGATAGCGAAAGAGATAAAAATCGCGGTCAACGAGACGGCGATGATTGCGAGCATTGGTATCGCCGCTCATGCGAGCGTTAGGCCCTTAGCGGACCGACAGACTTCCTCTCGCTCAATGAAGCAGCTTGCATCCAAGTGAAGGCAAGCTCGATCAGCACCTTTTCTCTTCCTAGGTACTGGACTGGCTGGACCACTGCATCACCTCTTCTGCGTACTCGCGGACCGCCTTCGTTGAAAGTATCCGCCGGAAGACGCAGAGAGTCTGAGCAAAACAGCTCATGACGATGGAAAACAGTAGGTCTAATATCTGGGGGTCATCTCCTGCGCCCCCCATCGGCGCGAGGGCCACAGGGTGACAGGCCGGCCGAGGTGATCCACCGCCTCGGCTGGCCGCAGAGCTAAGAGGGAGTGCTTATCTCATCGCGGATCTTGGTATTCCACCCGAACATTGCCGTGGAAGATATCCCACGCCGACAAGCCCTTCTCGCGAGCACTTTGCTGAGCGCCCGTCAGCGTTTCAAACCCGCCGTGCGAAACGCCCGTAGTTAAATCTATGAGGTGATATTCGCTCGCCTTGGATGATGCTGGTGCAAAAGTCCAAGGGCCGCTCGCCAGTGGGCATGGTGGTTTTCTTTCCTCGGCATAAAGCCGGGAGTGCCCAACGTGTGACATTGCCACCCTCCGTGACAACGCCCCCTGTGTCGCAGAGAGTGCGCCCAATAAAAGACGCCGTCTGTATAGAATAGCTCACTTAGCGTTTGTTACCGTCTATTTGGTCGGCGAGCTCGCGCCGTCGGTTGCAAGCTCGGTGTCATGCGTATCACGCCCGGATCGCGGCGTTGCCCGTGCCTTATGCTCGCATTCCAGCGCATTCGCGCGCATCTCATTGGGTGTCACAAAGCATCCCCTCATTCCCCAGAACAAAGCATGACGGTCTTTACCCGACCGTGGCGGGTATCCGACAGTTCTCGGTTTGAGCGGTTTACGGCACCTCTTCCAGCTTCCCGGTGAGTTTTTGGGACAGTACGCATTCGTGTGCTCATCCGGGCGCCTCCGCTTTATATTGCGTAAGTTTGCGACAACCTTGGAACAGTTCTCTCGCGCAAGGGTTGGTCTCGCGACGCATCGCACTGCGTCATTGGAGAACAACCGATGCTGCCTTGGCTTGCTTTAACTTATACCGCAGCGCGTCTAGGATTTGAGGCGCAGAATGCAGCAGCGTTTCGCCTCCTGAGATTGGGCCGAGGCATCACCAAAATGGCGGCCGATGAAATCGTTCCCGAGGTACCGCCCATAGATGCCGCTCAGGTGCCGCTAGCGGTCGCGCCAAAAAGGCGTCACGCCGCGAAGAAGATTCACAGAAAATCGGCGGCTGTTCGGAAGCGCGGCAAGCGGGCTAAGCGACGCTAGGGCAACTCTTCCAACTTGGCCCACGCCTTCCAGCGTGCCAGCTCTTCTGAAACTGCGCCTCCGCGGGTCTCGTAGATGCGACCGACCTCCCACTCGCCGGTGTAGACGGTGTAATCGGGCCTTTCCTTGTCGATCCCGGAGCCGAGGCCGGTCGGACGGAGCTTGAGAGTTATTCCTCACGCCCGCTCCCGCGCGCCGGCAGTATTTCGCTAGTCGTGTATCGGCAGGAAGGGCAGACATAAGCGATGAGCCCCTGCACTTTCTGGAGCGGCTTAATCCTGGCCACCTCCTCCATCGCGGTCTTACATCTTGGACAGCCGATCGCATCCTTTGGTGTGGTATCCGACACAACAAACCTCAACTCAGCACATCCATATTAAAAACCGTGAACGTGCGGACGTTTCCTCTTTACAGGCAAAAAGTTCCGACTAGATTTTTCGCTGCAATGCCGATCAGGTCCTACTTGGACGGACACCGTTTCGATCCCGAGACCATTCGTCTAATGGGCATCGCTTTCGAAATGGCCCTTGTGTCCCTCCAGCGCACCGACGGCAGCATCAATCCAACCCGTGCGGCGGTCGCTCAGAAGATCATAGAGCTTGCGAAAGCTGGCGAGCGTGACCCGGAGCAACTCTGCGAAGGGGCCTTGAAGGCGACGCAACCAGTGATCCCGGTGCTAATCAGCGACCCCAGTCCTGTTCCGCCTCACGCTTCACCGCCGGTGCTGCCGGATTCTTGAACTAGAGCCAGTCACTGCAGTCACTGGTGCGACCGGAGCGGTAGCGCGAGCCCAACCGCTTCGGCACGATGCCTTCCAGCCTTGATGCATGATGGAAGACGGTCGGACCGTTATAACCCCCGCACAATAGTCTGGCCACCGCAACTCCCATTTGGGAGGTTAATCGAAATCACCACGAAGGCCAGTAGGCCCCATCTTCGCGAGTGAGCACTTTTGCACAGACCGGCGCGGCGGGGAGCGGTAACAATTCCCGCATGGGCTACTACCGCTTCATGATGTACGGCGACGACCACCAGCGAGCCGAAGACCTCGGCAGCAAAGACTTGCGTGACGACGCCGATGCGCAGTCATTCGGCTACGGGGTGATCCGAGACCTGATGCAGACGCATGCCAGCTCCTACTTCGGCTGGACCATGGACATCACCGCGCACCATCGCGCCGTCGTCGGCATCCCGTTCGACGCCGTCGAGACCCGTCACTGAACACCCGGCCTATAATTCAGCCGTAGTCCACCGGGCGCTGATGGACCACAAAGCAATCTCATGTCCTCCCGTAGTGCAGATCGGGGCCGCGTCCGTGCTGGCAGGAGGTCTTCAGCAGCCCTTTGCCCGCACTGATGCGGTCCCACTTTGTGTCGACCGATTCGAGCAAGTTCTTATAAAACATACGATCTTCGGGCGTTCGAGATTCAACATGCAACTCAACGGTGTCCGACATCAGCGCCTGTGAGACAGATTTAGCGGCTTGAGGAACGAAGGATTTCTGGCTCATCGTAACCATCAAGGAGTGGAGATGAGACAGAAATCCGTGCATCCTAAATCGCCGTCTGAGCGGATCGTGAAGAACATCCGCCGTGCAACCCGCAAACGGCATTCGTCTGAAGAGAAGATCCGCATCGTGCTGGATGGTTTGCGGGGCGAGTCCAGCATTGCCGAGTTGTGTCGGCGTGAAGGTATAGCCGAAGGGCTCTATTACGCTTGGTCCAAGGAGTTCCTGGAGGCCGGCAAGCGCCGCTTGGCGGGTGATACCGCGCGAGCGGCGACCAGTGGCGAGGTCAAGGACCTGCGGCGTCAGGCGCAGGAGCTCAAGGCTGTCGTGGCTGAGCAGGCGCTAGAATTGCGGCTGCTTAAAAAAAGCATGATCGCGGATGGGGGAGACGAGGAATGAGATACCCCGCCTCCGAGAAGCTGGAGATCATTCGGCTGGTCGAGCAATCCCATCTGCCGGTGCGCCGGACGCTGGAGAAGCTGGGGATTCAGCCCGCGAGATTCTACCGCTGGTACGATCGCCTGCAAACCGGCGGACTAGAAGCACTGGAAGATAAGGCATCAAGGTCGACGCGCGTCTGGAACCGCATCCCTGACGCAATACGCGAACGGATCGTTCAACTGGCCCTGGACGAGCCCGAGCTATCACCACGGGAACTGGCCACGCGCTTCACTGATACGGCAAACTACTTTGTGTCAGAGGCTTCGGTCTATCGGCTGCTCAAGGCGCGTAACCTGATTACCAGCCCGGCCTACATCGTCATGAAGGCCGCCGACGAGTTCAAGGACAAGACGACGGCGCCAAACCAGCTCTGGCAGACCGACTTCACCTATCTCAAGGTGACCGGCTGGGGCTGGTTTTATCTCAGCGCGGTCCTGGATGACTTCTCGCGCTACATCATCGCCTGGAAGCTGTGCACGACGATGAAAGCGCAGGACGTGACCGACACGTTGGATATTGCTCTCACGGCCTCAGGCTGTGACCAGGCGCGGATCATCCATAAGCCACGCCTGCTCAGCGACAATGGTTCCAGTTACGTCTCGTCGGATCTGGCTGAGTGGCTGGATGCACAGAACATGGGGCACGTTCGCGGCGTTCCCTACCATCCGCAGACACAGGGCAAGATCGAACGCTGGCATCAGACGCTCAAGAACCGCATCCTGCTGGAAAACTACTACCTGCCTGGCGATCTTGAAGCCAACATCGAAAAGTTCGTCGATCATTACAATCACCGACGCTACCACGAGAGCTTGAGCAATCTAACGCCGGCCGAAGTCTACTTCGGACGCGGCCCAACTATCCTGCTGGAAAGAGAAAGAATCAAACGGAACACCATCCAAAAACGCCGCTTGCAGCATCAAAAGAAAGCCGCATAAATTAAAACAAGATGAGCCGGTCGCTCCTGTAGTTCACAACGCCATCTGTCTCAAAGCATTCGATGACGGACACACCAGTCGCAATTTTATGAATACACGCCCTAACGCCCGACTCAGCGCGCCAGCGCCCGGCGGCGGTGGCGCTCGCGTTCGGCGAGACCGTCAAGCTGCAGAACCACGTGGAGGTCATCAGGCAGCTGCGCGATCTCGATGCGCTTGCGCAAGCTGGCCAAGCTCAATGCGATTATCGGCTGACGCAACTCGGGCGCGCTAGCGATGTAACCGTGCCGCGCGTCGAACGTGACGCTCACCTCGAACCGCTCCTCACGCATTGGGTATCCTCGCGCATCGTGCCTAGGACCGAAGCCGTGCACCGGATGCCTGTGGCTTGTGGGGCCGGATGTAAAGCCCGGACACGGACTGACGAGGGTGCTATTCTTCGCTAGCCCTTCAGGCTGGAGGGATCAGATGACAGCTTGGATCAGGCGCCGCGAGTTCATCACGCTTCTCGGCGGCGCTGCGGCAGCGTGGCCGCTCGCGGCGCGCGCGCAGCAGCCGGCGATGCCGGTGATCGGGTTTCTCGACGCTACATCGCCTGAGACGATTGCCGACACCTGCGCGCATTTCGCCAGGGCCTGAAGGAAACCGGCTATGTCGAGGGCGAGAACGTCGCGATCGAATACCGCTGGGCGGACGAATCAAATCGATCGGCTGCCGGAGCTGGCGGCCGAATCTGGTTCGCCGGAAGGTCGCCGTGATCGCCACGGCCGCAGGCTCCGCTGCGGCCCTCGCGGCCAAAGGCGGCAACCACGACGATCCCGATCGTCTTCACTGTCAGCGAGGACCCGGTCAGGCTCGGTCTTGTCAACAGCCTCGCCCGGCCGGGCGGCAACCTGACCGGCATCAATTTTGTCACGAGTCGAGCTGACGGCAAAGCGGCTGGAACTCCTTCGCGAGCTGGTGCCCGGGCCGTTCGTGTCGCCGTGCTCGTCAATCCGGCCAATACTGCGAATGCGCGAGGCCACGTTGAGAGATGTGGAAGCGGCTGCGCGCGCCATCGGACTGCAAATCCAGATACTCAACGCCAGCACCAGCCGCGAGATCGATGCAGCCTTCGCGACCTTCGCACGCGAGCGGCCCGACGCCCTCTTCGTCGGCAGTAGATGCCTTCTTCACCAGCCGACGTGTCCAATTCGTCCAACTGGCGGCACGCCACGCGATTCCCACGACGTCTATGCTGGCGCGACATTTGTCGAGGTCGGCGGACTGATGAGCTACGGAGCCAACCTTGTGGATGCGTATCGTCAGATCGGCCGTCTATGCCGGTCGCATCCTCAAGGGCGCCAAGCCGGCCGACTTGCCGGTCGTGCAGTCGACCAAGTTCGAGCTGGTGATCAACCTCAAGACCGCCAGGATGCTCGGCCTCGACGTGCCGCCGACCCTGCTCGCCCGCGCCGACGAGGTGATCGAATGAGACGGCGCGAGTTCATCACGCTTCTCGGCGGCGCGGCAGCGTGGCCGCTCGCGGCACGGGCGCAGCAAGCGAAGCCCGTCGTCGGGCTGCTCGCCGGCGGGACAGCCAAAGCCTATGCGCAGCTGCTGTCGGCATTTCTGCAGGGCTTGAATGAGACCGGCTATATCGAAGGCCGCAGCGTGGCTATCGAACAGCGCTGGGCTGAGGGCAACTACCAGCGCCTGCCCGCATTGGCCGATGACTTGGTGCAGCGCCAGGTATCGGTGCTCGTCGCCTTGACGACGCCGGCGGCGCTGGTCGCAAAGGCGGCGACCGCGACGATCCCAGTGGTGTTCACCACCGTCGGCGATCCGGTTCAGCTTGGTTTGGTCAGCAGTCTGAGCCGGCCAGGCAGCAATGTCACTGGTGCCACGCATCTCAACGTGGAGCTGGCGCCGAAGCTTCTCGAGACCATTCGCGAGGCGGTCCCGGCCGCAACTTCGGTGGCTTTGATCGTCAACCCGACCAATCCCAATGCCGAAACCGTAGCCAATGGGATGCGCTCCGCTGCCGGCACGCTCGGGATTTCGCTCCATGTTTTGCGGGTCGGCAACGATGCTGACCTCGACGATGCTTTCGCGAAGCTGCCACAGTTGCGGGCCGGCGCCCTGGCGGTGACCGCCGATGTATTTCTCTTTTCCCGGCGCGAGCAGATAGCCGCGGTGGCACTTCGTCAGGGACTGCCATCGATCTACCCGCAGCGCGACTTTGCGGCGGCCGGCGGCCTGATGAGCTACGCCGGCAACAACGCAGATGGCTATCATCAAGCCGGCATTTATGCTGGGCGAATTCTCAAAGGCGAGAAGCCCGCCGATCTGCCAGTCCACCAGACTACCAAGGTGGAACTTGTCGTGAACCTGCGGACCGCCAAGGCGCTGGGCATCACCTTGCCGATGACGCTGCTCGCCCGCGCCGACGAGGTGATCGAATGATGGGGTGGATGGCCCCCTTGCGGCATCTAGGTGCCAAAGTGCTGGTTGGTGAGAACCAATCAGCGGACAAGGAGCGATCCATGAACGAGATTACGACGATCGGGTTAGACTTGGCGAAGCATGTTTTCCAGGTACACGGGGTCGATGCAGCGGGGGCGACGGTTCTGCGCAAGCAGCTTCGACGGGCACAAGTGCTAGCATTCTTCAGTCGACTACCGCGCTGTCTGGTGGGGATGGAGGCGTGTGCGACGGCGCATTACTGGGCGCGGGAGCTGCGTGCGCTGGGCCATGAGGTGCGGCTGATGCCGGCGCAATACGTGAAGGCCTACGTCAAGCGGAACAAGAACGACGCTGCGGATGCGGAAGCGATCTGCGAGGCGGTTGTGCGGACGACAATGCGCTTCGTGCCGGCCAAGACGGCTGAACAGCAAGCCGCTGTGCTGCTGCACCGAGGTCGGGAGCGACTGGTACGCCAGCGCACGATGCTGGTGAATGATCTGCGCGGGCATCTTGCGGAGTTCGGAGTGATCGCCCCGCAGGGCTTACGCAATGTTGGCAGGCTGATTGCTATCATCCGCGATGAGGAGGACGCTCTGCAAGTGCTCGCGGTACAGATTGAGCAGCTCGAGGCAGCAATTGCGGCACTAGAGAAGCAACTGATGGGTTGGCATAAGAGCAATCCTGTCAGCCAGCGCTTGGCGACGATACCTGGCATCGGTCCCATCATCGCTACCGCTATAGCGGCAATGGTCGCGGAGCCGAGCGGCTTTCGCAGCGGCCGCGAATTTGCAGCATGGTTGGGTCTGGTGCCGCGGCAGAATTCCACCGGCGGCAAAAACCGGTTAGGCGGCATATCCAAGCGAGGCAACCAATATTTGCGACGGCTGCTGATCAACGGTGCCAGCGCCAATCTGCTACGCTCGAAGGCGACCAATGCCGATCCATGGGTGATCGGACTGCGCCGGCGACGGCCAAGCCTTGTCGTGGCGGTGGCGTTAGCGAACAAGACGGCGCGCATCGCCTGGGCGGTGATGCACCGGCAGGAGAATTACCAGCGCATGGCCACGGCGGCCTAGGCTGCCAAGCCAGCTCTGGAGCTTGCGAGAGAGCAATGACGCGTGATGGCACAGTCGGTCGATCCGACGCAACCGAGAGAAGCCTGGCGCTTCGGTGGGACGTTGATCCCGTTCGAGTGATGAGGCCTCGGTTCGCGGACTCCATCAGGGCCAGCAGTCGGTGTGGGCTGCATCAACAGGCCGGACACATGACTGCAAGCGACCTCTGTGCGGCACGCCAAATTATCTCTTGCCAGGCGGGGGCCATCGACACATGAGGCGACGCGAGTTCATCACGCTGCTCGGCGGGCAGCAGCGCGGCAAGGCGTAGCGATGCCCGATATACGGGCCATGTGCGCCATCGGGCGGCGCGGTCAGCTCGGCCTGAACGGGCGCATGCCGTGGGAAGGCGCGAAGGGCCCTGAATACACCGCGGACGTCCATCGTTTCTTCGAGCTGACGCGCGGCCAGGTCATCTTGCTCGGGCCCCGAACCTATCGCTCCGTCCCGACTTTTGCCCACGAGGACCGCACCGTCGTCGCGATACGCTCTAGCGAACAGCCGGCAGACGTGATTGCCCGCTATCCCGACCGCGTGATCTACATCGGTGGAGGACCGCCGGTCTGGACCGCCTATGCCCCATTCATCCGCCATTGGGACATCACGCGGCTTCCCTATGACGGCGCGGCGGATCGGTGGTTCGATCCGGCCTGGATCGTCGCCGCTTGAGGGGATCGATTTCGACCCGATTCCTGGCCGAAGGGATTACGCTAACTGGCACAAGGCGTCGGCTGCTCGAGATTGATGTGCTGCTGGCCTTGGGAGGCTCGCGGATCGCGCGGCCGTCCTCAGAGCGTGTTCCGGATCGGGTCAGCCATCGCGTCAGCACCCAAGATTTCAGAACATTTCAGGCCTGCCCCAAGGACGTGGCTGCCCCTTGACGGGCACACTTAGTTCGTCAGCGGCGATCCTCTCGCCGCGGTAAGGCCGAACGGAGAGAGAGCATGATGCACCCTCACTGGCCAGGTCCGCTGCCCGTGGCAGTGCCGGACATCGGTTTCCCCCAAAATATCTCTATTGGCCCGAAATGGGTTGATGCATCGGCTTCTACGGATTTATCCGGTGACCGCTGTGGTGTCGCAACGCGGCAGCTTGACCGCATCGTTTGGCTCCCATCGCTACGGCCATGGTTCGGGCTGCACTCGTGAGCCTATGGCTCCCGACGTGAGAGTGCAACTCGCAACATCCTTGCTGTACTGTCTGGTGGTGGTCGGCGCGCAGTCCGCTCGCGTCCGACTTAGAACATTTCAGGCCAGCCCCATGGACGTACCGGCAGCCCGCGGTGGCAGGCTGAGGCTGCGGTAATCCCGGAGGGAGCCCCATGTCCGGCATGGGACGGCGGGAGTTCGTGACGCTGGTCGGTGGCGCGGCGGCGTGGCCGGTCGTGGCGCGCGCGCAGCAGGCCAGAAAAGTCTATCGCATCGGAATACTTGAGACGGTTCCCGCCTCCCAGAACACTGGCAATTTGGACGCCCTGCTCAGAGGCTTGCGCGAACTCGGGTACGTCGAAGGCCAAAATCTCTCCATCGAGTATAGTTCGGCTGATGGCATCGCAGAACGGTTTCCAGAACTTGCGTGGGAATTGGTTCGGCTCAATGTCGACCTGATCGTCACAAGGGGCACCCCAGCGGCGCAAGCTGCCAAGAATGCGAGCGCCACGAAACCAATTGTGATGGCGGCTATTGGCGAGCCACTCGGTGTCGGGGTGGTTGCTGGACTCGCGCGGCCTGGTGGTAACGTCACCGGGCTCAGTTCATTCACCACGGAGCTAGCGGGAAAGCGCGTTGAGTTGGTGAAAGAGCTGATGCCGGATGCCTCGCGAATTGGATTATTGCACAATATGGGCAACCCGGTTGCGCCGCCGCAATGGGAGCAGACCTTGTCAACGGCGCGGACCCTAGGCTTCACGGCCGAGTTGTTCGACGTACGTATTGAACAAGATGTTAGAGCGGCCTTCGACGCGGCAGTCAGATCTCGTGTCGACGTATTATTGGTTGGGATGGACGGTTTTACTCAGTCGAACAGTCAGCTAGTCGTCGACTTGGCAGCACGGCACCGGCTACCTGCACTCTATTCTTCGACGGAATTTGTATCGGCGGGTGGCTTGTTGTCATACGGGATCAGTTATCCCGACCTTTATTTCCGAGCTGCAAGTTTCGCGGATAAGATTTTCAAGGGCGCCAAGCCTGGCGATCTACCGATTCAAACGCCGACCAGGTTCGAACTAGTGGTCAATTTAAAGACCGCGAGGATGCTTGATCTCACGGTACCGACCGCGCTGCTCGCCCGCGCCGACGAGGTGATCGAGTGAAGCGCCGCGAGTTCATCACGCCGATTGCCGGTGCGTTGGTCGCGTCACGCGGTGCGCAGCACGGCGACTGGATGCGGGGTATCGCGGTACGGGTGATTGCTATCGCTGTCTTATTGCAGACTTGGACCATCGCGTGGGCAGATACCGCCGCTGTCCCTGCTGACTACAAGTTTGTTGATGAGCTAATTTCAGACTTGGGATTTCAACCGAGTGATCTGATCGAGCGCGTTCGATACCTCGCCGGCATCCCCTCCGAAGCGCCGACGCAGAACCGGTTGTCTTACTGTGTCCAGGGGTATGCGGAAAGGATATCCACCGATGCCAAATTGCGTGAGGAGGTGGCTACCGAAGTTGAGAAGAGAACATGCGCGCAGCTTGGCTTGTGCCGAGAGCGTGGCATGCAAACCGATCAATCCTCGCTATATGCCGAATTGCTACATGTGCTCGCCGGCGAAATGCGTGGGGAGAAGAGCGCAGACACGAGCCGGGCATTTCAGGAGCACGAGTTCGTTCGTGGAGTTCGGCCGCCATCTCGCTAGAGCGGATGGCATTGAGGACACGTTCCGCCGGGCCTCGTATGTAAGCGGCCAAGTTTCTGCCGGCCACATTCGCAACAGCTGTCCCTCTTCCTGGAACATCTGGCCACTTCTAATAAGCGCTTTGATGGGGATCTGTGTGCTAGGTGGGATTCTGGCGCTTGTATACAACAGGACAACGGTAAAGGCTGCGTCCACATAACTGACACCGCTTCGAAGTTCATTCATCGGAAGAGTTGTCACGGACTCTGTTGTCCCATTTGAGAGTGTCCTGTCGCAAAAGGAGGGAACGATGAAGGATTGCTTCCTAGCGGCAATTGCTTTGGCCTTAGGTGCTACAATCGGGGCTTCGATGGAAGTGCGGGCAGCCGATGCGCCGCCAGCTTGGGCTTATGGCTTCACGACGCCGGCGCTGCCCGGAACTCCACTCGCGGGGCCTAATCCACAGCAGGTGCTAGACAACGTCACCCTACATACCCTGCCTGGGTCGAAATTCTCATTCACCCGAGCGCAGATCGCAAATCGGTATGGTCCGGCCGACTGGTACCCCGAAGACCATCCGGCGATGCCGGAGATCGTCGCCAAGGGCAAGATATCCGCGCAGCCGCAGGTATATGCCTGCAGCTTGTGCCACTATCCCAACGGCAAGGGTCGTCCAGAGAACGCCAACATCACCGGCCTCACATATGAATACTTCATCCAGCAGATGATGGATTTCCGTAACGGTGCCAGGAAAACGTCGGATCCGCGAAAGGCTAACACCGGACTGATGACCCGCTTTGCTCAGATGATGACGGACGAAGAGATAAAGGCTGCCGCGCAATACTTCACGGCAATCTCCGCCACCCCCTGGATCACGGTGGTGGAGAGGGCGACCGTTCCGAAGACCAAACCCGAAAACGGGATGTTCTTCGCACTCGAAGGCGACGAGTCCGGGTTTGAGCCAATCGGCGAGCGCATTATCGAAACCCCAGAGAAAACGCACGACAGTGAGTTCTTACGCAACCCACGATCAGGCTTCATCGCCTATGTACCACCCGGCAGCCTCGAGAAAGGCGCGGCCCTGGTCCTAAACGGGATTACGACCGATGGCAGCAAGATCACCGCGTGTACGGTTTGCCACGGTGGTGATCTGCGCGGACTCGGTCCTGTACCAACGCTTGCGGGACGCTCGCCTAGCTATCTTGTCCGGCAGCTCTACGACATGCAGCGTGGCAACCGGAACGGGGCGTGGACTCCGCTCATGGCATCCGTCGTTACCCACCTCGGCACGCAAGACATGTTGACCGCGGCCGCATACCTCGCTTCGTTGCAGCCATAGGACCAGCGGCGCCGCACATACGCGCGGACCACTTCCGCTGTTGGCAGATTCTGTTTCAGAACTCGTCCATGAGAAAAAGTAAATCGGCGCATTGGCTTGGAGGCGAAGCTTCGGCAGCCGAGCTCTTGGTCGGAACGCCCGTGAGGCCGAAAGGTTCGTTGGAGCGGGTGGCGCTTTGGTTGTTCTTTCGGCAACCCCTCACCACCATGCAGGTCCTGTGTATCGGGTTGTTCGTTGTGGGTGCAATAGGCTTGAGCCTATCAACCAATCCGGCTTAGTCCGAGGCACCCGAGCCGCCAGACTGCGCGGCCCTCCGTCCTCGGCGGGGTTCACTCGACCACCTCCGGCTGGACCGGTGAGTGGCTCAAACTTGTCGGTCCGTCCAGGAGGACCTAGAGGAGAAACGCCTAAGCGGGCTCGGCATCGGGCCAGGTTAGTGCGCTGGGTCGGACCACTACCCTTGCACAGCAAGCTGACGGTCCAGGCAGGCTTCGTACATCCGAGTCGTCTCCTTGCCGCCGGACCGACCGAACGTCAGGTCCAAGCATTCCTCGATCATGCGGAACTGCTCGGGGTCATTGGGCAGCGGCCGCCAGGACTGTTGTGCGTCTGCGGTCTGGACGAAAGCTGAGGTGGCGATGAGGACGGCGCCAACGGTTGCTATTCTGCGGCCGACTGGGCCGATCGGCTGCTCGTCTTGTACGACGGCTGCCGTGTCTTGGCCGGATTGTTCCTGCTGACTCCACAGCAACGGGACGAGGAACGGTGCCGCGAGGGCCACTGCTACGAGCGCGAAAGCGAGTTGTTCAGGCATGTCCATCTCCCCTGAGTTGGCGGGGAGTGTGTGCGTTTTGGGCGATGAGGTCTGTGATGCCAATCACAGGTCGCGCGATTTTGGCTGGTGGGCGGTAGCGCCCACCCACCCTTCCTCCAGTCCGCGCTGGTGTCCTAAGCCGCCTCATCGGTCTGCTGATAGTCCGGGCACACCTGGCACGGCGCGAGGTGAATCGATGAGCTTTTGCTGACGAAGGCGGTCCCAGCCCGGTTGCGATAGATGTACCGGCTGCCGGTTTCGCCGATTAGCTCGCCCAGCGCTTAACACGGGCCGAACCGCGATTTTTCACGAACCTGAACCATGGCAGTACCCTCCGGTCCTTGGTGCGAATGGCGGGCTTTGCCGTTCAAGTCTGGCTTCTCACGAACGCGCGAGCCGGCGCTCTTTTGCACGGCCGCGCTTGCTGGCGTGCAAAAGCGCGTTCGCCTCGTTCGCTCGTCGCTACCGCCCGCCGCCTTCGCGGCCCTTCTCAGACCACGGGAAAGAAAAAAGGGTGCCAATTCGCGTGCGCCGGCTGTCTTCAATCACCCACGTGTCCTGCCGCAGGGTCATTGCCGCTTTGGCCAGCGCTTGCGGGCAGCATGGTAGGTCGCCATCGCGACCTGGAAGTCGTCGGCGCCTGCCAGGTGCTCGGCGATGTCTTTGCCGTCGTCGGTCCATCGGTCGATGCGGAACGCGAAGTCATTCTGCGTCATCGTCGCGCCAAATTGCTTACTGAGGCATGTGCTCTTGGCGGCGGTCGGCCTGATATTCCCAGAAACCAGTGGCGCCTGTTCCGCCGCCCCAATCGTCGGTAGTTCCGTCAAAAAAACCCGCCTTCGCCGGGAAACGGCTTGGGGTCGTAACCTTAGTGATGAAGAACAGCACGACGATGATAGCCAGGGTTCCGACCACAGCGGCGAGGGTTTTGATGTCATTGCGTGCACCCCATTGCTGGACAATTGTAGTGTCGCGTGCGCCCTACCGTGAGGCTGCCCGGGTTATTCCAATGTGACAAAATGCCAAAAATTGCTCGTCTGTGGGCACGATATCGGCATGCCAGAATTAGGGCCTGTAGTTTAGACTCTTACAGTGAGTTAAACCAAGTAATCGAGCGCGCGGTAGCATCAGGCGCGGCGCTGGTGTGATCTTTACCTTCAATCCACACCAATTGAGTATTGGCGCCAAGCCTGCGCATGGTTTCTTCAGCCAATACTGAATTGAAAGTTGGCACTTGAATATCGATTGTGCCGTGAAAAAACATCACCGGCGCAGTGGGCTTCCAGTTGTAAACATCATTTTTCCGTAAAGCCATGAGAAAGGTGTTTTCTGGATTCGACAAAAAATCTTTTTGAAATGCGGGCTGAAGCAAATCTTCTGGCTTTGCGGGCAACATCCGCACGACCTCGTTAATTGAGAATTCTCCAGGAAGCAAAGTCTCGAGATTGGCCGTGTACTTGGGTAAAATCGCCTCATCCAAGGACGCAAAGAGCGCATAGATTTTGTTGTAAGCAACTAACAAGAAGGCTGCCTGAACTGATGTTGGCCAGTCGGGATTTTGTAGCACCAGTCGTATGGTTTCGGCTGGCTCGTAAGGTCCGGCCATTGGAGCGGATGCGGAAACGGTGAATTCACTGTTCAATTCTTCTTGCAAGTAGCGATGTAGGGCCATCGTTGCATGACCGCCTTGTGAGTAACCCGACAAAAATAGCTTGCCGTCGAATTCAAATCCCAAGTTTCGCGCGGCCTGCTTGGCCGCCCGCAAGGCGTCCGCCGCGGCGGTCGCCTCTGAATCCGCATGGATATAAGGATGGTACTCAGTGAAATCGCCGTAGCCCAGATAATCTGCTGCCACTACGGCATAACCCTGGGATGCGTAACACGCGCCGATCACCCGGCCTTCTGTCCACTTCCGCCCTTGTGAGGGAGCGTTGTCGCGCCGGACAGTGGTGCCATGCTGATAGCTGACGATCGAAAAATGTTTGGCGCCCGTCGCTGGAATCAACAATGCCGCGGAAGCTCGTGTCGGATTGCCATTTAGATTGGTGGTTTCATAGGTGAGCGACATAAAACGGATGGGATTCGTACCCACCTTTGACTTCGTTCCGGGGCAAACGTCGTTCTTTAGGACATCTCCCAACTCAGTGGACTCAATCGCTTCCATTTCTCTTAAGCTGATAAGGTCGCCTGGTTTTGCCTGTGCCTGCACAGCGAATAAGAATATTAAGGGAACTGTTTGTTTCAACATAGACCCTCCAGAAGCGATTGAAGAAAAATTTCGCGTATCACCCGTGGATTTCGAGCTGGGTCGGCGGCTCTGGCCTAACGGTTACAGCGGGAGCAGGGGGGCATCCTCCCATGTGTTCTCGTCTAAGCGTGGCGAGTCGCTGACGCCCAAGAGCTTCCACACGCTGTTCGCTCGGATAAGTGCGTGGGCAAAGATGCCGTTCCCATCCATACACAAATCTCCCAGGGGCGCCATCGTTCGGGTCCAAGTCCTGACCCCTTCGAGCGACGGCCGAGCCCGTGCGAAGGCCGCTGGCGTGAAATTCGGCCGTCGTGCGGCCCCCTGTCACACCGGATTTTCTGAGCAGCTTCACGCTCATCTGTAGGCGCAAATCACCGAGAGCAACTGGCAGCTCGTGACTTAGTCATCCGCTGCTGGCAGACGATGCCTGGCGGAATTTTTGGGCGTGAACGACTTGCCCCAATCTGGGGGCACCCCCTTCGCGGAAATGTTGGTTCCGGGACGCTGGCTCGGCGAGCTTCCGCCAGGAGCTGGATCCCGCGCAAACCGCTCATTAAGACGCGATCCCATTGTGCAGGTCGCCCACTCAACCAACCTGATTTCAGAACGATTCAGGCATTCATCAAGGACTTATCTAGGCTCTGATGGTAGCATTGAGAATGCAAGGGACTTTGCGGAGCCAAGGAGCGAACCATGAGCGACCGCTTAGCAGAGAGTAGCCATAACGCGGTGTCAGACATCGTAGAGCTCGCATTTTATTCGATTTCTGTTCTTCTGATTTTGCTGCTCTGGGTATACATTCCAGCCTGACGTTCCAAAGCTACCTGTGTGCATCTGCTAACGTTGCCCATCCGGTCGCGACAGGAAGACGGTCATGACCGAACCCCCGTCGCCCCTCACAATGCTCTTTTCCCGTCATACAAAACGGCGCGAGTTCATCACGCTTCTCGCTGGCGCGGCGGTGTCTTGGCCGGTGACCGCTCGGGCGCAAGAGCCGGTGATGCGGACCATCGGCTATCTCAGTCCCAGGTCTGCGGAGGTGGAAACGCAGTTCCTGGCGGTATTTCGCCGCGGCCTGAGCGAAACTGGTCATATCGAGGGCAGGAATCTGACGATCGAATATCGCTGGGCGGACGGTCGCTACGAACAGCTGCCGGAACTAGCGACCGAGCTCGTTCGCCGGCGGGTGAGCGTCATAACCACGACCGGCGGTCCGAGGCCGGCGCGGGCCGCGCAGAGCGCAACCTCGACAATTCCTATCGTCTTCACCAGCGGCAGCGATCCGGTCGCGGACGGTCTCGTGAAGAGTTTGAACCGGCCGGGAGGCAACTCCACGGGAGTCCATGTGTTCTCGACCTCGCTTGGACCGAAACGATTGGAGCTCCTGCGTGAGTTAGTTCCCAAAGCTGAGGCGATTGCCTTCCTCGTGAACCCGCGCGCCCAGCTTGCCGAGATGCAGGTGAAGGAGGTCGTGGCAGCCGGTCGTAGCGTCGGGCTGCGAGTCCAGGTTCTGAATGCCAGCACGCGGGTTGAAATTGTGCAGTCCTTTGCGAGTTTGGTGCAAGGTGGCGCCGGCGCGTTGTTGATTAGCGCCGACGTGTTCTTCCAGGTGCAGCGCGACCAACTAGTGTCACAGGCGGCCGGTCACCGCATTCCGGTGATGTATGAATGGCGCGAATTCGTCGAAGCCGGCGGCCTCGTCAGCTACGCCACGGTGCGCACTGATGCGTATCTTCAATCGGGAATTTACGTCGGCCGTATCCTCAACGGGGCCAAGCCCACCGACCTCCCGGTCGCGCAATCGACCCAATTCGAGCTGGTGATCAACCTCAAGACCGCCAAGGCGCTCGGCCTCGACATTCCGCCAACCTTGCTCGCCCGCGCCGACGAGGTGATTGAATGAGGCGGCGCGAGTTCATCACGCTTGCTCGGCGGCGCGGTGGCGTGGCCGCTTGCGGCGGGGGCGCAGCAGCCGGCTATGCCGATACGTCGCATCGGGGTACTGCTTCCCGCATCCGCAGACAACTCGCAATTTCCGATCTGGATTGGTGCGTTTCTGCAGGCCTTGGGACTATCAGGTTGGATCATTGGCCGTAATGTGCGGATCGACACGCGCTGGGCCGGAGCCAATGCCGATGCGATCCGCCGCCATGCTACGGAACTGGCTGCGCTCGCACCGGATGTAATATTGGCTCATGGCAACGCAGCAGTGGGAGCATTGCTGCAGGTGACGCGAACTGTACCAATCGTATTCCCGGTCTCCGGCGATCCCATGGCCACCGGATTTGTCGACAGCTTGGCGCGCCCGGGCGGCAACGTCACCGGTTTTTCGCAGTTCGAGTTCAACCTCAGCGGAAAATGGCCCGAGATGCTCAAGCAGATCGCGCCGGGCGTGATGCGAGCGGCCGTCCTGCGCGACGCCGCATTAGGAACTGGTACGAGCCAATTTGCCGTCATCCAAGCCGCCGCCAACTCACTTGGCATGAACGTAAATCCGGTCAACATGCGCAATGCCGACGAGATCGAGAACGCGATCGAGAATTTCGCGCGCACGCCGAATGGAGGCCTGATTGTAGCGGCTGGTGGGGCGGCGCACCGTCATCGCGATTTGATCATCGCATTAACAGACAGGTACAAACTTCCCGCGATTTATTACGAAAGGTTCTTTGTCGCCGGTGGAGGGTTGATTTCTTATGGCGCCAGTCTAATCGACCAGTATCAGCGAGCAGCCAGCTATGTCGACCGCATCCTCAAAGGCGAGAAGCCGGCCGATCTGCCGGTGCAAGCACCCACAAAGTTCGAGTTGGTGATCAACCTCAAGACCGCCAAGGCGCTCGGCCTCGACGTGCCGCCGACGCTGCTCGCCCGCGCCGACGAGGTGATCGAATGACGCAGGAGAGGGAGCGCCCAGCGATGAAACTTCCCGATCGTAGGAAATTTCTGCATTTGGCCGCGGGCGCTGCTGCGCTGCCAGCGCTCTCGAGCGTCGCGCAAGCGCAAGCCTGGCCGAATCGTCCCGTGCGGCTTGTGGTAGGATTTCCGGCTGGTGGCGGCGCCGACGCGGCGGCCCGCATCATCGCCCAACGGTTCTCCGAGGTTTGGGGCCAGCAGGTCGTGATCGAGAACAAGGGTGGCGCCGGTGGCAACATCGCGATCGACGCCGTAGCCCATGCCTCGCCGGACGGCTATACGATTTTGCTGGGCCATCCAGGGCTGGTAATTAACCAGTTCCTTTATTCGTCACTCACCTATGACCCGTTAGCGGACTTTGCGCCGGTGTCGCTGATCGGCGTGTACGGCAACCTGCTTGTGGTGTCGAATTCCTCGGCGCTGAAAACATTTCCTGATTTTCTGCGATACGCCAGGGCCAATCCCGGCAAGGTTACGTTCGCGACGCCCGGCGTTGGAACAAGCCCGCACCTTGCTGGGGAATTACTCAAGCACCGAGCTGGCATCGAAATGACCCACGTGCCCTATCGTGGCGTAGCAGCGGGCGGCATGAGCGACCTTGTCTCTGGTCGCGTCGATTCAATGTTTAACACCACGGGATCGCTGTTGCAGGCGGCTAGGGCCGGAACAGTGCGCGCTTTGGCAGTAACCCTGCCGGAACGAGCGGCAACCGCGCCGGAAATTCCGACTATCGCGGAGGCCGGCGTGCCGGGTTTTGATGTGTCGGGCTGGTACGGGCTGCTCGCGCCTGCGAAAACGCGGGCGGACATTTTGCGGAAGATGCACACCGATGCGGCGGCAGTACTTGCTGATCCCGCGCTCAAAGCGAAGTTCGAGCCGCTCGGAGTTGACGTGGGAAGCTCAACACCTGAGACATTCACCACACTTATGCGCGCTGAGAGCGAGTTATGGGGCCCGATCATCAAGGCGGCCAATATAAAGGGCGAGTGAAACAGTGCACCGACATTCCATAAATTTGAATCCTCGACTGCCGGGGAGCCACCGCCCCGTCAAGGTGATCGAGTGATGGGGTGGATGGCTCCCTTGCGGTATCTAGGTGCCAAAGTGCTGGTTGGTAAGAAACCACCAGCGGCCACTCTGCTTCGCAGTGCGGCGCTGCGAGCGCAGGCGGACAAAAGAACCTGAACGAGTAGTGAGGGAACCATGATGCAATATAAGACCAAAAGCATTCCCGCGCTCCACATAGCTCTTGGTGGCTTGCCAAGTAAGATGCGGGTCGAGGCGGACCCAGATATCGGAGTGTCTGTAACAACCGTGGGCGAACTTCGGAAGGTGACGGCGTGGCCCGAGAATTTGGTGATAACAACACCGCAGGATCATCATCCCGAAAGCGCAGTAAAGGTCAGCAAGGCTAGTATAAAGGCTCGCGTGTCGCCGAAACAGTAGTGCGGGTGTCAAAACACTTGGCCATTTTAAGCAAGCCGACGGCGCAGCGCTTCGGCGGCACCGGTCTCGGTCTTGCCATGACCCACAAGCTCGCTCGCATGATGGGCGGCGACGAATGAACCTTCGCGAGACGGAAAGGGCGACGATGAAACTTCCCCGCCGGCGATTTCTCCGTCTCGCAGCGGGTGCCGCCGCGATCCCGGCCGTTTCACGGATCGCAAAGGCGCAAACCTATCCGTCGCGACCGGTGCGGTTGATCGTCGGCTTTGGCGCTGGCAGTGCGTCCGACATCGTCGCGCGCCTGTTAGGTGAATGGCTCTCGGAGCGGTTAAGCCAGCAATTCATCATTGAGAACCGGCCTGGCGCGGGTAGTAACGCCGCCACCGAGGCGGTCGTGAAGGCGCCCCCGGATGGTCACGTGCTCCTGCTCGGCGGCGTGACGAACGCGATCAATGCGACGCTCTACGAGAAGCTCAATTACAATTTTCTTCGCGACATTGAGCCGGTCGCCGGCGTGATCCTTTTGACGAACGTCATGGTGGTTAATCCATCCCTTCCTGCCACGACGGTTCCCGCGTTCATTGCTTACGCCAAGGCCAATCCCGCCAAGATCAACATGGCATCTCTCGGCAATGGGACCGTGCCGCATGTGGCCGGCGAGTTGTTCAAGATGATGGCCGGCGTCGACATGGTCCACGTTCCATATCGCGGCGCACCGCCTGCATTGACTGATCTACTCGGCGGACAGGTGCAGGTCTATTTTGCCACCACGACCATCTCGATTGAGCACGTGCGGACTGGCAAGCTCCGCGCGCTTGCAGTGACCACGGCGAAGCGCTCGGAGGTACTTCCGGACATCCCAACGGTAGGCGATTTCTTGCCGGGCTTCGAAGCGAGTGTCTGGTTTGGCGTCGGGGCACCGAAGAACACGCCCGTTGAGATCGTCGACAAGCTCAACAAGGAGATCAATGCGGGCCTCGCCGACTCCAAAATGAGGGCGCGGTTCGCCGACCTCGGCGGCACGATGCTTGCGGGCTCACCCGCCGAGTTCGGCAAGTTCATCGACGAAGAGACCGAGAAGTGGGGCAAGGTGATCCGGGCAGCCAACATCAAGGCAGAGTGATTTCGGATATTCCGTAACACCCGTTCCGCGAATGGCTGATGTCCGTCTGTGTGGACGACTTGATCGAATGACGAGGCTGTTTTGCTGCAGCGAAAACACTTCGCTGCATTCGCGACCCTGCAATTTTTTGGCAGCTATCGGACCAACAACGGACATCACAGGACTTTATCCCGTTGTGGCTGGGTAGCGATTGACCCCAAGCGGTCCTAGTCGGGATTGAAATCCCGCAGCGCAGCAGTCTCCCGCCTTACATCAGATGTGCTATCGTTTCGGTCGGAGGCGCCGACCGCGCCCACCTCGATTCCGGACCTCCTGGCCTACCGCGAGGTGATCCGATGAAACGACGCGAATTCATCAGGCTTGTCGGCGGCGCGGCCGCGGTGTGGCCGCTCGCGGCGCGCGCGCAGCAGCCCGAACGCGTGCGGCGGATCGGTGTGCTGTCGATCCGCGCCGAAAGCGACGTGGACTGGCGTGCCAATATTGAAATGTTTCAACACCGGCTCCAAGAGCTTGGGTGGACAGACGGCCGTAACATTCAAATCGATTATCGCGGGGCTGCGGGCAATGTTGAGCGCCTGAACACTCTTGCAAAGGAACTTGCAGACATGGCGCTGGATCTTCTCCTTGCCACTAGTACCCCAGCATTGGCAGCGCTCCAGCGCATGACTGACTCAGTACCGATTGTCTTTGTGCAAGTCTCCGACCCGATCGGTGATGGCTTTGTCGCGAGCCTTGCAAGGCCAGGCGGTCGCATAACGGGCCTGACTAATTTCGAGCCGACCATGGGTGGAAAGTGGCTTGAGATTCTCAAGGAGATTGCCCCCGGAATCGTTCGAGTCGGACTTCTGTTTAATCCTCAGACGTCTCCTGGTGGTGGGTCATTTTATTCGCGCCAAATCGAAGCCGCGGCTGCGACGTTCGCGATGCAGCCAATCCCAATGCCCTTGCGCAATGCGACCGAAATTCGAGCCTGCCATTATTGAATTCGCCCGGAATTCGAACAGCGGTCTCGTTATTTTGTCGGATCCCTTCGTTGTGACGCATCGCGAGTTGGTCATGGGACTGGCGGCGCGTCACCGACTTCCCGCAATTTACCCGTTCCGTTACATCGCCAGGGCGGGCGGGTTGGTATCCTACGGGGTTGATATTGGTGACTCGTATCGGCGAGTAGCCACCTATGTAGATCGCATACTCCGAGGTGCGAAGCCCGCTGATCTGCCGATCGAAGCACCAACTAAATTCGAGCTGGTCATTAACCTCAAGACCGCGAACGCGCTCGGCCTCACTGTTCCGCCCACGCTGCTTACCCGCGCCGACGAGGTGATCGAATGACGAGCCGTCGCGAGTTCTTCACGCTGCTCGGGGGCGCGGCAGCCGCGTGGCCGATCGCGGCGCTCGCGCAGCAGCCGGCGATACCGGTGATCGGATTTCTCAACAGCGGATCGTCCGAAGCGTATCAAGACCGTCTACGCGGATTTCGTCAGGGCTTGAAAGACGCAGGCTACAGCGAGGGCGAGAACGTTGTGGTCGAATATCGCTGGGCGGATAATCAAACCGATCGGTTGTCGGTGCTGGCGGCTGAATTGGTTCGCCGGAGGGTTGCCGTGATCACCGCGGCAGGAGGCCCCGCTGCTGCACTCGCCGCCAAGGCCGCAACAACGACCATCCCTATCGTGTTTAGTGCCGCCGAAGATCCAGTCAGGCTTGGTCTTGTCGACAGCGTCGCCCGGCCGGGCGGCAACCTGACAGGTGTTAATATTTTCATCGGTGAGGTGGTGGCAAAGCGGTTGGAATTGATGCGTGAGCTGCTGCCTGCAGCCGCTCGTGTGGCCGTGCTTAGCAATCCAGCCGATGACGCGAGTGCCGGAACTCAGTTAAGAGACGTGGAAGCGGCTGCACGCGCGATGGGGCTGCAAATACGAGTGCTCAATGCCAGCACTAGTCGCGAAATCGATGCAGTCTTCGCAAATTTTAAGCACGAGCGCCCCGACGCGCTTTTTGTCAGCAGTCAACCCATTTTCACCAACCGGCGTGTCCAATTGGCGCTCTTAGCAGCGCAGCACTCGCTTCCCGCAATATACGGGGTTCGTGAATTTGTCGAAGTCGGCGGGCTGATGAGCTACGGTACCAACCTTATCGATGGATGGCGTCAAATTGGCGTCTATACCGGTCGCATCCTCAAGGGAACAAAACCCGCAGACCTGCCGATCGTGCAGGCGAGCAAGTTTGAGCTGATCATCAATCATCAGACCGCCCGCATACTCGGGCTCGAGTTGCCATCGTCGCTTCTCGCCCGCGCCGACGAGGTGATCGAATGATCGGACGCCGCGAGTTCATCACGCTGCTCGGCGCGGTTACGGCACGGCCGCTCGCAGCGCGAGAACCGCATCATCTTCTCGGCGTTCGACCAGACACGCGACGAGCTGCTGTACTCGAACGTGAAGGGCAAGAACCCGTTCAAGGACAAGCGCGTGCGCCAGGCCTTCTACCAGGCCATCGACGTGAACGCGATCAACAAGACGGTGATGCGCGGGCTCTCGAAGCCCACGGCGATCAACCTGCCCAATCCCGACAGTGATGGGCATCCCGAAGGAGATGGACAAGCGTTATCCCGTTCGACGTGGCGGCCGCCAAGAAGCTGCTCACCGAGGCCGGCTACCCCAACGGCTTCGAGCTCAGCATCGACTGCCCCAACAACCGCTACATCAACGACGAGAAGATCTGCATCGCCGTGGCGGGCATGCTCTCGAAGATCGGCGTCAACGTGAAGGTGAACGCGATCCCGCGCGCCCAGTACTTCCCCAAGGCGCAGCGCATGGAGATCAGCTTCTGCATGCTGGGCTGGGGCGGGGCCGACGACCGACGCGATCTTCACGCTGCAGCCGGTGCTCCACAGCCGCAACGACAAGGGCGACGGCGACTACAACTGGGGCAACTACAAGGACGCGGCGTTCGACGCGATGATCGACGACGCCAAGGGCGACACCGATCCCAAGCGCCGCCAGGAGACGATCATCAAGGCGATGAAGCACTTCCACGACAACGTCTACATGATCCCGCTGCACCTGCAGGTGATCCCGTGGGCGTCGCGCGCGAACGTGACCGTGATCCACCGCGCCGACAACTGGCTGCAGGCGACGTGGGTGAAGATCAAGTGAGCGCGTGCCCGCGTACTCGCATCCTCGTCGCGCTCCTCGCGGCGCTCGCCTCGCGGCGCGGCCGCGACGTTTCGCTGGTCCTCGCAGGGCGACTACCTCTCCGCCGATCCGCACGCGCAGAACGAGGGCCTCAACAACCTCATCAACGACGAGATCTTCGAGCGCCTCACCGCGCGCGACAAGGACCTGGAGCTCGATTCCCTCGCTCGCGACCTCGTGGGAGCGAAGGCCCGACGGTCTGGCGCTTCCACCTGCGCAACGGCGTGACGTTCCACGACGGCACGCCCTTCACCGCCGACGACGTGGTGTTCTCGATCGAGCGCGCGCAGCTGCCGAGCTCGAACTTCAAGGTCTTCGCCGCGCCGCATCGGCAAGGCGCGCAAGATCGACGACTTCACGGTCGAGATCGAGACGCCGCGGCCCGTCGCCCGCTGCTGCCACGAGAACGTGAACACGGTGCGCATCATGAGCCGGGCGTGGTGCGAGAAGCACGGCGCGCGGCAAGCCGCAGGACTTCAAGACCGGCGAGGAGACCTACGCCTCGCGCAACGCCAACGGCACCGGGCCCTTCATCGCTGGTGAAGCGCGAGGCCGGAGGTCGCCACGATGCTCCGGAAGAACCCGAAGTGGTGGGGCCTGCGCGAGGCCGGACCGGCGCTTCGAGGGCAACGTCGACGAGATCGTCTACCGCCCGATCAAGTCGGACGCCACGCGCATGGCGGCACTCGTCTCGGGCGAGCTCGACCTGGTGCTCGACCCGCCGCTGCAGGACATCCCGCGCCTAAGAGCGACCGCGAGCTCGCGTCATCGAGGGCCCCGAGAACCGCGTGATCTTCCTCGTGATGGACCAGGAGCGCGACGAGCTCAAGTACTCGAACGTGAAGGGGAAGAACCCGCTCAAGGACCTGCGCGTGCGCCAGGCGCTCTACATGGCGATCGACATCGAGGCGATCCGCACGCAGGTGATGCGCGGGCAGTCGCTGCCGACCGGGGCGATGATTCCCGACGGCGCGCGTGAGCTTCCCCGAGCTCGAGCCGCGGCTCCTGCCGCACGACGCGGCGCGCGCGCGAAGAAGCTGCTCGCCGAGGCCGGGCTATCCCGCAGGGCTTCGAGATCGGGCTCGATCTGCCCCAACAACCGCTACGTGAACGACGAGCGCATCTGCACCGCGATCGCCGGCATGTTCGCCAAGGTCGGCGTGAAGGTGCGCCTCAACGCGATGCCGCGCGCGCAGTTCTTCCAGAAGGTCGACCAGTTCGACATCAGCATGCACCTCTACGGCTGGGGCGGCGCGGCGATCGATCCCGGCTTCACGCTCACGCCGGTGCTCCACAGCCGCGACGGCAAGGGCAAGGGCGACTTCAACTCCGGGCGCTTCAGCGACGCCGAGCTCGACCGGCTGATCGACGCGATCGAGGTCGAGATGGACGCGGCCAAGCGGCGCGCGATGATGCTCGAGGCGTTCCAGCGCGTGCGCGACAACATCTACGTGATCCCGCTGCACCGCCAGATCATTCCCTGGGCGGTGCGCGCCGAACGTGAAGGCCGTCCACCGGCGCCGACAACGTGGTCGAGCCGCTCTGGATCCGGATCGAGTGATGTTGCGAACGTGCGGCGACACGCAAGGTGATCCGACCATACCCGCCGCATTACCCGTGCTAGGCTCTTTCGTGGCTGCGGAGACTACAAAAAGTAGCCGTGATTCTCATCGCGGTGTCGGCGTTCGGGAAGCCGCTTCCGCCGCTTCCCTGCTCGACCTTTCCGGCGCCACCGCGCTCGACCGCTGGAGCCTCACGGCGAATGCCGCGCGCGGCTCGCTGGGATGCGCGGTCGAGCACAGGAGCCGCTCCCGGGTCACGCATTCGTCACCCGCTTCCCCTCCGGCGATATCCACGTCATCGCAGCCCGGCGCGCGAGCCTCGCGTTCGACTGGCAGCGCGCGCAGGCGCGCGACCGCCGCGTCGAGCGCCTTCGCGACGCAGCAGGGCGTGGACCGACGCTCGACGGCGGATCCACCGCGAGGCGGCTTCGGCAGCGCGACCTCGGCCAGCGCGAGCGGCGCAGCCAGTTCGGCGCCGACGCGAGCTGGAGCGCGCAAGCACTCCCTTGGACCATGCACGGCGCTCGAAGCCGGCGTGCGCTGCGAAGCGAAGCCTCGACGCCGAGGGCCTACTCGAGGATGCGGGCCGCGGGCCCGGCGAGACGCCTGCGCGAGGACCGCCTGCGCCAGTCGAGCGTGGGATTCCTCCTCGACCACGAGATGCAACTCGCGCGCGGCGTGCGAGCCGACGGCGGGCATTCGGCTCGACCACTACCGCTTCGGCGTGAGCTCGGATGCCACGGCGGCCGGGCAGATCCGGGGCAGCGCCGTTCGCGCCGCATTTCTCCCTGACCGCGCTCCCGTCGCGGGACCTGAGCTCTTCGCCGGATGCCGCGCGGCCTGCGGCCGACGACACGCGCACGCCCGGCGCCGCCTTCGATCCGCGCACCGGCGCACCCCTCGGCAGGCTCGACCCGTCCGCGTCCTCCGGCACGATCGAAGCCGGCCTGCGCACGCAGATCTTCGGCGTGGAAACGAAGCTCTCGGCCTGGCGCGCGACGGCGGATGCGGAGCTCACCCTCTCGCCGGCGGGAGTGTCGCCTGCACCGGCGCGCCGACGCGCCGCGACGCGGTGCAGGCGACGCTTGCGCTACCAGCCCGTTCCCTGGCTTCGCTCGACCTCGATGCCGCCCTGGTGCGCGCGCGCTTCGCCGACGGCGCGGGCGAAGCGATTCCCGGCGCCGCCCGCAGCTACGCCGCGGGCGCCACCCTGCGCCGGCCGCGGCTGGAACGCGAGCCTCTTCGTGACCTCCTTCGCGCGGCGCCCGGCGTCGACGACCCGTCGGCACGGGCGCGCCGCGTCGTTCGTGAGCGGGCGCATCACGCGCCAGCTGACGAAGATCGACGCGCGTCAGCCTCGACCTCTTCAACCTCCTCGACAAGCGCGTGGGCGACGTCGACTATTTCTCGGCGACGCGCCTGTGGAGCTATCCGGGCGCGGCCGACAACTTCCTCTTCTACCCCGGCGAGTCGCGCGGCTTGCGCCTCCGGCTGCGTACGACGTTCTGAGCCGAGGGCTGCGCGACTATAATCACAGCCCATGTGAACGGCGGTGATCGCAAGCGCGATCGGAATCGTTTTCGCCCCGGCCACGCAACAGCTGACCGCGGGCGCGAACGGCATCTCCCACTTCATCGACGACGCTTTCTACTACCTCATCATCGCGCGTAACTTCGCGCAGACGGGCGTGCCGACCTTCGACGGCATGCACGCCACCAACGGTTTCCATCCGCTCTGGATGCTGCTGCTCGCGGCGATGCATCGCATCGTCGGCCCCGATGCCGACATCTTCCGGCAGATCCTGGGCGCGAAGGTCCTCGAGGCGCTGGCGCTCGGTTTCGCCCTTGCCGCGTGCGTGTTCGCGTTTCATCGCCTGCGCGGCCGAACTCCCGCTGCCTGGGGATTCTCGGCGCCGCGCTGATGTTCCTCATTCCCAGCTATTTCCTCTTGGAACAGGGCATGGAATCGACGCTCGCGGCCGCGCTCCTCGTCGTCGCCCTCTACGCGCTCCTCGATCCGCGCCCGCCGACTTTGGCGGCCAGGCGTTGCCGCACGCGCTCAACGCCGCCTGCATCGAGATGTGGAACTGCGCGTCGATGGCGTTCGGCATCGGGCCGGTGCTGACCATGGGCGCGGTCGAGGCGCTCGCCGCCTACGGCGACGGACGCGCTCAAGAGAACCTATCTGCCCAAGCTCACGTCCGGCGAGTGGATGGGCACCATGCAGCTCACCGAGCCGCAGGCCGGCTCCGACGTCGGCGCGCTGCGCACCAAGGCCGAGCGCGCGGCCGACGGCAGCTATCGCATCACCGGGCAGAAGATCTTCATCACCTATGGCGAGCACGAGCTCACCGACAACATCATCCATTTCGTGCTGGCGCGGCTGACCGACGCGCCGCCCGGCAACAAGGGCATCTCGCTTTTCCTGGTGCCGAAGTTCCTGGTGAACGCGGACGGCTCGCTCGGCGAGCGCAACGACGTGCGCGCGCATTCGATCGAGCACAAGCTCGGCATCCACGCCTCGCCGACCTGCACCATGGTCTATGGCGACCAGGGCGGCGCGGTCGGCTATCTGGTCGGCGAGGAGAACCGCGGCCTCGCCTGCATGTTCACCATGATGAACCTCGCGCGGCTCGCGGTCGGCCTGCAGGGCGTCGGCATCGCCGAGCGCGCCACGCAGCAGGCGATCGAATATGCCCGCGAGCGCAAGCAGGGCCGCTCCGCGATCATCGGCTATCCCGACGTGAAGCGCATGCTGCTGACCATGCGCGCGTTCACCCGCGCGGCGCGCAACATCTGCTACGCCACCGCCGTCGCGATCGACCGTTCGCACCACGGCAGCGAAGCGCGGAGCGCAAGGCCGCCGACGAGCGCGCCGCGCTGCTCACGCCGGTCGCCAAGGCGTTTTCGCACCGACATCGGCATCGAGGTCGCCTCGCTCGGCGTGCAGGTGCACGGCGGCATGGGCTTCATCGAGGAGACCGGCGCGGCGCAGCACCTGCGCGACGCGCGCATCGCCGCGATCTACGAGGGCACCAACGGCATCCAGTCGCTCGATCTGGTGAGCCGCAAGGTCGCGCTGTCGGACGGCGACGCCGTGCGCGGCTATATCGCCGAACTGCGCCGCACCGTCGATGCCGGTCAACGCCAGCAACGATCCGGCGTTCGGCGTCACCGGCGCGCGGCTCGCCGAAGCGGTCGACAGCCTCGAGCGCGCCACCGACTGGCTGCTCGGCAAGCTCGGCAAGAAGCCGGAGGCCGCGCTCGCCGGCGCGACGCCGTATCTGCGGCTGTTCGGCAATGCCGCCGGCGGCTGCATGCTGGCGAGCGAGGCGCTGGCGGCGCTGCGGCTTGCCGACGGCGAGCCGGCGTCGCGCGTCGCCATCGCGCGCTTCTTTGCCGAGAACATCGCGGTGCAGGCGCCCGGCCTCGAGCGCGCGGTCACCGAAGGCGCCGACAGCGTCAACAACGCCGACGCCGCGCTCGGCGGCTGATCGCGACGCCGCATGACCGACCTCGTGGACATCGTCGACGACGGCCCGGTCCGCACCGTGCGGATGAACCGCCCGGACAAGAAGAACGCGCTGACCGCGTCGATGTACGGCGCCATGGCCGAAGCGATCGATGGCGCCACCGAGGCGGATATCCGCTGCGTTGTGATCGCTGGCGTGCCGGGCGCATTTTCGGCCGGCAACGATCTGCAGGAATTCCTGCACGCCGCCACCTCCGGCGAAGGGCTCGGATCTAACCGTCGTCCGCTTTCTCCATGCGCTCGCGCGCTCGGAGCGGCCGCTGGTCGCTGCGGTGCAAGGCGTCGCGGTCGGCGTCGGCACCACCATGCTGCTGCATTGCGACCACGTGGTCGCCGGCACCGATGCGCGGTTCTCGACGCCGTTCGTCAGCCTCGGCCTGGTGCCGGAGGCAGCGCTCGAGCCTGCTCGCACCGCGGCTGATGGGACACCAGCGCGCATTCGCGCTGCTGGTCATGGGCCGGTCGCTGGATGCGGCCGCGGCGCACGCCTGCGGTTTGGTCAACACGATCGTGGCGCCGGGCGATGTCGATGCGGAGGCGATGAAAGCCGCGCGCGAGATCGCCGCGCTGCCGGTCGAGGCGATGACCGCCGCACGGCGGCTGATGCGCGGGCCACCCGACGAGATTGTCGCGCGCATCGACGAGGAGGTACGATTGTTCAAGGACCGTCTGCAATCGGCGGAGGCGCGCGCCGCCTTCGCGGCCTTCCTGGCGCGCAAGCGCTGAATGGAGCGTCACAGCGGCTTCAACCCCGCCTCGATCTCCTTGCGCCGCGGCTCCAGGAACGGCGGCAGCGCGAGCTTCTCGCCGAGCGTTGCCATCGGCTCGTCGGTGGCGAAGCCCGGACCGTCGGTCGCGATCTCGAACAGGATGCCGTTCGGCTCGCGGAAATAGAGGCTGCGGAAATAGTAGCGATCGACCTTGCCGCTGTTCGGAATCTGCATGTCCGCGAGCCGCTTCGCCCAGGCGTCGTATTGCGCATCGTCCGGCGTGCGGAACGCGACGTGATGCACGGCGCCGGCGCCCTGCTCCGCGATCGGCAGGCCCGGCTGCACCGCGACGTGCAGCTCGGCGGCGGGACCGCCCTCGCCCATCTCGTAGACGTGGACGATGTCCTTGGTCTCGGGATGCTGATACTCGCGCACCTTGCGCAAGCTCCATCAGCTCGCGAAGGATCACGTCGGTCGAGCGCAATTGCGGCACGCTCAGCGTGATCGGGCCGAGGCCGCGGATCTGGTGCTCGGCCGGCACCGGGCTCTTCGCCCAGGGCCGCGCGTCGCCCAGACCTGAGCGTTCTGCCGCCGTCGTCGATCAAGGCGAGCCGCTGACCCTCCGGGTCCTCGAACTCCAGCGTGGCGCGGCCGTCGATGCGTCGCGATCTCGCGGTGGCGCACCGCGGCCTTGGTGAGGCGCTCCTTCCACCACGGCAGGCTCGCGCCGGACACGCGCAGCCCGGTGCGGACGATGGAGTGCGTGCCGCGCTTCTCGCGCGGCGCGGACCAGTCGAAGAACGTGAGATCGGTGCCCGGCCGCGCCTCGCCGTCGGCGTAGAACAGGTGATAGGCGCTGACGTCGTCCTGGTTGACGGTCTTCTTGACCAGCCGCATGCCGAGCACTTGCGTGTAGAATTTCACGTTGCCGGGGGCGTCGGCGGATACCGCGGTCAGATGATGGATGCCGGTCAGTTGCATTGGTCCCCCGAAGCCTCGCAAACTCGGTTGTCGCGCTCATCTAGGAACGCTGGACCGCAGAATTGCGAGGGCCGCCATGTCGCTCAAGGGCAAGACGCTGTTCATCACCGGCGCTTCGCGCGGCATCGGCCTCGCCATTGCGCTCAAGGCCGCGCGCGACGGCGCCAACATCGCGATCGCCGCCAAGACCGAGACGCCGCATCCCAAGCTCGAAGGCACCATCCACACGGCGCCGCCGAGATCGAGAAGGCCGGCGGCCGCGCGCTGCCGCTCGCCGTCGACGTGCGCGACGAGGACGGCGGTGAAGTCCGCCATCGACAAGACCGCCGCGCAGTTCGGCGGCATCGACATCGTGGTCAACAACGCCAGCGCGGTGTCGCGCACGCCGGTCGCCGACACCGACATGAAGCGCTACGACCTGATGCAGGCGATCAACACGCGCGGCACCTTCATGGTGTCGAAATACGCCATCCCCTATCTGGAGAAGGCGGCGAACCCGCACATCCTGATGAACTCGCCGCCGCTCGACATGCAGGAGAAGTGGTTCGCGGGCTCGACCGGCTATTCGATCGCCAAGTTCGGCATGAGCCTGGTGGCGCTCGGCCTTGCCGGCGAGTTGCGCGGCAGGATCGCGGTCAACGCGCTGTGGCCGCGCTCCACCATCGCCACCGCCGCGATCAAGAACCTGCTCGGCGGCGAGCGGGTGATGCGGATGTCGCGCACGCCCGGAGATCATGGCGGACGCCGCCTACGCGATCTTCCACAAGCCCGCCAAGAGCTTCACCGGCCATTTCCTGATCGACGACACGTTTCTCGGCCGGCGAAGGCGTCACCGACTTCGAGAAGTACCGCGCGGCGCCGGGCGAGCCGCTGGCCGGAACCTTTTTCGTGCCGGACGATCCGCCGCCGCCGCCCGGCGTCGAGATCAGCGGGAAAAGGTGGGAGTGAGCGCTTCCGCCGCTCCGGTCGAAGGGTTAAGTGTGAACGATGACCACGCTGCTCATCACCCATCGATCAATCGGGCCTCAATCACCTGACCCCGCTCGGCCATCCGGAGCGGCCGGACCGGCTGCGCGCGCTGGCGCAGGTGTTCGACGAGGAGCGGTTCCAGCCGCTCAAGCGCGTCGAGGCGCCGAGCCGCGCCGCTCGAAACCATCGCGCTGTGCCATCCGATGGACTACGTCGAGGCGCTGCGCGAGGCGACGCCGAAGCAGGGCATCGTTGCGATCGACGCCGACACCTCGATGTCGCCGGGCAGCTTCGAGGCCGCGGTGCGCGCGGTCGGCGGCGCGACGCACGCGGTCGACGAGGTGGTCGGCAAGCGCGCCGACAACGCCTTCGTCTGCATGCGGCCGCCCGGCCACCACACCGAGACCGCGCGCGCGATGGGCTTCTGCCTGTTCAACACCGCGGCGATCGCGGCGCGCTACGCGCAGGACCATCACGGCCTCGGCCGCGTCGCGGTGATCGATTTCGACGTGCATCACGGCAACGGCACGCAGGATATTTTCTGGTCCGACAAGACCGCGATGTACTGCTCGACCCACCAGATGCCGCTCTATCCCGGCACCGGCGCGAAATCCGAGAGCGGCGAGCACGACACCATCGTCAACGCGCCGCTGTCGGCCGGCGACGGCGGCGAGCGCTTCCGCGAGGCGTTCAACAGCCGCATCCTGCCGCGGCTGCGCGACTTCGGCCCGGAGCTGGTCGTGATCTCGGCCGGCTTCGACGCCCACAAGCGCGATCCGCTCGCCAACCTGCAGCTCGTGGAGAGCGATTTCGCCTGGGCGACGCAGCAGTTGATGGAGATCGCCGACAAGAGCGCGCAGGGCCGCGTGGTTTCGGTGCTGGAAGGCGGCTACGATCTCGAAGGCCTGTCGCAGTCGGCCGCCGCCCACGTGACGGCGCTGATGCGCGGATAATGCTAGATAGAGACGCAACTCGTTCACAGGACCGACCATGGCGGAAAAAACCGACCCGAAGAAAATGACGTTCGAGACCGCGATCGAGGAATTGGAAACGATCGTGAAGCGGCTCGAAGAGGGCAAGGTGCCGCTCGAGGAGTCGGTCGCGATCTACGAGCGCGGCGAGGCGCTCAAGAAGCGCTGCGAGGAATTGCTGCGCCAGGCCGAAGCGCGCGTCGAGAAGATCACGCTCGATGCGTCGGGCAAGCCGAGCGGCACCGCGCCGCTCGATGTGAACTAGCTCCGATTCGAATTTCAAACAGCCAACGCTCGCCCGCGGACTTGAGGGCACGCGGGCGCCTTCACTTGTCTCTGCCTCTCTCTTCAAGCGAGGGAGGCGGAGCGCCGGGAGGCGTTCCTTTCAGATTTCGCCTTTCGGCGACCACGCTCGATTGATCGGAGAGCGTGCCGCCTGCCGGCGCTCCACCGCGGCTTTTCCGGTTCCCCGGGACCGGCTTTAGCGCCGGAGGCGCGGGCCTTGCGCACCTCGCGGATCGCGAGCTCCTTGCGCGCCGAGCTTCCGGGACCCAAGTGCCTTGAGGGGGTGGAGCCCCGGTGCGCGCGGGCCCGTGACGGTGAGGCCCTGCGCCTCCCGGAGCTCCATCGCGGTGTCCGATATGAGGGACACCGCACCCTGCTCCGCCATCAGCATCGCGCTCGACGACGCCCTCGATCGAGCAAGGCGCGATCAATATGGGGCCGGATTCCAGGGCGGGGATAGATTTTTTATTCGCCAATGATTTCAATGGGCGGAAATGCGGATGGCGGGGATAGACGCTCACGCGTCCACGGCTGCAGTCGTCGACGCGTAACGCTGCACCGCTGATCCGGGACCGTTCCACATCCGGTATTCGTAACGGTCCCGGGTCTGCAGCGCAGCACCGAGCGGTGCTGCGCCGCGCCCGGGACACTGCGATCTTACTTCTTCTTGTAAACCAGCAGCGTCTTGTGCTCGCCGACGCGCTTCACGCCCGCCTTCTTCTCCCACTTCGGCGAGGATCGGCTTGGTTTTTTCCCAGCCCATCGAGCGCGTGTAGAACAGGATGTGGCCGCCCTTCTTGGTCTTGGCGGTGAACAGGTCGAGCACCTTGGCGTCGGTCAGCCCGCCGTATTCCTTGCTCGCGGTGTTGGGGAAGAAGAATTCGCAGATGTGGAACATCGTCACCACGTCGAACTCCGGCAGCAGCAGCGGATTGGTGAGATAGATGTCGCCGAAATAGCAGACGTAGTTCTTCGCGACGCCGGAGTTGGTCGGTCACCAGATCGATATAGGCCTGGTACTCCTCCTTCGACGCGGTGATGCACAGCGTGCGGTTCTTGCGCTCGGCCTGCTTGATGCCGACCACATGATGGGTGCCGCTGCCGAAGTGGTAGATCGATCTTGTTCTTGAGCTTCTGCTTGGCGACCCAGTCGTTGAAATGCACGTCGCACGGGCAGACGTCCTCGTGCAGATCCCACTTGTCGGTCCAGTAGTTCATCTTGAGCATCGGTTTCCTCCGGAAATCTCTGTTGTTGTTGTCGCGTCAGGCGGGCATCGCCGCCAATCCGGCATGATGTCGCGGCGGCTGCGCCACCGCCTGCATTTCGATGGTCCGCGCGTGGAAGTCGCGCAGCACGCCGCGCCGGTCGATCGACAGGATGATGGTGCGCGGCAGCCGTTCCAGCAAGATGCGGTAGAGCTCGCGGCCGGATTCGTCGGCCAGCGTCGAGACCGGCTCGTCGAACAGCAGCACGTCCGGCTTGTTGACCAGCGCCCGCACGAAGCCGACCCGCTGCTGCTCGCCGCCCGACAGCATCACGCTCCAGTCGGCGTCCTCGTCGAGCCGCGGCGCCAGATGGCCGAGCCCGACCGCGGCGAGCGCCGTGCGCACGTCCTCGTCGGGGACCTTGTCGGCGCGTCAGCGGATAGATCATCGCCTGGCGCAGCGTGCCGAGCGGAAAGTACGGCCGCTGCGGCAGCACCAGCACGTCGGCGTCGCGCGGCAGCACGACCCGGCCGTCGCCCGGCGGCCACATCCCCGTCAGCGCGCGGAACAGGCTCGACTTGCCGGCGCCCGACGGCCCGGTGATCAGCACCCGCTCGCCCGGACTTGACCGACAGCGCCGGCATGCGCGCGATCGGCGCGCCGGACGGCAGCCGCACGGCAAGGTCGCCGATCTCGAGGTTCGGCCCCTGCCCCACCGCCACGGCGATGTCGCCCTTGCCGGACGCAAGCTGGCGTGTCGACCGCGCGCATCGCGCCTTCCATCTGATGGAGGCGGTCCATGATCGCCTTCCATTCGGCGATCTTGGCGTAGGCGCCGATGCAGAACGCCAGCCCCGCCTCGACGCGCTGGAACGCCAGCGCCGCCGACACCAGCGTGCCGAGCGGGATCGCGCCGGTCAGATAGGCCGGGCTGACGATCAGCGTCGGCACCAGCGTCGAGACGTGGCCGTAGCCGGCGGTGAAGGCGGTGAGCTTGGTCTGCCGCGCCACCAGCGCGGTCCAGTTGCGCACCAGGTTGCCGAAGCGGCGGTCGAGCTCGGCGCGCTCCACCGGCTCGCCGCGCATCAGCGCGATCGGCTCGCTGTGGTCGGCGGCGCGCACGATGGCGAAGCGGAAGTCGGCCTCGTAGCGCTGCTGGTTGAACTGGAAGCCGATCAGCCGCCAGCCGATCCAGTGCGCGATCAGCGTGCCGATCGCGGCGTAGAGCAGCGCCGCGACGATCAGATAGCCGGGAAACGCGAGGTTGACGCCGAAGACCGGCAGCGGCGTGGTCAGCGAGAGGCCCCACAGGATGTAGGAGAACGACACCAGCGCGACGATGCTGCCGAGCATTCCGGTGCCGAGCTCGTGGGTGCGCTGGATGAACAGATAGACGTCGTTGGCGATGCGCAGATGGATGTTGTCGATGCTGGTGTCGACGAAGCGCACGCGATAGTGGCGGCCCTGCGCCATCCAGACCGAGACGTAGTTCTCGGTCATCCAGCGCCGCCAGCGGATCTGCAAGCGTCTGGCCGAAATAGTACTGCGACATGCCGGCGACGATGGCGCCCATCGCGATGAAGCAGAACACGATCAGCTCGTTCTGGAACGCCACCCAGTTCTTGGCTTCGAGCGCGTTGAAGAAGCGCGCGTTCCACTGCGTCACCGCGACCGCGACCCAGACCAGGCCAAGCTCGGCGGCCACCACGGCGGCGAGCAGCAGCCGGCCCCGCACGCGGTCCTCGGAGCGGAAATACGGCATCGCCACTGCCAGAAAGATGCGCATGGCGTCGACGATGCTCTTCATGGCGGATCCCGGTCTTCAAATCGGCCGCGGCGGCCGAACGGGCCATTATAGGTCAAAGCGCGGAACGTCGAGGCGCGGCGAATTGCGCTGTAACGCGCAGTCCGTCTGCGATAAGCCTCTGCCGTGACCGAGCGCCTCACCATCGCCCGCCTCGCGCATCGCGGCGACGGCATCGCCGAGACGCCGGCCGGGCCGCTCTATGTGCCCTACACGCTGCCGGGCGAGACCGTGACGGTGGAGCCGGCGCCCGGCCAGCCCGACCGCCGCAATCTGCTGCCGGTCGAGAGCGCGAGCCCGGAGCGCATCGCGCCGATCTGCCCGCATTTCGGCGTCTGCGGCGGCTGCGCGATGCAGCACTGGCAGACCGAGCGCTATCGCGAATGGAAGCGCGAGCTGGTCGTCACGGCGCTGGCGCAGGCCGGCATCGACGCGCCGGTCGATGCGCTGATCGACGCCCATGGCGACGGCCGCCGCCGCGCCACGTTTCATGCGAGGAGCAAAGACGGCGGCAAGCCCGAAGTCGGCTTCACGGCGGCACGCACACACGACCTGATTCCGATCGACGCCTGCCCGGTGCTGGCGCCTTCGCTCGACGGCGCGCTCAACGCCGCGCGCGCGATCGCGGAAGCGCTCGAGCTCCCAGGGCAAGCCGCTCGACATCCAGGTGACGGCGACCGAAGGCGGCCTCGACGTCGACGTGCGCGGCTCCGGCGAGCTGAATTCGGCGCGCACCGGCAGCCTGGCCCGCGTCGCGCAGGCGCATCGCCTCGCCCGGCTGACCCGCCACGGCGAACTGATCGCGCAGAACGCGCCGCCGGTGGTGACGATGGGCCGCGCCAGGGTGGCGCTGCCGCCCGGCGGATTCCTGCAGGCGACCGCGGCGGGCGAAGCGGCGCTGGCCGAGCTGGTGCTGGCGCACGCCGGCAAGGCGAAGAGCGTCGCCGACCTGTTCTGCGGCGTCGGGCCGTTCGCGCTGCGGCTCGCCGAGCGCGCCCGTGTCGCGCGCGTTCGATCAGGATGCCGCCGCGGTCGCCGCGCTGCAGCAGGCGACCAAGGGCGTGTCGGGCTTGAAGCCGGTCGAGGCCACGGCGCGCGACCTGTTCCGCCGTCCGCTGGTGGCGCAGGAGCTGGCGAAGTTCGACGCCGTGGTGTTCGACCCGCCGCGCCAGGGCGCGCAGGCGCAGGCGGCGGAACTCGCCAAGAGCAAGGTGCCGCTGGTCATCGCGGTGTCGTGCAACGCGGCGACGTTCGCACGCGATGCGAAGATTCTTATCGACGGCGGCTACCGGCTCACGCGCGTGACGCCGGTCGATCAGTTCCGCTATTCGCCGCACGTCGAGATCGTGGCGCGGTTCGAGCGGTAACTCTAAGACCACTTGCTTCAGGCCATTCGGAACAAGCAGGTTTGCGGTCCGTTAGCCATCCATGAAACCGGCACGGCTCATTTCGATTCTCTGCAATCGCACTATCGGGAAGCCCGGCCGTCGCGGCCGTGAATCCGGAACAGAGCCCGGCCGCCACGTCTCAGCAAAAGCCCGCAGCCGGCGTAGAACCTCTGCTCCAAGTCATCGTGGCGACAGACACGACCGTCCTGCCGCTGGAATGCCGCGGCTATTACATGCGCACGAAATCGAACGATGCTTCGGGCAGCTTGAACCGCTGCAACTGACGTTTGAGAGAGATCGCGCTCGCGAAACGGGAACGGGTCGAGCGTGTTGAAGAGCTGCGAAACATCGCGCAGGCGCAGTTCGATCGGACCGGACGATGAAGCGGCCGTCTGCATCGCGCCTCCAGTCATTGCGCCCGTCAATTCCCCCAGCGCTCCCGCCAGATCTGCTCGCCGATGGTGCAGGAGACGCGCGGCTTGCGCGCCTGCGCCGGCATGATGCGCGGCTCGGGCACGATGCTGGCGATCTCCAGCACCAGCTTGGTGCGGATCGCCTCCTTGAACTGCTCGCGCTCCTTGATCGGAATGACGAAGGCGCCCGGGTCCGCCGATCACGCAGTCCTCGAAGTAGACGTCGAGATTGTCGATATCCATCGACGTAGGTCATCGGCCGCTTCAGCATGATCGGCAGGCCGTTGATGGTGATGCCCTTGGCGAGCACCTCGTCGCGCGCCACCGTGACCAGCGGACCGTTGTTGTTGACGCCGTCGCCGGACACGTCGATCACGCGGCGCACGCCGCGATAGCCGCTGCCGTCGAACAGCGATGCGCCGAACAGCAGCGCCGTCGAGACCGAGGTGCGCGAGGCGCGCGTGTATTGCGCGCGCGCGATGTCGGCGGCGAAGCTGTCGGCGGTCTCAGGGCCGTCGATCACCCGCCACGGCACGATGATCTGGGTGTGGTGCGAGCCGGCCCACTCGAAATAGGTCATCGCGACCTTGGCGTGCATGCCCTGGCGCAGCGCCCGCATGAATTCCGGCGAGGTGATCGCGGCGATGTAGCCTTCGCGCTGCAGCTCCTGCTCTTCGGGGTCCATCGAATAGGAGACGTCGACCGCGAGCACCAGTTCGACGTCGACCGGCGTGCCGGTGCGCTGCGCGAAGAGCTGCGGCGCGTTCGGCGCGGCGAAGCCGATCCCGGCGGCGACCGCTCCGGCCAGGGCCGCAACGATGGCGATGATCGCAAGCCGCGCGCGCATCGGAAATCTCCCGCCCAGAAGATTCCGCATCATGGTGACACGGCGGAAAGACGCCGGAAAGCGGGCCGCGGCTAGCCGTCCACCGCCTCGGTGTCGGTGATCTCGATGCCGAAACCGGCCAGACCGACGTAGGTCAGCTTGGCCGAGGTGAGCAGCCGGATCGAGGAAATGCCGAGATCCTTGAGGATTTGCGCGCCGAGGCCGACCTCGCGCCACTGCCGGGTGCGCGCCGCCTCGGAGCCCTGCTCGCTCGCCGGGAATGGCATGCGTCGGCACGCCGGCCGCGCCGTCGCGCAGGAACACGATGACGCCGCGCCCTTCCTGCTTGATGCGCTGCAGCGCGGCGTGGACCGGATGGGCGCCGCCGAACACGTCGCGGATGATGTCGGCGCGATGCAGCCGCGCCAGCACGTTCTTGCCGTCGCCGATCTTGCCGTGGACGAAGGCCATGTGCTGCACGGCGTCGAACGGCGTCACGTAGGCGTAGCCGGTGAGCGTGCCGATCTCGCTCTTGACCGGAAACTCGCCGACCCGCTTGACCAGCTTCTCGCGCGCCTGGCGGTAGGCGATCAGGTCGGCGATCGAAATCTGCTTGAGGTTGTGCTTCTGCGCGAAGGCCGCGACCGCGGGACCGCGCATCACGGTGCCGTCGTCGTTCATCAGTTCGGACAGCACGCCGACCGGCGGCACGCCGGCGAGACGGCAGAGGTCGATGCAGGCCTCGGTGTGGCCGGAGCGCATCAGCACCCCGCCCTCCTTGGCGACCAGCGGGAACACGTGGCCCGGCCGCACGAAATCCGACGCGCCGGAGTTGCCGTTGGCGAGCGCGCGCACCGTGTTGGTGCGCTCCTCGGCCGAGATGCCGGTGGTCAGGCCGTGGCGGACGTCGACCGTGACGGTGAAGGCGGTGCCGAGCGGCGCGTCGTTCGCCGCCACCATCGGATCGAGCCGCAGCCGGCGCGCGTCGTCCGCCGACATCGGCGCGCAGACGATGCCCGAGGTGTGGCGGATGATGAACGCCATCTTCTCCGGCGTGCAGAGCGACGCGGCGATGAACAGATCGCCCTCGTTCTCGCGGTCGTCGTCGTCGGTGACCACGACCAGCTCGCCGCGCGCAAAGGCGGCAATGACGGCATCGACGCGCTGATGGGTTTCAATCACGCACTATCCTTCACTTCTGACGTTACTTCCTGAACGGCCAGGCCGGGCTTTCGCCGACCTGGCCGCGATGACGCAGATAATGGTCGGCGATGACGCACGCCATCATGGCCTCGCCGATCGGCACCGCGCGAATGCCGACGCAAGGGTCGTGGCGGCCCTTGGTGACGACGTCGGTTTCTTCGCCGTAGCGGGTCACGGTCTTGCGCGGGGTGAGGATCGACGAGGTCGGCTTGACCGCGAAGCGCGCCACCACCGGCTGCCCGGTCGAGATGCCGCCGAGGATGCCGCCGGCGTTGTTGGAGAGAAAGCGCGGCTTGCCGTCGTTGCCCATGCGCATCTCGTCGGCGTTGGCCTCGCCGGACAGCACCGCCGCGGCAAAGCCGGCGCCGATCTCGACGCCCTTGACCGCGTTGATGCCCATCAGCGCGCCGGCGAGATCGCCGTCGAGCTTGCCGTAGACCGGCGCGCCGAGCCCGGCCGGCACGCCCTCGGCGACGACCTCGATCACCGCGCCGGCGGACGAGCCCTTCTTGCGCACGTCGTCGAGATAGCTGGCGAACGTCTCCGCCGCCTTGGCGTCCGGACAGAAGAACGGATTGTTGTCGACCTGCGCCCAGTCCCAGCGCGAGCGATCGACCTTGTGCGGGCCGATCTGGATCAGCGCGGCGCGCACGCTCAGGCCCGGCACGATCTTGCGCGCGATGGCGCCGGCGGCGACCCGCATCGCGGTCTCGCGCGCCGAGGCGCGGCCGCCGCCGCGGTAGTCGTGCAGGCCGTATTTGACGTCATAGGCGAAGCCGGCGTGGCCGGGCCGGTAGGTGTCCTTGATCGCCGAATAGTCCTTGGAGCGCTGGTCGACGTTGTCGATCAGCAGCGCGATCGGCGTGCCGGTGGTGACCTGCGCGCCGGTCGCCTCGTCGGCGAACACGCCGGACAGGATTTTGACCGTGTCCGGCTCCTGCCGCTGGGTGGTGAAGCGCGACTGGCCGGGCCGCCGCTTGTCCAGATAGGGCTGGATGTCGGCCTCGGTCAGCGGAATGCGCGGTGGACAACCATCCACAACGCAGCCGATCGCCGCCCCGTGGCTTTCGCCGAAGGTCGTGACCCGGAACATGTGGCCGAAGGTATTGAATGACATGGGAGTTCTGCTCGCGCCGTGTGGTAGCCCGCGTGCGTTCCGCGGTCAAAGAAGCCGACGCTGCACTGCGAGAGACATGAACGCCCGTTCAGCAGCGTGAACTTTTGTTAATGACAAGCTGAACGTCTGTTAAGCTTATGATATTCCACGCTTTTTTCCATTTTTGCCCTTGCGACAATTCGTCCAATGTGCCATGTTCATTCCACGGCAGGGGCGAAGGGCCCAGGGGAAAGTCCAAAGCTCCACCCTACCGAAACTGGAAACACCAACCTCAAGGATGGATGTCATGGCCAAGGCGAAGAAGAAGAAGAAGGCTGCGAAGAAGTAACAACGCCGGCTGCGTTCGCAGCCAGTTGTTTACTTGCAGTTCTTTGCGAGACACCCACGCGGGATCTCGCCCGAGCGGCTGGATGAAAATCCGGCCGCTCTGCTTTTGGGGCGCTTGCGATGCCTGGGCAGTTCACGCAGCCCTCACGGCGTTTTGACGCCACCCGCCGCAGCCTCATGGGAAACTGACCGCACGGCAGGGGCGAGAGCCGAGGAAAGCCCGACGCTCATCCAGCCGCAACGCAGGAGGAAACCATGGCCAAGATGAAGAAGAAAAAGGCAAAGAAGAAGATGTAATTCGTCGCGCTGCGAACGATCGCAGCACGATTGCGAACGGCCGGACCAAAGTCCGGCCGTTTTGCATTTCAAGCAGGCTCTTTTTGTTTGAGCATGACTTTTCCGAAAACCGGTACCCACTTTTCGGGATCATGCTCTACTCGTGATGCTGCGTCATGCCGCCGGCGGCGAACACGTAGAGGCAGCCCTGCCCGATCTCGCCGAGCGACGCGGTTTCCTTCGGCTCGATGCCGAGATGCGCGATCAGCGCCCGGCAGACGCCGCCGTGCGCCGCCACCACGGTGTCGCGCTCGACGCTCTCGTACCAGTCGCGAACCCGCACCACGAGCTGCTCGTAGCTTTCGCCGTCCGGCAGCACGAAGCCCCATTTGTCCTTCTCGCGCGCCGCCAGCCCCTCGGCCTCGCGGTCCCTGAATTCGGCGTAGGTGTAGCCCTCCCAGCGGCCGAACGACATTTCCATCAGCCGCGGATCGATGCGGTAGTCCTGCGGCGGAAGGCCGAGGCCCGTGCGCATCAACTCCATGGTTTCGCGGGCGCGCCCGAGCGGGCTCGACACGTAGTCGAGGTCGCGGCGCGGACGCCGTCGCGCGCGAACAGGCCGCGCAGGATCGTGCCGCATTGCGCGGCCTGGACTGCGGCCGAGCGCTGTTGAGCGGGATGTCGTGCTGGCCCTGCAGCCGGCGCTCGGCGTTCCAGTCGGTCTGGCCGTGACGGGCGAAGTAAATGATGGGCCGCGGCATGGCTTTGAGTTGCGCAGCGCGCACGCTGATAGCGTCGCTTACTCTTGTTTGAGCGATCTTGAAACCGGTTCCCACTTTTCGGGTCATGCTCAATCCTCGCCCTTGCTGACGTCGATGTCGGGCGCGTCGGGATGCTTCATGCCGATGATGTTGTAGCCGGAATCGACATGATGCACTTCGCCGGTGACGCCGCGCGACATGTCGGACAGCAGATAGAGCGCCGCGTCGCCCACCTCTTCCAGCGTCACGTTGCGCCGCAGCGGCGCGTTGTGCTCGTTCCAGCGCAGCATGTAGCGGAAGTCCGCGACGCCGGCCGCCGACAGCGTCTTCATCGGGCCGGAGGACAGCGCGTTGACGCGGATGTTCTTGGTGCCGAGGTCGGCCGCCATGTAGCGCACCGAGGCCTCGAGCGCGGCCTTGGCGACGCCCATCACGTTGTAGTGCGGCACCCATTTCTCGGCGCCGTAGTAGGTGAGCGTCAGCAGCGAGCCGCCGTTCGGCATCAGCTTCTCGGCGCGCTGCGCCAGCGCGGTGAACGAATAGCAGGAGATCAGCATGGTGCTGACGAAGTTGTCCTGCGTGGTGTCGACGTAACGGCCGTCGAGCTGATCGCGGTCGGAAAACGCGATGGCATGGACCACGAAATCGATCGAGCCCCACGCCTTCTGCGCGGCCGCGAACGCGGCGTCGATGGTCGCGGGCTCGGTGACGTCGCAATGGCCGAGCACCAAGGCGCCGATCTCCGCGGCGAGCGGCTCGACGCGCTTGCGCAGCGCGTCGCCCTGATAGGTCAGGCCGACGTCGGCGCCCTGGGCGCGGCAGGCCTTGGCGATGCCCCAGGCGAGCGAGCGGTTGTTGGCGACGCCGAACACGAGGCCGCGCTTGCCGCGCATCAGACCCGAGGCTTCCGCCATGGCGCTCCTGACCCGGCGACCGTCGGCCGGAAGCCCCGTATGGCATAGGCATTTCGGGGCTACAAGGCAGCCACGCCGGCGCGCGCACAGCGCTCAAAACGGCCCGGATTTGCGCGGTGAAACGCACATTCCGGCACGCGCTGCGCGCATGGAATACGCGGCAAAACCCGGTGTTTCTGGTGCTGAAGCCTTTGCAATCGAGGTATATGTCGTGACGCCGATTGGAATTCGGTACCATCGGGTGCGCATCGTGACGGCTGCGCACCGACGGATCAGATCGGGGGATCGGCGTGAACTCGTTTCAGCAAAGCATCGAGGCTGCGATCCCGGCGCTGCGGCGCTACGCGCGGGCGCTGACCCGCGACGCCGAGACCGCCGACGATCTGGTGCAGGACACGCTGGTGCGCGCGTTGCGCTCGGAGCATCTGTTTCACGGCGGCGCGGTGCGCAGCTGGCTCTACACGATCCTCACCAACCTCAACCGCAACCGCCTGCGCTCGCTGGCGCGGCGGCCGATCGTCACCCAGCTCGAGGACGACGACGCCGCCGACGCGGCCGGACCGGAGGCGGGCGGACGCGACATCGAGCGCGCGCTCGCGCTGCTGGTCGAGGACCAGCGCACCGCGCTGCTGCTGGTGGTGCTGGAAGGCCTCACCTACCGCGAGGTCGCGGAGGTGCAGGGCGTGCCGATCGGTACGGTGATGTCGCGTCTGGCGCGGGCGCGCGTCCAGATCAAGGCTTATCTCGACGGCGAGCGCCCGGCGCTGCGCCGCGTCAAGTGAGGACGAGGTGCAACAATGATCGATAACAACTCACCCGTGACGGAAGACGAACTCCACGCCTATGTGGACGGCGAACTTCCGGCCGATCGGCGTGAAGCGGTCGAGGCCTGGCTCGCGAAGCATCCGGACGACGCGTCGCGTCGCGCGTGGCGCGCGCAGGCGGACGCGGTCCGCGCGCGCTACGGCAACATCGTCAACGAACCGGTGCCGGCGCGGCTGGCGCTCGAGCGCATCACGCGCAGCCGGCGGTCGTGGATCGCGATCGCGGCGGCGGCGACGATCGCGGCTTTCGTGATCGGCGGCGCGGCCGGCTGGCTGGCGCGCGGCGCGTCGCCGCCGCTCGGCTGCGCGCCGAGCGAGATGGAGACGTTCGCCAACGAAGCGATGAGCGCGCACCGGCTCTACATCGGCGAGGTGCGCCACCCGATCGAGGTCAAGGCGGAGGAGAACCATCTGCTGCCGTGGCTGTCGCGGCGGGTCGGCACCACGCTGCGCGCGCCCGATCTCGCCGCGTTCGACCTCAAGCTGCTCGGCGGGCGGCTGCTGCCCGGCGTCAACGGACCGGCCGCGCTGTTCATGTACGAGAGCGGCAGCGGCGAGCGGGTCACGATCTACGTCTCGAAGACCAGCGAGCCGCGCACCTCGTTCCGTTACAAGATCGAGGACAAGTTCGGCGCGCTGCGCTGGAGCGAAGCCGGCTACGGCTGGGTGGTGAGCGGACCCGACGACAAGCCGCGGCTCAAGGGCATCGCCATGGCGCTCTACGAGCAGCTCGATATCCGCACTCCGGTGCCGCCGCCGGGACGCAGCACGGAAAATCAGCTCATATCGCGGCGCGGATCGTAAGGCTTCTCGTCGCGCCAGCGCTTCATCAGCTCTTCGAGCTCGGCATCGCCGCCCTCGGGCAGCACGATGCGCGCGGTGACGTAGAGGTCGCCGGCGCCGTCCTTGGCCGGCAGGCCCTTGCCCTTGATGCGAAGCGTGCGCCCGCTCGACGTGCCGGCCGGGATCGCAAGCTCGATCGCGCCGTCGAGCGTCGGCACCCGCACCTTGGCGCCGAGCACCGCCTCGTAGAGCGTGATCGGCAACTCGAGCCGCAGGTCGGCGCCGTCGCGCTCGAACAGCGGATGCGGCGCGATCGACACGGTGATCAGCGCATCGCCGACGGCGCCACGCGGGCCGGGCAGGCCCTGCCCTTTCAGCCGGATGGTCTGGCCGTCGGCGAGGCCGGCCGGAATCTTGACGTCGATCTCCTTGCCGGTCGGCAACAGCACGCGGCGTGACGTGCCCTTGGCCGCTTCGGGCAGCGTGATGGTCACGCTGCCGGTGACGTCGCGGCCCGGCGCCGGCTGCTCGGCGAAATCCTCCGGCTCGAACTGCGCGCCGCGGCCGCGCCGCCGAACATGCCCTTGAGGATTTCGTCGATGCCGCCGCCGCCGAAGCCGCCAGGCCCGCGGCCGCCGGAGCGCTGCACGCCGCCGTCCGGCCCCCAGGTGAAGGTCTCGAAATGGCCGTCGCCGGCCGAAGCCGCCGGCGCCCGGGCCGCCCGCGCCGCGCGCCCTCGAAGCCGCGGAAGCGCGGCTTGCCCTCGGCGTCGATCTCGCCGCGGTCGAACGCCTTGCGCTTGTCGTCGTCGCCGACGATTTCGTAGGCGGCGTTGAGCTCGGCGAACTTCGACGCCGCGTTCTTGTCCGTCTTGTTGGCGTCGGGATGCAGCTTCTTGGCGAGCTTGCGGTAGGCGCTTTTGATCGCCGCCTCGCTCGCATTCTTGGGCACCCCCAGGACGCCGTAGGGGTCGCGCATCGATACCACTCCGATGAAATCCTTCAGGCCGCGCGAATGCCGCGGCCGCTGATCCTCAGTCGGCCTCAATGTGGTGAGAGTCGCGGCCAATCGCAACGCGGCACGGCGCGAGAAACGCCCGAGAACGGCCAAGCCGCTCAGGACCGCTTCCAGGGCCGCAGCACCTTGACCTCCCACTTGCCCTGCGGCTGCTGGCAGGCCTCGCCCCGCATCCAGGTCTCGGCGCGGCCGTTGATGTAGCTCGCCAGGAAGTCGTGGCAGCGTGGCGCCGTCCTGGTCGTAGGCCGTGGCGATCGGCGTGACGGTGCCGCGCGCGCCGGACTTCGGGTTCTCCCAGGAGGTGCTGAAGTCCTTGCGGCCCATGCTGAGCACTTCGGTGATGGCCGACCGCGCGTGGATCAGGTCGCTCCTCCGGCGGCAGCCCGGTCGACAGCTTGGCCGATGGCGGCGATCGAGCCGGTGGTCTCGGCCCGCGGCCATGGCGTCGTCCTTGCCGAAGCCGAACATGCCGGAAACGGCGCAGCCGCCGGTCAGCAGGCCGAGCGAAAGCGCGGCCGCCAAAGCAGGCAGCCGCGCGCGACGCGCGCGCCGTAGGATTGCTGCGTGACGTTCCACTATAAGTGGTCGGCCGGGACGCGCGACTGGCCACGGGCCGGCCATCTGGATACTCCGGATACAATGTCCGATACGCCCCCGATAGAACACCCAAGCTGGTTAACGTCCGGTGATTTCACCGCGGCCGACGAGCCTTTGCGGCTGTTCGCGGCCTGGATGGAGGACGCCACCGCCAAGGAGCCGAGCGATCCCAACGCCATGGCGCTCGCGACCGTCGATGCCGACGGCCTGCCGAACGTGCGGATGGTGCTGCTCAAGGGCTTCGACGAGCAGCGGCGCGGTCTTCTACACCAACACCGACAGCCCCAAGGGCCGCGAGCTCGACGCCAATCCGAAGGCGGCGCTGGTGTTTCACTGGAAGTCGCTGAACCGGCAGGTGCGGCTGCGCGGGCCGGTCGAGCGGGTGTCCGACGCCGAGGCCGACGCCTATTTCGCCAGCCGCTCGCGGCTCTCGCAGATCGGCGCCTGGGCCAGCAAGCAGTCGACGCCGCTGGAAAGCCGGCTCGCGTTCGAGAAGGCGGTCGCGCTCTACACCGCCAAGTTCGCGGTCGGCCGCGTGCCGCGGCCGCCGCACTGGTCCGGCTATCGAATTATTCCAATGACAATCGAATTCTGGGAGGACCGGCCGTTCCGGCTGCACGAGCGCGTCGAATTCCGCCGCGCCGAGCGCGGCGCGCCGTGGAACAAGACGCGGCTCTATCCGTAAGCTAGAATGTCGAGCCATGGCGACACCGCCGACCGCAACCAACCATCCGCGCCGCACGCTGCTGCTCACCGGAGCGAGCCGCGGCATCGGCCACGCCACGGTGAAGCGCTTCTCCGCCGCGGGCTGGCGCGTCATCACCTGCTCGCGCCATCCGTTCCCGGAGAATTGTCCGTGGGAGATGGGACCGGAGGATCACATCCAGGTCGACCTCGCCGATCCGTCGAACACGCAGCACGCCATCGACGAGATCAAGCAGCGGCTCATCGACGGCGAGCTTCACGCGCTGGTCAACAACGCCGCGATCTCGCCCAAGGCCGACGGCGGCAAGCGGATGAGCTCGATCGAGACCACGCTCGACGTCTGGCAGCAGGTGTTCCAGGTCAACTTCTTCGCGCCGATCATGCTGGCGCGCGGCCTGGTCGAGGAACTGGAAGCCGCGCAAGGGCTCGGTGGTCAACGTCACCTCGATCGCCGGCTCGCGGGTGCATCCGTTCGCCGGCACCGCCTATTCGACCTCGAAGGCGGCGCTCGCCGCGCTGACCCGCGAGATGGCGGCCGACTTCGGGCCGCGCGGCATCCGCGTCAACGCCATCGCGCCCGGCGAGATCGACACCGCGATGCTGTCGCCCGGCACCGAGACCATCATCCCGCATATCCCGCTGCACCGGCTCGGCACCACCGACGAGGTGGCGAAGATCATCTATGTGCTGTGCACCGAGACCGGCTCATACGTGAACGGCGCCGAGATCCACATCAACGGCGGCCAGCACGTCTGAACAATCGGCGCGCGGACGGGACGAACGCAACACTCCCGTAGCCGCGCGCCGGCGCGAGCCTCGCGGCTCACATGTGGATGACGTTGAAGGTGTTCGAGCAGGCCGAACGTGATCGCCGCGACCATCAGTGCGCCGGCGCACATCACGAAAATTCGGCGCTCCGGGGTCCGGCTGGTCCTCGATACGCCGATGCTCGATTTGGTCTTGATCCTGTGGACATGTGCTGCTGTCTCGCCATGAGCGCGCCCCGCCGCACTATGGCAGCGGCGCGATCCGGGCCACGTTACAAATCGGCAATGTCGGGGACGACTAAAGTCGCAGCGGAACTTTTGGCGCGAGATTACGGCGAGCAGTTTCTTTGGCTCGCGATTGCCCGCTACAGCCACTTCTTCCACTTGAAGAGATAGTACGGCACGATCGCCGCGATCAGCATCATGCCGAGCGCCAGCGGATAGCCGTACTGCCACTCGAGCTCCGGCATGTTCTTGAAGTTCATGCCGTAGACCGTGGCGACCAGCGTCGGCGGCAGCAACACCACGGCGGCGATCGAGAAAATCTTGATGACGTTGTTCTGCTCGAGCGTCACCACGCCGAGCAGCGCGTCGAGCAGGAAGGTGATCTTGTTGCTCAGATAGGTGGCGTGGTCGGACAGCGACTGCACGTCGCGCTGCATCGAAATGAGTTGCAGGCGCACGTCCTTGGGCCAGCGCATGCCCTCGGCCTCGTTGGCCAGGAACAGCAGCAGGCGCCCGATCGACACCAGGCTCTCGCGCACCTTGGAGGTGAGATCGCCCTTGCTGCCGATCGTCTTGAGCATCGTCTTATAGGCCGCGACCGCTCGGCCGTCGCTCGGATCGAAGATGTCGCGCGACACCCCGTCGACCTCGAGCCCGATGCGCTCGAGCAGATCGGCTTCGCGGTCGATCACCGCGTCGAGCAGATCCATCAGGATCGGTTTCGCCGGTCGCCGTCGGCGGGACAGTTGCGCGCCAGCCGGTGGTCGACGATCATGAACGGGCGCGGCTCGTCGTAGCGCACGGTGACGAGCTTGTGGCCGGCGAGAATGAAGGTGACCGGCGTGGTCTTCGGCTCGTCGGTGTCGGAGTTGCACATCAGCGTCGCGGTCATGAACCGCGCGTGATGCTCGACGTAGAGCCGGCTGGAGACCTCGATCTCCTGCATCTCTTCGCGGGTCGGAACGGCGATGCCGAGCCGGCGCTCGATCAGCTTGTCTTCGCCGGGCGCCGGATTGACGAGATCGAACCAGATCGCGTTCTGCGGCACCTCGCCGTCCGGCGGGACGGTATGACGTTCGAGCGACGAGCCGTTCGGGACGTAGGCGTTGAGCATGCGAGCACCCGCGGACCGGCGCGCAGTCCTAGCCCGATGTCGCTGGATGTCTTGGCCCGATCGCAGCGATCCCGCAAGAACATTTGCCTGACGAAACGATGACGGCCGCGCTTGTCGCGCGGCCGTCGAAACTGTCACGTCGGTGTCATCCCAGAGCTGCAGGCCGGTGCCGGCTCCGCGCCTGCGGCAGGTCAGGCGGCCATCTCGATCAGCCGGCCGTCGACGCGATGCACGACCGGCGCATAGGCCGGGTTCTTGCCGGCGTCGCAATAGCGCAGCGCCGCGGCGACCGCCGCGATGCCGATCTTGCCGTAGCGAACGGTCAGGTTGTTGGTCTCACGGCGCCATTCAGCCGTCGGCTGGCGCTCTTCTTGGCTGGGCTGTGCGCCCGCAGTCTTAGGCATGTGTTCCTCCACTCGTCCTTGTGAGTGCATGTTTTGAGCGCCGATCGCGGCGGAAATGGGCGGAAAATCGTGTCTCATCGGGGCAATTGGCCGCCACAAGACGCCGCGTTTCCCCGCAATTCCGTGCCAGACTTGGGATCTGGCAAGCAATCGTGATCCCGCATTAAATAATTGGTATGGTAAACCCTTGCTTAACGCCTTGGCGGCAAGCTGTTGGAAGCTAAGCGGTAACCCGAGCCCGATACCTTTCTGAGGCATTCCTGCAACAGTTTCACAGCGGGATTGCCTGCGACGGCGTATCGTCTGGCAAAATGCAGGGTTTTCCGGCTATTTACTGGATTCGAACGGGACTCGGGTGAGGCATGGGAATTCTTGGTAAAGCGGCCAGAAGGAACGGGACGGCGGTCCTCCTTCTTGGCCTCGGTGTTGCGCTGTCGGGCTGCATGGTTTCGCAGACCGTCGAGCCGTCATCCGACGCCAACCTGACGCCGCGCGACCGCAAGCTGCTGGCCAATCCGCCCTACGCGCAGGCGCAGATCCCCGAGCCGTATCTGCGCCACATCGTCGACTATCACCGCAAGGAAGCGCCCGGCACGATCGTGGTCGATTCCGATGCGCGCTATCTCTACTACGTGCTCGAGAAGGGCAAGGCGATCCGCTACGGCGTGACCGTCGGCGAAGAAGCGCTGGCGTTCTCCGGCATCGCCAAGGTCCAGCGCAAGGAAGAGTGGCCGGCCTGGGTGCCGACCGCCGACATCAAGAAGCGGCTCGGCAACATTCCGGACCACGTCGCACCCGGCCCGCACAATCCGCTCGGCGCGCGCGGCCTCTATCTCTTCACCGGCAACAAGGACACGCTGTACCGCATTCACGGCACCAACCAGCCGGAATACATCGGCTCGGCGATCTCCTCGGGCTGCATCCGCATGACCAACGAGGACGTCATCGACCTCTACAACCGGATCAAGGTCGGCACGACGGTGGTGGTGCTGGCGCCGGGCCAGGGCGACTCGCCGTTCAATCCGCGCATGGCGCTGGGCGGCGGCTCGCGGCCAGACCAACTGATCTGAACGTTTCAAGCAAACGGCGCCGGAGCAATCCGGCGCCGTTTTGCTTTGGGCACTATTCGTCTGATTTGTCCACGAGCGTGCTGGGCCGCGGCAGCGGCAGCGGCACCGTCATCGCGACCGGCGGCTCGCGCACGTCCCACTGGCACATCTTGTAGCCGCGGCTGCGCTCGGCGAGATCGAGATGGATGTGGCTCTCGTGATAGCCGTCGGAGCCCGGTCCCAGCACGGTGTTGAAGCGGCCGCAGGCGGCAGCGCGCACGCGCTCGCGGAAATCCTTCGCCACGATCGGGCTGGTGAGATCGACCACCGTGCCGTTGCCGAGCCTGATGGCGCGGATGTCGATCGCGTTGCCCTTGCCGTGCTCCGAGATCTTGGCGCCGACGACGCGGTTGCGGCCGCGGCAATCGTAGGAATCGTAATTGACGATCGGACGCGAGCGGCGCGCCGAGCTCGGCGGCGGCCGGCGCCACGTCGTCGCGCACGAAATGCGCCAGCGCCTCGGCCATCGGGCAGCGCAGCATCGCCGGCGGATTGAGCGGCACGCGGCTGCGGTCGCGCAGCGTGACGGCGTCGAGCCGCACCACGTCGGCGGCGCCGCATTCGCCGGGACCGACCAGCGCCCGGGAGCGGAGTGAATTCGGCGAGTTCCGCGAGGCGCAGATCGCAGGCGGACGGCCCTGGGCGTGGAATCGCCGAACGGCAGGTTGTGCAGTTCGGGCGCCGGCGCGAGCGACATCGTGGCCGATGGCGCGCCGGCGGCCGCGGCGCGATTGCCGAACCGCTCGGAGACGCTCGCCGGCCGCTGCTTCGGCAGCGGAACGTCTTCGGCCGCAACGCCATGCCATGGGCCGCGGCGAAGCAAGAGTCACAGCGATGGCGAAAAGCAGCCTCATCGGCCACTCATGCGGCAAGGTTTGCGGCTTTTGTGGGAATGGCCGCACGCGGCGCGGCGTCAACGTGCCGGCCGGGGTGAGCCGTTCCTTAACGCCGGCCTCGGCTTTCGAATTCGCCCGGGACATAGCCCAGCGCGCGGGCGCGCTCCGCCAGGTCGCAGCCCTCGCAATAGCGGTGGTCCTTGTAGTCGATCCAGTTGTGGGCATAGACGCGCTCGACCGGGATGCCGTAGCGCTCCTGCAGGAACTTCACCAGCACCAGCCAGGCCGCGACCTGCTGTTCGGAGGCGGGCTTTCGCACGTCGGGGAAATTGCCGACGAACTCGACGCCGATCGAGTTGGTGTGGATGACCTGCGGTAGGTGGCGAGGTTGGCGATGTACTTGTTGTCGTTGCGGTTGGCGCCGTCGCCGTGCAGCGGGATCGCGGTCTCGGCACCGACCAGTAGACCGTGCCGTCGGTCTCGACCCAGAGCGTGACGCCGCGCACCTTCGGATTGGCGGCCTGGCGCTTCGCCATGGCGTGCGCCGAGCCGGCCGGCCCCTCGGTCTGGTGGACGATGATGTTCTTCCAGGGCGCGAGCTTCGGATCGCCGAGCGGCGAGAGATAGACGATGGTCAGGCCCGGCACCTGCGGCGTGCCGGCGCTGCGCGCGAATCTCGGAAAACGAAGGTTGCGCCTGCGCCGGACGCGATCAGCGCGAGACACAGACCAGCCGCGATCGAGGAAGCGGCGCATCATCCGCCGCGCACCACGTCCTTGTAGTCGGGGCCGACCTTGAGGAAGCCGCGGTCGAGCATCCAGTCGACCTTCTCCTGGAACTCGGCCGGCTGGTAGCTCTGCACGCCGGTCAGTTCCGGCAGCAGGCCGGTCTTGCGCTGCTCGGGCTTCAGATCGCGCAGCAATTCGTCGCGCGAGCGGTCCTCGTTCTCGCGCAGCCATTCGACGGCGCGGTTGAGCGCACGGCGCAGCTTCGCCGCGGTCTCCTCGTCGACGTCGTTGCCGGCGACGATGCCGCCGCGCCAGCGCAGATCGGCGATCTTGCGGCAGCCGGCGTCGAGCGCGCGGCTGACCAGCGGCTCCATCAGCGCCGCCGCCTCGTTCTTGCCGCTGAGCAGCGCATCGAGCCGGTCGTTGGCGTGCTCCAGCTTGATGTCGTCGAACGGCACGCCTGCCGCCTCCATCACCTCGATCGCGGCGTAGAACGTGCCGGCGTGCCAGGTGACGGCGATCGGCACGTTGCGCAGATCGGCGAGGCTTTGCACCTTGGAATCCTTGCGCACCATGATCGCGCCGGTGCGCACCGTGGTGTCGAGGCCGATGATCTTGCCGCCGCCGAGCGGCTGGACGCGCTCGATCGCGCCCCATTCGCAGACCGGATAGACCTCGAGCGCGCCCTGCTGAGAGCTGGCTCTCCTTCCAGCGCTGCGAGAAATCCTGCACCCGCCCGGCGACGCCCTTCGGGTTGTCCTGGGTGAACTCGACCTCGAGGCCCTCGGCGGCGAAAAAGCCCTGCTCGACCGCGACCGCCCAGGGCCGGTCGTGGGCGTTGCTGTCGCCTTGCAGACGGATGGTGCGCGGCATTTCTGAAAAATCCTTGGCGGTCGCCCGGCTCCACTTTAGACAGATGCATCCTCGCGCTCAATTGGGTCGGCACTGATGGCAGCATACGACGTGGCGGTGATCGGGCTCGGCGCGATGGGCAGCGCGGCGCTGCTCAATCTGGCGCGGCGCGGCGTGCGCGCGGTCGGCATCGAGCGCTTCGCGCCGGGGCACGACAACGGCTCCTCGCACGGCGAGACCCGCATCATCCGGCTCGGCTATTTCGAGCATCCGTCCTATGTGCCGCTGCTGCGGCGGACCTATGAGCTCTGGCGCGAGCTGGAGGTGGCCGCGCAGCGGCCGCTGATGCACATCACCGGCATCGCCGAGATCGGCCCGCCCGACGGCGAGGTGGTGGCCGGGACGCTTCGCGCGTCGCGCGAGCACGGCCTGCCGCACGAGGTGCTCGACGCGAACGAGGTGATGCGGCGGTTTCCGGCGTTCCGCATTCCGGACGGCTACGCCGGCGTGGTGCAGCCCGACGGCGGCTTCCTCGACGTCGAGCCTTCGATTGCGGCGATGATCGCGCTGGCGAAGGCGGCGGGCGCCGAGGTGCGCACCGGCGAGACGGTGCGTGCGATCAAGCCGGGCGCGAACGGCGTGCGCATCGAAACCGATCGCGGCACGATCGACGCAACGACCGCCATCGTCGCCGCCGGCGCCTGGGTGGCGAAGCTGCTGCCCGATCTGCCGGTGAAGCTGCGCGTCACGCGCCAGGTGCAGGCCTGGTTCCAGCCGGAGGACGCGGCAGCCGTTCGCGCCCGGCCGCTTTCCGGTGTTCCTGCTCGAAAGCCGCCACGGCGTGCATTACGGCTTTCCGCCGCACGGCGGCTCGGGCGTGAAGATCGCCAAGCATCACACGTCCGATCAAACGGTCGATCCCGACGCGGTCGACCGCACGATCTCCGCCGCCGACGAGGCGCTGATCCGCGCCGCGCTCGCCGACCACATCCCGGCGGCGAACGGGCGGATGACCGCCGCCAAGACCTGCCTCTACACCGTGACGCCGGACCACGATTTCATCATCGACCGCCTGCCCGGCGCGCCGAACGTGATCGTCGCCTCGCCCTGCTCCGGCCACGGCTTCAAGTTCGCGCCGGTGATCGGCGAAATCCTCGCGCGATCTCGCGATCGATGGCGCGACGCGGCACGACATTTCGCGCTTCCGGTTCGCGCGGTTCTAGGGCCGAGCTTCTTGCGCAGGATGGCGCGCAGCACGTCGGAATAGTCGTCGGTCCAGGCCGGCACGTCGGGCCGCGGCGCGATCTTCCTCCAGCCGCGCCGCTGCGGCAGATCGCCGAGCTCGGCCTCGGCGCGCGCCATCGCAACCACATCGGCATTCGCGTGGTAGTCCTTGAGGAAGTTGTTGGCCTGGTTGTCCTGCCTGAAGTAGGCGACGAAGCCCTCCTCCGCCGCGACCGCGGCGACCACGCTCGCCAGTTCCATATGCCGGTTCGACACGTGCATGGCGATCACGCCGTTCGGGGCAAGCCGCGCGCGGTAGCCGGCGAACGCCTCGCGGGTCAGCAGATGCGCCGGAATGGCGTCGGAGGAGAAGGCGTCGAGCACGATCAGGTCGTAGCGCTCGTGGCGACGCCATCAGCGTCAGCCGCGCATCGCCCAGGACGATGTTGTCGCGCGGGCCGCAACTGCTCAGGAAGCGGAAGAAATTCGGGTCGCGCGCGATGCGGATCACCTCGGGATCGATTTCGAAGAATGTCCAGCGCTCGCCGTCGCGCTTGTGGCAGGCAATGCTGCCGGTGCCGAGACCGACCACCGCGACGCGATCGAGGCCGCCGCGGGCGTTACGGGCGGCATCGACGACGTCCGAGATCGGGCCGCCGAAATAGTAGTAGCTCAGCGACGCCGGACGTGCCGGTGACCGGCTGGCCGGAAGGTTCGCGAACGCGCTCGGCGCCGTGGATGGTGGTGCCGTGGAACAGCAGGCGGTGCGTCCGGTCGCTGGTCTCGACCACCTGATGCACGCCGAAGAAGCTGCGCGCGGTCTCGACGGTGGTGACGCCCGCCTGCCACGATCCGGTTACGGCGAAGGCCAGCACCACAAGTCCCCAGAACCGCGCCGGCCTGGTGGCCTGGAACAGCATGAAGCCGGCCAGCACGACCAGAACCGACCTGAAGCGGCAACTCGGCCGCGACCGGCAGGCGGACATCGAATGCAAAGCGCAGCGCGATGACAAGCGCGGCAATCGCGAGCGGGATCGCCGCCTGCTTGAAAAAGCTCCGCACGCCTTCGCTGAACATGCCCGGCAGCACCAGCAGCGCCGCCGCGATCAGGATCGGATATTCGTAGGTGTTGTTGAACACGTTCGGAGCGATCAGCCCGGCGAAGATGCCGCCGAGCACGCCGCCGAACGACGTCCACAGATAGAACTCGGTGAGGCGGGCCGGTTCGGGCCGCAGCCGATAGGCTTCGCCGTGGCAGGCCAGCGCCGTCAGCGTGAACGCCGTGAGATTGAGCAGGATGATCGCGAGCCAATACACCTTGTCGCCGCCCATGCACGCTGATCGCGATCGGCGTCGAGAACATAGGGCAGCAGCCGCAGCACCCACGCGTGCGGCACCCAGGGCCGGTCGCGGAACACAGCCGACGAAGGTGAGCAGATAAAGCGCAAGCGGCAGCACCCACAGGAACGGCGCGGCCGCAAGATCGGTGGTGATGTAGGCGGTGACGGCGATGCAAAGCCCGGACGGAATCGCGGTCAGCGCCATCCAGGCCAGCCGCCGCGCCGCGGTCGGCGCGGCATCGGCCGACGTGGAGCGCGCAACAATCGTTCCGCCGGCGGCCATCACGGCGGAAACGCACACGCCGATCGCCAGCATTGCGAAAGCCGAACGACCAGATCGCCGTCTGCGTCCGCAGCGTGAACAACGGCTCGATCAGGAACGGATAGGCCAGCAGCCCGGCGAACGATCCGAGATTGGAGGCGGCGTAAAGCACGTACGGATTCTTCGCCATCGGATGGCCGGTGGCGATGAACCAGTTCTGCAACAGCGGCGCGGACGCCGACAGCGCGACGAACGGCGCGCCGATCGAGGCGGCGAACAGAGCGATCAGCCAAAGCGTGATGCCGCTCGAGGGCGGCACGTCGAAGCCCTGCGCGATGCCGAGCGGCAGCGTCGAGCGCGACGCCGGCCAGCACGGCGAGGTGCACCATCGCGGCGCGGCCCGGCGTCAGCAGCGCGCGACATCACATGCGCGTAGAGATAGCCGGCGAACAGGAAGGCCTGGAACGCGACCATCGCGGTCGACCAGACCGCCGGCGAGCCGCCGAGCTTGGGCAGCACCATCTTGGTGAACATCGGCTGAACGGCGAACAGCAGCAGCGCCGAGACGAACAGCGTCGCAGCGTAGAGACCCGCCGCAAGTCCGGGCGCGACCAGCCCGCGGACGCCAAAGGCCGGGCTCTGGGCCGTCGTATCGACGTTGGTCATGGCGGGAAGGACTCCGTACGCGGAATACGGCTCCACCCTACGGAGCGGCAGTCTTAAGCCCTGATTACCCGATGAAATCAGCGTTATCGGAACCCTAAGCCTCGGCTTGCGCGGCGGAACTTTGCCGGTAACCTTGCATCCAGACGGCCGATTTCGCCGTATCCAAGATCGCCAGAACGGCCCGGAGGGAACGCCCATGCTCGGTCTGATGCAGGATTGGCCGCTGCTGTGCCATCGCATCATCGACCACGCCGCGATCCAGCACGGCGACCGGCCGGTCATCACGCGCTCGATCGAAGGGCCGATCCACACCACCAACTACGCGGAGATCCGCCAGCGCGCGCTGCAGGTCGCGCAGCGGCTCGACAAGGACGGCATCAAGCTCGGCGACCGGGTGGCGACGCTGGCCTGGAACACCTGGCGGCATCTGGAAGCCTGGTACGGCATCCTCGGCATCGGCGCGATCTATCACACCGTCAATCCGCGGCTGTTCCCCGAGCAGATCGTCCTGGATCGTCAATCACGCCGAGGACCGCATGATGATGATCGATCTCACCTTCGTGCCGCTGCTGGAAAAGATCGCCGACAAGCTGCCGACCATCGAGCGCTACGTCGTGCTCACCGACGCCGCGCACATGCCGAAGACCACGCTGAAGAACGCGGTGCGCCTACGAGGACTGGATCGCGCGAGGTCGACGGCGACTTCGCCTGGAAGAGCTTCGACGAGAACACCGCCGCCGGCATGTGCTACACCTCCGGCACCACCGGCAATCCGAAGGGCGTGCTCTACTCGCACCGCTCCAACGTGCTGCACGCCTTCATGGCGTCGCTGCCGGACGCCAAGGGCATTTCGGCGCGCGACGTGGTGCTGCCGGTGGTGCCGCTGTTCCACGCCAACTGCTGGTCGCTCGCGTTCTCGACGCCGATGACCGGCGCGACGCTGGTGATGCCCGGCGCCAAGCTCGACGGCGCCTCGATCTACGAACTGCTCGACACCTACAAGGTGACGTTCACCGCCGCGGTGCCGACCGTCTGGCTGATGCTGATCGCGCACCTCGACGCGACCGGCGCGCAAGCTGCCGCATCTCAAGCGCGTGGTGATCGGCGGCTCGGCCTGCCCGCGCGCCATGACGCAGACCTTCCAGGAGAAGTACGGCGTCGAGGTGATCCACGCCTGGGGCATGACCGAGATGAGCCCGCTCGGCTCGCTCTGCACCATGAAGCCGGAATACGCCGAGCTGACCGGCGACGCCAAGCTCGACATCCAGATGAAGCAGGGCCATCCGCCGTTCGGCGTCGAGATGAAGATCACCGACGACAACGGCCGCGACCTGCCGTGGGACGGCAAGACCTTCGGCCGGCTCAAGGTGCGCGGGCCCGCGGTGGCGCGCGCCTACTACAAGGACCGACGCCGATCCTCGACGACGAGGGCTTCTTCGACACCGGCGACGTCGCCACCATGGACCCGCACGGCTACATGCAGATCACCGACCGCTCCAAGGACGTGATCAAGTCGGGCGGCGAATGGATTTCCTCGATCGATCTGGAAAATCTCGCGGTCGGCCATCCCAAGGTGGCCGAGGCCGCGGTGATCGGCGTGAAGCATCCCAAGTGGGACGAGCGGCCGCTGCTGATCGTCGTGCTCAAGAAGGACCAGACCGCGACCAAGGAGGACATCCTCGGCTTCATGGAGGGCAAGATCGCCAAATGGTGGATGCCGGACGACGTGACCTTCGTGCCGGAAATCCCGCACACCGCGACCGGCAAGATCCTGAAGACCGAGCTGCGCGAGCGCTTCAAGGACTACACGCTGCCGACCGCGCGAGCTTGAACCCGCACGCCGCTCGCCGCGACCAATCGAAAATACGCTAAGCTGCGCGCCACGCTTACACCGTCCAGGACATCCATGACATTCGCAAGACGCGCCCGCGGCCCAGATCGCGCTGGCGGAAGCGGCCGCCGCCGCTGCCGTCCCGCCCGCTGCCGGCCAGCCGGCCTGCCCGGCCGGTCCGCTTCATCGGCGACAGCCGAGCGCATTCTGGCGGCTGCTGCTGCGCGGCGCGATGCTGCTCGCGGTCACGCTCGGCATCTACCGGTTCTGGCTCGCGACCGACGTGCGGCGCTTCCTGTGGTCGCAACACCGAGATCGCCGGCGAGAGCCTGGAATACAACGGCACCGCCACCGAGCTGCTGATCGGCTTCCTGATCGCGATCGCGATCCTGGTGCCGATCAACCTCGGCTTCTTCGTTGCTGGCGCTGAGCATGGGCACGGCCGGCGAGTTCGCCAGCGTGCTCGGCTTTCCGCTGCTGTTCGTGCTCGGCCAGTTCGCGGTCTATCGCGCCCGGCGCTATCGCCTCACCCGCACCGTGCTGCGCGGCGTGCGCTTCCATCAGACCGGCTCGGCGTTGCGCTACGCGTTCTGCGCGACGTTCTGGTGGGTGCTGATCGTGCTCACGCTCGGGCTCGCCTATCCGTTCATGCAGGCGAGCCTCGAACGCTACAAGATGCGCAACACCTACTACGGCGATCTCGGCGGCCGCTTCGAGGGCTCGGGCTTCCGGCTGTTCCTGCGCGGCGTTCTGATGTGGTTGCTGGTCATGGCGCCGCTGCTGTTCGGCATCGTCGGCGCTCTCGGCGCGGTCGGACTGGGACGCGCTCGACCGGCGATCAGCGGGCGAGCGGCAGCGTTCGATGATCGGCTCGGCGAGCACTGCAGCGCCGCGACTGCGTTACCGGCGGCGTTGCCGGCATCGGCTGCAGCATCGCTGCTCGCCATGCTGCTGTTTCCGGTGTTCCAGGCGATGGTGCTGCGCTGGTGGCTCGCCGGCATCCGGTTCGGCGAACTGACCGTGCACTCGCACCTGCTCAAGCGCCGGATCTACGGCGCCTACCTGCGCTTCCTGGGGTATGGCGCTGCTGCTCATCGCTGGCCGCGGCCGTGATCGGCGTCGTCGGCCTGGCGATCTTCGGCGCGATGCCCGCGGCGGCACCGGCACCGAGATCGCCGGAACGCTGGCCGCCGTGGCGCTCTATGTGGTGGTCATGCTCGGCTTCTCGACGATCTATCAGGCGACGGTGCGGCTGGCGCTGTGGCGTCACGGCGTGGAGTCGCTCGAAATCGAACGGCTCGACGTGCTCGACCAGGTCAAGGCCACCGGCGAGGCCCAGCTCGGCGGTCGGCGAAGGCCTCGCCGACGCCCTCAATGTGGGCGGAATCTGAAGTGAAGACTGACCCACGATGGCGACCGGCACGGGCGTTTATTTCGACGGCATGACCAGCGCGCGCCGCGAGGTCGCGGTCGAGGCCGCGCCCGACGCGCTGCGCATCAGCGCGACCGACGGCACGCTGCTCGCGGAATGGCCCTATCCGGAACTGATCGCCCAGTCGGCGCCCGACGACGTGCTGCGGCTCGGCCGCCAGCGCGAGCCCGGTGCTGGCGCGGCTCGACGTGCGCGATGCGGCGCTCGCCGCCAAGATCGACGAATACGCCCACGGCATCGACCGCTCCGGCGTCACCGAGCGGCGCGCGCGCAACAAGATCATCGCCTGGACCTTCGCCGCCACCGTGTCGCTGATCTTCGTCGCGGTCGTGCTGCTGCCGGCGCTGGTCGAGCGGCTGGCGCCGCTCATCCCGCTGTCGGTCGAGCACCGGCTCGGCACGGCGGTCGACGCCCAGGTCCGCGCCATGCTGGACACCGAGAAGTCCGACAAGCCGTTCGAATGCGGCCCCGACGGCAGCGAGAAGGCCGGCCGCGCGGCGCTCGACAAGCTGATCGGCAAGCTGGAGACAGCCGCCGCGCTGCCGATCCCGATCAAGGCCGCGGTGGTGCGGCGCAAGCGAAGCCAACGCCATCGCGCTGCCCGGCGGCCACGTCTACGTGTTCGAGGGCCTGATGAACGCACGCGAAAACGCCCGACGAGCTGGCCGGCGTGATCGCGCACGAGATCGGCCACGTCGCGCACCGCGACGGCACGCGCTCGATCCTGCAGGCCGCCGGCCTGTCGTTCCTGTTCGGCATGCTGCTCGGCGACTTCACCGGCGGCGGCGTGGTGGTGATCGCGGCGAGGAAGATCGTGCAGTCGGCCTATTCGCGCGACGTCGAAAGCGACGCCGACCGCTACGGCGTCGAGCTGATGACCAAGATCGGCGGCGACGGCCGCGCGCTCGGCACCATCCTGGAGCGCATCGCCGGCGCGATCGAGCCGGGCCTGACGATCCTGCGCGATCATCCCGGCACCAAGGAGCGCGTCGCGCTGATCAACTCCATCGCGCCGCCGCGCAGCGGCCCGCCGCTGCTCGACGCGGCGGAATGGGCCGCGCTGAAGCGGATTTGCGGGTAGCGCATGATCCGGAAAAGTGGGAACCGGTTTTCCGAAAAGATCATGCGCCAAACGCAAAGATGAGCGGGCCGCGTGCGCTTAACTCGCCATGGATAGAGTTCAGCCATGGCACGCCGCCGCATCGCCGACGCACAGACCTCGCGGCTCGCCGTCTGGGCGCGGCGCTGCGCGTTCTTCTCGCTGGTGGCGACCCTGCTGGCGATCGTCATCGTGCGCACCGGCCTGCTCGAGATCGTGCCGGCGCTGGCGACCTTCGGCGGCGCGCTGGTGTTCGCGGTGTTCGGCATCGTGCTGGCGCTCGGCGCCTTCATCGTGATCTGGAAGGACGGCATCGACGGCGGCGGCTACGCATTCACCGCGCTCGGCGATCGGCGTGCTGCTGCTCGCCTACCCGGCCTATCTCGGCGTGCGCGCCTACCGGCTGCCGATGATCAACGACGTCACCACCGATCCGCTCAATCCGCCGCGCTTCGACGTGGTGGCGCGGCTGCGCCCGCGCGGCACCGTGGACTACGCCGGGCTCTACGCCGCCGAGCAGCAGCGCGAGGCCTATCCCGACATCGAGCCGCTGACGGTGTCGGCGACGCCGCAGATCGCCTACGAGGCGGCGATCGCGGTCATCACCAAGCGCAAGTGGCGCATCGTGGTCGAGCGCGCGCCGCAGGCCGGCCGCCGCGACGGCCAGATCGAGGCGGTGGCGCGCACCCCGATCATGGGCTTCCGCGACGACGTCGCGGTGCGCATCCGGACAACACGCGACGGCGCGCTGATCGACGTGCGCTCGGCCTCGCGCTACGGCCGCCACGACCTCGGCGCCAATGCCTCGCGCATCCGCAGCCTGCTGGAAGACGTCGACGAGGAGGTCAGCGTGCGCACCGACCAGCAGGAGCGGCGCAGCGGCAGAAGAAGCCGCCGGCCAAGGCCACGCCCGCCAAGAGGCTCAGCCGGCGAAGCGGTAGCGGCCGGCGATCGAGGGCGGGCCGTCGGTCGCGATGGTGCCGCGCGCCACCAGGTCCTCCAGATGCGCCAGCACCGACATGCCGGCGGCGCGCGTGAGCCGCGGATCGAGGTTGGCGTAGATCGCGCCGACCAGCGCCGGGATGTCGCTCTCGCCTTTCTCCAGTTGCCGGACGATCGCCGCCTCGCGCGCCTTGCGGTGCAGGATGTAGGCGGCGACGAAGCGCGGCGCGTTGGTGCACCGCGCCGCCGTGGCCCGGGAAATAGATCTGCTCGCTGCGCTCGCGCAGCTTGTCGAGCGAGGCCATGTAGTCGCCCATCGAGCCGTCGGGCGGCGCCACCACCGGGGTCGACCACGCCATCACGTGGTCGCCGGAGAACAGCACGTCCTTTTCCTTGAAGGCGAAGGCCATGTGGTTGGCGGTGTGGCCCGGCGTCGTCACCGCCTCGATGGTCCAGCCCGAGCCGCTCACCACCTCGCCGTCGGCGAGCGCGCGGTCCGGCTTGAAGTCGGTGTCGTTCGAGCCTTCCATGCGCGGCGCCTCGCCGACGTTGAGCACGCGCGACGGACGGTGCGGCCCTTCCGCCAGCACCAGCGCGCCGGTCGCGGCCTTCACCGCCGGCACCGCCGGCGAATGATCGCGATGGGTGTGGGTGACGAAAATGTGCGTCACCGTCTCGCCGCGCACCGCATCGAGCAGCGCCGCGACGTGCGCCGGATCGTCGGGACCGGGATCGACGATCGCGACGTTGCCCTCGCCGACGATGTAGCTCACCGTGCCCTTGAAGGTGAACGGCGACGGGTTGTTGCAGAGCAGCCGCCGCACGCCGGGCATCGCCTGATCGACCTTGCCGGGCGTCAGGTTGAAATCCTTGTCGAACGGAATGTCGTCGGCCATGATTCGGAACTCTGCAAAATTCAGACGAGCACTGGGTTAGCCAATCGGCGCCGCCATGCCAAGCGTTTCGCAACGCCTTCAGTTCGGCGCAGCTCTGCCTTGATTCATCCATCAATCGGTCCCAACCGGCGGCTTTCCTTTGTGCATTGAGCGCATCGGGAGGGGACCATGCGAACCATATTTGCAGCGTTGGCCGCTTGTTGTTGTTTTCCGTGCCTGCTTCGGCGGCAACGAAAGGCGCGTTCTACACGCGCGACGCCGTCGTCGCCTGGGCCGACAATTACCGTCACAAGCCCGAGCCGTCGCGCCTGCCCGCCGCCGTGCAGACGTTGAGCAAGGCAGGCACGCTGCGCGATCCGGACAACGCGGCGTTCCATGTCGGCTTCATCGCCGGCGTGCTCGGCGCCAATCCGAAGATCGCGGAGACGCTGGTCGTCAAGATGCTGCCGCTGCCGGAGGCGGACCAATGGGTGGTGGTGCGCGCCATCGCCTATTCCGGCCTGCCGGAATGGAAGACGCTGCTGCGCAACGTCGCGCCGCGGCTGCCGGCGCGCCAGGCGATGATCGACCAGTACATCGCGGGCTCGCTGCCGACGCTCGACACGATCGAGCTCGACAAGAATCCGACGTTCCTGGAAAAAATGCAGATGCACGTCGGCATCAAGGTGCCGTCGCCGGAGATTTCGTTCGGCAAGAATCCCGAACTGCTCGACATTCTCTGGGGCCAGTATTTCGCGACCGGCGACTACCAGCCGATCTATCGCATCCTCACCATGCTGCCCTGGTCGAAGGACCGCGACATCGTCGAGCGGCTCACGGTCGGCAGCATGGCCAAGGTCACGCTCGCCAACAACGCGACGATGTATCCCGACCTGCTGCACATGCTCAAATCGATGGCGAAGTACCAGACCGAGGACGTCGCGAAGCCGCTCGCCGAGGTGATCCAGGCCGCCGAGACCACGCAGGCGCCGAAGCTCAAGAAGGAGGCGCTGGCGGCGATCGACGAGCTCAAGCGCAAGGGCCCGGGCTACCGCCGCGAGATGACGGTGTGGGGCTACGTCGGCCAGGGCGCGATCGCGGTCGGCTGCATCGCGGCGGCGGTGGTGTCGCTCACCGCGGCCGGCATTCCCTGCGTGGTCGGCGGCGCGGTGACGAGCGCGGTGCTGACGTACTGGACGGCGCAGTAGCGCCCTCGCCCGCCGTGCTATGGTAGCCGCTGTCACGGGGCGGCGATTTCATGAAACGGCGCGAGTTCATCACGCTGGCTCGGCGGCGCGGCGGCTGGCTGGCCGCTCGCGGCGCGCGCGCAGCAGCCGGCGATGCCGGTGGTCGGATTCCTGCGCAGCACGTCGCTCGCCGACGTCGCGCACCTCGTGACCGCGTTCCGCCAGGGCCTGAAGGAAGCAGGCTTCGTCGAGGGCCAGAACGTCGCGATCGAATTCCGCTCGGCGGACGATCAGACCGATCGATTGCCGGCTCTGGTGGCTGATTTGATCCGCCGGCCGGTGGCCGTGATCGTCGGCGACACCAATTCGGCGCTCGCGGCCAAGGCCGCAACCACGACGGTGCCGATCGTCTTCGCGGGCGGGGGCGACCCGGTCCAGCAGGGCCTGGTCGCCAGCCTCAACCGGCCGGGCGGCAACGTCACGGGCGTGATCTTTTTCGCCGGCGTGCTGGGGGCGAAGCGGCTGGAGCTGCTGCGCCAGCTCGTGCCCAAGGCGACAACAATTGCCGTGCTCGCGAACCCGGGCACTCCCACGACCGAGGCCGAGCGAAGAGACGTGCAGGCCGCGGCGCAATCGATCGGGCAGCAACTCATCGTTGCTCGATGTCAGCAGCGACCGCGACATCGAGACCGCCTTTGCAACCTTCGTCCAACGCGGGGCCGGCGCGCTGCTCGTCGGGGCTGGTCCGTTCTTGAATCTCCGCATCGCGAACGGATCGTCGCGCTGGCGGCTCGCCACGCGCTGCCGGCGATCTATGCTCAGCGCGAGGCCGTCGTGGCCGGTGGCCTGATGAGCTACGGGACCAGCATCACCGATGCCTATCGCCAAGCCGGCATCTACGCCGGGCGGATTCTCAAGGGCGAGAAGCCCGCCGACCTGCCGGTCATGCAGTCCACCAAATTCGAGTTCGTGATCAACCTCAAGACCGCCAAGACGCTCGGCCTCGAAGTTCCGGACCGGCTGCTCGCGCTGGCCGACGAGGTGATCGAGTAAGGCTCAGTCCGCCCTTCTCCTCCAGCGCCGCGTAGGGCCCTGCCCCGAGACCACGCGGCCGCCGACCATGGTGAGCAGCGACGCGATCGTGCCGATCTCCTCGACCGGCACGGTCAGATAGTCCTTGGTCAGCACCGCGAGGTCGGCGAGCTTGCCGGGCGTCGAGCGAGCCGCGCTTGCCGTCGTCGAACGAGAACCAGGCGCTGCCGAGCGTATAGAGGCGCAGCGCCTCCTCGCGCGTCGGGGTTTCCTCCGGCCCGCGCATCGGCGTGCCGCCGACGGTCTTGCCGTCCAGCATCCATTGCAGCGAGACGAACGGATTGTAGTTCATCACGCGGTGCGCGTCGGTGCCGCCGCCGACCGTCAGGCCCATGCGCAGCGCAGTGCCGATCGGCGGCGAGAGCCGCGCGGCCTCGGCGCCGCGCTGGCCGACGAACGCCTCGCCGCGGAAATAGAACGCGTTCTGCATCAGCCAGCCGATGCCCATCGCCTTCATGCGCTTGAGGCTGTCCGGCGAGGCGTCGTTGAGATGCGCGATCGACCAGCGCAGCGGCGCGACCGGCGTCTCGCGGTTGACCCGCTCCAGCACGTCGAGCAGATGATGCACCGAACGCTCGTTGTGCCAGTGGAACGTCGCGGTCAGCCCGCGCGGCGCCGCCCATTGCAGCACGCGATAGAGCCGCTCGCGGTCCGCCTCCGTGGGCTTCTCGTTGTTGTACATGCCCCAGACGACGTTCTCGCCGATGCCGTTGAAGCGCAGCCAGTCGTCGCCGAAGCCCATCGGCATCGCCTCGGTCATGGCCTGCAGGTCTTCGAGCTCGTGGCCGCGGCGCGGCGCGCACAGGCTGTAGGCGACGCGCACGGTGAGCGCGCGGTCGCGCCAGACCTGGAACAGCGGCCGGTATTCCTCGATCGGCATGTTGTAGCCGCCGGGATCGAGCACGCCGGTGACGCCGAGCCCGTTGAGCGCGCGGAAGAACGCGCGGGTGCCGGCGACCTGCTGCGCGAAGCTCGGGCGCGGCAGCAGATTGAAGACGTCGCTGATGGTGCGGTTGTCGCCGCTGATCCAGCCGGTCGGCTTGCCGTCGGCGCCGTTCTCGAACTGTGAGCCGCGAGGCGAGCCCTGGTCCTTGGCGATGCCCAGCGCCTCGGCGCCGCCGGGCGAGAGCAGGATCGCGGAATAGAGGATCTGCACATAGACGTGGTGGTCCGGCGCAGCGGCGGCGATCTCGGCCTGGGTCGGGCGGCGGCCTTCGGCGAACTGCCGCTCGGTCCAGCCGCCGGCGACGATCAGCCACGAGCCCTTCGGCGCTTTTTCGGCCGCGGCGCGGATGCGGCCGAGCGCCTCGGCCAGCGTGCGGACGCCGATCCAGTGCACCTCGGTGTTGAAGGTCAGCCCGGCGCGGATGGCGTGGATGTGGGAATCGATCAGGCCGGGAATGACGGTGCGGCCTTCGAGATCGATCACGCGGGTGTTCGGCCCGGCGAGCGCGCGGATGTCGGCGTGGTCGCCGACCGCGGCGATCTGGCCGTCGCGCACGGCCAGCGCCTGCGCGGGCGCCGCGCCGTATTGCACGATCTTGCCGTTGAGAAGGACGGTGTCGGCGGATTGGGCGTGGGCGGAAGAGCAGGCTCGCGAAGCAGACGCAAGAGCCGCGAAGAAAGAAAGCTGGGTCCCGGCTCTCCCCCGGCGCAGGGCCGAGGTCGCCCGGGACACGCGGGGAGACATCGTGACTACAGCCGCTGCAGCGTGCAGTTGGTCTCGATGTGCATGTCGTTGTCCGCGCCGGGACGGCGCATCACGCCGGACTGCCTGTAGCCGGTCTTGCCGCAGGACACTTCGACCTCGGCCGGCGAGACGTCCTTGGTGATGTGGCTGCGGTAGAGCCCGAGCACGTTGGACTTCAGCGTCACCGGCTCGCCCTTCTTGGGACGCAGGATCACCTGGGCGTCGGACACCGGCGAGCCGCGGTGGTCGCGCACGAAGCCGAAATAGGCCGGCCCCTTGCCCTCGGTGTCGTTCATCGCATCGTAGTCGTCGCCGCCGGCAAAGGCCGGCGCGGCGAGGGCCGCGGCGCACGCCGCGACAGCGCAATTGTTCGGATCAGGACGCTCATGTCTGCCTCCGAGAGTCTGGCGGCGATACTAGCTCAAACCGTCGCGCCACTCAAAAGTTGCGTGCGCTACCACCGCCAGAAGAACCGCAGCGCGTAGATCAGGACCGGAATCGCCGCCAGCGGCGCGATCCAGGTCAGCGACAGCGGAATCTTCCTCATCGTGCTTTCCGGCAGCATCGTGGCGAGAAGGCCGAGCACCGCCGCGCCGATCAGCGTGGTGGCGGTCCAGCCGTACCAGTACATGGCCGGACCCTCGTCCTTGACCGCCGCCGCCCAGAACAGATCGACCCGGTTGGTTCCCGGGTGATAGGTGAACAGCGGCCAGTTCCGCATCTCGCAGATCGTGTAGATCACCGGCGTCGCGATGGCGAACACCGTGGCGAAGGTGCGGAACGCGACCGAGGACGCCAGCGATGTCGCGGCTGCGGCCGACGATGTGTTGGTGGTCGTGCTCATGATCCGAACCCCCGCACGTTGTTGACGATGTGGCCGACGAGGAAGATGAACCAGCAGAACGCCGCGAGCGTCACGGTGAGCCCCTTGCGCGCGGCGTCGTATTCGGGATTGCGCGCGTTCTTCCAGAAGTACCAGTAGATCGGCAGCAGCCCGAGCCCGATCGACGGCGAGGTGCTCCTTCAGCTCGAAGACGCCCTGCGTCTTCCAGTATCCCGCCTGCTCGATCGGGATGCGCACGTACATGCGGTACTTGGTGTAGATCCAGGCGCCGAAGAAGAACGTGACGATCCAGAGCACGCAGACCGCGACCGCGTAGCCCGGACCGTGCACGCCGCGAAACCGCGTGACGAAGCCGGCGCCGCCGGCGCCCTGGCGCACCGGCATCAGCACCGACACCGCCTGGTGCGTCAGCGCGCCGAGCAGCGCCACCGCCAGCAGCGCGTGAACGATGAACAGGATGCTCCAGAACGTGTTGACCGAGACGTAGTCCAACACGAAGTCAGGCATTAGCCCCATCGATTTCCTCCCTCCTTTGCGAACCTGGTTGGAGCACCGCGTGCCCTTGGCTTGGCCCGTCTCGTTATGTGCTCCCTCACCGCGCCAGCGGATCGGGCCGCAGTTGGAACTTCACCACCTTCGGCCGCGTGCCCTTGCCGGTCTCGAGATGGAACGGCGTGCGCGTGCCGTAGGTCGCCCACACGCCCCTGCCCTTCCAGCCGCCGTTCGGATCGTCGATGCGGCCGTCCATCCACTTGGCGTAGAAGCCGAGCGGATACGGCACGACGAAGTTGAGCCACTGATCGCCGACCAGCGCCATCAGCGACTCGTTGGCGTTGCCGGTCGCCCACGGCACGTTGGCGCCGAGCCCGAAGGTGTCGAACTGATCGACCCAGGTGTAGTAGCTCGCCTCCGCGCTGCCGGTTTCGTTGAGCCCCGCCAACTGCGGACCGGGGAACGGATAGAGCGTCCAGCCCTCCGGGCAGTGCCGGCCGGTCGCGGTCTCGGCCCGCGCAGCACCTTGCACTTGCTGCGGTCGAACTTGCCCATGTGGCCCGACGCCAGCGGCACCCAGGCGATGCCGTTGCGGTCGATGTCGAAGCCGCGCGGCCCGTAGCCCGGCAGCGGCGGCTCGTAGATTTCGGCGAGCGCGGTCCGCGACGGATTCGAGCCCGGATCGACGCGCACGATGTAGCCGGGAACGTCAGGATCGAGCCCCAGATGGTGCCGTCCTGCGGGTTGACGCCGATGCCGTAGAGCGCGCCGACGACGCGCTTGTCCTTGGCCGGATCGACCGGCTGGTTCGGCTCGACCTAGTCGTCGCGCTTGCCGTTGCCGTTGGTGTCGATGACGATCGGCGTCCAGCCCTGCGCCTTCGCCTCGTCGCCGGTCTCCTCGAACACCTTGCGATCGAGCCAGCCGAGCACGCCGGAGCCCGGCCCGCCGGCGCTCAGCCACAGCGTGTTGTTGGCGTCCTCGGCGAACACGAGATGGTGGGTCGGAAGCAGGTGCGGATCAGCGTGATCTTGCCGGTCTTGGGATCGTACATCGCCAGATGCCGCGTCGAGGTCTCCAGCGGGAACACCTTGGCCGACGGATGGTCGGAGCCCTTCTTGCAGAAGTCCGGGTTCGGCGGCGGGCCGACCCGCGAGGTGAACCAGACCTGGCCCTTCTCGTCGTACATCGGGTTGTGCGTGCTGGTCTGGCCGTCCCAGATCGCCTCGTCGCCCCAGTACGGCGACGGCGACAGCGGGTCGTCCTTGAAGTGTGCGTCTTGGGATCGCGCACCGGCATCGTGAAGGTCGACGCGCGGTGATTGACCGGATCGAGCACCGGGATGAGGTCGGTCGAGTTCTCGACCGCGCCGTAGATCAGGCCGTTGGCGTTGAGCGTCGGCTTGCGCTTGTCGGTCGCGGTGATGTCGTGCAGGTAGTGCTTGGGATCGGAAAAATCCCACTGCGTGATGACGACGTTGCGCTCGCGGCCCTGCGGGCGCTGCGGCTTCGCGGCGGGCAACTCGCCGGCGGCGATGCGGTCGGTCCAGTCGGCGAAGAGCTTGAGCGCGCGCTGGGTGTCGACGCGGCCGATCGCGGTCGCCATGCTGTTCATCGCCTGGCCGGACAGGATGCGGCGCGCCCAGGCGTCCTCCGGCTTCATGTCGGCGAACATCGCCGGAATGGTGCGGGTCGCCTTGTTGCCGAGCGCGTGACAGGCGAAGCAGCCGTTGGTCTTGATCACGTTGAGCCATTCCGCCTGGCTCTTCACGTTGCCGACCGGGAATTCGTGCTTCGCCGGCGTCTTCAGCATCGAGTACCAGTAGATCGCCGGATAGATTTCAGCCGCGGCCTTCGGCGTCGCCGCCGCGGCGGTGAAGTTGACGATCTTGCCCGGCTCGCTCTTCGACCTTCGCGGTATCGAGGAGGCCGTAGCCGCGCGCGAACACCTCGTAGTTGGCCTTGGGCAGGTCGGGGATGAGGTAGCGGCCCTGGTCGTCCGTCACCACGCTCTTGATGTAGCGGGTCGGCAGATCGGTGGTCTCCGCGATCACCCAGACGCCGGCCTCCGGGCCGTTCGGGCCGGTGACCACGCCGCCGATGTCGTCGTTGTCGATTGCAACGGCCGCGGCCTGCTGCGCGCTGGCCGGAGCGGACGGAAGCGTCGCCGCAATCGCGATCGCGGCGACGCTCGCGAAAAGAAACTGCTTCAAGGTCATGTCACCCTCCTGACGTCGCCCAAACCCAGTCGGGATATGCGTTGGGGCTGCACCGCAGCCCCAACGTAACGTTCAACTCCTCCGGCATCCGCTACTTGGCGAGCGGGTCCGGCCGCACCTGGATCTGCACGGCCATCGGACGCGCGCCCTTGCCCAGCTCGTTGAGCCAGGGCGTGCGGTCGCCGGTGGCGCTCCACAGGCCGCGGCCCTTCCAGCCGGCGTTCGGATCGTCGATGCGCGCGTCGAGACCCTTGGCGTAGAAGCCCATCGGATACGGCACGCGCATCAGGATCATCTTGCCGTCCTTCAGGCCGACGAAGCCGTCCTGCAGGTTGGCGGTCGAGATCGGCACGTTCGGCCCGAGGCCGACCGCGTTGTGGTGGTCGACCCAGGTGTAGTAGCTCGCCTCCGCGCTCGAGTTCGGCACGTCGTCGAAGCCCGGGCCCGGATACTTGTGCAGCGTCCAGCCTTCGGGGCAGTGGTCGCCGGTCGCCTTCGGGCCGCTGAGCGGCGCCTTGCACTTGCTGCGATCGAACTCGATCAGGTGACCCGCGGAGCCGGAGCCCCACAGCCGCCCGTCGGCGCCGATGTCGCCGCCGCGCAGGCTGACGCCCTCCTTCGGCACGGCGTAGAACTCGCACAGCTTGGTCTTCGGATCGAAGCGCAGGAAGCCGGGACGGCCGCCGAACACACCGGAGGTGTACCAGATCGATCCGTCCTTCGGATGCGGCATCACCGCGTACGGACCGGAGCCCGGATTGTAGCGCGTGTCCTTGCCCTCCTCCGGCTTGTCGCCGAACTCGTCGAGCTTGCCGTTGCCGTTGAAGTCGAGCACGAACGGGAACCAGCCGACCGCCTTCTCGGCGCTCTTGGTCTCGTCCCACACCTTGGTGTTGACCCAGCCCGCCACCGGACCGGAGCCCGACAGCCACAGCGTGTTGTCGGCGTCGTAGCCGAACTGCGGATGGTGGGTGCCGAAGCAGGTGTCGATGAACTCGTACTTCATCGTCTTGGGATCGAGCATCGTCACCTGACGCGGCGAACGGTCGATCGGGAACACCTTGGCCGACGGATGCTCCGAGCCCTTCTTGCACCAGGCCGGATTGTCCATGCCGCGCACGTTCGCCGCGAGCCAGACCCGGCCCTTGCCGTCGAACATGGCGTTGTGCTGGTTCGCCTTGGTGTCCCAGAGAATCTCCTCGCCCCAATAGGCCGAAGGCGTCGTCGGCTTGATCGCGCCGGCGTGGCCTGGTCCGAGCGAGACCGGCATCTTGTCGTCCTGCACCGGCATCTTGAAATACGTCACCTGATGCGTCTTCGGATCGAGGATCGGCATCATGTCGGTCGAGTATTCCGGCGCGCCGTAGAGCTTGCCGCCGGCATTGACCGTGCGGCTTGCGCCGGTCCGACGAGATCAGGTCGTGCAGATATTTGTCCGGCGTCGACCAGTCCCAGGTGGTGACGACGACGTTGCGTTCGACGCCCGACGGACGCGCCGGCTTGTTCTTCGGCAATTCGCCCTTCGCGACGCGATCGGTCCAGTCGCCGAAATACTTGTACGGCACGCCGCCGAGCTGACCGGCGAGCCGGTTGGTCATCATCTCGCCGGACTGCCCGGCGGAGATGCGGCGGATCCAGGCGTCGGCGCCGGAGTTGAACTTGCCGAACTGCGCCGGGATGGTGCGCGTCGACAACTGGCCGAGCTGATGACAGCCGACGCAGTCGGTGTTGTTCATGCGCTGGATCCAGGTGTCGCGCGTGATGTTCTTCGGAATGTCGGTGTGTCCGCCGAAATCCTTGGCCGGCGGAATCTTCATCATCGTGTACCAGTAGATCGCCGGGTAGTAGTGCGCCGCCGACTTCGCATCGGGCGCGACCACCGCGGTGTGATTGACGGTCTGGCCCGGCTTGGCGCGCATCTTCGGCGAGTCGATCAGGCCGTAGCCGCGCACCCAGACCTTGTAGTTCGCGTTCGGCAGATCGGGGATGACGTAGCGGCCCTGATCGTCGGTGACGACGCTCTTGGTGTAGCGGGTCGGCAGATCGGTGGTCTCCGCGATCACCCAGACGCCGGCTTCCGGCCCCTTCGGACCCCTGACCACGCCGCCGATGTCGTCGGTGTCGATCGCAACCGCGGCGGCCGCAGCGGCGGGCTTCTGTTGCGCGCTGGCCGGCGCCGGAATTGCCGTTGCCAGGGCCAATCCGCCCATCACGGCCACGGTCGAAAGCAGAACTTGTCTGAATGTCATCGCATCGCCTCCCTATGCCGGGCTTTTGAAGCCCGTTGTCGAACCAATCTTATACCAAATAGGATCGGGCAAAAGCCGGTCTGAAGGACGCACGCCATTCATGGGAGGGCGCACATGAGACGGGCATTCCAAGTCCTTGTTCGGCCAAGTCCTTGTCGGCACAGCGTTCGCGGCCTTTGCTGCGACCGCACAAGCGCAGGTCGACTATCCCAGCAAACCGGTGCGAATCATCTGCGACTCCGCGCCCGGCAGCGCCACCGACGTGACGGCGCGGATCGTCGCCGACGGGCTGAGCAAGCTCTGGAACCAGCAGGTCGTGGTGCTCAATCATCCCGGCGGCGGCGGCTCGATCGCCGCGCGCGTTGCCTCGACCTCCCCGAACGACGGCTACACGATCTACATGGCGGCCGCTTCGGTGTTCACCGCGCTCGCCGGCGCGCCCGGCGTCGCCGACAATCTGCCGGTGCAAGTGCCGCGCGACTTTTTGCCGATCACCTTCCTCACCCAGCAGCCGATGGTGATCGCGGTGTCGCCGGCGCTCGGCGTCGCCACGGTGCCGGAATTGATCGCGCGCGCCAAGGAAAAGCCCGGCGAAATCTCCTACGCCACCACCGGACGCGGCCGCATCACGCACCTGACCATGGAGCTGTTCCAGATGCGCGCCGGCGTGAAGCTGCAGATGATTCCCTACACCGGCGGCCCGGCGCAGGCGCTCGGCGACCTCGCCACCGGCCGCGTGCAGATCGTGCTCGATTCCTACTCCGGCCTGGCCGGCGGATTGCAGTCGGGGGCGATCAAGGGCCTCGCAGTCGCCTCGCTGGAACGCCTGCCGGGCATCGATCTTCCCCCGGTTGCGCAGACACTGCCCGGCTTCTTCGCCGGCGGCTGGAACGTGATGCTGGCGCCGAACGGCACCGCACCTCTCCATATGCGCAAGCTCGGCTTCGATCTCCGCAAGGTGCTCGACGAACCGCAGGTCAAGGAAAAGCTCGCCGCGCTCGGCGCCTACGTCAATCCGATGAGCGCGGATGAACTGGTCAACTTCATCAACAGCCAGCAGAAGACCTGGAAGCCGGTCGCCGAGGCGGTGGCGAAGGAAGCGACGAAGTGAACCGGCGCATGATCGTTACGTCGCGCTGGCTTTACTCGTTGCCGGCACCTTCTCAACCGCGCGCGCGCAAGGCGACGCTACCCAGCGGCCGCTCCGCATCATCGTCGACTCGGCGGCTGGCAGCACGGTCGACGTGGTGACGCGGATCGTCGCCGACAAGCTCGGGCAGTATCTCGGTCAGCAGGTGCAGGTGCTGAATCATCCAGGCGCCGGCGGCGCGATCGCGGCGCGCGTCGCAGCGGCCGCGCCGAACGACGGCTACACGATCTATGCACCCGCGGCTTCGTCGTTCATCACGCTGGCCGGCAAGGCTCAGAACCTTCCGCTGATGCTGCCGCGCGACTTCGCGCCGATCGGATTTCTGTCCGAGCAGCCGATGTTCGTCGTCCGTCATCCCGTCGTTCGGCGTGAGCTCGCTGCCGGAGCTGATCGCGCGCGCCAAGGCGCAGCCCGGCGAACTGTCGTACGCCGCGACCGGCGTCGGACGAATCTCCCATCTCACCGGCGAACTGCTGCAGACTGCGCGCGGGCATCAAAATGCAGCTCGTGCCATACACTGGCGGACCGGCGCAGGCGCTCAACGACGCGCTGGGCGGCCGCGTTCCGATCGTGGTCGAAGGCTATCCCGGCGCTGATCGGCGCGGTGCGCAGCGGTGCGCTCAAGCCGATCGCGGTCTCGTCCGCGCAACGGCTCGGCGAGTTTCCCGACGTGGCGACGGTCGAGCGAAACGCTGCCGGACTTCATCGCCGGCGGCTGGCAGGTGTTCGTCGCGCCGCTCGGCACGCCGGAGCCGATCCTCAAGCGGCTCGGCGCGGAACTCCGCAAGGTGCTGTCGAACTGCCTGAGGTGATCGAGCCGCTTCGCCGCGATTGGCGGCTATCCAAGCGCTCCATGACGGCCGAGCAGGCCGTCGCCTTCGTGCAAGCCCAGCAGCGGCAATGGACGCCGGTACTGGAGCAGATCGCGCAGCAGCGAAGTGCAAAGCGGTCACAGCCGCTCGACCGCCGGCATCACCTCGGCCTTGAACAGCTTGAGCGAGCGCATCGCGTCGGCGAGCGACATGTTGCCGAGGAACAGGTAGGTCAGCAGATAGTTGGCGCCGATCTTCGCCATCTGCTTCTCGATCTCGGCCAGCACGGTCTTCGGCGAGCCGGCGATCACCGTGCCCTCTTCGACGCATTCCTCGAAGGTCGTGCCGCGCACGACGCGCAGCCGGTCAGTCGGCGGTCATGCCGTGCTTGGTGCGCAGCCAGTTGATGTGCTCGAGATGCTTCTCCATCGCGGGCTTGGCCCAGCGCACCGCCTTCTCGTCGGTCTCGTCGACGAAGATGTGGCGCTGCACGCCGATCGCGATGCCGCCGGAAAATTCCGGCTTGGGCTGCGCCGCCTTGCCGCCGCGCTTGGCGAAGGCCGCCTTGAAGGTGTCGATGTTGGCCTTGGCGAATTCGTTGGGGCCGAGCGTGACGAAGTGCAGCCCCTGCTCGCCGGCCCAGGTCGAGCCTTCGGCGCCGGACGAGCCGTACCAGAACGGCGGATGCGGCTGCTGCAGCGGACGCAGCGCGATCGGCACGTTGTCGTAGTTGTAGTGCGGGCCGTGATAGGTCAGCTCGTCGGTCTGCAGCCCGGCGCGGATGCACTCGTAGGCGTCGATGAAGATCTCGCGCGACTGGTCGTGCTCGACCTTGTGGTACTTCAGCTCGAACGGCGACACGCCGCGGCCGACGCCGATCTCCATCCGGCCGTTGCTGAGATGATCGAGCATGCAGATTTCGTCGATCATGCGCAGCGGCGAGACGAGCGGCAGCAGATAGACCAGCGGGCCCATCTTGATGCGCTTGGTCGCGCGCGCCACCGCGCCGAGGAACACGCCCGGCACCGGCACCATGTTGAGCGGCGTCTGGTGATGCTCGGCGAGATGCAGGCAGTAGAAGCCGGCCTCGTCGGCGGCCTGGATGAAGGCCAGCCGCTCGTCGAACAGCTGCGCGAGCGGCCGCTCGCCGTGCTCGATGTGGTCGAACAGTCCGATTTTCATTTCTCGTCCAGCTTTCCGATCTTTCGGATCGACCGGAATGAGCCGCTTGGCGTCGGCCTCGACGAACTTCGCGAACTCCGGCTGGTCCATGTAGGCCGGCGGGCTGCCGGCCTTGACGAACACTCGACGTCACCTGCGGGTTCTTCATCACCTCGCGCATGGCGTCGCGCAGCCGGTTGATGATCGGCGCCGGCGTGCCCTTCGGCGCGAACAGGCCGGCCCAGATGTAATATTCGACGTCCTTGTAGCCGAGCTCGATCATGGTCGGGATGTTCGGCATTTCGGCGGTGCGCTTGTCGGCCCCAGGTCGCCAGCAGCCGCACCTTGCCGCTCTGCACGTGCGGCCAGATCGGGCCCGGCGCCTGCGCGGTGATGGCGATCTGCTTGCCGATGAAGGCCGTCAGCGCCGGCCCGCCGCCGCGATACGGCACGTGCAGCAGCTTGATGCCGGCGGCCTGCTGGAACATCTCGATCGGCACGTGGGCGGCGCCGTAGTTGCCGGACGAGCTGAAGGCGATCTGGCCCGGCCGCTTCTTGGCGTCGGCGACGAGATCGGCGACCGTCTTCCAGGGCGCATCGATCATGCACCGGACAGCGACGCCCGGATCGGCCAGCACGCGCGCGATCGGCACGAGCTGGTCGCATCTCGTAGGACGGCTTGCGGTCCATCACCCGCTCGGCCTCCGGCAGGAACATCATCGACGACAGCGCCATCAGCAGCGTGTGGCCGTCCGGCTCGGCGCGCGCCGCCGCGGCGTTGCCGAGCATGCCGCCGGCGCCGGAGCGGTTGTCCACCGTGACCGGCGCGGCCGAGGATCTTTTCCAGCGCCGCCGCGACCGGCCGCGCCGCGAGATCGGCCTGCCCGCCGGGCGGGAACGCCACGATCATGGTGATGTTGCGCGTCGGCCAAGCCTGTGCGCCTGCGCGCGCGTTCCAGCGGGAACGCGGCGACGAACGGCGCGGCGAGCGCGCCTTGAAGGAACCTGCGGCGATCCATGGACTTCCCCCTACTCGTGTTCGTTGTTATTCGGCGGCGTCGCGCCGCGCGGCTTCGCCGGCCTGCTGCACCGTGTTGCGCAGCACGCCGATCTTCTCGACCTCGCATTCGACCACGTCGCCCGGCAGGCAGTAGCGCGTCGCCGGCACCAGGCCCGGCTGATGCACGCCCTTGCCGCCGAGCTCCTTGTCGGCCGACCAGGCGGTGCCGGCCGGCGTGCCGGTGATGATGACCATGCCGGGCTTGAGCGTGAAGTTGCGCGAGAAGAAATGAATGAGCTCGGCGCAGGTCCAGATCATGTTCGAGGTGCTGCTCGACTGCCGCAGCTCGCCGTTGATCGCGCGACTGCAGCTTCAGCTTCTGCGGATCGCCGATCTCGTCGGCGGTGACGATGCAGGGCCCGAGCGGCGCGCCGGAGTCGAACGCCTTGCCGCTGCCAAGCTCGTACCAGGTCATGCCTTCCGGCGTGCGGCGCACCTGGCGGTCGCGCGCGGTGACGTCGTTGACGATGGTGTAGCCGAACACGTGGTCGAGCGCGCGATCGACGGGGATGAAGCGGCCGGCCTTGCCGATCACGATGGCCAGCTCGGTCTCGCAGTCGATCTTCTTCGAGAACCGCTCGTCGAACGCGATCGGCTCGTCCGGGCCGACCACGCAGTCGGCGGTCTTGACGAAGAACTCCGGCTCCTTGCCGCTGATCGGCGTGTTGGCCTTCTCGGCGTTGTGGTCCTTGTAGTTGCTGCCGCTGCACAGGATGGTCGACGGCCGGATCGGCGCCGCCAGCGTCGACGTCGCGCAGCGGCGTGCAGGCGGCCTTCGGCGGATTGGCGAGGATCGCGCGCGCCGCTTTCATCGCAGCGTCGCCGCCCTTGATGAACGCGAGCGCATCGGCGAACAGCGCGCGGTCGCCGCCCGCCAACAGCGGATCGACCACGGTATCGCCCGCCAGCAAGCCCAGCCGCTCTTCGCCGGACTTCACGACGCTGACGAGCTTCATGTCCTTACTCCGGCTTGATGTCGTGGGCGCGCACGACGTCGCCCCAGCGCGCCATCTCGGCTTTCACGAACGATCCCAATTGCTCCGGCGACGAGCCCGTAAGCTGCACGCCGATCGCCGCCATGCGCTCGCGCACCCAAGGGTCCTGCAGCACCGCCTTGAGCTCTGCGTTGAAGCGCGTGACGGTCGCCGTCGGCCGTGCCGGCCGGCACGAAAATCCCGATCCAGGCTTCACTGGTGAAGCCCTTTTGCCCCAGTTCGGCGAGCGTCGGCGTATCCGGCAGCAACGGATGACGGGCGGCGCCGAGTTGCACCAGCGCGCGCGCCTTGCCGTCGCGGACGAAGGCGCCGAGCGCGGTGACCGAGCCGATCATCATCGGCACATGGCCGGCGATCAGGTCCGCGGCGGCCGGCGCGCCGCCTTTATACGGCACCTGGCGCAGCTTCACGCCGTAGGCCTGCTCGATCAGCTTCATCGACATATGCGCGACGGTGCCCGAGCCGCCGGTCGCGTAGGCGAGGCTGTCGTTTTCCTTCTTGGCGGCAGCCACCATCTCGGCGAACGACTTCCACGGCTGCGAGGGATGCGCGGCGATCATGTTGGGAATGGTGCCGATCAGCATGACCGGCTTGAACGCGGTCGCGGTGTCGAACGTCAGCTTGAGCAGCGACGGATTGACCGCGTGCGTGTCGTAGGCGAGCAGCATGGTGCAGCCGTTGCCCGGCTGCTGCGCGACATAGCCGGTGCCGGTCGCGCCCGCCGCGCCGGCGCGGCTCTCGACGATGACGTTCTGGCCGAGCCGGTCCTTCAATTTTTCGGCAAGCACGCGCGCCGACACGTCGGTCGGGCCGCCGGGCGGGAACGGCACCACGATGCGGATGACGCTTTCGGGACAAACCGTCTGGGCGGATGACGCGCCGCCGAGCGCGATCAGCGTCGCGGCCGCGAGCGTCCCACACCCTGCCCACCGGCCCTTGCGCATCCAACGCCTCCCGAATGTTTCAAAGAGAGTGCATGCTTGGCTTGAGGCAGGCAACCCACTAGCCTTTCGGGAAATGAATGCACGCCGGGAGGAATGACATGGCTCGCGCGATCGGCTTTTTGCTCGCGGCGGCGCTGCTGCTCGCTCCTGCCCAGCACGCCACCGCTCAGGCTTACCCGTCCGGGCCGATCAAGATGCTGATCGGTTTCGCGCCCGGCGGCACCGCCGACATCATCGCCCGGGAGCTCGGCGCCGAGCTGGAGAAGGCCTGGCGCCAGACCGTGGTCGTCGAGAACCGCACCGGCGCGAACGGCGCGATCGCCACCCAGCAGCTCGCCCGCATGGCGCCCGACGGCTACAGCCTGATGACGATCGTGTCCGGCCACATCACCAATCCGCTGGTGTCGCCGAGCGCGGGCTATGACGCGATCAAGGACTTCACGCCGATCTGCCTGGTGGCGTCGTCGCCGCTGCTGATCTTCGCGCACCCGAGCTTTCCCGCGAACAACATGAAAGAGGCGCTCGATCTCGCCAGGGCGAAGCCCGGCACGATCTCTTTCGCGACGCCGGGCGTCGGCTCGATCCAGCAGCTTTCGATGGAGCTGGTGGCCTATCGCAGCGGCACCAAGTTCATCCACGTGCCGTATCGCGGCGGCGCGCCGGCGGTGAACGACGTCGTCGCCGGCCATGTTCCGATCAGCGTGAACAGCGTGTTCCAGGCGCTGCCGCTGATCCAGTCGAAGGCGCTGAAGCCGCTCGCGGTGACCGCGCTGAAGCGCTCCGACGTGCTGCCGGACGTGCCGACCGTCGCGGAGGCCGGCGTCGCCAACTACGAGGCGTCGCTGCTGTTCGGCGTGATCGGGCCGGCCGGCATGCCGCCCGCGGTGGTGGCCAAGCTCAACGCGGAGATCGTGCGCATCGTCAACACGCCGCAGATGCGCGACAAGTTCGCCAAGCAGGGCGTGCTGCCGATCGCCAGCACGCCGGCGGAATTCACCGCCACCATGCTCACCGAGCAGAAGAAGTGGGCCGAGGTCATCAAGGCCGCCAACATCAAGGAATAGAGTCCATGAACATGAATACGCCCGCCGCCGTTTCCTGCAGCTTGCGGGCGGCGCGCTCGCCCTGCCCGCCATCTCGAGGACCGCCATGGCGCAGGCCTATCCCGCGCGTCCGGTGAAATTCATGGTCGGCTTCGCGCCGGGCGGGCCGAACGACACGCTCGGCCGCATCGCGGCGGACTGGCTGACCAAGCAGCTCGGCCAGCCGTTCGAGGTCGAAAACCGCTCGGGCCGCTCGGGCAACATCGCGACCGAGGCGGTGGTGAAAGCTGCGCCCGACGGCTACACCATCCTGCTGTGCGGGCCGGCGAACCAGATCAGCGGCTCGCTCTACTCCAACCTGCCGTTCAACTTTCTGCGCGACATCGCGCCGGTCGTCGGCATCACCCGCGAGGCGCTGGTGATGGTGGTGCATCCGTCGGTGCCGGCGAAGACCGTTCCGGAGTTCATCGCCTACGCCAAGGCGAACCCCGGCAAGGTGACGATGGCATCGACCGGCAACGGCTCCTCGCCGCACGTCACCGGCGAGCTGTTCAAGCTGATGGCCGGCCTGCCGCTGCCTGTGGTGCACTATCCGGGCGGCGGACCGGCGCTCAAGGCCATGATCGAAGGCAAGGCGGAGATGATGTTCGAGCCGATGTCGGCCTCGATCGGGCCGGTGCGCTCCGGCAAGCTGCGCGCGCTCGCCGTCACCACAACCACGCGCTCGTCGGTGCTGCCGGACGTTCCGATACTCGGCCGACTTCATTCCCGGCTACGAGGCGAGCGCCACGACCGGCATCGGCGTGCCGCGCGGCACGCCGGACGCGATCATCGAGACGCTCAACAAGGCGATGAACGCGGCCTTCGCCGATCCGGCGATGAAGGCGAAGCTCGCCGACACCGGCGGCGATCCGCTTGCCCGGCTCGGCGGCGGATTTCGGCAGGCTGCTGGCCGCCGAAACCGAGAAATGGGGCAAGGTGGTGAAGCAGGCGAAGATCACCGCGGACTGAGCAGCTACTTGCCGGAACGCCCTGCAGCAGCTGCCAGCGCGCGCTCGCTGACCGACCTGATCGTCGGATCGTTTGCCGGCGGCTGGCCGCAATGAACGCTGGCCGGCGTCGGCCGAGCGATGCCGGTGCGGTTGTCGAACAGAACGCGCCGGCACATGTCGCTGTTGTGCGACGCGAACAGCATCAGCCCGACGCGCGCCTGCAGAAACTCGTGGCGCGGATCGAGCGGACGCAACTACGTCGCCCTGCCCCGAGCGCTGGCGTCCATGCCGCCTGATGAACGCCCGGCCTGGACATCGCCGTAGGCTCACGAGCGCGAGACATCTCGCTCAAATCGCGGCCGGTGGTGAACGCCGGCGGCGAGCACGCCGCCGCGAATGCCGGTGCAAATCGCCGTGCACGCGAACAGGCGACTGCGCCCTCGCCTTGCGATGCCCGGAAACACGCACGGTCAATGTTGCCGAAAGGCACGGCGACATTCATGGCACACGGCACCCTCGATGCCACGGGCAGAATGCATGCATCCAACATTGCCGGAACCGGAAATCCGATCCCGACGATTTGAATCAATGAATCTCCGGCTCCGCGGTCGCCGCGGTGCCCTGCAGGAAGTCGAAATCGCAGCCCTGGTCGGCCTGGCCGATGTGCTCGGAGAACATCGCGCCGTAGCCGCGCGGTGTAGTGCGGCGGCGGCTGCTTCCAGGCGGCCTTGCGGCGGGCGAGCTCGGCGTCGCTGACGTGCAGATGGATGCTGCGCTTGTCGACGTCGATCTCGATCTCGTCGCCGGTCTGCACGAAGGCGAGCGGCCCGCCGACGATAGCTCTCCGGCGCGACGTGCAGGATGCAGGCGCCGTAGCTGGTGCCGCTCATGCGGCCGTCGGAGATGCGGATCATGTCGCGCACGCCCTGCCGCCAGCAGCCGCTTCGGGATCGGCAGCATGCCCCACTCCGGCATGCCGGGGCCGCCCTTCGGGCCGGCGTTCTTCAGCACCAGGATGTGGTCGCGCGTGACGTCGAGATCGTCGCGCTCGATCTCGCGCATCATGTGGTTGTAGTCCTCGAACGCGATCGCCTTGCCGCGATGCTTGAGGAAGCGCTGGTCGGCGGCGGCCGGCTTGATGACGCAGCCGTTCGGCGCGAGGTTGCCCTTGAGCACCGCGGTCGCGCCCTCGCCGTAGACCGGATCGTTGAGGCCGTGGATGACGTCGGGGATGTGGACCTGCGCGCCCTCGATGTTCTCGCCGATGGTCTTGCCCGGTCACCGTCATGCAGTCGAGATCGAGCTTGCTCTTGAGGCTCTGCATCATGGCGCGCAGGCCGCCGGCGTAGAAGAAATCCTCCATCAGGTATTTGCCCGACGGCCGCACGTTGGCGAGCACCGGAATTTCCCGCGACAGCTGGTCGAACGTTTCCATGTCGACTCGGAATGCCGGCGCGCCGCGCCATCGCGACCACGTGGATGATGGCGTTGGTCGAGCCGCCCATCGCCATGTGCACCTTGATGGCGTTGTCGAACGCCGCCGGCGTCAGGATCTTGTCCGGCGTCAGATCCTCCCACACCATCTCGACGATGCGGCGGCCGGCGACGCCGCACATGCGCGGATGATTGGCGTCGGCGGCCGGGATCGACGACGAGCCGGGCAGCGCGAGGCCGAGCGCCTCGGTGATCGCCATCATGGTCGCGGCGGTGCCCATCACCATGCAGGTGCCGAACGAGCGCGCGATGCCGCCCTCGATCTCGTTCCAGTCGTCGTCGGTGATGTTGCCGGCGCGCTTCTCGGTCCAGTATTTCCAGACGTCGGAGCCGGAGCCGAGATATTCGCCGCTTCCAGTTGCCGCGCAGCATCGGGCCGGCCGGAATGTAGATCGCCGGAAGGCCCATGCTGATCGCGCCCATGACCAGGCCGGGCGTGGTCTTGTCGCAGCCGCCCATCAGCACCGCGCCGTCGAGCGGATGGCTGCGCAGCAGCTCCTCGGTCTCCATGGCGAGGAAGTTGCGGTACATCATCGTCGTCGGCTTCACCATGGTTTCCGACAGCGACATCGCCGGCAGCTCGATCGGGAAGCCGCCGGCCTGCAGCACGCCGCGCTTCACGTTCTCGGCGCGGCTGCGCAGATGCGTGTGGCAGGGATTGATGTCGCTCCAGGTGTTGATGATGCCGATCACCGGCTTGCCCTGCCAATCGTCGGCGTCGTAGCCGATCTGGCGCAGCCGCGAGCGGTGGCCGAACGAGCGCATGTCGGCGACACCGAGCCAGCGGTGGCTGCGGAGGTCTTCGGGCTTCTTGCGGGTCATCGCTTCCTCTTGCTTTCAATCGGCGTCGCGCGGACGATCATATTAGGCTCTTTCCAACCTGGCGAGGAAGGTTCGCAATCTTGACAGCCTGTGGGATTGGTACGAGCCTTTTGCCGTGAAGCTCTCCCTTTCCGTACGCATCGGCGAAAGGTACTTCGCCAAACGCGAAGCGGCATTGCCGCTCGCGGCGCTTGCCGACATCGCGGCGTCCAGCGGCTATCACGCGCTTTGCATGCGGGCCTCGCAGATCGGCATCCACACCCCGCGCGAGCGAGGTCGCCGCGGCGGCGAACCTTCTGCGCCAACGCGGCATCGCCGTGTCGATGGTGACCGGTGACTTCCCGATCCCCGAGAACACCGACGAAGGGCCGATGGCGCTGCGCAACATCGCCCCCTATCTCGACCTTGCCGAAGCGCTCGGCTGCGATCTCCTGCGCGTCGCGTTGCGCAAGGAAGAGGACATCGTATGGGCGCAGCGTGCCGCCGACGCCGCGCGCGAACGCAACATGCGGCTCGCCCATCAATGCCACAACCGCTCGCTGTTCGAGCGCGTCGACGAGACGCTCGACGTGCTGCGCCGGATCGGACGGCCGAACTTCGGGCTGACTTACGAACCCGCCAATCTGGAGTGTTGCGGACAGTCCTACGGCGCCGAAACGATCAAGCGCTTTGCGCCTCACATCATCAACGTCTATCTGCAGAACCAGCGTCTCGACCCCGCCGGCAAAACGATCATGAAGACCTGGTGCCGCGGCGACGTTCCATTCGACCAGATTCAGCTCTGGGACGGCACCGGCATCGACTTTCCCGGGATCATGCGCGCGCTTTCGGAGATCGGATACCAAGGCTACGTCACCGTCCATCAAGCCTCGCTGGGCACGCCGCGCGAGGATGCCGGAAAAAATGCAGACTACCTGCGCTCGCTGGCGCAGTTCGAACCTGCGGAGAAAAGCTTGGCGTCCTGAGACGCGCAAGCGAAAAAAACTTTGGGAGGACCCATGTTGCCGATCAAGTCCTGGCTGGGGATTGGCCTTGTCGCCTTTGCGTTCGCGGCGCAGGCGCCGGACAGCGCGGCGCAGGCGAAATATCCCAATCGCCCGATCCGGATTCTGATTCCGTTCGCCGCGGGCGGCGGCACCGATGTGGTGGCCCGCATCGTCGGCCAGCGTCTTTCGGAGCAGATCGGCCAGCCCATCATCGTCGAGGCCAAGCCGGGCGCCGGCGGCGCGATCGCCGTCAACGAGCTGATGCGCTCGGACCCGGACGGCTACACGCTCCTCCTCACGACCAGCTCGCACGCGACCCTTCCCGCGCTGCAAAAGCTGTCGTGGCATCCGAGCAACGACTTCGTGCCGGTCGCGGCGGTGTACTCGTATCCATTCGTGCTGGTCACGAACAGCGCCAACGCGTCCCGCTACAAGACGCTCGGCGAATTCCTGACTTATGCGCGCGCCAACCCCGGCAAGGTCAACTGGGGTTCGTCCGGCACCGGCGGCCCGCAGCATCTCACCGGCGCGCAATTCATCAAGCTGGCGAAGGTCGAGATGGTCCACGTGCCATACCGCGGCAACGCGCCGATGATGCAGGCGCTGCTGGCGAACGACGTCCAGGTCATGTTCGACACCCAGACGCTGGTGCTGCCGCAGATCCAGGACGGCAAGGTGACGGCGCTGGCGATTGCCAGCGAGAAGCGGTCATCGAAGATGCCGGACGTCCCGACCATCCGCGAGGGCGGGCTCGACGTGGCGATTCAGATCACCAACTTCGTCATCGGACCGAAGGGCATGCCGGAATCGATCCAGGCCTACCTCAACAAGGAGATCGCCTCAGCGCTCGGCCAGAAAGACGGTCCGCGACAAACTGATCGCGTTCGGCCACTCCGTCCCGGAGCCGGCCGAGAACACCATCGCCGGCGTGAAGCAGCACATCGACGGCTTCCACGCGACGTATGGGCAAGCTCGTGACCGAGATGGGCATCAAGGCCGACTAGACCCGGCCGGAAACGAAATGGCCGGGCATAGACGTCCTTCGACGGCTACGCCCGGCCATGAACTGAAGCCAGCGCTATTCCACGCTGGCGCCGGACAGCTCGACCACCTTCCTCCACTTCTCGGTCTCGGACAGAATGATCTTGCCGAAATCGGCGGGCGTGCCGCCCATCGGCGCGCCGCCGAGTTCGGTCAGCCGAGCCTTGACCTTCGGATCGGCAAGCCCTTCGTTGATCGCCTTGTTGAGGATGGCGATGACGTCCGGCGGCGTCTTGGCCGGCACGCCCATGCCGAACCAGGCGCTGGCCTCGTAGCCCTTCACCGTTTCGCCGACCGTCGGGACATCGGGAAGCTGATCCGAGCGCTTCTCGGTCGACACGGCCAGCGCGCGCAGCTTGCCGGCCTTCACGAGCGGCAGGCACGACGGCATGTTGTCGAACATCACACCATGACACCTGGCCGCTGACCATGTCGGTGAGCGCGGGGTTCGATCCCTTGTACGGCACGTGTGTCAGCTTGATCCCGGTCATCGTCATGAACAGCTCGCCCGACAGATGCACCGACGTGCCGTTGCCGGACGAAATCAGGTTGACCTTGCTCGGGTTGGCTTTTGCGTAGGCGATGAACTCGGCGACGGTCTTCACCGGCATGTCGGGGTGGACGATCATGACGTTCGGCACGCGCATGATGCCGCCGACCGGCGCCATGTCGCGCACGAAGTTGAAGATTCAGCTTCTTGTAGAGCGACGCATTGATGCCGTTGGCCGGATTGACCAGATAGACCGTGTAGCCGTCCGGCGGCGAATTGATCACGAATTCGGTGCCGATGTTGTTGCCGGCGCCGGGCTTGTTCTCGATGACGAACTGCTGGTTCAGACTTCTCGCGTCAGGTATTGGCCCATCAGGCGCGCCAGAATGTCGGTGGAGCCGGCCGGCACATAGCCGACCACCCAGCGCACCGGCTTGGTCGGATAAGCTCTGCGCGAAGGCGCCGCGGTCCGGACCAACGGAAGGCCGGCGACAGGCCGCCCAGGCGGACACGCGCAGAAAATCACGGCGCTTCATCATTTCACATTTCTCCCTGTTCCCGCGGCGCGATCGCGCGCGGCTGTTGCATTGGTCTTGGCCGGAAATTACGCGGCGCGGACCGGCCTGTCGCACAAGGCCGACCTCAATCAACCTTGATGTTGTTGGCCTTGATCAGCTGCTTCCAGTTGGCGATCTCGTCGTCGATCTGCTTGCGCATCGCCTCGGGCGTGGTCGGCGTGCCGATGTTGCCGCCCTCCTTGAGCTTCTGCCTGCACATCCGGCAGTTCCAGCGCGCGGTGGATCTCGGCGTTGAGGCGGTCGATGATCGGCCGCGGCGTGCGCGGCGCGGCCGCCATGCCCGAGCCACGACATGTAGTGCACGCCGGGCAGCGTCTCGGCCACGGTCGGCGCGTCCGGCATCAGCGGATAGCGCGTCCGGCGACGTCACCGCGAGCGCGCGGAACTGGCCGCTGGGATGCGCGGGAAGCCGGAGGTCGCGGTGTCGAGCATGACGTCGACGCGGCCCGCTCAGCACGTCGGTGACGGCGGCGGCCGAGCCGCGATAGGGCATCGGCACCATGTCGATGCCGGCCTTCATGCCGACCCAGCTGCCGATCAGGTGATAGACCGAGCCGAGCGAGGTGATGACATAGGTGAGCTTGCCGGGATTGGCCTTGGCGCGCGCCAGCATGTCGGGGAACGACTGGATCGGCGAATCCTTCGGCACGCAATAGACGAACGGATAGGCGCACACCATGCTGACGAAGCCGAAGGTGTTGTCGCCGTCGAACGGGAATTTGCCGACCGCGGCGCCGCTGGCGTAGCCGGCGGTGAGCATGCGTCATGTTGGTGCCGTCGGGCGGCGCGTTCGACACCATGCCGGCGGCGATGCCGCCGCCGCCGCCGGTGTTGTTCTCGACCGTGATCGACTGGCCGAGCCGGTCCGCGATCTTGTCGGCGAGCAGCCGGCCGACGATGTCGGGGCTGCCGCCCGGCGAGGTGCCGACCAGGATGCGCAGCGACCGCTTCGGCCAATCGGTTGCGCGCGCGCCGGCAGCGCGCCGGCGGCGGCAAAACCCGCGGCGAGGCCAAGCGCGTCTCGCCTGCTGATTGGCATGGCAATCCTCCCCTATGCACGCGCCATTCCGGCGCTTGGCGAATTTTAGCGCATTTTTGAGGCGGGCCGGCTTTCGCGCTGCTGCAACAGCGGGCGCATGGGTCGCTCGAACGGCTGGTGCAGTCCGCGCAGTTGCTGGAGCAGCCGCAGTAACGAATCGTCAACGATAAGCTCTAGGCAGATTTTAATGTTCGACTGCCACAATCACGACATGCAGCAGGATTCGCCCCCAGCAGACGTTGCCGACCGCCGGGACGCTCCCCGCGTCGGCATCGAGCGTCGCTACAGCATGCGTCTCGACCCGCGCGACGGCCGCGAGCCGATCTTCTGCGCGCTGCTCGATCATTCGGTGACCGGCGTGCGGCTGGAGCTGCCGGAGGATATGCCGCTGCCGACGGAGGTGCAGGTCCTCATCGGCGCCATCGCCCACAACGCCCGCATCGCCTGGCGCAAGGGCCTCACGATCGGCGTCGATTTCGTCGACGAGCATCACAGCATTTTCTGATCGATCGCGGCGTTCGCCGGCGAACAGCCGCCGCCGCGTGCGCCGCTAGCGCCGGTCGAGCAGCGGCTTGATCTTCGGCGCCCGATCGAGACTGAGCGTCATGCTGTTGTCGTTTGGATCTTTCACGATCGCCTGCGGGTCGGTCTGCTTCGGCAGCGTCGCGTACGATGTCGTTGTCGAGGCGTTGCCGGTCGAGATGTCGTTGACCTGGCTGCGGATGATGTTCTCGAAGTCCTGGACGCCGTCGATCTCAGTAGCGCCGACCTTCGCCATCGTCGGCCCCGATGTTGAACATGGCCAGCGTACGGCGACTTCGCATGCCGCGTCGCTCAGCGTATCGATGTCGGCGACGCAGCCGAGGCAGTCATTGCCGAGCCTGGTGATCAGGAGATCGTCGCCGACGCCGCCTTCGAGCCAGTACTGGCCATGCACGCCGTCGAGCCAGTCGTGGCCCGAGTAGCATTGATGGTGTCGTTGCGCGGCGACGCCGCTGAGGCGGTCATCGCAGTCGTTGCAGGTCATCTGGTCGTAGGCGGCCGTGAGGACGAGGTCATCGGTCTTCGATCCGCCGATTGAAAATGGCCATGACAATCGTCCCCCGTAACTGACAGCAATCCGCGAAAAGTTGTCGCGGCGAAGTGCAGCCGGCATCGCAGCAGCTTGCACCTCGCGCCACTTCGGCGCTTGGCGAATTTTAGCGCATTTTTTGAGGGTAAGGAGTTGGTCGGAGTGATAGGATTTGAACCTACGACCCCCTCGTCCCGAACGAGGTGCGCTACCAGGCTGCGCTACACTCCGACCGAAGCGCGGCTTATAGCTTCCGCCCGCAGGGGTCGCAAGCACGGCCCAAAATACTGATTTCCCATAGGAACCCAGGACCGAGCGCGCAATGAGCGCAGAGCCGATCACCCGCATCGTCCCGGCAGACACCGCGGCCATTGCAGACGCGGCGGGCGTCCTCGCGCGGCGGCGGGCTCGTGGCATTCCCGACCGAGACCGTTTACGGCCTCGGCGCCGATGCCACCGACGGCAAGGCCGTCGCGCGGCTCTATGCGGCCAAGGGACGGCCCGCTTTCAATCCGCTGATCGCTCATGTCGCCGACATCGAAGCCGCGCGAAAGCTGGCGGCGTTCAACGAAGCGGCGGAGCGTCTTGCCGCCGCGTTCTGGCCGGGACCGCTCACATTGGTCCTGCCCAAGCTTGCGGATTGTCCGGTCGCCGACCTTGCGACCGCGGGGCTCGACAGCATCGCGGTCCGCATGCCCGACCATCCGGTGGCGCGCGGTCTGCTGCATGCGCTGGGCAAGCCGGTGGTCGCGCCGTCCGCCAATCGCTCCGGCCATGTCTCTCCGACCACCGCGGCGCATGTGCTGAGCGATCTCGGCGGCCGGATCGATCTCATCCTCGACGGCGGACCGACATCGGTCGGCATCGAGTCGACCATCGTTGCGTGCCTCGACCGCCCGACGCTGCTGCGCCCCGGCGGCTTGGCGCGCGAAGCGATCGAAAGCGTGCTCGGTTCGCCGCTGGCCGATGCGCCGCCGGACAGAATCCGACGCGCCGCTCGCGCCCGGCATGCTGGCATCGCACTACGCGCCGCGCGCCCGCGTGCGGTTGAACGCCAGCGACGTGCGCGACGGCGAGGCGCTGCTCGCCTTCGGTCCCAACCGGCCTGCCGGCGCCGCGCGGCATGCGCTCAATCTTTCGGCCTCGGGCGACCTGGTCGAAGCCGCCGCCAACCTGTTTTCGCATCTGCGGGCGCTCGACGCCCTCAAAGCGACCACAATTGCGGTCATGCCTATCCCCGGGGAAGGTCTCGGCGAGGCGATCAACGACCGGCTGGCTCGTGCCGCCGCGCCAAAGGAGACCTAAGCAATGCACTTTCGGCTCGCGGCTTTTGCACTGACGTTATTGTTCACGGCCACATCGGCGCAGGCGGAAATCCGCAAGCTGATGGATATCGGCGACAGCAAGCTCACGCCCAGGTTCGAGATGATCCTCACTCCGCCGAAGGGCTGGGTTCAGGAAAAGGAAGCCAGCAAGGCGAACGGCGTGCAGATGCTGGTGCTGCGCGGCAAGGACTTCCACAGCACGCCGGCGCTGATGTACGTCAAGATCTCGTACCGGCGCGACAAGGAGCAGACCGTCGAGCAGTTCGTCGAGAACAGCCAGAAGCGCTGGCGCGAGAGCGTGCCCGACACCAAGATCGAGAAGCTCGCCAACGTCGAGCGCGCCGGCGGGCGCCCCGCCTATCTCTCCTACCGCTACGAGAACCCGAGCCGTCCGCAACAGCGGTTCGAAGCGGTGTCGTTCGCGATCGACTCCGACAAGGACGGCAACGACTTCTTCGTCATGGTCGCCGTGACCGGCAAGGACAAGAAGGCGATCGACCAGGCGATGGCGACGTACAACGCGTTTCTGAAGGCGCATTAGCGAAGCCTGTGGCCGCAAAGGCATATAAATTCCTATTGAAGACTAGTTATTCCTATGCGTATATTCCTATCACCTTGCTCATTCGAGGGCGTCAACCGGTGACGCGATTGGCGGAGCGGGGTGCGGCGCCCGCGGGTGATGCCTCGTCAGCAGCACTCCCGGGAGGCCTCGGGGCCCCGCCCTACGGACACTACGATCCGTGCGCAGGGAGCCTGCTGGACGGCCCAGGTCTTCGTTTGGCGCCTTCGCGCAAGCGGCGGTCCGGGTTCGCAAGCGCGGCCCGAGCGCCAGTGCGGACAAGCGTAACGCCCCGCACGAAAACGCCGCGGTGAAGCGCCGAGTGGCGCGCTGGCTGGCGTCATCAGCCGGCAGTCCCGAAAGGGACCGGCCCGACCGCACGGCAAGCTACGGGGTGCGGCGATCCGCGCCAGCGCGTGTCGGCGCTTCACTTCCCTCGCCTCGCGAGGGAGAGCACCAAAACCCGCGCGAACAGGCGCAGCGGGCGGATACCGGCATGCCCGCAACCAAACAGGATTTCACCGATGCGGAAACGCAGAACCGACTTCGCTCATGGCAGACGGCGGAGCAGCGCGCCTGTTCCGCGGCCCGAAACTGCGCTATGTTGGCGCCATCCTTTCGTTCGAGTGGAAAACCGATGCTGAACCCCTCCCCCGACATCATCTCCCGCTTCACCAAGGTGGTCGGCGAGAAGAACGCCATCACCGACCCGGAGAAGCAGACGCCCTATCTGGTCGAGTTCCGCGGCCTCTGGACCGGGCACACGCCGGTGGTGCTGCGGCCGGGCTCGACCAAGGAGGTGTCGGAATTGCTCAAGATCGCCAACGAAACCTCGACCGCGATCGTGCCCCAAGGGGGCAACACCGGCCTCGTCGGCGGCCAGCTTTCGCACAACGGCGAGGTGGTGCTCTCGCTCAACCGCATGGACAAGATCCGCGAGGTCGATGCGGTTTCCAACACGATCACCTGCGAGGCCGGCGTCACCCTGCAGCGCGCGCGCGAAGCCGCCGCCAGCGCCGACCGGCTCTATCCGCAATTGCTGCCGTCGGAAGGCACCTGCACGATCGGCGGCAACCTCTCGACCAATGCCGGCGGCACCGCGGCGCTGACCCACGGCGTGGCGCGCTCGCACGCGCTCGGACTCGAGGTGGTGCTGGCCGACGGCCGCATCCTCAACAATCTCAACAAGCTCAAGAAGGACAACACCGGCTACGACCTCAAGAATCTGTTCATCGGCGCGGAAGGCACGCTCGGCATCATCACCGCGGCGGTGCTGCGTCTGGTGCCGCGCCCGCGCTCGGTCGAGACCGCGTGGGCGGCGATCCCGTCGGTGCAGGCCGCGGTCGATCTGCTGGGGCTTGCCGCCGAGCGCACCGCCGGCGGCGTCACCAGCTTCGAGATCATGTCGCGCGAAGGCATCGAGATCGTGGTCAAGCACGCCGGCGCGCGCAATCCGCTCGCCACCGCGTCGCCCTATTGCGTGCTGATCGAGCTGTCGTCGCAGCGGCCGCGAGGGATTGCGCGAGTCGCTGGAGCAAATCCTCGCCGAAGGCCTGGAGAAAGGGCTCGTGCTCGACGCCACGATCTGCGAGAGCGTCGAGCAGGCCAAGGCATTCTGGAAAATCCGCGAGCAGTTCGGCGAGATGCAGGGCCGCGAGGGCGGCTCGATCAAGCACGACGTCTCGGTGCCGGTCGCCAACATTCCGGCCTTCATCGAGGAAGGCAACGCTGCGGCGCGCAAGCTGATCCCGGGCTGCCGGCCGCTGCCGTTCGGCCACGTCGGCGACGGCAACATCCACTACAACATCACGCAGCCGGTCGGCGCCGACAAGGCCGAGTACCTCAAGCGCTGGGACGACATGAACGACGTGATCTACAAGATCGTGCTCAAGCACGGCGGCTCGGTGTCGGCCGAGCACGGCGTCGGCATCGTCAAGCGCGACTACCTGCCGAAGATCAAGGACCCGGTCGCCTACGATCTGATGAAGACGCTCAAGCGCACGCTCGATCCGAAGGGCATCCTCAACCCCGGCAAGGTGCTGTGAGCGCGATCCGGCGCGCCGGGCGCTAGATGTCTGCTCGTTGGCTCGATGCCGATGTGCTGCTGCGCGCGGGGCGTGATCGCCGCGTGCAGTTGGCGATTGGCGTCTTGTTCGTTCTTTATCTTCTCTATCACCTCACCCGATTCCAGTTCGCGCAGATGTGGCCGATCGTGCTGGTCGGCGATGCGGCGATCCTGTTCGAAGCGTCCAGGGACACATTCGCGCGCGCCGCATATCCGGACGGCACGTTTCCCTATTCGCCATCGGCAGTGATCCTGTTCCGCACGCTCGGCCTCGCGGGACCGACAGCCTTCATGCTCGGCTGGTACGTCCTGATGGCGGCAGGCCTTGTCGTGTCGGTGCGCGCCGCGATGACGCAGGAGCGCCCTGAAATCCGTGCCGCGTGGCCGCTGATCGGAGTTGTCGCCGTGATCCTGGCCGGCTCGCCGATCAGTTGGGATCTGCGCAACGCCAACAGCAACCTCGTCTATCTCGGGCTCGTCATGGCCGGCTACAGCCTCGCTGGCCGCCGGCCGCTGCTGGCGGGCGTGCTGGTTGGATTGAGCGTCTCGCTCAAGCTTTACAGCGGCCTGCTGATGGCATGGCTGATGGTGAACGGCCCGCGCCGGATGTTCTACGCGGGCGCAGCGGCGATGGTCGTTCTTTGGGTCGCGCTGCCGCTCGCCCTGTTCGGCCTCGACGGCACGTTGCAGCTCTACGCCGGCTGGCGCGAGCAGGTCGCGCACATCGCGGACTTGACCTATCACACCGCGCTCGCGGCGAACCGCGAGACCGGGCCGCCGCTCGTCACGCTGCACAGGGCGATCGTCAACCTGACCGGCGCCAGCTTCCAGTCATCGCTGACACACACATGGTTGTGGGTGCTTCGCGCGATCTGGCTCGTCGTGCTGCTCTGGTACGCCTGGCGGTGCCGGCACTGCCTGTTCGCGGCGGCGCCCTCACGCGCGGCGCTGGCGGACTGGACCGTGCTGCTGATCGCGCCGCTGCCGTTCAGCCCGTGGCTCGAGCCCTATCACGCGATCCCGCTGCTGGTGGGCGCGATGTTGTGCACCGCAATCGCGCTCGACAAGCAGATTCGAACAACGCGACCGCGTGATTGCTTGCGCCGCGCTTGCCGCGCTGGCGCTGTTCCTCGTGGTGCGGGTGCCGTTCGACATCCGCGGATTGCAGATCCTGGTGCAATTCATTGTCCTGACGGTCGTCCTAGGACTATTGCGGCCGCGGCTACCGCGGTCGCCGGCCTCCTAGACGGCCCACATCGAACGGTGGGCAGAAAATCGGCCAGTTGCGACCTTTGTTGCTCTTTGCCGGGACGGTCAGCTGTCGATAACATGCCGCCAGAATTGAAGACCGCGCGACCGAAACGCCGGCATAGCCATTCCACGGAGGGAACCATGACCACGTCACGCCGCACTTTCCTTAAGAGCAGCATTGCCGCCGCCGCGGCCAGCAGCCTGCCCGCACCCGCCGTGCTCGCGCAGGGCGCCGCGGTCGAGCTCAAGCTGCACAGCTTCGTGCCGCCGACCCACGTGATCTGGACCGACGTGCTGACGCCGTGGGCCGCCGACGTGGCGAAGCGCAGCAACAATCAGCTCACGATCAAGATGTTCCCGGCCATGCAGCTCGGCGGCAAGCCGCCGGAGCTCTACCGCCAGGCGGTGCAGGGCATCGCCGACATCGTCTTCACGCTGCCCGGCTACACCTCGGCCGACTTCCCGATGATGGCGCTGACCGAATTGCCCGGCACCGCCACCAACGCCGAGGACGGCACCAAGAAGCTGTGGGCCAATTTCGACAAGTTCCTGGCGCGCGACTTCAAGGAAACCAAGGTGCTGATGCTGTGGAACTCGGACTCGGCGTCGCTGATGAGCAAGAGCAAGCCGATCAAGACGCTCGAAGACATGAAGGGCATGAAGATCCGCACGCCGTCGGCGGCGCAGACCGCGCAGCTCGACGCGCTCGGCGCGACGCCGATCGATATGCCGGCGCCTGCGATCTACAACAACCTCGACCGCGGCGTGATCGACGCCACCATGATCCCGATGTCCGCCGCGCTCGACTTCAAGCTGATCGAAGTCGCGCGATACTTCACCATCGACGCGCCGCTCGGCCGCTCGCCGTTCCTGGTGACGATGAACAAGGCCAAGTACGACGGGCTGCCCGCCGAACCTGAAGAAGGTGATGGACGACACCACCGGCCTGTCGCTCAGCCTCAAGGGCGCCGCCACCTACGACAAGAAGAACCACGAGGCGATCGATGCCGCCAAGAAGGGCAAAGAGGTCATCTCGCTGTCCAAGGCGGAGTATCAGCGCTGGATCGACGCCTTCAAGCCGATGATCGAGAAGCAGGTCGAGGACGGGCGAGAAGGCCGGGCTGCCGGCGCAAGGGCCTGGTCGGCGCGTACAAGCTGCTCAGCTAGACGTCTGAGCGTTCGGGGGGAACGGAGTGGAAGGGCTGGGCAATACCGAAGGCTCGACAGGACCTTTCGGCAGCTTGCTGCGCTTGATGTCGCTCGCCGCCGGCTGGGTCCTCGTCGCGTTGATGACCTACACGGTCGTCGACGTATTGCTACGTTACGTCTTCAACCATCCGTTCCGCGGCTCGCTCGAGGTGACCGAGTTCTCGATGGCGCTCATCGTGTTCCTCGGCATCGCCTATTGCGGCTGGCTCGGCGGCCACGTCGCGGTCGATATCTTCGAGCGGCCGCTGGAAAACCCGAGACTGCGCTTCGTGCCGGTCATCCTCACGTTCGTCAGCGCGCTGCTGTTCGCCGCGATCGCGTGGCTCACCGCCGGCGACGCGATCGGCGCGTCGCACCGCATCAGCAACATGATGCGCTGGCCGCACTGGCCGTTCCAGGCCATGGTCGCGTTCGGCGCGGCGATGTACGCCGTCGTGCTGCTGATCCAATGCGTGAACATGGTGCGGAAGGGCTGACCCAGCGATGACGAGTGCCAACTGGATCGGTCTCGGCGGCATCGCGGTGCTTCTGTTGCTGATGACGCTGCGCATGCCGATCGGCACCGCCATGCTGCTGGTCGGCATCGTCGGCTTCGGCATCCTCAACGGCTGGCCGGCCGCGATCGCCGCGCTCGGCAATTATCCGTATCAATACGCCGCGGTTTACGACTTCTCCGTCATTCCGCTGTTCGTGCTGATGGGCAATCTCGGCTCGGTGTCCGGCATGGCGCGCGACCTGTATTCCGCGGCCTACGCCTGGATCGGCCACGTGCGCGGCGGGCTCGCTCACGCCACCATCCTGGCCTGCGCCGGCTTTGCCGCGGTGTCCGGATCGAGCGTCGCGTCGGCGGTGACCATGGGCAAGGTCTGCCTGCCGGAGATGCGGCGCTACAACTACAGCCATCGCCTGGCGACCGGCGTGATCGCCGCCGGCGGCACGCTCGGCATCCTGATCCCGCCGTCGACGGCGTTCGTGCTCTACGGGCTGCTCACCGAGCAATCGATCGGACGGCTGCTGCTCGCCGGCATCCTGCCCGGCCTGCTGCTGACCGCGATCTTCATGACCACGGTCGCGATCTGGATGCGCTTCAAGCCGCACTACGGCCCGCCGGGGCCGCGGATGAGCTGGCCGGAACGCAAGGCCAGCATGACGCGCGCGCTGCCGATGATGTCGATCGTGCTGGTCAGCATCGGCGGCATTTACGTCGGCGTGTTCACGCCCACCGAGGCGGCGGCGGTCGGCGCCGCGCTGGCGTTCGGCTATGCGCTGTGGCGCAAGTCGCTCGGCGGCGGCGCGCTCTCGACCATCCTGATCGAGACGGTCAACACCACCGCGCTGGTGTTCCTGATCCTGATCGGCGCGTTGATCTTCGGGCCGTTCCTGGCGCTCAGCGGCTTGCCGGAGAAGATCGCGGAGTCGCTCGCCGGGCTCGACGTGCCGCGCGTCGTCATCCTGGTCCTGGTCCTCGCGGTCTACATCGCGCTCGGCACCTTCCTCGAAGGCTTCTCGATGCTGGTGCTCACGCTGCCGATCGTCATCCCGATCATGCAGACGCTGGGCTACGACCTGATCTGGTTCGGCGTCGTGATGGTGATCGTGCTGGAGATGGGACTGATCGACCCGCCGGTCGGCATCAACGTGTTCATCGTCAAAGGACTGGTGCCCGACGTGCCGATGAGCGAGATCTTCGCCGGCGTGCTGCCGTTCTGGTTCGCGATGATGGTCTGCATCGCCATCCTGATCGCGTTCCCCGACATCGCGACGTTCATCCCCAACACGATGATCGGGAAGTAGCCGAGATCCTAGAACAGCGAACCCTGCCCGCTGTCCGCGGCGCGCTTTGCGACGCGCCGGAAGCGGTTGCTCGGCTTCCGGCGGCGCCGTGTAAGGCTCGACCAGATCGGGCGTGTCGTTGGCGACCTTGTTGACCGCCGGCGACACCTCGTAGACTTCCATCGAGCCATCCGGCGCCGGCTTGATCAGCTCCGCCGCGTGCCGCGTGTCGGCTTCGCCGCTCAGCCACAGGTCGAATTGCTCCGGCGGCACGATCACCGGCGCACGGTGATGGACCGCTCCCATTTCCTTGTTCGCCTGCGTCGTGACGATCGCCGCGGTTTCCATCTCCTCGCCGTTCGGCCCTATCCAGGTCTCCCACAAGCCGGCAAACGCCAAAGGTCCGCCGCCGGGCCGCCGCGCATGAAAGGCACGCCGCCGGCCGCCCTCCACTTTCCATTCGTAGAATCCGTCGGCGGGAAACAGGCAGCGCCGCCGCCTGATCGCATTCTTGAAGGCCGGCTTGTCGTATAGCGTCTCACCGCGCGCGTTGATCAGCAGCGCAAAGTTCTTGGGGTCCTTGACCCAGGCCGGGATCAGGCCCCATCGCACCAGTGCGAAATGGCGCTCGCCTTCGACGACACGCACCACCGGCACCGGCTGGGTCGGCGCCACGTTGTAGCGGGGCGGGAAGTTCGGCCGCTCCGGATAGCGGAACAGCGCCCGGATCGCCTCCGGCGCGGTCGTTATGCAGTACCTTCCGCACATGCCATTCTCCGGTCCCCGCCCTAAAGATTAGCGGGTCCTTAACCTCGGCCAGCAAAACTGCTCAAATTACAGGGACGCCGAGGGGATTTCATCGATGCCGTTGCCTGCCGCCGAAGCGATGCAGCATGCCCCGGCTGCTGCCGCGCCCGCAGCGGCGGCGAACCGGATTTCCACCATCAATTCGCTCACCGGGCTTTCCACCGACTACCTCAATCACTTCACCGAAGCGGTCATGGTCCTGGAGATGGGCACGATGACGCCCGAATGCCTGGAAGACTTGCGGGACTGGCGGACCAAGACCTATCGCGAGCATTTCGCCGTCCTCGCGCTTCCGCGATCGCGACGCCGTGATCGCGGCCTACGACGCCGCCGACCCAGCCGTGCGCGACGCTCTCGACGCGGTGTCCGAAACGCTCAACTCGGTTCTTCTGGAAGCGCGCGATGCTCTTGTCCAGGCCATCGGCGAGGCCGAACGCCGACACGATTGCGCAGCGCGCGGTCGCCTGCATCAAGCCGCTGATCGCGCGCGCCGCCGCGATCATCAACGGCACCGCCGACGAAGCCCCCACCCAGGCCGCGATCGACGCGCTGTTCGCCCGGTGAGCACCTCATCCGACCCGCGCGCCTACCCGAACCGCCCGATCCTGGCGGTGAGCGCCGCCATCATCCGCGACGGCCGCGTCTTCATCGCGCGGCGCGCCCGCGGTCCCGCACTCGGCGTGTGGACCATGCCGGGCGGCATGGTCGAAGCCGGCGAAACGCTGAGCGAAGCGCTGGTCCGGGAAATCCTCGAAGAAACCTCCATGACGATCGAGCCGGTGGCGCTCGCCGGCCATCGCGAGGTGGTGGTGCGCGACGACGACGGCCGGGTGTCGCGCCACTTTGTCATCCTGTGTTTCGCGTCGCGCTGGGTCGCCGGCGAGACCAGGCTCAACGACGAGCTCGACGAATTCAAATGGGTGCGGCTACCTGACCTCAAGGACCTCAAGACCACCGAAGGTCTCGACGAGATCGTTGCCGCGGCGTTCGAGCGGATGGAAGCGGCCGGCTGAGGAAGCGCGGCTTGCGCCAGCCGGTCCAGCAGCGCATATGTCACCCAACCTCGATGCTCAAACACGTCCTCACCATCGCCGCGATCGTGCTTGCCTTGACAAGCTCGCCGTCGCGCTTGCTTGCCCAGAACATCGAGGGCGGCCCTGCGCCGTACGACGGCGACCTGCAGCGGCTCGCCGAAATCCTCGGCGCGCTGCACTATCTGCGCGGCATCTGCGGCGCCAACGACGGCCAGAAGTGGCGCAACGAGATGCAGGCCCTGCTCGACGCCGAGACGCCGAGCGGCGAGCGGCGCAACCGCCTTCAGGTGCGCTTCAATCGCGGCTACCGGGGCTTCCAGCAGACCTACCGGACCTGCACGCCCGCCGCCGATCTGGTGATCCGGCGCTATCTCGACGAAGGCGCCAAGATTTCGCGCGAGATCACGGCGCGCTATTCCAACTGATTTTTCGCGGACGCCGCCGTTAACCGCGCCGGTTAACCTTTCTTAAAGGTGCGCCGTTCGCCGCTCAATTTCGCGTGCTAACGTGCGGTCGCGGCTCAGGGGCAACAGGTGGCGGCGGTTTGCCGCCATTCGACATGCATACGATCAAACCGATACTGCCCAACCGCGATCCGGCGACGCCGGAGACCGAGCAGAAGCAAGCCGCGCTCAGCTATCTCTACGAAGCCTGGGGCGAAGCGCGTCTCGACGGCATCGATGACGATTGCATGGCGCAGGCCTGCCTGTTCGCCGCGTTCGCCGAACTGGTTGCCACCTACGGCGAGGAAGCGACGGCGCGCTACGCCGAGACGCTGTCCGCGCGCGTGCGCAAGGGCGACTTCACCATCCAGCTTTCCCGTCAGTAGATAGAGTCGTCTGGATCAGGGTGCTTTCGGCCGTGTCAGGCCGTGCAGCCGGTTCATCAAGGCATCGATGTCCTTGGCGTAGAACGGCTTGTAGAGCACGTCGTGCGCGCCAGCCGCGCGAGCACGGGCCTCAGCTTTGGGCAACCAAAGCCTCGCTGAATTGCACTGCTTCGCCTTGCGCGGGCGTCAGCAATTCGCCCTGCCACATCACCTTGCGTCCGCGCACGAACGTGCCGACAGGCCATCCCGTCACCGCGACGCCATCGTAAGGCGTCCAGCCGGCGCGCGACTCGATCCAGCGGTTGGTGATGGTTTCGCGCCGCTTGAGATCGACGACGGTCAGGTCGGCGTCGTAGCCGGCCGCGATCCGGCCCTTGCGCGCGATGCCGTAGACGCGCGCCGGACCGGCGCTGGTCAGGTCGACAAATCGAGCGAGCGAAAGCCGGCCGGCGTTGACGTGATCGAGCATAACGGGGACCAATGTCTGAACGCCGGTCATGCCGGAATGCGTTTTCGGATACGGATGAGACTTTTCTTCCAGCGTGTGCGGCGAGTGGTCGGAGCCGACGCTGTCGATCACGCCCCTGGCGAGGCCGCGCCAGATGCCGTCGCGATGCGAGATATCGCGAACCGGCGGATTGAGCTGCGCCAGCGTGCCGAGCCGCTCGTAGCAATCCGGCGCGAACAGCGTGAGGTGCGACGGCGTCGCCTCCGCCGAGGCGACGTCCTTGTGCTGGGCCAGGAATTCGATCTCCTCCTTCGTGGTGACGTGCAGCACGTGGACGCGCTTGCCGGTTTCGCGCGCCAGGCGAATGAGCCGCTGGGTGCACATCAGCGCGGCGGTCGCGTCGCGCCACACCGGATGCGAGCGCGGATCGCCCTCGACGCGCAGGTGCATGCGCTCGCGCAGCCGGTATTCGTCCTCGGAATGGAACGCGGCGCGGCGGCGGATGGCCTTGAGCACGTCGCGCACGCCCTCGTCGTCCTCGATCAGCAGCGAGCCGGTCGACGAGCCCATGAACACCTTGACCGCGCAGGCGCCGGGCAGCCGCTCCAGCTCGGCAAGCTGATGCGTGTTCTCGCGCGTCGCGCCGATATAGAACGCGAAATCGCAGTGCATGCGGTGATGCGCGCGCTTCACCTTGTCGGCGAGCGCCTCGGCGCTGGTGGTGGTCGGCTCGGTGTTCGGCATTTCGAACACCGCGGTGACTCCGCCCATCACGGCCGCGTGCGAGCCGGTCTCCAGGTCTTCCTTGTGGGTGAGGCCGGGTTCGCGCATGTGCACGTGGCTGTCGATGACGCCCGGCAGCACGTGCAGGCCGCGGCAATCGACGGTCTCGGCGGCGGCGCCCGGCACCTCGCCGATCGCGGCGATGCGGCCATCCTTGACGGCGACGTCGCGGACGCCCTCGCCGTCGTGATTGACGACGGTGCCGCCCTTGAGGATCAGGTCGTAGCTCGCCGCCATAACAATCCACCTATTCCAAACCCCGGCCTTGAGGGGACCGCCGCAGCGGCTTACGTTCGGCTGCAGCCAGAGGCAATCGGAATCGCATGAAAGCGGCACTTCTCCCCGATCGCGGCGTGGTCAAGGTCGCCGGCGACGAGGCGCGGACGTTTCTCAACGGGCTGCTGACCGCCGACATCGCGCAGGTCACGCCGCAGAGCGCGCGGTTCGCCGCGCTGCTGACCCCGCAGGGCAAGATCATCGTCGATTGCATCGTGGTCGAGGCGGAGGCCGAGGACGGCGGCGGGTTCTTCCTCGATTGCCCGCGCGCGCTGGCGCCGAACCTCGTCGACAAGCTCAAGTTCTACAAGCTGCGCGCCAAGGTGACGGTCGACGACCTGTCGCAGTCGCTCGGCGTGCTCGCGATCTGGGACGGCGCCGGAAGCACCGAGCACGGCCTGGTCTATGCCGATCCGCGCCTGCCCGCGCTCGGCCAGCGCGCCATCCTGCCGCTCGATGCGGCCGCGCAAGCCGCCGCCGATCTCGGCGCGCAACTGGTCGACGCCGCCGAATACGACGCGCATCGCATCGCGCTCGGCGTGCCGCGCGGCGGACTCGATTTCATCTATGGCGACGCGTTCCCGCACGAAGCCGACATGGACCAGCTCAACGGCGTCGACTTCGCCAAGGGCTGCTACGTCGGCCAGGAGGTCGTCTCGCGGATCGAGCATCGCGGCACCGCGCGCAACCGCGTCGTGCCGGTCGCCGCCGACGGCTCCGCGCCCGACGCCGGCATGCCGGTGATGGCCGGCGACAAGCAGGTCGGCATGACCGGCTCGGCGGCCGGCAGCCAGGGCCTCGCCATGCTCCGTCTCGATCGCGTCGCCGACGCCCATGCCGCAGGGATGCCGCTGACCGCCGGCGGCGTCACGATCCGCCCGCGCAAACCGGATTGGGCGCGTTTCGCCTTCCCCGGCGAGAAGGCCGCCGAATGAGCAACGCAGTCCAGCATGCCGACGGACTGCTACCGCTGCCCCTGGCCCGACGAAGGCAACCCGATCTACGTCGACTATCACGACACGGAATGGGGCGTGCCGGAATGGGACGATCGCGCGCTCTACGAGAAGCTGGTGCTCGACGGCTTCCAGGCCGGGCTGTCGTGGATCACCATCCTGCGCAAGCGCGACAATTTCCGCAAAGCCTTCGACGACTTCAATCCGGAGAAGATCGCGCGCTACGACGCGCGCAAGAAGGCCGCGCTGATGAAGGACGCCGGCATCGTGCGCAACCAGCTCAAGGTCGAAGGCGCGGTGCTCTCGGCGCGCGCCTGGCTCGAGGTCATGGAAAAGGGTCCGGGCTTCTCGGCGCTGCTGTGGGACTTCCTCGACGGCAAGCCGAAGGTCAACCAGTTCAAGACCACCAAGCAGGTGCCGGCGGAGACGCCGATCTCGAAGGCGATGTCGAAGGAGCTTTCCGCGCGCGGCTTCAAGTTCGTCGGCCCGACCATCGTCTATGCCTTCATGCAGGCGGTCGGCATGGTCAACGACCATCTGGTGAAGTGCCACCGCCACGAAGAATGCTGCGCGCTCGGCGCCAAGAAGAAGAAATGAGCGCCGCGGCCGCCGCGCAAAGGCATCGACGCGCGCCCCGCGCCTGGCAGCGCATGCTGTCGGGCCGCCGGCTCGACCTGCTCGACCCCTCGCCGCTCGACGTCGAGATCGAGGACATCGCGCACGGCCTCGCCCGCGTCGCGCGCTGGAACGGCCAGACCTCCGGCGCGCACATCTTCTCGGTGGCGCAGCACACGCTGCTGGTCGAGGCGATCGCGCGGACGCGCTCGCCGCGGCTCGACCGCAAGCGGCGGCTGGCGATCCTGCTGCACGACGCGCCGGAGTACGTGATCGGCGACATGATCTCGCCGTTCAAGGCGGTGATCGGCGATTCCTACAAGAGCGTCGAGGCGCGGCTGCTGGCGGCGATCCATCTGCGCTTCGGCCTGCCGGTGAAGCGCGCCGAGGAGCTCGACCGGCTGCTCAAGGCCGCCGACCGGGCCGCCGCCTATCTGGAAGCCACGCAGACTCGCCGGCTTTGCCGACGACGAGGCGCGGCGCTTCTTCGGCCCGCCGCCCAAGCTGTCGCCGGCGATCGAGCGCGACTACCTGACGCCCTGGCCGGCCAAGGTCGCCGAAATGCGGCTGCGCGAGCGCCTTGAAAGCCTCACCCGCGAGTGACCTTCCGAAGCGCGCGGCGGCCCTCTATATCTCTGCTGCGATTCTGGAAAGGCGCCTATGATCCACGTCTGCTCGCTGGCGCGCCTGCACGACACCGTCAACGAAACCGGCGCGCGCCACATCGTGACGCTGCTGCGCATCGTCGACCGGGTGCAGCGGCCAACGACCGTCGAGGAAGCGAACCATCTCATCCTCGGCATGGACGACATCACCGAGCCGCTCGACGGCTACACGCATCCCGGCGAGGAGCACGTCTCGCGGCTGATCGACTTCGCGCAGCGCTGGGACCGCAAGGCGCCGATGGTGATCCATTGCTACGCCGGCATCAGCCGCTCGACCGCGGGCGCCTTCGTCGCCGCCTGCGCGCTCAATCCGAACCGCGACGAGACCAGGATCGCGCAGGCGATCCGCGACGGCTCGGCGACCGCGACGCCGAACATGCGCATCGTCACCCTGGCCGACCAGTTGCTCGGCCGCCGCGGCCGCATGATCGGCGCGATCCAGGCGATCGGCGCCGGCCGCGCCGCCGTCGAGGGCGATCCGTTCCGGCTCGATCTCGAGTAGGCGATGGCCGAGCGCCGCCGCACACGCCGATCGAGATCGGGCTGACCGCCGCGATCGTGGCGGTGGAGGCGGACGAGCCGTACATCCTGGTTTCCGGCGACGCCAAGAGCGAGGTCCGCGCCGGCCTGCCCTACGGCACGTTCGATCCGGTGGCGCATCGCACCTTCGAGATCGGCCTGCGCGCCTGGGTCTCGGCGCAGACCGCGCTCAACGTCGGCTATGTCGAGCAGCTCTACACGTTCGGCGACCGCGGCCGGCACGCGCGGCCCGGCGACACCGGCGCGCATGTCGTCTCGATCGGCTATCTCGCGCTGACCCGGATGTCGCAGAACGCCGCGGCGCTGCGCGCGGCGGGCGCCGGCTTCGAGCCGTGGTACCGCTTCTTTCCGTGGGAGGACTGGCGCGACGGCCGCCCGGACATCCTCGACACCCATCGTGCCGCTGCTCGAGCAATGGGCGAAGAGCGGCACGGACGATCCGGCGCGCCCGCCCGGCCGCCGCGAGCGGCTGCGGCACTGCTTCGGCGTCGGCGGCTCGCCGTGGGACGAGGAGAAGGTGCTCGACCGCTACGAGCTGCTCTACGAGGCCGGCCTGGTCGACGAGGCGCGGCGCGACGGCCGCGAGACCGTGGCGCGCAGCAAATTGACCCCGCTCGGCGAATCGATGCGCTTCGACCACCGCCGCATCCTGGCGACCGCGATCGCGCGGCTGCGCGCCAAGCTGAAATACCGCCCCGTGGTGTTCGAACTGATGCGGCCCGAGTTCACGCTGACCGAATTGCAGCGCACGGTCGAAGCGATCTCCGGCCGGCATCTGCACAAGCAGAATTTCCGCCGGCTGGTCGAGACCGCGGCGCTGGTCGAGCCGACCGGCGAGACCTCGACCGCGACCGGCGGCCGGCCGGCGGCGGTCTATCGCTTCCGCCGCGACGTGACGCAGGAGCGGCCGGCGCCCGGGTCTGCGGGTTGGCGGCCGAGGCTGAGAACGATTCAAAATCGACCGGAGCCTTGAACCGGAAACCGGTGCATTGCGACCAAACCCGGCATACCGCGTGCGGAAAATGATCTAGCATCGCGCTCAGCCGGGGGCTGTCCATGGAATTCCTGCTGCTCGTCGGATGTGGCGTGCTGCTGCTGATGGTCCTGAAAAGGGTCAATGCGGCGCACGATCAGACGCAAGGCTACCAGAGCGCGCTGACCGGCATCAGCGACCGCCTCGACGAACTGTCGCGGCGGATCGCGATCCTGACGCCCGGAGCCGGTCCGGCGCCGGCGGCAACCATGCCCACCGATGCGCCGCCGCAGCGCGCAGCAGATGCGACGGCAGCGCGGCCAGCCCAATCCAAGACCGAGAACGTCAGGGTCTGGGACTACAGCACCCCGATTCCGAAGCTGCCCGACGAGCCGCCGCCCGCCGGCGGCCGAACCACCCAAGATGGCGGAGCCGCCTGCCGAACCGGCTCCCGAAGCGATCCCGTCCGCGATCTCCGAGCCTGCACAACCGCAGCCCAGCGCGGACGCGCCACCGCCCGGCGATGCGCCGCCTGCAGATACACCGCCGCCCGCGTCGGGCAGGCCGGATTTCGGCGACTTCGAAAAGCGCTTCGGCACGCAATGGGTGGTCTGGGTCGGCGGCATCGCGCTCGCGCTCGGCGGCATCTTCCTGGTGCGCTACTCCATCGAGGCGGGACTGTTCGGCCCCGGATTGCGCATCATCTTCGGCGCGATCCTCGCGCTCGTTCTGGTCGGCCTGGGCGAGCTGGCGCGGCGGCGCGAGATCATCTCCGGCCTCGACAAGATTCCGACCGCCGCTCACATCCCGAGCATCCTGACCGCGGCCGGCACCACCTGCGCCTATGCCGACGTCTGGGCCGCGCATGCGCTCTACAATTTCCTCTCGCCGGCCGTGGCCTTCGTCCTGCTCGGCCTGGTGGCGCTTGCGACGCTCGCCGCCGCGCTGCGGCACGGCCCCGCGCTCGGCGGCCTCGGGCTGGTCGGCGCCTATGTGACGCCGCTCCTGGTCGGCTCGCAGGAGCCGAGCTACTGGGCGCTCTACATCTATCTCACGGTGGTCACCGCCGCGGCCTACGCGCTGGCGCGCATCCGGATGTGGCGCTGGCTTGCGATCACCGCCGCGGTGGCGTCGATCCTGTGGATGTTCGTCGGCATGGGCGACCCCGGCCACGGATCGCTGTCGGCGCATGCCTTCTACGCCGCCGCCGGCTTCGCGCTCGCCGCTTACTTCATCGTCGCCGGATTGTTCGCCGGCCCGCCGGCCGAGCCGGGCCGCATCGACCCGGTGTCATGCGGCGTCCTCGCCGGCTATCTGTTCGGCGCCTTCCTGCTGGCGATCGCGACCGCGCACGCGCCGCTCGCGATGGCGACGCTGTTCGCGCTGATGGCCGCCAGCGTCGCGATCGCGTGGCGCAGCGAGGCCGCGCTGCTGGCCGTGCCGGTCGCCGCCATCTTCGCCGTGCTGCTGATCGGGCACTGGGCGCTGAACTGGTGGTTCGTGCAAATGGTCCCGCGCGGGCCGTGGTCCAACGCGTTCGACGTCAAGCTCACCGGGATCGGCGCTGCATGTGACGTTCGCCGCCGCAACCGCCGCGCTGTTCGGCGGCGCCGGCTATCTCGCGCAGGGACGCTCGGAGCAGCCGGCGTTCTCGATGCTGTGGGCGACGGTCGCGGTCGCAACGCCTGTCATCCTGCTGATCGCGGTCTACTACCGCGTAACCCAGTTCGACCGCTCGTTCGCCTTTGCCGGCCTGGCGCTGCTGCTGGCCGCTGCCTGCGCGTTCGCGACCGAGCAGCTCTGGAAGCGCGAGCCGCGGCCGGGCACCTCCGAAGCCGGCGCGATCTTCGCGACCGGCGCGGTCGCGGGGCTCGCGCTCACGCTCACCTTCGCGCTCGAGAAAGGCTGGCTGACGGTCGCGCTCTCGCTGATGGTGCCGGGCATCGCCTGGATCGCCGACCAGCGCCCGCTGCCGATGCTGCGCAAGCTGTGCGCGCCTCTCTGGCCGTGCTTGTCCTGGCTCGGGTGTTCTGGGATCCGCGCATCGTCGGCTCCGATGTCGGAACGATGCCGATCTTCAACTGGCTGCTCTGGGGCTACGGCGTTCCCGCCGTTTCGTTCTGGATCGCCGGCCGCATTCTTCGCCGCCGCGGCGACGATCTGCCGTCCCGCTCGGTGGAATCCGCGGCGATCACGTTCACCGCGCTGACCGCCTTCCTGGAAATCCGCCATCTGATGAACGACGGCGATATCTACAAACCGGGCGTCCGCCTCGGCGAACTCGGCCTGCAGGTGTCGACCGGCCTCGCCATGGTGATCGGCATGGAGCACGTGCGCGCCCGCGTGAACAGCATCATCCATGACTGGGGCGCGCGCATTTTCGCGGCGCTCGCGTTCATGGGAATCATCGCGTTGCTGCTGCCACAGAATCCGCTGGTGACCGGCCAGCCGGTCGGCGGCATGTTCTTCAACTACGTGCTGCTCGGCTACGGCATCCCGGCCGTGCTGCTCGGCGTGCTGGCGCGCGTCATCAAATCCAGCCGGCCGCACTTCTACTACGTCGCCGCCGCGGTGACCTCGATCGTGATGATGCTGGTCTATCTCACGCTCGAGGTGCGCACGCTGTTCCAGGGCAGCGTGCTCAAGGGCGGCATCATGAGCGACGCGGAGGACTACACCTACTCGGCGGTGTGGCTCGCCTTCGGCGTCGCGCTGCTGATCGTCGGCATCGTGCTGAAATCGCAGCCGGCGCGGCTCGCCTCGGCGGCGGTCGTGATCCTGACGATCGGCAAGGTGTTCCTGCACGACCTTGCCGGCGTGCAGGGGATTTTCCGCGCGCTGTCGTTCATCGGGCTTGGCCTGGTGCTGATGGGCATCGGCTGGCTGTACCAGCGTTTGCTGTTCCCGCGCCAACCACCAAAAGCAGAGGCCGGCGCAGCGCCGGCCTCATAAGCAGGAATTAGTGTGCGGCGGCTTAGGGCCGCGCCTTGATCTCGCACCAGCGCATGCCGCTGCCGATGCGGAAGTGGCCTTCGTCCTTCTCGGCGACCGGGTAGCAGCCGTCGCCACCGCCATCGAATTCCTTCCAGGCGAGGCAGATCTCATGGCCGCGCGCGCGCACCGTGGCGCGGTCGCGCATGTCCGGCGCGTCGCTTCGGGTCGTCATACGCCGATAGGCGACGTTGACGATGCCGTGCTGATTGAACACGCCGTAGCCCTGCGTGCCGTCGACGCACTGAATCAGGAACTGCTTGCCGGACAGCAGGCGTTGCGCCTCGGCGCCGCTGATCGGGCGCTCGGCATAGCGCGGGCGAAGCAGCCAAGGCGGAGGAAAGCAGAGCGAACGAGCGAGGACATTGCGGACCGGCTTTGGCATGTTTGACACCCCCTGAACCGAACACGCGTGAATTGAGCCGCAGTTGATTCAATGTGCATCATTGCCCGCGACATGCCACGTCCGTTTTGATTTTCTGGTTAGTGAACGCAGTAAACACGTGGGTTTGGAGTGACATCGAATGCTTTCGTGGGACGATTTCCGCCATGTGAAGGCGATCGCCGACAGCGGCTCGCTCAACGGCGCGGCGCAGGCGCTCGGGATTAACCACTCCACCGCGTTCCGCCGTCTCGGCCAGATCGAGCAGCGGCTCGGCTCGCGGCTCTTCAAGCGCGACCGCTCCGGCTATTCGCTCACGCCCGCCGGCGAAGAGATGGTGCGGCTCGCGGAACGCATGGAGCAGGACGTCGCATCGTTCGCGCCCGGCAAGAACGGCAAGCCGGCGCAGGCCGCGCCCGAGGCGAGCGGCGTGGTGCCGGCCGAAACCATGATGTCGCAGACCGGCCTTGAATTCCTCAAGGCGATGGTCGCCGGCAAGGTGCCGCAGGCGCCGATGGCGGCGACGCTGGGATTCCGGATCGTCGAGGTGGCGGAGGGCCGCGCCGTGTTCGAGGGCATGCCGGAGTTCCGGCTCTACAATCCGATCGGCACGGTGCACGGCGGATTTGCCGCTTCGCTGCTCGACTCGGCGCTGGGCTGCGCGATCTTCTCAACCCTGGCGAAGGGCGAGTCGTGGACCACGCTGGAGCTCAAGCTCAACTTCGTGCGGGCGATAAGCAAGGACACCGGCCCGGTGCGCGCCGAAGGACGCATCATCCATCGCGGCCGCACCGTCGCGACCTCGGACGGCACGCTGAAGGATCGCGCGGGCAAGCTCTACGCCCACGCCACCACGACGTGCATGATTTTTCCGGCGAAGGGCTAGCTCACTCGTCGGCGAACGCCGAGGCCGAGGCGGTCGTCGAGGGCGTATTGCGCAGCCGCAACGGCGGAGGCGAAGCCACGTCGGCGCGCGCGCTGCGGCGGCTGAAGTCGCAATAGGCGAAGCCGAAGCCCGACACCGCGCCGCGGAAGCTGTTCGAACTGGTGCGGTCGAGATGGAAGCACGGCTCGAACGGAAGGCCGCGCATCGACGCGCAATACTGGTCGCCCTTCACGCGCAGCGTGCCCGCGGGCAGCACGACAAAGCGCGGCGCAGCGGTGCCGCGGACCGAGATATAGCCGGCGACCGAACCGTCGGCGTTGATGCGGCCGCGCCCGGAGGTGCCTTCGAAGCATTGATAGGAGAATTGCTGTCCGGCGATAAAGCGGCGCGCCTCATCGGCGTTGATGTTCTCGGCCATCGCAGGCAACGCGCTCGCCGAAACCGCCAGAACGGCGGCGAAACCCACAAACTTACCCGACATGCCCCACTCCACTTCAGAACGCCACGCACACAACGGCGCCGTTAACCGTTCGGTTACCATACCATCGGGCCGATCATGCCCCATGATGGTAGACAATTCCTGAACGCCGCTACCGGACCTTGACCACAATCCGGCCCCTCACCTTGCCTTCCAGGATGGTTCCCGCGGTTTCGATGACGTCCGGCAGCCCAATCTGCGTGGTCATCGCTTCCAGTTTGCCGCGATCGAGGTCCGAATCCAAGCGCCTCCAGGCCTCCTGACGCAGCTTTTGCGGGCATTGCACAGAGTCGATGCCGAGAAGCGACACCCCCCGCAAAATGAACGGCGCCACGCTCGACGGCAGGTCCATACCTCCGGCCAGGCCGCAGGCGGCGACCGCGCCGCCGTATTTGGTCATGGACAGCACGTTGGCGAGCGTGGTCGAGCCGACGGAATCGACGCCGCCGGCCCAGCGCTCCTTGGCAAGCGACTTCGGGGAACCGGCGAGTTCCGCGCGGTCGATCACCTCGGCGGCGCCGAGCTGCTTGAGGTAATCGGCTTCCTGCGGCCGTCCCGTCGAGGCGATCACCTGGTAGCCGAGCTTGGCGAGCAGCGTGACCGCCACCGAGCCGACACCGCCGGCCGCGCCCGTCACCAGCACCGCACCGCCGTCCGGCTTGAGGCCGTGACGCTCCAGCGCCATCACCGCGAGCATGGCGGTGTAGCCCGCGGTGCCGACCGCCATCGCGTCGCGCGGCGTCATCCGCTCGGGCAGCCGCACCAGCCACTGGCCCTTCACCCGCGCTCTCTCGCCGTAGGCGCCAAGATGGGTCTCGCCGACGCCCCAGCCATTGAGGATGACCCGGTCGCCGGCGTGCCATTCGGGATTCGAGGAGGCTTCGACCTCGCCCGCGAAGTCGATGCCGGGGATCATCGGAAAGCGCCGCACCACCGGCGCGCGGCCGGTGATCGCGAGACCGTCCTTGTAGTTCACCGTGGACCAATGCACGGCCACGGTCACGTCGCCGTCCATCAGGTTGCTGTCGTCGAATTCGGTGAGGCCGACCGTCTGATCCTTGCCGGCCTTCTCGATAACGATTGCTTTGAATTTTGCCACATCCCCTCCGCGAACCGCCTCGCTGCGGCCTAAAGCTAGATCATTTAGGGCGTGAACGCGACCGCCGCAGATTTCGTGCGCTTCAGGCCGCCGCGGCCGCGGGACGCGCAACCGGCTTTTCCACAATCGGCAGATTGATGATGGCCGAGGCAATGCCGAGGATAACGGAACCCCACCAGATCGCGTCATACGAGCCGGTCGCCTCGAACAACACGCCGCCGAGCCAGACGCCGAGGAAGCCGCCGACCTGATGGCTGAAGAAGGCAAAGCCGAACAGCATGGTGAGCCAGCGGGTGCCGAACATGATCGCGACCAGGCCGGAGGTCGGCGGAATGGTCGATAGCCACAGCAGGCCGATCACCGCGCCGAAGATCAGCGTCGCACCGGCGATGGCGGCAGCAGAATGAACACCGCGATGGCGATCGAGCGGGCGAAATAGATCGCCGCGAGCACGTATCGCTTCTGGATCACATTGGAGAGCCAGCCGGCGAGCAACGAGCCTGCGATGTTGGCCAGCCCGATCATGGCCAGCGTCCAGCCGCCGATTTCGGCGAGCAGCCCGCGATCGACCAGGTAGGCCGGCAGATGGACGGTGATGAAGAACAGCTGGAAGCCGCAGGTGAAGAAGCCGATCACCAGCAGCACGTAGCTGCGGTGACCGAACGCCTCGGCAGCGCCTGCGTCACCGATTGCGGAGGCGGCGCGCCCGCCGCCGGCGCCGCGGTCTTCGGTGCAGCGAGCGCGAGCGACAGCGGCAGGATCAGCAGCACGATCGCGGCGAAGATCAGCAGCGTGCTGCTGCCATCCGAAATTGTCGATCAATCCGACCGCAAGCGGCGAGAACAGGAATTGGCCGAACGACCCTGCCGCCGTTCCGGCGCCGAACGCGAACGTGCGCAAATGCTCCGGCATCAGCTTGCCGAACGCGCCGATCACCAGCGTGAACGACGAACCGGCAAGACCGAAGCCGATCATGACGCCCGCCGTGATGTGAAGCGTCAGCGGCGTGGTCGAATAGGCCATCAACACCAGGCCGGCCGCATAAAGCAGCGCGCCGACGCACAGCACCTGGATCGAACCGAAGCGGTCCGCGATCGCGCCGGCGAACGGCTGGCCCACGCCCCACAGCAGCATCTGGAGCGCGAGCGCCAGCGAGAACACGTCGCGGCCCCAGCCGTAGGCCGACGACATCGGCGTGAGGAAAAATCCGAGCGCCGAGCGCGGCCCGAAGCCGATCATGCCGATCAGGCAGCCGCAGATCAGGATGACAGCCGGGGTACGCCAGTTCTGGCGCACAATGCTCATGCTGCGGCCGGGATCGGGCGCACCACCGGCTTCTCGACGATCGGCAGGTTGATCACCGCCGAGGCGACGCCGAAGAACACCGAAAGCCACCAAACGATGTCGTACGAGCCGGTCGCCTCGAACAACACGCCGCCGAGCCAGACGCCGAGGAAGCCGCCGACCTGATGGCTGAAGAACGCAAAGCCGAACAGCATGGTCAGCCACTTGGTGCCGAACATCAGCGCAACGAGCCCGGAGGTCGGCGGCACGGTGGAGAGCCAGAGCAGCCCCGTCACCGCGCCGAACACCAGCGTCGCGGCGGGGCTCGCCGGCAGCGAGATGAAGACGACAACGGCGAGCGCACGGCCGAAATAGATGATGGACAGGATGTAGCGCTTCGGCATCAGGTTGCCGAGGTAGCCCGAGCCGAGCGAGCCGACGATGTTGAACAGGCCGATCACGGCGAGGGTCCAGCCGCCGACCTGGGTCGAGAGACCGCGGTCGATCAGATAGGACGGCAGGTGCACGGTGACGAAGGCGAGCTGGAAGCCGCAGGTGAAGAAGCCGAGCACCAGCAGAACGTAGGAGCGATGGCGGAACGCCTCACCGAGCGCTTCGGTCACCGATTGCGACGACGCGGCCGCACGCGCGGCCAGCGCGCCGCGCGGCGCCATCAGCGTGAGCGACAGCGGCACGATGAGAAGAAGCAGACAGGAGAAGATCAGCAGCGTCGTCTGCCAGCCGAAGCTGTCCATCAGGCTGACCGCGATCGGCGAATAGAGGAATTGCCCGAACGAGCCGGCGGCCGTTCCGGCGCCGAAGGCGAACGAGCGCCAGTTTTCCGGCACCAGCTTGCCGAGCGCACCGATGATCGCCGGCATGGCGCAGCCGGACAGGCCGAAGCCGATCAGCACGCCGGCCGAGATGTAGAGCATGCCGGGCGTGTTGGACTGCGCCATCAGGTAGAGGCCGGCGGCGTAGAGGATCGCGCCGACGCTCAGCACGCGCGGCGCGCCATACTTGTCGGCGATCGCCCCGGCGAACGGCTGGCCGAGGCCCCACAGCAGGTTCTGGATCGCGAGCGCGAGACCGAACACGTCGCGGCCCCAGCCATTGGCGCTCGACAGCGGGGTCAGGAAGAAGCCGAGCGTCGAGCGCGGACCGAAGCTGATCACCGCGATCACGCAGCCGCAGGCGATCAGCACCGCCGGCGTGCGCCAGCTCGTGAGCTTGGAAGGCGCAGCCGCGGTCGACATCGGGTTCTCCGGCAAATGCCGCGCGCGAATGGCGCAGCGCAGCGAACATAGACATTGCCCATCTGCCGCCAAAACGAAACTTCGTGATGGCTTCGATCCACGCGGCGCATGGCTCTTCAAAATGGGGACTGGCGGAACCGCCAGCCAAAGTGCTATATAATTTGCTCGAAATGAGGATAAGGAGCTCACGCAACCGTCGTTGCGAGGCTCCCGGGACGGAACTGCCGGTGAAAACCGGATGTTTTCGTCCCCAATTATGCTCAATACGAGCATATAAGGAGACTGTCGATGCCGATTTTGGAAACCGTAGGCCCGCTGCCGAGCCAGCGCATTCGCGCCGGACAGCGGCGACAGAATGCGAATCCGCAGCGGTGCGCAAGCACGGCCGGCTGCCGATGCCCTCCCTGGAATGGAACGCCGAGGTGGAGCGCGAGACCGCGCACCTCTACGAGCGCGTCAAGAACGTCGTGCCGGCGATCGAATGGCCGTTCTTCGCGCCGTCCATCAAGGCCATCAACACGCTGAAAAAGCAGCGCAACGCGGTGATCCTGGCGCACAACTACCAGACGCCGGAGATCTACCACTGCGTCGCCGACTTCGTCGGCGACAGCCTGCAGCTCGCGCGCGAGGCCACCAAGGTCAACGCCGACGTGATCGTGCAGGCCGGCGTCCACTTCATGGCGGAGACCGCGAAAATCCTGAATCCCGAGAAGACGGTGCTTATTCCGGACCTTCGGGCGGGTTGCTCGCTTGCTTCTTCGATCACTGCAGACGACGTTCGGCTGCTGCGCGAGCGCTTCCCGGGCGTGCCGGTGGTCACCTATGTGAACACCTCGGCCGAGGTGAAGGCCGAGAGCGACATCTGCTGCACGTCGTCGAACGCGCTGCAGGTGGTCGAGAGCCTCGGCGCCGAGCGCGTCATCATGGTGCCGGACGAGTATCTGGCGAAGTACGTCGCCTCGCAGACCAAGGTGAAGATCATCGCCTGGAAGGGCCATTGCGAGGTGCACGAGCGCTTCACCGCCGACGAGCTCAACGCGGTGCGTGCCAGCGATCCGTCAATCCAGATCATCGCGCACCCGGAGTGCCCGCCCGACGTCATCGCGGCGTCGGACTTCACCGGCTCGACCGCGCACATGATCGACTACGTGCGGCAGCGCAAGCCGAAGCGCGTGGTGATGGTCACCGAATGCTCGATGGCCGACAACGTCGCGGCCGAGCTGCCCGGCGTCGAGTTCGTGCGGCCGTGCAACCTCTGCCCGCATATGAAGCGGATCACGCTGCCGAAGATCGTCGACAGCCTGGTCAACATGACGGAAGAGGTCGTGGTCGATCCCGCGATCGCCGCGAAGGCGCGCCGCGCGGTCGAGCGCATGATATATCTGAAGAGCTGATCATGTTGGCCGGGGCAAACCACAGCATCGTGCAATCGCTGCTCTATCCGGGCGGCTTCCTTTCGCCGCTCGAGATCGACGACGCGGTGACGCGGGCGCTCGCCGAGGATCTCGGCCGCGCCGGCGACGTCACCTCGATCGCCACGATTCCGGAGATCACACCGGCGCGCGCCGTGGTGGTCGCCCGCAAGGGCGGCACGATTGCCGGCCTGCCGCTGCTGGCGGCGTGCTTCACACGCCTCGCGCCGGACATCTCCATCACGGCGAAGGCCCGCGACGGCGACACCGTCGCCGCCAAGACTTCGCTGATGACCATCGCGGGCCCTGCCCGCGCCGTGCTCTCGGCCGAGCGCGCCGCGCTCAACTTTCTCGGCCATCTGTCCGGCATCTCGACCGCCACCGCAGCCTTCGTGCGCAAGGCGGGCAAGACGCGCATCTGCTGCACCCGCAAGACCACGCCGGGGCTGCGCGCGCTGGAGAAATACGCGATCCGCTGCGGCGGCGGCTTCAATCACCGCTTCGGGCTCGACGACGCCATCCTGATCAAGGACAACCACGTCGCTGTCGCCGGCGGCGTCCGCCCGGTGCTGGAGCGCGCGCGCGCCGCGGCCGGTCATCTGGTGAAAATCGAGATCGAGGTGGATTCGCTCGATCAACTGGCGGAGGTGCTCGAGACCGGCCTCGCCGACGTGGTGTCTGCTCGACAACTTCGACATCGCGTCGATGAAGAAGGCGGTCGGCATGGTGGCGGGCAAGCTGGTGATCGAGGCGTCCGGCGGAGTCACGCTCGACAACATCGCCGAAATCGCGGCCACCGGCGTCGACTACGCCTCGTCCGGCGCGCTGACGCACTCGTCGCCGAGCCTGGATGTGGCGCTCGATATCGAGATGTAGCTACAGCTTCACATTCTCCGGCGTGATGCCCGGTCCGAACGCCGGCGCGTCGGAGCCGTCGCCCCAGCGCTTGGGGCGGTAGAATTTGTGCACGCCGATCGTCGACAGCTTGCGCATGGTGCCGACCCACCACGGATGCACCCAATAGGCGTGGTAGTGCGTCGACTTGCCGATGTCGGACAGCCACAGCTTGCCGTCCAGCATGTCGCGGGAAATCTCCTTGGCCTGCTCCCACATGTCCGGCTCGTTCACCACGTCCTTCACCTTGTCGCAGGCGAAGGTGAACTGGCAGGCGTTGTAGCGGTGGGCGTTCTGATAGACGACGCCGCAGACGTTGTTCGGGTAGTAGCCGGAGAACACGCGGTTCAGGACCACCTGCGCGACGGCGATCTGGCCGCGCTTGGTCTCGCCGCGGGATTCGAAATAGACGGCCTCGGTCATGCACTTCTCGGCCTTGGCGCGCTCCTTGGGCGTCAGACCGAGCCGCTCGGCCGGCGTCCTCGGCCGCTGGCCGGGGCCGGTCACCTCGCCCTTCGGCGCGACGGTCTGGCCGGGCTTGTCCTCCGGCAACGGCGCGAGCGCGGATTGCTTGATGTCGGGATCGGATGACGGCGGCGTCAGCAGGACCGGCTCCTCGCCGGGCCAGCGCTCGATCGTGCCGATGTTGCGGCCGACCGGGACGGAGCCGAAGTAGAGCCGCGCGGCGCGGGTGACGGGACTGAGGCTTTCGATCGGATCGACTTCGTCCTTCGGGGCCAAGGCCTCTTCGCGGGGCGACAGCGTGACCTCGACGGGCGGCAATGACGCGAGCGCATAGCCCCCAGCCGGCGCGGCTGCGACGCTCGGCTCGGCGTCGTCTTTCGGCTTGCGCTGATTGGCCGGAACCGGCGTCTCCGCCGGCGACGGCTCGGAATTCTCGTCGGCCGGCGTGGCCTCGACTTCGGCCTCCTCATCGCGCGGCTGTGGGTCTTCGATCAGATGAGGATTCTGCGGCGGCCGCGGGAACGACACCGTCTTCACCCGGCCCGGCGTAAGATCGCGCGTGCCGCCCGGCTCCGGTTTCGGCTGCGGACGTGCCACCAGGAGATCGCCCTTGAGCCGGCGATTGACGACGGGGAAGTCTTGCCCCTGCGGCGCCGAACCCGGTGCGATGGATCCGGTGACGTCGGAATCGCCCGCGCTCAGCGATGCCAGCCGATAAGCCGGCGGCTCCGGAATCAAGCTGCCGATCGGACGCGGAAAGCTGAACGTGGCGGCGTGGATGGTGCCGAACGGCGACGCCAGCGCATGAGCGCGCGCACGCTGCGAGACATCCTGCTGACGGATCAGAAGCGCGGCGAGATCCTGATAGCCGATCTGGGTCGGCACAAGACTGAGTGCGAGAACGCTGAGGCCGAAGGGGCCGACGCGGACACCCTTCGGCCCGTTACGCGACGCTACCATGCACAGCTCACGCAACTCTCTAAATCAACGCAACGCTACGCGACCAACTCACTCACGCACGACGAACTCACACAGGCGCAAGGCGTCGAAGTGACGACAATGCGACACGTTTTGTTATTGTCGGATTATCCTTGCGAAGCCGTTAATCGCGCGGGCCTTTCGCCGCGCGGTTCCGCGCAATCGCGTTGGTAAACGATCCGTCAACGCGCGCAAGGACGGCACGCGTTCAGGAATGCGCATGAACCCAAAAGCAATCGGGCGGCCGGTTGTCTCCGGCCGCCCGTCGAAGGCTCGCTTAAGCGAGACTCGATCACATCTTCACGCCCTTCTCGTTGAGGTACTTCACCGCGCCCGGATGCCACGGGATCGGCGAGTTCTTCGTCACCTGGTTCTCCAGCGTGATGCTCTTGGCTTCGCCGTGAACGGCGACCAGCTCGTCGCGCTTCTCGATGAAGGTCTTGACGATGTCGTAGGCCGTCTTGTCCGGCATCGCCGCGTTGGCGACCAGGATGTTCTGCACCACCGCGATCTTGTTGTCCTTGTCCTGGCCCGGATAAGTCTTCGGCGGAATGACGCCGGTCGTGTAGAGATCGCCGTACTTGGCGTTCATCTTGTCGACCACTTCGGTGTGATCGATCAGCTTGAGCTTGATGCCGGGGCTGGCGGCGAGATCGGTCACCGCCGCGGTCGGCAGACCGCCGACCCAGAAGTAGGCGTCGATCTTGCCGTCCTTGATGGCGTTGGTGGAATTCCGCGACGCCGAGACGCTCGCGCCGCATGTCCTTGTCCTTGTCGAGACCGGCGCCCTCGATGACGCGGAACGCCATCACTTCGGTGGCGCTGCCGGGCGAACCGGTGGAGACGCGCTTGCCCTTGAGGTCGGACATCTTCTCGATGCCGCGGCCCTCGACCGTCACCACATGCATGCGGTTCGGATAGAGCACCATCAGGGTCTCGAGATCGACCTTGTTGCCCTTGAACTTGTCTTCGCCCTTGAGCGCATCGAGCGCGGCGTCGACCATCACCAGCGCGACCTCGCTCTGCTTCGAGCCGATCAGCTTGAGGTTGTCGACCGAGCCGCCGGTGACACGCGCGGTGGCCTGCACGCCAGGCACGTATTTCGACAGCACGTTGGCCATGCCGCCGCCGAGCGGATAGTACACGCCGCCGGTGCCGCCGGTCGCGATGGCGATGGTGTTCTGCTGCGCGATCGCCGCGCCGGCGAACACAGCCGTGGCGAGCGCCGAGGCCGGACAGTAACAATCCTTTGCGTTTCATCTGGACGTTTCTCCCTATGACGATATTGAAGCCGTTGTTCAGCCGGCCGCCGGCGCCTTTGGCAAGGCCGGTTGCATGCGCTGTTTTAGCAGCACGGCGATGCCGATGACCACGCCAATTGTCGCGGTGTAGCTGATGTCCCGGCCGATCATGGCTTCGACCAGCGCTTCCAGCAGGCTCGGGAACACCAGGAAGAGGCCGGCCAGCACGAGAAGCGCCCGTTCGACCGCCGTGGTGCGGCGCAGCGCCCAGCCTTGCGCCGCAGCGGCAAGCGCGCCGAGGCCGAGCGCCGCCTTGGCCGTGATCATGCACGATGTCGACCCAGGAGCCGCCGGGCGGAATCATCAGCAGCAGCCCGACGCCCTGCGGATCGAGCACGAACACGAACGGCACCAGGAACGCGGGCAGCGTGTACTTCCAGGCCTGCAGCGTCGTCTTGTAGGGATCGCCGCCGGTGATGGCGGCCGCCGCGAACGGCGACAGCGCGGTCGGCGGCGACACCTCGGAGAGCACCGAGTAGTAGAAGATGAACATGTGCGCGGCGACGTCCGGCACGCCGAGCTTCATCATGGCAGGCGCCGCGATCACCGCGCAGATGATGTAGGACGCCGTGACCGGCACGGCGAGACCGACGATCCAGACGATCAGCGCGGTGTAGATCGCGGTGAGCAGAAGGCTGCCGCCGGCATAGCCGATCACGATCGCCGAGAATTTCAGGCCGAGGCCGGTGAGGGTGACGACGCCGACGATGATGCCGGCGGTCGCGCAGGTGGTCGCGGCGGTCAGCACGCTGGTCGAGCCGTCGGCCAGCGAGCGCACCAGCTTCTTCGGCACCAGCGCGGTCTCGCGCGTCAGGAAGCTGAGCGCAAAGGTGGCGACCGTCGCCCAGAACACCGACAGCGTCGGCGAATAGCCCCACAGCATGAAGATGACGACCGAGATCAGCGAGATGAAGTGGAAGCCGTAGCGCCGCAACATCTGCCAGAGCGTCAGCTTGGTCGACATGTCGACCGTCTGTGCGCCGAACTTCTTGGCGTCGAGTTCGACCATGAACAACAGCGACAGGTAGTAGAGGCAGGTCGGGATCGTCGCCATGGCGATGACGTCGAGGTAGCTGATCTTCAGGAATTCGGCGATCAGGAACGCGGCGGCTCCGAGCACCGGCGGCGAGATGATGGCGCCGAGCCCGCCGGCCGCGAGCAGCCCGCCGGCGGCGTTCTTCTCGAAGCCGGACTTCTCCATCATCGGATAGGCGACGGCGCCGACCGTGACGGTGGTGGCGACGCCGGAGCCGGACGGACCGCCGAGCAGGAACGAGGACAGCACCACGGTGCGTCCCGCGCTGTTGGGCTTGTTGCCGAGCAGCGCCATCGAGAAGTCGATGAAGAACGCGCCGGCGCCGGAGTGCTGCAGGAACGCGCCGTAGATCGTGAACAGGATGATCAGGCTCGACGACACGTCGACCGGAATGCCGAAGATGCCTTCCAGCGTGATGAACAGATGGCCGACGAGCTGGCCGACATCGAAGCCGCGATGCGTCCACGGCGGCGGCATGTACGGCCCGAAATAGGCATAGGCGATGAAAGCGAGCGAGATGACCGGCACGATCCAGCCGGTGGTGCGCCGCGTCGCCTCGAGCAGCAGCACGATGAAGATGCAGCCGAGGATGTTGTCGAGCTGGGTCGGCGACGTGGCGCGGTCGGTGAAATCCTCGCCGCCCTCGATCGCGTACATCAGGATCGCGGCGCCGGCGAGGCCCGCTACGACGTCCCACCAGCGGATGCGGTCGCGGAATCGCTTCGCCACCGGAAACAGTCAGGAACGACAGCATCAGCACGAAGGCGACGTGGGCGTAGCGCAGCGGCTGGGTCGAGATGATCGGGAAGTCGCGCAGCGGCCATGCGCCGGCCACCGCCGCATAGAGATGGAACAGCGACATGGTGACGGCAACGGTCGTCACCGCGATGCCGGCGATGCCCGACAGGCGATTGAGCGCGCCCTCCTCGGCCTCGATATAGGCCTCGGCCTGCTTGATCTTGTCTTCGGAAATCGCAAGCGTCTCAGCGCCCGCGGCCGGCTTCGGCACGTCCGACATTCCCCCCTCGCGTCTTTGTCGCGTCCCCGGCAGAAGGCTAGCACGGGGCTGCGGCGGCGGCATACCCGCCGAAAGTCGCCTGATGGAACTCGCCGCAGGTGCCTGCAGGCCGGGCAGCGTTCTGGCCCACCCGACCAGCGCTTCGACCACCGCCTTCGGCTGCTCCGGAATCAGCGCGTGGCTCGCGCCCGGGATGACCGCGATGGTGACCCGGTCGCCGAACTCGTCCTTCATCTCGTTGCGCTTCTCCGGCGGCTTGAACGGATCGCCTTCGGCCTGCAAGTCGAGCAGCGGCGCAACGCCGGCGGACCACCAGTCGGATTGCTTGACCGCGGCGGCCGCCGCGCGCTGGCTTTCGCGCACCTGCGGGTGCCAGCCGTTCAGCCATTCCGATGGATCGTTGCCCGGCGCGAAAAAGGCAAACCGCAAGGCCTCAAGACGCTGCTCGTTGGGCAGCGCCGGATTGCCCGCCACATTGATCGCGGTCAGCAGTTCGGGCGGAAACTGCTTGGCCGCGGCGGCAAGGATGACCACGCCGCGCACCAGCGCCGGATGATCGACCGCCGTCATCCGCGCGATCCAGTTGCCGTAGGCGTGACCGACGATCACGGCCTCGCCCGCGCCAAGCGCCTTGATCACCTCGGCGATATCGCGCGCGAAATCGTGCAGCGAAATGCCGGTCAGCGGCCCGGTGCTCTTGCCGATGCCGCGCGGCTGCGGACGCAGCGCGCGATAGCCCGCCGCTGCAAGACCTTCCGCGACCGCGTCGTAGTCCTCGGAATCGCGCGCGAGCGACGGCAGCAGGACGATGGCCGGTCCCTGCCCTTCGACGATGACTTCGATTGCAACGTCGGCGTAGCGCACGAACTCCCGCGTGCGCATGCGGCTCATGCCTCTCCGGCGGCCTTCTTGCCCAGCGCCGCCTGCGCTGCGGCAAGCCGCGCGATCGGAACCCGGAACGGCGAGCAGGACACGTAGTCGAGCTCGATCTCGTGGCAGAACGCGACCGAGGCCGGATCGCCGCCGTGCTCGCCGCAGATGCCGACCTTGAGGCCCTTGCGGACCTTGCGGCCGCGCTCGACGCCGATCTTCACCAGCTCGCCGACGCCTTCGCGGTCGATCGAGACGAACGGATCGCCGGGCAGGATGCCGCGCGCGGCATAGATGCCGAGGAAGCTCGCCGCGTCGTCGCGGCTGATGCCGAACGTGGTCTGCGTCAGGTCGTTGGTGCCGAACGAGAAGAACTCCGCGCTCTGCGCGATCTCGCCGGCCAGCAGCGCCGCGCGCGGCAGCTCGATCATGGTGCCGACCTGGTATTTGAGCTTGACGCCGGTTTCCTTCGTCACCGCCTCCGCCATCGCGTCGATGCGCGCCTTGACGATGTCGAGCTCGGCCTTGGTGGCGATCAGCGGCACCATGACCTCGGGCACCACCGGCTTGCCGGTGCGCTTGCCGGCTTCCGCCGCCGCCTCGAAGATCGCGCGCGCCTGCATCTCGGCGATCTCGGGATAGGCGATGGCGATGCGGCAGCCGCGGAAGCCGAGCATCGGGTTGAACTCGGCGAGTTCCTTGGCGCGGTGCTCCAGCTTCTTCGGGTCGGCGCCCATCGCCGCCGCGACCTCGGCGATGTCCTCCGCGCCGTGCGGCAGGAACTCGTGCAGCGGCGGATCGAGCAGCCGGATCGTCACCGGCAGGCCGCCCATGATCTCGAACAGCTCGATGAAGTCCTTGCGCTGCATCGGCAGCAGCTTGGCGATCGCGGCGCGGCGGCTCTTCTCGTCGTCGGCGAGGATCATCTCGCGCACCGCCTGGATGCGGTCCTCGTCGAAGAACATGTGCTCGGTGCGGCAGAGCCCGATGCCCTCGGCGCCGAACCGGATCGCGAGCCGCGCGTCGGCCGGCATGTCGGCGTTGGCGCGCACGCCAAGCTTGCGCACCTTGTCGGCCCAGCCCATCAGCGTGCCGAATTCGCCCGACATCGCCGGCTCGACCATCGGCGACGCGCCCGGCCAGCACCTGCCCGGTCGAGCCGTCGATGGTGATGAGGTCGCCGCGCTTGAAGGTCTGGCCGCTGGCCTGCATGGTCTGCGCGTTGGTGTCGACGCGCAGCTGGCCCGCGCCCGACACGCACGGCTTGCCCATGCCGCGCGCCACCACGGCGGCGTGCGAGGTCATGCCGCCGCGCGTGGTGAGAATGCCTTCGGCGGCGTGCATGCCGTGGATGTCCTCCGGCGAGGTCTCGACCCGCACCAGGATGACCTTCTTGCCGTCGGCCTTGAGCCGCGTCGCCTCGTCGGACGAGAACACGATCTCGCCGGACGCCGCGCCCGGCGAGGCCGGCAGGCCGGTCGCGATCACCTTGCGCTCGGCGTTCGGATCGATGGTCGGATGCAGGAGCTGGTCGAGCGAGGCCGGATCGATCCGCGCCACCGCCTCTTCCCTGGTGATCAGCTTCTCGTTCGCCAGTTCGACCGCGATGCGCAGCGCCGCCTTGGCGGTGCGCTTGCCGTTGCGGCATTGCAGCATCCACAGCTTGCCCTGCTCGACGGTGAACTCGAGGTCCTGCATGTCGCGGTAGTGGCGCTCGAGCTTGCTCGTAGATGCGGCTCGAGCTCCTTGAACGCGGCCGGCATCGCGCTTTCCATCGACGGCTTGTCGGAGCCCGCCTCCTTGCGCGCGATTTCGGTGATCTCCTGCGGCGTGCGGATGCCGGCGACCACGTCCTCGCCCTGCGCGTTGATCAGGAATTCGCCGTAGAGCCGCTTCTCGCCGGTCGACGGATTGCGCGTGAAGGCGACGCCGGTCGCCGAGGTGTCGCCCATGTTGCCGAACACCATGGCCTGCACGTTGACCGCGGTGCCCCAGCTTTCCGGAATGTTGTGCAGGCGGCGATAGGTGATGGCGCGCTGGTTCATCCACGAGCCGAACACCGCGCCGACCGCGCCCCACAATTGCTCGTGCGGGTCCTGCGGGAACGGCTTGCCCTGCTCTTCCTCGACGCGCTCCTTGTAGCGCGCGACCAGCTCGACCCAGTCGTCGGCGGCGAGCTCGGTGTCGAGCGTCATGCCCTTTCGCATCTTGTGGTCTTCGAGAATGTCCTCGAAGTTGTGATGCTCGATGCCGAGCACCACGTTGGAATACATGGTGATGAAGCGGCGATAGCTGTCGTAGGCGAAGCGGCGGTCGCCGGACTGCTTCGCCACCGCCTCGACGGTCTCGTCGTTGAGGCCGAGGTTGAGCACCGTGTCCATCATGCCCGGCATCGAGGCGCGCGCGCCGGAGCGCACCGAGACCAGCAGCGGATTGGCGCGGTCGCCGAACTTGCTTGCCGGTGATGCGCGCGATGTGCGCGAGGCCCGCGTCGACCTGCGCGCGCAGCTCTTTCGGATAGGCGTTCTTGTTGGCGTAGTAGTGCGTGCAGACCGCGGTGGTGATGGTGAAGCCGGGCGGCACCGGCAGGCCGAGGTTCGCCATCTCGGCGAGGCCCGCGCCCTTGCCGCCGAGCAGTTCGCGCATGCCCGGCTTGCCCTCGGCCTTGCCGCCGCCGAAGGCGTAGACCCATTTGCCCTTGCGCGCCTTGCGCCACGGCTTTGCCGCCGCGCTTGGCGGCTTTGGCCGGCTTGGCTTTTGCGGATTTCTTCGGGGAGCGGCGTGCCATCACAACTCTCGCGTCTCAACGGGGCCTGTTTTGACCCTTCCCCGGCGCTTCCTCAATCGGCTTTTTTCTATCAGTTGATAAGGCGCGCTCTATGCCACTGTCATGGCCGGGCTTGTCCCGGCCATCCACGCCTTTTTGCGACGGAAGGCGTGGATGCCCGGCATCAAGCCGGGCATGACGACGGAGCGAGCGAGCCCTACCCCTCGATCTTGGAGAAATCCGCCACCGCGCGGGTGGCCTCCCTGATCTCGTTCAGCAGCTTGAGCCGGTTCTCGCGCACCGCCTTGTCCTCGGCGTTGACCGTCACCTTGTCGAAGAACGCATCGACGTGGGGACGCAGCTTCGCCATGGCGGTCATGGCGGCGGCGAAATCCTCCTTGGCGACCGCCGCGGAGGCATCCTTCTTTGGCAACGTCGATCGCGCGGGCAAGTTCCTTTTCCTCGGCCTGCTGGTAACGAGCTGCGTCCGGCGCGCCGGTGTAGGACTTGTTGTCCTTCTTCTCCTCGATGCGAAGGATGTTGGCCGCGCGCTTGGTGCCGGCGAGCAGATTCTTGCCGTCGTCGGTGTCGAGGAATTTGCCGAGCGCCTCGACGCGGCGGACGATCAGGAGGAGATCGTCCTGGCCTTCGAGCGCGAACACGGCGTCGACCAGATCGTGCCGCGCGCCCTGCTCGCGAAGCTGGACCTTGAGGCGATCGGCGAAGAAGGCGAGGAGATCCTACGCATCCGCAAGATCTGCTCGACGTCGATACCGTGTCACGCACGCTTTCGTCGACTTCGCCTCAGCTATCGTCAGCGATCAAGCTCTGCAACGTCAGTTCGCCAGCTGTTGACGAACAGTCGAGCATGCGAGAAGGCATGACAAACTCAAGCGGATTTCGTTTTCCAGAATAATTCGGATCACACCAAGCGCCGCGCGCCGCAGCGCATATGGATCTTTCGACCCGGTCGGCTTCTCGTCGATCGCCCAGAAGCCAGCGAGAATGTCGAGCTTGTCCGCCAGCGCGACCGCGACCGAAACCGGATCGGTCGGCACGCGGTCGCCGGGACCGAGCGGCTTGTAGTGATCCTCGCTCGCCGCGGCGACGCTCCTTGTCCTCGCCTTGCGCCAGCGCGTAGTAGTTGCCCATCAGGCCTTGCAGTTCGGGAAATTCGCCGACCACTTCGGTCAGCAAGTCCGCCTTGGCGAGCTTCGCCGCGCGCTTCGCCTTCGCGACATCGGCCCGACCAGCGGCGCCAGCTCCGCCGCCAGCTTCTCGATCCGCGCGATGCGCTCCGCCTGCGTGCCGAGCTTCTCGTGGAACACGATGTGCTCGAACTTCGGCAGCCGGTCTTCCAGCTTGGTCTTCAAATCCGTCTCGTAGAAGAACTTCGCGTCCGACAGCCGCGCGCGGATCACGCGCTCGCAGCCGGCGACGATCGCCTTGCCGCCGTCGCTCGCCTCGATGTTGGCGACCATGATGAACTTGTTGGCGAGCGCGCCGGTCTTCGGATCGCGCAGCACGAAGCACTTCTGGTTGTTGCGGATGGTGGCGCGGATCACCTCCGGCGGAATTTTCAGGAACTCCGCGTCGAAGCTGACCCATCAGCACCACCGGCCATTCGACCAGGCCGGCGGCCTCGGCGAGCAGGCCCTCGTCCTCGACCAGCTCGTAGCCTTGCGCGAACGCGAGGTTCTTGGCGTCGGCGAGGATGATCTCGCGCGCGCCGCGCCGGATCGAGCACGACCTTGGCGGCGTCGAGCTTCTTCACGTAGTCGTCGAAGCGCCTCACCTTGATCTCGGCCGGCGCCATGAAGCGGTGGCCGCGCGTGGTGTCGCCGACCGCGACGCCGTCGACCTTGAACGGCACGATCTCGGGCTCTTCGGTCTCCGGCCCGAAGGTCGCGACGATGGAATGCAGCGGCCGCACCCAGTTGAGCGAGCCGGAACCCCAGCGCATCGACTTCGGCCAGGGGAACGCCTTCACCACCTCCGGCACGATCTCGGCGATCACCTCGATCGCCGGCCGGCCGGCCTTCTCGATCACCGCGACGTAGAAGTCGCCCTTCTTGTCGGCCTGCACCTTGGCCTCGTCGATCGACTTCAGGCCCGCCGCGCGCAGGAAGCCGGCGATGGCCTGCTCCGGCGCGCCGACCTTGGGACCCTTGCGCTCGTCCTTCACGTCGGGCTGCCGCACCGGCACGCCCTGCACGGTGAGCGCGAGGCGGCGCGGCGTCGCGAACGCCTTGGCGCCCTCGTAGGTGAGCCCCGCCGCCACCAGCTTGTCGGTGACGAGTTTGCGCAAATCCTCCGCCGCCCGCGCCTGCATGCGCGCGGGGATTTCCTCGGAGAAGAATTCGAGCAGGAGATCGGGCATGGTCACACGCTGACCGCGCTGCCTCCCCTCCCCCGCGAAGCGGTGGGGAGGGGTCGGGGGTGGGGGTGCGGCGTCGCGAACGCCTCCGATCACACTCATCACGCCATCAGATTTTGCATCACATCGTTGTTCCAGAACTCAACACGCGATACCCTGGCGCAGAAAGCGTCGCGTGCTTATCCGCTCGCTGCACTTCGCCGTGCTGCCGCCATCGAGCTCAATCACGATCCGCTTTGATGGCACGCGAAGTCGACAAGTACGGCCGATCGTGCCTGCCGCGAAAATGCGATCCCGCCGGCGCCAGTTCCGCAATCGCCGCCACACCTCTGCTCCGCATCGTCATGTCGCGGCGCAGCGACGGCGCGGGACGCGTTGTCTTCTTACGCACCGTCACTCGCCCCCACCCCCGACCCCTCCCCACCGCTCGCGGGGAGGGGCGGAGAGACCGTCACAACTCTTATGACTGCCGTCGCACATCGGCGTCTTGCCGTGCGCTTGCAGGCGCAGAACCAGCTCTCGCTCTCGCCTTGAACTCGACCGGCGAAGCCGTGCCCTTGTGCGAGCCGTCGCAGAACGGCTGCTTGTGGAGCGCCCGCAGGCGCACCACCAGTAGCTCTTGCCGGCCTCGACGTTGATCGGCAGCGGCTTCGCCGCCGATTTCAGGTGTCGTGCTCATGTTCCTCCCCCGCTTCCGTCGCGAGCCACGCCTCGCCGCAGGCCTTCGCCAGCTCGCGCACGCGCAGGATGTAGCTCTGCCGCTCGGTGACCGAGATCACGCCGCGCGCGTCGAGCAGATTGAACACGTGGCTCGCCTTGATGCACTGGTCGTAGGCCGGCAGCGCCATCAGGTGGCGGCGCGCATTGGTGTCCTTGCCGTTGGCCCAGCCGGCTTCGAGATATTTCCTGCAGGCGGCCTCCGCCATCTTGAACTGCTCGAACAGCATCGCGGTGTCGGAGTGCTCGAAATTGTGCCGCGAGTATTCCTGCTCGGCCTGCAGGAACACGTCGCCGTAGGTCACCTTCTCGGCGCCGTCGCGGCCGTTGAAGTTGAGGTTGTAGACGTTGTCGACGCCCTGCACGTACATCGCGAGGCGCTCGAGGCCGTAGGTCAGCTCGCCCGACACCGGCGCGCATTCGAAGCCCGCGACCTGCTGGAAGTAGGTGAACTGCGACACCTCCATGCCGTCGCACCAGCACTCCCAGCCGAGCCCCCAGGCGCCGAGCGTCGGGCTCTCCCAGTCGTCCTCGACGAAGCGGATGTCGTGCAGCTTGGAGTCGATGCCGATCGCGGCGAGCGAGTCGAGATAGAGCTCCTGGAGGTCGGGCGGCGACGGCTTCAGGATCACCTGGAATTGGTAGTAGTGCTGCAGCCGGTTCGGGTTCTCGCCATAGCGGCCGTCCTTCGGCCGGCGCGACGGCTGCACGTAGGCGGCGTTCCACGGCTTCGGCCCGAGCGCGCGCAGCGTGGTCGCCGGATGGAAGGTGCCGGCGCCGACCTCCATGTCGTAGGGCTGCAGGATGACGCAGCCGCGGTCCGCCCAGAAGCGCTGCAGCGTCAGGATCAGGCCCTGGAACGAGCGTTCCGGGCGCATGTGGGCGGGAATGTCATCAGCCATGGAGAATCCAGGCGCTGTCGCGCGGGTGAGACCTAACCGGCGGGTGCCGGGAGGGTCAAGAAGCCCGTCATGTGCCTTCCTGGGCTTGCAGTGCTTTCCGGGACAGCGGAGGCTACCGGCCACAAGAAAACATGCCGGGGAGGAAATGCCATGTTCGCGCGCCTTGCCGTCGCCGCCGCGCTTCTTGCCGTTGCCACGCCGTCCGCCGCTCCGGCCCAGGACTTCCCCACCCGCCCGATCCGGATGGTGATCGCCTTCCCGCCCGGCGGCCCGACCGATTTCGTCGGCCGCCTGATCGCCGACAAGCTCAAGGAAACGTGGTCGCAGCCGGTGCTGATCGAGAACAAGCCCGGCGCCAACGGCGCAATCGGCGCCGACTTCGTCGCCAAGGCGGAGCCGGACGGCCACACCATCTTCCTCTCGACGGTCGGCGCGATCGCGATCACGCCGCACATGCGCGACAACCTGCCCTACAACACGCTGCGCGATTTCGCGCCGGTCACGCTGGTGGTGCGCAACACCACGGTGGCGGTGGTGCGCGCCGACCATCCGGCCAAGACGGCGCAGGAGTTCGCGGCAATCGCGAAGCAGAAGAACGGGGCGCTGCCGTTCGCCTCGACCGGCGTCGGCTCGACCACGCATCTCGCGACCGAGATGTGGGCGACCGCGGCGGGCTTCAAGTTCGTCCACGTGCCCTATCGCGGCGCGGCCCCCGCGCTCACCGACCTGCTCGGCGGCCAGGTGCGAGGCATTCTTCGCCGACGTGCCGGTGCTGATGCCGCAGATCGCCGCCGGCAAGGTCCAGCCGCTCGCCGCCGCCTCCAGCGAACGCAATCCGATGCTGCCGAACGTGCCGACGCTCGCCGAAGTGGGCTACCAGGACACCTCGTCGGGCAACTGGTACGGCCTGCTCGCGCCGGCCAAGACGCCGCCGGCGGTGATCGCCAAGCTCAACGCGGCGTTCGTCGCGGCGATCAACGATCCGGTGGTGAAGGACAAGCTGATCAAGTCCGGCGCCATTCCGGTCGCCGACACGCCGGCGCAGTTCGGCCAGTTCCTCAAGGACGAGTTCGAGCGCTGGGGCAAGGTGGTGCGCGAGCGGGGCATCAAGGAGCCGAGCTGACGCACGACATAAGGTTGGCTGGATTGCCTCGAATTTAGCCGGCCAGCGATTGCATTGCCGCTGCCTTGTGCGCGGCGGCACGCGATTGCGATTCAAATACAGGCGTCCGGGTTAATAGAAACCACATTCAGGTGGAACAAGGTTTGCAGGGAACGCTTTAGCGTTTCCGGAGAATTCCATTGGCATGTCGGGGCGACATTCCGAAGGCCAGCGGTAACAGGTTCCGGCCGCGCTCGGCGCGGCCGGACGCGTCATGCATGCGTCATCGCAATCGCGTAGTTGCGTTGCCCTGTCGAGCGGCGCGGCTATCAATCGGGGAAGAGATAAATGCTCTACGCCCTCTATGTCGGTTTCGTCAGCGTGTTCGCGGCCATGGCCGCACTCGGCCACGCGCTGCTTCTGGTCGCGGTGTATCCTAATCTGTTCGGCACGCCGCAGCACGGCTTCGGTGAGATCGAGCCCGCGTCACACGAACCCATCTCGCCGCAAAATCCAAGGATAGCCTGAGTTCAGCGGCTCGGCCGGTATACGCCGGTCACCGGATCGCGCCGCAGCTTCGGCAGCGCCTCGCGCGATTCGGCCGGCGCAGGCTCGGCGCGCGCGCGGTCGAGCTCGTCGTTGACGCGCCGCCACTCTTTCGCGATCAGCTTGGCGGCGATGGCCGCGCCGATGGCGCCGAGCACGATGATCAAAGCCTGCGGCATTGCTGTTCCCTACAGTCCGAAGCGCGCCCAGATCGCGCGCGCCTCGATCGCCGACACAAAATCTTCCGCCAGATCGGGCGCGCCGCGCAAGTCGCCGAGAACGCCGGGCAGCCGGCGCCCAAACAGCCCACGGTCGGCGATCAGCGGCGTACGCACCTTGTCGCCGTAGCGTTCGCGCAGGACGCCGCGCAGATCGCCGATCGAATCGACCAAGCCGAGTTCCTTCGCCCTGTTGCCCGTCCAGTATTCGCCGGAGAACAGGTCATTTTCGGGGCCGTTGAGCTTGCCGGCCCGCCGGCTCTGCACCAGCTCGATGAAGCTCCGGTGGATTTCCTCCTGGATCGACTTGAGGCGTTTCACGTCCTCGGGATTTTCCTGCAGGAACGGATCGAGCATCGCCTTGCGGTCGCCGGACGTATAGAGCCGCCGCTCGACGCCGATTTTCTCGATCAGCTTGTGCAAGCCGAACGAGCCGCCGACCACGCCGATCGAGCCGACGATCGACGAGCCGTCGCACACGATTTCGTCGGCGGCGCAGGCGATCATGTAGCCGCCGGACGCGCCCACATCCTCGATGAAGGCGATCACGGGAATTTGTTTCTCGTCGGCGAGCTGCCGGATCCGGCGATGAATCAGATGCGACTGCGCGGCGGAACCGCCGGGCGAATTGATTGCAAGCGCAACGGCACGCGCCTTGCTTGTGTTGAACGCCCGATCCAGCGACCGGGCGACCGACGCAACCGTCAGGCCCGGCTTGAGCGGAGTGGAAATGCCGATGACGCCGGTGAGCCGCACCACCGGAACGACCGGAATATCGCCGCGAAAACGCGCCGGGATCAGCGGCTCAAGCGCGGCAAAGGTTCGATCGAGAGCGGAGGGTTCAGCCATGGACTAACGACATAAGACGGCCACACCCGAGCCTCAAGTCATTCAATGTTAACCCATGAATGTTTTTTAAGCAGGAACAGCGACTCCGCCAGCGCGTTAGCGGCGGGGTCCGGGAAAATCCCAACAAGATTCGAAACAAACATGAAAATCGCCCTGTTGCTTGTCCTGATGTCGACAATCGTGATGATCGCCTATCTCGCCGTGCCGGCGCAGCCCGCGGCTGAAGCCGAAGCGCACCAATAGCCGTCTTACCGGCCATCCTATTCGGCGCTCGCGCCTAGAGCGCCAGCGCCTTGGCGTGGCGCAGCACATCTTCCGCGGCCGCGGTGGGCTTGCCTGAAGCATCGTTGAGGTCGAGCGCAGGCAGCAGCCTCAGCGGCGCCCTGCTGCCCTTGGTGGCTTGAACCAGAACCCGGATCGCCGGCTGCCCGGCGCGCCCATGCACCGGCAGCACCACGATGCCGCCGAAGTGCGCTTCCAGCGCCGGCAGCACCTGCGCGAGGCCATCGGCCCGCCAGATCACGGTCAACGTACCGGCGGAATGCAGCAGCCACGACCCGGCGGCGATCCACGCCTCAAGCGTGCCGTCCGGCCCAACATGCGCCGCGCGCTTGTCCGCATCCGGCGATACGTTCTGGCGCGCCGGATCGTTGAACGGCGGGTTCATGATCACGCCATCGAACGAGCCCGGCGCGAGCCCCACGGCAGCGAACGCGTCGGAAGGCGCGGTCACGTCGAGCATCACCGCGGCGGCGCGGCTTTCGAAGCCATTGCGCGCGATATTCTCCGCCGCGATCTCCGCAAGCTCGGCATCGCGCTCCACCAGCGTCACGTTGACGTCCGGCACGCGAACCGCCAGCGCCAAACCCGCCGCGCCGACGCCGGCGCCCAAATCGGCCACACGGTCACCCGGCTTTGCCGCGGTCGCCGCAGCCAGCAGGATCGCGTCGTGGCCGACCCGGTGACCGCTTTTCTTCTGCGTCAGCCGCAACCTGCCGCCAAGCACCGCATCGTCGGTGTGCTCGTCTTCCTGGCCGGGAGGCAACGGCCGCAGCTCATGGGCGAGCCCCGCGTCGGCCAGCAGTCGCCGCGCCGCCTTCCGATGCTCGTCGTCGACCAGGATGCGGCACGGCAGGATCCCGAGCGAGCCTTCCAGCACGCTCATGTTGCGGTCGAGCACCACGTGCGGAATCTCGGCGCCCTTGAGCAGCGCCTCGATCGCGGTGATCAGAACCGCGTTGTTGGTGCGAACCAGTTCCTGCACTGCGAGTGACCTTAGCGTTGCCGCCGCTCTTCGGCCGGGGCGCGCTGCGCAAGATACGACAGCAGCTTCAATTCGCGCCGCCCCCGCGTCACCGTATCGAGAATGAGGCCCGACGCGATCGACAGGAACCCGAGCAGCATCAATCCGGTCGACAGCACCGCGGTCGGCACCCGCGGCACCAGGCCTTCGCGCATGTAGGTGATGACAAGCGGTATGGCGAGCCCGATCGACACGATGCAGAGCGACAACCCGAGCGCGCCGAACAAGGCAAGCGGCCGCTCGGCGCGGTAGACCTTCAGGATGGTGCGAAGGATGCGGTAGCCGTCGCTCCAGGTCGACAGCTTCGAGGCCGAGCCCTCCGGCCGCGAATAGTATGGGGTGCGAACCTCGCCGACCGGCAGTTCGAGCTCGAGCGCATGGATGGTCAGCTCGGTCTCGATCTCGAAGCCGCCCGAGAGCACCGGAAACGACTTCACGAACCGCCGCGTGAACACACGGTAGCCGGACAGCATGTCGGTGAAGGTGTCGCCGAAAATGTGCGCCACAGAGCCGGTGAGCAGCCGGTTGCCGAGCCGGTGCCCGGGCCGGTAGGCCGCCTCCTCGCGGTCGACCCGCACGGCAACGACCATGTCCAGCCTGTCGCGCAGCAGCCGCTCGATCATCGCCGGGGCGCTCGGGGCATCGTAGGTGGCATCGCCGTCGACCAGCACATAGATGTCGGCATCGACGTCGGTGAACATGCGCCGCACCACGCGCCCCTTGCCCTGGCGCGGCTCGCGGCGCACCACCGCCCCGGCCGAGGCCGCGACTTCCGCTGTGCGGTCGTTCGAATTGTTGTCGTAGACGTAGACGGTGGCGTTGGGCAGCGCGGCGCGAAAGTCGCCCACCACCTTGGCGATCGAGACTTCCTCGTTGTAGCAGGGCACCAGAACCGCGATCCGCTGCCGTCCGCCGATGTCGGCCTCGCTCCCGGCCTGTGCTTCCAACATGGGGATTTTGCTCCGCTCGGCGCCAAAGATGCTGTCGCACCACGGCGTCCCGAACCCGAAGTTCGCACGATTGTGCGCAGGCGGCTTTGCGAACTTCGGTTCAAGGGACTAAATATTGAGTGCAGTGTCGCTTTGATACGGAAGTTCGCTTCGGAGCTTGCTGAGAATTCAGGCGAACTCCGACGCGCACTTGCCCCCATACCATAGCGTTTCTATTGTCGCCCGTCCCTTGTGACCAAAATCCGGAGTCAACGCGTGGCCGTCGTTCTTCCATTCAGCCAGCCCGAACCCTCGATCGACCGCCTGGTCGAGCTGGTCGGCCCCGACATGGAGCGCGTCAACGCCGCCATCCTGGCGCGAACCGGTTCGCAGGTGACGATGATCCCGGAGGTCGCGAATCATCTGATCTCGTCGGGCGGCAAGCGGCTGAGGCCCATGCTGACCGTCGCGATGGCGGCGCTCACCGGCTATTCGAGCGACGGTCACGTCAAGCTCGCCGCCGCGGTCGAGTTCATGCACACCGCGACGCTGCTGCACGACGACGTCGTCGACAACAGCGAGATGCGGCGCGGCCGGCTCGCCGCGCGGATGCTCTGGGGCAACGAGGCGAGCGTGCTGGTCGGCGACTTCCTGCTCGGCCAGGCGTTCAAGATGATGGTCGAGGTCGGCTCGCTGCGCGCGCTCGAAATCCTGTCCTCCGCCGCCGCGGTGATCGCCGAGGGCGAGGTGATGCAGCTCGGCACCGCCAAGAACACCGCCACCACCGAGGACGAATATCTCGCCGTGATCCGCGCCAAGACGGCGGAATTGTTTGCCGCGGCCTGCGAGGTCGGCCCGGTGCTGACCAACCGGCCCAAGGCGGAGACCGCGGCCTGCCGCTCGTTCGGCATGAACCTCGGCATCGCCTTCCAGCTCGTCGACGACGCGCTCGACTACGGCGGCCGCAATGCCGCGCTCGGCAAGAACGTCGGCGACGACTTCCGCGAGGGCAAGATCACGTTGCCAGTCGTGCTGTCGTACCGGCGCGGCTCATCCAGCGAGCGCGCGTTCTGGGAACGCACGCTGGAAAAGAACAAGATCACCGACAGCGACCTGCAGACCGCGATCGAGCTGATGCAGAGCCACAACGCGATCGACGACACCATCAAGCGGGCGCAGCACTACGGCGTGATGGCGCGCGACGCGCTGGCACTATTCCCGGATTCGCCGATGAAGCGGGCGCTGGAAGAAACGGTGGAGTTCTGCACCGGCCGGACGCACTAACGTCCGGCGCAGTGCAGGCTAGCTCGTTCGCTTAAGCCGGCCTCCTTGATCACCGGCCCCCACTTGTCCAGGTCCGCCTTGTGGAATGCGCCGAAGCTCTCCGGCGTCCAGCCGACGACGATCATGGCGCCTGATCTTCCAGCCGCTTGCGTTGACCGTCGATCGTCGGTCGCCGCGGCCTGCGCCGGTGTACATCTTGGATGATGTCCTTCGGCGTCTTGGCCGGCACGAACAGCGCGTACCAGCCGGTCACGTCGCCATACCCCGGCAGATCGTTTCGCCGATTGCAGCGCAGGTCCGGCAGCATCGGCGAGCGCTTCGCCGTGGTCACCCCCAGCATGCGCAGCTGGCCGTCCTGCTGGAGCGGCAACCATCGGCGCGATGTTGTTCCAGAATGAATCGATGCGGCCCGGGATGAGGTCCTGAATGCCCGGCGCGGCGCCGCGATAGGGCACGTTGACCATCTTGACCTTGGCGTGCGCGCACGAACAGCTCGGCCGACAGATGCGGCACCGCGCCGTGGCCGGGCGAGCCGTAGGTGATCTTGCCCGGCTCGGCCTTCGCCCGCGCGATGAAGTCGGCCAGCGTCTTGTCCGGCGAGTTGGTCGGAATCGCCATGACGATCGGATATTGCACGATCAGCGAGATCGGCTCGAAGTCCTTCGACGCGTCGTAGTGAGACTTCGGATTGAGTGAAGTTGTTGGTGGCGTGGTGATCGCCGGCCAGGAACATCGTGTAGCCGTCCGGTCGGAGCGCGCGACGAATTCGGATGCGATGTTGCCGCCGGCGCCCGGCTTGCTCTCGACGTAGAATTGTTGGCCGAGCACCTCGCTCATCTTGATGCGCGACGAGCCGCGCGATGGTGTCGGCGCCGCCGCCGGGCGTGAACGGAATGACGATGCGGACCGGACGGTTGGGCCAGCCAGCGGCTGCGACCACGCGGCGCTGCTGATGATGGTGGGCGCGGCGATCGTCGACGCGGCAGACAGCTTGATGAGACGGCGGCGGCTGATCATGACTTCCTCCCGAAATTGCAAACTTTTTTGTTTTGTCGGGAGCGAAGCATACTACCCCAGATGCGTGGCGCACACCCACCAGCGCTTATGTTGTCTGGATATGCTGCGCGCCGCGGCCGCGGCAGCGTGGGCGGAGCTATAGAGCCCGAAACAGGTGGCGCCCGAGCCCGACATCCGCGCCAGCTCGCAGCCGGGCGTTTTTTGCAGAGACAGCGAGCACTTTGGCGATCGCCGGCGCGATCTCGACGGCGGCAGGCTCCAGATCGTTGGAGCGCCGCTTCAGGTAAGCGAGGAACGCGGCGCGCCCACTTGGAACGCTGCGCGCTTGCGCCGCAGGTTGTGACATTCGCTCGGAGCGGTGAAGCTGCGCGAACACGTCCTTGGTGGGCACGGCGACGCCCGGATTGACCAGCACGGCCGCGAAGCGCGGCACGCGCAGCGGCTTCGACAGGATTTCGCCGATGCCGCTCATGATGCGCGGACGCGGATCGACGCAGACCGGCACGTCGGCGCCGATTTTTGCGGCGGCGCGCAACAGCCGAGGGTCCGCGAGCTTGAGCCGGTTCGCTTTCGCGATCAGCCGCAGCGCCGCCGCGGCATCCGACGAGCCACCGCCGACGCCGGCCGCGGCCGGCAAGTTCTTGGTCAGTGTGAAGCGGCCGAACTTCAGGCCATCGATTTCGGCGGCAAGCGCGCGAGCCGCGCGCAGCACCAGATTGTCAGCAACGGCGCCCGCCGCGGCGGCGTTCGGACCGCTTACAGTAAGCGAGAGAGCCTCGTCCGAAGCGAACGTAAGCCGATCCTTCACGCCGGCAAACACCACGAGGCTTTCCAGCGCGTGGTAGCCGTCGGCACGGCGGCCGATCACGCGCAGCGTGAGGTTGACCTTGGCGGGGGCGTGTTCGACGAGCGGGCGCGGCACAGCAGGAGATTATCCGGGCAAGAGCTTTCGGAAAACCGCCGACCGCTTCGCGGGCGGCGTGCTAGCCGCCGTTCCCCGGCTTCTTCTGCTTGCTGGCGTCGGCTGCCGAGGAGGTTTCCTCGGGCAGGCCGGACTTCATCTTCTGCTCGATCTTCACCAGGTCCTCAGGCTCCGGCTTGAGGTCCTTGGCGTGCGACCACTGGAACTGCGCTTCGAGCAAGCGCCCCGTCTTCCAATAGCCGTCACCGAGATGATCGTTGATGGTCGGGTCGTCGGGCTTGAGCTCGACGGCGCGCTCGAGATGCTTCACCGCCTCCTCGTAGTTGCCGAGCCGGTAGTAGGCCCAGCCGAGCGAGTCCACGATGTAGCCGTCGTCGGGCCGCTGCTCGACCGCACGGCGGATCATCCGCATGCCCTCGTCGAGGTTGATGCCCTGATCGACCCACGAATAGCCGAGATAGTTCAGCACGTGCGGCTGGTCGGGATAGAGCTTCAGCGCGGTCTTGAGATCGGATTCCGCGTCGCCCCACTTCTTGGCGCGCTCGTTGCAGATGCCGCGGAAGTAATAGATCAGCCAGTGCGGCCGCTCGGGGGTCTCGATCGTCGCGATCCCCTTGCTGTAGACGTCGGCGCACTCGTTGAACTCCTTGCGGCCGCGCTGGATGTTGCCCAGCGCCATGATCGCTTCGGTGTTGGTCGGCTGCTCCGTGATCAGCTTGGTGAGGCGCTTCTTGGCCTCCTCGGTGCGATCGAGCGTGTCGAGATTGACCGCGAGCTGGATCTCGGCGTTGCGGCGCAGCGGCGAGCTTTGCGGCACCCGCTCGTAGAACTTGATGGCGAGGTTGGCATTCTTGATCTGCTCGTAGAGATCGGCGAGCGCGAGCAGCGCGAGCGGCTGATTGGGCGCGAGATAGAGCGCGAGCTGCAGGTACACGAGGCCGAGGTCCTCGCCGCCGCGGCGGCCGAGCGCCGCGCCGAGCCCATAGAGCACTTCGGCGCCGCCGGCTTGCGGTGTGTCGGCAAGCGGCGCGAGCGGCTTGCCGGCCTTGGTGTTCGCCATCGCGTCGACGATCAGCGGATGGCGCGGCAGTTGCGCGTCGAAAGCCTGGAAGACCTTGGTCGCCTCTTCCCGGTTGCCGTTGCGGGCCAGCCAGGAGCCATAGGCTTCGACCAGGCGGAGCGCGGAGCTGTCGAGCTTGTAGGCGCGCTCGAAGCGCTTGCCGGCTTCCTTCTTGTTACCGGCGACGTCCAGCATCATGCCGGCGTGCAGATCCTTGAACAGCGCGTACCACTCGGCGCCCTGCAGCTTGTCGATCGCCTCGACCGCGCCCTTGGAATCGTTGGCGCCGTACTGCGCCCAGGCCGCGAGCAGCGTGCCGGCCAGATCGGTGATCGGGCCGCGGATCGACTGCTGAAGATTGGTCTTTGCGGTCGCGTATTGCTTCTGCTTGAGCGCGCGCACGCCCAGCACCAGGCGCGCCAGCCGGTGGTTGCGGTCGACCGCGACGAGCCGTTCCGCGAGCTTGATCGCCTCGTCCATGTCGCCGTCGGCGACCACGGAGAGGAATGCCCGCTCCAGCAGCTCGCTGTTGCGCGGATCGGCCTTGAGCGCGGCGCGGTAATAGACCGAGGCCGCGGCGGCGTCGCGCTGCACGCTGGCGTGGCGCGCGGCGAGATAGCTGCCGGACGGGGAGACACGCACAATTTCGTTCCACGGCGGCATTTCCGACTGAGTCGGCGTGCGTTGCGTGCGCTGCGCGGAGGCGATCGACGGCAGGAGCAGCACCACGGCGCCAAGCACCGCGGCCGCAACGCGCCGGGTCAAGATCGAAGCTGTCACTCGCTAATCTCCATGGGAGGGGCGCGCCGGCGCGCTTCCCTTCGAGTTGGCCGCAGAATGGCCTTTTTGCGGACCTGCCGCAAGGATAGCCGACCGTCCGCTCCGCCCACCGATTGAGCGGCGCGGTGTGGCAGCATCGTGGCCGCCGGAGCGATTAAGGATCACATATTCGAGTAATTCGGCCCGCCGCCGCCTTCCGGCGGAACCCAGGTGATGTTGCGGTTCGGGTCTTTTATGTCGCAGGTTTTGCAGTGGACGCAGTTCTGCGCGTTGATCACGAACTTCGGCGCGCCGCCCTCCTCCACCCATTCGTAGACGCCGGCCGGGCAGTAGCGCTGCGACGGCCCCGCATAGACGTCGTGCTCCGACGTCTTCTGCAGCGCCATGTCGGCAACCTTGAGATGCGGCGGCTGGTCTTCCTCGTGATTGGTGTTGGACAGGAACACCGAGGACAGCTTGTCGAAGGTGAGCTTGCCGTCGGGCTTGGGATAGGCGATCGGCGAGAAATTCGCCGCCGGCTGCAGCGTCTCGGAATCCGGCTTGCCGTGGCGCAGCGTGCCGAACAGCGAAAAGCCCAGCGTGTTGCACCACATGTCGAGGCCGCCGAGCCCGATGCCGACGAACGTGCCGAGCTTCGACCACAGCGGCTTGGCGTTGCGCACCTTCCACAGATCGCTGCCGATGTCGCTCTCGCTCCACGCCGCGTCGTAGCCGGCAAGCTCGTCGCCCGAGCGGCCCTCCGACAGCGCCTCCGCGACATGCTCGGCGGCGAGCATGCCGGAGAGCATCGCGTTGTGGCTGCCCTTGATGCGCGGCACGTTGACGAAGCCCGCCGAGCAGCCGATCAGCGCGCCGCCGGGGAACGTCAGCTTCGGCACCGACTGATAGCCGCCTTCGGTGATGGCGCGCGCGCCATAGGACAGGCGCTTGCCGCCGGCGAACGTGTCGCGGACGAGCGGATGGGTCTTGAAGCGCTGGAATTCGTCGAACGGCGACAGATACGGATTCGCGTAGTTGAGATGCAGCACGAAGCCGACCGACACCAGATTGTCGTCGAAGTGATAGAGGAACGAGCCGCCGCCGGTCGAATTGTCGAGCGGCCAGCCGAACGAGTGCTGCACCAGGCCCGGCTTGTGCTTGTCCGGCGCGACCTGCCACAGCTCCTTCAGGCCGATGCCGAACTTCTGCGGCTCGCGCCCCTCCGCCAGTCCGAATTTGGCGATGAGCTGCTTCGACAGGCTGCCGCGCGCGCCTTCCGCGAACAGCGTGTATTTCGCGCGCAGCTCCATGCCGCGGGTGAAGCTGGCGTTCGGCTCGCCGCTCTTGCCGATGCCCATGTCGCCGGTGGCGACGCCGACCACGGCACCGTCCTCGAACAGCACTTCGGCGGCGGCAAAGCCCGGATAGATTTCGACGCCGAGCGCTTCCGCCTTCTTGCCGAGCCAGCGGCAGACGTTGCCGAGCGAAACGATGTAGTTGCCGTGATTGCTCATCAGCGGCGGCATCATGAAGTTCGGCAGCCGCAGCCCACCCGAGGCCGAGAGCCAATAGAAGCGATCGTCGGTGACCGCGGTCTTGATCGGGGTGTCTTCGCCGCGCCATTCCGGCAGCAGCCGGTCGAGCGCGATCGGATCGATCACCGCGCCGGACAGGATGTGGGCGCCGACCTCCGAGCCCTTTTCGACGACCACCACGTTGATGTCGGCGGAAATCTGCTTGAGCCGGATCGCGGCGGCGAGCCCGGCCGGCCCGGCGCCGACGATGACGACGTCGAACTCCATCGCTTCGCGGGCGGGCAATTCGGCCATCGTGCTCTCCTGGAATTATTCTTTTTCCACGTTTGCCGCGACGTCACAATCGCCAGTGCACAGGCAGCCATGATAGAGTAACGGAATGCGCCGATTTTCTCATCCCGCCGCGCGATCTGCTCAGCTTCTATGCCGAGGCGGGCGTCGATGTCGCCGTCGGCGAAACGCCGAACGACTATCTGTCGGCCCCGCCGATTGCACCGTCTCCCGCTCCCACCGATGCATCTGCCGCGCAAAGCGCGCCTGCCGCCCCAAGTCTCCCTCGGCAAAGCGAGGCGAACGTGCCGGCATCCGCGGCTCCGGTTGCTCGCCAACGCCGCGCCCGCCGTCCCCGAAGCCGCGGTGATGGCTGCGCGCGAGGCGGCCAGAAGCGCGGCAAGTCTCGACGATCTGCGCGCCCTGCTCGACAAGTTCGACGGCTGCGCGCTGAAGGCGACCGCGAGCCGGCTGGTGTTCGCCGACGGCAATCCGGAAGGCCGCGTCATGTTCGTCGGCGAAGCGCCGGGCCGCGATGAGGACATCGAAGGCCTGCCGTTCGTCGGACGCTCCGGCAAGCTGCTCGACCAGATGCTCAAGGCGATCGGGCTCGACCGCACCAAGGTCTACATCGCCAACATCGTGCCGTGGCGGCCGCCCGGCAACCGCACGCCGACGCCGGTCGAGACGCAGATCTGCCTGCCGTTCGTCCAGCGCCAGATCGAGCTCGCCGATCCCGACATCCTGGTCTGCGTCGGCGGCCCGAGCGCGGGCGGCTTGCTCAACATGCAAGGCATCCTGAAAAACCGCGGCCGCTGGGTCACGTACAACACCGGCACTCGCGAAATCCGCGCGATGGCGACGCTGCATCCGGCCTATCTGCTGCGCTCGCCGATCGCCAAGCGCCTCGCCTGGCGCGATTTGCTGGCGATCAAGAAGGCGCTCGGCTGATCCGCCGCCGCCATTAACCTGAACGGCAAAATCCGTGCGCGCCGCTTCGCGCTTCGCCGCTCCGCTATGGCAATGTCGCGCCCAACGGAGTGGATGGATTTTAACCATGCGCGACCAACCGAAAATTCTCACCCTCGACCGCGGCGATCGCCGCGATGACGGCTTGCGCGACCGCGATCGTCAGCGCGCAGAACTATCAATATCAGTCGAAGCCTTCGATCACGTATCAGCCGTCGCAACGGTCGGCGCCGTCGCAGACATATCAATCGACGCAACCGTCGCAGACCTATCAGTCGTCGCAGCCGACGCAGCGCTCGTCGCAGCCGACCACAACTTCTACCTCGCCTTCCACATCGACCTCGCAACCGTCGACTCCTCAACCGTCGACCTCCTCGCCAAGCACCTATTCGTCGCAGCCGTCGCAGACCCGCACCCCCTCACTGCCTACGCAGCAGCAACAGCCCGCCCAGGCGAAAGCTAACTCGCCGCAGACCGGCCCTTCCCTTGCGCAGAGTTCCGCGCGTTGCGCGAACACGGACAAGTCCGTGCAGCCCGACGCCTCGATCGGCGGCTGCAATGCCGTGATCCAGGAGACGGCCAAGAATCTTGCCGCCGCCTATTTCTTCCGCGGCGCCGCGAATGTCGCCAAGAACGACTTCGACCGCGCCATCGCCGACTACACCCAGGCGATCACGATCGATCCGACCGAGTCCGACTATCTCAACAGCCGCGCCGCGATCTACGAACAGAAGAACGACATGACCCGCGCCATGGCCGACTACGACGCGGCGATCAAGCTCAACCCGAAATCGGCCTATGCCTACAACAACCGCGGCGCCAGCTTTCAGCGCAAAGGCGACTTCGCCCGCGCCTCGACCGACTACGGCGAGGTGACGCGGCTGCAGCCGAACAATCCGGACGCCTGGGCCGCGCGCTGCTGGGTCCGCGCCGCCGCCGGCCGCGAAGTGCAACAGGCGCTGTCCGACTGCAACGAGTCGCTGAAGCTCAAGGCCGATCAGGCCGACGTGCTCGACACCCGCGGCTTCGCGAACCTGCGTCTGGGCAAGATGGACGACGCCATCAAGGACTACGACGCGGCGCTCAAGCTCGATGCGAAGCTGCCCGGCGCGCTCTACGGCCGCGGCGTCGCGAAGACTCGAAAGGGCGACAAGGCCGGCGGCAGCGCCGACATCACGGCGGCAAAGACCATGAAGTCGGACGTCGAATCCGAGTTCTCGCGCTACGGCATCCGCCCATAAGAAACGGCGCGTCCACGCGACGCGCTGTCATCTTCATTTTCTGCACACGACGCTGCTTTCTTATGGAGCATGATCTTTTCCGAAAATCGGTTCCCACTTTTCGGGATCATGCTCTAAACTTCGCGACAACCGATCGCGGAGTTAGAGATGTTCCAAAGTGTGCGACGGCCAGCGGCAATTGCCGCGGCGATTTTTTCCGGCGCTGTCATCGTTCTGTCGCCTCGCGCGAACGCGCAAGATTCCGAACAGTGGACCAAGTGCAAGAACGCGACCAAGGTCGATCGCGTTCGATCAGACGATCGGCAGTTGCGACGCATTGATCAAATCCGAGCAGGGCCGCAACCTCGCCGTCGCGTATTATCACCGCGCCAATGCGTACCGTAACAACGGCGATCTGGATCGCGCGGTCGCCGACTTCGGTGAAACGATCAAGCTCGATCCCAAGCTGACGGCGGCATTCATCAGCCGGGGGAACATCCACCGCCAGCGCGGCGCGCGCGATCAGGCGATTGCGGACTACACGGCGGCGCTCGCGCTCGACCCGAAGCTCGCGTCCGTGCTCAACGCCCGCGCTTTCGAATACAGCCAGAAGGGCGACCAGCAACACGCACTGGCCGACTACAGCCAAGTCATCAAGCTAGATCCGAAAAACGCGCAGGCGCTGCTCAACCGCGGTCTGATCCATCGCAATCGCAACGAGCTCGACCATGCGGCGGCCGATCTCATTGCTGCGCTCAAGCTCGACCCGAAATCGGTCGCGGCTCACGTCAATCTCGCCCTGGTGCACAGCGCCAAGGGCGACTCGGATCGGGCCATCGCCGAGTTCGGCGAGGCGATCAGGCTCGACCCAAAGCAGACTGCGGCGCTGCTCAACCGCGGCCAGCTTTATCGCGGCAAGAAGGATTTCGATCATGCGGTAGAGGACTTCAGCGCGGTGATCGCGCTCGATGCCAAATCGACGATTGCCTACACGAGCCGCGGCGACGCCTATCGCAACAAGGGCGATCTCGACCGCGCCGCCGCCGATTTCAGCGAGGCGATCCGGCTCGACCCCAAGCAGGCGTTCGCATTCCACAGCCGGGGCATCGTGCGGCACAGCAAGCGCGAGCTGCGCGAGGCGATCGCCGACTACGACGAGGCGATCCGGCTCGATCCGGCGCTGGCCACGGCCTACACCAATCGCGGCCGTGCCTTTCAGGACATCGGCGAGATGGATCGCGCCTTCCAGGATTTCGATCAGGCCAAAAAACTACAGCGTTAAATTATCCCACCGCGAACTTGATCGCGAACAGCACCGCCAGTACCAGCACGACGGGCGATGCATCGCCGACCTTGCCGGCGATGAGCTTGATCACCGCGTAGGTGATGAAGCCGAGGCCGATGCCGGTCGCGATCGAGTAGGTGAGCGGCATCGAGACCGCGGCGACCACCGCGGGCGCCAATTCCGTGAGATCGTCCCACTCCATCTCGGCTAGGCCCGCGCGCCATCACCACCGCGACGTAAAGCAGCGCCGCTGCCGACGCATAGGCCGGGATCATCCCGGCAAGCGGCGAGAAGAACAGCGCCAGCAGGAACAGCGCCGCGACCACCACGCCGGTCAGGCCGGTGCGGCCGCCGGCCAGCGCGCCGGACGCGCTCTCGATATAGCTCGTGGTGTTCGAGGTGCCGAGCAGCGAGCCGATCACGGTCGCCGACGAATCCGCGACCAATGCCTGGCGCATGCGCGGCAGCTTGCCGTCCTTGTCGAGCAGCTTCGCCCGATGCGCGACGCCGATCAGCGTGCCGGCCGTGTCGAAGAAATCGACCAGCAGCAGCGTGAAGATGACGACCAGCGCCGTCGTCTCGAAGACACGCGAGAAGTCGAGTTGCAGGAAGGTCGGCGCCAGCGACGGCGGTAGCGACACGACGCCGGAATATTTCACCAGGCCGAGCGGAATGCCGATCAGCGTGACGACCAGGATGCCGATCAGCGTCGCACCGAGCACGTTGCGCGCGTTGAGCGCGGCGATCAGCGCGAAACCGGCGAGCGCGAGAATGGCGGGCCATTGCTTGAGATCGCCCAGCGTCACCAGCGTGGCCGGGTGATCGACCACGACCTTGGCCTGCTCCAGCGCAATGATGAAAAGGAACAGGCCGATGCCCGCCGACACCGCGAGCTTGAGATTTCTCGGGATCGCGTTGATGACGTATTCGCGCAGCGGCGTGAGCGAGATGATCAGCGCCAGCAAGCCGGACACCAGCACGAAGGCCAAGCGCCTGCTGCCACGTGTATTTGTAGGACAGCACCAGCGTGAAGGCGAAGAACGCGTTGAGCCCCATGCCGGGCGCGAGCGCGATCGGATAGTTGGCGTAGAGCGCCATGATCAGCGTCGAGATCGCCGCAGCCGCGCAGGTCGCGACGAACACCGCGCCCTTGTCCATCCCGGCGTTGGCCAGGATCGCCGGGTTGACGAACACGATGTAGACCATGGTGAGGAACGTCGTGACGCCCGCGATCACCTCGGTGCGCACGTCGGTGCCGTGCTGCTTGAGGCCGAAATACCGGTCCAGAAAATCGTTCATGGTGAAGCCCCCGCTCCTAATGCCAGCGGCCCAAGCATAGCGGCGCTGCGTCACAGGGGCACCCGGCCCCTTGCGGAATTCAACAAGCGAAATCACATTCGAGGGGCCGGTATTCGGCAGGCCTTCCAAGGCTGGGGTGACTGCTATGGACCTCGATCCCGTCCTTCTCGCCCGCCTGCAGTTCGCGTTCACGATCACGTTTCACATCATTTTCCCGAGCTTCACCATCGGGCTGTCGGCGTTCATCGCCACGTTGCTGGTGCGCTGGATGTGGACCGGCCGCGAGCACCTGCACCGGCTGGCGCGCTTCTGGACCAAGATTTTCGCGGTTTCGTTCGCGATGGGCGTCGTGTCCGGGATCGTGCTGTCCTACCAGTTCGGCACCAACTGGAGCCGCTTCTCGGTGGTGGTCGGCAACGTGGTCGGGCCGCTGATCGGCTACGAGGTGCTCACCGCATTCTTCCTCGAGGCGACCTTCCTCGGCGTCATGCTGTTCGGCTGGAAGCGCGTGCCGCCGTGGCTGCACGCGATGTCGGCGATCTTCGTCGCGATCGGCACTGCGATTTCCGCGTTCTGGATTCTGTCGGCCAACAGCTGGATGCAGACGCCGGCCGGGCACGAAATCCGCGACGGCATCGCCTATCCGGTCGACTGGCTCGCCGATCGTGTTCAATCCGAGCTTCCCCTACCGCTTCGCGCACATGCTCACCGCGGTGTATCTGACCACCTCGCTGGTCATCCTCGCGGTCGGCGCGCGCTATCTGCTCGCCGACAAGCATCTCGACGAAGCCAAGACGATGATGCGCATGGCGGTCGGCATGATCGCGATTCTCGCGCCGCTGCAGCTTTTCATCGGCGATCAGCACGGCCTCAACACGCTGAAGCACCAGCCGATCAAGATCGCGGCGATGGAAGCGCATTGGGACGGCAGCAAGCCCGGCGATCTCGTGCTGTTCGCCTGGCCCGACGAGAAGGCCGAGACCAACCGTTTCGAGATTTCGATCCCCAGAGGCGCGTCGCTGATCCTCAGGCACGATCCCAACGGGCTGTTCCCCGGCCTCAAGAGCGTGCCGCCGTCGGAGCGGCCGCCGGTCGTCCCGGTGTTCTTCGCGTTCCGCATCATGGTCGGCCTCGGCCTCATCATGATCGCGGGCGGCCTGATCGGCGCGTTCCTGTGGTGGCGCGGCCGGTTGTTCGACACGCGCTGGTATCTTTGGCCGGCGTCGATGTCGTGGTGGATGGGCTTCGTCGCGGTGATCTCAGGCTGGGTGGTGACCGAAAGCGGCCGCCAGCCGTGGATCGCGCACGGCATCCTGCGCACCGCCGACGCGATCTCGCCGGTGCCCGCCGCGACGATCGCCTCGACGCTCGCATTGTTCGTGCTGGTCTATGGCGTCGTGTTCACCATGGGCCTCTATTACATCAACCGCCTGATCGTGAAGGGTCCGCAGGGCCGCGCGATCGAGCCGCCGGAAATGGGCACGCCGCCCGGACGTCCGCTGTCGTCGGCCGCCGACGCCGGCCGCGAAGCGCTCGGGCACTAGGGAGGACGCCATGGAATGGTATCTCCCGGTGATGTGGGCCGCGCTGATCGGCACCGCCGTCGCGATGTATGTCGTGCTCGACGGCTTCGATCTCGGCGTCGGCATCCTGTTTCCGTTCGCGAAAAGCGAGAGCGAGCGCGACCAGATGATGAACTCGGTCGCGCCGTTCTGGGACGGCAACGAAACCTGGCTGGTGCTGGGCGGCGGCGGATTGTGGGTGGCGTTCCCGCAGGCCTATTCGGTGATCATGCCGGCGTTCTACCTGCCGGTGATCGTCATGCTGCTCGCGCTCGTCTTCCGCGGCGTCGCGTTCGAGTTCCGCTGGGTGGCGGTGACCAGCAAGCGCTACTGGAATTTCGCGTTCACTGCGGGCTCGGCGCTCGCCGGCTTTTGCCAGGGCCTCATCCTAGGCGGCCTGATCCAGGGCATCCGGATCGAGAACGGCGCATATGCCGGCGGCGCTTTCGATTGGGCGACGCCATTCGCTCTGCTCTGCGGGCTTGGCGTCGTCGCAGGCTACGCGCTACTCGGCGCCACCTGGCTGGTGATGAAGACGGACGGCCCGGTCGCCGACCGCAATCGCGCGCACGCCAAGACGCTGCTGGTGGTCGTGCTCGGCTTCATGGCCGTCGTCAGCTTGTGGACGCCGCTCGCGGTGCCGCGCATCGCCGAACGCTGGTTCTCGCTGCCGAATTTCTTCTACCTGTGGCCGGTGCCCGTGATCACCGCGATCACAGCGTTCGCCGCGTGGCGCTGGCTCGAGGCGGGACGCGATATCCCGCCGTTCCTCGCCTCGATCGCGCTGTTCCTGTTCGGCTATCTCGGGCTGGTGATCTCGTGGTTCCCGTATCTGGTGCCGCCGTCGTTGACGATCTGGGACACCGCCGCGCATCCGTCGAGCCAGATCTTCATGCTGATCGGCACGGTCGCGCTGCTGCCGGTGATCCTCGGCTACATCGTGTTCGTGTACTGGCTGTTCCGCGGCAAGGTGCGCGAAGGCGAAGGCTATCACCAGCACTAGAGCGTCAGCGCTACGGGCGCGGCGCGCCGACGCGGCCGGATCACGCCCCAGCCGATCCGCGTCAGCGGCAAGCGTCCCTGAAAGCGGCGCTCGAACGCGCGCGGCACTTCGGCGACCAATCCCGGGAAAGCGCTGCTGGATCGCGGGCGGCGGCAGCCCGCGCGTGTTGGTCGCCGGCCAGACGACCACGGCGCCTTTCGCTGCGATGTCCTGTGGTGTGACCCACGGTGACAGCGCGGGCATGGCAAAGAATTCAAGACTCGGCCGGCTCGGCGCGTTCAGCGCGACCAGCGCGGCGGTGTGCGTGTCGCCGGTCACGATCGCCAGCGGCCGGCCGGTGCGGCGTTCGAAACTCTCGGCGAAGAAGCGGCCCATCTCGGCGGCCGGCTGCGCCACCCGCAGGTCGACTGCGAACGTCCACGGCAAGAGCAGCACCGCCAGCACCACGATCAGCGGCGGCAACAGCAGCAGCATCGCCCAGGTGTATTGCGTCAGCCGCTGGTGGACGATGCGGATGCGGTCCGGCGCAAGGACGATCACCGCCAGCGCCGTGAGCACAACCAGCGCCGGCGCGAGGAAGTTTTCAGCACGGCCGGTGAACAGCGCGACGAGTCCGATGGCAGCGGCCGGCAACAGCGCAAGACAATAGACAAACGTCCGCGCATCCGGATCGACGGGAGCGCGCTCGACTTCGGCCGCTGAGCCACGCGGCGACAGCGTGAAGCCGCGAGCGAGCAACACCAGCACGACGAGGCCGGCATGGCCGATCGCCAGAACGCCGAGCAGCCAGAGCCACGTCTGTGCGTTTTCGACGAAACTCGCGAACCCGGCGAAGCCTACGGTGTTGAGCATGCCGGTCTGCTCGATCCAGACCAGGTGCCGGTAGAACACCAGCATCAGGATGGCGCCGCCGATGTATGGCTCCGGCCAGGTGAACTGCTCGCGGCCGCGCTTGCTGATCAGCGCGAAGACGAGCAGCAGGCCCAGCAACAAGAGGCCGGAATAAGTGGTGAGCAGCAGGAGCCCGGCCTCGAAGCCGACTGCGAGCCAATAGAGCCGCCGCCCCTCGCCCGTCGCCCGCCAGTAATGCAGCAGGATCAGCGCCCACAACGCCGCCGCAAGAAGCGCCGGGCTGAACTCCGGCGTCGGCACGCTGAACGCCGCGATGCCGGCCATCAGCAGCACCGCCAGCACGGCGTGGCGCGGACCGACCACGATGCGGCCGAGCGAGAACACGGCCCACAGGATGACGATCACGCAGACCTGCGCGAGCAGGTAGACGGCAAACATGCCGCCGATGCGGAAGGCGCCTTCAGCCAGCCAATAGGCGAGCGGCGGGCCATACGGATTGCCGAGCCCGGTTTCGTGCGCCACCGCCAGCATTTCGGCGAGCTCGCCGGGCGGCGCCGCGTAGAACAGCGACGGCACCAGCGTCCACAGCACAGCCTGGGTCAGCGCCGCGGCCCAAAAGATCGCGACCGGCCGCGTCCGTATCAACTCGATGAAAAGGGATACCCGATGCATTCGCCCGCACGGCGCCGGAAGGCGCTCCAAATGGAATGCAGCTAAGCCCGTGGGCGCTAGAGAGGCAACCGCGTTTCGCCGTCTTCGGCGGCGGACTGTTCGGTTGCGTAGAGCGCGGAGACCGGCGCGAACGAACGGCGGTGATGGATGGTGGGCCCGAGCCTTTCCAGCGCCTGGAAATGCTCCGGCACGCTGTAACCCATGTGGCGCTCGAAACCGTAGCCGGGATGCGCCACGCCGAGCCGCGTCATCAGCCGGTCACGCGTCACCTTGGCGACGATCGAGGCCGCCGCGATCGAAACCACCAGCGCATCGCCGGAGATCACCGCCTGGCAGTCGCAGCCGGACGTCGATCTTGTCGCGGCCATCGACGAACACGAGCTTCGGCCGCACCGGCAACGCTCGCACCGCGCGCGCAAGCGCCCAAAGCGAGGCCTGCAGGATGTTGTCGCGGTCGATCCGCGCGATCGAGCCGAACGCCACCGCCACCTGCGCGGTGGCGCAGATCTTTTCGTAGAGCCTCTCGCGCTCCTCGCGGTCGAGCTTCTTGGAATCGTTGAGGCCACGCGGAATGCGCTCCGGGTCGAGCACCACGGCAGCCGCGACCACCGGCCCGGCGAGCGGGCCGCGCCCGGCCTCGTCGCAGCCCGCAATCGGGAAGATGCCGCGCTTCATCGCCGCGCGTTCGCGGCGGAACGTCGGGCGGACGACGGCTTCGGACAGATCGAGGCGCGCGACTTTTGCGGCTGCTGAACGACTCATGCCGCGCAGAGTGCGCCGCATGCCGCTCAAGTCAATCGCGGGTAGGTTCCGCCGTGAATGGCGGGGAAATCTCAGTCCGGCAGAATCAGCCGCCCGTCTTCGGTAAACTCAAAACCGGGCGCACAAACCACCTCCCAGGCGTGACCGTCGGGATCGGCGAAATAGCCGCGGTAGCCGCCGTAGTCGGTTTTGGACGGATTTCGCAGCGGCTTGGCGCCGGCCGCGATCGCCCGTGCGAAAGCAGCATCGACCTCCTCGAACGTCCTGCAGTTCCAGGCGAGGCTCGCGCCGCGGTACGCCGACACCGGATCCGCGGGTAGCGCCTCGTCCTCGGCAAGCAATTCCCAATGCCACAGCGCCAGCACCACGCCGCCGGCGTCGAGGAACGCGACCTCGTCACCGGTCGCGCGGACCTTCCGCTCGAAGCCGAGCGCCTCGTAGAACGTCAGGCTGGCGCGAAAATCGCGCACGCCGAGCGTCACCACCGTGAGCCGCGGCTTGCCGCTCATGAGGCGAACAGGCTGAGTTGCTGCGCGCGACGTCGCGGCGGCGTGAAGTGCTCGGTGGTCAAAGCAGCCTTGTGCTGATTGAGGCCGAGCTTCTCGCAGGCGGTCTCGAAGCGCCGGCCGATCATCCAGGCGTAGGGGCCCTCGCCCTTCATGCGGCGGCCGAACGTCGAGTCGTAGTCCTTGCCGCCGCGCGTGTCGCGGATCAGCTTGAAGACATGGGCGGCGCGATCGGGAAAGTTCGCCTGCAGCCATTCGTGGAACAGGTCGCGCACTTCGAGCGGCAGGCGCAGCAGCACATAGCCGGCGCCTTTGACACCGGCGAGCGCCGCGGCGTCGAGGATGCGCTCGATTTCCATGTCGTTGATGGCGGGGATGACAGGCGCGACCATCACCGAGGTTGGGACGCCCGCGCGGGACAATTGACGCAGCGCTTCGAGCCGGCGGCCCGGCGTCGCGGCGCGCGGCTCCATGGTGCGCGCGAGCTTGGGATCGAGCGTCGTGACCGAGATCGCGACCTTGACCAGGTTGCGCTCCGCGAGCCGCGCCAGGATGTCGAGGTCGCGCAGGATCATCGCCGACTTGGTGACGATGCCGACCGGATGGCCGGCGCGCTCCAGCACCTCGAGGATGCCGCGCATCACCTGGTACTTGCGCTCGATCGGCTGATACGGATCGGTGTTGGTGCCGATCGCGATGGTGCGCGGCTGGTAGTTGGCGCCGAAAGCTCCTTCTCCAGCAGCGCCGGCGCGTCGGGCTTCACGAACAGCTTGGATTCGAAATCGAGGCCCGGCGACAGGCCGAGATACGCGTGGGTCGGCCGCGCGAAGCAATAGACGCAGCCGTGCTCGCAGCCGCGATAGGGATTGATCGAGCGGTCGAACGAAATGTCCGGCGAGTCGTTGCGGGTGATGATCTTGCGCGTCGAATCGATCGACACCGTGGTCTGGAACGGCGGCAGCTCCTCAAGGCTCTGCCAGCCGTCGTCGAACGCGATGCGCGCGATCGCCTCGTAGCGCCCGGAGGCGTTCGACAGCGTGCCTCGGCCGCGGCGGCGATCGTAGGAAACGCCGGCGCCGAGCAACTGGTCGGCAAAGTCCCCCGCCGGCGCGGAGGGCACCAACGCCGGCGGGTTGCGGATAACTGCGGAAGAACGAGCCATGTCGAGACCGTAGCGCGGGTTATAGAACAAAACAAGAACAAACTCGCCCGCTACGCTCGAACTGTGGATGGGCGCGAATACAACGTATGTGTCCGGAGTTGGTTTCTCAGGGATGTGACGGCAAGGCCGAGCCCACAGGAGAATCCGATGAAATCCTCGTGTACTGCGCTGGCGCTGATCGCCGCCGCTTTGCTGGCCGGGCTGCAGCCTGCCCTGGCCCAGCGCGAAGGACCCTGGTGCGCCCATATCGGGATCGGCGACAATTCCTATATCGAGCGCTGCGACATGCTCTCGTACGAAATGTGCCGGACGGAAATCTTCGCGCAGGGCGGCGCCTATTGCACGCAGAACCCGCGCTACCGCCCGGCGTCGGAAACCAAAAAGCAGCGCAAGGCAAAGCGCGACAACCGGTAGGAGGCGCTTATGAAGGCGATGTCTATTCTGGCGTTCGCAGCCGTGGCCATGCTGGGCGGGACGGCGAACAGCCAGACGATCTACCAAGGGCCGTGGTGCGCGATCGTCATGATCGGCGAAGGCTCGGTCGCGGAGCGTTGCGACATGCGCTCATTCGAAATGTGTCAGCTCGAAATCCGCGGTCAGGGCGCGAGCCATTGCACCCAGAATCCGCGCTACTACGCGGCGGCCGAGCCGCAAGCGGCGCAAGAAACACCGCTTGCAATAGCGGCCGGCAAGGCCACATTGCCCATTGTGCCCGAGCCACAGCAGCCCGGGCGGCCGGAGGTTTTCGATCATGCGCATTCCTGTCGCTTCTCGCCGCCGCGGCCTTGCTTTCGATCGGCTCGGCGCAGCCGAGCGCCGCATACTATGAGGGTCCCTGGTGCGCGCACCGCCAGATGGGCGGCGGCTTCGTCGAGAACAACTGCGGGATGATGACTTACGAGCAGTGCCGGGCGAACATTTTCGCGACCGGCGGCGCCTGGTGCACGCAGAACCCGCGCTACGTCCCGCCGCCCGCTCCGGTCCGCCGCAAGGCCAAGCGTCCGCGGCAGTAGCCGGAAAGAGATACTTGACTCAGTCAAGTATCTGACCGACCCTGCCGGGCATGCCCCGGCATCGAGCAATTCAGCAGACTTCAGACCGCGTCGCCGCGGTGCGCCGCTTCAACCGCTTTTACACGCAGCGGCTCGGCGTGCTGCGGGACGGCTGGCTCGACACGTTGTTCTCGCTCAGCGAGGCGCGCGTCCTTTATGAGATCAAGCAGCGCGATCGCGCGACCGCCACCGAGATCGGCCAGGAGCTCGGGCTTGATGCCGGCTATCTCAGCCGGATGCTGCGCAGCTTCGAACAGCGCGGATTGATCCGAAAACAAGCTTCCCCGGATGACGGCCGGCAGTCATTCCTCACCATGACCGCCTTCGGCGCCAAGGCCTTCGCGCCGCTCGAAGCGAGGACCAAGCAGCAGGTCGCGGCAATGCTGGGCCGCATCCCGGAGCCGCAACAGGACCGGCTGGTGTCGGCGATGCAGACCATCGAAACGCTGATCGATGGCGCACCGGCCGCTGCGGCCGTCACGTTGCGTGAGCCAAGACCCGGCGATTTCGGGACCATCGTGGCGCGCCACGCGGTTCTCTATGCCGAGGAATACGGCTGGACGGAAAATTTCGAAGGGCTGTGCGCGCAGATCGTCGCGGACTTCGCCAACAATTTCGACGCAAAGCGTGAACGCTGCTGGATCGCCGAGGTCGACGGCCGATACGCCGGCTCGGTGATGCTGGCGAAGGATACCGCCGAAGGCGTCGCGCGCATCCGCCTGCTGCTCGTCGAACCGTCGGCGCGAGGACTCGGCATCGGCCGGATGCTGACCGAAGAATGCGTGGCGTTTGCCAAGGCGTGCGGCTATCGAAAGATCACGCTCTGGACCCACCAGGTGCTGACCGCGGCGCGGCACATCTACCAGAGCTGTGGCTTCAAGCTGATCTCAAGCGAAAAACGGCGTAGCTGGGGCCAGCAGGTCGTCAGCGAGCATTGGGATTACGCTGTAGACACTGCTAAGCCGTCGCGCCTTTCGCTTTGGGACGGCGCAGGTGCTCGTCGAGCCGCGGCATCAGCTCGACGAAATTGCACGGCCGGAAGCGGTAATCGAGTTGGTGCACCAGGATCTCATCCCAGGCATCGCGGCAGGCGCCGGGCGAGCCCGGCACGCAGAAGATGAAGGTCGCAGTTCGGCGACGCCGGCGGTGGCGCGCGACTGGATCGTCGACGAGCCGATCTTCGGATAGCTCACCATATGGAACGCGGTGGAGAATCCCTCCATGCGCTTCTCGAACAGCGCTTCGGCCGCCTCCGGCGTCACGTCGCGGCCGGTGAAGCCGGTGCCGCCGGTGGTGATGATGGCGTCGATCGCCGGGTCGGCGATCCAGGCGCGCAACTGCGCGCGGATCGCCTCGACGTCGTCCTGAACGATCGCCCGCCCGGCGAGCGGGTGACCCGCCTTCTCGATGCGTTCGGCCAACGTTGCGCCTGACTTGTCGTCGGCGAGACTGCGGGTGTCGCTGACGGTGAGCACCGCGATCTTCAGCGGCACGAACTGGCGGGTCTGATCAAGGCCGGGCATGGCGCATTGTCCCACCGGCCCGGCCGGTTGTCATCGCTTACTGCGACGCAACCTGGCCCGACGCGAAGGTGTTGCAGGCCTTCACGCTGCCCGACTTGAAGCCGGTCATGAACCACTGCTGACGCTGCGCCGACGAGCCGTGGGTGAAGCTATCCGGCACCACGCGGCCCTGAGCCTTCTTCTGCAGCATGTCGTCGCCGATCGCGGCCGCGGTCTGCAGCGCCGCCTCGATGTCGCCGGGCTGCAGCAGCTTCCAGCGCTGCTCGGCGTGATGCGCCCAGACGCCGCCGAAGCAATCGGCCTGCAATTCGACGCGGACCTGGATGCGGTTCGCCTGCACCTTGTCGCCCGCGGCGCGCTGCGCCTGCTGGGCTTTCGGCAGGATGCCGAGCAGGTTCTGCACGTGGTGCCCGACCTCGTGCGCGATCACATAAGCTTGCGCGAACTTGCAGGCTTCGCCGTTGCAGCCGCGGAAGCGCCGCTCGAGATCGCGGAAGAACGAGGTATCCAGATACACTTCGCGGCTCGGCGGGCAGTAGAACGGGCCCATCGCGCTCTGCGCGAAGCCGCAAGCCGACTGGGTCGCGCCGGAGAAGATGATCAGCCGCGGCGCGCGGTAGGTCTGGCCTTCCTTCTCGAAGATGCCCTTCCAGGTCACCTCGGTTGAGCCGAGCACCGCGGAAACGAACTTGCCGGTGTCGTCGCTCGGCGCCTGCGTGGGCTTGCGCGGATTATTGTACGGCACTTCCTGGCGCTGCTGCTGGCCGCCGGTGATGATTTCCGCACCGCTGATCGAGAAGGCTCGGATCGATGCCGAGCGCCCAGCCGAGCAATCCAAGCGCGATGATGCTGCCGATGCCAAGCCCGCCGCCGCCGATCGGAAATCCACCGCCCGGTCCTCCGGGGCCGCCTTCGTCACCGCGGCGATCCTCAACATTGTCGCTTTGCGGCAGTTCATCCCAGCGCATCGCTTTTCTCCGTCGCTTCAACCGGCAATTTTTGCCGAGTGAAAATCCCAAGTCCAATCGCAGTTTCGCGCGGCGTCAAAAGAACCATGCCGCAAGTGGATGGTTCCACATGGTTTGCAAGACCTTACCTGAAAAATTGCGCGGGTCCCATCAACTGAATGTTTACCTTGGCGGGCCATTCTCCCGCTTGTCGGTTTGTAGGTCCCGCGTCACCGGCCGCGTCGCCTGAGTATCAGAGTTCTGAGTCATGGGTGTGTCGCGTCGCGGGGCGTCCTCTAGGGCGCCCCGCGTCAGTTCTGAGCCACCGGAATTCGCAGCCCCGAGCGCGCGAATTCTCATCGGCGATTGCGTCGCCGAAATGGCGAAGTTGCCAGCCGCCTCGGTCGATCTGATCTTCGCCGATCCGCCTTACAATCTGCAGCTTTCCGGCGATCTCAAGCGTCCGGACGATTCCAAGGTCGATGCCGTCGACGACGACTGGGATCAGTTCGCGAGCTTCAAGGCCTACGACGATTTCAGCCGCGCCTGGCTCGAAGCCGCACGCCGCGTGCTCAAGCCCGCCGGCACGCTGTGGGTGATCGGCTCCTACCACAACATCTTCCGCGTCGGCACCGTGCTGCAGGACCTCGGCTTCTGGATCCTCAACGACGTGGTGTGGCGCAAGTCGAACCCGATGCCGAACTTCCGCGGCCGCCGCTTCACCAACGCGCACGAGACGCTGATCTGGGCGGCGCGCGATGCATCCGCCAAGGGCTACACCTTCAACTATGAAGCGCTGAAGGCCGGCAACGAAGACATCCAGGTGCGCTCCGACTGGACCATCCCGCTCTGCACCGGCGAGGAGCGCCTCAAAGGCACCGACGGCAAGAAACTGCATCCCACGCAAAAGCCGCAGGCGCTGCTCGCCCGCGTCATCCTCTCCGCGTCACGCCCCGACGACCTGGTGCTCGACCCGTTCAACGGCACCGGCACCACCGGCGCCGTCGCGCGCCATCTTGGCCGGCGCTATATCGGCATCGAACGCGATCCGGCTTATGCAGCCGCCGCGCTCAAGCGCATCAACTCGGTCAAGCCGCTCGAGGCGCCGACGCTGGCGCCGTTCATGACCGCGCGCGAGGCGCCGCGCGTGGCGTTCTCGGCACTGCTCGAGCGCGGACTGATTTCGGCCGGCGCCAAGCTGGTCGATGCCAAGAAGCGCCACAAGGCGCTGGTGCGCGCCGACGGCGCGGTGGCGCTCGGCGAAACGGTTGGCTCGATCCATCGGATCGGAGCGTTGGCGCAAGGGCTGGAAGCCTGCAACGGCTGGACCTTCTGGCACGTCGAGACCCCAAAGGGCCTGATCTCGATCGACAAATTGCGCGCTGAATTCCGCGCCCAGATGGCCGACGCCTGACGGCCTCGACCCGTCTGATTTCAAACTGATGAAACCGGCATTCGCCGCCTGACAAGGCGCTGCGAAATGCATTACCATTCCGGCATTCAGAACAAAAACACTTCCGTCCAACGTGACGCTTGTCGAACGAGGGAGACCGTCATGCCAATCGGATTACCCGCCGATCCCGCTGCGCTCCGCAATCACAGCACCTGGTTCATCATCTATGGCGTGGTGCTGTGCCTGTTCGGCCTGTTCGCCATCGCGGCCCCCGGCATCGCCACGCTCGCAGTAGGGCTGACGGTCGGCTGGCTCCTGCTGCTGGGCGGTGCCATGGGCATCGTGGCAGTCATATCATCGGGACGTTCCGCGCCCGGCTTCTGGTGGAACCTCATCACAGCGATCGTCTGCGTGCTCGCCGGCCTGTCGCTGCTGATCAGGCCGATCTCCGGCGTCATCACGCTGACCATCATCCTCGCAGCCTATCTGCTGGCGAGCGGCGTCGGACACATCATGCTGGCGCTCGGCTATCGCAAGGACATTCCGAACGCATGGGTCTGGATGCTGTTCAGCGGCGTGGTCGACATCGTGCTCGGGTTCATCATCATTTCCGGGATGCCGGGAACGGCGATCTGGGTGCTGGGCCTGCTGGTCGGCATCAACCTGCTGATGGCGGGCATCGCGCTGATCATGGCCGCGCTCGCCGTGCGCAAGGTTGCGGCGACGGCCTGAACGGGCGCGAGCGAGACGACAGGCGTCGGGGCGGCGTTAGCCGCCCTTGACGCCCTGCGTGTTCACATAGAGCGAATAGACCGAGTGGCTCGCCGCCATGAACAGGCGGTTGCGCTTCACGCCGCCGAAGCAGACGTTGGCGCAGCGCTCGGGCAGCGCGATGAAGCCGATCGGCTTGCCGGTATTGTCGAAGACTTTGACGCCGTCCTGCTTTTCGTTGCCCATGCCCCAGCCGCACCACAGGTTGCCGTCGACGTCGACGCGGAAGCCGTCCGGCGTGCCGCCCGGCTCGGCATTGATGAACGGCCGCTTGTTGGCGAGCTTGGTGCCGTTGTCGGTGACGTCGAACACCTGGATGACGCGCGGATTGAGCGCGGCCTCGACGACGTAGAGCTTCGACTCGTCGGGCGAGAAGGCGAGCCCGTTCGGCCGATCGATGTTGCCGGTGGCGACCGTGAGCTGCCCTGACTTGTCGAGGCGATAGACGTTGGTCGGCAGCTCCGGCGTGGCGACGTGCCCTTCGTAGTTGCCGAGGATGCCGAACGGCGGATCGGTGAACCAGATCGAGTCGTCGGATTTCACCACCACGTCGTTCGGCGAATTGAGCGGCTTGCCCTCGAACTTGTCGGCCAGCACGGTGATCGTGCCGTCGTACTCCGTGCGCGTGATGCGCCGCGTGTCATGCTCGCAGGTCACCAGCCGGCCCTGCCGGTCGCGGGTGTTGCCGTTGGCGTTGTTCGAAGGCTTGCGGAAAACGCTGACGCGCCCGGTCTCTTCGTCCCATCGCATGATGCGGTTGTTCGGGATGTCGCTCCACAGCAGATAGCGCCCGTCGCCGAAATAGACCGGCCCTTCGTTCCAGCGCGTGCCATGTGCGATCCGCTCCACGCCGGCGAGCCCGAGGCGGTACTTGTTGAAGCTCGGATCGAGCACCTGCACGGACGGGTCGGGATAGCGCTCGCTCGGCTTCCATTGGCCGAATGCTGATTGCGTGAAGCTCAATGCGGCAGCAGCCGCGCCCGCGCCGGCCAGCATGTCGCGCTTGGTTAGTGTCATATGTCGCCTCCCCAAGTTTGGCGGCCGTTGTCCGGCCGTTCGCTGACCAGATTAGCCCAGCGGCGACCCGGAATCTCAGCCGCCCAGCGTCGATCCTTGCGTGTTCACGTAGAGCGCGTAGAGCGAGTGGCTCGCCGTCATGAACAGGCGGTTGCGCTTGGGTCCGCCGAAGCAGACGTTGGCGCAGCGCTCCGGCAGCAGGATCTGCCCGATCGGCTTGCCCTCCGGGTTGAACACCCGCACGCCGTCGAGTTCCGCCGTCATGCCCCAGCCGCACCAGAGGTTGCCGTCGACGTCGACGCGGAAGCCGTCCGGCGTTTCGGTCTTCGCGCAGTTGATGAACTTCTTGCCGTTGGCGAGCGTGTCGCCGGTGACGTCGAACACGTAGATCGCGCGCTCGCCGGGCTGGCTTTCGATCACGTAGAGCTTCTTCTCGTCGGGCGAGAAGGCGAGCCCGTTCGGCCGTCTGATCAAGCCATCGGTCACGACGGTCGCCTTCCCGGTCTTGCCGTCGATCCGGTAGACGCGCTGCGGCATTTCCTGTTCGCCGGTCTCGCCGTTCCAGTTGCCGTCGATGCCGGCGGTCATGTCGGTGAACCAGATCGAGTCGTCGGACTTCACCACGATGTCGTTCGGCGAGCTCAATCGCTTGCCCTCGAACTTGTCCATCAGGACGGTGATCTTGCCGTCGTATTCGGTGCGGGTGACGCGCCGGCCGTGCTCGGCGGTGACGAGGCGGCCCTGGCGGTCGCGGGTGTTGCCGTTGGCGTAGTTCGAGGGCTTTCTGAAAACGGTGGTGGCGCCGGTTTCCTCGTCCCAGCGCATGATCCGGTTGTTGGGGATGTCGCTCCAGAGCAGGCACCGCGTGTCGGCGAAATAGACCGGCCCCTCCGCCCAGGAATAGCCCTGCGACAGCCGCTCGACGCTGGCCAGCAGCAGCCGGTATTTTTCGAAGCTCGGATCGAGCACCTGCACCGCCGGGTCGGGCAGGCGTTCGTTCAGCACCAAGGGCGCGGTCGCAGTCGGATACATATGTCCTCCCCACTTTTGTGAGCGGAGCATAGCAGGGCTGCATCCGGCCCCGGCAATCCCGGTGCGGGGCACCTGCCCTGTGCTATAGTCATGCGGAATCCGGGACAGGAAACGCAGACCATGCAGACCTTCGACCGCGCCGCCGAGGATCTCGGCAACTCCATCCACCTCGAGCACGTCAACGTGTCGATCCCCGACCAGCGGATCGCGTCGCTGTTCTACGGCGCCGGCCTCGGCCTCACCCGCGACCCGTATCTGATGGTGATGGACGACAACATGTGGATGAACGTCGGCCGCAGCCAGTTCCACCTGCCGAGCGGCAAGCCGCAGGTGCTGCGCGGCAAGACCGGCCTCGTGATCGAAAACCGCGAAGAACTGCTCAAGCGGCTCGCCACGGTGAAGCCGAAGCTCGCCGACACCAAGTTCGATTTCAGCGAGCACAACGACTACGTCCAGGCCACCTGCCCGTGGGGCAACACCATCCGCGTGCACGAGCCGGACGCCGCGCGGTTCGGCCGCATCAGGCTCGGCATTCCCTATGTCGAGTTCGACGTGCCGGTCGGCACCGCCAAGGGCATCGCGAAATTCTACCAGCAGATGATCGACGTTCCGGCCGAGGTCGTGAACGGCGACGGCACCACCGCGAAGGTGACGGTCGGCCGCAACCAGCACCTGATGTTCCGCGAGACCGACAAGCCGCAGCCGGATTACGACGAGCATCACGTGCAGATCTACGTCGTGAGCTTCTCCGGCCCGCACAAGCGGCTCTGCGAGCGCGGCCTCGTCAACCGCGAGGACAACCAGTTCCAGTACCGCTTCCGCGACATCACCGACCTCGACACCGGCAAGCACCTGTTCACCATCGAGCACGAGGTGCGAAGCCTCTCGCATCCGATGTGCCTGCGCCCGCTGGTCAACCGCAATCCGATCCAGACCGCGCGCAATTACTCCAACGGCTACGACCAGACCTCGTGGGCGATGGAGCCGCTGCACTACGACGATCAGCGCGAGCGGATGCGCATGGCGCAAATGCAGACGGCGGCGAAGGCGAATTGATTTCGTTATTGCTCGGGACTTTCTGCTCGGCCTCATCCTGAGGAGCGCACGCAGTGCGCGTCTCGAAGGATGGGCCGTCGATCCTTCGAGACGCGGCCCATAGCGCGCCAAGACCGCGTAAACGCGCTGATGGGCCGCTCCTCAGGATGAGGCGGAGAGAGTTTTCGTGCGTGCATAGCCACACCTTCTCCTTCTCGCGGCGATGAATCGTCCGAGGTTTGCCGGCATTTCCACCCTCGGAGAAGTCCGAGGGGATGGGGCACCGCGCGGCGCCACATCGTTTCCACCTTCGCCTCACGGGCTTCGGCAACGCGCGCTGTTGTGCTTCAGCGCGCTGCGCCTCGCGGCGCCCCATCGCGGCGTTCTTGGTCCGCGGAAGCCTTGACTCTCAGCACGGATGGCTCGGGCCGCGACTTGCGAGCTCGGACGCTTTCGCCGTCCTTGCTCCGTCCAGCGAAGCTCCTCGCAGCACGGATCGTAGTGTCCGTACGGGCGGGGTCCCGAGGCCTCCCGGGAGCCGGTTTACGAAACCGGCCCGCAGGCGCCGCACCCCATCCCGCTCAAATGACGTCTCATGAGAACGCCCCTCGGGTGGATGAGGTAAACAGGAATATAATCTGTATAAAGGAATAAAGTCAACAGGCATTTCGAGCGAAATCTCACGCCCGTTCGAACCCAAATTCAGAGCGAAAGCGCCGCAGCCAATGCACGGGCAAGCTCCTGCGGCCCGTCGACCACGATAAGCCCGTCGCGGAAGGCGTCGCGAGGCGCAAGCCTGCCCGCCGCGATGGCGGCCAACACCGCGTCGCCGGTGATGACCGCTGCGCCTGCCGGCGACGGGCCATCGGCGTGAACCTTGAGCCCCACCATGCCGGCTTCGACGGCAAAGCTATTCCACATGCCGGATTCCACCAGCAGCAACGAAAACGCCGGGGGCGGCGCGTCATCGGCACCACGCTGCAAAGCCTGACGCAATCGTTCGAGCCGCTGGGTCGCGCGGTGCAGGGCGAGCATGTCGGCGAGCTTCGGCTTCAGTTGGAGAGCATCGATGACTCCGGCGTCGGCGGCGTCGCGAACCGCAACGCGACGTCGATCGATTTCGGATGCATCGCGGAGAAGCCGTCGCCGAGCCCGCCGTGAAAGCCGCAGGGCACGGCTGCTCCGACTTGCACGGCGAGCAGCAACGCCGCCACACCCGTCACCTTGAAAGCTCGCGCACCATTCATCGCTCGCTCCCGTCTCTCGTCAGAGAAACGGCGCGGGACAGGCGATCACGCCCATCCCGCGCCGCAACGCTATGCCCGTCAGCGCGGCGCGCCTGACCAACCGTCGACGCCTGCTTCGGCGTCACGATCGGGAACCAGAACGGGAAGTTGTCGAGCAGCCCGACGAACTCGGTGAGCGCCTCGCGCCTGCCGTCGATCTTCAGTTCGCCGGACGTCACCGCCTGCTCGACCGGCAGCTCGCGCAACTGGATACGGTCGAGCGTGGACTTGCTCAGCGTCAGCTTGGCGTCGGCGTTCGCCACCGGCTTCTTGAAGTGATTGAGCACGCCGTTCTCGACCACCAGCGCGTAGGACTTGTTGAGATCGGTGAAGTCGATGTTCAGCGCGATCTTCTTGCCGGCCGCCTTCTCGCCGTTCAGCCGCACGCCAAAATAGTCGAACGTCATCTCCGGCGGCATCGCCTTGATCGTGTCCGGGCTCGCAGTATTGGTGCCGCCAGCCGATCGGCACGCCGTTGCGCAGCTCGTACGCGCCTTGCAGATAGATCGAGCGCCACGGACCGGACTCGGCCTGATAGCCCATCTGCTCATAGGCGTCGGCAAGCAGGTCCTTCGCGTCCTTGTTGTTCGGATCGGCAAACACGACGCGCTGGAGGATTTCGGCCACCCAGCGATACTCGCCCTTGTCGAAGTCTGCCTTCGCCTTGGCGAGGATCGCCGGCAGCACCGCCCATGTAGTCGACGTACTTCTTGGCGGCATCGTCGGGCGGCAACTGGTCGAGCGTCGCCGGCACCGCGTCGTAGAAGCCCATGTAGCGCTGATAGACGGCGCGCGTGTCATGCTTGACCGAGCCGTAGTAGCCGCGATTGTACCATTGCTTGTCGAGCTCCGGCGGCAGCTTGACCATGTTGGACAGCTCGATGCCGGTATAGCCCTTGTTCAGCAGATTCACCGACTGGTCGTGAATGTACTTGTACATGTCACGGTGCTTCTTCCAGTAGTCGATGATCTTGCGTTGCCCCACTGCGGCCAGTGGTGGGCCTGGAATTTCACGTCGACGCTTGGGGCCATAGAGATCGATGGTCTCGTTCAGGTAGCTCGCCCATTTCAGCGGATCGCGCACCTGCGCGCCGCGCAACGTCAGCACGTTGTGCAGCGTGTTGGTCGAGTTCTCGGCCATCCACATGGCGCGGAACTGCGGGAAGTAGGTGTTCATCTCCGCCGGCGCTTCGGTGCCCGGCGTCATCTGGAACACCATGCGCACGCCGTCGATGGCGACCTCCTCGCCGGTCGTCTTGATTTCGCGCGACGGCAAGATCAGCCCGGCGGCGCCGGTCGAAGTGGTCTGACCGAGACCGCCGTTCACGCCGCCCTGTCGCGTTGCGCGGCAGCAGCGCGCCATACATGTAGATCGCGCGCCGTCCCATTGCGTTGCCGGCGATCACGTTCTCGCTGATCGCGTGCTCGGCGAAATGCTCCGGCGCAGAATCTGGACCTTGCCGGCTTTCACGTCGGCCTCGTCAACGACGCCGCGCACGCCGCCGTAGTGGTCGATGTGCGAATGGCTGTAGACCACGGCGACCACCGGCCGCCGCCCGCGATGCTGCGTGATGAGATTCGAGGCCGCCTTCGCGGTCTCGGCGGAGATCAGCGGATCGAACACGATCCAGCCGGTATCGCCCTGGATGAAGGTGATGTTGGAGAGGTCGTAGCCGCGCACCTGGAAGATGCGGTCATGCACCTGGAACAGCCCATGCTGCATGTTGAGCTGCGCGTTGCGCCACAGGCTCGGGTTCACCGTGTCCGGCGCCGGCTTATCGGCGCTGATGTACTTCTTGTACTCTTCCAGATCCCAAACGACGTTGCCCTTGGCGTCCTTGATCGTGAGCGTGTCGGGCTTGGCGATAAGGCCGCGCGTTGCGTCCTCGAAATCGCTGCGATCGTTGAAGTTGAGATATTGCTGAACGGCGCGGTTGGCCGCCTTGGTGGCTTCAGTCGCGGGCTTGGGCTGGGTTTGCGCCGCGGCAAGGGTTGCGGCACTAGCAAGGATAGCGATGGCGGTAAAAAGGGGTTTGGGCGCAGGCATCGACTTCCTCCTTCGGTGCTACAGGACAACAGATCAACGAAACTGCGATCGCCGGTTCGAATCGGGCCGAACATTAAACGGCCGTCCAAGTTGAACTCAAATTGTCGACGCAGACCGATTAGTTCCTCCCGTGATGCTACGTCAACATGGCTGAATCCGAAGTTGCGCGGTCAGATAACGTTTCTGCGGGCAGGATGTGGCGTGGCGAGCATTCGCCGGCTCGGGTCGCTCGCGCGCGCACGTCAGCACCGGCTGGCGAATCTTCAGCGCTGAAAAATCCTGATCTTCGACACCGTCCCGTCCCGGTAGACGAGCTGGGCCGAGGCAAAACCCACGGACGGATCGATCCAGAGATGGGTGTCGACGTCGGCCGGATTACCGGCGGGATCGCGCATCTCGCATGGTGCAAGCTTTACGACCCGGTCCGGCTCTTCCTTGTCGAGGCCGACGCGAAATTCGCGAATGGCGCAACGGTAGCTCGCGATGTGCGTATAGTAGAGAATGTTTGGCGCGCTGCGCCGGAACGCCAGCCACGAGCCGGTCGTGGTTTCGAGGATGGACCGGTAGAAACGCACGATCTCCGCGGCCGGATCGAACGGAATGGCAAAGGGGCCGATCCAGTTTCCCTGCAGGTCGGCGTAGCGCACGTAGATGACGGGCGCACTTGAAGCCAGCGCGATGCCCGAGTTGGCCATCGGACGCCGGGTTTGCGGATCGTAGGTCGGAAGGAAGCCGGTCGATTCGAACGGCCCGTCTTGCGCGAGACTCCATTGGAGTTCGGTGACCGGATCGGCGAACGAGAAATTCGCCATCCAGCCGCTGCTGCTGCGCGAGAACCAGACGAGTGGGGGAAGCGGCGCCGGAGGCTGCGCGACAGCGCTTTGTGCGCCGCCCGCGGCTGGCGGATCGGGCGGCTTGTCCTGTGCTAGTGCACCACTGGCGAGGCCAATCGCCCCAATCGCCCAAGCAATGCAGCCGATACGCGCAATCCTGAAAAACATATGCGGCCGGTCCGATCGAGGTGATTAGGAGTTAGTCGCCCGGACCGGCCGCAAGGTTCAAAGTCGATGCGCGGCTACTTCGCCGCCGTCACCTGAATCTCGATCATCTTCGCCGGCGATTGCAGCCGCGCCTCGATGCAGGCGCGCGCCGGGCATGAGCCGGCCACAACCCAGGCGTCCCAGACCTTGTTGAAGTCATCGACGACGCGGATGTCCTGCAGCCAGATCACCGCCTGCAGCAGCTTCGACTTGTCGGTGCCGGCCTGCTTGAGATAGCCGTCGATCCGGTCGAGGATTTCCTGGGTCTGCTCGCCCACGCTCTTGCCCACCGTCTTTTCCGCGGTGAGACCCGCGACATAGACCGTGTCGCCATGCACCACCACGCGGCTCATGCGCGGCCCGTTGTCGAAGCGTTGGATCGTCATTCGTCAGCTCCCTGTTTCCTGCCTTCAAGTTTCGTAGGATAAGTGCCCGCACGCAACCTCCCGACAGGACATCCGGAATGCAAAAGCTCACCACCACCGCCGACGCCAATGTCAGGAAGCCGAAACTCGTCGCGCCGCCCGGCGCCTGCGACACCCACATCCATCTGTTCGTGCCGGGATTATCCATATGCGTCGGACAGTCCGTACCGGGCGAAGGACGCGCCGCCGGAGATGTTCTTCGAATTGCAGAAGACGCTGGGGCTTTCCACCGGCGTGATCGTGAGCCCCGGCGGCTACGGCAAAGACTATTCGATGCTCGCCGACGTGCTGGCGAAACATCCCCAGCGCTTCCGCGGCATCGCGCTGGTGAAGGACGACATCGCGCCGTCCGAACTGGCGCGGCTCACCAAGCTCGGCGTGAAGGGCATGCGGATGATGAGCACCAAGCGCGGCAGCCATGTGCCGAACTTCGCGCCCGGCATCGCCGCCAAGGTCCACGAGCACGGCTGGCACATCCAGTTCTATCCGCACGGCACCGACATCACCGAATACGCCGACAAGCTGCTGTCGCTGAAGAACGACATCGTGCTCGATCATTTCGCCAGCATCCCGGCGGAAGGCGGCGTCGATCAGCCGGCGATGAAGGCCGTGATGAAGATGCTCGACACCGGCCGCGTCTGGCTCAAGCTGTCCGGCCCGATGCGCTGCACGATGCAGAACATGCCCTACCCGTCGGTGACGCCGATGGCGCAGGCGCTCGTGAAGCATGCGCCGGAACGTCTGGTGTGGGGCTCGGATTGGCCGCACGTCAATCTCGACGGCCGCGAGATGCCGGACGCCGGCATCCTGCTCGACCTGCTGCTCGAATGGGCGCCGGACGAAGCGACGCGCAAGCGCATCCTGGTCGACAACGCGAACAAGCTTTACGGATTTTGAGCGAGCCTCCGGCGTCAGCCCGGCGTGCGCGACGACCTTGCGCATGACATTGGGCAGCGCCTCGCCGTGCAGTTCCGCGAGCGGAACCCAGCGCATGCCGGCCGGCGCCTTGGTCTTGGCCGGCACTTTCGCGACATAGACCGACTGCTGCAGCGGGAAATGCGTGAAGCCGTGCTCGACCGCGCCGGGCAGACGGTCGCCATTTCGCTTGCAGCGGCGCCTGCGCGAGCGCGTCCGCGTCGTCGAAGTCCTGCGACCATGCGGTTGACGGCACCTCGGTCATGCCACCGAGCAATCCTTTGGTCGGACGGCTGCGCACCAGCACGTGATTGTCCGCGCGCGTCACCACGAACGACGCGCCGCGGCGCAGCTTGCCTTCCACCTTCTCCGCCTTGCGCGGGAACGTCTCCTGATCGCCGCGCACGCGCGCGGCGCACGCGTCCATCCATGGACACAGCACGCAGGCCGGCTTCTTCGGCGTGCAGATGGTGGCGCCGAGATCCATCATCGCCTGCGTGAAATCACCGGGCCGGCGCTGCGGAACGAGCGTGTCGGCAAGCCTGCGGATTTCCGGTTTCGCCGCCGGCAAGGCGTCCTCGACCGCAAAAAGCCGCGCGATCACCCGCTCGATGTTGCCGTCGATCGCCACCGCGCGCTGGTCGAACGCGATCGCCGCGATCGCCGCCGCGGTGTAGGCGCCGATACCCGGCAGCGCGCGCAGGCCTTCCTCGCTGTCGGGAAATTTTCCGCGATGCTCGCTCGCAACCACCTGCGCGCAGGCATGCAGGTTGCGGGCGCGGGCGTAGTAGCCGAGCCCGGCCCAGGCCTTCAGCACATCGTCGAGCTCGGCCGCGGCGAGCTTGCGCACGGTCGGCCAGCTTTTGAGGAATTTGAGGTAATACGGCGCGACCGCCTTCACGGTGGTCTGCTGCAGCATGATCTCGGAGAGCCAGACCCGGTAGGCGTCGGGTGTTTCGCCGGGCAGCGCGCGCCACGGCAAGCGCCGGCGGTGCCGGTCGTACCAGGCGAGCAGCGCCTTCGGGTCGGGCAGTTCCGCACAGGCGGGTGCGTCACGCTTTTTCCGTAGTGCGGCGGCTGATACCCTCATGCACGAACCCTAACGAGCACAGCCTCGGCGGAAAACCGGTTCCTTGCCGCTATGAACAAGCCCAAACCCACCCGCTCGCTGTCCGAGCTTGCCAGCGGCTTCCTGGCCGAGACGTTCAAGCGGCAGGGCTTCGCGTCGACCGAGCTTGTGACGCGCTGGCCCGACATCGTCGGGGCGGAGATCGCGGCGCATGCCGAGCCCCTCAAGCTGCAATGGCAGCGCACGCAAGACGGCGAGCCGTCCGAACCCGCGACCCTGGTGCTGCGCGTCGAAGGCCCGGCCGCGATCGAAATCCAGCACCAGTCCGGCGTCATCCTGGAACGGATCAACCGCTACTTCGGCTGGCAGGCCGTTGGGCGGCTGGCGCTGCGTCAGGCGCCGCTCAAGCGCCGCGCCAAAACCCCGCCGCCACGGGCAGACCGGGAGGCGGCGGAGCGCGTGGCCGCCACCCTCACCGAGGTCGGCGACGACAGCCTGCGGATGGCGCTCGGCCGGCTCGGCGCCGCGGTCAAGCGAACGTGATCTTCCGGCTTTTCCGGGCCTGATATTTCAAGGCCTTGGCGAAGCGGCCCGCTGGTGCCACATTCGCGGCACATTAAGGCCCTCGCCGAACAACCTCAGGAGCCTCGCGTGATCACACGTCGTGAATTCGTTGCCGGAACCAGTGCGCTGGCGATCCTCGCCGCGTTGAACGCGCCGGCTTTGGCGCAAGGCGCCGCGCCCTCCGCGGCGGAACTGATGGAAACCGGCGTACTGCCCGACCAGGTTCTCGGCAAGGAAGACGCGCCGGTCACCGTGATCGAATACGCCTCGATGACCTGCGGCCACTGCGCGACGTTCCACACCACGACCTATCCCGAATTCAAGAAGCGCTACGTCGACACCGGCAAGGCGAAGTACATCCTGCGCGAATTCCCGCTCGATCCGCTCGCCGCCGGCGCCTTCATGCTGGCGCGCTGCGCCGGCAAGGACAAATACTTCCCGCTGGTCGAGACGCTGTTCCAGCAGCAGCGCAACTGGGTGGTGCAGAAGCCGATCGAGCCGCTGTTCGCCATCGCGAAGCAGGTTGGCTTCACGCAGCAGAGCTTCGACGCCTGCCTGCAGGACCAGAAGATGCTCGACGCCATCGAGTGGGTGCGCGCGCGCGGCGCCGACAAGTTCAAGGTGAATTCCACGCCGACGTTCTTCATCAACGGCAAGATTTACAAGGGCGCGCTGTCGATCGAGGACATGGCGAAGGCGATCGATCCGCTGATCAAGAGCTGAAAAACGCCCGAATCAGTCGCCCTATCTAAACCGCGAGTGCAGCGTTGGAGCGGCATCAACCGGGCCGCGCAGGGGGCGTCGGAATCAACCGGATTGCCGCCGCGGCGACCGCTCTAGCCCTTTGAACAACTGGCGTTTTCCGGTTTTGCCCAGCTTATTTGGGCTGGGATAAGTCGCGGCGTCGGGTTGCCCCTGGGGACGGCAGGATTCATTCTCCGCCGCGAGTAGCTCGCCTCGGTCCGGAGCCAAGGGCCTGAGAAGTAAAGGATTCGTCCCTCGCGGACGACAACGGGAACCAAACTGAAATGAAACTCACGCGGTTGCGCCTGCTCGGCTTCAAATCGTTCGTCGAGCCGACCGATTTCCTGATCGAGCCGGGATTGACCGGCGTGGTCGGGCCGAACGGCTGCGGCAAGTCGAACCTGGTCGAGGCGCTGCGCTGGGTGATGGGTGAGACCTCGCACAAGTCGATGCGCGCCGCCGAGATGGACGACGTGATCTTCTCCGGCACCAACAACCGGCCCGGCGCGCAACACCGCCGAAGTTTCCATCCGCATCGACAATTCCAAGCACGAGGCGCCGGCCCAGTTCAACGAGCACGACACGCTCGATATCTCGCGCCGGATCGAGCGCGAGAAAGGCTCGGTCTATCGCATCAACGGCAATGACGTGCGCGCGCGCGACGTCATGACGGTGTTCGCCGACGCTTCGACCGGCTCGCGCTCGCCTGCCCTCGTCCACCAGGGCCGTATCGGCGAAATCATCCAGGCCAAGCCCGAGCAGCGCCGCCGGGTTCTCGAAGAAGCCGCAGGCATTTCCGGTCTGCACCAGCGCCGCAACGAAGCCGAGCTGCGGCTGCGCGCCGCCGAAGGCAATCTCACCCGCGTCGAAGACGTGGTGAACCAGCTTGCCGGGCAGATGGACGCGCTCAAGCGCCAGGCGCGGCAGGCGATCCGCTATCGGGTGGTCGCGGCCGAAATCCGCAAGGCCGAAGCGACCCTGTTCCACCTGCGCTGGGTCAACGCGCAAACCGAACTCGGCGACGCCGAGCGCGCCAAGGACCTCTCCGTCCGCGCCGTGGCGGACGCCACCATCGCGCAGACCGAAGCGGGAAAGCAGCGTGAAGAGGCGGCCGTTTCCGTGCCGCCGCTGCGCGATGCCGAGGTGCGGGCTGGCGCCGCGCTGCAGCGGCTGATCAGCGCGCGCGATGCGCTCGACCAGGAGGAGACGCGCGCCCGCGAGCGCCTCGCCGAACTGGAGCGCCGCCTCGTTCAACTGGCCGAGGACGTGCAGCGCGAACGCGCGCTGGTCGCCGACGCCGAGGCCACGCTGGAACGGCTCAGCTCCGAGGAAGAGACGCTCAAGCAGGAGGTGCAAGGCATCGTCCAGATGCGCACCGGCGTCGACGAACGGGTCGGCGCGGCCGAGCAGGCGCTGACCGCAACCGAAGCAACCTTCAGCGAACTGACCGGCGCGCTCGCCGATCTCACCGCCAAGCGCAACCAGTTGACCGGTGCGATCCGCGATCAGGACGAGCGCATCGTCCGCATGGAAGCCGAGATCGGAAACATCGAAGCGGGCCTTGCCGCCGCGGCGCAGAGCAATCCCGACCTCGCCGCGCTCACCACATCGCTGGAGAGCGCGCAAACCGCGGTTTCAGCCGCCGACAGCGCAGCGACCGCGGCGGGCGCGGCGCATGCCGCCGCCCGGCAGGAGCTCGATGCCGCGCGCGGCCCGCTGACCGATGCGGAGCGCACGGTGCAGCGCCTCGAAACCGAGGCGAAGACGCTGATGAAGCTGCTCGCCGTGGAAACGCAGAACATGTGGCCGCCGGTGATGGACCACATCACGGTCGCCAAGGGCTACGAGAAGGCGCTCGGCGCCGCGCTCGGCGACGACCTCGACGCGCCGGCCGATCCGTCATCGCCGATGCGCTGGGCGGGAGCGGCGATCGACCCGACCGATCCGGCGCTGCCGGAGGGTGTTGAATCGCTGGCGCAGCACGTCACCGCGCCGCCCGAGCTGGCGCGCCGCCTCGCCCAGATCGGCGTCGTCGAACGCGCCAACGCTGCGGCGCTCGTTGCATCGCTCAAGCCCGGCCAGCGGCTGGTGTCGCGTGAAGGCGATCTGTGGCGCTGGGACGGCTTTGCCGCCGCCGCGCACGCGCCGACCGGCGCAGCTCGCCGCCTCGCCGAGCGTGGCCGGCTCGCCGACATCGATGCTGAACTCACCTCCGCGCGCACCGACGTCGACGGCAAGCGCGCCGCGGCCGAAGCCGCGACAGCCAAAGTCATCGCCGCTGCCGCTGCCGAAACCGGCGCCCGCGACCAGTGGCGCACGGCGCAGCAGGAGGCCGACGCCGCCCGCGAACTGCACGCCGCCGCGGAGCGCGAGATCGCCCGCAACACCGCGCGGGTGTCGGCATTGAACGAAGCCAGGAGCCGGCTGACCTCCGGCCGCGACGAGGCTCGTGCCGGCAAGCAGGAGGCGGAAGCCGCGCTCGCCGGGCTCGCCCCCTCCTCCGAAATCGAGGAGAAGCTCGCGGCGGTGCGCGCCGACATCGAAACCAAGCGCACCGACGCCGCGCAGGTGCGCGCCGAGGCCCAGGCGCTCGCCCGCGAGGCGGAGCTGGCCGATCGCCGGCTCAACGCCATCGCCACCGACCGCGAGCAGTGGAGCGAGCGCCGCGACAGCGCGATGGCGCAAATCTCCACGCTGGAGGCGCGCAGCAAGGAGACCGGCGAAGAACGGACGGCGTTGCAGGACGCTCCGGCGATCTTCGCCGAGAAGCGCAACGCCATGATCAGCGAGATCGAGAAGGCCGAGCAGGCGAAGCGCGAGGCCGGCGACCGCCTGCAGGAAGCCGAGAGCGTGCTGGCGCAGCACGACCGCGCGGTGCGCGCCGCGCTCGAAGCGCTCGGCACCGCCCGCGAGCAGGCAGCCACCGCGACCGAACGGCTGGAAGGCGGCAAGCGCCGGCTCGCCGACATCGCCCACGAGATCAAGGAAATGCTGGAGGTCGAGCCGGAGGGCGTCGCGGCGCTCGCCGAACTCGCCCCCGAAGCCGCGCTGCCGGACGTCGCCACGGTCGAGGCCGATCTCGAAAAGCTGCGGCGCGACCGCGAGCGCATCGGCGCCGTCAATCTGCGCGCCGAGGAAGAGCTGCGCGAGGTCGAGACCCAGCACACCAAGCTGACCGCCGAGCGCGACGACCTGGTCGAGGCGATCAAGCGGCTGCGCCAGGGCATCATCAACCTGAACAAGGAGGCGCGCGAGCGGCTGCTGTCGTCGTTCACCGTCGTCAACGCGCACTTCCAGCGGCTGTTCACCGAGCTGTTCGGTGGCGGCTCCGCCGAGCTGCAACTGATCGAGCACGACGACCCGCTCGAAGCCGGCCTCGAAATCTTCGCCAAGCCGCCCGGCAAGAAGCCGGCGACGCTGTCGCTGCTCTCAGGCGGCGAGCAGGCGCTCACCGCCATGGCGCTGATCTTCGCGGTGTTCCTCACCAATCCGGCGCCGATCTGCGTGCTGGACGAAGTCGACGCCCCGCTCGACGATCACAACGTGGAGCGGTTCTGCGACCTGCTCGACGAAATGACCCGCTCGACCGACACCCGCTTCGTGATCATCACGCACAACCCGATCACGATGGCGCGGATGAACCGGCTGTTCGGCGTCACCATGGCGGAGCGCGGCATCTCGCAGCTCGTGTCGGTGGATCTCGAAGCCGCGGTGCGGATCAGGGAAGCGAGCTAGCGCCTCTTTAGCCCGCGTCACGCCGTCGCCCGCGCTCACCTTCAGCTTGCGGGCTGCCACCCAAGCGCGCATCCTCTCCCAAAAATCAGGGAGGGATGCATGGCTTTGCTTTCGCACGCTTGGCGGTGCGCTGCTTGCCGCGATGCTGCTCGTCACCGGCACGGCTTCGGCGCAGTCGAGCTGGCCGGCCCGCTCGGTCCTGGTGGTCAGCCCATTCACCGCGGGCAACGCCAGCGACCTGATCGGCCGCATCACGCTCGAGCAGGTGTCGAAGCAGCTCAACCAGCCGTTCGTGCTCGAGAACCGTCCCGGCGGCGGCGGCACCATCGGCGTCGGCCAGGTGGCGAAGGCGGAGCCCGACGGCTACACGGTGCTGCTGCACTCCTCATCGTTCAGTTCGGCGCTGGTCCACCACAAGTCGCTGCCCTACGACACGCTCAAGGATTTCACCCCGGTCGTTCCGATCGGGATTCAGCCCGTGGTGCTGGTCGCCGCCCCTTCCAAGGGCTTCAAGACGGTCGGCGATCTGGTCGCCAAGGCGAAAGCCAACCCCGGCGCGATGAACTACGCCTCGGCTGGCATCGGCTCGACCTCGCACATGGCCGGCGAGCGGTTCCGGCACGCCGCGGGCTTCAAGGCGCAGCACATCCCGTTCCGCGGACCGGCCGAGGCCTTCCAGGAAGTCCTGTCGGGCCGCATCGATTTCTATTTCCTGCCGCTCGCGCCGGCGCTGTCGCTGGTGAGGGAAGGCAAAGTCGTCGCCCTCGCCGTCGGCGCCGAGAAGCGGTCGCCCGACCTGCCGGACGTCCCGACCATGGCCGAGTCCGGCCTGCCCGACGCGGCGTATCACTTCTGGGGCGGCCTGTTCGTCCCGGCCAAGACGCCACGGGACATCGTCAACAAGCTGCACGCCGAGACGGCCAAGGCGCTCGAAGTTCCTTCAGTGCGGGAGCGGCTCGCCAAGATGGCAACCGCGCCCATGCCGATGAGCCCGGACCAATTCGCCAAATATTTCCAGAACGACGTGGCGTCGACGGTGAAGCTCGCCAAGGAAGCCGGGATGCAGCCTACAAATTAGGCTCGCGGTGACCCGTTACCTTTGCTGGCTGAATTGGCGCCTCGTCCGGTTCCGGCACCAGCGGCGCGTCGGACAGCCATGCATCTCGGGCGGTCCAGACATGCTCCTCGCCGCACGCGGGACACAGCAAGCGGCTGCGAACCTCGGGCAAACGCTCGAATACCGAGATTTCCGTACCGATTTGGGTGGAAACCGCCCGATTGGTCCGCGGACAGCGGATCATAACCGTCCCCATTTGCCCCCTCCGAATCCCCGGTCAAGGCCTTCGATAGCCCCAACCGGTGTCCTGGCTGTGGCGGGACGGGGGCAGCCGGTCACAGATGTGGGTCTGTGGAAAAGTATTTTGAAAAATAATTGGAAACCCTGGAACCGAAGCCCGGCGGCTGCGTTGAGGCCCGTAGTAACCGTGGGGCGGCTCCCCCCTTACCCCCCGAACAGCCGCTCTGCGAATGACCCCAGACCTCGGTCTGGGGTCTTTTTTTGCTTCGAACCTTTTTGAGGTCGTTACCGACGAAACAATTGGGATCAGCCCGGCCGTTGCCGCGAGTGCCGCCACAATTTCTGCGCTACGCTGCCGCCGTCCGATCACCAGCGCCTTTTTCAGGGAGCCTTGCGCATGTCCACGACCGGTTGGGTAGTCCTCGGCGTCGTTGTCGTTCTCGTGCTGTGGGTCATCATGATCTACAACCAGCTCGTTGCCATGCGGCAGCGGGTCGGTCAGGCGTTCGCCGACGTCGATGTGCAGCTCAAGCTGCGCCACGACCTCATTCCCAACCTGGTCGAGACGGTAAAGGGATACGCCTCGCACGAGCGCGGAACCCTCGAGGCGGTGGTCAATGCGCGCAACGCAGCGATTACGGCGCAGGGCCCGGCCCAGCAGGCGGCCGCTGAGAACATGCTGACCGGGGCGCTGCGCCAGTTGTTCGCGCTGTCGGAGGCCTACCCCGACCTCAAGGCCAACCAGAACTTCCAGCAGTTGCAGACCGAGATCTCCGACGTCGAGAACAAGATCGCGGCGGCGCGGCGCTTCTTCAACAACGCGGTGTCCGAATACAACGCCGGCATCCAGCAGTTCCCGGCCGCGCTGTTCGCCGCGTCGCTGGGGTTCCGCGAGCGCGAGTTCTTCGACGTCGGCGGCGAGGAGCGCCAACGGCTCGACAAGCCGCCGCAGGTCAAATTCTAGGCGGCTTTCACCCGCGGTAGGAGCCCGGCATGGCGGCCGCCTACGGTCTCTACTCGCACATCCAGTCGAACAAGCGGCGCTCCATCGCGCTGCTGCTCGGCCTGTTCTTCCTTGTCTATGTGATGGTGTTCGCCGGCGCGCTGGCCGGCGAGGCGCTCTATTACAATGCGTCGCTGGACTGGCTCATCCGCGCCGCGTGGCGCGACACCATCCACGCGCTGCCCTGGGCGACCGGCGGCACCCTCATCTGGGTGCTGATCGCCTATCGCTATCACCAGACCTTGATCGATTCCGTCACCGGCGCACGCGAGGTCACCCGCAAGGAAGAGCCGCGGCTTTACAATCTTCTGGAAAATCTTTGCATCTCGCGCGGCATTCCGATGCCGAAGCTCAAGATCATGGACGAGGCCGCGCTCAACGCCTTCGCCAGCGGCCTCAACGAGAAGCAATATGCGATCACCGTGACCACCGGCCTGCTGGAGCGGCTGGACGATGCCGAGGTCGAGGCCGTGCTGGGCCACGAACTGACCCACATCCGCAACGGCGACGTGCGCATGCTGGTGATCGCCCTCGTCATCGCCGGCGTGATCGGGTTCTTTGCCGAGCTGGTGTTCCGGATGCTGATCGAGGGCGGGCTGCGCTGGCGGCCCAGCCGCTCCAGTTCGAGCAGCGACAGCGGCAAGGGCGGCGGCTTCATCGCCATCGCCATCGCGCTCGCCCTGATCGCGCTGGCCTGGCTGCTCTCGCTCGTCATCCGCTTCGCGCTGTCGCGCAGCCGCGAATTCCTGGCCGACGCCGGCGCGGTCGAACTGACCAAGAACCCGGATGCCATGATCTCGGCGCTGCGCAAGATCGAAGGCCGCGGCGAGCTTGAGGAATCGCCCTCGGCGGTGATGGAAATGTGCGTCGACAACCCCCGGTCTGGCTTTGCCGACCTGTTCGCCACCCATCCGCCGGTCGACAAGCGCGTCGCCGCGCTGGTGCAATTTGCCGGCGGTCACGACCCCGGCCCGATCGAGTTGCCGCCGCCCGACGAGCCTGTCGAGGAGGACGCTGCCCCGGAGCAGGCCCAGGCCGAACCTCCAAAGCCATTCCTGCCCAGCCAGCCTCCGGCGACCACCGAACCACCACCCGGGACCGGCCCTTGGGGACCGCACGGCCGCAACTGACCGCTGCGTCTTTTGGTCTGAGAGCAGTGGGGAAATGTCGGCGCTCCTGACGCTCCCGGAATTTCAATTGCGTTGCCGTTCTGCCATGTTCGGCCCTTACGGTTGGGGTTTGGAACCCGCGCACCGCGATTCGAAGGGCCGTCGATGGCTAAGCCGGCAGTGATTTTGGTGGGCGCGGACAAGGGCGGTGTCGGCAAGACCACGGTCGCGCGGGCGCTGCTCGACTATCTGATCGCCCACAACATCCCGACCCGCGCCTTCGACACGGAATCCCCCAAGGGCACCCTGCGGCGGTTCCATCCCGACATCACCGAGGTGGTCGATATCACCTCCACCTCCGACCAGATGAAGGTGTTCGACAGCGTCAGCACCGCGAACGCCCAGATCACCGTGATCGACGTTCGCGCCGGGCTGCTCTCGACCACCCTCAAGGCGCTGCGCGACATCGGCTTCCTCGATGCCGCCAAGAAGAGCCAGCTCACCTTCGGCGTGTTCCACATCCTGGGGCCGTCGGTCGCCTCGCTCGACGAGATCGCCGAGACATCCACCTACATGAGCGATCTCAGCTACTTCCTGGTCAAGAACTTCATCAACAACACGACCTTCTTCGAATGGGATCCGGCGACCTACAACACCTATTTCAAGAAGATCAAAGGCGCGCAGGAAATCACCGTTCCGAAGCTCAACGAGATGGCCTGCGAGCAGGTCGAGCTTGCGTCGGTGCCGTTCGTGTCGTTCGTCGCGAACAAGGGAATGGACGGCCAGGCCGCCAACTATTCCTTCGTGCTGCGCGGCTATGTCCGGCACTGGCTCGGCAACGTGTGGGCCGAGCTCGATCGCGTGAAGCTCAACGACATCGTTGCCCCTGACGTTCAGCGCAAGAATCAGGCACCGCAGGAACGGGCCAGTTAAATTCCCAGATCGGCGACAACTGATATGGAACGCCGAACGCCGATCTTCATCATCGCCTCGCCGCGCCCGCGCGTCGGCAAGACGCTGCTGGCGCGTACGCTCACCGAATTCTTCCGCAGTGAGGATCGCCCCGTTTCGGCGTTCGACTGCAACCCCGGCGAGTTCGCGCTGGTCGACTACCTGCCCGGCCATACCGCGGTCGCCGACATCGAGGACACCAGGGATCAGATCACGCTGTTCGACCAGCTTCTGGCGGAAGACCGCGTGCCCAAGGTTGTCGACGTCGGCCACTCGCTGTTCGACAAGTTCTTCACCGTGATCATGCAGATCGGCTTCGCCGAGGAAGCGCGCCGGCGCGGCGCGACCGTGGTGGTGCTGTTCGTGGCGGATGGAGATCGCCGCTCGCGGCAGGGCTACGCCGTGCTGCGCGAGCGCTTCGGTCACCTCCCGATCATTCCGGTGATCAACGAAGCGTTGCCGCAAGCGTTCGTATTCCGCGACAATTTCCCGGGCACACCAACGGGCGGCGCTCCGCTGACGATCCCTGCCCTCTCGCCGGTGATCAAAGGCGTGATCGAGCGGCCGAGCTTCTCGTTCGCCGCGCTCGCCGCAACGGCGTCCGACACCACGACCGAACTGTACGGCTGGACCCGGCGTGTGTTCCTGGAATTCCGCGAACTGGAACTGCGGCTGCTGCTTGCGGAACTGAAACCGGCGCTGAGATTTTCGGCCTGATATTCTAGTGCCCGGCGAACTCGACCAGCGTGCGCACCGGCACGCCGAGCTTCCTGATCTTGTCCGCGCCGCCAAGCTCCGGCAGATCGATGATGAAGCAGGCCGCCAGCACGTCGGCGCCCTGCTGCTGAAGGAGCTTCACGGCGCCTTCGGCGGTGCCGCCGGTCGCAATCAGGTCGTCGACCAGCACCACCTTCTCGCCTTCGTTGATCGCGTCCTTGTGCATCTCCATCTCGTCGATGCCGTATTCCAGCGAATAGGCGATCCGCACTGTGGTGTGCGGCAGCTTGCCCTTCTTGCGGATCGGCACGAAGCCCGCCGACACCTGATGCGCCACCGCGCCACCGAGGATGAAGCCGCGCGCCTCGATGCCGGCAACCTTGTCGATCTTCATGCCGGCCCACGGCTGCACCAGCTCGTCGACCGTGCGGCGGAACGCCCGCGCGTTGCCGAGCAGCGTGGTGATGTCCCGGAACATGGATCCCCTTCTTGGGATAGTCCGGGATGGTGCGGATCGAGGACCGCAAGTCGAACTCAAGCGCGGGCGATATCATGGAGGCCTGTGCAAAATGGCGCTGCGGGGAGCAATCGGCGCGCATATTGGCGGGACGCGGAACCGCGGTCAAACCGAGTTCCATTGCAGCAGCGCATGGAGTTCCACGGGGGTTTCCGCGGAATGACACTTGCCGGAACGCACCCTGTGAACTCTAATTCTGCCGGGTTGGGGAACGGGGCATGCGGGTCGTCGCGACCGCTTTTCGAGCTTGGCTGTTGTTGCTGTCCTGTCTGTTTGCGGCAGGTTCCGGCCACGCATTGCCAGCGTCCGACTCGGACTTGAGTTCGGAGCAATCGCCGCCCGCCGGTCGCGACATTTTCGCGGAAACCGAGCTCTACTGTCTGGCGCTCGGCATTTTCTTCGAGGGAGGCTCGACCGGCGAGCCCGACGTCGGGCAACGCCACATCGCGCGCGTGATCACCGAGCGGGCGAAAGCCGACCGTCCCTACTGGGGCGGCAGCACGATCTGCGGCGTGGTGTTCTACAAGCGGACAATTTGCCAATTCTCCTTCGCCTGTCTGCCGCTTGCGCGCCGGACTCCAAGGGACAATCCGCGCTGGCGCCACTCCTACGCCATCGCGGCGGAGACGCTCGAAGGCCGCAACGAAGAACCGGATTCCTCGATCCGCTACTACATGAACGAGGGGCTTTCGAATCCGAAATTCGCCTGCCTGTTCCGGAAAGAATTCGTACTGGTCGTGAGGGCGGGCACGCATGAATTCTTCCGTGAGGCGAGCACGGCGGAGCGCGCCGAACTCGCCAAGACCAATCCGGAAGTCTGCCAGCGCTACGCGGAATCGCTGAAGCCGAAGAAGTCGAAGAAGAAGCGGCAGGCGCTGGCGATGAAAAAGAAGAAGCGCGCAGTGCACACGGCATCGCGATAGCGAAGCCCGCAAAGTTTGGCAAAAGCGCAGCGGAATTTTAACTGCTCCCAACCGTGCGGCGGAACGCGCGGGCGTTGCCAAGCGGCGGCGTGAGCCCTTCAATGATGAGGCTGTCTTGAGGCTGTCAAACCACTACAACAAACTCCACCCGCCCACCAAATAGTCAGACATGTCCCACGACGACACCGAAGTTGCGATCATCGGCGGCGGCGCGGCCGGTCTGGCCGCGGCCCGCCGCCTGCATGACGCCGGCGTACCATGCCTGATCGTGGAGGCGCGCTCGCGCCTGGGCGGCCGGGCATTGACCGTCACCGAGGTCCGGCTTTGCGATGGACCTCGGCTGCGGCTGGCTGCACTCGGCCGAGCGCAATCCGTGGACGCGAAATCGCGCAGCGGCAGGGCCGCACGATCGACAAGACGCCGCCGCCCTGGGAGCGGTCGTCTCTGGAGATCGGATTTCCGCTCGCCGAGCAGCGCGAGTACCGGCGCGCCCAACGCGAATTCGACGAGCGTCTCGATGAGGCGATGCAACGCGGCGACGACAGCCCTGCGTCGGCCTATCTCGAGCCGGGCAACCGGTGGAATGCGCTGCTCGATGCGGTGAGCACCTATTACAGCGGCGCCGAGCTCGATCGCATTTCGGCGCGCGATCTGGCGAGATACCGGGAGGACAACCTGAACTGGCGCGTCACCGAGGGGCTCGGCGCGACGGTCGAGGCCTACGGCACGGGCTTGCCGGCTGTGCTGGATTGCACGGTGCGCCGCATCGATCACGGCGGCAAGCGTGTCACAATCGAAACCGCGAAGGGCACGATCGCCGCCGATACGTCATCGTGACGCTGCCGACCTCTGCGCTCACGCACCCCGAGCTGTTTGCGCCGGCCCTGCCGCAAAAGATCGAGGCCGCGGCGGGCCTGCCGCTCGGCCTTGCCGACAAGCTGTTCCTGTCGCTCGATGGCGCGGATGAGTTCGAAGCCAACAGCCGCCTCTATGGCCGCACCGACCGCACCGCGATCGGCTCATATCATGTGCGCCCGTTCGGCCAGCCGGTGATCGAATGCTATTTCGGCGGCGACCTGGCGTGGCGGCTGGAAACGGAGGGCGACCGCGCTTTCTTCGATTTCGCAGCGTCGGAGCTCACCGGCCTGCTCGGCAGCGCGTTCGCGCGCCGCATCAAGCCGATCGGCTTGCACCGCTGGGGCACCGACCCGTTCTCGCGCGGCTCGTACTCCTATGCATCGCCGGGCAAGGCGGACTGCCGCGCCGCGTTGGCGGAGCCGGTCGATGACCGGCTGTTCTTCGCGGGAGAAGCCTGCTCGCTCGCCGATTTCTCCACCGTGCACGGCGCGTTCGCGACCGGCGTCGCCGCCGCCGACGCGATCATCGCGAAGAGAAGCGGTGAACCTTTCCTGCGCTGGCGCGACAAATCACGCCATGACTTTCCGCGCAACGCGGCGCTCTCCTGGCTCCTGATGCTCGCAGCCTCGACCGGCCCGGCGTTGGCGCAGACTGCGGTCACCGCAGATCGACACCGAGCTGGTGAAAGGCCGCTGCAAATTCATCGCCGACGACGGCGAGGTCGGCCACTACGCGCTCAAGCGCTGCCCGGGACTTGACGGCTGGCGCGTCTACACGACGGCGGGCGTGAACGACGTGGCGCTGTCGTTCAGGAAGGGCAAAGGCAAGGAAATCGAAGTTTTCTCCAACGGCAGCATCGGCCTCAAGCTCGAGTGGCGCGGCATCAAGGACAAGCAGGGCTTCAAGCCGCACGCCACCATCGTGGAGCTCATCATCAAGGACTACGACCTGCCGAACGACAAGCGGGACGAGCACAAGGTCTGGGGCGTGATCCGCATGGAGCCGCGCAACGCCTGCTTGATGGCGGTGATCGACGCGGCCGCCAATCCGGACGCGCTGACGCTGGCGCGCCAGAGCGCCGACTCGGACGCTCCCGGTAGCGTGTGCATCAAGAACAAGGAAACGCTGAAGCCCAAGATCGTCGGCGCCGAAACGCGCTGGGCGCAAGGAAGCGGCCGGTCTCGCCGAGCCGCCGAACAGCCGAAATAAGCGTCCGGCAGCGCTACCAGTAGCGCGCCATCAATTCCTTCACCCAGTCGGGCTCGCGGATCGTCCCGCGCGGCGCGAAGCCCGAGATGTACGGCTTGATGTCGAGCACCGGCGAGCCGTCGATCGCGTCGAGCCCGCGGACGCGAAGCGTAAGACCGTCGACCGAAAGCAATTCGACCGCGGTGACGCCGATGCGGTTCGGACGCGACCGCGCCGGTTGCGCGAAGATGCCGGACTTCGGCCAGTCCGCGCGCTCGCGCGGATGGCGCGCGCCGGTCTCGACTTTCGCCGCCGGCACCTTGTGCATGTGGAAGACAACGACGATGTGGCTGTAGCCGCTCAGGCCGAGCGTGGCGTCGGCCTTGACCACCGCCGGATCCAGCACGATCTCGGCTTCGACCTTGCCCCAGTCGTCGTCAGTCGCTTCGGCTCGCCCGCCGCGAACGGTCCCGATCGGCACCATGTCGATCATGACTTGAGCATCCGCCCCGCCACCGCGTCGAGCTTCTTGAGCAGTTCCGGATCGCGCGCCTCGGGCGCGGTGATCAGCGCGGTGTCGAGCGCGCGGTCGGAGCCGATCGGGCACGGCTCGTGCTCGCGCGGAAAATCCTTGGCGAGCCGCGCGACCAGGCGCTTGGCCTTCTCCGCGTTGGCGGTGAGCACCTTGATGATGTCCTGCACGGTGACGGCGTCGTGGTCGGGATGCCAGCAGTCGAAGTCGGTCACCATCGCGACGGTGGCGTAGCAAAGCTCGGCCTCGCGGGCGAGCTTCGCCTCCGGCATGTTGGTCATGCCGATCACCGAATAGCCGAGCTGCTTGTAGGTCAGGCTCTCGGCCAGCGTGGAGAACTGCGGTCCTTCGATGCACACGTAGGTGCCGCCGCGCACCGCCTGGATGCCTTCGGCTTCGGCGGCCGCGGCAAGATGAATGCGCAGCCGCGGCGACACCGGATGCGCCATCGAGACATGCGCGACGCAGCCCTTGCCGAAGAACGAGCTCTCGCGCTTGTGGGTGCGGTCGACGAACTGGTCGATCAGCACGAAGGTGCCGGGCGGCAGCTCTTCCTTGAACGAGCCGCAGGCCGACAGCGAGATCAGATCGGTCACGCCGGCGCGCTTCAGCGCGTCGATGTTGGCGCGGTAGTTGATGTCGGACGGCGACAGCCGGTGGCCCTTGTCGTGGCGCGGCAGGAACACCACCGGCAGCCCGGCGATGTCGCCGATCCGCAGCGCGCCGGAGGGCTCGCCCCACGGCGTGGCGATGCGCTGCTCGCGAACGTTGGCAAGCCCCGGCAGGTCGTAGATGCCGGAGCCGCCGATGATGCCGAGCACCGCCTTGGTCATGCGTTCGCTCCCAGACATGCGAAGGGCCCCGAAAGGGGCCCTCGCGTCAAGATCCGGATCATGAGGCCGCATCAGATGCGGCCTTCCTTCACGTCGTGCCACACCTTCTTCTTGGTGAAGTAGAGCAGGCCCGCGAGCACGAGCAGGAAGATCATGACCTGGAGGCCGATGCGCTTCCTCGCCTCCATGTGCGGCTCGGCCGCCCACATCAGGAACGCCGAGACGTCCTTGGAATATTGCGCCAGCGTCTGCGGCGAGCCGTCCTCGTAGGTGACGCGGCCGTCTTCCATCGGCTTCGGCATCGCGATGGCGTGGCCGGGGAAGTACTTGTTGTAGGACAGCGTCGGCGGCAGCTTGACGCCCGCCGGCGGCTTGTCCTCGTAGCCCTGCAGCAGCGCGGTGAGATAGTCGACGCCGTGCTCCTGGTACTGCGTGAACAGGTCGACGATGAACCACGGGAAGCCGCGCTCGTAGGTGCGCGCCTTGGCGATCACCGACATGTCCGGCGGCACCGCGTTGTAGCGCGCGCGGGCGGCGTTCTCGTTCGGCCACGGCGGCGGGAAGCGGTCGGCCGGGCGGCCTTCGCGCTCGAACATCTCGCCCTGGTCGTTGGGGCCGTCCTGGACCTTGTATTCGCTGGCGATCTGCTTGACCTGCGCCTCGGAATAGCCGAGCGCGCCGGCCTGGCCGAGGTTGCGGAACGACAGCAGGTTGAGGCCGTGACAGACCGAGCAGACCTCGCGATAGACCTTGAAGCCGCGCTGCAAGCTGCGCGCGGTCGTAGGTGCCGAACGGACCGGAGAACGACCACTTCTGCCGCGGCGGCTGCGGCGCTTCGCCGGCGGCAAACGCGGGCGCGATGCCTGCGACCGAGACGGCAACAACGGCGGCGAGGAGAGTTTTCATCATCGGTCTCTCCCCTAGTGCCTGGCCGTCGGCGCCGGACCGGACGCGCCGGCCGGCAGGCCTTCCTTGAGGATCGATTCCGCGATCGAGTTCGGCAGCGGCTTGGTTTTCTCGACCCAGCCGAGGATCGGCAGGATGATCAGGAAGTGCGCGAAGTAATAGAACGTCAGGATGCGCGCCGCGATGACATAGCCGCCTTCGGCGGGCTTGGCGCCGAGCCAGCCGAGCCCGATGCAGACGATCACGAAGATCCAGAAGAACTGGCGGTACAGCGGCCGGTAGTTGGCCGAGCGCACCTTCGAGGTGTCGAGCCACGGCAGGAAGGCGAGGATGCCGATCGAGGCGAACAGCGCGATGACGCCGAGCAGCTTGTTCGGGATGGCGCGCAGGATCGCGTAGAACGGCAGGTAATACCATTCCGGCACGATGTGGTTCGGCGTCACCGCCGGATTGGCCGGGATGTAGTTGTCGGCGTGGCCGAGATAGTTCGGCATGTAGAACACGAACCAGCCGAACACGACGCAGAAGCAGACCATGAAGAACGCGTCCTTGATGGTCGCATACGGCGTGAACGCCACGGTGTCCTTCTCGGTCTTCGGCTCGACGCCGGTCGGGTTGTTCTGGCCGACCATGTGCAGCGCCCAGATGTGCAGCACCACGACGCCGACGATCACGAACGGCAGCAGATAGTGCAGCGAGAAGAAGCGCTGCAGCGTCGGATTGCCGACCGCGAAGCCGCCCCACAGCCAGGTCACGACCGATTCGCCGACCATCGGGATCGCCGAGAAGAAGTTGGTGATGACGGTCGCGCCCCAGAAGCTCATCTGGCCCCAGGGCAGCGTGTAGCCGAGGAAGCCGGTCGCCATCATCAGCAGATAGAGGATGACGCCGAGGATCCAGATCACCTCGCGCGGCTCCTTGTAGGAGCCGTAGTACATGCCGCGGAACATGTGGATGTAGACCGCGACGAAGAACATCGAGGCGCCGTTGGAGTGCAGGTAGCGCAGCAGCCAGCCGTAGTTCACGTCGCGCATGATGTGCTCGACGGAATTGAACGCCATGTCGGCGTGCGGCGTGTAGTGCATCACCAGGATGATGCCGGTGACGATCTGGGCGCCGAGCATGAACGCCAGGATGCCGCCGAACGTCCACCAGTAGTTCAGATTGCGCGGGACCGGATAGGCGATGAAGGAGGAATGGACCAGACCGGCGATCGGCAGCCGGCGCTCCATCCACTTCATGAACGCGCTTTGCGGCTGGTAGGTGGAGTGTCCGCTCATGATCGAACCTGCAAATCGGAATTCATCGGAGAGACGTCAGCCGATCCGAATCTTGGTGTCGGAAACGAACTCGTAGGGCGGCAGCGGCAGGTTGGCCGGCGCCGGACCGCTGCGGATGCGGCCGGAGGTGTCGTAGACCGAGCCGTGGCACGGGCAGAAGTAGCCGTTGTACTCGCCCGAATGCGCGAGCGGGATGCAGCCGAGATGCGTGCAGATGCCGATCAGCACCTGCCACTGCGGCTTGCCCTCCTTGACGCGCTTGTCGTCGGGCTGCGGATCGGGAAGGCTCGCGACGTTGACGTTGCGCGCCTCCTCGATCTCCTTCTTGGTGCGGTGATTGATGAAGATCGGCTTGCCGCGCCAGAACACCTTGATCACCTGGCCCTCGGCGATCGGGCTGATGTCGACCTCGACCGGCGCGCCGGCGGCGATCGTCGAGGCATCGGGGTTCATCTGCGCGATCAGCGGCACCAGCGCCGCCGCCGCACCGACTGCCCCCACGGACGCGGTTGCGATGTAGAGGAAATCGCGGCGTGTCGGCTCGGCCGAAGTGGTTGTCACGGGTTTCAGGTCCCTCGTTTATGTCGTCCAGCCCATCCGCGCGGAAGACCGTGAACGCGCTAGCATCCAACGGGGCGGACAGACCAGCCGCCCCGGCCCTGGGGAAGGGCAAATGCGGCGATCCGGCGGCGTTTATTGGCACCCTTACAAAGAGAGCGCAAGCCCGGCGGGGCGGCAATGACCAAAGGCCGCACAATTCCTTTTCGGACCGCGACTTTCGGGTCATTCTGGGGCCATGCGGATCGCCCTTTACGAGCCGGATATTCCGCAAAACACCGGCACCATTTTGCGCCTGACCGCCTGCCTGGGGCTGGAGGCGCATATCATCGAGCCGACCGGGTTCCCCTCCTCCGACCGCGCCTTCCGCCGCGCCGGCATGGACTACCTCGATAAGGTGGCGCTGACCCGTCACGTATCGTGGACGGCGTTCGATGCCTGGCGGCGGACCGAGCGGCTCCGTCTCGTCCTGTTCACGACCTCGGCGGAACGCTCCTACCTCGACCACGCCTACCGGCGCGACGACATCCTGCTGTTCGGCCGCGAATCGGCGGGCGTGCCGCAGGACGTGCACGAGGCCGCCGACGTCCGGCTGAAAATCCCGATCCGTGAGGACTTGCGCTCGCTCAACATCGCGATGGCCGCCGCGATGGCGGCCGGCGAGATGGTGCGGCAGCTCCGCTAGGCCTTGGCCGGTTCAAGCTGCTTCGACCACAGCACGATGTCGTTCATGTCCTTGAGCGAAACCGTCATCACGCCGGTCGCGCCGTCGATCGAGACGTGACCGAAGAACTGCAGGCCGTCGGCCGGCCCATGATTGCGCTTGCTGTCCGGCGGAGTGCCTTTGGTGAACACGACCTGCGGCCCGAACGTGCCGTCCGGCGGCAGCACCCGCCCGGTGCCGGCATTGAGCGGACCCGCGACGAACTCCCAGAACGGCTCGAAGTCCTGGAACGCCGCCTTGTTCGGATCGTAATGGTACGCCGCGGCGTAATGCACGTCGGCGGTGATCCACACCGTGTTGCGGATTTTCTCGCGCTTGATGAAGGAGAGGATGTCCGCGAGCTCAAGCTCGCGGCCGCGCGGCGCACCGTGGTCGCCCTGCGACAGCGATTCCTGGCCCCACTGACGCGCCGGATCGTGGGTCCGGTTCAAGGCAAGCGGCATGTCGCAGGCGATCACCTTCCATTCGGCTTGCGACGCCTTCAGCTGCCGCTTCAGCCAGTCGACCTGCGCCGGCGCGAAGAAATACGCAGACGGGCCGTAGCTTTCCTCCATGTTCTCCGCGTTCGGCCCGCGATAGCTGCGGGTGTCGAGCATCAACACATCGAGCAGCGGACCATAGGGCAGCTTGCGGTAGACGCGGTTGACCTCGGCGAGCGTCGCGCGGATCGGCATGTATTCGTGGAAGGCGCGCGCGCCGCGCGCCGCCAGCACCAGCATGTTCTTCTCGGTGTATTTCTGCGGCGGATAGCTCGGCGCGCTCCATCGGCTCGTGCGGCCACCAGTTGTTGGTGACCTCGTGATCGTCCCATTGCGCGAAGATCGGGACTTCGGCGTTGAACGCCAGCACGTTCTTGTCGGTGAGGTTGTATTTGTAGTTGCCGCGATATTCGTCGAGCGTCTCGGCGGGCTTGGACCTCGCCTCGGTGACGACGTTCTTCCAGATGCGTGCCGTCCGCCAGCTTCACTTCGGCCTGCAGCGGCGCGTCGGCGTAGATCGTGTCGCCGGAATGCACGAAGAAGTCCGGCCGGCTCTTGCTGCATGGTCGCAAAGGTGCGCATGCCGCCGCGCGCCTCGTCGATGCCCCAGCCCTGGCCGCAGACGTCGCCGCCCCAGACGAAGGACACCGTGCGCCGCTCCGCCGGCGCGGTGCGGAAGCGGCCGACCGCGGGCTCGCTCAGGATCGTGGGCGAAGAATGATCCTGGAACCGCACGCGGTAGAAAATGTCCTGGCCCGGACGGCAGGTCCTCGATCAGCGCCTTGGCGGTGAAATCGGTCTGCGGCAGCGCGTCGACGAACACGCCCTGGCGCACGTCGCGGAAGCTTTCGGTCGTGGCGATCTCGATCTGCATGCGCGCCGGGCGGTCGGTGCGCGCCCAGATCACGCCGCTGTCGAGGCCGACGTCGCCGGACTGCACGCCGTGGGTGATCAGCGGCCGGTCGTTGGCGCGGCTGATATATGGGCGCGCGATGGTCAGCGCCGCTGCCGACGTCGAGACGGCAAGGAATTTGCGGCGAGTCAGAAATTGCGGAAGCGCGCATGTCTGCGTTCCTCTGGCGGCATTCCTTGGCTGTAGCGGCATCATAGCGGGTTCAGGTCACGATTGCCGGGGCGGGTGACAGGTGCATGACGGGCGCGGCGTCTTCCCCAAAGTGCAAGCAGACGCCCGCACTGGATTGGAATAATCTGCCCCTATGACCAAACATTTGCCTCCCCTCTCCCGCCGCCTGTTCGTGACAGGCTCGCTCGCCGCACCGCTCGTTGCAGCGTTCCCGAGCGCCATCGCTCAGGAGCAACCGGTCGACCCATCGACGCTCAAGCCCAATGCCTTTCAATGGCAACCCAACCGCTCGCCGAGCGGGCCTGTCGTCGTGCTGGTGTCGATCCCCAAGCAATGGGTCGTGGTCTATCGCGGCGGCGTGCGGATCGCGGCGTCGAGCTGCTCGACCGGCAAGCCCGGGCCACACGACGCCATCCGGCGTGTTCGTCATCCTGCAGAAAGACCAGCACCATCATTCCTCGACCTACAACAACGCGCCGATGCCCTACATGGAGCGGCTGACCTGGCAGGGCGTCGCGCTGCACGCCGGCAACCTGCCCGGCTATCCGGCGAGCCATGGCTGCATCCGGCTGCCGCTCGAATTCGCCAAGCTGCTGTTCGGCGTCACCACGCTCGGCACCCCGGTGATCGTCGCGGACGGCGATCTCGCGACCGACGACATCCAGCATCCGGGCCTGCTGATCTCCAATCACATGGAGGACATGGCGCGGGGAGCGGTGAAGGAAGTCTCAGCCAAGCCGCATCATCCCGCCGACGGCAACGACCACAGACCCACGAGGCTTCGTCGTTCGTGATCTCCACCGCCGATCTCAAGCTGACGGCATTCGTCAACGGCAAGCAGGCCTTCACCGCTCCGGTCACGCATCCAGTTTCCGGGCAAGCCGTTCGGCACCCATGCCTTCACGCTGACCGGCCCGGATTCCGATCCGCGGCACATGAAATGGCTCGCGGTCGGACTGCCGGCCGGCATCGAACGTCGTGCTGGCATCGGCCCTGCTCGCGTCCGACACGATGAACCGGATCAACCTCGCAGCCGGACACGGCGCGGCGAGTGATATCGCTGATGCACCCCGGCTCGACCCTGGTGGTCACCGACCAGCCGTCGACCGAGCAGCACCGGACCGAGCCCGGCTTCACCATCATCACGCACGACACATGACGCTGCCGGCTCCGGAGCAGCTCGAGCAACGCAAGGCGGCGGCGCGGACCTGGTTCGAGCGGCTGCGCGACGACATCTGCGCCGCGCTGGAGGCGATCGAGGCCGCCTTCCCGCGTCCGCGCCGCTCGCCGACCGTCCGCCCGGCAACGTTCGTCCGCACGCCCTGGCAGCGCACCGATCACAGCGGCGCGCCCGGCGGCGGCGGCACCATGGCGATGATGCGCGGCCGCGTGTTCGAGAAGGTCGGCGTGCATGTCTCGACCGTGCACGGCGAATTCGCGCCGGAATTCCGCAAGGAGATTCCCGGCGCCGACGCCGATCCGCAGTTCTGGGCCTCGGGCATCTCGCTGATCGCGCATCCGCAGAACCCGCACGTGCCGGCGGTCCACATGAACACGCGCTTCGTCGTCACCACCAAGGCCTGGTTCGGCGGCGGCGCGGACCTCACGCCGGTGCTCGACAAGCGGCGCACCCAGGACGATCCGGACACCAAGGCGTTTCACGCCGCGATGAAAGCCGCCTGCGACGCGCATGCGGCGGTCGCGCCCTACGAAAAATACAAGAAATGGTGCGACGACTATTTCTATCTGAAGCACCGCAACGAGATGCGCGGCGTCGGCGGCATCTTCTACGACTATCTCGAAACCGATTGGGACGGCACGCTTCGCCTTCACGCAGGACGTCGGCCGCGCGTTCCTGAAAATCTATCCGGAGCTGGTGCGCGCGAAATTTCGCCAAGCCGTGGAGCGATGCCGAGCGCGACGAGCAACTGGTGCGGCGCGGCCGCTACGTCGAGTTCAACCTGCTCTACGACCGCGGCACGATCTTCGGCCTGCGCACCGGCGGCAACGTGGAGTTCGATCCTGTCGTCGATGCCGCCGGTGGTGAAGTGGCCGTAGCGCGCCGGCAGGACGCATTGACGCTCCCGGTCAATGCGGGTGTAGTGAGCGGAGAAAAACAAGGACCGTCGGGAGGAGTTCCGTGCACCGCCGAGCAGCATTCGTACTCGCCATCGCAGCGTGTCTCGCTCCGCTGAGCGCGGCGGCGCAGAGCTGGCCCAGCCGCAGCATCACTCTGGTGGTGCCGTTCGCGGCCGGCGGCGGCACCGACGCGATCGGCCGCGTGATCGCCGAAAAGCTCAGCGCCCGGCTCGGCCAGCCGGTGGTGGTGGAGAACAAGGCCGGCGCCGCCAGCGCGATCGGCACCGCCTACGTCGCGAAGGCCGCGCCCGACGGTTACACGCTGCTGATGACCACCAACAGCGCGATGGTGATCCTGCCGCTCACGCAGCCGGCCGGCTCGCTCAACTACGACCGCAAGGACTTCAGCCTGATCGGCCTCACCGGAATCCTGCCCAACATCCTGATCGTCAGCCCCAAGGTGCCCGCCAACTCGACCGCCGAGCTGATCGCCTACGCGAAGGAGCGGCCCGGGCAACTGTCATTCGCTTCGAGCGGCGCCGGGACCATCACCCATCTGATCGGCGAACTGTTCAAGGCGCGCACCGGCATCGACGTCGTGCATGTGCCGTACAAGACCGGCGTGCAAGCCGCGCCCGACGTGATGGAAGGCCGCGTGCACTACATCTTCGACAACATCATCTGGTCGCTGCCGCAAATCCGCGCCGGCAAGCTCAAGGGTCTCGCCATCACCACCAAGCAACGCTCGCCGCTCGCGCCCGACATCCCGACGGTCGCGGAATCCGGCGTGCCGGGCTTCGAAGGCATCACCTGGCTCGGCCTCGCCGCGCCGGCCAAGACCCCCGATGCGGTGATCGCGCGGCTCGACACCGAGCTGCGCGCCGTGCTCGCCGAGAAGGACGTGATCGCGAAGCTGGCGGCGACCGGCGCCGAGCCGCCGACCGCGCCGGGACCGGCCGGAATGCAGACGATGCTCACCGAGGACATCTCACGCTGGCAAGGCATCCTCGGCGAAGGAAAGATCAAGCTGCAATGAGCTTCCACGAACTGGTGAAAAGCGAGCGCCCGCTGATCCTGGCGGGCGCGTTCGACGCACTCAGCGCGCGGCTGATCAAGCGCGCCGGCTTCAAGGCCTACTTCACCGGCGGATTCCCGACCATCGGCGCACGCTGGGGACTGCCGGACATCGGCCTCGTTGCGTTCGGCGAAATCTCCTCCGCCGTCACCGACATCATGGCGGCCTGCGACCTTCCGGTCATGGTGGACGGCGACAACGGCTACGGCGACGTGAAGAACATCGTCCACGTGCTGCACAGCTACGAGCGGATGGGCGTGTCGGCGATCATGTTCGAGGATCAGCTCGCGCCGAAGCGGTGCGGACACATCGCCGGCAAGGACGTGATCCCCGCCGCCGAGATGGCCGCCAAGATCCGCGCGGTGAGCACGGAGAAGATCAATCGCGACACCTTCATCCTGGCGCGCACCGATGCGCGCGACGTGCTCGGCCTCGACGAAGCGTTCCGCCGCGCCGATCAATATCTGGCGGCCGGCGCCGACGGCATCTTCATCGAGTCGCCCCACGACGTCGCCGAGCTGGAGCTGATCGGCCGGAAGTTCGACGTGCCGCAGATGGCGAACATGCTGGAAGGCGGGCGCACCCCGATCCTGCCCCCTGCCGAACTCGCCGAGATGGGCTTCGAGATCGCGATCTACGGCATCTCGCTGATGATGCACTCGGTGCGCACCATGCAGGACGTGCTGGCCAAGCTCGCCAAGGGCGACGTGAGCTTCGTCGGCAAGGGCGTCGGCTTCGAGGAGTACAAGTCGATCGTCGGATTCGACGACTGGGCGAAGGTCGAAGACCGCTTCCGCTAGCGCAGCAGCGCGCCGCCAACCATCACTACGCCGCCGACCAGCACCACCGCGTCGAGGATCGCGGTGTGCACGTTGACCGGCAGCCGCTCGACGAATGCCTTCGCCAGAAATGCGCCGGTGAAGCCGACCAGACCGATCAGCAGGCCGAACGCGACAACCTGTGTGGTGATGACGCCCGCATAGCCGAACACCGACAGCCGCACGATGCCGACCACGATGGAGATGACCGCGTCGGTCGCGATCACCGCCGCGCCTTGCAGGCCCGCCGACATCAGGACGGACAGCAGGATCACGCCGGCGCCGACGGTGCCGCCCATCACCGCGCCGTAGCCCATCGAGCTGAACAGAAGCCCGCCGTCGCTGAGCACGGTCGCGCGCCGTCGCATCGCGTAGCGCAACGGCACGGTGAGGATCAGCATCACGCCGATCAGGATCTGCACGGCCTTGCCGGTGAGAAGCGTGAAGCCGTAGGCGGAGACGATCACGAAAGGGATCGCGCCGATGAGCGCGATCGCCGAGCGCCGCCAGTCGACCAGCCGCACGAACGCGAACACCCGGCCGGAATTGGTGAGCAGTCCCGAAATCGCGATGATCGGCACCACCGGCTCGGGGCCGATGATCGGCACCAGCACCAGCGGCATCAGCGCGCCGGTGCCGTAGCCCGCGACGCCTCCGATGATGGAGCCGATCAGCGCCACGGCGGCGACCAGCAAAAGCTGCAGCAGCGAAATGTCGGCGAAAACGGCGGTCACGCCGCAGGGTAGACGTGCGCTATCGCGATTGGAAGGCGAGATCGGCCGGCGAGATCAGCACGCCGAACTGCTCGCACCAGATCACCACGCTTGCGTATTTCTTCAGATCGACGCCGGCCGGGATGGCGTAGCGCTGGCTGCCCTTGAACGCGCGCAGCCGCCCGAGGTCGACGAACATCGAGCCTTTCACGTGCGCCTCGTCGCGCACCTTGGCGTTCGGCACCAGATAGACGTGGTACTTCGGGCCGGGACCGACCTCGAAGTCAGGCTCCAGAAACACCGCGTTCTGATAGACGCCGACCTTGCCCCTCCCCCAATGAATCGGGTCTGAGGGATTGGCGTGAATGAAGCTTCCGGTCGCGACCAGCGCGGCGCGGTCGGCCTCGCTCAATTGTTCGGCGGCCGGTGGCGGCGGAAACACGAACGGAAAGAGAAAGAAGCCGAGCGCGACGCCGAATCCGGTGCCGAGCACGCCGCCAAGCAGGAAGATCATCAGACCGCGCCAGAAGCGCCGCATGAGCATTCCCTCCGCCGCCGCAATCTACCGGCTGCGCGGACCAAGCGAATTCACGAGAACGTCAGAGAATTTCACGTTTTCGCAGCCGTGTCGGCTATCGACGCGATAGCCGCCGGGATCGGCCGGGAAATCCGCCGCGATCCAGGCCTCTTCCGCCGCGCGCAAGGCAACGCCGAGCGCCGGCCCCTTCGCGAGCCCGCGCTGGAGAAAGTCGTCGGCCTTGAGCGGGAACGCCGGCGCCGTCCAGCGTTGCGGCAGCGTCGCGAGCGAATGCCACGCGGTGTCCGTCGAAGACGCCGGCGAGCGCGTCCAGGCCAGCAGCACGCGATCGACGAACCGCTCCGGGCCGAGCCGGTAGAGCAGCGCGCGCGCATCCTTGTCATCGCCCGGCGCCACGCGCCACCACGCGCTCGGCCATGTAGCGCGAGCCGGTCGTGCTCCGCGTTGGCGAGCCGCAGCCGCTGCCACAGCCGAATCGCGTCCTCGGCGATGCGCACGCCGAGCGCGCCGAGCCTGCGCACCGCATCGGGCGCAAGCCCCATCGCCGCCTCCACCTTCGCCATGTTGGAGAAGCTCGCGAGATCGGGCACGCCGCCGAGCACGGTGATCAGCAGTCCGGCCTCCGCCATGACGGCAATCGCCGGCGTGGCATGCCGCGCGACCAGGAGCTTCATCAACTCCATGCGGACGCGCTCGCGCGACAAATGGTCGAGACCGGCGCGGCCGGCGATGCAGGCGGCAAGGCCGTCCGCATCGGGCGCGCCCTGCCCGTACGCCGCGTGAAAGCGGAAGAAGCGCAGGATGCGCAGATAGTCCTCGGCGATGCGCTTCCCCGCATCGCCGATGAAGCGCACGCGGCGCGCGCGCAGATCGGCGAGCCCGCCGACATAGTCATGCACCGTGCCGTCGGCGCGACGCCGACAGCGCGTTCATGGTGAAGTCGCGGCGCTCGGCGTCGGCCTTCCAGTCGCGCCCGAACGCCACCTTGGCGTGACGCCCGAACGTCTCGACGTCCTTGCGCAGCGTGGTCACCTCGTAGGAGCGGCCGTCGAGAATGACCGTCACCGTGCCGTGCTCGATGCCGGTCGGCACCACGCGAAAGCCGGCCGCGGCGGCGCGGCGGCTCACCTCGTCGGGCAGCGCCGTGGTCGCGACATCGACCTCGCCGACCGGCTCGCCGATCAGCGCGTTGCGGACCGCGCCGCCGACCACGCGCGCCTCCTCGCCGTCGCGATTGAGCGCATCCAGGAGCTTCGACAGCGGCGGCTCGCGCAGCCAGGCGGCATCCGCGATCCGCGGCTCGCTCACTTGAACTGCCCCGGCACGAAGTTGCCGTCCTTGTCGAAGTGCGCCGGGATGTAGTCGACGCCGGGCGGCGCACCGGAGAAATGCGCGAGATAGATGAAGCTGCCGATCATCAGGATCAGCGCGACGATCGCGAGCCCGGCCAGCGTCTTCGGCGGCCAGGAGCTGCGCTCCAGCACCGCCGTCTTGGTGATCCACAGAAAGATCGCGTAGGCGACGAACGGCGCCACGAACAATGCAAGCTCGGTGAGGACGGGACGGATCATCGCTGGTAAATCCGCTCGTACAGGTTCCGCAGGATACCCGCGGTGATGCCCCAGATGTAGCGCTCTCCGAACGGCATGGCGTAGTAGTGCCGCTCGATGCCCTCCTTCCAGATCCGGCTGTGGCGCTTGTGGTTGTCCGGCTGCATCAGGAATTCCATCGGCACCTCGAACGCCTCCACCACCTCGGCCGGATTGATGGTGAGCCGGTAGTCGGGGCTGACCCGCGCGACGGCCGGAAGGATGCGGAAGCCGGAGAACGTCAGATAGAGATCGAGATAGCCGATCGGATCGATCAATTGGCGGTCGAGCCCGATCTCCTCCTCGGCCTCGCGCAGCGCGGCGTCGAGCGGGCTCGCGTCGGCCGCATCGATCTTGCCGCCGGGAAACGCGATCTGCCCGGAATGGCTCTTGAGCTCAGGCGTGCGCAGCGTCAGCAGCACCATCGGCTCCGCGCGCTCGACGATCGGCACCAGCACCGCGGCTGGCTTGGTCGCCTGGACGCCGGCCTTCTTCCAGAGCTCGTCGTCGAGATCGAGGTCGCCGCGCACCGCCGTCGCGGTGAGATCGTCGAGCGCCGCCGGCACGTCGAGCGTGAGCCGCTCCCGCGCCCGCGACATGAACTCCCGCCCGGTGAAATGCGGCACTTCGCCAAGCTGTGCGCCGGATTCCATCACGCGAATTCCTTCAGGCTGTCGGCCGGCGCCATCACGAAGAATTCTCCCCCCGACGAAACGCCGAACATGCGCTGGCCGTCGACGTCGCGCTCCTCGCCGAGCTCGACCAGATCGTAGAACAGCGGCCGCGACACCTTGGCCCACAAGTCCCGGCGCACGTGCAGGTACGGCTTGAGCCCGCCGGTGCCCGATTTCGGGCTCGAACCGTAGCGTATGATCGCGGCCGCAGGCGACCCAGTCGTCCACATTGGTGCGGAAATGCAGAGTGCGGCCTTGCGCGCCGTCCTCGACCTTCATCTCGACCGCAAGGAACGGCGCGTCGTCGACCGTGATGCCGACCTTCTCGACCGGCGTGACGAGGAAATAGCTGTCGCCCTCGCGCTTGAGCACCGAGGCAAACAGCTTGACCAGCGCGTGCCGGCCGATCGGCGTCTTCAGGTAGAACCAGGTTCCATCGGTGGCGATCCGCATGTCGAGGTCGCCGCAGAACGGCGGATTCCACAGATGCACGGGCGGCGGGCTTTTGCCGCCCTCGCGCCGCGCCGCCTGCGCGATGCCGTCCAACCCGCCGGACTGCCTTTCGTTCGCCATGGTTGACCTTAGGTATATCGCCTCGGGGCGAAGCCGGCTCGCGCCTTCGTGAACGCGCGAATTTGCACCCCTCCTATTCCCCAGAAATAGCGGGGGTTTCGGGCTAAAAATGAGATACCACCTCGGGAATCGAGGATAATGGCTCTGGCACGAATATTGTCTCGCTGGGTCTCTGGGCAGTTCTTGGGGCGAACACCAAACGGCGGCAATTCCCGCGCAACAGGAGTGCATGATGGCGAGCGGCGAAGTCGAGAAGCTCGAAGACATGATCGTTCGCGCCGCGGAGACCACCGCCGCGCATGTCGCCGCCGCCAAGAACAGCATCGGCGCGGTGATCTTCGGCCAGGAGCAGGTGGTGGAGCAGACGCTCATCACCATCCTGTCGGGCGGCCACGGCATGCTGGTCGGCGTCCCCGGCCTCGCCAAGACCAAGCTGGTCGAGGCGCTCGGCACCGTGCTCGGCCTCGACGCCAAGCGCATCCAGTTCACGCCGGACCTGATGCCCTCCGACATCGTCGGCAGCGAAGTGCTGGAGGAAGGCGCCGGCGGCAAGCGCGCGTTCCGCTTCATTCCCGGCCCGATCTTCGGCCAGCTTCTGATGGCGGACGAGATCAACCGCGCCAGCCCGCGCACCCAGTCGGCGCTGCTGCAGGCCATGCAGGAGCAGCACGTCACCGTCGCCGGCACCCGCCACGACGTGCCCAAGCCCTTCCATGTGCTGGCGACGCAGAACCCGATCGAGCAGGAAGGCACCTATCCCCTCCCCGAAGCGCAGCTCGACCGCTTCCTGATGCAGATCGACGTCGACTATCCCGACGCGGCCGCCGAGCGGCGCATCGTGTTCGAGACCACCGGCGTCGAGGAGACCAAGGCCAAGGCGGCGATGACCGCCGACGACCTGATCGCGGCGCAGCGCCTGGTGCGCCGCCTGCCGGTCGGCGAGTCCGTGGTCGACGCGATCCTCAAGCTGGTGCGCTCGGCGCGTCCCGGCCCGGAAGCCGGCGACCTCGGCAAGCTGATCTCCTGGGGACCGAGCCCGCGCGCCTCGCAGGCGCTGATGCTGGTCGCCCGCGCGCGCGCGCTGCTCGACGGCCGGCTTGCGCCGTCGATCGACGACGTGATCGCGCTCGCCGAGCCGGTGCTCAAGCACCGCATGGCGCTCACCTTCGCGGCGCGCGCCGACGGCGAAACCGTCACCGGCGTGATCGGCAAGCTCGCCGCACGGATCGGATAACCATTGAATGGCGGTTGACCGACCAGGAGACCGCGACGAGCTCAGGGCGACGCGGCGCGCCACGCGAAGGCGCCCGCGCGCTGGCCGCGGTCATGCCGCGGCTCATCCTGGAATCGCGCCGGATCGCCGCGACCGTGATCCACGGCCTGCACGGCCGCAGGCGCGCCGGCGCCGGCGAGAATTTCTGGCAGTTCCGCCGCTACGTGTCCGGCGAGGAAGCGCGCCGGATCGACTGGCGCCGCTCGGCGCGCGGCGACGAGCTTTACGTGCGCGAGAAGGAATGGGAGGCCGCGCACACGGTCTGGATCTGGCCGGACCGCTCGCCCTCGATGAAATTTTCCTCGCGCACCGCGCTGGAGAGCAAGCTCGAGCGCACGCTGGTGATCTCGCTCGCGCTCGCCGAAGTGCTGGTCGATGCCGGCGAGCGGGTCGGCGTTCCCGGCCTGATGCGCCCGACCGGCAGCCGCGCCGTGATCGACCGCATGGCCGACGCGATCACGCACGACCCCAACGAGCGCGCCAGCCTGCCGCAAGGCTTTGCGCCGGCGCCGCTCGCCGAGATCGTCGTGATCTCCGACCTGTGGAGCCCGATCGAGGAAATCCGCTCGACGCTGTCGCAGCTGTCCGCCAACGGCGCGCACGGCCATCTGGTGCAGATCGTCGATCCGGCCGAGGAAACCTTCCCCTATTCCGGCCGCGTCGAGTTCATCGAGCCGGAAGGCGGCGGCGAGATCACCGCCGGACGCGCCGAGAACTGGCGCGCCGACTACGAGGCGCGGCTTGCGCGCCACCGCGCCGAAATCCGCGCCGTGACCGACAAGCTCGGCTGGAGCTTCATCATTCACCGCACCGACCGGCCGCCGAACGAACTGCTGCTCGCGCTTCACGTGCGGATCGGCGAAGGCAACGCCGCGGTGGCGCTGTCGCGCGGCACCGCCGGACGACCGAGGAGGTCCGCATGATGGGCCTGCCGCTCGGCTTCGCCAGCCCGCTGGTGCTGCTCGGCCTGCTCAGCCTGCCCGTGCTGTGGTGGCTGCTGCGGCTGATCCCGCCGCGCCCCAGGCGCATCGAATTCCCGCCGACGCGGCTCCTGTTCGACATCAAGCCGAAGGAAGACACGCCGTCGCGCACGCCGTGGTGGCTCACGCTGCTGCGCCTCACGCTCGCCGCGCTGGTGATCCTCGCCGCCGCCGGGCCGCTGTGGAATCCGCCGACCGCGACCACCAGCGGCGCGACGCCGATCGCGCTGCTGATCGACGACGGCTTTTCCGCCGCCGCGAGCTGGGACGCGCGCCTGCGCACCGCCGACGACCTGATCGCGCGCGCCGAAGCCGACAATCGCGGCGTTGCGCTGGTCCCGCTGGGCGAGGCGGGCCGCGACATCTCGCTGCAGACGCCGGCCGCGGCGCGGGTGCGCTCAGCCAGATCAAGCCGAAGCCGCACGCGATCGAACGCGTCGACGCGCTGCCGGGCATCGTGCGCCTGCTGACCGCCACGCCCAACATGGAAATCATCTGGCTGTCCGACGGCGTCGATCTCGGCCGCGGCTCGGAGTTCGTCGAGGGTCTGGCGAAGGCCGTCGAAGGCCGTCCGGTCAGCGTGGTGACCGGCGGACTGCCGACCGCGCATGCGCTGGCCGCCGCCGACAACGCCGCGGGCGCGCTCACCGTCAAGGTGCTGCGCGCCACCACCGCCGGAACCGAGCAAGGCCTGATCCGCGCGCTCGATCTCAAGGGCCTGCCGCTCGGCGAAGCCCGCTTCGCCTTCAAGGATGGCGAGCGCGAGACCGACGCCGAGCTCAACCTGCCGGTCGAGATCCGCAACGACATCGCCCGCGTCGAAATTCCCGCCGAGAAATCCGCCGGCACCGTGCAACTGCTCGACAAGCGCTGGCGGCGGCGCACCGTCGGCGTCGTCACCGGCGCCACCGCGGACACCGCGCAGCCGCTGCTCGCCTCGACGTTCTATCTCGGCCGCGCGCTCAATCCGTTCGCCGACGTGCGGCTGGCCGACCCCGGCGCGCCCGCCGAAGCGGTGCGCCGCTTCATCGAGCAGAGCGTGCCGATGATCATCCTCGCCGACGTCGGCAACGTCGCCGGCGAAGCGCGCGACCGGCTCTCCGCCTGGGTCGAGGACGGCGGCATGCTGGTGCGCTTCGCGGGCCCGCGCCTCGCCGGCTCCGACGACGATCTGGTGCCGGTGAAGCTGCGCCGCGGCGGCCGCATCCTGGGCGGCAGCCTGAGCTGGGATCAGCCGCAGCAGCTCGCGGCGTTCTCGCGCGAAGGCCCGTTCGGCAGCATGGCGGTGCCCAATGACGTCACCGTCACGCGCCAGGTGCTGGCCGAGCCCGAGGCCGGGCTGATCGACCGCACCTGGGCGACGCTCGCCGACGGCACGCCGCTGGTCACCGCGGTGAAGCGCGGCAAGGGCATGATCGTGCTGTTCCACGTCACCGCCGACACGCGCTGGTCCGACCTGCCGCTGTCCGGCGCTTCGTCGAGATGCTCCGCCGCATCGCCGCGCTGGCGGCTTCGAGCGCCACCGCCGAGAACGCAGACGACCGCACCGCGCGCGAGATGGTGCCGCCGACCCGCGTGCTCGACGGCTTCGGCGCGTTCGGTCCGCCGCCGCCGACCGCGCGGCCGGTGCCCGCCGGCTACGCCGGGCGCGCCACCGCCGATCATCCGCCGGGCTTCTACGGGCCGCCGGATGGACTGCTCGCGGTCAACACGCTGGCGCCGGCCGACCGGCTCGTGACGCTCGATTATTCGAAGCTCAACGCGCGGCTCGAAGCCTATCAGGTCGGCGAGCCGGTCGACCTGCGCGGCCCGGTGCTGCTGGCGGCGCTCGCGCTGCTCGCGCTCGACGCGATCGTGGTGTTCTTCCTGGCCGGCGGGTTCGCGCAAATGTTCCGCGGCCGGCCGCGCCGCGCCGCCGCCGCGCTCATCGCCGCAGGCATTCTTGCGGCGATGGTTGGATCGTCCGAAGCACTCGCGCAGCAGCAGCCCGCTCCCGGTTCGCAGGGCCCAGTTCGAATGCTCATCGAACGCGAGCGGCCCCGCTCCAGCAAATGCAGCACGCACGCCGTCCAGGGCGACGCACGCTGGACTTCGCGATGCGCGCCACGATCGAGACGCGGCTCGCCTATGTGGCGACCGGCGACGCCGAGGTCGACAACATCAGCCGCGCCGGCCTGCAGAGCCTCACCGTGTTCCTGGCGCAGCGCACCGCGCTCGAGGCCGGCGAGCCGGTCGCGCTCGACATCGCGCGCGACGAGCTGTCGTTCTTCCCGCTGATCTACTGGCCGGTGGTGCCGGGCGCGGCGAGGCCGTCGCCGCAGGCGCTCGCCCGCATCGACGCCTACATGAAGCACGGCGGCACCGTGCTGTTCGACACCCGCGACGCCATCATGGCGCCGCCCGGACCGGGCGGCGAGGCGCGCGCGCCCGGCATGGTGGCGCTGCGCACCATCCTGTCCTCGCTCGACATCCCGGAGCTCGAGCCGGTGCCGCGCGACCACGTGCTGACCAAGACGTTCTTCCTGCTGAAGGACTTCCCCGGCCGCTTCAACTCCGGCCAGCTCTGGGTCGAGGCGACGCAGACCGCCAAGGACGACGAGGACGAAAGCAAGCGCCCGGCGCGCGCCGGCGACGGCGTGTCCTCGATCATCATCACGTCGAACGATTTCGCCGGCGCCTGGGCGACCCGCGGCGACGGCCAGGCCATGCTGCCGATGGTGCCGGGCGAGCCGCGCCAGCGCGAGTTCGCGTTCCGCGCCGGCGTCAACATCGTGATGTACACGCTGACCGGCAACTACAAGGCCGATCAGGTCCACGTGCCGGCGCTGCTGGAACGGCTGGGCCAATAGGAGCGCACGGTGGGCTTCGGCGTCGCATTCACTCCGCTGGTTCCGTCCTACCTGCTCTGGGCGGCGTGCGGCGTCGCGCTGCTGCTCGCGGTGATGCTGTTCGTGGTGCAGAGCCGCGGCGCCGGGGTGCGCTCGCTCGCGCTGGCGCTGATGGTGCTGGCGCTCGCCAATCCGTCGTTCACGCGCGAGGACCGCGAGCCGCTGTCGTCCGTCGCGGTCGTGGTGGTCGACAAGAGCCCGAGCCAGAACTTCGGCGACCGCCTCACGCAGACCGAGCAGGCCCGCGCCGCGCTGGCCGAGCGGCTCGGCCGCATTCCGAACCTCGACGTGCGCTTCGTCGAGGCCGGCGAGGCGGACGGCGAAACCGACGGCACGCGGCTGTTCGCGGCGCTCGGCGCCGCGCTCGCCGACGTGCCGCCCGACCGCGTCGCCGGCGCGATCTTCCTGACCGACGGCCGCGTCCACGACGTGCCGGAAGATGCCGCGGCGCTCGGCTTCGCCGCGCCGGTGCACGGCCTGATCACCGGAACCGCGAACGAGCGCGACCGCCGCGTCGTGCTGGTGACGACGCCGCGGTTCGGCATCGTCGGCCAGTCGCAGACCATCGTCTATCGCGTCGACGATCAGGGCGTGCGCGGCACGCCGGCCCAGGTCACGGTGCGCCGCGACGGCGAGGTGCTGGAGCGCCGCACCGTGACGCCGGGCAACACGATCAACGCGCAGATCCCGATTGCGCACGCCGGCCCCAACATCGTCGAGATCGAGGCCGCGCCGATCGAGGGCGAACTGACCACGGTCAACAACCGCGCGGTGGTCTCGATCGACGGCGTGCGCGACAAGCTGCGCGTGCTGCTGGTGTCCGGCGAGCCGCACGCCGGCGAGCGCTCATGGCGCAACCTGCTCAAGTCCGACGCCAGCGTCGATCTCGTCCACTTCACCATCCTGCGCCCGCCGGAGAAGCAGGACGGCACGCCGATCAACGAGCTGTCGCTGATCGCGTTCCCGACCCGCGAGCTGTTCCAGCAGAAGATCAACGAGTTCCACCTCATCATCTTCGACCGCTACGCGCGCCAGGGCGTGCTGCCGATCATCTATTTCGACAACATCGCGCGCTACGTGCGCGACGGCGGCGCCGTGCTGGTGGCCGCCGGTCCCGACTACGCCAGCCCGACCAGCCTGTGGCGCACGCCGCTCGACCAGATCCTCCCGGCCGAGCCGAGCGGCGTCACCACCGAGACGCCGTTCCGCGCCGCGCTGACCGATCCCGGCAAGCGGCATCCGGTGACGCGCGGCCTCGAAGGCGCCGACAGCACGCCGGCGAAATGGAGCCGCTGGTTCCGCCTGGTCGACACCAAGACCAACAACGGCACCAGCGTGATGGAAGGGCCGGACAGCAAGCCGCTGCTGGTGCTCTCGCGCGAAGGCGAAGGCCGCGTCGGCCTCCTGCTCTCCGATCACATCTGGCTGTGGGCGCGCGGCTTCGAAGGCGGCGGCCCGCATCTCGACCTGATGCGCCGGCTGTCGCACTGGCTGATGAAGCAGCCCGACCTCGAGGAAGAGGCGCTGCGCCTGATCGTGCGCGGCCGCGATCTCGTGATCGAGCGGCAGACCATGGCCGACACCGTGAACGACGTGACGCTGACGCTGCCGTCCGGCGCGACGCGCACCATCACGCTCACCGCCGGCGAGCCCGGCCTGTGGCGCGGCACGTTGCGCGCGACCGAACTCGGTTTGTGGCGGGCGAACGACGGCAAGCTCAATGCGCTGGTCAACGTCGGCCCGGCCAATCCGCGCGAATTCGCCGAGGTGACGTCGACCACCGACGTGCTTCGCCCGCTCGCCGCCGCGACCGGCGGCGACGTCAAGCGCATCGCCGATGCGTCCGGCGTGAACCTGCCGCGCATCGTCGCGATGCGCTCGAGCGACACGTTCCGGGGCGACGACTGGATCGGCCTGAAGATGCGCGACGCCAGCGTGGTGCGCGGCATCGGCGTGCTGCCGGTGTTCGCCGGGCTGCTCGGCCTGCTGCTGCTGGTCGGCGCGCTGGCCGCGACGTGGGCGCGGGAAGGCCGCTGACGCGGCCGTTAGCTCTTGGCGCGATAATCCGGCCGGATCGGCCCGGACACGCCGTCGAAGGCCCCTTCGACCACCTCGGCCACCAGCAAGCCGCGCCGGATCGACCGGCCCCGGCATCGTCGCAATGCCTTTGGGAATCTTCTTGAAGCCGACCCTGCCGTAGTACGGCTCGTCGCCGACCAGCACCACCAGCCGGTGGCCCTTCGCCTTGGCCTCCTGCAGCGCGCGCTCCAGCAGCGCCTTGCCGATGCCGCGCTCGCGGAACGGCGGCTCGACGGTGAGCGGGCCGAGCAGCAGCGCCGGCGTCTCGCCGATGCGGATCGGCGACAAGCGCACCGAGCCGACCATCAGCGTGCCGATCCACGCGGTGAACGAGAGATCGAGCCGATGCGCGATCTCCTCGCGGATGCGGTAGGCGGTGCGCGCGTAGCGTCCCGGACCGAACGTGCGCTCGTGCAGGCGGTCGATCGCCTCCGCGTCCTCCGCGGTCTCGGACAGGATGGTCAGGGAAAGATCGCTCATCGCCCTCGCCCGCCGTCCCGCAACCAGCCGGAACGCGCCCCGCGCCGATTAGCACGCCGGGCCAACGCGGCGAAAGCAACCGGTCCTATTCCCCGGTGATGCCGAGCTTCTTGATCTGCGGGCCCCAGAACGCGACGTCCTTCGCGAGCTTGTCGGCAAAGCCCTTGCTGTCGAGCGCGCCGGTCACGCCTCCGGCGGCAAGCCGCGCCGACACCATCGGGCTTTTCATCGCCTCGAGCATCGCCTTTTCCAGCGCGTTCTTGGCATCGGCCGGGATGCCGGCCGGCGCCAGCATGGCGTACCAGTTGCCCATCAGCATGCCGGGATAGCCGAGCTCCTTGCTGGTCGGCAGGTCCGGCAGCAGCGGCGAGCGCTCGGTTGCGAACAGCGCCAGCCCGCGCAGCTTGCCGCCCGCGACCAGCGGCTGCAGCACCGGCAGATCGGCGCTGAGCAATTGAATGTGCCCGCCCATCAGGTCGTTGAGCGCGGGCCCAAGGCCCTTGTACGGCACGTGGGTGGTCTTGATGCCAGCCTCGGAATTGATCACCTCGCCGATGATGTGCATGGTCGAGCCCGCGCCGGCCGAGCCATAGCTCAGCTTTTCGGTCTTGGCCTTGGCGATCAAGTCGGCCAGCGACTTGATCGGCGAATCCGCCGGCACCACCACGAGCATCGGCACCGCGCCCGCGAAGGCGATCGGCGTGAACGACTTCACCGGATCGTAGCTGAGCTGGCCGCTGCGCAGCGCCGCGCTGATGACGTGCGAGCCGGAGCTGGCGAACAACAGCGTCTTGCCGTCGGCGGGCGCACGCGCCACCTGCTCGGTCGCGATCACACCGCCGCCGCCACCGCGGTTCTCGACCACCATGTCGGTCTTGAGCCGCGTTTGCATATCCGCCGCGAGCACCCGCGCCAGCATGTCGACAGGACCACCCGGCGCGAACGGCACCACCACCTTGATGCTCTGGGCGCTTGCGCCCGTCGAACAGGCGATCACCAGACCGGCGAGCGCAGCCAGCAGCTTATGCATCGGCGTTTCCCCTTATGTTTCTGAGACCAGCGTAACGCCGCCGGTCCGCCGATGACAACGCCCGAATGCGGCTACCAGACCTCGGAGGCGCGCGTCCCGTTGAGCACCTCGGCGATGCGGGCGCGCGTGCCCCTGGTGGTGCCTTCGGGCAGCGCATCGACGGGAAAGAAGCCGTGCTCGATGATCTCGCGGTCCGGCACCGGCTGCGCGGTCTGGCGAAACTGGCGGATCACATAGAGCGCGACGTGGTCGCGGCGCGAATAGAGCGGATGGAAATACATCGCGTGCAGCACGGGCGCCGCCGTCAGCTCGATGTTGCCCTCCTCGGCCAGTTCGCGCGTCAGCGCCTCGTGCAGCGTCTCGCCGACCTCGACGCCGCCGCCCGGCATGTGCCAGCCGTCGACGTAGCTGTGCTTGATCAGAAAGACGCGGCCCTCGCCGTCGAGCACCATGCCGCGCACGCCGAGCGTCATGGCGCGGGCGAAACGCCAATAGAAGTGGATCAGTCGTCCGAACCAGGGCGTGCGGCGGAAAAGGCTTGCCATCCGGCGATTCCTCTTGGAAGGGTCTGCATAGCCGGTTTGCAAGGCTGACATAAGCGCATTGCCGAATGTTCCTGCTGGCGCACATCTCCGACATCCACCTCGCGCCGCTGCCAAGCCCCGCGCTCGCCGAACTCATGAGCAAGCGCGGCCTCGGCTATCTGAACTGGCTGCGCAAGCGGCGCGCGATCCACCGCCCGGACGTGCTCGCGGCGATCGTCGCCGACCTCAAGGCGCAGCAGCCCGACCACATCGCGGTCACCGGCGATCTCGTGAACCTCTCGTTGAGCAATGAATTCGGTCCGGCGCGGGCCTGGCTCGATGCGCTGGGTCGCCGCAGGACACGACCTTCGTGCCCGGCAATCACGACGCCTATGTCCGCGCGGTCGCTGGCCGCGCCGCGCAGGATTGGGGCGACTACATGCGCGGCGATGCCGGCGAGACGTTTCCGTTCGTGCGCCGGCGCGGCAAGGTGGCGCTGATCGGATTGTCGACCTCGGTGCCGACGCTGCCGCTCGCGGCGACCGGGCGGCTCGGCAAGGAGCAGCTCGCGCGGCTCGGCGACGCGCTGGCTGCGACCAAGGACGAGCTGTTCCGCGTCGTCCTGATCCATCACCCGCCGATCCCCGGCGTGAACCGCTTCCGCCGTCTGCACGATGCGGCGGAGCTTCGCGAGGTGCTGCGCAAGCACGGCGCCGAGCTGGTGCTGCACGGCCATCTGCACGAGAGTTCGCTGATCTGGATTTCGGGCCCGCGCGAGAGCATTCCCTGCATCGGCGCGCCCTCGGCGTCGGGCTCGCCGCGACTACAAGGACGATCCTGCCGGCTACAACCTGTTCGAGATCGACGGCGAGCCGGGCGACTGGCATTGCAGGTGATCGCGCGCGGCATGAGCCGCGAGGACGGCACGATCGGCGAAGTCAGCCGGCAGATGTTGACGCGGATAGAAGTCGCTACTTCGCGATCCGCGACGCGACGATCCACAGCGCGGCGAACAGCGACGCGCAGCCGATGATCAGCCCGAACAGGAAGGCGCGCACCATCCGCCAGCGGCGGCGGCGCAGCACGAACTGCATGTCGTTGCGCAGCTCGACCGCCTGCGTGGCGGAATCTTCGGAGAGCGCACGCGAGCGCTCGACCATCCGGGCGGCGACATAGTGCGTGATCGCCTCGACGATCTTTGCGATCTCGGCGGATTCCGCCAGCACCTTGCGGCCGTAGCGGGTGTCCTGCACGAAGCGGTACTCGCGCTTGTCGCGCCCCATCACGACGTGGGCGACGACGTCGATCCACAGCCGCGGCTGGTCGCCGTGGCTGATGCCGCGGTCGAACAGATCGACGTCCGGCGGAATGTCGGCGAACAGCGGATCGAGCGCCTCGTTGAGCATCTCGAGGCGCGCCAGCTCGGCGTCGCGCAGTTCGACGACGACGCTGGTGCGCTCCGCGGTCTCGATCCGCGCCTGCCGGACGGCCTGCTTCAGCGCAGTCGGCTCGGCCGCGCGCGATGCTCCTCGGCGGCTTTCTGGTTGCGGCCCCACATGGCCGCCGAATCTACCAGCCCGCCCGGAGCACGGCACAGATAAATGATTGTTTTCAATAGACTATGTCACAGCTTTGTCGGCGAAATGCCGTACGGGCTGGCCCAGCCGAGCCCGTCCTCGGTCCGCGCCCGCGGCCGGTATTCGCAGGCCACCCAGCCGGCCCAGCCGAGCCGGTCGAGCGCCTTGAAGATTTCCGGATAGTTGATCTCGCCCTCGTCCGGCTCGTGGCGCGACGGCACCGCCGCGATCTGGACGTGGCCGACCAGCGGCTGGTGCTTCTCGAACCGCTTGATCAGGTCGCCGCTCACGATCTGCACGTGATAGAAATCGTACTGGATCTTGACGTTCGGCCGGCCGACCTTGGCGATGATGTCGGCGGCGTGCTCCACCCGGTTGAGGAAATAGTCCGGCCGGTCGCGCTGGTTGATCGGCTCGATCAGCAGCGTGATGTTGTGCGCCTTGGCGAGGTCGGCGGCGCGCGTCAGGTTGGCGACGAAGGTCTTTTCCGCCGCGGGACGGTCGTTCGGCGGCACCGGGCCGGTCATGCAGTGGATCGCGCTGCCGCCGATCGCGACGATGTAGTCGAGCGCCTGCTTGAACCGCGCATCCCACTCGCGCCTCCTTGCCCGGGATCGCGGCGACGCCCGACGTGTCCTTGCCGCTGCCCGGCGGCGTGTTGACGCCGAGCTGGGTCAGGCCGTGCTTGGTCAGCTCGGCCTTGATCGCCGACGGCGCGTGGTCATAGGGAAATTGCAGCTCGACCGCCTTGAAGCCGCACGCGGCGGCCGCGGCGAACCGCTCGATCAGCGGACGTTCGGTGAAGAGGTAGGCGACGTTGGCGGCGAGGCGGGGCATGGTGATTTCCGGCTTGCGTGGCGGTGAGCGCAGCCGTATTCATTAGCGCACTTCCCGCCCCTCGCACCATCCGGCTTCCGACATGCTCGCCAACGACGCCTTCCACATCGCGGTGCTGCCCGGCGACGGCATCGGGCCGGAGGTGATGACCCCGACGCTCGAAGTCCTGAAGAAGATCGAGGCGACCACGCCGGGCCTGAAATTCCGCTTCACCGAAGCCGCGGCCGGCGCCATGCACTACAAGGAAACCGGCAAGTCGATGCCGGATTCCACCATCAAGCTCTGCGAGGAGGCCGACGCCATCCTGCTCGGCGCCTGCGGCATGCCGTCGATCCGCTATCCCGACAACACCGAGATCATGCCGCAGGTCGAGCTGCGCTTCATCTTCGACCTCTACGCCGGCGTGCGGCCGTGCCGGCTCATTCCCGGCGTGCCCTCCCCGATCGTCGGCGCCGACAAGCACGGCATCGACCTGGTGGTGATCCGCGAATCCACCGAGGGCCTGTTCGCCTCGATGGGCAAAGGCGTCGTCACCAACGACGAAGGCCGCGAGACGCTGGTGATCACCCGCAAGACCTCGGAGCGGCTGTTCGACTTCTCGTTCCGCTACGCGGCCGCGGCGCAAGTCGCGCGGCCCGAACAAGGGCAAGCTCACCTGCGTCGACAAGGCCAATGCCTTCAAGGCCTACGCCTTCTTCCGCTCGCATGTTCGACGAATGCGCGGCGAAGCATCCCGGCGTGCCGACCGACCGGCTCTACGTCGACGCCTGCTCCGCCATGCTGGTGCGCCGGCCGTGGGACTTCGACGTCATGGTGATGGAGAACATGTTCGGCGACATCCTCTCCGACCTCACCGCCGGGCTGATCGGCGGCATGGGCATGGCGCCGTCCGCCGACATCGGCGACAAGCACGCGGTGTTCCAGCCCTGCCACGGCACCGCGCCGGACATCATGGGCCAGGGCAAGGCCAACCCGTCGGCGATGATCCTGTCGGCCGCGCTGATGCTCGACTGGCTCGCCGACAAGCACGGCCACGAGCGGCGCGGCGCAGGCTGCGGCGCGGATCGAGCGCGCGGTCGATGCGGCCTATGCGACCGGCATCAAGCCGTTCGAATTCGGCGGGCGCGACGGCACGGCCGCGGTCACCGGCGCGGTGCTGAAGGCGCTCTGACGCGCAAACCATTGATTTCACTTGTTGATTTTTGTGGGCACGATAGTGGGCAAAAGCCCTAAATTGCCGATCATCTGAACGGTATGCAGCTGTGATCTTCCCACTCTGATTTTATTATCTACATAAAATCAATAGCTTATTGAATTGGGCAATAGCCCATCTATTTGCCCACTCAGACAGTGGGACAATTTGTGGTTGACCCCTATCGGCAACATTGGTTCGCTTTGATCGGTCCCGCGCTGACGAGACGCACAAAAAGCCGTTCACGCGGGATCGGGAAACGCCAGCGTGGGGTGCTGCGATGAACGCGCAAGAACTGCTGCAGGAAATCTCCGACTACTGCCGTCACACCGGCCTTGCGGAATCGACCTTCGGCCGCCGCGCCGTCAACGACGGCAAGCTCGCCAGCCGGCTGCGCCACGGCGGGCGGATCACCACCGAGACGCTCGACCGCATCCGCAGCTTCATGCAATCGAACCGCGAGGCCGGCGCGCGGCCCGCGGTGATGCCGCGCGCGCCGGAGCGCATCGCCGCGCCGCAATCGGCGCACGCTGGCGCCTGTGGTGCCGATGGCGCCAAAGCCGCCGGGCATGCCCTCATCCGGCGACGGCCCCGATCCGCAGCGCAATTTCCGCTTCTTCGACAACCGGCAGAAGTATCTGCTGTTCGTCCACACCTGCTCCGAGAAATGGGTGGTGGCGAACCGCGTCTCGCTGGAGCTCGCCAACATCCATCCGCGGCCGCCGGCGTTGCGCCTGTTCGACGCCGGCGTCGGCGACGGCACCGTGCTGCTGCGCGACGCTGCGCTCGATGCACGACCAGTTTCCGCACACGCCGTTCTACGTGGTCGGCAAGGAGATCAGCCTCGAGGACGTGCGCCTCGCCATGCAGAAGATGTCGGATCGCTTCACCGAGCATCCGGCGACGGTTCTGGTGCTGACCAACCTCGCCTACGCCGACGCGCCGTGGCTTGCCGTGAAGTCGATGTCGGCCGCCTCCAGCATGGTCTGGCATGAGGTGTCGCTGACCGGCTCGTCGTCGCATCAGTTCGAGCAGCAGATCACCGACCTCGTGCCGTTCCTCAACGAGAACTGGAAGGCCGGCGTCAGCCCGAAGACCGGCAATCCGGTGTACGAGCGGCCGGTGGTGCTGGTGGTGTATCGCGAGGACCACAAGTTCCTGCTCGACCCGATCATCCCGAAGCCGGGCGGCACGCGCGCCGACTACGATCTCGTCATCGCGTCGCAGCCTTACCGCGCCCGCGCCTCGCTCGACTTCAAGGCGAAGCGCGTGATCGCGCCGCTGGCCCGCGCGCTCGGGCCCGGCGGGCGGATGATCGCCATCCATTCGCACGGCAACGATCCCGGCCACGAGATCATCCAGAAGGTCTGGCCCGGCGACAATCCGTTCATCCACGACCGCCACCAGATCATGAAGGCGGTGAAGCAGGAGCTCGGGCAGACCGGCCGCGATCTCAACTTCAACGCCTATGCCGACAACCGCTCGCTGTTCCGCTACGACATGCACACGCTGCCGAGCGAAATCACCGGAGCGTCTTCGATCGGCACCTCGACGCTGTTCGCCGCCTGGAACGCCGCGATCTACGTGTCGCAGGTCGAAGATCACCGGGTCGCGGAAGCCGCCGCCGACGGCCGCTATCTCGCCGCCACGCAGGAAGTCCTGCAGAAGCACGGCGGGCTCTGGTTCTACGACGAATCCTACGTGATCTCGCGCCGGCGCGACTGACATGCGCCGCGCGCGATGCCGGATGGTGCGCCGATGACGGTTGCAGCACTGGTGCCGCCGATCGATCCGCTCGAAGGGGCGGTGGGGCGCATCGCTGCGTTCCTGAGCGGCTTTTCGCTCGAAGCGACCAAGGTGACGCCGGCTGACGTCTCGGCGCTGCAAAATGCGGCGCCGGTGAACATGCCGGTCTATCTCACCGCGGTGCCGGGTCAGCCGGTCGCCGGCGTCATCGAGGCCGCCAAGCGCCTGCGCGCCGCGGGCTTCGAGCCGGTGCCGCATCTCGCGGTGCGCAACATCGCCAGCGCCGCCGTGCTCGACGATCTGCTGTCCAACCTGGCCGCGCTGGCCGGACGTTCGCCGCGTCCTGGTCATCGCCGGCGACCGCGACCGGCCGGCGGGACCGTATGCCAGCGCGCTCGACCTGATCGAAAGCGGGCTGCTGCACCGCTACGGCATCAACGAGGTCGGCATCGCCGGCTACCCGGAAGGCCATCCGCGGATCTCGTCGCTCGTGCTCCAGAAGGCGCTGACGGCGAAGATCGAAGCCGCGGAGCAGACCGGCCTCAAGGCGCATATCGTCACCCAGTTCTGCTTCGACGCCGCGCGCGGTGATCGGCTGGATCGCTCAACTGCGCGATCTCGGCATCGAGCATCCGGTGCGGATCGGGATGGCGGGGCCGACCAATCTGGCGACGCTGATCCGCTACGCGCAGCGCTGCGGCGTGCGCGCTTCGGTGCTGGGGCTGAGCAGGCACGCCGGCCTGCTCAAGCACCTGGTCGGCACGAGTGCGCCGGACGGCCTGATCCGGCCGCTGGCCCTGGCGGCGGCCGATGGCCGGCTCGGGCAGGTGGCGGCGCATTTTTATTCATTCGGCGGCGTTGCGGCGACCGCGCGATGGGCAGCGGCCGCGCAAGGCGGCCACATCGCGCTCGACCGCACGGACGGCTTTCGGGTCGAACCTCCACGATAGGCCTGCGCCCAACCGTCCCAGGCCCGCGCGAGCCGGGGGCTGTATCGGCACGGCGATGTCCCGTATCATCGGCACGCGGCACGTGAATTGTTGCCGCCAATAACAATCGTCGAAATCGACCGGCAAAGCACGGTCGGCCAGGGGAGGAAGTCGATGTCCAGACTGATCGGCGCATCCGTTGCCGCTTCGCTTGCCGCGCTGTGCCTAAGCGCCGGACTGCCAACGCGCAGACCTACGGCTTTGCGACGCTGCCGCCCGGCACGCTCAATCACACGACGGCCAGCGCCGTCTCCAAGGTGCTCAAGGAAAAGGCCGGCATGAACGTGCTGGTGCAGCCCACCGCCGGCGACAACGTGATCGTCCCGATGGTCGGCCGCGGCGAGGCCGAGATCGGCATCACCAACATCATGGAAGCCCAGGACGGCTTCGACCGCGGCCAGAAGGACCTGCGCATCATCGTCACCGCGCACGCGCTGCGCACGCCGTTCTTCGTGCGCAAGGATTCCCCGTTCCGCACCATCGCCGATCTCAAGGGCAAGCGCGTCGCGATGGGCTATTCCGCCATGCGCAACATCGACGTCGCGACCCGCGCCATGCTGGCGAGCGCGGGGCTGACCGAGAAGGACGTCGTCCCGGTGCTGGTGCCCAACGTGGTCCGCAGCGCCGACGATTTCATGGCCGGCAACGCCGACATGTTCTACTTCGCGTTCGGCGGCCCGAAGGTGCGCGAGGCGGACGCCCAGGTCGGCGGCATCCGCGTGCTCGAGCAGGACGAGAAGGGCATGGTCGCCGCGCGCAAGATCATGCCGTGGGGCTATCTGACCAATGTCGGTCCTGGCCCCGTCTTCATCGGCGTCGAGAAGCCGATGAAGGTCTACAGCTTCGACAACATGCTGATCACGCACGCCAAGGTGTCGGACGACGTGATCTACAAGTTCCTCGACACGCTGGAGAAGAACAAGCCGGACCTGATCGCGGTGCAGCCGGTGCTGCGCGAGTTCTCCGCGGAGAGCGGCTACAAGCAATACGGCGTGCCGTATCACCCGGGCGCGTTGAAATATTTCAAGGAGCGCAATCTCGCCGCCAAGTCGCTTGAGTAGAAGCCACGCAATTCGGAGCAGCAAGCTTCGCAAGGGAGGGGTCATGAGTGTCAGCATGTTCAACAAGGCATTGCTCGCCGCGTCGGTCGCCATCCTCGGCCTGAGCGGCAACGCGATGGCGCAGACCTTCGGGTTTGCCGCGATGCAGCCGGGATCGCTCAACCACACGGCCAGTTCGGCCATGTCCAAGGTGCTCAAGGAGAAGGGCAACCTCAACACGCTGGTCCAGCCCACCGCCGGCGAAACCGTGATGATCGCGATCGTCAACCGCGGCGAGGCGGACTTCGCCATGGCGAACGCGCCGGAGCTCGGCGGCCTGATCGCCAGCAATCCCAACCTGCGCGTGATCGGCCCGATCTACACGCTGAAGACCGGCTTCTGGGTCCGCAAGGACAGCGGCATGCAGACCGTCGCCGACCTCAAGGGCAAGCGCGTGACGATGGGCTATTCCGCCATGCGCGCGCTCGAGCCGATGTCGCGCGCCATCCTGGCGGCCGGCGGACTCACCGAAAAGGACATCAAGCCGGTGCTGGTGCCGAACGTGGTGCGCTCGGCGGACGACTTCGTGTCGGGCGCGGCCGACATGTTCATGTTCGCGTTCGGCGCGCCGAAGGTGCGCGAGGTCGACGTGACGGTCGGCGGCACGCGCTTCCTGGCTATTCCGGATTCGCCCGGCATGGCCGCCGCGGACAAGATCTCGCCGTTCGGCTATCTGAGCGATATCGCGCCGGGCCCGGTCTTCGTCGGCGTCGAGAAGCCGATGAAGACCTACACCATCGACAACATCCTGTTCACCCACGCCAAGGTGTCGGATGACGTCGTCTACAAGCTGATCGAGACGCTCGAGGGCAACAAGGCCGACCTGATCGCGGTCGCGCCGCCGCTGCGTGAGTTCTCGGCGGCGAACCTCAACAAGAAGTATCCGTTCACCTATCACCCCGGCGCCTTGAAGTACTTCAAGGACAAGAATATCGAAGCCAAGGCGATCCAGTGACGGATAAGGTTCAGTCCTCGGGCGCGGCGGGGCAGTCCGCCGCGTCCGAGGAGCGTTTTGTAGCGAGCGCGGAGGAGTTCGCCGCCACCGCGTCGAGAGCGACCGTCATCACCACGAACGTGCTGCAAGGCCTGCTGGTGGCCTGCGTCGTGCTCTGGGTGATGGACGTCCCCCGGCAGGTCTTCAATCTTTCGTTCTACACCGAGCAATTGCTGACGGCCTGCCTCGGCCTGACGCATGGCGCTCGCCTTCGTGGTCGAAACCCGGCGCGAATACCGCCGGATCGATCTGGCCGGCGCGATCGCCGTCGTCACCATCCTGATCTACATCGCCTACCGCTTTCCCAATCCGCTCGACATTCCGCTGCTGCTCTGGATCGGCCTGGCCGCCGCGCTGGCGTGGACCTTCATGGCGAGCCGGCCGCAGTTCGCGCGCGGCTTCGACTACTTGGCCGCCGTCACCTCGCTCATCCTGTGCGGCTACATCTTCGTCCGCTACGAGCCGCTGACCTATGAGCTCGCGATGCTGCCGACCGAGGGCATCGTCGGCAGCGCGATCCTGCGTGTTTCTCGTGCTGGAAGGCAGCCGCCGCACCTCGGGCTTCGGCTTCGTCGTCGATCATCCTGGCGATGGCGGTCTACATCTACATCAGCCCGAACCTGCCGGGCGATTTCCAGACCCGCTGGGTCTCGCCGGAGCGGCTGGTCGCCTATCTCGGCCTCGACACCAACAGCATCATCGGCGCGATCCTTGGCGTCGCCGTGCTGATCGTGATCCCGTTCACCATCATGGGCCAGGTGCTGGCGCGCACCGGCGGCGCCGATTTCTTCTCCGACATCGCGATGGCGGCGATGGGCCGCTTCCGCGGCGGCTCGGCCAAGATCGCGGTGGTCGGCTCGGCGCTGTTCGGCATGATCTCGGGCAGCGCGGTGTCGAACGTGCTCGCGGTCGGCATCGTCACCATCCCGACCATGATCAAGGCGGGCTTCTCGCGCTACAAGGCCGCCGCGATCGAGTCGGTCGGCTCGACCGGCGGGCAGTTGATGCCGCCGGTGATGGGCGCCTCCGCCTTCATCATGGCGGAGTTCCTGCAGGTGTCGTACGGCGCGGTCTGCGTCGCCGCCGCGATTCCGGCGATCCTCTACTACGCCTGCCTGTTCATCCACGTCGATCTCGACGCCGCCAAGCAGAAGATCGGCGCGGTGCAAGATCCCGATGCGCCGTCGCTCGGCGAAGTGATGAAGTCGGGCTGGCATTTCCTGGTGCCGATCGTTTTCCTGGTGCTGGCGCTGATCTACCCGGAACACTTCCGGCTGACGCCGGAGAAGGCCGCGATCGTCTCGACCGTCATGCTGATGGTGCTGACCTTTATCTTCGGCTACCGCGGCAAGCGCCCGACCTTGCTGACGCTCGGCCAGGCCATCATCGACACCGGCCGCATCTCGCTCGACATCATCCTGATCGGCGCCGCCGCCGGCATCATGGTCGGCATCCTCGCGATCTCCGGCCTCGCCTTCAGCATGACGCTGCAGCTTGTCGCGCTGTCCGGCGACAACATCTACCTGCTGCTGATCCTGATCGCGATCCTGGCCTTCGTGCTCGGCATCGGCCTGCCGACGGTCAGCGTCTACATCCTCACCGCGACGCTGCTGGCGCCGGCGCTGATCAAGCTCGGCGTCACGCCGATGGCCGCGCATATGTTCGTGATGTACAACGGCATGCTGTCGATGATCACGCCGCCGGTGGCGTTCGCCGCCTACGCGGCCGCCAACATCGCGCGCACCGACGGCTGGACCACCGGCTGGGTCGCCTGCCTGGTCGGCTGGAGCACCTTCGTGCTGCCGTTCCTGTTCGTGCTGACGCCGAGCCTGCTGATGGACGGCCCGACGCACCTGATCGTCTGGAATTTCGCGCGCATCATCTTCGGGCTGTACGTCGGCACCGCGGCGATCCTGGGCTATGCGCTGGCGCCGCTGTCGATTCCATGGCGGGCGATGTACGCCGTCGCCGCCCTGCTGATCCTGCTGCCGCCCGACCCGTTCGGCATGACCGGACACACGATCAATATCGCCGGCATCGGCATTGCAACGGCTCTCCTAATTGTCGAACATTTGCGTCGCCGCGCCGCTGTACTGAAGGGCGCCTAAGCCGAGGGCCGGTCATTGCCCACGATTGCCACAACCGGATGGTTGCGATGGCTGCCGGGCGTCCAGACCCTGCGCCGCTATGAAGCGGAATGGCTGCCGCGCGACTTGATGGCTGGACTGGTGCTTGCGGCAATGCTGGTTCCGGTCGGCATCGCCTATGCGGTCGCCTCCGGCCTGCCCGGTATCTACGGGCTCTACGCAACGATTGTCCCCCTGCTCGCCTATGCGGTCTTCGGCCCAAGCCGGATTTTCGTCTTGGGGCCGGACTCCGCGCTTGCCGCCGTGATCCTCAGCGTGATCGTTCCGCTGTCCGGCGGCGATCCGCATCGCGCCATCGTGCTGGCCGGAGCAATGGCCATCGTATCGGGCGTGGTGTTGATCCTCGCCGGCATCGCGCGTCTCGGCTTTGTCACCGAGTTGCTCTCCAAGCCGATACGCTATGGCTACATGAACGGAATTGCGCTGACCGTGCTGATCAGCCAGTTGCCGAACCTGTTCGGGTTCTCGATCGATGCTGAGGGGCCGCTTCGAAGCATCGTGGCCATCGCCACTGCGATCATCGACGGCAAGACCAATTGGGCCGCATTCGCCATTGGCGCATGCGCGCTCGCCATCATCCTGCTGCTTCGGGGCAACAAGCGGTGGCCCGGCATCCTGATCGCGGTCGTCGCGGCGATTGTTGTCGTTGGGGCGTTCGATCTGTCGACGCGCGCCAACGTTGCCGTGCTCGGTCCGCTGCCGCAGGGACTGCCGGCCTTCACAATACCGTGGATTCAACCCAGCGATTACGTGCCCGTCCTGCTGGGCGGCTGCGCCATCGCGCTGGTGTCGTTTGCCGATACCAGCGTGTTGTCGCGCGCCTATGCCGCCAGGACCGGTACCCACGTCGACCCCAATCAGGAAATGATCGGTCTCGGCAGCGCCAATCTCGCCACCGGCTTTTTTCAAGGCTTCCCGATCAGCAGCAGCAGTTCGCGCACGCCTGTAGCCGAAGCCGCCGGCGCGCAGACACAGCTCACTGGCGTCGTCGGAGCGATCTCCATTGCCGTGCTGCTACTGCTCGCGCCCAACCTGTTGCAGAACCTGCCGATGGCGGCGCTGGCCGCGGTGGTGATCGCATCGGCCATCGGCCTGTTCGAGATTGCCGACCTCAAGCGCATCTACCGCATCCAGCAATGGGAATTCTGGCTCTCGATTGCGTGCTTCGTTGGCGTCGCGGTCTTCGGCGCCATCCCCGGTATCGGCATTGCCATCGTTCTTGCCGTCATCGAATTCCTTTGGGACGGCTGGCGTCCCTATTCGGCCGTGCTGGGACGCGCGCCGGGAGTCGAGGGCTATCACGACATAACGCGCTACCCGGACGCACGGCTTGTCCCCGGCCTTGTGATGTATCGCTGGGACGCGCCTCTGTTCTTCGCCAATGCCGAGCTGTTCAAGGAACGCGCTCTCGCGGTGATCGAGGACACCCCACAGCCGGTGCGCTGGTTCGTCGTTGCGGCGGAGCCGATCACCAGCGTCGACGTGACCGCGGCCGACATGCTCGCCGAACTCGACCAAACACTCAGGGAGAAAGGCATCAAGCTATGCTTCGCCGAAATGAAGGATCCGGTGAAGGACAAGCTCAAGCGCTTTGAGCTGTTCTCGCGTTTCGGCGAGCATTCGTTCTTTCCGACGCTTGGCGTGACGGTCAAGCAATACGTCGAGACACATTCTGTCGAATGGAATGACCCGAACGCTGCGCGGTGACGCAGCCCGGTCGAAATCCGAAAAGCAAAACGCCCCGCTTGCGCGGGGCGTTTCGTTTCAATCGGGCCGCTGAAGCTTACTTGCCCTCGCGCCAGATGCCGAGCGCTTCCTGCGCCGGCCGGTCGGAGATCGAGAACAGCACGGTCTGCTCCGGGCAGTTGTGCGCGTAGCGCTTCCACGGCGGGATCACGAACACGTCGTTCGGGCCCCACTCCAGCACCTTGTCGTCGACCTTGGTCGAGCCGTGGCCTTCGACGCAGACGAAGATCATGCCGTCGGTCGACTGGTAGTCCTTGCCCTTGAAGCCCTTCGGGAACATCGCGAGCCAGGCGCCCATGGTCGACATGACGTGGCCGCCGGTCACCGGGTTGGAGTAGCGCACCCGCGCGCCGTGGCTCGGATCGACGTCGCCGGTCTTCATCAGCCGCTCGCAGATCGGACGGGTGCGGGCGTAGGTGTAGTTGATGACCGGGCTGCGGTGCTTGAAGGTGTCGATGGTCTGACCATCCGGCAGCACGCCCGAGCCGAACCGCTCCAGCGAGTCGCCGTCCTCGCGGTTGGTGTTCTGCGCCTTCTCGTCGTAGTGCTCCATGAACGACGTCTCGAAGTGATTGATGGTCGGCATGTCGAGCACGTCGAGCCACAGCACCGGGTTCTTGCCCGGGTTGCCGTGATCGTGCGGCGCCCAGTTCGGCGTCAGGATGAAATCGCCGCGCGACATGTTGGCCTTCTCGCCCTCAACCGCGGTGTAGGCGCCCTCGCCGTCCAGCACGAAGCGGATCGCGGATGAAACGTGCTTGTGCGCGTCGGCGACCTCGCCCGGCATGATGAGCTGAACGCCGGCGAACAGCGAGTTGGTGGCGCGGCTCTGACCGCGCAGGGTGGGGTTCTCCAGCACCAGCACGCGGCGCTCGGCCTCTTCCGGCGTGATGAGTTCGCCAGCCTCGAGGATGGACTTCTTGATGTCGTCGTATTTCCAGACCTTCGCAGACGCCTTGGATTTGGGCTCCTTGGTCACGACGTTGCGGAGCACCTCCCACAGCGGCGTCATGTCCTGCTTGCTGATCTTGTCGTAGAAGTTCTGGCGGACGGTCTGGACGTTGTGCTTGGGGTCGGCGGCGGCGACGGACATCACATCCTCCTTGGGGAATTCCGGCCCAAACGGGCTTTGTTGGCCGGAACATAGCGATTTCCGGCCCATTTTAACAGAGTTGGCGTGCCGCAGCCGCCATGCTCGGTTTGCAGGGCTTCCCCCGCGAAACACGGGAAAACGTCCGTTCACTGACGTTTCGCTTCGGTTCCGCCCGGAGCCCGGCGCTCAGGTGTTGTTCGCCCCGCCATCGACCGCCAGCACCTGGCCGGTGAGGAAGTCGCTGTCCTTGGAGGCGAGATAGACCAGGGTCCCGACCAGGTCCTCGGGCACCTGCTCGCGCTTGATGGCGCGGCGCGCCAGCGACGAGGCCCCCGACTGCTTCAGATGCTCCTCGTTCTGCGCCCCGCTGATGGTCAGGCCCGGCGCCAGCGTGTTGACGCAGATGCCGTGCTGACCGAGCTCGCGCGACACCGCGCGGGTGAATGCGGTCACGGCGCCCTTCGAGGTGACGTAGTGCGAGAAATCGGGAATGCCGCGCGCCGCGGTGCCGGAGCCGATGTTGATGATCTTGCCGGACTTCCTGGCGATCATGTGCGGCGCGACGTGCTTGGTCATCAGGAACAGGCCGCGCACGTTGACCGCCATCACCTTGTCCCACAGGTCGACGTCGATGTCGGTGACGGAGACCGGCGCGAGCGGCGCGTAGAGCGCGGCGTTGTTGACCAGGATGTCGATCTTGCCGAACCGCTCCAGCGTCTTCGCCACCAGCCATCTTGCACTGCGCTTCGTCGCTGACGTCGAACTTCACGCTGGCCGTGGAGTTGCGGCCATACTTGGCGGCGATCTCCTCGGCGACAGCGGCTGCCGTCCTGGATGTCGGCGATCATCACCTGCGCGCCCTCGGCGGCGAGCGCATGGGAATAGTGTTTGCCGATGCCCGTCGCACCGCCGGTGACGATCGCCGCTCGCCCTTCCAAACGCATGACGCACTCCCTTGCTGGATCGCGGCGAGAGGTTAGTGCAGTGTATTGAGTGGCGCCAGCCGGGGAAACAATGCCCAGTAAGACCGAAACCGCTGACAAGCTCGCGATCCGCGAGCTGATCGAGAACTGGGCGATCTTCCGCGACGGCCTGATGTGGGACCGCTTCCGCACCGTCTGGCACAAGGACGGCCAGATGTGGGCGACCTGGTTCCAGGGCTCGGCCGAGGAATTCATCGAGGTCAGCAAGAAGGGCTACGCCAACGGCGTGCGCGTCTTCCACGGCTCAGCGGCACGTCGATCGACGTGAAAGGCAAGCGCGCCATCGCCATGACCAAGATGACGATCACGCAGCGCGGCAAGATCGACGGCGAGGCGTGCGACGTGATCTGCGCCGGGCGGTTCTACGATTTCCTGGAGAAGCGCAAGGGCAAATGGGGCATCGTGCTGCGCCGGCTGATCTACGAGATGGACCGGCTGGTGCCGCTCGATCCTTCGGCCACGATCAAGCTCGACAAGAAAATCCTCGAACGCTTTCCGGTCGGCTACCGCCACCTCGCCTATCTGCAAGTGAAGGGCGGCTTCAACGTGAAGCCCGATCTGCCCGGCACCGACGGCCCGGCGGTCGATGCGCTCTATGCCAAGGGCGCGGATTGGCTGAAGGGGAAGAAGACCCGGATCAGGTCACCGCAGCACGATCACGGTCGCCCCTATCTTGGCCCGGTCGTACAAGTCGATCACGTCCTCATTGATGAGGCGAATGCATCCGGACGAAACGGCATCGCCGATCTTCCAAGGCTCGTTGGTGCCGTGGATGCGATACATCGTCGAACCGAGATAAAGCGCACGCGCGCCGAGCGGATTGTTCTCGCCGCCCTTCATGTGGTTGGGGAGATCGGGCTGCTCTTTTTTGATGTTCGGTGTCGGCGACCAATCCGGCCACTCGCGCTTTGCGGAAATCGTGCTTGTCCCCGAAAACGAACGGCCTTCCCTGCCGACGCCGATGTTGTAACGAAGCGCCTTGCCCTCACCGAGCACGAAATAGAGATATCGCTCCTTGGTGTTCACGACGATCGTGCCGGGCGCATGCTTGGCCGCGATACGGCACGGTCTCGCGCGCATGTTTCTTGTAGATGATGCCAAACGGCGTCGTGAACCAGGACGGAGCGTTGGCACGCGTTTCTTGCGCGGCATTGGCGTCACCGACGCCGGCGGCACACGAGATCGAGCTCACAATCAAAACAGTAGCAAGTCTCGCAAGGCAGGCCGTTCACGGTTGCTGCCCCTCCTCATCTGCTCGCGACCCCTCGCTCCTCTTCGGAGAGAGGGGCCGAGAGCACGCGATTCTACTTCCCATTCACCTTGCGGGTGAACTTCTCCAGCGCGGCGAGCTGCGCCTTGATCATGTCGACCGCGGTCTGATCCTCCAGCTTGCCGTCCTTGAACTTCTGCGCGGCAAACGAGACGATCACCTCGGGCCGGCCGAACCAGACGACGTCGATCGACGTCAGGCACTGGCGCATCGCAAGCTGCGCGCGGGCGCCGCCGAGCAGGCCGCCGGCCGCCGACTGCACCGCCACGACCTTGCCGTTGAACGGCTGCTCCTTGAGGCGCGACGCCCAGTCGATGGCGTTCTTCATTCCGCCGGGGATCGACCAGTTGTATTCCGGCGTCACGAACAGCACCGCATCGGCGGCGCGGATCGCGTCGCACCAAGCGTTCACCGAGGCCGGAAACCCGGCCTGCTGGTCATCGAAATTGTAGATCGGCATTCCTCCGAACGGCGGCGCTTCCTTGATCGCCATGCCTTCCGGCGCCAGCGCCATGGACGCATTCATCAGCATCCGGTTGAACGAGCCCTTACGCAGGCTGCCGCACACCGCAACGACATTCAGCTTGTCAGCCATATCAATCCCTTCCCGTTTCAAAAAGCCGCCGTCTTTAGCACGGCGCCGCCGCCGTGGCGAGGGCGCAGTCCTCATTGCGCCTGCAGCCCGGCCTTGCCGGCGACCTCTTTGAAGCCGCTGATGTCGGACTCGATCGTCTTCTTGAACTCTTCCGGCGTCGACAGGTTGGCGACCGCGCCCACGCCTTCGAGCTTCTTCTTGACCGCCTCGCGCGACAGCACCTCCTTGAGCGCGCCGCGCAGCTTGTCGATCACCGGCTGCGGCGTGCCCGCCGGAAACGCGAGCCCGTACCAGCCCAGCACGCCGAAGCCCGGAATGGTCTCCGCAATCGCCGGCACGTTCGGGATCGGGCCCCAGCGCTTCGGCGTCGCGGTCGCGATGACGCGCAGCTCGCCGGCATCGATCTGGCCGCGCATCGCGTGATAGAGGTCGATCGCGAAGGCGCTGTCGCCGCGGATCAGCGCGGTCATCACCTCGCCGGTGGTCTTGTAGGGCACCGCCTGCGCCTTCATGCCGGTGCGCTGTATCGAGGTCCTCGGCGATCAGATGCTGCGTCGAGCCCAGGCCGACCGTCGAGTAGTTGTAGCTTGCCGGGCTCTTTGTTGACCATTGCGCGACCAGACTCTTGAGATCGGTCACCGGCGAATTCTTGCCGACCGCGATCACGATCGCGGAGTTGGTGAAGATGCCGATCGGCGCGAAATCGTTGACCGGATCGTACGGCACGTTCTTGACCATCACCGCCGACACCGTGTGACCCATGCTCAGCGCGACCGCGGTGTAGCCGTCCTTCGGCGCGCGCGCCGCCATGCCGCCCGCGATGGTGCCGCCGGCGCCGGGCCGGTTCTCGACGGTGAACTGCTGGCCCAGGATTTCGGACAGGCCTTCCGCGACGATGCGCGTCGCGACGTCGGTGCCGCCGCCGGCGCCGAACCCGATCAGGATTCTCACCGGCTTGTTCGGCCAGTCCTGCGCGATGGCCGACGCCGGATTGCAGAGCGAACGCGGCGAGCGCCGCGGCGGCAAACTTCAACGAACGCAACATGACGATCCTCCCCTGCCCGCCGCTTGTTGCGGCTTGGTATTGTTGCTTCCCGCCACGCGGCAGAAGCGCCATTTCGCTTCAAGATTTCCATTTTGGCTGCGGCGTCGCAATCGAATTGTCCGCGCGCCGATGCGCAAAACGCCGCGCACAAGGCGCGGCGTTGCACAGATCGTGGGCGATGGCCCGTTCGAAGCGGCTACATCTTCTTGTAGGCGTCGATCACCGCCTTGCCTTCGTCGCCGGCGCGCTTGAGCCAGTCGGTGGTGAGCTGCTCGCCGACCTTCTGGAAGCCGTCCTGCAGCGCCGGGCGACGCCTTCTGCACCTTCATGCCGCGCTTGGCGATCTCGTCGTGGTACCACTCGGTCTTGTTCTCCCACAGCTTCCAGCCGCGCTCCTCGGCGGTCGCGGCGAGCCGCAGGACCGCGTCCTGGGTCGGCTTGTCGAGCGACGCCAGCGCCGCCTTGTTGACGAACACGACGTTGCGCGGGATCCAGGCCGCAGGTCGTAGAAGTGGGTCAGCGTCTCCCACACCTTGGAATCGTAGCCGGTCGCGCCCGACGACATGAACGAGTTGACCACGCCGGTCGCCAGCGCCTGCGGCAGTTCGGCGGCCTGCACCGTCACCGCCTGCGCGCCGACCAGTTCGCCGATCCGCGCGGTGCCGACGTTGTAGGCGCGCCACTTGAGGCCCTTCATGTCGTCGATGGTGTTGATGTCCTTCTTGGCGTACATGCCCTGCGGCCCCCACGGCACGCTGAACAGCACCTGCAGGCCCTGCGCGCCGAGCTTCTGCTCGATCAGCGGCCGCGACGCCGCCCACAGCTTCTTCGCCTCCGGGAACGAGGTCGCGAGGAACGGCACCACGTCGATGCCGAAGATCGGGCTCTCGTTCTCCAGGATCGAGATCAGGATTTCGCCGGTCTGCGCCTGCCCGGTCGCGACCGCGCGCTTGATCTCCGGGCCCTTGAACAGCGACGCGCCGGGATGGACCGAGATCGTCAGCTTGCCGCCGGTCGCCTCGGAGACGTCCTTGGCGAACATGCCGATGTTCTCCAGGTGCGGATTGTCGATCGGATAGGCGCTCGGCAGATTCCACTTGGTCTGCGCGGCGGCCGGCTGTGCGGCGAGCGCCAGCGCGGCGGCAGCAAATGCGAGGGATTTCACTCGATACTTCATGGTGATCGTCCTTTGATTGAACGTGTTTCCGGCGCTGGCCGAACGATAACAGGCCCGATTGGCGGTGTCGTCCTGGCGATGCAGGACGCGGGCCACTTCCGACATTGCGTAGAGTTTCATCGGAAACCGAATCGGTTACAACTCCCAGTTGGGGGAGAGGGAATGAGCGAGACCGACAAGCAGATGGCGGATCGCGTGCTGCAGACACTGGCTACGGCGCGATACCTTCACGCCGGCGCCGCGGTCGATCAGATCGAGCCGTTGCGCGAGCAGGTCGGCAGCGGCGGCAGCGTCGAGCGCGAGCGCGCCGAGGCTTGGCTCGCGATCTGTTCGCTGCACGACGCGCTGCGCACGGCGAGCCGCGGGACCGACCTCGACTCGCGCTGGAACAAGGCCATCGACAAAATGACGGCCTGGAGCGCGTCCATCAAGTAAGCGAATTCGTTGTAGTTACGCCGGGAACGCCAGCCGCGGCAGCCACATCACCAGGTCCGGGAACACCGTGATGATGGCGACCGCCACCACCAGCAGGAAGAAGAACGGCAGCGAGGCCCGCGCCACGGTGTTGGAATCCTCGCCGGACATCGTCTGCAGCACGAACAGGTTGAAGCCGACCGGCGGCGACACCTCGGCCATCTCCACCACCAGCACGACGAAAATGCCGAACCACACCAGGTCGAAGCCCGCGGTCTTGATCATCGGGATCACCACCGCGGTGGTGAGCACGATCATGGAAATGCCGTCGAGCGCGGTGCCGAGCAGGATGTACATCACGGTCAGCGCCGCGATCAGCATGTAGGGCGACAGCCCCAGCGAGCCGACCCAGGTCGGCCAGCGCCTGCGGCACGCCGGTGTAGGCCATCGACGTCGCCCATGTAGGAGGCGCCGGCCAGGATCAGCATGATCATGCAGGTCAGGCGCGTCGCGCCCATCACGCTCTGCCAGAACGACGGCCAGGCTCAGCATGCCGTGCCACCACGCGATGGCGAGCGAGCCGAGCACGCCCCAGGCGGCGCATTCGGTCGCGGTCGCCCAGCCCATCAGCAGCGAGAGGAACACCAGCGCGATCAGCAGCAGCACCGGGATCGAGCTTCGCGGACTCGCGCAGCTTCTCGCGAAGCGGCATCGTCGGCTCGGGCGGCGGCTGCTTCTTCGGATTGAGCAGCGACCAGACGCATGATGTAGCCGGAGTAGAGCGCCATCACGATCAGGCCGGGAATGAAGCCCGCCAGGAACACCTGGATGATCGAGACGTTGGCCTGCACCGCGTAGATCACCATCATGATCGACGGCGGAATGAGGATGCCGAGCGTGCCGGCGCCGGCGAGCGAGCCGAGGCTGACCATCTGGTCGTAGCCGCGCTTCTTCAATTCGGGCAGCGCGATCTTGGCGACGGTCGCGGTGGTCGCGGCGGACGAGCCCGACACCGAGCCGAAGATGCCGCAGGCCAGCACGTTGACGTGCATCAGCCGGCCCGGCAGCCAGTTGAGCCACGGCGCCAGGCCGCGGAACATCTCCTCCGACAGCCGCGTGCGGAACAGGATTTCGCCCATCCAGATGAACAGCGGCAGCGCGGCGAGCGTCCACGACGCGCTGTTGCCCCAGATCGTGGTCGCCAGCACCGGGCCCGGCGGGATGGTCGCGCCGGCGAACTGCATGCCGGCGAAGCCGCAGACGATCAGCGTGATGCCGATCCACAAGCCCGCCGGCCAGCAGCGCGACCAGCAGGATCAGCAGCAGGGCGCGATCTGGAGCAGCTCCATCTCACACCCCGCTCTGCACCGCGCGCTCGACCACCTCTTCGGCGGTCTGCGGCTTGGGCTTCTCGTAGCGCGGCGGATCGCCCGTCGCGACGTGGATCAGTTCGTCGACGAAGGCGATCAGCAGGATGACCAGCCCGGTCGAATAGCCGATCTGCGGAATCCACATCGGGACCAGCACCACGCCCTGCGACATGTCGCCGAACAGGTACGACTGGTAGTTCATCTTCACCGCGTGATAGGCGAAGAAGCCGACGAAGCCCGTGCCGATGATCAGGCAGCCGAGCTCGACCCAGTGCCGGCTCGTCTCCGGCAGCTTGTCGATCAGCAGCCCGACCCGGATCATCTCGCCGTGGCGGAAGGTGTGGGCGAGGCCGAGGAACGCCATCGCCGCCATGCACCAGGACACGAAATCGTCGGCGGCCGGGATGTTGAAGCCGACCGGCCGGCCGGCCGACAGCAGCATCATCTGCACGAAGATCGACACCATGAACGCGCCGGCCAGATAGCCGGCGTAGAGGTAGAGCCGATCGAGAAAAACCCGCATAACATCCCCTCGGAATGCGATGATGACGTTCGGGACCGGCATGAAGCAAGCGAAAGCTCCGTCGAAGGCTCAGTCGAAGGCTTGGGATTTCTGGATCGACCGCGGCGGCACCTTCACCGACGTGGTGGGCCGCCGCCCGGACGGCACGCTCGCCGCGCACAAGCTGCTCTCGGAGAACCCCGAGGCCTATCGCGACGCCGCCGTGCAGGGCATCCGCGACCTGCTCGGCCTTGCAAGAGGGCGAGCCAATCCCGGCGGGCCGCGTCGGCGCGGTGAAGATGGGCACCACGGTCGCGACCAATGCGCTGCTGGAGCGCAAGGGCGAGCGCACGCTTCTGCTCACCACCAAGGGTTTCCGCGACGCGCTGCGCATCGGCTACCAGGCGCGGCCGAAGATTTTCGCCAAGCACATCATCAAGCCGGAGATGCTGTTCGAGCGCGTCGTCGAGGTCGACGAGCGCGTGCGCGCCGACGGCACGATCGAGCGCGAGCTCGATCTTGCGCCGGTGCGCGCCGAACTCGAGCGCGCCAAGGCCGACGGCATCAAGGCGGTGGCGATCGTGTTCATGCACGCCTACCGCTATCCGGAGCACGAGAAGCGCGTCGCCACGCTCGCCCGCGAGATGGGCTTCCCGCAGGTCTCGGTCAGCCACGAGGTGTCGCCGCTGATCAAGCTGGTGGGCCGCGGCGACACCACGGTGGTGGATGCTTATCTCTCGCCGATCCTGCGCCGCTATGTCGCGACGGTGGAATCCGAGCTCGATGCCAGGCGCTCCGGCGCGCGCCTGATGTTCATGATGTCGTCCGGCGGGCTCACCGCCGCCGAGCTGTTCCAGGGCAAGGACGCGATCCTGTCCGGCCCGGCCGGCGGCGTGGTCGGCATGGCGCAGACCGGCCGCGAGGCCGGCTTCACCCGGCTGATCGGCTTCGACATGGGCGGCACCTCGACCGACGTGTCGCACTTCGACGGCGAATACGAGCGCGCCTTCGAGACCGAGGTCGCGGGCGTGCGGATGCGCGCGCCGATGATGCTGATCCACACCGTCGCGGCCGGCGGCGGCTCGATCCTGCATTTCGACGGCGCGCGCTTCCGCGTCGGCCCCGACAGCGCCGGCGCCAATCCCGGGCCCGACCTGCTACCGCCGCGGCGGGCCGCTCGCCGTCACCGACGCCAACGTGATGGTCGGCAAGCTGATCCCCGATTTCTTCCCGAAGATTTTCGGCCCCGAGCAGAACCAGCCGCTCGACGACCGCGCGGTGCGCCAGGCGTTCGCCGCGCTGGCCAAGGAGGTCGGCGGCAAGAAGCCGGAGGAGATCGCCGACGGCTTCATCAAGATCGCGGTCGAGAACATGGCGAACGCGATCAAGAAGATTTCGGTGCAGCGCGGCTACGACGTGACGCGCTACGCGCTCAACTGCTTCGGCGGCGCCGGCGGCCAGCACGCCTGCCTGGTCGCCGACGCGCTCGGCATGACCAAGGTGCTGATCCATCCGTTCTCGTCGCTGCTGTCGGCCTACGGCATGGGGCTGGCCGACATCCGCGCCACCCGCCAGCAGGCGATCGAGGAGGATTTCGGCGCGAAGTCGCTCGCCTCGCTCAAGCGCGAGGGCGCGCGGCTCGGCAAGGACGCCAAGGCCGAGGTCGCCGGCCAGGGCGTGCCGGCCGCGAGCATCAAGGTCCACGTGCGCGCGCACATCCGCTACGCCGGCACCGACACCGCGCTGGTGGTCGATGCCGGCACGCTGCCCAAGATGAAGTCCGCCTTCGAGAAGGCGCACAAGGCGCGGTTCGGCTTCATCGACCGCAGCCAAGCAGCTCGTGATCGAGGCCGTCTCGGTCGAGGCGGTCGGCGGCGGCGCGAAATTCCGCGAGCGCGCCGGCAAGACCTCGCGCGGCAAGCTCCCCTCGCCCGCCCGGCGCACGCAGTTCTTCTCCGGCGGCAAATGGCACAAGGCCGCGGTCTACACCCGCGATCAGCTCAAGCCCGGCGCCAAGGTGCAAGGCCCCGCCATCGTCATCGAGCCGCACCAGACCGTCGTGGTCGAGCACGGCTGGCGCGCCGCGATCACGGCCAAGAACCATCTGCTGCTGGAGCGCACCGTCAAGCTCAAGCGCCAGAGCGCGGTCGGCACCAAGGCCGATCCGATCATGCTCGAGGTGTTCAACAACCTGTTCATGTCGATCGCCGAGCAGATGGGCGTGTCGCTGCAGAACACCGCCTATTCGGTCAACATCAAGGAGCGGCTCGACTTCTCCTGCGCGATCTTCGCCGCCGACGCCACGCTGGTCGCCAACGCGCCGCACATGCCGGTGCATCTCGGCTCGATGGACCGCGCGGTCGAGACCATCATCCGCGAGAACAAGGGCAAGATCCGGCCCGGCGACGTCTATCTGATCAACGCGCCCTACAACGGCGGCACCCACATCCCCGATCTCACCGTCTGCACGCCGGTGTTCGACAACGCCAAGCGCAAGATCCTGTTCTGGGTCGCCTCGCGCGGCCATCACGCCGACATCGGCGGCATCGCGCCGGGCTCGATGTCGCCGATCGCGACCTCGATCGAGGAAGAAGGCATCTACATCGACAATTTCAAGCTGGTCGACCGCGGCAAGTTCCGCGAGACAGGCGCTCTACGACCTGCTCACCAAGGCGCAGTATCCGGCGCGCAACCCGCTGCAGAACGTCAACGACCTGAAGGCGCAGATCGCCGCCAACGAGAAGGGCGTGCAGGAACTGCACAAGATGGTGGCGCAGTTCGGCCTGCCGGTCGTGCACGCCTACATGGGCCACGTGCAGGACAACGCCGACGAAAGCGTGCGCCGCGTGATCGAGGCGCTGCACGACAGCGAGTTCAGCTACGAGGCCGACCAGGGCAACGTCATCAAGGTGAAGATCACGGTCGACAAGAAGAAGCGCGAGGCGACCGTCGATTTCACCGGCACCTCGCCGCAGCAGGGCACCAACTTCAACGCGCCCGAGCCGGTGACGCGCGCCGCCGTGCTCTACGTGTTCCGCATCATGGTGGACAGCGACATCCCGATGAACGCCGGCTGCCTGCGGCCGATCAACATCATCATCCCGGACAACTCCATGCTGCAGCCGCACTATCCGGCGGCGGTGGTCGCCGGCAACGTCGAGGTCTCGCAGTTCGTCACCGACACGCTGTTCGGCGCGCTCGGCACCATGGCGGGCGCGCAGGGCACCATGAACAACGTCAACTTCGGCAACGCCACGTACCAGTATTACGAGACGATCTGCTCCGGCTCGCCGGCCGGCCCCGGCTTCCCCGGCACCGACGCCGTGCACACCCACATGACCAACACGCGGCTCACCGATCCGGAGATGCTGGAATTCCGCTATCCGGTGCTGCTCGAGGACTTCCACATCCGCAAAGGCTCGGGCGGCAAGGGCAAATGGAGCGCGGGCGACGGCATCCGCCGCACCATGCGGTTCCTGGAGAAGATGGAATACACCATCCTGTCCGGCCACCGCCGCATCCGGCCGTTCGGCCTGGCGGGCGGCGAGGACGGCCAGATCGGCGAGAACTACGTGCGCCGCAAGGACGGCACGATGGAGCGCCTCAAGGGCGCCGACGCCACCGTGGTCGACGCCGGCGAGGCGATCATCATCCAGACGCCGACCGCGGGCGGGTATGGCAAGCCGGAATAGCTGAAAACAAAATGGCCGGACTTGAGCCCGGCCATTTCTCTTTTCGATGAAACCGAAACGTCAGTCGGTCTGCTGGATCGCCGACACCATCCAGGCGCCGCCGTCCGCGCGGCGGAACGTCCAGTACTCGACGCCCTCGTCCGGCGTGTCGCCGCCCTCGACGACGCGGCCGCTGGCGCGATCGACCAGCTTGTCGACCTGGCTGTAGCGCATCGCGACGGTCGCATATTCGTCGTCGCCTTCGCGCCACGCCTCGGCGAGATCGCCCTGCACCAGCTTCACGTCGCTGAGCTTGTTGACCACGCCGCGGCTCGCGTTGGCGGCGAGTTCCTCCGAGAAGTACGACAGCATCTCGGGCGTCATGCGCAGCCGCAGCGCGCCGACGTCCTCGTTGCTGTAGGCGGTCTGCACTTCGCGTCAGCGTGCGCTCGAACGCGTCGAAGTCCGCCGGCTTGATCTCGATCGGCTCGCCGGCGTCATCGGCCGCCGTGACCGTCGGCGTTGGCCTGGCCGTTGAGCCTGCCGCCATTGAGGCCCATGCCGCTGAGGAAGCTGCCGCGCTGCTGCGGCGCGCCACCGCTGCATGTCGCGGTTCATGCCGGACCGTCGGCGTAAGGGCCGCTGCTGCGGCTGCGAGCGGCGCTGCCACCAGCGCCAGGCCAGCAAGGCGACCAGCACCACGAGGCCGATCTGGATCATCAGGCCGAGCATCGAGGCGAAGCCCGCCATGCCGCCCATGAAGCCGTTGCCCATCAGCATGCCGATCAGGCCGGCGCCGAGGAAGCCGGCGGCGAGACCGCCCATCACTCCGCCGAAGCGGCCGAAGATGCCGCCGGGCTGCGCTGGCCGGCGTGGTCGGACGCGCGGCGGTCGCGGCGCCCGGCTGGCCGGCCGGGCCGGCGTCGTCATCGAACGCTCGATCGGACGCGCCGCGTTCGGCGCGGTCTGCGTCGCCGGCGGCGCGGCATTGGTGCGGTTGCCGCGGCTGCCGGCGTTCATGCGCGGCGCCGCCATGGCCTCGACGGCCACGAACGCGAGCGTGGCCGCGACGGCCAGAAACGCGATCAGCGATTTGTTGCGGAACATGAGGTTTCCTCTCTGTGGGTCCGATGGACCCAAGGCGTTATTCGTTCCTTCGAGCAGCCATATGGGAAGCCACGACCCGACTTGGGTAGTGCGCATCCCACGGCCTCGAAAGGGTGCCCCCACGCCTGTCGACGAGGGCCGTGCTGACAACAGCATAGCACATTCTTTGTGCCGCAAGTTTGACAATCGGTCCAGCAGGGCGCGGCGCTATGCCGCTTGCAGCGCCAGGTTTGCGGCTGGCAACCGGTTTCAAATGAAACGACAGGGCTTAGTGAACCTTGTGCCGGTCCGTGCTCCAGTCGATCGGCGGGCGCGGGCTGGGGTCCTCGACCCAGTCGAGGTCTTCGGCGCTGACGTCGCCCGACGGCTTGCGGCGGCGCCAATCGAGCCGGTGGTGACCGATCGCCGCGCGCGCTGTCGCCGCGCCAGGCGAACGGATCGTTGCGCGAATCGAACGGCGGATCGTAGCGCCGGGTCGGCGGCGGCTCGAACGGCGCGGCCGCCACCGCGGTGCGGCCCTTGCGCACCCGCGCCGCGATCAGATCGCCGTCGACCGCGCCCGGCTGGCAGATGCGCCGGCCGCTGGCGCGCCGCATCAGGTCGACGTGGATGTGATCGTAGTGATAGCGGTTCGAGCCCGGCGCCAGCACGGTGGTGAACTGGTCGCAGGCCGCGGCCTGCACGTCGCGCAGGAAGCCCTGCTCCTCCGCCGAGCCCTGCCAGCCGCCCTTGATGGTGATGCGCTTGCCGTCGGCCAGCACGAAGGCGGCGATGTCGAGCGCGTTGCCGAACGCATGCTCGGAGATGCGCGCGCCGACCTGGCCGTTCATGCCGCGGCAGGAGTAGGCCGAGATCTGCTTGATCTCGACCACCGGCTGGCCGAACCACTTGTGCGCCGCCGGCTGCACCGACGCTGGCGATCCATTGATCGAGCGCCGAGACGATCGGACAGGCGAGCGTCGCCGCCGGCTTGATCTCGACCGGCGTCGCCGAGCCGGTGACGCGCGGCCCGCGCGACGGCCCGAGCGCCGGCAGCGGCCGGTTGACGGACGGCGCGGGCGCGGCCGGCCGCGTCTGGACGCGCTGGTCGTCGTCCTCGTCGTCATCGGGTTCGTTGGCGCGCGGCTCATCGGCGCGGCTTGCGGCGGCGCGCTCTGCGGATAAGCGGCGCGCGGCGCATCCATCGCCGGACGCTGCGGATAGGGATACTGGCGGCGGCGGCGCGGCATACGGATCGATGCCGGGCGGGCTGATCGACATCGGAGCGCCAGCCGGACGGGACGGCGGCGCGGCGTAACGATCCTGCGCAGGCGGTGAAGCGTAGCGCCTGCGCCCGGCGGCGGCGCGAGCATGCGCGGCTCGGCGGACGGCACGTAGCGCGGCTGCTGCATCGACGGCGGTTGCGTTCCGGGGGCGGCAGCGGCTGCGAAGAGATTTGCGAACTGGCCGGCTGGAAGCGATCGGCCAGCGCGGCTGCGACGCATCCGGGATGCCGCCCGGCGGCCGGACGCCTTCGTCGGCGAAGCCGAACGCGGAGCCGACGCCGAACGCGGCGACCTTCAGCGGATGGGTCGCGCCGCAGACGCCGGGACCTTCGATCGGCGCGATGCGCACCATCGCGGGCCCCTCGCGCACCGTGCCGGATTGCAGACACGCGACCTCGGCCTGCTCGCGCCACGGCTCGCGCTGGACGTACTGCATGAAGCCGCGGCCGCAGCCCGCCAACGCGACGAGCACAACACCGCCGCCGACATACCAACGCACGCCACGCACCATGGTGCGGACAATGCGAGGAATTCCGTTAAGGACTCTTCAAAGCGTACCGGCCGCTTATGGTTAAGGCGGGGTTGACCGGCCGCGCTGTCCTCGCCCGGACGTTGCACCCGCCCAAACTATGTGCGTTTGGTCGCATGCTGGTCAGTGTGGATAAACAGCCCTTCCGAGACCGAAATTCCGCAATCAATTCAAATCGTTAGGATTCCATAGTGCTTGCCGAAACCGTGCGGCGATGCAGCACGTTTGTCACTTGGAGGGGGTCCGGACTCTGGTAGACTCGGAACCAGTCCAGCTGACGGAGGCCTAGGTGGACCTGACCTTGCGACTGAACGTGCTGGCAGTGCTGGCGGCGATCGTTTTCGTCACCGCCGTCCTGCTCGGAGCGTTCTGAAGATCGGTTTGCCACAAGACCACTCGGCCGTCAAACGGCTAAGCGACACCGGAGGGAAACCTCCGGTGTTCTGTTTTTAGGATCTACGCCGCCGCGTCCCGCTTCTTCAGCGCCCGGCACGTAGTTGAGGATCGGCGCGAGCCAGCGCTCCGCCTCCGCCACGGTCCAGCCCTTGCGCAGCGCGTAGTCCTCGACCTGGTCGCGCTCGATCTTGCCGACGCCGAAGTAGTGGCTCTCCGGGTGGCTGAAATAGAGCCCGCAGACCGAGGCGCCGGGCCACATGGCGAAGCTCTCGGTCAGCTTCACGCCGATCCGCTCGCCCTCGATCAGCTTGAACAGCGTCGCCTTCTCGGTGTGGTCGGGCTGCGCCGGATAGCCGGGCGCCGGACGGATGCCGCGGTACTGCTCGGCGATCAGCTCGGCGTTGCTCAGCGTCTCGGCCGAGGCGTAGCCCCAGAACTCCTTGCGCACGCGCTGGTGCAGCCGCTCGGCGAAGGCTTCGGCGAGCCGGTCGGCCAGCGCCTTGATCATGATCGACGAGTAGTCGTCGTTGGCGTTCTTGAAGCGGTCGGCGACCTCGTCCTCGCCGATCCCGGCGGTGACGATGAAGGCGCCGACGTGATCGGCATGGCCGCGCGGCGCGACGAAATCGGCCAGCGCCACGTTGGCGCGGCCGGCGCGGCGCGATAAGCTGCTGGCGCAGCGTGTGCAGCGTGGCGAGCGGCTGCGGCGCTCGGCGTCGGCGAACAGTTCGATGTCGTCGCCCGCGGAGTTGGCCGGCCAGAAGCCGATCACGGCGTTGGCCTTGAACCAGCGGCCGTCGACGATCTCGCGCAGCATCTTCTGCGCGTCCTCGTAGAGCGAGCGCGCCGCCTCGCCGACGATGTTGTCGGTCAGGATCGCCGGGATATTTGCCGGCCAGCTCCCAGGTCGAGAAGAACGGCGACCAGTCGATGTAGTCGACCAGTTCCGCGATCGGATAATCCTCGAACGTCCGGGTGCCGAGGAAGCCCGGCGCCGGCGGCGTATAGTTCGACCAGTCGAGCTTGAGCGCGTTGGCCCGCGCATCGGCGAGCGACAGCCGCTGCTTGTCCTCCTGCGCGCGGGCGTGCGTCGCCGCGATGCGGGCGTATTCGGTGCGCGTCTCGCCGACATATTTCTCGCGGCCCTCGCGCGACATCAGCGCCGAGGCGACGCCGACCGCGCGGCTGGCGTCGGTGACATAGACCGTCTGGCCGCGCTTGTAGTTCGGATGGATCTTCACCGCGGTGTGGACGCGGCTGGTGGTCGCGCCGCCGATCAGCAGCGGCAGGTCGAAGTTCTGCCGCTCCATCTCGGCCGCGACATGGCACATCTCGTCGAGCGACGGCGTGATCAGGCCGGACAGCCCGATGATGTCGGCGTTCTCCGCCTTCGCGGTCTCGAGGATCTTCGCCGCCGGCACCATGACGCCGAGGTCGATCACCTCGTAATTGTTGCACTGGAGCACGACGCCGACGATGTTCTTGCCGATGTCGTGGACGTCGCCCTTCACCGTGGCCATCACGATCTTGCCGGCGCTGCTCTGCCGGTTGCTGCCGCCGCGCTCGGCCTTTTCCTTTTCCATGTACGGCATCAGGTGGGCGACCGCCTGCTTCATCACGCGCGCCGACTTCACCACCTGCGGCAGGAACATCTTGCCGGAGCCGAACAGGTCGCCGACCACGTTCATGCCGTCCATCAGCGGACCTTCGATCACGTGAAGCGGGCGCTCGGCGGCGAGCCGCGCCTCCTCGGTGTCGTCGTTGATGAACTCGGTGATGCCGTGGACCAGCGCGTGCGCCAGCCGCTTCTCGACCGGCCAGCTGCGCCATTCGACGTCGACCTCCTTGCGCCTCCTTGCCCTTGCCGGCGAACCGGCCGGCGATCGCGAGCAGCCGCTCGGCCGCGTCGGGCCGGCGGTTGAGCACCACGTCCTCGCAGGCCTCGCGCAGTTCCGGATCGAGATCGTCGTACACCGCCATCTGGCCGGCGTTGACGATGCCCATGTCCATGCCGGCCTTGATGGCGTGATAGAGGAACACCGAGTGCATCGCCTCGCGCACCCGCTCGTTGCCGCGGAACGCAAACGACAGGTTCGACACGCCGCCGGAGCAATGCGCGTACGGCATGTCCTTGCGGATCTGCCGCACCGCCTCGATGAAGGCGACGCCGTAGCCGTTGTGCTCCTCCATCCCGGTCGCGACCGCGAAGATGTTGGGATCGAAGATGATGTCCTGCGGCGGGAAGCCGACCTGCTCGGTGAGGATCTTGTAGGCGCGCTTGCAGATCGCGACCTTGCGCTCGAGCGTGTCGGCCTGGCCCTGCTCGTCGAACGCCATCACCACCACGGCGGCGCCGTAGCGGCGCACGATCCGGGCGTGCTTGATGAACTCCGCCTCGCCTTCCTTCAGCGAGATCGAGTTCACCACCGGCTTGCCCTGCAGGCATTTCAGCCCGGCCTCGATCACCGAGAACTTGGAGGAGTCGACCATCACCGGCACGCGGGCGATGTCGGGCTCGGCCGCGACGAGATTGAGGAACGTGGTCATCGCCTGCTCGGAATCGAGCAGGCCCTCGTCCATGTTGACGTCGATGATCTGCGCGCCGTTCTCGACCTGCTCGCGCGCGATCGCGAGCGCCGCCGGATAGTCGCCCGCGGTGACCAGCTTGCGGAATTTGGCCGAGCCGGTGACGTTGGTGCGCTCGCCGACGTTGACGAACGGAATTTCCGGCGTGAGCGTGAACGCCTCGAGGCCGGACAGGCGCAGCAGCGGCGCCGGCTCCGGGATGGCGCGCGGCGTCTTGCCCTTCACCGCCTCGGCGATGGCGTGGATGTGCTCCGGCGTGGTGCCGCAGCAGCCGCCGACGATGTTGACCAGCCCCGCCTCGGCGAACTCGCCGAGATGGCGCGCCATGTCCTCCGGGCTCTCGTGATAGTGGCCGAACTCGTTCGGCAGGCCGGCGTTCGGATAGGCGCAGATCAGCGTGTCGGCGACGCGCGACAGCTCCGCGATATGCGCGCGCATCTCGGTCGCGCCGAGCGCGCAGTTCAGGCCGATCGACACCGGCTTGGCGTGATGCATCGAATTCCAGAACGCCTCCGGCGTCTGGCCGGCCAGCAGGCGGCCGGAGCGGTCGGTGATGGTGCCGGAGATCATCACCGGCACGTCGACGCCGCGCGCCTCGCAGGTCTCGATGATGGCGTAGATCGCGGCCTTGGCGTTGAGCGTGTCGAAGATGGTCTCGATCAGCAGCACGTCGGCGCCGCCGTCGAGCAGGCCTCGACCTGCTCGCCGTAGGCCTTGCGCAGATCGTCGAACGTGACCGCGCGGTAGCCGGGATTGGCGACGTCCGGCGAGATCGACGCGGTGCGGTTGGTCGGGCCCAAGCGCGCCGGCGACGAAGCGCTTGCGGCCGTCCTCGCGCTCGGCCTGCGAGCGCCGCCTCTTTCGCGAGCCGCGCGCCTTCGCGGTTGAGCTCGCGCGCGATCTCCGACAGGCCGTAGTCGGCCTGCGCGATCGAGGTCGACGAGAACGTGTTGGTCGAGACGATGTCGGCGCCGGCGCGGTAATAGGCGAGATGGATTTCGCGGATCGCGTCGGGGCGGCTCAGGTTGAGCAGGTCGTTGTTGCCGCGCACCTCCCGGTTCCAGGCGTCGAAGCGCGCGCCGCGATAGCCCTCCTCGTCGAGCTTCATCTCCTGGATCATGGTGCCCATCGCGCCGTCGAGCACCAGGATGCGCTCGGCCGCGAATCTTGCGGAGCAGAGTTTGGGCGCTGGTGTGGGACGGTGTGGGCATATTTCAGGCTGCTTTTTTTGCCGCGGGGCGCAGGCCCAACAGGTGACAGATCGCGTAGACGAGGTCGGCGCGGTTCATGGTGTAGAAGTGGAAGTCGGTGACGCCGCGATCGACCAGGTCGAGCACCTGCTCGGCGGCGACCGCGGCGGCGATCAGCTTGCGGGTCGCCACGTCGTCGTCGAGCCCGTCGAACCGCTCGGCGAGCCAGCGCGGCACCGAGGCGCCGCAGCGCGCCGCGAAATTCACGGTCTGCTTGAAGTTCTGCACCGGCAGGATGCCCGGCACGATCGGGATGTCGATGCCGCGCGCGCGCACGCGGTCGAGATAGCGGAAGTAGAGATCGTTCTCGAAGAAGAACTGCGTGATGGCGCGCGTCGCGCCGGCGTCGATCTTGCGCTTGAGCATGTCGATGTCGGCTTCGACGGTCGGGCTGTCCGGATGCTTCTCCGGATAGGCCGACACCGACACTTCGATGTCGCCGGCGCGCTTGATGCCGGCGACCAGATCGGCCGAGGTCGCGTAGCCGCCGGGATGCGGCGCGTACTTGTCGCCGACGCCGCCGGTCGGATCGCCGCGCAGCGCCACGATGTGGCGCACGCCGGCGTCCCAATAGGCGCGGATCACGGCGTCGATCTCGGCCTTGGTCGCCGCGACGCAGGTCAGATGCGCGGCCGGCGTCAGCGCGGTCTCCTTCAGGATGCGCCGCACCGTCGCGTGGGTGCGCTCGCGCGTCGAGCCGCCGGCGCCGTAGGTCACCGAGACGAAGTTCGGCGACAGCGGCGCAAGCCGCTCCGACCGCCTCCCAGAGATTGCGCTCCATCTCCTCGGTCTTCGGCGGAAAGAACTCGAACGAGACGCGGACGCGCCCGCCCATCACGCCACCTCGCGCTGCTCGGATCGTTCGCCATCAGGATGCGCGGATCGCGGCGCGAGCCAGATCGACACCGCGATCTTGCCGTCGGAGCCCGGCTCCGGCGGCAGGCTCTTGTGCGAGGTGACGTCGAGGCCGGCGGCCGCCATCCATTGCGCCACCGTCTCCTCGGCGAAGCCGAGCCGGCGATGCGCGTGCTCCTCGCGCAGGAATTCCAGATCGTGCGGCGCGAAGTCGACCACCACCAGGCGGCCGGACGGCGCCAGCACGCGCGCCGCCTCGCGGATCGCGCGCGCCGCCGTCGTCGAGGATAGTGCAGCACCTGATGGATGACGACGACGTCGAACGAATTGGCCGGCACCGGCAGGTCGTAGATGTCGCCCTGCCGCACGCTGCAATGGCGCAGCCCGGCGCGCTCCAGCCGCGCGCGCGCCAGCAGCAGCATGTCGAGCGACAGATCGATGCCGAGCCCGCGCTCGATGTTCGGCCCGAACAGTTCGAGGATGCGCCCGGTGCCGGTGCCGAGATCGAGCAGCGAGCGGAACGGCTTGTCGGCGAGCGCGTCGCTGATCGCGCCCTCCACCGCCTCGTCGGTGACGTGCAGCTTGCGGATGCGGTCCCACTGCGCGGCGTGCGACGCGGAAATAGGCCTGCGCCGCGTCGGCGCGCGCGCGGCGCACCGCGGCGAGCCGTTCGCGGTCGCGCATCACGATCGGATCCTCCGGATCGAGCCGCGCCACCAGCGCGCGGGCAAGCTCGGCGCTGCCGCCGGCCTCGGCCAGCCGGAAGAACGCCCAGGCGCCTTCGCGGAAGCGCTCGACCAGGCCGGCCTCGACCAGCAGCTTGAGATGGCGCGAGATGCGCGGCTGCGACTGGCGCAGGATGTCGGTGAGGTCGGAGACGGTCAGCTCGGCCTCGGCCACCAGCGCCAGGACGCGCAGCCGCGTCGCCTCGCCCGCCGCCTTGAGGGCGGCGTTGAGGGCGTCGAACGGCAGGTGGGCAGCAGGGTCATTCATGGGATCAATCCCATCATATAAAGATATGTTTATACCGTTAAACTGAGTCGAGACAAGGGCAATCGACTGGGCAATCCGCTTGGCGGCGGGCTGCGCGGCGGGCCAAAGTCCTGCCATGACAGAGCAAAAAGACCCGTTCGGCATCCGGGAGGGCGAGGTTTCCGCCCCCCTGCCCGAGCAGCCCGACGCCTCGCTCTATTTCATCGGCCGCATCCGCACGCCCTGGAAGGAGCGCAAGGACTGCCCGAAGAACGCCCGGGAATCCCGCGAGGGCGGCGTGGTCTGCACCATCGAGCTCGATCCGCGCTGGGCGCCGGCGCTCAAGGACATCGAGACCTGCACGCACCTGGTGGTGCTCTATTGGATGGACCGCTCGCGGCGCGATCTCGTCGTCCAGGTGCCGGGCCACTACAAGGCCGGCCGCGGCACCTTCGCGCTGCGCTCGCCGGTGCGGCCCAATCCGATCGCCATGAGCGTGGTGAAGCTGGTGAAGGTCGAAGGCACGACAGCTGTCGGTGATCGGCGTCGATTGCCTCGACGGCACGCCGCTGCTCGATCTCAAGCCTTATTTCGCCTCCGGCGACTCCATTCCCGACGCCGTCGTCGGCTGGCACGCCGAGCGCAAAAGTTAGCGCCGGCTGCTTTGAACCTTTCGCCGCCCTCGCGCGACCAATCCCAACATCGGACGTACCCCACACCAGTGCGACGCGTATCGCCGGCCGGGAACCCATGCCCGGCCGGCGCCACATTTGCGGTACGGAACGAAAGCCGAGGCCGTTCGTTGTGATGTCAATCGAAGGGTTGAGGGACGAATGTCGGGAGCAATGTCATGCTTACCACCCGCCGTCACCCGCGCGCCCTCTGGGCCGCGCTCGCCACAAGTGTGATCTGCGCCGCGCCGGCGCTGGCGCAGCCGCTCGCCATCATCGAGACCCACGCCCTATCCGAACATCTTCCAGCAGGTGATGCCGGCCGAGCGCGAACGCGCTGCGCCGCGCTACGAGACCAGCGTGCCGGCGGACAATGAAGTGGACGCGCCGCTGCCCGCGCATCTGCGCCGCCAGATCGTGAACTATCCGACCCGCGAGACGCCCGGCACGGTCATCATCGATACGCCGAACACCTATCTCTATTACGTGCTCGGCAACGGCCGCGCGATCCGCTACGGCATCGGCGTCGGCCGCGAAGGCTTCACCTGGGCCGGCATGCAGACGGTCGCGCGCAAGCAGGAATGGCCGGACTGGCATCCGCCCGCCGAAATGATCGCGCGCCAGCCGTATCTGCCGCGCTTCATGTCGGGCGGCCCGGGCAATCCGCTCGGCGCGCGCGCGATGTATCTCGGCAATTCTCTGTTCCGCATTCACGGCACCAACGCGCCGTCGACCATCGGCCAGCGCGTGTCGTCCGGCTGCATCCGCCTCACCAACGAAGACGTGCAGGATCTCTACGATCGCGTGACGCTCGGCTCCAAGGTCGTCGTGCTGCCGGACACCGGCCGCCGCGCGCCCGGCGAATGTCGCGAGCGCGCCTGCGCCGCAGCCGTGGTGCAACCCGCGCCGCGCTACGAGCAGCGCGCTATGAACACGCGTTACGAGCAGCGCTATCGAGGAGCCGGCCGGCATACGCGCCACGTCCGCAGGCGGCGGTGCCGGTGTATAGCGATCGGCCGTACTACCCCAACACCAATCCGTATTTCGGGGCGTCGGGTTCGCGCATCTACTGACGAAGCTGCACTCAGCGAAACAGGCCCGGCCCCGCGCCGGGCCTGTTGCGTTGTTGCAACCAATCCGCGTCGCTCACGTCAATCCGTTACCACCGGCAACAGATTTTTAAGCACAATCGTATTTGGTGGATTATGAATTTTGAAAATGGCATCGCCCAGATCCGTTTTTGTCCCGTGAACGTCATTACCCCACTGCGGCGTCATTCGATCGACGCACTCCTTCTCGCCGCACTGTCCATCGGAACGGTTTACGCGGCGGCGCGCGTTGGTCTTGTTCCGCGAGATCCCGCGGCCGGCGTTGCCGTGATCTTCTCACCCTGGACCGCGCCGGAAGCGACGCTGAGCAGGGCCGTTGAGGCCGGAAGCCGTTTCGTGCGCTTCGGGGGCCTGCCGTTCATCGCCGTCGTCATACCCGACGACGCGAGCTACCAGTCCCGCATTCTCGCCACCGGCGCCTGGCTCGTCGTCGATCCAAACGTCCTCGCATCGTGCTTGTCAGTTTTCGCAACCGTTCGAGAGACAAAATGACAGGCCTTGAATCCTTCCAGCATTCGATCGCTCGCCTGCTGACCATGCTGGCATTCGTTCACGTTCCAATCCTTGCGATGGTTGCCTGGGGACTGAACAGCGATGTCAAAACCATCACAGGAATGGCTCTTTTGCTGGCCGCCGCCCCGATCACCGCGCGCGCGCTCGGCCGTCCGCAACGAGTAGTATTTATTGCGATTGCCGTCGCCCTGGTCGGGCAGACATCGCTGCTGGTCTACGCGTTCGACGGCCATCCGTGGCAAGTCGAGATGCACTTCTACTATTTCGCCGTGCTGGCGATGCTTGCGGGCTTCTGCGACTGGAAGGTGCTCATTGTCGCCGCGGGGCTGATCGCCGCGCATCACCTGAGTCTGGACGTGTTGCTGCCGTCGGCGATCTATCCCGGCGGCGCCAACTTCACCCGGGTGCTCGTTCATGCCGTGGTCGTCGTCGTCGAGACTGCCGTACTGATCGAAATCGGCCGCGTGATCCGCGGCGCCTTCGCGAATGCCGACAGACTGCGAAACGCTGCAGAGAAATTCACCACCGAGCTCAAGCAGGTCGGCGAGGAGCGCGAGCAGGCGTTTGGCACGATCAAGCTGCGGGCCGACCGGCTCAGCGAATTGCTGGCTCGATTCCACCAGGACATGTCGATTTCCACCGAGGTGCTGCACTCGGCTGCCCAGGAAATGGAATCCAACGCGACCGGCTTGAGCCGCACCGCGGTGCGGGCAAGCGAGCAGTCCGCCACTGCGGCGCTTGCGTCCGAGGCGACCTCGGAGACTGTCAGACGGACGGCGCAGGCCGGCGACGAACTGGCGGAAAGCATTTCGCAGGTCGGCGCGAACGCGATGCAATCGTCGAGACTCGCGGCAAGCGCGGTCGCCGAGGCCGAGCGAACCAACGCCACTATCGACGAATTGGCCGTCGTCGCGGAAGAGATCGGCAAGGTAACCGAGTTGATCAGCGCGATCGCCGGTCAGACCAATCTTCTTGCGCTCAACGCCACGATCGAAGCCGCCCGCGCCGGCGAGGCCGGCCGCGGGTTCGCCGTCGTCGCGCAGGAGGTCAAGGCGCTGGCCGGCCAGACTGCGTCCGCGACGCAGGATATCGGCAAGCGCATCGAGGCGATGCAGAGCGCAACCGGCCGTTCGGTCGAGGCGATCCAGATCATTTCCGGCGCGATCCGCGAGCTCGATGTATTCTCGGCGCGCATCGCGGAGGCGGTCGAGCGGCAGGCCAGCGCCGCGCGGGAAATCGCCCAGAATGCCAACAAGGCGTCCTCGAACGCGCTTCAAGTCAACGGCGCGGTTTCCCAGATCGAAGACGTCGCGGAAGAGACAACGGCGTCCGCCAGGAGGCTGACCGCGGCAGCGAGCGGCGTCGGCGAGCAGACCAGAAAAATCCGGGCGCAGGTCAAGGCGTTCACCGACGACATCAACGTCATGCAGGCGCAGGCCTGACAGTTCCGCGCAAGCCGGAGCCTGTGCTAGACATCCGCAGCAGCGACGATTGGGTCATCCGCTTTCGCGGATGATGACAATTGTTGCTGGGCAACACGGCAGTGAATTCCGAGAACAATCATGCGCATTGCGGCGATGGCGGCGGGAGCGGTCGGCGGCTATTTCGGCGCGCGGATGGCCGCGGCCGGACACGACGTCCACTTCATCGCGCGCGGCAAGCTGCTCGAGGCGATCCGCAACAACGGGCTCAAGGTCGAGAGCACATTCGGCGACCTTCACATCCCGAACGCCAAGGCGACGTCCGATCCGAAGGAGGTCGGCCCGGTCGATATCGTGCTGTTCGCGGTGAAGCTGTGGGACACCGAGACCGCCGCCGAGATGGCGCGCCCGCTGGTCGGCCCGTCGACCCGCGTCATCACGTTCCAGAACGGCGTCGACAGCGTGGAGCGCATCGCGCCGATCCTCGGCGCCGACAAGACGGTGGGCGGCAGCGCCTATATCGCCAGCGTGATGAAGGAGCCGGGCGTGGTTTCGCACACCAGCCAGTTCGCGCGCATGGTCTGCGGCCGCGTCGACGGCAAGCCTGATGCGACGCTCGATGCGTTTGCCGATGCGGCGAAGAAGGCCAACATCGACATCACGGTTTCGCCCGCGATGGACGTCGAACGCTGGCAGAAGTTCACCTTCCTGGTCGGCCTGTCCGGCGCGACCGCCGCGATGCGCCAGCCGCTCGGTCCGATCCTCGCCGATCCCGACACGCGCGAATTCCTGCACAATCTGATGCGCGAGGTGGTCGCGGTCGGCCGCGCCAAGGGCGTCGCGATCGCCGCCGACTACGCCGACGACCGGATGAAGTTCGCCGCAGCCGCGCCGGCAACGATGAAGGCTTCGCTGGCGCACGATCTCGAGCGCGGCAACCGGCTCGAGGTCGACTGGCTGGCCGGCAAGGTGTCCTCGCTCGGCCGCGAGCTCGGCGTGCCGACGCCGGCGAACGACGCGGTCTACGCGATGCTCAAGCTGCACCGCATGGGCGCCAGTAGGCCGCTGAACGATGTGTCGCAGGTGCATGCCGCCTGGGCCACTGGCCGACACGCGGTAGCCTAATTTTAACCGTAACAAAACGGCTTCCCGCTACGACTGCGGGAAACTGGGACGGGCCATGCGACGGATTCTGATCGGAGCGGTGATCGTCGCCGCGTTCTTCGGCGGCACGCTGTGGGCGCTCGACTTCTTCTTCGGCGATGCAGCCTCGGGCAAGCGCCCGGCGCTCGCCGAGCCGCCGCCGCTCAAGCCGGTGTCGCGGATCTCGACCATCGTCGCGCCGATCGCGATCGCCAACAACGCGATCCGCGACGTGATGGAGGCGCAGGCGCCGCGCAATCTCACCGGCAAGCGCGACAATCCGCTGACCGATCTGCTCGGCAAGGCCGACATCGGCTGGAACATGACCCGCGGCCCGCTCTCGGTCGCCGGCCGCACCGACGGCATGGCGATCGCCACCACGATCAACGGCGAGCTGCGCGCCACCGGACAGATCGGCGAGCAGGCCGGCCAGCTCACCAGCCAGCTCGGCAGCATGATCGGCGGCAACATCGGCCGCCAGGTCGGCCAGCTCGCCGGCAAGCCGTTCGACCAGAAGCTCGACATCAGCGGCAACGTCACGGTGGTCGCCAAGCCCGCGCTGCAGCCGAACTGGCGGATCGAGCCGAACCTCACCGCCAACGTCACGCTCGCCGACCGCGCCATGAACATCTCCGGCATCAAGCTCAACGTGATGCAGGAGGTGAAGCCGCTGCTCGACCGCACCGTGAACGAGCAGATGGCGAGGCTGCAGGCGCAGCTGCGCAACGACCCGACGCTGGAGCAGACCGCGCGGCGCGAATGGGTCAAGCTGTGCCGCTCGATCTCGCTCGGCCCCGCGGGCCCGAACATGCCGGCGCTGTGGCTCGAGGTGAAGCCGACCCGGGCGGTCGCGCGCAGCCCAAGATCGATCCGAACTGGCTGATCGTCACCGGCGGCGTGAACGCCGAGACGCGCATCACGCCGACCGAGACCAAGCCGAACTGCCCGTTCCCGGCGCAATTGCAGATCGTGCCGCCGATGGATCAGGGCAAGATCGCGATCGCGGTGCCGATCGATCTGCCGTTCACCGAGCTCAACCGCATCCTGGAGGCGCAGCTCAAGGACAAGACCTTCCCGGACGATCCCAACGCTCCGGTGCAGGCCACCGTGCAGAAGGCGACGCTCGCCGCCTCCGGCGACCGGCTGCTGATCTCGCTCAAGGTCAAGGCCAAGGAGAAGAAGAGCTGGTTCGGGCTCGGCGCCGACGCCGACGTGTTCGTCTGGGGCAAGCCCACGCTCGACAGCAAGCAGCAGATCCTGCGCTTCACCGACATGACGCTCGACGTCGATTCGCAAGCGGCGTTCGGCCTCGCCGGCGCCGTGGCGAATATCGCGATCCCGTATTTGCAGAAGTCGATGGCCGACAAGGCCGTGATCGATCTCAAGCCGTTCGCGGCGAGCGCGCGCAAGAGCATCGAGGCCGCGATCGCCGACTTCCAGAAGCAGGCCGACGGCGTGAAGGCGGAAACCGCGGTCACCGGCATCCGCCTGGTCGGCATCGAGTTCGACGCCAAGACGCTGCGCGTGATCGCCGAGGTCGACGGCACCGCGCGGGCGCTGGTGACGAAGCTCCAGTAGCGTCGCCTGGGTCTCCCGCTCAGGCTCGCTTTCTGCGAATTCCTTCGAATCCGGAAATCGGAGTTCGCCTGCGGCTGCTTCGGTCCGCGGCTGCGGCTCTCGGCACGGCGGAACAGGCTCGGGGCGTCTCGCAATCCGGACCGATGCTGCTCGACGACGTAGCTGCCGAACGGCGAGTAAACCTGGGTGTTGCCTTGTTTGGTGAGCATGACTGGCTCCCCGCTGTTGAGTTGATCTGTTGTCCTCATATTGGGTTGGCGGCTGTCAAATAGATGTGCTGGGCATCACAAAAAGCCCGATTTACTTGGGTTTTACACCGCCGCCCTATCCGTTTGGAAAATAGAGAGTTTTACCCTTCACACTGGCTCGCAACGCGGGTTGCGCCAAGGCTTGCAAAGCCTCAAAATTTCGTCTGACGGGAAGGCGGGGGAGCTTTTCGTGGGTTCGCACTCAGCTCGGCTTGACCGCCGGGCGTTCATCGCTGGCCTGGGCGCGGCTTCGCTCGCTTCGTGGCCTCGCGCCGCGCTGGCGAGCCCGCATGCATTCGATCCGGCCGACGACATCCGGCTGCGCATCATCGACAGCGCCGTCGATCTGACGACACGGGCGGAGGCCATCCGCCTGGCGGGGGTCAAGACGGTGATCCGCTACTACGCCCGTGGCCCCGGCCAGTGGGACGGCAAGGTGCTCTCCAAGCCCGAACTCGATGCGCTGGAGGCGCAGAACCTGTCGGTCGCCGTGGTGTTTCAGCAGGACAACCACAAGCCCGAACTCCTTCCTCGACGAGAATAAGAAGGTCGAGGACCTCATGTGGGCGCGCACGCACGCCGATCACCTCCAGCAGCCCGAGGGCACGCCGGTCTACTTCGCCGCCGACTTCGACCTGCGGCACTGGGACGGCAAGAAAAGAAAATCCGACCCGAGCGTGACCGAACAGCAGGTCGCATCGGTCAAGCGCTATTTCGAATATGCCCGCGAGGAACTGGCCAAGGACGGCCGCAAGCTCGGCGTCTATGGCTGCGGCCGCACCTGCGAGATCCTGGAAGGGATCGCGGATTATTTCTGGCTGTCGGCGTCGGCGGACTTCTGGCAGAGCGCGCAATTCTACAATTCCGGGAAATGGCACCTGTTCCAGAACCGCGTCGATCTCGTGAAATACTACGACCATCCGAAGCCGTGCCCGATCGATGCGAATCTCGCCAATCCGGACCACGAGGATTTCGGGCAATGGCGGCGCGACGGCGAACCTGACATCGATTCCAGCGAGACGACGCGCATGGTGCTGGAAGCGCGATCGTTCGTCGCGGTGCAGCAGCTCGGCCTCTACAGGCATCATCCGCAACGCGACGCGACGCTGCTCAAGCCGGAGGCGCTGTCGCCGAGCGAACGAAAGGCGCTGCGCTATGCCTTCAGCGTCAAGATCCTGACCGAGGAAGGCGACTACTACGGCGTGAGCCTCGACGAGGGCGATTGGGTCCGCGGCTATTGCCACAAGAGCGATCTCACGGCGGATATCACCATGCCGCTCAAGGCCGATCGGCCGCGCGCGCCTCAATCGGCCGCCGTTGCGCCGCGCAAGCCAAGCACGTACCGCATCGCGGACGCCGGCAGCCAAAAGGTTCCGCTGCCGCGCAGCAGACCACCCCAGAAGCTGGCGACGGCGGACTGACTGGCGACGTCGTCTGGCGCATGCCACACCGCCGCCAGGACCGCTGGCTGGCGCGTTGACACCCCCCACCGACGGCCTACATTAAAGGCAGATTCCGAGGGGTGCCGGTCAGAACCGGCTGAGATCGCACTGCGTTCGTGCGGACACCCTTTGAACCTGATCCGGGTCATGCCGGCGAAGGGACAGGACATGGCAGACTTCGATCTTCCTCGCCAGGCTGATCGGGCCGGTGTTCGTCGCTGATCGCCGTTGCGATCGCTGATCGGACCGCGCGCGGCTATCACGCCGATGGCGGAGGAATTCCTGCGCAGCCGCGCGCTGATCTATCCTCGCCGGCGTCATCGCGCATGCCGGCGGGCCTCGCGATCGTGCTCACCCACAACGTCTGGGCCGCCGAACTGGCGCGTCATCATCACCCTGTTCGGCTGGCTCGCCGCGATCGGCGGCGCCGTCCGCATCCTGTTTCCGCAGCAAGTCAGCCCGCGCCGGCTCCGCCATGATCGCCAATCCGACTGACCATGCCCATCATCGCCGCCGTCATCTGGCTCGTGCTCGGCGCGCTGCTGACCTTCTACGGCTATTTCCGCTAAACTCACGCGTCCCACTGGGAGCCACACAATGAACAAGCCTCTCTCCGAAGCCGAACTCGCAACGCCGAAGGTCACCACCGGCCCGATCCAGGGTTCGCGCAAGATCTACGTCTCGCCGGAGGCGGCGCCGGACCTGCGCGTGCCGCTGCGCGAGATCCAGCTTTCCGAAGGAGCGCGGCGAGCCGCCGCTGCCGGTCTATGACACCTCGGGCGTCTACACCGACAACGACGTCGCGATCGACGTGGAGAAGGGCCTCAAGCGCGCCCGCATCGAATGGGTGAAGGAGCGCGGCGGCGTCGAGGAATACGAAGGCCGTCCGCTCAAGCCGGTCGACAACGGCAACGCCACCGGCAAGTACCTCGCGCGCGCATTTCCCGAACAGCCACAAGCCGCTGCGCGCGCTCGACGGCACGCCGGTCACGCAGTTCGAGTTCGCCAAGCGCGGCATCATCACCAAGGAGATGATCTACGTCGCCGAGCGCGAGAACCTCGGCCGCAAGAAGCAGCTCGACCGCGCCGAATGGGCGCGCAACGACGGCGAGAGCTTCGGCGCCTCGGTGCCGCTGTTCATCACGCCGGAGTTCGTGCGCGACGAGATCGCGCGCGGCCGCGCCATCATCCCGTGCAACATCAACCACGCCGAGCTCGAGCCGATGGCGATCGGCCGCAACTTCCTGACCAAGATCAACGCCAACATCGGCAACTCCGCCGTCACCTCCTCCGTGGAAGAGGAAGTCGACAAGATGGTGTGGGCGATCCGCTGGGGCGCCGACACGGTGATGGACCTCTCCACCGGGCGCAACATCCACAACACCCGCGAATGGATCATCCGCAACTCGCCGGTGCCGATCGGCACCGTGCCGATCTACCAGGCGCTGGAGAAGTGCGACGGCGATCCGGTCAAGCTCGACTGGGAGCTCTACAAGGACACGCTGATCGAGCAGTGCGAGCAGGGCGTCGACTATTTCACCATCCACGCCGGCGTGCGGCTGGCCTACGTCCCGCTCACCGCCAACCGCGTCACCGGCATCGTGTCGCGCGGCGGCTCGATCATGGCGAAGTGGTGCCTGTCGCGGCACAAGGAAAGCTTCCTCTACGAGCGCTTCGACGAGATCTGCGACATCATGCGCAAGTATGACGTGTCGTTCTCGCTGGGCGACGGCCTGCGGCCCGGCTCGATCGCCGACGCCAACGACCGCGCGCAGTTCGCCGAGCTGGAGACGCTGGGCGAGCTCACCAAGGTCGCCTGGGACAAGGGCTGCCAGGTGATGATCGAAGGCCCCGGCCACGTGCCGCTGCACAAGATCAAGATCAACATGGACAAGCAGCTCAAGGAGTGCGGCGAGGCGCCGTTCTACACGCTTGGGCCGCTGACCACCGACATCGCGCCGGGCTACGACCACATCACCTCGGGCATCGGCGCCGCGATGATCGGCTGGTTCGGCTGCGCGATGCTCTGCTACGTGACGCCGAAGGAGCACCTCGGCCTGCCGAACCGCGACGACGTCAAGGAAGGCGTCATCACCTACAAGATCGCGGCGCACGCCGCCGATCTCGGCAAGGGCCACCCGGCGGCGCAGCTGCGCGACGACGCGCTGTCCCGCGCGCGCTTCGACTTCCGCTGGGAGGACCAGTTCAACCTCGGTCTCGATCCCGACACCGCGCGCGAATACCACGACGAGACGCTGCCCAAGGACGCGCACAAGGTGGCGCACTTCTGCTCGATGTGCGGCCCGAAGTTCTGCTCGATGAAGATCACGCAGGATGTGCGGGATTATGCGGCGAGCCTGGGCGACAACGAGAAGGCGGCGCTGGGGCTGGACAAGGCCGCCGCCGAAAAGGGCATGACGGAGATGAGCGACAAGTTCAACGCGATGGGCGGGCAGGTTTATGTGGATGCGGAGAAGGTGAAGGAGAGCAATAAGGTGCTCTAAATACCCGTGCGGCATGGATAAGCAAGCAAAAGGAACGTGGCTGCTTTCGCAGTCAACGAACCTAGACAGTGCCGTAGGCGCACTCGATTTGAAAAAATCGCATGCGCCGGTAAGATGTGGACGCTTGTACAGCAGTTCTCCGCCGAGGAACAGGCGGACGATCACTGACCTCGCACATCGATGCGCAAGAGGCGGTTACGAAGCATTGTGCCAAGCTGTAACAATATTGACTTCGCAGCTCGACGCGAAGGCCTGTTGCATCCTGCAAGACGAGCGGGGACTACTATCCATGACGACAAAAGGCGAGGCTCGTTGCGAAGATCTCGTCAGGCACACTTCGACAGACAAGGCTTTCCTATGCGCTGCGATAGCGTGCCACACTCGCTTCGAGCGGAGACGAAATCATCTCGACATTGAATGTCTGGCTGATCACTGGCCCGCAGCAATCGCGCGGCGTTCGGACTGTCGTAGATGTCAAGATCGCGACAAGTCACCTTCAGAGCGCTGGAACGCGTCCTGGTGGACGCTTGAAGCGAATTGCACTTGGCTGTTTGACACATCGAATCCGGTGCAATCGACCACGCTGCTGCGCCAAAGACGATGACATGAAGCAACCAGAATTCACGCAGAGCAAAACGCGCGAGCATCATGAAAAAACATCGGATCTATACAATGAGCTTCGCAAGCGTCTATCCGCATTATGTTGCCAAGGCGGAGAAAAAGGGACGCACGAAAACAGAGGTCGATGAAATCATTCGCTGGCTGACGGGATACAGCCAGAAAAAACTGGAAGCCCAGCTGAAAAAGAAAACCGACATCGAGACTTTCATTGCGGAAGCGCCTCAACTGAATTCTTCGCGGGCTTTGATCAAGGGCGTGATTTGCGGCATCCGCGTGGAAGACATCAAGGAGCCGCTCATGCAGGAAATCCGCTACCTGGATAAGCTGATCGACGAGCTGGCAAAGGGAAAAGCCATGGAGAAGATTTTGCGGAAATAATGTATCTGCCAGTAGCGCGGACGGAGCCGTTGCGAAATCCCATGCCGCCACCCGAGCCGCGGGAGACCACCATGACCGCCTTCAACACCGTGCGCTTCAAGGTGAAACCGGGGCGCGAACAGGAATTCCTCGACGCCCACAAGAACGTTCACTGCCGAGTGGCCGGGCTTGCGCCACGTCAACATGATCAAGACCGGCGAGCGCAGCTACTGCATCATCGCCGAATGGAACGACATGGATGCGCTCGCCAGCGCGCGGCCGAACATGATCGCGACGCTCAATTCGTTCCGCGACACGCTGGAAGACTTAGGCGAGCGGACTGGGCGTCACCGATCCGGTCGGCGGGCCGGTGGTGCTGGCGTTGAAGTAGCGCGCGTTCCCAAAAAATCGGAGGCGACATGGACAAGGCGGCCGGATTACGCGTTCTGGCGGGCGGCGCGATGACCTCGGTATGGGCGGACCTCAAGCCGCAGTTCGAGCAGGCTTCCGGCCACAGGCTCGATATCGTCTTCGGGACGACGCCCAACCTGATCAAGGAGGCCGTCTCGGGCAAGCCGTTCGATCGCCGGCATCGTGCCGGTCGATGTCATGCAGGATGCCGCCGCGCGGGCGAAATTTGCCGCCGGACCGACCCTCGACATCGCGCGGGTCGGCCTGGGCGTCGCGGTCCGCGCCGGCGCGCCGAAACCCGACATCGGCAGCGCCGATGCATTGCGGGCCGCGTTGCTCAACGTGCAGTCGATTGCCTCAATTCCGGAAAGCGCCGCCGGCATACTCGATTGCGCGCGTCTACGAGCGCCTCGGCATCAGCGACCAGATCAAGGCGAAGACGAAATCCCAGCCAACGCCTGCGCAGATCGTCGAGGCTGTCATCAAGGGCGATGCCGAGTTCGCGATCTTCCTGATGAACGTGCTGATCGCGCCAGGCCTGGATGTGGTCGGCCCGTTCCCCAGCGAAGTTGCAGCAGAACGTCGTGTTCACCGCGGCCCTTGCAGCGGACGCCAGGGAAGGCGATGCCGCCCGCGCACTGCTCGCGTGGCTGAAGACGCCCGAAGCCGGCGCGACGATCAGAAGCGAAGGGCATGACGCCGCGCTGTAGACGGCCGCAACGCCGCTGCGATTGGCAACGCGGGCCGCATTGATTCAATCCCCAAACACCCACCGCACGATCCGCGCATCCCTGTTGTAGCCGCCGTTCTTCGAGAACGGCTCCTCGGCCCAGAACTTGTCGGCCGCCGCGCGGTCGGGCAGCTCGATCAGCAGCGCGGTGCCGATGTTCTCGGTGCCGTCGGCCGAGCGGATCGGGCCGCGGAAGATGAAGTTGTCGCCGTGCGCCGCGAAGTAGGACTCGTGCGCGTGCAGGTGGCGCGCGGAAGAACTCCGGCGTGCCGGTCTTCGGCCCCGTGCAGAGGAACTGCTGCATGCCCTTGCGGGCGTAGTCGGCCGCGCGCTTGCCGAAGCTGTTCGACCAGCGCTGGATCTCGACGCGCTCGTAGACGCCGGCCTTGTTCAGCGGCTCCTCGGCGACGAACTTGTCCGCCGCCGCGCGGTCGTCGAGCTGCATGAAGTAACAGGTGCCGAGCGTCTTGGCTCCGTCGTCCGACACGAAGTGCCCGTAGCCGATCTCGCGCTCGCCGAAGCTTTTGACGTAAGCCTTCTGCTCGGCGAGCAGCGCGCGGCGCTTGTCGGCCATCGCCGGCTTGTCCCAGCAGTAGATCGCCCACTGCGCCGCCTTCTTGCGGTAGTAGTCCTTCAGCGCGTCGCCATAGAGCCCGTAGCGCGGATCGCCCGGCAGATATCCGGGATTGCTGGTGTCGTTCATTTCGCCTCCAACGCACGGCCCGACGGGCCGGCTGCCAGAAGCGTAGTCCGCCGGCTTGCCGGCGCGCAACGCGCGGGTTGCGCCGCCATCGCATCCCTCCTATCTGCCGGTGATGCCGGTTGCCGCCGTCACCCGCCTGCGCCTGCGCAGCGTGCGCTTCGTACCGCTGCTGGTCGTCGCCGCCGTGCGTGCCCGGCGGCAGGCACTGGCAAGCGAGGGCTGCCTCGCCGCCGACACGCGCGCGCATCGCGGCTTCGTGTTCTGGACGCGAACGCTCTGGCGCGATGCCGCCGCCGCTCATCGCTTTGCGCGCAGCGGCGCGCATGGCGCGGCGATGCCCAAGCTGGAGCACTGGTGCGATCGAGGCCTCGGTCGTGCATTTCGAACGCGACACGCTGCCGGAGTGGGACGAGGCCGAGGCGAAGATGCGCAGCGACGGGCGCATCGCGGGTGCGGCACCCTTCGCCCGCGCACGCGCGCGGCGAAACCGTGCCTGAGCTTTAACGTCTAGAGAACGCAACCGCCGGCCCGCGCAGTCTGCTACGTTCCGCGTGCCAACCCGGAATCGTTTGCATGCCCCGCCTCGTCCTCACGTTCGTCACCCTGCTCTTCGCTACCGCTGCTCACGCCCAGGCCCCCTCCCAGGCCCCAGGCTTCTTCGACCAAAAGCCCACGACGTGGGCGCCGCGCGGCCAGCTCAGTCCGCTTGGCACCGAGGTGCGCGACATTCCGATCAAGCGCATCCGCGCCGACTGGTGCGGCGCGACCGAGTACACCAAGGAGCTGTTCGGCAAAGAGCTCGTCGAGAACGGCAAGAACGCGCTCGACGAGTACGGCCTGTCGTTCTCGCTCGATGGCTCGTTCGACGGCTCCGGCGTGAAGCAGACCGCGCTGGTGGGCAACTACGAGACCTGCCGCGGACGGCGGGGCCGCTTCGTCCTCATCATCGACAGCGACACGCGCAAGGTGCGCTTCCTCGACGTGGAGCCGGCTCGTCATCCGTTCGCGGCGCTTGGCAAGGAAAGTGCCACCGCATTCCGCGTCATGTATTGCCTGGAATGCGACATCTCCTCGGTGGTGCGCTGGGACGTCAAGCGCAAGCGCTTCGTCATAGGCTCATCGAGGGCGCCAACCACGACGCGGTGACGAAATAAAATGCCCGGGCGCATGGCCCGGGCATTCCTCAAACATCGCGGCAAAAACTAGCGCAGCGCGATCGCCAGCCCGCTCAGGTCCGCGCTCGCGATCAGGCCGACCTGCCGGCCCGCCAACGTGAGCGTCGCGCCCTTCTCGTTGCGCAGCACGATCGCCTGCGCGCCGCCGCCGACCGCAAGGCCCGCGCCCGCCGCGCCATAGACGCCCGCGACGTCTGACGGACGGCGGATGTTGGTGACGCGGCCGGTCAGATCGGTCTGCGAGGCGCCGAAGGTCAGGCCATAGCTCACGCCGCCGATCGACAACGGGTAGCGCCGGCCCTGGAAGTTCAGCACGCCGGAGCCGCCGGAGCCGCCGATCACCCAGCCGCCCTTCACCACCGAAAGGCGGATGGTGCCGCTGTCGGCGTAGGCCGCTGACCCAGCACCGAGGCCGGTGATGGCGATGAGAGCGATCAGGCTGGCGCGAAGTCCCGACAGGAGCCGCATGACGTGAAGTCCTTCCGAAATTGTTGAGGGAACGGAAAGAACGCACGAAGGGGAACAAGGTTCCCACACACTCGGTGTCGGTCCCCCGGGGAGACGAACGCCCTACTCCGGCTTCAGCCCCGCGGCCTTCGCCGCCACCGCGGTCGCGTCGAATTCCTTTTTGATGTAATCGCCGAAGCCCTTCGAGGTCTGCAGCGGCTCCGACACCAGCTCCGCGCCGGTCGCCAGGAAACGATCCTGCACCACCTTGGTCGCCAGCGCCTTCACCAGCGCCTTCTGCAACGCGTCGACCACATCGGCCGGCGTCTTCGCCGGCGCCAGCAAGCCGACGTAGCTCGCGGCGAGAAAATCCTTCAGCCCCGCCTCGTTCATGGTCGGCACCTCGGGCGCCAGCGCCGGCCGCGCGGCGGACGCCACCGCGAGGATGCGCAGCTTGCCCGCCTTGTGGTGCGGCAGCGCGGTCGACATCTCCGTCATCAGGCCGTCGACCACGCCGGACAGCGTGTCGGGCACCGGCGTCGAGCCGCCCTTGTACGGCACGTGAGTCAGCGTCGCGCCGGTCGCGGTCATGAAGCGCACCAGCGTCATGTGCCCGGCGCTGCCGGTGCCGGAGGTGGCGATGTTGATGGTGCGCGTCTTCGACAGCGCGACCAGCTCGGCGACGGTCTTCGCCGGGACCGACGGGTTCACCACGATCGCGTGCGGCGCGAGGTTGGCGAGGCCGACCGCGGTGAAGTCCTTGAGCGGATCGTAGTTGAGCTTGGCCTGCATGAACGGGTTGACGGTGAGCGGCCCGTTCGAGCCGATCAGCAGCGTGTAGCCGTCGGGCGCGGACTGCGCGACGACGCCGGCGCCGAGGCTGCCGCCCGCGCCGGCGCGGTTCTCCACCACCAGGCTGCCGCTGAGCGGCGCCGCCATGCTCTCGGCGAGCAGCCGCCCCACCAGGTCGGCGTTGCCGCCGGGCGCGAACGGCACGATCAGCCGGATCGGCCGGTCGGGATAGGCGGCGAATGCGGAGCGCGAGGCGAGCGTGGCGAACGGCGCGGCGGCGAGCGTGGCGAGGAGCGTGCGGCGGGACAGGGTCATGGGGTTACCGGACTTGGATTTAAGGTGGCGGCAGTGTTCAGCGTCGTCGCGCCGATGGCAAGAGCCATGCTGCCACGCCAGACGTGAGCGCCCGCCCCTAACTATCCATAAACGCTGCGCGTGCTATCGCCGAGGCATGCCGGCGCTGCGCACCTTGGCGTTCGCCATCCTCCGCTTTTTCGGAGCGCTTGCCGCCGGCCTCATCCTGCTGTTCGCGGTGAACCTAATTATGCTTTTCACCGGCGTGGGTGCGCGCTGGTCTGAAGCTTTCTCGTTCTCGCTCTGCCGCTGATTTTCCTGATGGCAGTGCGCTACGCGTACGAGGGAACGGCCACCGCATTCGACCGCGGCAGTGGGAGCGGCCACCGCCGCCGTGTCGGCCGTAGCCGTTGCCGGTTTCGGGGTGGTGGCGCTGCTTGCCGGTGGCGTGTGATGGCCGGGATCATGCTCATGATTCTGTTCGTCCCTGCACAGGATGCGTCGTCGAGCCTGCTCTCGCTCGTAAAGCTGATCGGCACCATCTCGAACTTGGCGCTGCTCGCCGCGGGTGCGCTTGCTTACGCCACCTGGCGTATCCTGCGCAGGCGCGTCGCAAACCGTGAAATCAAATCATGAAATTTGACGACTTGCCAGCATACAAGCAAGGCCAGCTTGCATTGAGGTTCGCGGTTCTCGTGACCATGCTCGCCGGCGCAGCGATCATGCTGCTTGTTCTGTTCCTCGGCGAGCCGCCTCACCCGATGTGACGCAAAACCCGGACGCCTCCGGACTGTGTCCGGAGGCGCTCAGGGAACCATAAGGCGATGCAGGGCAAACTTCGGAGTCGTTCTAAATCCGCGCCCAGCCCATCAGATTGACGATGCCGATCGACCAGCCCGTGAGCATCAGTCCCGCGGCGACCATCCGGTAGATTTTTCTCTCCTTCACCTCTTGTTCCGTCATTTCAGTCACGCGTGCCTCCATTCCAATTCCCATTGCAGAACGGAGAAAGCACGAACGGCATGCAGAGTTGCTGCGGCAGATCGTTGCTGCGGCAACGGGTTACTGCGACGGATTAGCGCTGCGCAAGATGCATTGGCGCTACGCAAAAAACGTAGCCGCCGAGAATGAGTGGTGCGTCAGTCGCGGACGAGATGAGACGCACGCGGGTTCTTGGAAAATTCAATTTCTACCTCACGCGCTTATACAAATTATACGCACTGCCCCTCCCCGCCCCGACCTGCGGATTCGTGTTGATGAACTCATCATCCGTCAGCTTGTCGATGGTGCGCGTCTGCGACACGCCGTCCCAGTTCGGAAACGTCGACGCGGTGAACTTCATCGTGAAGGTCTTCTTCTCCTCGTCCACCGTGTAGGTGCCGAACTGCGCGATGGTGCCGCGCATGATGCCGGCGTATTCCTCCGGCGTGGCGTTGAGCCGGTTGCCGTTCGCGATCTTCGGCACCTCGCTGGCGATGTGGGTCTGCATGAAATTTCCGTCGGCCGTGAAGATCACCATGCCGCGCGGCGTCGGCCCGAACGGATAAGACTTCTTGCCGTCCGGCGCCGTCACCTCGGCGACCACGAAGTGCCAGGTGCCGACGAGGCGGTCCTTCAGGCTTTTCTGCTGCGCGGATGCCGCGCCGGCGAAGAGCGCGGAACGCGAGCGCGCCCGCCGCCATTGTGATGCGTTTCATGCGGACCTCCCCGACGTCTTGTTATGACGCCATCATGCGGCGCGTGCGCTTGCGCGGCAAGACCGGGACCAGCGCGTGCCGGCCGCCTTCAACGCGGAACGATCATGCAGCCGGAGGCCGGCGGGAAGCGCCGGCGAGCCGGCTCAATTCGGGTGTTCGCTGAGCAGCAGCTTGAGCGCGGTCTTTCCCGCGCGGCTCGCCTCGGTCATGTACTCGAAGCAGACCTCCGATTGCCGGATCGGGCTGGTCCGGCCGGCACGGTAGATCTCCCACCGCCACGGCCTCGGCGGCTTGGCGCGGTTCTTCACGACGACGGAAAAGTCGAGGTGATCGAGCTCGTAAGGAAGAACAGGTTTCATGGCGGGCATCCGGGGCGGGCTTCAGGTCTGAACCGGCGCCTCGTCCCTTCCGGCGCGTCCGAGCATGACCGATATCGGCGCGAGAGTCGCGGAGAATGCGGCGGCGATCAAAACCCATCGCCTCGCCATAGCATTTGATGGGTTTCGCGTCGCTCAACCCATCCTACGCTGCGATGCGCCCCCACTGTCGGCGAAGTGGCCCGCTACCGGTTGCGGCTGCCTTCCTGGTCCTTGTGGAAGGCCGAGATGGTCGGCTTCGGCTTGGCCACCTTCTTCGCGGCCTTCTTCGGCGTCGGATTGGCGGCCTCGGCGGCGGCGAGCTCGGCGTCGCGCGCGATCCGCAGTTCGCGAAGCTTCGCGGTCTTGGCCCGCATGGCGATACCGTTCGCCTCGTATTCGGCCATTGCCTTCTTGCCGTCCTGCTCCCGCTGGGTCTTCTTGAACTGCGCGTCGGCCGTAGCCGTCTTCGGATTGGTGGCCAATGAGCTCTCCTGTGACAAGCGGTTCGATAGCACGATTCCCGGCGGCGGGCCGGGAAATGCTTTGCCGCTTGACAGGACTATTATCCTGTGCTTTTAGTCCTACGCCTTGCTCGACGAGGGGCGTCAACCGGTGACGTTCAGTTGATGGAGCAGGGTGCGGCGCCCGCGGATCTGGCTTCGTCAGCCAGACTCCCGGGAGGCTCTCGGGACCCCGCCCTACGGGACACTAGGACCCGTGCGCAGGGAGCCTGCTGGACGGCGAAGACTTCGATCTTCGCTCGCAAGCGCGGCCCGAGGCCAGTGCGGAGAGCCAGCGCCCCGCACGAAGAACGCCGCAAGTGAGCCGGAGGCGCAGAAGCCTCCGGTGGCGCGCCGAGCGGCGCCACGCGGTTCGCAAGGATCGCGTGCACTGAAACAAAGGCAGCGCCGCCCGGCGCGCCACTCCCCTCGACAGAGAGGGGAAATGCGAAGGGCCCCGCGAAGAGCGCGGAGGCCGTCAGAGGATCACGCATGTCTGGAGATGGAGACGCGATGACGTCAATGTGCTGTCATCTGGAGCAGAGCTGTCACGCCCCCAACCCACCCTTCTCCTCGATGAACTTCGCGATATCCGCAACGCCATCGCCGCTGCGCAAATTCGTCATCACGAACGGCCGCGCGCCGCGCATTTTCTTGGCGTCGCGCTGCATCACCTCGAGCGAGGCGCCGACATGCGGCGCGAGATCGACCTTGTTGATGACGAGGAGATCGCTGCGCGTGATGCCGGGCCCGCCCTTCGACGGGATCTTGTCGCCGGCCGCGACGTCGATCACGTAGATGGTGAGGTCGGCGAGCTCCGGCGAGAAGGTCGCGGCGAGGTTGTCGCCGCCGGATTCGATCAGCACCAGGTCGAGGTCGGGAAACTTCTTGCGCATGTCGGCGACCGCGGCGAGGTTGATCGAGGCGTCCTCGCGGATCGCGGTGTGCGGGCAGCCGCCGGTCTCGACGCCGGCGATGCGCTCCGCCGCCAGCGCGCCGGAGCGCACCAGGTATTCGGCGTCCCACTTGGTGTAGATGTCGTTGGTGATCGCCGCGATCTCGAAGCGGTCGCGCAGCCGCTTGCACAGCGCGTCCATCAGCGCGGTCTTGCCGGAGCCGACCGGCCCGCCGACGCCGACGCGCAGCGGGCCGTGATGCGATGCGCTCATGTGCGGAACAACCTCGTGTACTGCGTCTCGTGCTTCATGCTGGCGATGTCGGCGCGGAACGCGGCGCCGCCGACGTCGTCGAGTTTGGTGGCGAGCGCGCGCTGCGCGGTGGCCGCGGCGACCGGCTCGAGCGCGGCGAGCAGGCGCTGGCCCTCGGTCTGGCCGAGCGGAATGAGCCGCACGCCGGCGGAAATCAGGTTGGCGGTGACGGCATGAAGATAGGCGTTGAGCGCCGCTTCGAGCGCGATGCCGTGTCCGGCCGCCGCGACGCCGACCGCGACCGGATAGGCGATCGGGCCGTCCCAGATTTCAGCGAGGCGATCCAGCGCCCCGCACGGCCAGGCCGCGCGCGTCGCCTCGACGAAGGCGCGGCCCTGCGCGGTGGTTTCGAGATGGCGCTCCTTGGACGGCGCGAAGGCGGCGGCCAGTTCGGCAACTTCGTGCAGCGCCTTTTTGTTGTCGCGCGGCAATCGCGCGATGCGCGTGAACCAGGAACACCGCGTCGCAGAACGCACCGCCCTCGCCGATCACCACGGCGAGCCAGCGCCGCAGGCTTTCGGCATCCTTGATGTCGCCGGCCTCCACCGCCCATTCGATGCCGCTGGAATAGGAGAACGCGCCGACCGGATACGCCGGCGACAGCCATGCCATCAGGCGATAGAGCGCGGAGGACGCTGCTCGGAACTTCTCCTGCCGCTTGCGCCGCCGCTTGCTTCTCCCTCTCCCCGCTTTAGCGGGGCAGAGGCCTCGGGGTGAGGAGCAACGCTTCAGCGGCAGACTCGCCGCGAGGCGGCTCTTGCTTCTGCAACAGCGCGGTCTTCTTCTTACGAGCCATGATCGTGCCCGTGATCATGACCGTGGTGATGAGTCGTGACCATGGTCGTGATCGTGCGCATGCGCCGGCGCGCCGCTCTCCGGATCGAACGGCGCCTCGATCAAGGTCACGCTCGCGCCGAGACCCGTCACCATCTCCTCCAGCACATGGTCGCGCCGGATGCGCAGCCTGTCCCCCGCGATCTGCACGTCGGTGTGGCGGTTGCCGAGATGCCAGGCGAGCTGCACCAGCGCGAGCGGCGTGCGCGCGGCGATCTCGGCGAGCGGCTCAGGCTGGCTGGCGATCATGACGATCGAGCCGTCGTCCAGCACGATGCCGTCGCCGTTGCGCAGCGCGACCGGCTCGTCGAGATCGAGCAGAAATGGCCCCTTCTCGCCGGTCAGCACGATGCGGCGGCGGTGCCGGTCGCCGGAATCGAGCAGCACCCGGTCGACCGCGGTCGCGGGATTCCAGTTGCCGGCGCGGCAGATGGCCCAGCCGCGCTTCACAGGGGCCTCGCGGCCGTGGCAGAGAAGGAGCTGGAATTCATGGAGATGAGCATGTCGAAGCCTAGCACCCTCAAGGGCAAATACTCAGCCGCCGGCGAGGGAAATGTTTACGCGCGCGCCAACACCGCGACCTGCAAGATCACCGCCGCCGACACCGACGGCACCTACGAGATTTTCGACGAGGTCTGCAAGCCCGGCTTCGAATCGCGGCTGCACATGCACACCAAGTCGTTCCAGGTCTGCTACGTGGTCGACGGCTCCGGCGAATTCCAGCTCGGCGACGAGGTGTTCCACGCCAAGAAGGGCGCCTGCGTCAACATCCCGCCCGGCACCCCGCACAAGGTCGGCTCCAAGGAAGGCATGCGCATGCTGATGGTGTACTCCCCACCCGGCCTGGAGGGCATGATGGCGGCGATGAAGGCGCTGACGCCGGAACAGCTCAAGGACGGCGCGCTGACGTCGAAAATCCTCGCCGAACACGACACCGTCGTGCTCGGCGAAGGCCAGGGCAGCAAGGGGTCGGGAAGCGTGTTGGGGTAGCGTCAAAACAGGAAATACCGTTGCGCCATCGGCAGCACTTCGGCCGGCGCGCAGGTGAGCAGCTCGCCGTCCGCCCTCACCTCATAGGTCTCCGCGTCGATTTCGATGTTCGGCGTCGCGCTGTTGTGGATCATGTTCTTCTTGCCGATGTCGCGGGTGTGCTCGACCGCGACCAAGTGTCTTCTCGACGCCGAGCTTGTCGCCGAGCTTCGCCCTCACCGCGGCCTTCGACACGAACACCAGCGACGACGCGGTCAGCGCCTTGCCGAACGCGCCGAACATCGGGCGATAGTGTACCGGCTGCGGCGTCGGGATCGAGGCGTTGGGATCGCCCATCGGCGCCGCCACGATGGTGCCGCCCTTGATGATGCAGTCCGGCTTCACGCCGAAGAACGCCGGCGACCACAGCACCAGGTCGGCGAGCTTGCCCTTCTCGACCGAGCCGATGTGCTTCGACACGCCGTGCGCGATCGCCGGATTGATGGTGTATTTGGCGACGTAGCGCCGCGCGCGCATGTTGTCGTTGTCGCCCTTCTCTTCCTTGAGGCGCCCGCGCTGCTTCTTCATCTTGTCGGCGGTCTGCCAGGTGCGGATGATGACCTCGCCGAGCCGGCCCATCGCCTGGCTAGTCCGACGACATCATCGAGAGCGCGCCGAGATCGTGAAGGATGTCCTCGGCCGCGATGGTTTCCTTGCGGATACGGCTCTCGGCGAACGCCAGATCCTCCGCGATCGACGGATCGAGGTGGTGGCACACCATCAGCATGTCGAGATGCTCGTCGATGGTGTTGCGGGTGAACGGCCGGGTCGGATTGGTCGACGACGGCAGCACGTTCTTCAGCCCCGCGACCTTCATGATGTCGGGCGCGTGGCCGCCGCCGGCGCCTTCGGTGTGGAAGGCATGGATGGTGCGGCCCTTGAACGCCTTGATGGTGTCCTCGACGAAGCCGCTTTCGTTCAGCGTGTCGGTGTGGATCATCACCTGCACGTCGTAGTCGTCGGCAACCGAGAGGCAGTTGTCGATCGCGGCCGGCGTGGTGCCCCAGTCCTCATGCAGCTTGAGCGCGCAGGCGCCGCCCTTGACCATCTCCTCCAGCGCCGCGGGCAGCGACGCGTTGCCCTTGCCGGCGAAACCGAGGTTGACCGGGAACGCATCCGCCGCCTGGATCATGCGGCCGAGATGCCACGGTCCCGGCGTGCATGTGGTGGCGAAGGTGCCATGCGCCGGCCCCGTGCCACCCCCGAGCAGCGATGTGACGCCCGACATCAGCGCGTCGTCGACCTGCTGCGGACAGATGAAATGAATGTGCGTGTCGAAGCCGCCGGCGGTGAGGATTTTTCCTTCGCCCGCGATGATCTCGGTGCCCGGCCCGATTACGATGGTGACGCCCGGCTGAATGTCCGGATTGCCGGCCTTGCCGATTGCGAAGATGTAGCCGTTCTTGAGCCCGACGTCGGCCTTCACGATGCCCCAGTGGTCGAGGATCAGCGCGTTGGTGATGACGGTGTCGGCCGCGCCTTTCTTGTTGGTGACCTGCGACTGCCCCATGCCATCGCGGATCACCTTGCCGCCGCCGAACTTCACCTCCTCGCCGTAGGTGGTGAAATCCTTTTCCACCTCGATGATGAGATCCGTGTCGGCCAACCGGACGCGATCGCCCGTCGTCGGACCAAACATGTCTGCATAAATCGAGCGCTTTATTTTGACGGACATGATTTTTCTCGCGATATCTCAGATGGCTACCGGATCAATCCCCAGAATTATCAACACTCGCGGACGAACCGCATGAACTCGCGCTTTAACTTGCTTCGCTTCGCCGCCGCGCTATCCTCTTACCCAGATGCTCACGTTCGGTTCGCCGAGTGTGAGGGTCGCCAAGACCAGACCGGTCTGGGTGCTGAGGCCGCTACCAGCATCGCACCATGTGATCGATTTGATCTCGGTTTTCAGCTGCGGGTAGCAGCGCTGGAAACGTGACGGGCGGGCGCAAGCTCGCCCGTCATGATTCTTGCACTACGTCTTCAGTCTCCCCATCACATCGCCTCTGAATCCATAGATCGTGCGCGAGCCCGCGACCGCGACCAGCGTGACGTCGCGCGTCTGACCGGGCTCGAAGCGCACGGCGGTGCCCGCCGCGATATCGAGCCGCATGCCGCGCGCTTTTTTGCGATCGAACTTCAGCGCCGGGTTGGTCTCGAAGAAATGATAGTGCGAGCCGACCTGAATCGGCCGGTCGCCGGTGTTGGCGACGGTCAGCGTCACAGTCCTGCGGCCCTTATTGAGCTCGATCTCGCCGTCCTTGATGAAGAGTTCGCCGGGAATCATGGCTCACCTGATCGGTTCATGCACGGTCACCAGCTTGGTGCCGTCGGGGAATGTCGCCTCCACCTGGATGTCGTGGATCATCTCAGGAATGCCGTCCATCACCTGCGCGCGGGTGATGACGTGCGCACCCGCTTCCATCAACTGCGCCACCGTCTTGCCGTCGCGCGCGCCCTCCAGGATGAAGTCGCTGATCAGCGCCACCGCTTCGGGATGATTGAGCTTCACGCCACGCTCAAGCCGGCGGCGCGCGACCATCGCCGCCATGGCAATGAGGAGCTTGTCCTTTTCCCGCGGCGTAAGATTCATCGTCGCCTCAGTTGAGCCAGAGCCGGGGCAGTTCGCCGCCGAGCGCAGTCAGCACGGCGGCGAGATCGCTGCGCAGCGCCGCTCCATCCTTGGCGCAGAGCCGCGCCACCGCAAGCCCGTTCCAGGCCGATATGCCGACTTCTCCAGAAAAACTCAGAGCGCGCACCCGCTCGATGGCAACTTCTTCCGCCGGAGAAATGAGCACTGTCGCGATAGCGGCACAGCCGTTTGCCACGGCCGGCTCGTCAAGTCTGGCCGCGATCGGCCCATCGAGCCGCGCGGTCTCGGCGAAGACCAATCTGCCATCGCGCCGCAACCGCCAATGATCGGTCAGCAGGCCGTGCTGCACCCTCTCGCCCATTGCGGAGCGGCCGAACACCACGGCCTCGGCCATCAGCAGCGAAGCATCTCCGAACAAATCCACCTCGATCCGGCGGTTCAGAACCGCGCGATCAAACAGGATGGTCTCCTGCGGAAGCCAGCGAAGGTGCGCGCCACCCTCTGCTCTGAGCTTGATGCCGATGTCAGCAGGCGGGCCGAGCGAGCGATAGATTTTTTCCGCAGCGGCAGTCGTGACGGCAAGGCTCGCTCCATTCCCGGCAGAAATGTCGAGCCGGTGTCTGTCGCCGCCGGCGATGCCGCCCGCGGTGTTGACGATCATGGCTTCGAGGCCGGCGCTGTCCGGTCCCGGAAATCGCACACGCAACGGCCCGTCTTCGCCGACACGCACGCGCCGCGTCACGCCGTTCTGTGCGCCGACCTCGAGCGCGATGTGCCCGGCGGCGCGGTTGGCGGCGAATATCTTGTTCAACGCGGATGCAGCCGGCACGCAACCGCTCCTAAATTGCCATCGCCCGCTTGAGCGCGGCCTCGTCCATGCTTGCCTTGTCGGAAGAATAGACGATCGCGCCGCGATCCATCACCACAAAACGATCGCCAAGCTCGCTGGCAAAGTCGAGATATTGCTCGACCAGGACGATAGCCATCTTGCCGAGCCCACGCAGATAAGTGATCGCGCGGCCGATGTCCTTGATGATTGAAGGCTGAATGCCCTCGGTCGGCTCATCGAGCAGCAGAAGGCGCGGCCGCATCACCAGCGCGCGGCCGATGGCAAGCTGCTGTTGCTGGCCGCCCGACAGGTCGCCACCTCGGCGCCGCAGCATGTCGTGCAGCACCGGAAACAGCGAAAACACATCGTCCGGAATGCCGCGCTGATCGCGCGGCAACGGAGCGAAGCCGGACTTGAGATTTTCTTCGACCGTCAACAGGGGAAAAATTTCGCGGCCTTGCGGCACATAGGCGATGCCCCGGCGTGCCCGCTCGTAGGGCTTGAGCTTGGTGGCGTCCTCGCCCTCCCACACAATCGAGCCGGCGCTCACCGGCTGCTGGCCCGCCAGCGCGTCGAGCAGACTGGTCTTGCCGACGCCGTTGCGGCCGAGCACGCAGGTCACCTCACCGACCTTTGCTTGCAGCGAGACACCCCGCAACGCTTGCGCGGCGCCGTAGTGCAGATCGATGGCTTGCACATCCAGCATCGCTATCGCCCCAAATATACTTCGATCACGCGCTCGTTCGCCGACACCTGGTCGATGGTGCCTTCGGCGATCGCCGTGCCCTCATGCAGGCACGTCACCTTGACGCCCAGTTCGCGGACGAACGTCATGTCGTGCTCGACGACGATCACGGTCTTGTCGCGGTTGATCTCCTTGAGCAAGTTCGGCCGTCTGCTGCGTTTCGACATCGGTCATGCCGGCGACCGGCTCGTCGATCAGAAGCAGCTTCGGCTCCTGAGCCAACAGCATGCCGATCTCCAGCCATTGCTTCTGGCCATGCGCGAGACTGCCGGCCGGGCGGCTGCGCATCGCGCCGAGCCGGATGGTTTCGAGAATGTCGGCAACGCGCCGCATTTCATCGTCGGTTTCGTGCCACCGCAGCGTGGCGCGAGGCCTGCGGTCATTCTTGAGCGCAAGCAGCAGATTGTCTTCCACGGTGTGCATCTCGAACACCGTCGGCTTCTGAAACTTGCGGCCGATGCCGAGCGTCGCGATCTGCGTTTCGTCGAGCTTGGTCAGGTCGTGACTGCCTTCAAAGAACACATCGCCATCGTCGGGCCGGGTTTTGCCGGTGACGATGTCCATCATGGTGGTCTTGCCGGCGCCGTTCGGACCGATGATGGCGCGCATCTCGCCGGGCTCGACCGCAAGAGACAGATTGTTGATCGCACGGAAACCGTCGAACGAGACATTGACGCCGTTGAGATAGAGCAGAGCCGTGGTGGTTGGAGCGGGCATTGCGGCTACTCCGCCGGCCGCGCGGCAGGCGCGGCCGACGGCAGATGTAGCGCTCGCAGCGATCTGCTTTCGCCCGCTGCTGCGAGCGCCACTCTCGCCAGGTGCCGACGATGCCGCGCGGCAGCAGCAGCGTCACAGGATGAACAGACCGCCAAGCACGAACAGCCAATAGGGCGCCAGTACGCCGCTGGTGAACGTGGTCTTTCCATAGTTCACCAGTATCGCTCCGATCACCGCGCCTGTGAGCGTGCCGCGCCCGCCGACTGCAACCCAGATCACGGCTTCGATCGAATTGGCCGGAGAGAATTCGCTCGGATTTATGATGCCGACCTGCGGCACGTACAACGCACCGGCGACGCCTGCCATGCAAGCCGACAATGTGAACACAAACAGCTTGTACGATTCCGCCCTGTAGCCGAGGAACCGGGTTCGCGCCTCGGCATCGCGCACCGCGACCAGCACCTTGCCGAACTTCGATGTGACGAGCGCACGGCAGATGATAAAACCGATCGCAAGCATCACGCATGAACTAAAGAACAGTGCCGCGCGCGTGCCCTGTGCCTGCACGTTGAACCCCAGGATGTCCTTGAAATCGGTCAGACCGTTGTTTCCGCCAAAGCCGAAATTGTTGCGGAAGAATCCGAGCATCAACGCATAGGTCAGCGCCTGTGTGATGATCGAGAGATAGACGCCGGTCACGCGGCTGCGGAAGGCGAACCAGCCGAACACGAAGGCCAGCGCGCCGGGCACCAGCACGATCATCAGCAGCGCGTAGGGGAAGTGCTGGAAGCCGTACCAAAAGACCGGCAATTCCGGCCAGTTCAGGAACACCATGAAATCCGGCAATTCCGGATGCGCGTAGACGCCGCGCGTGCCGATCTGCCGCATCAGGTACATGCCCATGGCATAGCCGCCGAGCGCGAAGAAAGCGCCGTGACCGAGCGAGAGAATGCCGCAATAGCCCCAGATCAGATCGATAGAGAGAGCGAGCAGCGCGTAGCAGAGATACTTGCCGAACAGCGCCACCAGATAGGTCGGCACGTGCAAGGCAGACGATGGCGGGAACGCGAGGTTGAGGAATGGCACCAGCACCGCGATGACGGCAAGCAAGCCGAGAAAGATCAGCGAGCCGCGGTCGAGCATGCGGATCAGCGGATGATGACCGGTCATGCTTCGACCGCCCTGCCCTTAAGAGCGAACAGGCCTCGCGGCCGCTTCTGAATAAAGAGAATGATGATGACGAGGATCGCGATCTTCGCAAGCACCGCGCCGGCATATGGCTCCAGAAACTTGTTGGCGATGCCAAGCGTGAACGCGCCGACAAGCGTGCCCCACAGATTGCCGACACCGCCGAACACCACGACCATGAAGCTGTCGATGATGTAGCTCTGCCCGAGATTGGGGCTGACGTTGTCGATCTGCGACAATGCCACGCCAGCGATCCCCGCAATGCCCGAGCCGAGCCCGAACGTCAGCGCATCGACTCGGGCGGTGCGGATGCCCATCGACGCTGCCATGGAGCGGTTCTGCGTCACGGCCCGCATCTCAAGTCCGAGTCGCGTAAAGCGCAGCAGTCCGAGCAATGCGACAAACACCGCGAGCGTAAAGCAAACGATCCAGAGCCGGTTGTAGGTGATGGTGATGTAGCCGACTTCGAACGCGCCGCTCATCCACGACGGGTTGCCGACCTCCTTGTTGGTCGGGCCGAACGCGGTCCGCACCGCTTGTTGCAAAACCAGCGACAAGCCCCATGTCGCGAGCAACGTCTCCAGCGGCCGGCCATAAAGAAACCGGATGATGCCCTGCTCGATCAGAATGCCGACAAAGCCGGTAAAGAGAAACGCAAGCGGCACCGCCATGAACAGCGAGTAGTCGAACAGCGCCGGATTGTGCTGCCGGATCAATTCCTGCACCACGAATGTCACGTAGGCGCCGAGCATCACCATTTCACCGTGCGCCATGTTGATGACGCCCATCACACCGAACGTAATGGCGAGCCCGATTGCAGCCAGCAGCAACACGGAACCGAGCGAGATGCCATACCAGGCGTTCTGGACCGCTTCCCAGACCACGAGTTGGCTTTGCATCCCCGCGATGGCATCGCGCGCTGCAGCGGAGACGGTATCCGGCACCGACGACGGCAAGCCAAACAATGCAGCAACCGCGTCTTGTCCGCTGCGCGCTTTGATCGTCGCGATCGCGTTGAGCCGGTCCTGTTCGCTGGCGTCGTCGGAATGCAGCATCACAGCCGCACGCGCCTCCGCAAGCGCACGCTTGACCCGTTCGTCGGTCTCCTTGGCAAGCGCCGCATCGAGCACCGGCAGCGCCGCGACTTCGCGTGATTTGAACACCGCCTGCGCGGCAGCAAAGCGCTTCGCTGGATCGGCGCAAGCAGCGTCAAACCGCCAATCGCGGCATCAATCGCGCGACGAAGGCGGTTGTTAAGCCGAACAGTTTCGAGACCTGCCGGTTCGCTCGCAATTGGCTGACCCGTGGCGGCATCGAACAGTTTTCCGCCGGCGTCCTTGTAATAAACGGCCTTGGGCTCCGCTGATGTAGAGCAGTCGGCCGGTCTGCAACGCTTCGATGATCGCAGCAGCACGCGGATCGCCGGTCGCCGTGACTTCCGTGATCCCTTCGGCGGTCTCGCTGAAATCGTCAGCCGCAAATCGCGCCAGCGCTTCCTTCAGATCGGCTGCGTGCGCGGCCGCCCCGGCGAGGATCATAATGAGCGCGAACAGAAGCGCGATGAGGCGCTCTCGCATGATTGGCATCGCAGTAACGTCCCGGCAGGGATGTGTGAGAGACGGCGGCAAGCCGCCGCCTCTCAGCGGTGAAGGTCTAAGTCAGTCCACGGTCGGGCATCATGCCCCGCCGCACTTATTGGTCTTGACGTTGAAATTTCCGCACTTCTTGCTGACCCAATCGCCGATCAGATCCTTGGAGCCGTCGAGGTGCTTCGACCAGGCGTCGCCCGGAACGAGACTGGGCGTCTTCCACACTACGTCGAACTGGCCGTCACCACGCACTTCGCCGATGAACACCGGCTTGGTGATGTGGTGGTTCGGCAGCATCTTGGAGATGCCGCCGGTCAGATTCGGCGCTTCGGTGCCAGGCAGCGCTGCGATGACCTTGTCCGGATCGGTGGACTTGGCCTTTTCGACAGCCTTGACCCACATCGCGAAGCCGATCACGTGGGCTTCCATCGGGTCGTTGGTGACGCGCTTGGCGTTCTTGGTGAAGGTCTGCCACTTCTTGATGAACTCGGCATTCCCCGGGTTCTTGATCGACTGGAAGTAGTTCCAGGCCGCCATGTGGCCGACCAGCGGCTTGGTGTCGATGCCAGCGAGTTCTTCTTCGCCGACCGAGAACGCCACCGACGGGATGTCCTTGGCCTTGATGCCCTGGTTGCCCATCTCTTTGTAGAACGGCACGTTGGCGTCGCCATTGATGGTGGAGACGATCGCGGTCTTCTTGCCAGCCGAGCCGAACTTCTTGATGTCGGCGACGATGGTCTGCCAGTCGCTATGACCGAAGGGCGTGTAGTTGATCATGATGTCTTCTTGCTTGACGCCCTTCGACTTGAGGTAGGCCTCGAGGATCTTGTTGGTCGTGCGCGGATAGACGTAGTCGGTGCCGGCGAGCACCCAGCGCTGCACCTTTTCTTCCTTGGCGAGGTAATCGACAGCGGGGATGGCCTGCTGGTTCGGCGCGGCGCCGGTGTAGAACACGTTGCGCTCGCTCTCCTCGCCTTCGTATTGCACCGGATAGAACAGGATGGAGTTGAGCTCCTTGAACACCGGCAGCACGGACTTGCGCGACACCGAGGTCCAGCAGCCGAACACCACGGAGACCTTCTCCTTGGTGATCAATTCGCGGGCCTTTTCGGCGAACAGCGGCCAGTTCGAAGCGGGGTCGACCACCACTGCTTCGAGCTTCTTTCCGAGTACGCCGCCCTTCTTGTTCTGCTCGTCGATGAGGAACAGCATGGTGTCCTTCAGCGTGGTTTCGCTGATCGCCATGGTGCCGGAAAGCGAATGCAGGATGCCGACCTTGATCGTCTCCTGCGCCTGAACGGGTGAAATTGCCGTTGAAATTCCGATACTTAGGCCGGTGGCGAGGAGCCAGCGGCGGCTGATGGATGGAAGCATCGCGATATCCCCTGCGTTTGACGTGCGCAGCCCGGCCCTATTGGCCCCCGCGCAGGCACTTGATCGCAAGCCACGTGCCAATCCACAGGACATTGATATTGTTGTTGTTTTTCGTATTGCCTAATTACAAGGCATAATCGTTTGATGAAAAATGAGGCTGCTGCACAAATTGAATCCAGCCCGGAAAAGCCCAGATAGCGCCTGACTTTTCGCGATGTCGATCCGCTACAACAGGCAGAACAGCCCAATTTCCGGGGTCCTCCGTGCTCTCCCTTCGCGTTATTCCGCTTCTCCTCGCGGTTGCTCTGCACTCCTCTGTCGCAGCCGCGCAGCCCACCGACTCGCAGGGCGTGCTGCGGCTGCTGCCCGCCGACTCCGTCACCGAAAAAACGATCACGCTCGCCGACAAGCGCACGCTTGCCTACACCGCGACCGCCGGCACGCTCGCGCTGCACGACCAGGCCGGCGAGAAGATCGGCGCGGTGTTCTACACGGCCTATGTCGCGAAGGGCGGCAACGCCGCGACGCGGCCGATCACCTTCGCGTTCAACGGCGGTCCAGGCGCCGCTTCCGCGTACCTGCATCTTGGCTTAGCCGGCCCGCGCATCATCGACTTCGGCCCGAAGGGCAACGACGGCGCCACGCCGAAGCTCGTCGACAACCCGGACACCTGGCTCGCCTTCACCGATCTCGTGATGATCGACCCGCTCGCCACCGGCTGGAGCCGCACCATCAAGCCGGAGGCCACGACGCCGTTCCTCCACGTGCGCCGCGACGCCGAGGCGATCGCCAAGGTGATCGCGCTCTATGTCGCCAACAACAGCCGCACGAGTTCCCCGAAATACCTGCTCGGCGAGAGCTACGGCGGCTTCCGCGCCGCCAAGGTGGCGCGCGCGATGCAGAGCGATCAGGGCCTGGTCGCGGCCGGCATCGTGATGGTGTCGCCGATGCTCGAGACCACGCTGCAATGGGCCGGCGCTTCGAACGCGCTCGGCGCCGCGCTGCATTTCCCTTCGCTCGCCGCCGCCGAGCTCGACCGCACCAAATACCTACAGCGACGCCGCGATGGCCGAGATCGAGCGCTTCGCGCTGCACGACTATCTTCCCGCGCTCGCCGGGGCGCCGCCGCAAGGCGAGCGCGCCGCGCAGATCTACGGCACCATCGCGAAGATGACCGGCCTGCCCTTCGACGCGGTGGAGAAATCGCGCGGCTATGTGCGGCCCGCGTATCTGGCGCAGCTTCGCGGCAAGGGACAGGTTGCCAGCTATTACGATGGCGCCTTCCTGATGCCGGACCCCTACCCCGACAGCGAGACGCGGCGCGGCGGCGACCCGGTGCTCGACGGCTTCACGCGCGCGCTGTCCGGCGCGTTCGCCGGCTACGCGCGCGACGAGCTCGGCTTCAAGACCGAGATGACCTACGTGCTGCTCGCCGACCTCGGCGGCAAATGGGAGTGGGGCAGCCAGCGCAACGCGCCCGGCGTCTCCGATGATATCCGCACGCTGCTTGCGTTCGACCCGTCGTTCCGCCTGCTGGTGGCGCACGGCCGCAGCGACCTCGTCACGCCGCACGGCGTGACGCGCTATGTGCTCGACAACATCCCGCCGATCGGCGGCGCCGGCCGCGTGCAGCTCAAGCTGCATCGCGGCGGGCACATGTTTTATTTCGACGCGGCGGCGCGGAAGGCGTTTACGCGGGAGACGGCGGAGTTTTTTGGGAAGGGGATGTGAGGAGCGCCTCGACGTTACTTAAGTTGTGCTCCACTCATTTCGCTCACTCCGGCAGCCCTGCCTTGCGAAGCCCGCCAGCGAGCATCGCCAAGTTTTCCGGCCGCTGTAACGGAAGCCAATTCTTGAGATTGGAAATGCGAAGGGTTGGATCGAGCTGACGCAAATGCTGCATGGCCCGCTGCGCTTCATCAGCCCGGCCGGCGAGCGCGTGGCTTGCGGCGATGATGCCGACCACAATCAGGAAGCTCGGCATATCCCTGAACGCCTTCTCCGCCCATGACGATGCAACGTCGAAACGGCCCGCCAGCAAATGCGCCATCGCCATGCCGGCCTGCATGCGGAACATCTCCGGGTCCAAAGGACTCAGGCGCATCGAACGTTCGAAGCGCTCGATTGCGTCATCCGATTCGCCCCGCCAGATTCGCAGGAAGCCGCCAAGGAACCATGCGGCCGCGAGGTTTTGGTTAAGCAGCAGCGCCCTGTCGATCAACGCGACGCCGCCATCGAGATCGCCGGCAAGATGCGCCAGCGCATGGCCGCTTCGTGCGAGCGCGACTGCGTCGTCCTTGCCAACCTCGACGGCCCGGCGAGCCAGCCGCGCACCTTCCGCGAACTCTTCTAGTTCGGTCCGCCATCCAGCCGTTGACCTTGCGCCAGAAATGGCACCAAGCCTCCATCGCATAGGCGGAGGCGAAGTCCGGATCGAGCTGTGTTGCCTTGTTGAACAGCGACATTGCCTGGCTGATGGGTTCCCGGGTGCCGCGGTGAAAGTTCGTCATCCCGCGCAGATAGTAGTCGTAGGCATCCAGGCTTTCGGTCGGCTTGCGCTTCGCCCGTTCGATCTCGGCCCGCTCCAATGTCGGGGTGATCGCACCAACGACACTCATAGCGACTTGATCCTGCAGTTCGAAGATATCGTCGAGCGGCCCCTCGAAACGGTCGGCCCAGAGATGCACTCCGCTCGTTGCATCGACGAGCTGCCCGGTGATGCGCACACGGTTGGCCGCCTTGCGCACGCTGCCTTCGAGCACGTAGCGCACACCCAGTTCGCGGCCGACCTGTTTCACATCCACAGCGCGGCCCTTGTACGTGAAGCTTGAATTGCGCGCGATCACGAACAGCCAGCGATTGCGCGACAATGCGGTGATGATGTCCTCCACCATGCCGTCGGCGAAGTATTCCTGCTCCGGGTCGCCGCTCCAGTTCTGAAACGGCAAGGCGGCAATGGAGGGACTGTCGGGCAGGCTCAGCACCTGTGCAGAGGCTTCGTTCGATACCGCGGTCCTGGCGTTCGGAGCGGCGAAGCCTTCCGACGCATCGGCCTCCCTGACATCGCCGACGAACCGGAAGCCTTTGCGGGCGATCGTCCGGATCAGACGCTGTTCGTCCCCGCTGTCGCCGATCGCCTTGCGCACCGCATTGATGTGGCTGGTCAGGGTCGATTCCGAGACGATCCGCCCGCCCCAAACGGAATCAAGCAGGTCATCCTTGCTGACGACGCGCTCGCGGTTCTGCACCAGGAAGAGCAGCAGATCGAAGACTTGTGGCCCGATCGCCACGGCCTCGGCATGCCGGGTCAGCTCCCGCCGATCAGGGTCGAGCGCATATTCTCCAAACACGTATTGCACTACGGCGCTCCGTCGCCCCGGGCGCGCAAATCTTGCAAATCCGGCTAAGCCACTAATAGCGCAATAATCATCGCCGGACACGGCCCGTTTGCCCATCGGCCAATAGCCGCTTGGACGAATATTCAAGGCAAATCCAACACCAAGGCAAGATCGCCGCAAAGTCTTTCAGCCTCGTGACAGGCAAAACGTCCCCATCGCAATCCGACAAGGGCCGTGGGTAGACGGTCAGGAGGAGACAAACATGAGCCTGAGACATGAGCTCGGACATCACCTCACATCCCGGCAGGCCGGGGCTCGACGAGCTGGTTCCGTCGCGCTACGCGCTGCGGGTCGGCGAGATTGACGTATTGGTGGTCAGCGATGGGATCCTACCGATACCGGCGAAAACTTTGGCACACAACGTCGACCCGGCCGTCCGGAAGGCCTGGCTGGAGGATGAGTTCCTGTCGCCGGAAATGCTCGAGTGGCCGCTGAACGTGGTCGTGGTGCGTAGCGGCGGGAAGACCATCCTCATTGACGCTGGGCTGGGGGCGGACCCGGACTTGCACTTGCCGCGGGCCGGGCAGTTGATCCATCGACTGGAGGCCGCCGGCATCGATCTCGCATCCGTGACCGACGTGGTGCTGACCCACATGCACATGGATCACATCGGCGGGCTGCTCATCGACGGGGTGAAGGACCGGCTGCGTCCGGATCTGAGGATCCATGTCGCAGCCGCTGAGCTCAAGTTCTGGGAGTCGCCCGATTTCTCCCGCGCCGTCATGCCGCAGGGGTTCCCGGACGCGCTTCGGCGGGCGGCCAAGCGGTTCGTGAACGACTACCGCAGCCAGCTGCGGCCGTTCGAGGAGCAGACCGAGGTGGCGCCGGGCGTGCTCGTCACTCGCACGGGCGGCCACACCCCCGGACACAGCGTTGTGCGCCTGGCGTCCGGCGGCGACCGGCTGACGTTCGCTGGCGACTTGGTGTTCCAGGTCGGGTTCGACCACCCCGACTGGCACAATGGCTTCGAACACGACCCCGAGGAGGCGGCCCGCGTCCGCGTCAATCTTATGCGGGAGCTGGCGGCGACCCGCGAGCCGCTGGTGGCCACTCACCTGCCGTTTCCGTCCATCTGCCATGTGGCAGTGGTCGGCGACCACTTTCGTTGCGTACCGGTCGTCTGGGACTACTGACCGCTTGTTGAGTTAGTGCCGAACTAACCGACCGCATGCGTTTGAACAGCTGGCGCCTTCATACCTATGAAGGCGCCAGCAGCCGTTGAGGTCACCCGGCGTTCACAGGCAGCTTCTTGGACGAAGAACCAAGGCAATTTCAATACCGCGACAAGGCCTATGCAAGGTCTTCCGGTCCGCTTCCTGACAAAACATCTCCCATCGCAACGCCAGCAAGGGATGGAGACCATGCAACGCCTTCTTATCATCGGCGCCGGTTTTGCCGGAATGCACGCCGCGCTGTCCGCCGCCCGCCTTCGCGACCTGCAGAAGGTGTCGCCGGACGAGCTCGAAATCGCGCTGATTTCGCCCGAGCCCTTCCTCGTGATCCGTCCCCGTCTTTATGAGCCTAATCCGGAGACGATGAAGGCACCGCTTTCGGAAGTCTTCAAAGTGACGGACGTCCGTTTTGTGCCAGGCAAGGTCGAGACGATCGATACCGAAGCCGAACTCGGTGATCTTCACCGGACCCGACGGCCAGCGCAGCACGCTCACCTACGACCGGCTTGTTCTAGCCGCCGGCAGCCTTGGCTTTCGCCCCAATATCCCAGGCCTCGCGCAACACGGCTTCGGCGTTGACCTGATCGACGAAGCAATCCGGCTGGATCAACACCTCCATGCACTGGCAAAGCGGCCGGCCTCGAAGGCCCGCAACACCGTCGTCGTCGCGGGCGGTGGCTTCACCGGCATCGAGACCGCCACCGAGATGCCGAAGCGGCTGCGCACCATTCTGGGCGACGATGCCGGCATCCGGGTTGTGATCGTCGAGCGCGGTGAAGTCATCGCGAAGCAGATCGGCGCCAATCCCGGGCCGGCCATCGCCGCCGCGATCAAGAACCTCGGCGTGGAGACCATCCTCGGCGTCGGCGTCACGGAAATCAACGAGGACAGCGTGACGCTCTCCAACGGCGAGCGCATCGACACCGCGACCGTGATCTGGACCGCGGGAATGCGCGCCACGCCGCTCACCGCGCAAATTCCGGCGCCACGCGATAATCTGGGCCGGTTGATGGTCGATCGCGACCTGCGCGTGCCGGGCGTGACGAATGTCTTCGCGACGGGCGACACCGCCAAGGCTGCGGCCGACGACATTGGCCACGTCGCGACGATGTCCTGCCAGTTCGCGAAGCGGCTCGGCGCCTTCGCCGGTCACAATGCGGCGGCCGACCTGCTGGGCGTCCCTACGGAGGCCTACCACCAGCCGGCCTACGTGTGCTGCCTCGACGTCGGCGCATCGGGCGCAATCGTCGCGCGAGGATGGGATGCCCAGTTGGAGCTGACTGGCGAACAAGCCAAGGCGATGAAGCGCGAAATCAACACCGTCTGGATCATCCGCCGCGTCCCGACCGGACGGAGATCTTCGCCGCCTCCGAGCCGAAGCTGGTGCTCGATCTCTCGCTACCGGCCGCCGCCTAGCCGGCCCGCGGACGACAGGAGATGCTCAATCGGTTCTTTGCAGTTCGAAGGCGCCCATCAATCGTTATGAAGCCGCTTTCGTATCTGCGGTCCTGGCGTTTCTGTCTTTTGCAAGCGTCGCGGTCTGGTTCCTCTAGACCGAGGCAGGACGCAGCAAGCGCAGGGCGGGCTAAGGCGCGCAAGCGCCGAGCCCACGTCGATGCGGTGTCACCACGGTGCAAAACAAATGGTGGACACTGTTCGCTTTGCCCACCTTACGGACCACGCATTCCGCGGCGGCTAGCGGGCGTCGAGGACGGCAATCCGGACGCGCACGGATTTCGCGCGACGGCGCACGATGCCGCCAACTTTGACCTTGTCTACGATCGCGACGAGCCGGCGCCCGTCGTCGATCGCGGGAGCCACCCAGCGATGCCGCTTGGGGACGTAGCCAAGGTGAACGCCGTGATGGCGAAACGCCACGGCGTGATCGTCGCGATGACTGGCACCTTCGCGGACGAGCTCGATTGACTCGCCCGGTTCGATCTTCTCATAGGCATAGCGGCGACGATCGAGCCCTTCAGGCGATTTGAGCTTGAGCTCCGCGATCCAGCTTGGATACGACTGCACGCTGCTTTCCGCGAGCAGGGCCAGCGAGTCTGCCCTCTTCTGCCGTTGCCGGACCTCGGGCGACACGGTCGGCGACATGGTCCACGAACGCACAAGAAGTGCATGGATTGTCGCCAGCGCGATCAGGGGCCACGCCACGAGCGTGCAAGCGAGACCGTAAAGATACCAGCGTATCGTTGAGCGGCTCTTGAAGCTGGCAATGATCGCGGGCGCCAATGCAGCCAACAATGCCGTCCACACCGGCGGGCGGTGCAGCAGCCACGGGATGATGACGTCTTCGCTCATATGACAACCCGCGGCCTGCTGGCGCTCAGTGCCTGCGACAGGCCTGCGAAGGTCAAGACGGAGATGCATCAACAGAACAGCGTGGCAAGGCGATGGTTCCGCCAAAAATCAGCGATACGGGCCCAGCATTGAAAGGGGTTTTGTGCACCGGCAATCCGCCTTTTTGTGACCCCCGTCACATCGCCCAATCCGCCCGAGCAGGCACATTGCACTCACAATTTCCTTCCTCCTGTTCCCTTCCCTGGCCCCGGCATCCCTGCCGGGGTCTTTTTTCTTTGAGAACGTGACGAAGAAAAAAGTGCGAGAGGACGCCTCACTCAATCTCGGTGAACATCACCACGCCGCAGTGCCGGCACTGGAACACACGAAGCTCGGCTGCGGCGTTGGGCGTGACGACGCGCACGAGCGTCATCGGCGCGAGGCACGTCGGGCACGACGGCGCGCGATGCACTTCAGATGCCGTGGCTGGAGCGAACATCCCGCTCTCTCCGTTGTCGCGGAGCGGCGCGCCGCCTCTGCGACCTGCGGGTCTTACTTGGCCGCGGCCGCCGGCGCGCTCATGTCGCGGTTGAAATCGTCGACGGCGCGGTTGAGCTGCGCCTTCGCCTGCGCGTAACCCTCCTGCAGCTTCGCGGCCGACGCCCCGCCGGCGGCGCGCTCCCATTCCACACGGCGGGCATCGACCTCATCGGCCAGCCGGATCAGTTCGACGAAGCCCTTCCGGCACTCCGTGGACCGCTCCGCCGAGAGGCATCCTGTCATCAGACCGCGGTAGGTGCCCGCGATGTTCAGGGCCGGCTGCGCGACGGCAGGCGCCGGGGCGAAAGTCAGCGCCAGCAAAATGGCGATGCCGTGGAGCGCGCGCGGGGTTTTCATGGCAGGCCGCCTTTCGATTTGCGTGGTCATGCCTTGCGCGACTCATGCGCGGCGCTGCGTGAGCAGCGTCTCGACGAAGCGGCACTTCGCACATTGATAGGTCCGCTCGTCGGTGCCTTGGGTGTGCGGGCGGATGCGCGCCACCATCATCTGCGCGCCGCACTGCGGACAGGGCGGCCGCTCGATCAGGACGGGTTGAACGGACGTGTGTTGCGACACGGGCGCCTCCTGCTTTGCAGGCGGGAGCACAAGTGTCTCTCAGCCACCGGCGCCCAGGATTGCGATCACGAACGCGACTGGCCGGTGATCACCCACCATCCGCCTTTTCGCGGCGGAAGTCGAGGATCGTGCGGCAATCGGGCGCGTCAGGCCGCGAAGCCGAGGCTCAGCCGCGCCGCTTCCGGCATATCGGTGACGCGGATCGTCCGGCCCATGAATGTGATCCACGGCTTTTCGGACAACGGGCTGAAGCTGCGCGAAATTCCAGAACTGCTTCTCGCTCATCTCGATCTCGGTGACGGCGTTGTCGAGCACCCAGTTGCGCAGCAACGACAGGCGCGACTGATCGTCGAGAAACATCTTGTCCGGCAGGGCTTTTCTCATCGATCGCTCCCGGGGGATGCGGCAGGACGCTCAATGGCGCGCGCGTCGCGGAACGAGATCAGCCGCCGCCGCGCCTCGTCACCATAGCACCAGCCGCACGCTGCGCAGGCTCTGCATCAGCGTCAGGCGGTTCATGCCGGACAGGTCGGGATGGTCGCGCAGCACGCGCGGCAGGCGATAGTACGGAATGCCGCTGCAGAGGTGATGCACATGGTGCACGCCGATGTTGGCGGTGAACCAGCGCAGCACGCCGGGCAGCACGTAGTGCGAGCTGCCGCGCAGCGCCGCTTCGTGCCGGCTCCAGTCCTCGCCGCGCGCCCAGAACGTCTCCTCGAACTGGTGCTGCACGTAGAACAGCCAGACGCCGGCGGACGCGGCCAGCAGCGTGATCGGAAGGTGCACCAGCAGGAACGTGCCGATACCGACGAACCAGATCACCACGCGCGGCGATCGCCGCGATCGCGAGGTTGGTCAGCATCGCGCTCAGCCAGCTCTGCCAGCCGTCCTTGTGAAACCGCGAGGGCACCCGGTTCTGCAGCAAAAAGAGATACGCGGGACCGATGCCGAACATCACCAGCGGGTGGCGGTAGAGCGCGATAGCGTACGCGGCCCCAGACGGACAACGCGTTGAACTCGCGCACCGTGAGAGTGTCGATGTCGCCGATGCCGCGCCGGTCGAGGTGCCCCGAGGTGGCGTGGTGGGTCGCGTGGGCGCGACGCCAAGCAGTCGTAAGGCGTCAACGTCAGCACGCCGAGGAGGCGTCCGACGCCGTCATTGATGTGGCGATGGCGGAAAAACGAGCCGTGTCCGCAATCGTGCTGGATCATGAACAGCCGGACCAGGAACGCGGCGCCCGGAACGGCGAGCAGCAGCGACAGCTCCCAATAGCCGAAATGCACCGCGGCCAAGCTCAGCCAGCCAAAGCCCGGCGAACGGCAGCAGTGTGATCACGATTTCAATGGCGCTGCGGGTGTGGCTCGGCTCGCGATAGCGCGCCAGCAGGCGAGTCCAGGAGCGGCCCTGATCGGGCCCCAGATCGATGGGCGATTGCAACGGTGCGAAGCCTCTATGGGTTTTGTTGTTCAGAGTTCAGGAGCCGAGCGAAGGGGCCGGCTTCTTCTTCAGACGGAACAGCTGGTAGCCCTGGTCGGCGATGGCCTTCTCGATCGCGGCGCGCTTGAAGTTGTGCGGCGGATCCGCGTCCGGCCGGACCACGCCGATCGGATGCCAGGGACCATGTTGCGTGGGCAGCACGCGTGCGTCCGAATCTCCAGCGAACGCCGAGAGCGCACCGGATTCCGACTTGAAGATGAAGATGCGCATGCGATCCCCGTTCTGCTTAAAAAACCGCCGCCATGACGGCGGCGGTTTCGTTTTCAGATGTTACGCGATTTCGATCGTCGAGACGGCGACCTTGCCGCTGCGCGGATCGTTCTGCGTGTCGAACTTGACCTTCTGGCCTTCACGCAGGCCGGGAATGCCGGCGCGCTCCAGAGCCGTGGCGTGGACGAAAACGTCCTTGTCGCCGCCGTCCGGCTGGATGAAGCCGAAGCCTTTTTGGTCGTTGTAGAACTTCACAGTGCCCGTGTTCATTTGAATGTCCTTTCACTACGGTGTGCACGAGGGACGTGGCGCGCGACATCGCACGCCACAGTCCCAATTCGTCGATTTGGTAAGCAGTCTGAACGTGCGCGCCGTCAGTGACGAGGCGAAGCGGCCCAGTTGTCCGGCCTAATCGATTGCACTGCATAGACGCGATGTGCGTCAAATACAAGGCAAAGCGCGAATTCGTATGGTTTCAGCGGCTTTTAGACGCCTGGTTTCAATAAACCCGATGCAATTCCATCGGCGCCGGCGCCGAATACGAGCGCGGCGTGTCGGCATTGTTGGCCGACGCCATCGCATCCATCGCTGCCTTGGGCAGCTTCGGCCGCTGGTGCGCATGAGCGGTGCGCGAACCCGGCTTGAGGTGACCGTGAGCGAGCTTTGCCGTGATCGGCTGCAACGGCTCAAGCGGCGGCTGGGGTTTGGCAAGCGCGGCACGGATCTCGCGCGCGTTGTCGACCGCGATGCTCAGCCGGGTCGGAGCCTGCTCTGATTCTGCTTCGGAAAAGGGTGAGACGATTTCACTGAAGCCGGTGCTTGCGATCGCGCGTTCAACCAGCGGTGGGCCGGCGAACACCACCGCCGCTGCAAAGGCAAGAAGAACAACAACATAGCAGCCTGCACTTCGCAGGTCGCGCGCGTCCTGGGACATCTGAAACTCGCAATGTGCCGCCCTCCTTCCCGCCCATGTAACCCTGAACGCACGTTAATCGTTCCGCGCTGCGACGAAATTGTCGCGGCGTTCACTCGGACGTGAGCGTGCTGAAACGGGAAATGCGGAGACTTTAGCCTGCGCGAGCAATCCGTCTTTTTGTGATGGCGGTCACAGCCGGGAGAAGGGCCGGAGGGCACACTGCACTCACGATTTCCTTCCTCCTGTTCCCTTCCCTGGCCCCGGCTCCCTTGCCGGGGCCTCTTTTTTTGAATGGGAACGCGGGATCAGGCCACCAGCCTGATATGCGACGGCGCCAGCATGCGGACGCTGTCGTCGGCAATGATGGTATCGCGGCCCGCGCTCTTCGCGGCGTAGAGCGCCTTGTCGGCGCCGGCAATCAATGTCGCTGGCGTGCTGCCGCCCTTAACGCAGGCCATGCCAATGGGCCGCTAAATGGACAGCGTCCATGGTTTGCAGAAGGTTGACGCCTCAGTCCTGCGCGTAGGCCACCGTCGTCATCAGCGCGATCTCGGCCTTGCGGGAATCCAGCCGCGTGTGCTGCACCACGACCGGTACGTCGGACACGAACAGCGAGGCGTAATCCGTCGCCGCGCGGCACCGGCGGATCGGTGAGATCGTCGAACCTCACGTGTTTGGTGCGGCGCGCAGGGACGGTCAGCGCATAGCGCACCGGCTCGCGGTCGGCGAAGAAGACTGTCAGCTCGATGTGGGCGTCGCGCTCGCCGGCGTTGAGGATGCAGGCGGTCTCGTGCGGCATCAGGGCGCGATCGGTGAGGCCACCCGATGGAATCCAGCCTTCGGCGATGGCCCAGACCCGTTTGCCGATGTCCGCCATCATTAACCCTCTAGAACACTGAATGAATTCGTCCAATCGCGGTAGGCAAGCCGTCCAAAAATGGAACGCAAATCCGCCCCGCTGTGTTACCCTCGATTGTGGTCAACAATTACGTGTTGGGGTGAGTTCCATGGCGCCGCGTCCGAACTGGAAGGGTTATCTGAAGCTGTCGCTGGTTTCGTGCTCGGTGGCGCTCTATTCCGCGACCACGACGAGCGAGCGCATCCGCTTCAACATCCTCAACAAGAAGACCGGCAACCGGGTGCGCAACCTGGTGATCGACAGCGAGACCGAGGAGCCGGTCGAGCAGGAGGATCGCGTCAAGGGCTACCAGTTCGAGAAGGGCCAATACATCCAGGTCGAAGACGACGAACTGGACGAGGTCGCGCTGGAGAGCACCCACACCATCGACATCGAGTCGTTCGTGCCGCGCGAGGAGGTCGACGAGATCTATCTCGACGAGTCCTATTACATCGTGCCGACCGACAAGGTCGCCTACGAAGCCTTCGCGGTGATCCGCGATGCAATGGAGAAAGAGGACCTGGTCGGCGTCGCCCGCGTGGTGCTGTACCGCCGCGAGCGCATCCTGATGCTGCAGCCGCGCGGCAAAGGCCTGATGGCGACGGCGCTGCGCTACAACAACGAGGTCCGCGCCGAGGACAGCTACTTCGACGAGATACCGTCGGTGAAGGTGCCGGGCGACATGCTCGACCTCGCCACCCACATCCTCAAGAGCAAGAAGGCGAAGTTCGATCCCGACAAGTTCGAGGACCGCTACGAGACCGCGCTGACAAGCCTGATCCGCGCCAAGCAGGCCGGCAAGCCGGTGCCGAAGGCCTCCGAGCCGAAGCCGAGCAACGTGGTCAACCTGATGGATGCGCTGCGCAAGAGCGTCAGCGCCGAGAAGGGCGGCAAGAGCGCCTCGTCGCGCTCGACCCGCGCCGGCCACGGCCGCACCACGCATGCGCGCAAGCGCGCCGCGTCGTCGCGCTCGAAGGTGAAGCGCGCCGGCTGATCATTCTAAGGACCGACGCTTGTGGCGAAGCTGAAGACCTACCGCGCCAAACGCGACTTCGGGAAGACCTCGGAGCCGCGCGGCGCGGCAGGCCGCAAGAAAAGCAAGTCCGGCGGTCAGTACGTCATCCAGAAACACGACGCGACGCGGCTGCACTACGACCTGCGGCTCGAACTCGGCGGCGTCATGCTGAGCTGGGCGGTGACGCGCGGCCCGAGCCTGGTGCCCGGACGACAAGCGGCTCGCCATCCACGTCGAGGACCATCCGATCGAATACAACACCTTCGAGGGCACCATCCCGAAGGGCCAGTACGGCGGCGGCACCGTGATGATCTGGGATCGCGGCACCTGGACGCCGGAGTTCGATCCCGAATTCGGGATGAAGAAAGGCCATCTCGAATTCACCTTGCACGGCAAGAAGCTGAAGGGCCGCTGGCACCTGGTGCGCATGAACAAGCGGCCGGGCGAGCGGCAGGAGCCGTGGCTGCTGATCAAGGGCGAGGACGAATACGCGCGCACCAAGTCCGAGCCGGACATTCTGGAAGAACTGCCGGACTCGGCGGCGTCGCGCCGCTCGATGGATCAGATCGCCGAAGGCCGCAGCCGGGTGTGGCATTCCAACAAGCCGGCGAGCGAGCAATCGTCGAAACGCATCGCACCGAAGAAGAAGCCGGCGCGGGCGGCGGCACGCGAGAAGCGCGCGCAAGACGCACGAAGTCCGGAGACAAAGCGGCGAAGAAGGAGAAATCCTCCGGCTCGCTACGCCAGGTCGGACACCTTTCCGGCGCGCGGCGCTCGGCGCTGCCGACCTTCGTCAGTCCGAGCCTCGCCACGCTGGCCACCAACGCGCCGAAGAGCGCCGACTTCGTCCACGAGATCAAGTTCGACGGCTATCGCATCCAGGCACGGATCGGCGGCAGCAAGGTCGAGTTGCGCACCCGCACCGGGCTCGACTGGACCGACAAATTCCCGACGATTGCCGAGGCGCTCACCGCGCTGAAGCGCCACGACGCCGTGCTCGACGGCGAGATCGTGTCGGGCGACGCGCGCGGCGTGTCCGATTTCTCCGCGTTGCAGGACGACCTCAAGAGCGGCCGGCGCGACCGGCTGGTCTATTACGCGTTCGATCTGCTGCATCTCGACGGCTACGACCTGACCGGCGCGACGCTGGTCGACCGCAAGGCGGCGCTGCAGGAGTTGCTGGCCAAGCTGCCGAAGGACGGCATCGTGCGGCTCTCCGAGCACTTCGAGACCGACGGCGCGACGATGCTTGCAGTCGGCCCGCGACATGAAGCTCGAAGGCATCGTGTCGAAGCGCCGCGAGTCGCACTATCGCGCCGGCCGCGTCGGCGAGTGGCTCAAGATCAAGATCTCCAACAGCCAGGAGCTGGTGGTGGCGGGCTACGCGCCCTCCGACGTCAGCCCGAAGCGGATGGCGGCGCTGGTGCTCGGCTACTACGACAAGCTCGGCTTCACCTATGCCGGCCGGGTCGGCACCGGCTTCACCGACAAGATGCGCGACGACTTCTGGAAGCGGCTGCAGCCGCTGCGCATCGACCGCTGCCCGTTCGGCCCGGTGCCGGAGGAGGAGCGCACCCGCGCGGTGCATTGGGTCAAGCCGCAGATGGTGGTGGAGGTCGATTTCGCCGGCTGGACCGACTCAGGCTACGTGCGGCAGGCGTCGTTCAAGGGCGTCCGCGAGGACAAGCCGGCCAAGCAGGTGACCCGCGAGGTCGAGATGGCGCCGACCGAGATCAAGCAAGCGGCAGCGCGGCAGCCGGTGGCGAAGAAGACAACGGCGGCGAAGGGCAAGAAGGCGGTGACGGTCGCAGGCGTGCCGCTGACCCATCCCGACCGGGTCTATTGGGAGGACGCCGGCGTCACCAAGACAATGCTCGCGGAATATTACGAGACGGTGTGGGATCGCATGAAGCCGCACGTCGCCGGCCGCGTGCTCGCGCTGGTGCGCGCGCCGGACGGCGTCGGCGGGCAGACCTTCTATCAGAAGCACGCTTCGGCCGGCATGGATCGCAAGCGGCTGCATCTGGTGAAGGAGCCGGACGGCGAAGAATCGATTTCGATCGACGACGTCGGCGGACTGGTGTCGCTGGCGCAGGCCGGCGTGCTGGAAGTCCACGTGCGCGGCTCGACCATCGAGCATCTCGAGGAGGCCAACCGCCTCGTGTTCGATCTCGATCCCGGTCCCGGCGTCGAATGGAAGGACGTGATCGCGGCCGCGCGCGAGGTGCGGCAGCGCCTGGAGGACTTGAAGCTCAAGAGCTTCGTCAAGACCACCGGCGGCAAGGGGCTGCACGTGGTGCTGCCGATCCGCCCGGCGCCGTGGGACGACGTCAAGGAGTTCTGCCGCGGCATCGCCGAAGGCATGGCCGCCGACAACCGCGCGCGCTACACCGCGACCATCAAGAAGGCGGCGCGCGACAAGCGCATCTTCATCGACTACCTGCGCAACAGCCGCGAGGCGACCGCGATCGCGCCCTATTCGACGCGCGCGCGGCCGGGCGCCACGGTTGCGGTGCCGCTTTCGTGGGAGGAACTTGGGAACCCAGAAGGCGCCGAACTTGTTCACCGTGCTGAACCTGTCGAAACGGCTTGCCAAGCAGCGCAAGGATCCCTGGGCCGAGATGGGCCGGATCAAGCAATCGCTGCCGGGCAAGCGCAAAGGAAAATAGCAAGGTGAGCCATGCCGCAGCCCCCGCAGAGACAAACCCGGCAGCCCGGCCGCGAATACAAGATGCATCCGCTGCCGGAGTATCTTGCCGAAGTCGCACGGCGCGGGCCGGCTTGAGGGCAAGGTCGCGCTGATCACCGGCGGCGACAGCGGCATCGGCCGCGCCACCGCGGTCGCCATGGCGCGCGAAGGCGCGGACATCGCCATCGTCTACCTCGAAGAGCACAAGGACGCCGACGAAACGCTCGCAGCTGATCGAGGACGAAGGCCGCGATGCCATCAAGATCGCGGGTGACGTCGGCGACGAAGCGTTCTGCAAGAAATGCGTTGAGCAGACCGTGAAGGAATTCGGCCGCCTCGACATCCTGGTCAACAACGCCGCCGAGCAGCATGAGGTCGAAAGCCTGACCGAGCTCACCGAGAAACAGCTCGAGAAGACCTTCCGCACCAACATCTTCAGCTTCTTCTTCATGGCCAAGCACGCGCTCAAGCACATGAAGAAGGGCGCATCGATCATCAACACCGCCTCGATCACCGCCTATCAGGGTCACAAGACGCTGCTCGATTATTCGGCGACCAAGGGCGCGATCGTGACGTTCACCCGATCACTCTCGGAATCGCTGGTCGAGAAGGGCATCCGCGTCAACGCGGTGGCGCCAGGTCCGATCTGGACGCCGCTGATCCCGGCATCGTTCAAGCCGAAAAAAGTCGCGAAGCACGGCTCCAGCGCGCCGATGGAGCGCGCCGGCCAGCCCAACGAAGTGGCGCCCTGCTACGTGTTCCTGGCGAGCGACGACGCGTCCTACATGACCGGCCAGGTGCTGCACCCGAACGGCGGCACGGTGGTCAACGGCTAAAATCGCTCGGGATATTACGGCGCAAGCGGCGTCGGGTTCTCGGCCGGCGGATCGATCCCGAACGTGTTGGCGGTCATGCAGGTCATCGAGAAATTGCCGACCGTGGCGATCGCCGCCACCAGATGCTCCTCGCCCAGCGCCTTGTTCGCTGCGGCGTAGGTCGCGTCGCTCAGGCCCTTGTTGGCGAGCAACTCGCGCGCCAGCGTGAAACAGGCCCGCTCGCGCGCATCGGCGATGCTCGGCTCCTTGCGCGCATTGATCGCGTCGATCGTCGCCTGGTCGATGCCGACGCCGAGCGACGCTCGCACCTGCGCGAACCACGGATACTTGGCGCCCCAGTGGCGCGCGACGGCGAGATGGATCATCTGCTGCTCGCGGCGCGACAACGGCCCAGCCGCCAGAGTGCCGCGCAGGTTCTGTGACGCCTCGAACAATTTCGGCAGGCGGATGTAGGCATAGTACGGCCCGCCCACCGGACCGCCGGCGGTTTTCGCGGCGTCATACACCCGCCCCTGGTCGGCGTTCATCTCGGCGCGGTCGATCAGCTTGATGCGGGCCATATGCGTTCCTCTCCCCAATGTTTGTGGGGCGAGGCTAGCATCGGCTTGGCAGCGGTGCGAGCGGGTAGCGCGCTAGACCTTCAGTGCGGCCAGCGTCCTCGCCAGGTCGTCCTTGGCGAACGGCTTCTGCAGGATCGGCCGGCTGCGGTACTGCTCAGGCAGGCCGCGCTCGCCGTAGCCGGTGGCGAACACGAACGGGATGCCGCGCTCGATCAGCGCCTCGGCGACCGGGAAGACCGCCTGCCCGTTCAGGTGCACGTCGAGGATCGCGATGTCGAACTCTTCGCTCCGCGCAGTGGCGAGCGCCTCATTGACGCGCGGTATGATCGCCACCACCGTGTGGCCCATGTCGGTGAGCATGTCTTCCAGCAGCATGCCGATCAGCATCTCGTCTTCGACGACGAGAACGCGCCGGGATGGCGCTCCGTCCGGGGTAGGCCCGCTCATTTTAGGTCGCTCTTCTATGGGCCGCTGAATTGGGCGCGTTGACAATCGCCGATCCGGACACGCCGGACAAGCGGCTGTCTCTTGCATGGACGACGATGAACGTAGCCTGAAAACGCAGACCGTCGAGGGGCACGCGGCCGCAGATGTGGTGAAAAACCGGCTGACGCCATTGGGGGCCAGGCGACCCACCCCTTTGTGTCAAATGACACAATAGCTCATTTACAGTGCCGCATCGGCAATCACCGAGCCAATGCCAACAATCAAGGCTCGTCGCGTGCGGTGCGCTCGCCGCGGGCGGGCTGCTCCATGTTGTCAGGCTGGCGCGACAATTCGCTGCGGGCATCATCGCCGCTGCCGCGATGCGGCGGCTGCTCGTAGGTTTCGAGCGCCGCTTCGTCCTTGTTATCGGAGCGCGTCCGCGGACGGCGATCGACCGGCGCGCGCCGCGATGGCGTTGCGCCGTCATCGATGACGGCGTCATCGCTCCGATTTCGAGGCTTTCGGTGTCATCCGTCATGACAACGCGACACCTCGCCTGGCCGTTCCGCAACTTCCGGAACCTTCCGCAACGCGAAACGTTGACAAGCACACTCATCCAAACAAGGGAGTTCACGCGATGGATTGGAACCGCGTTGAAGGCAACTGGAAACAGGTCAAGGGCAAGGTGAAGGAGAAGTGGGGCCGGCTCACCGACGACGATCTCGACGTGATCGCCGGCAAGCGCGACCAGCTCGAAGGCAAGATTCAGGAGCGCTACGGCGTGGCGCGCGATCAGGTCCGCAAGGACATCGACGACTGGTACGGCTCCCAGAAGTGGTAACATCGCATCCGCCTTCGCGGCGGGCCACGATGATGCCGCAAACGGGCTCCCTCGGGAGCCCGTTTTGCTGTATCCAGACACCGCATGGCCGACGAAAAGAAAAACGACTCGCACACGCTGGCCGACCATCAGCTCGGCGCCGAGCTGGCCCACGTCCATGATGGCGACGCCGATCACGACCACGACGATTTCGACGACGGGCCGATCGAGGACAATCCGCTCTGGCTGCAGGATCACGTCGCGCTGACCAGCGTCGGCATCGATATCGGCTCGGCCGGAACGCAGGTGATCTTTTCCAGAGTCGAGTTGCGGCGCATGGGCGAGGATCTGTCCAGCCGCTATTTCGTGGTCAACCGCGAGACGCTGTTCCGCTCGCCGGTCGCGCTGACGCCCTACCAGAGCGAAGAGCGCATCGACGACGCCGCGCTGCGCGCGATCATCGGCGAAGCGTACAGCGGCGCCGGCATCACGCCGGACGACATCGACACCGGCGTGGTGATCCTGACCGGCGAGGCGCTGCGCCGCGACAACGCGCAGGCGATTGCCGGAATGCTGGCGGAGCAAGGCGGCGAGTTCGTCTGCGCCACCGCCGGCCACCACATGGAGGCGATGCTCGCCGGCTACGGCTCCGGCGCCGCGCGCGTCTCGTCCGATCAGGGCAAGCGCATCCTCAACATCGACATCGGCGGCGGCACCACCAAGCTTGCGCTGCTGGAGCAGGGCCGCGTGATCGCGACGGCTGCGATCCACATCGGCGGGCGACTGCAGGTGGTCGACGAGAACGGCGTCATCACCCGGCTCGATCCGGCCGGCAAGCATCACGCCGCGCAAGCCGGCTTCAACTGGGACAAGGGCGGCCGCGCCGACGCGGCGGCGCTGGACAAGGTCGCGGTCTACATGGCCGATGCGCTGCTCGCGGCGATCAGGATGCGGCCCCTGCCCGCGCCGCTCGCGAGACTCTATCTCACCGAGCCGATCGCCGAGCTTGGCCGCATCGACGGCATCATGGTGTCCGGCGGCGTCGCGGAATACGTCTATGGCCGCGAGGATCGCGATTTCGGCGACATGGGCCGCCGCTTCGGCCAGGCGCTGCGCAAGCGGCTCGACGCCGGCGCGCTGCCGTGGCCGCTGCTGCCGGCTGGCGAGTGCATCCGCGCGACCGCATTCGGCGCGTCGGAATACAGCGTGCAGCTCTCCGGCAACACCAGCACCATCACCAATCCGGGCGCGCTGCTGCCGCGGCGCAATCTCCAGGTGCTGCAGCCGCCCTACGTCTGCGAAGAAGACGATCGATCCCGACAAGCTGGCGGCGGCGATCCGCGGACACTTCACGAAGTTCGATCTTGTCGAGGGGGAGACTGAGGTCGCACTTGCGCTGCGCTGGCGCGGGGCTCCCTCACATGAGCGCATCTTCGCCTTCGCACACGGCATTGCGCTCGGCATGACAAACACTGTCACACAGCGCAAACCGCTCTACATCATGCTGGACGGCGACGTGGCGCAGACGCTCGGCGCGATCCTGCGCGAAGAGCTCGACGTGCAGAGCGAAGTCCTGGCGATCGACGGCGTGGTGTTGTGGGATTTCGACTACATCGATCTCGGCAAAATCCGTCTGCCGTCGATGACCGTGCCGGTGACGATCAAGTCATTGGTGTTCAGCGAGGACCCGCGACTGCCGCGCGGACAGGCGCATTTGCATCATCACGGACATTCGCACGGTCATGGACATCATCACCATGACCATGACCATCGCTAGGCCAGCGCGGCAACAGCCTTTCGCACGCGATCCTTGATCACCACGCCGTCCTTCTCCGGCAGGAATCGCGGCGCATCCTCCCGCGAAATCCGCACCCGCGCGAACAGCATGCGGTTGGATTTGCGAAGCATGCCGGCAAGCGCCGTCAGGCCGTCCTGGTCGTAGATATCGAGCACGCGCTCGAAGCCGCAGGCGCGCGCCACGTTGCACAGGTCGACGCCGTTCTGGGTGTGGCTCGCCTGCATGCCGGTCTCGCCGTAGAGGCCGTTGTCGAACACGACGACGAACAGGTTCGGCGGCTGCTTGACGCCGATGGTGGCGAGGCTGCCGAGCCCCATCAGCATCTCGCCGTCGCCGGTGATGACCGCGACGCGCAGCTTCGGCTGCGCCAGCGCGAGGCCGAGCCCGATCATCGCCGCGCCGCCCATCGCGCCCCAGAGATAGAAGTCGCGGTCGTCGTTGCCGCCGGCCGCCGCCGCGGCGTCCCAGGTGGTCGAGCCGAGGCCCGGCACCACGAACAGGTTCTTCGGCCGGTCGGCCAGCAACGTCGCCATCGCGGCGCGGCGTTCGAGCGTCTTCTCGGTCATTTCCACACCTTGCGGCCGATCAGCTTCTGCGACAGCAGCACCGCCGCGGCGCGATCGCCGCCGAACGCAATCTGCGCGGCGGATTGCGCCAGCGGCACGACCTGATCGGGCGTTTCCGCCATCGTGACGTGGGTGTCGCAGAGTTCGAGCGTCGGCTTGACGATCGCGCCCATCGGCACCTGCCAGGGATTGAACTCCTCCCACTCGCCGCGCATCGTCACCAGCATCAGCATCGGGAAGCGGCAGGCACGCACCAGCGACAGCATGTTGACGCAATTGCCGACGCCGCTCGACTGCATCAGCAACGCGGCGCGCTGGCCGCCGAGCCACGCGCCGGCGGCGAGCGCGATGCCCTCCTCCTCGGTGGTCAGCGACACGTCGTGGATGTCGGGATCGGCCTTGCAGAGCGCGATCAGCCGCGAATGGCCGGCGTCCGGCACATAGCCGACCTGGCGGACGTCGGCGCGCTTGAGCACGTCGAACAATTCGTCGGGCCAGGTCACGGCCGGTTTGACGAGCGTGAGATGGGGTGCGTCTGTCACTGGAAACTCCTACCCGATCCATAGCGGGCTAACTCAGGCGCGCCAAGGGAGGTCCGTGGCATGCTCGGCAAAGAACCACGCGCCGGTGCCGAGTTCCGGCGGGAACGGCACCACCAGCGCCCTGCCGGTGCGGCGCGGATTGAGCATCGCCTTGTCCATCAGTTCCTCGGTGTCGCGCAGCGACGCCACGCGGATTGCATAGGCGGCGAGGAACGGCAGCCGCGGCGCCGCTACCTCCGGCACCAGCGCCATCCACGCGGTCTCTGACACGATTTCGACGCGGCCACGGTCGAGCTGGATCGATTGGCCGAATGTCATGGCCCGGGCCGCCTTGCCGGTGAAGCGCGTGAACCTTGCAGTCGCCTCGGCCACGTCGGCCGACACGAGCAGCAGATCCATCAGCCCCATCGCGCCATTGGGATGCGTGAGCCAACGCTTCTGCCAGACCGTGTCCTCGGTGCGGTGCGCGAGCAACTGGATGCGGCCCTCCGCCATCGCGCCGCGCTCGAGCCGCACCACCGTGAAGGCGGCGACGCCCGGACCGTTCGCGGTATCGACCGGACGCTGGAACTGCACCAGCGGGCGCATGGCGAAGCCGGCGTCGGCGAGCCGCTGATGCGTCGCCGGCGCATCTGCGATCGAGAACGCAGCAAGATGCACGCCCGGATGGCCTGCCAGCGCGGCGTCGAATTCCCGGCCGAGCGGCGTGTCGGCGGTCTTGAACAGCACCTCGATGTAGCCGCGCGTGAACATCCCGGTGACGTTGCCGGTGCCGGTCGGCGTGCCGTCGGGATTGGACTGCACCGACATCGGCGTCGGCGCGAAACCAGCGCGCGCCAGCGCCGCGCTCGCAGCCTGCGGATCGCCGACGAAATGACCGACGTGATCGAGGAAGATTTCGCCACCCACCGGAAGCTGACGGTCGGCGTCGTGCGGCATCTTGGCATCGGTCATGCGGAAGGCCCGGTTCTCTTCGGTGTTCTGTTAGCATAATGATGGCCGGAACCGCAGCCGCTGCAAAGGACGCACGATGAATCGCCGCGAATTGATCAAATTTGGAATTGCTTCAACGGCCGCCGCCGCACTGCCCACGCCCGCCTTTGCCTATCCCGAGCGGCCGATCCGGCTGATCGTGCCGTTCTCGCCGGGCGGCGCGACCGACGTCGCGGCGCGGCTGTGGGCGGAGCGGATGAAAGGCCCGCTCGGCACCGTGGTGGTCGAGAACAAGGGCGGCGGCGGCGGCGTGATCGGCGCCACCGAAGTGGTCCGCTCGACGCCCGACGGCCACACGCTGATTTTCGGCAACACCAGCACGCAGGTGCTGATCCCGGCCATCGCGGAGAAGCCGCCCTACGACCCGCTGAAGGATTTCCAGGCGGTCTATGTGATGTGCAACTCGCCGACCTCGATCGTGGTGCACGAGTTGGTGCCGGCGAAGACGCTGCTGGAGTTCATCGCCTACGCCAAGGCCAATCCGACCAAGCTGTCCTATGGCACGGCGGGCACCGGCACCCTCACCCATCTGGCGGGCGAGCTGTTCAAGCAACTGATCGGCGTGCCGACCATCACGCACATTCCCTACAAGGGCGCGGCGCCGGGCGTCGCCGATCTCGCCAGCGGACACATCCCGATGATGACGCCGAACGTCGGCGGGCCGCTGCTGCAGTTCCACGCCACGGGCAAGGTCCGCATCCTGGCGGTCAACGCCGAGCAGCGGCTCGCCGCCGCGCCGGAGATTCCGACCGCGATCGAAGCAGGCCTGCCGGGCATGATTGCCGGCAACTTCAACGGCCTGTTCGCTCCGGCCGGAGTGCCCAAGCCGGTGATCGACAAGCTCGCGCAGCTCACCAAGACGGCGCTCGCCGACAAAGAGGTGCAGGACGCGCTGCTCAAATCCGGATTCGAGCCGATTGCGAATTCAGGGCCTGATGAAGGCCAGCGGATGGTGGCGAGCGAGCTCAAGCGCTGGACGCCGGTTATCAAAGCGACCAACTTCAAGATCGTAAGCATTCTCATCATGATCGATCGACGCAGGTTTTCCCTCGCGAGCCTCGCCTCGCTGTCGACGCTGCCGACGCTCGCCTTCGCGCAGGCGAAATTTCCGGAACGCCCGATCAAGCTGGTGGTGCCGTTCTCCGCCGGCGGCGTGAACGACGTGGTCGGCCGCCAGTGGGGCGAGAAGATGAAAGGGCCGCTGGGCGCGGTCTATGTCGAGAACCAGGGCGGCGGCGGCGGCACGATCGGCGCGATGGACGTGGTGCGCTCGGCGCCCGACGGCCACACGCTGTTCCTCGGCAGCACCAGCACGATGGTGCTCAACGCCATGACCAATCCGAAGCTGCCGTACGATCCGGCGAGCTTCGAGCCGATCACCATTCTCTGCGTCAGCTCGACGTCGATCGCGGTGCATCCCTCGGTGCCGGCGCAGAACGTCAAGGAGTTCCTGGCCTACGCCAAGGCGAACAGCGGCAAGCTGTCCTACGGCTCGGCCGGCACCGGCACCATGAGCCATCTGTCCGGCGAGCTGTTCAAGCAACTCACCGGCATCACCGACATGACGCATATTCCCTACAAAGGCGCGGGTCCCGGCATCACCGATCTGGTCAGCGGCCATATCACCGTGATGTCGCCGAACATCACCGGTCAATTGCTGCAGCTTCACCAGACCGGGAAAATCCGCATCCTCGCGATCAACGCGCCAACTGCGCCTTTCAGCCGCGCCGGACATCCCGACCGCGATCGAGCAAGGCGTGCCGAACATGATCGGACAGCTTTTCCTGGGCATTTTCGCGCCCAAGGGAACGCCGCAGCCGGTCGTCGAGCAGATTGCCAAGGCAACGCGCGAGGCGCTGAGCGATCCCGCGTACCAGAAGGCGTTGAGCGATTCAGGCTTCGAGTCGGTGGCGAATTCCGGTCCGTCGGAAGCACGGCGCTACATGGCGGACGAGAAGGATCGCTGGGCGCCGGTCGTCAAGGCGATCGATCTCAAGATGCAGTAACGGCCTTCGCCACCCGCTCCTGCGCCAGCTTCCTCAGCGCGCCGCGATCCACCTTGTTGGTCGAGGCGAGCGGCAGGTCGTCGACGAACCAGACAAAGCGCGGGTGCTGGTAGGCCGGCGCGTTCTTAAGCGCGAACTGCTTGATGTCGTCCTCGCTCGGATGCTGCCCGGCTTTCGGGATGACGAACGCCACCGGCTTGGTGCCCTTGATGTCGTCGTCGACCGGAATCACCACCGCCTGCCCGACGCCGGGATGCTTCTCCAGCATGCGCTCGACGTCGGCCGGGTAGATGTTCTCACCGCCCGAGACGAACATGTCGTCGGTGCGGCCGATGAAATAATAGAAGCCGTCCTTGTCGCGGCGGAACACGTCGCCGGTGATGTAGAAGCCGTCCGGCGTGATCGGCGGCGTGACGTCCGGCCGGTTGTGATAGCCGTTCATGACCGCAGGCGCCTTCATCTCCAGCACGCCCTGCTCGGCGTCGCGGTTGCTGCCGTCGACCAGACGCAACTCGATCTTCGGACTCTTGGCGCCGACCGACGATTCCGGCTGCGGCAAGCCCTTTGGATGCGGACCGAACACGATCATGCCGGCTTCCGTGGTGCCGTAGGCGTTCGTCACCGCGGCTTTCGGGAAGGCCGCATGTGTCGCCGCCATCAGGCTGGCGCTCACCGGAGCGGAGCCCATGCGGATGAACTCGACGCTGGAGAGGTCGGCTTTCGCGAGCGCGTCCTGCTCGCGCAGCATCATCGCGATCATCGGCGGCACCGCGGTGAGCCAGGTCGGGCGATAGCGCGAGATTGCGTCGATATAGGCGCGCGCCTCGAAGCGCGGCAGCAGCACGATGGTGGCGTGCGCGGCGCAGGCGAGCTTGGCGAGCGCCAGCGCGTTCATGTGATAGAGCGGCGCGGCGATCAGATAGCGATGCCGATCGAGGCCGGGCGCCAGCCGCGCGTTCACCACCCAGATGTGGCTCTGGTGCGAGAGCACGACACCCTTCGGCGTGCCGGTCGAGCCCGACGTGTAGAGAAACATCGCCGGTTCGTTGGGCTGCGGTACGACGGTCTCGAACATGCCGGGATCGAGGAAGCTCTCGAAGCAATCGTCGCTGCCGCCGCCAAATACCACCGCAGGCAGATCAGGCGGGCAATCGCCGCGGCGCGGCCGATCGCAGAACACCAGCTTCGCTCCGCTATCCTGGATGATGAAATGGATGGTCTTGCGGGGAAACCGGTAATTCACCGGCACCGCGACGAAGCCTGCGCGCATGATGCCGAAGTAGGCAGCGAGATACTCGGTGCGATTCATCGACAGGATCGCGACGCGGTCGCCGCGCTGGAGGCCGCGCTTCGACAGCGCGCGCGCGACGCCCATGCACATCGCGTCGAGCTCGGCGTAGGTGTATTCGCACGGCGTCTCCTCGCCGCCGAGATCGATGATCGCGACCTTGGAAAGATCGCGGTCGCGGACGATCAGATCGCCGAGATTCTGAAATTGAGCCATAGGCTCGCCAGCTTACGCCTTCGGTGGAGGTGGCGGCGCCGTGAGGTAGGTGCCCCGCCCGCTCGCCAGCAGCTTGCCGTCGGCACTGAAGATGCGCGCCTCCGCGACCGAGAACTGCGATCCCATGCGCACGATCTTGCCCTTGATGGTGAGATCGCCCGGCAGCGCGACGGCGTGATAGTCGACCCGCATGTCGATGGTCGGCACGCCGCGGCCGGTCTTGCGCACCATCGCCCAGTCGGCGCCGAGATCGACCAGCGCGGCGAGGATGCCGCCGTGGGTGAAGCGGCGCTCCAGGTTCACCACCCATTCCTCGCGCCACTTGGCGGTGAGCTCGATGCCGTCGTCCTCGACGGCGACGACCTTGAGGCCGAGCCATTGGTGATACGGCGCGCGGGTGACGAGCGCCTGGATTTGCTCGAGCGTAAGATTTGCCCCGTCACTCATGGCGTCACCACAACTTTTCCGATCACTTCGCGATCCTGGATCAGTCTCAACCCCTCCGCCGCCTGCTCCAGCGGCAGCACCTTGTCGATCACCGGCTTGATCCGGCCCTGCTGGATCATCGTCATCAGCCCGGCGAGATCGTCGTCGTAGAAGCTGTTCGAGCCCTTGATCTCGATCTCGAAGCTCCAGACGTAGCGCAGATCCTCCTTCGGGTCGTAGCCCGCGGTCGCGCCGCACACCAAGCAGCTTGCCGCCGCGCTTGAGGCAGCGCAGCGACGGCACCCAGGTGTCTCCGCCGGTGAAATTCACCACCACGTCGACGCCGCCGTCGTAAGTACGGCGCTGCGGCTTGCCGTATTTCTCCACCGCCCACTTGGACCAGTCGGTCTTGGTGTAGTCGACCACCTCGTCGGCGCCCATCTCCTTCAGGCGGCGCAGCTTCTCGTCGCTCGACGCGCACGCGATCACCTCGCAGCCGAGCATCTTGCCGAGCAGCACGCAGCCGGTGCCGACGCCGCCCGACGCGCCGAGCACGATCATGCGGTCGCCCTTCTTCACCGTCTTGTGGGTGATCAGCATGCGGTGCGCGGTGCCGTAGGCGACCGGCAGCGACGCGGCGTCCTCGAACGACACGCCGTCCGGCATCCTGACGAGCTGGTCGGCGGCGACGAGGCAGTATTCCGCCATGCCGCCGTCGAGCATTTCGCCCATCAGGCCTTTCTTCTTGTTGACCGGGTTGACCAGCACGCGGTCGCCGGTCTTCCAGTTCGACACGCCGGCACCGACCTCGGAAATCTCGCCGGCCATGTCGAGACCGATGATCACCGGCAGCGGCACCTTGATGCCGGGCATGCCCTTCACCGTGAACACGTCGTGATAATTGAAGGATGAGGCGCGCACGCGAATCACCACATGGCCCTCCGCCGCCTGCGGAACCGGGTAATCGCCAACCACCTGCAACTCGTCGAGCGCCGCCGTGCTTCCTCAGCACCAGCGCCTTCATCGTCTTGCCACTCAATGCACGCTCCTGTCGCTTAAGTCCTGCAATGTCGTAATCCCGCCGATGTCTGTGATTGTAGTCCTGAACGCGGATGAGCCGTCCCGCGACAATGAATGGGTCATTCAAAAACCGGGGGCGATCAGGCCACTATCACAGAAACATGAGTTTCGTGCCAAATCAGCCTCACCGGCAACGCAGCGCAGAACGTGTTGTCCGGCGTCGCCGGCACCAACACGCTGTGGGGCAGCGCCGGCAACGACTACCTGATCGGTCAGGCCGGCGACGACGTCCTGATAGACGGTGAAGGGGTCAACCAGCTTCAAGACGGCATTGGCAACGATCGCTAGTAGGTTAAGCTCCGCCGCGCAGCCACCGCCGCGCCCTGGAGACGTTTGAAATGAAAGAGAATTTCCGCCAGTTCCTGGACCGGCTGCGGCAGGCGGGCGAACTGGTCGATCTGCATCAGGCGGTGGACATCCGCCACATCGCCACGCTGGTCGACCAGGCCAAGACCGCGCTCTTCTTCCACAACGTGATCGGCTACGACATGCCGGTGGTCTCCGGCATCATCCGCTCGAAAGAGCGCGCTGTCATGTCGATGGGCTGCGAGAATTTCGGCGAGATCGAGCACAAGCTGGCGCAGGCGATCGCCAAGCCGATCCCGCCGAGGCGCGTCAACGGGTCGCCGACCCGCGAGGTGACGCTGGTCGGCGATGACGTCGATCTCTACAAGCTGCCGATCCCGATGTCGTCGATCTATGACGGCGGCCCGATGATCACCGCCGGCGTGGTGATCACGCGCGATCCCGAGCTTGGCATGAACAGCGGCATCTACCGCTTCATCGTCAAGGAGAAGGCGCTGACCGGCATCGACATCGTGACGCCGAACAACATGCGGCTCTTTGCTCAACGTGCGTTCGAACGCAAGGAGCCGCTGCCGATTTCCATTTCAATCGGCACGCACCCGTTCGAGATCACCGGCTCGGGCTATCGCGCGCCGCTCGGCGTCGACGAGATGGCGATCGCCGGCGGCCTGCGCGGCGAGGCGGTCGACCTCGCGCCCTGCTCCACCATCGACATGCCCTACATTGCCGACGCCGAAATCGTGCTGGAGGCGGAAATCCTGCCGACCGGCTGGACCTGGCCGGAGGGCCGGTTCGGCGAGTTCACGCGGCTGATGGGCGGGCTGCACTGGAACCCGCTGGTGCGCATCAAGGCGATCTCGATGCGCAAGGACGCGATCTACTACAACCTGCACATGCCGTGGGAGAACACCTGGCTCGCGGCGCCGACGCGCTACGCCGCGATCCGCCAGGCGCTGCGCACCGCGAACGTGCAGGTGAAGGACATCAACGTCACGTTGGGCGGCTGCGCGTTCTGGCATGCCGTGATCTCGATCAAGAAGGGCGCCGGCGAAGGCAAGAACGCGCTGCTCGCGGCGCTGTCGGTGATGGACCTGAAGCACGTCGTGGTGGTCGACGAGGACATCGACGTCAACGACCCGACTGACGTTGAATGGGCGATCGCCACGCGCGTGCAAGGCGACAAAGACGTGATCGTCATCCCCGGCGCGCGGGCGAAACCGCTCGATCCCAGCCTGCTGCAGGGCGCGGGCGTCGTGCCGCTCGGCGCCAAGGTGGGCATCGACGCCACCATCCCGGAGCATATTCCGCTCGAACACTACGAGCGCATCACTTATGCCTACGCCGACACGGCAAAGGTCGAGGACTACGTCAAAGGCAAGAAAGACAAGGTGGGGCAGAGCGGCGACGATGCCGCGGTGGCGAAGCTCGCGACGGACATCCTCGCGGCGATCGAGAAGGAGCCGCTCTACTACACCGATATCGCCGAACGGTTCTCGACCTACGACTTCCGCACCGTGGCGCGCGCGCTCGGCCATCTGCACGAGACCGAGAAGTTGTGGCAGGACCCGCGCGGCAAGATGTGCGTGCGGGGAAGCAAGTTCGCGGCGGTGCTGCCGGTCAAGAAGTAACAGTTCACCGGTTGCGTAACATGCTGATCGACACCCACACTCATGTCATCGCCACCGACACCAAGAAGTACCCGTTGGCGCCGCTGTTCGGCCGGCAGTCGGCGTGGTCCGCGGAGCACCCGCTCGACTACCCGGACATGATCAAGGCGATCGACGCCGCCGGCGTCGACAAGGCCATCCTGGTGCAGGCCTCGTCGGCCTATGCGTTCGACAACACCTATGTGAGCGAAGCCGTCGCCGCCCATCCCGATCGCTTCGCCGGCGTGTTCTCGGTCGACGTCGTCGCGCCGGACGCCGTCGACAAGATGAAGCACTGGATGAACAAAGGCCTGACCGGCATGCGCATCTTCACGGCCGGCTCGACGCAGCCCGAGCAGCAGACGTTCTTCGCCGAGGAGGCCGCGTTCCCGGCGTGGCAGTTCGCCGCCGACAACGGCCTGTCCGTCTGCATGCAGATGCAGCTCAAGGGCGCGCCACTGCTCGCCACCGTGATGGACCGCTTCCCCAAGGTCCGCGTCATCCTCGACCATTTCGCCCGTGTCGAAGCCGCCGACGGCCCGCCCTATGCCGCGGCGGCGCCGCTGTTCGCGCTGGCGAAATATCCCAATCTCTATCTCAAGCTGACGCACCGGCCGCTGGAACAATCGGTGAAGGGCAAGGCCTCGCCGGAGACGTTCTTTGGCAAGGTCGTCAAGGAATTCGGCGCCAACCGCATCGTCTGGGGCTCGAATTTTCCTGCCGCGCCGCAACCCCTGCCCGAGTTGATCACGATGGCGCGCAACGCGCTTTCCTTCCTGCCGCAACAGGATCAGGATTGGATCTTCTTCAAGACCGCCCAGACGCTCTATCCGGCGCTGGCGAAATGAAATGGGAGTGACGCCGTGCTGACCAGTGCCAAGATGAAGCTTCATACGCTCCTCGGCAGCTATCCCAACGCGGTTGCGTTGAAGGACGGGCGGGTGAAGTCCGACCTGATCGAGTTCGATTTTCCGGACTTCCCGGTGCCGAACCGCGGCTTCAAGCCGCTGGTGCGCGAGCACCGCTTCGACTGCGCCGAACTCGCCATCGTCACCTTCCTGCAGGCGCGCGAATTCGGCCTGCCCTATGTGCTGATCCCGGCCACCGTGGTGGGCCGCGGCCAGCTTCATACCGTCGCCTACAATTCCGAGCGCGGCACCAAAAAGCCCTCCGATCTCAATGGCGGCTCGTTCGGCGTACGCGCCTACACGCAGACCACCGGCATCTGGGTGCGTGGCATCATGGCGGAAGACTACGGCGTCGACTGGTCCAAGGTGAAGATCACCACAATGGAAGACCCGCACGTCGCGCAATACAAGGACCCTGCGTTCGTCAACCGCGCGCCGGAGACGAAGCAACTTCCGCAGATGCTGATCGATGGCGAGATCGACTCGGCGCTGATCGGCGACAAGTTCCCCGATCCGCGCTTCAAGACGCTCATTCCGGACGCCGAAGCAGCCAACAAGGCCTGGGCCGAGAAGAACGGTGGCGTTCCGATCAATCACATGGTGGTCGTGCGCGACAAGATCGCGAAGGAACGTCCCGACATTGTCCGCGAGCTGTTCCGATTGCTGAAGGAGGCTCGTGCGGCCGACGACAAGGCTCCGAAGGGTGCGCTCGATCCCTACCGCTTCGGCGTCGAGGCGAACCGCAAGGCACTGGAGAAGATCATCGACTACTCGCTCAAGCAGCAGATGATCACCAAGAAGCCGACGGTCGACGAATTGTTCAACGATGTGACGCGCTCGCTCGCGTAGAGGATTCAATGCGGCTGGCAACACTCGCAGTCGGACTGGCGTTGCTTGCCGGTATCGCGCCCGCGTCCGCCCAAGACGCGGCCGCGAGCTTCCCCAACCGGCCGATCAAGATCGTGGTGCCCTTCCCGGCCGGCGGACCGACCGACATCAACGCCCGCATCATCGCCCAGAAGCTCGTCCGAGACCTGGGGCCAGGGCGTGGTGATCGAGAACCGGCCCGGCGCCAACACCGGCATCGGCGCATCGCAGGTCGCGAAGTCGCCAGCCGACGGCTACACGCTGCTTGCCGCGATGGACACGACGCTGGTGATGAACCCGGCATCGGGCGCCAGCATGAGCTACGACCCGTTCAAGGACTTCGCGCCGATCACCATCACCGCGAAGAACACCTCGCTGCTCACGGTGCGCGCCGACGACGGACCGAAGACCATCAAGGAGCTGATCGAGCGCGGCAAGGCGTCGAGCAAGAAGCTGACCTACGGCGCCGGCATCACCATCACGCGGCTCGCCGGGCTCGAGTTCGCCAAGGCCGCCGGCATCGAGGTGGTGCTGGTGCCCTACAAGGGCAGCGCCGAGGTGGTGCAGGGCCTGCTCACCGGCAGTGTCGATTTCATCGTCGACGGCATGGCAGCGAGCCTGCCGCTGATCCAGAGCGGCAAGCTGCGCGCGCTCGCCAAGCTGAACAACCGGCATCTGACCGCGCTGCCGGACCTGCAGCCGCTGTCGGTCGCCGCCGGGCTGCCGCAGATCCCCGAAATGTCGAGCTGGATCGGCCTGGTCGCGCCGGCCGGCACGCCGCCGCAGATCGTCGAGAAGATCCAGCGCGAGGTGGCGCGCATCTATGCCGATCCGGCGATTGCGGGCCAGCTCGAACGCTCCGGCATCAATCCCGTCACCACCACGCCCGGCGAATTCGACAAGTTCTTCCGCGACGAGGCCGCGCACTGGACCAAGGTGTTCAAGGAAAGCGGCGTCAAGTTCGACTAGCCAGGGAGGCACGCCATGAATGTCGTCACCGCCATCAAGGACAGCGCCGCGCTCGGCAGCAACAGCGCGCGCATCGGGCTGATCATTCCGTCCGTCAACACCTACAGCGAGCCGCAGTTCACGCACTTTGCGCCTGCCGGGCTGGGCATTCACGTCGCACGGGCGCGCGTCGCCGGCGAATGGAAGCGCCCCCTGCCCGACATGGCCGGCGAAATCGCCACCGCGGCGAAGCTATTGTCCGACTGCCATCCGAACATGATCGTGTTCCACTGCACCGACACGTCGATGACGCAGGGCCCGCAGGGCGAAGGCCGCATCCTCGATATCGTCAAGGAGGCGACTGGGATCGAGGCGCTGGCGACCAGCAAGCTGGTGCGCGAGGGGCTGGAGGTGCTCGGCATCAAGAACATGATCCTGCTCACGCCCTACAGGAGCAACAAGGCGGTGATCGACTATGTCACCGCGTCGGGCTTCACCGTGGTGCGCGACAGGGCGATGAACCTCGACGCCAAGGACTTCGGCAGCGTGACGCCCGCGCAATGGGCGCAGATGGCGAAGGATCTGGACGGGCCGGACGTCGACGGCGTGTTCCTGTCCTGCACCAACACCACGCAGATCGAGGCGATCGCCGACATCGAACGCCAGCTCGGCAAGCCGGTGGTCAACAGCAACCAGGCCGTGCTGTGGGGCTGCGTGAAGCGGCTGAAGAAGACGCTGCCGCCGCTCAAGCCGATGCCGGCGCTGGGCCGGCTGATGGGGCTTTTGGACTAGGCCGGCGCGCGCATCCGGGCGACGAGCCTTGCACCCGGTCTAATGCCGGGTTTGGGGTTCCTTGAGTTGATCGATCAGCGCTTCGGAGAACGGAAACTCCAACACCACGTCACCCTTCTGATCCGTCACCACCAGTGAGGCCACAAGCAGATTGGGCTGCTTATCTTCGGACTCCAGAAGGTCAAGGATCATCGCTTTGGCGACCTCCCAGGCATGATCGGGGTCGCGCAGCTCTTCGCCCTCAACGTCGGGTATCAGATCGTCGCCAATTCGCGTGTTGAAGAAATACCGGGGCATGAGCTTCTCTCAGCGCATTGATGATGCAAGACTTAAGCGCGATCCTCGAAATTTGAAGAGATAAACACGATCAAGACCGCGGGAGATTGAAATGCCGAGTGTTTTTGCACGGATTGTTTGCGCTGCAGCGAGTCTGCTCGCGCTGGGCTCGCCCGTGTTCGCACAATCCTATCCCTCCCGTTCGATCACCCTGATCGTGCCGTTCGCGCCGGGCGGACCCGCGGATTTCATCGGGCGGCTGATCGGCCTGAAACTCGCCGAGGAACTCGGCCAGCAGGTGGTGATCGACAACCGCTCCGGCGCCAACACCATCGTCGGCGCGCAGGCGGTGGCGCGTGCGAAGCCCGACGGCTACACGCTGCTGCTGGCGATCGACGGCACGCTGGTGATGAACCCGTTCCTCTACGCCAACCTGCCCTACGACCCGTTCAAGGAGTTCGTGCCGATTACACTGGTCGCGGCGGTGCCCTCGGCGCTGACTGCCAACATCAAGGTGCAGGCCAACACGCTGAAAGAGGCGATCGATGCCGAGAAGGCGAAGCCCGGCACGTTTCAGATCGGCGTGAGCACACCGACCTCGCAGGTCGCGATCGGGCTGCTCAACCAGCTCGCCGGAACCAACATGGTGATGGTGCCCTATCGCGGCGGCACCACCCAGATCACCGGGCTGCTCGCCGGCGACATTCCGCTCGGCCACGAGAGCGTGAATGTCTCGCTGCCGCTCTATCGCGACAAGAAGATCAAGATCATCGCGCTGACCGGCACCAAGCGGCTGGCGCTCGCACCGGAAATCCCGATCTTCGCCGAGACCTTCCCAGGCTTCGACCTGGGCATCTGGCAGAGCGTGGTGGCGCCGGCCGGCACCCCGAAGGAGATCGTCGACAAGCTGCACGCGTCGATCAAGAAGGTGATGGAGACCAAGGACGTGCGCGACAAATTCACCGCGGCCGGCATCGAGCCTTCGGTCAGCGAAAGCCCGGCGGCGTTTGCTGCGTTCGTGAAATCTCAGGCGGAGACTCGCGAGAAGGTCATCAAGCAGGTCGGGATCAAGATCGAGTAGGCACTACTTCCGCTTCGCGCGCACGCCCATCCGCTCCAGCCGCGGCAGCACCTCATCGCAGAAGTACGGCAGCTCCTTGAGATAGTTGACGAAGGAGAAGCCGATGCCGCGCAGCCCGGCGCGGCTGAGATCGGCCAGCGTCTGAGCGATCTGGTCCGGGTCGCCGACCATGAGCAGGCCGCCCATGCCGTTCACGTAGCCTTGGCGCTGACGCTGGAATTCTTCCTCGCCGACGGTGGCGACCGAAATATTCTTCTTGGCGAGAATGCCATCGACCGCCGACCAGTCGCCGTTCTCGATCAGCGCGTAGCGGTAGTACTCCTCGGCTTCCTTCTGGGTCGGCCGGCACGTCACCACGCCGACGCCATAGACGTCGAGCTCGCGGCCATGAGCGCGAGCCTCCTCCTTGGCGGCCTTCACGCGCGCTGCGTTGTCCTCCATCGAAGTGCGCGATGCATTGGTGAAGAACGCATCGCAGTTGCGGATCGCGAAGGAACGGCCGACGTCCGAGGCGCCAGCATTCATGATCAGCGGACGCGTGCCATTGTAGGGCTTCGGCTTGGAGCGCAACTTTTTCAGCTTGACGAATTGGCCGTCAAAATCGACGTCGTCGTCCGCCTCCCAAGCGGTCTTCACCGCGTCGATCCACTCCTGAGCGTAGTCGTAGCGCGCGTCGTGCTCGCGCTGGGTGACGCCGAACATCTGAAATTCGTCCTCGTTCCAGCCGACTACGATGTTGAGGCCGAACCGTCCGCCGCTGATGTGGTCGGCGGTGACCATTTGCTTCGCCGCGATGATGGGATGAAACAGCGGAGCGTGCACGGTGCCGAACGCACACAGCCGCTTGGTGTTGGCCAGCAGCCCGGTCGCCCAGGTGATGGTCTCGAGCGTGGTGCCCATGTAGTCGGTGTCGCCGCCGTAGCCCTTCCAGCGGCCGACCGGCAGCATGAACTCGATGCCGGCCTCGTCGGCCATGCGCGCGAGCGCGAGGTTGTCCTCCCAGTTGCCGGTCCAGCGCTCCGGCACTTTGGTGACGGCGCGGCCGGACGAGCAATTGGCGCCGAACAGGCCGATCTTGAGCGCATTGTCGGTGTACATCGCCATCCGGTCGCGGTGCGAGATGCGGCCGGCCTGGCGGGCTTCAAGATGAGGATTGGTCATGTGGGCTTTGCTACGCGGAACTGATGCGACCCACCATATCGCCGGGGCGGCGGCGATTTCAATTCGCCAACTGGGCGCGCACGCCCTGGTCGCTGAGCAGCCGGTCGAAATAGTCGATGGTGCGCCTGAGCCCCTCCTTGAGCGGGGTCTTCGGCTGCCAGTTCAGCACGGTACGCGCCTGCGAGATGTCGGGCCGCCGCTGGCGCGGGTCGTCCTCGGGCTTCGGGCGGTGCACGATGCGCGAGCGCGAGCCGGTCATCTCGATCACCAGCGAGGCGAGCTGCAGCATCGAGAACTCGTCCGGGTTGCCGATGTTGATCGGCCCGGTGACAGCCGTCCGGCGTGTCCATCAGCCGGATCAGCCCGTCGATCAGGTCGTCGACGTAGCAGAACGAGCGGGTCTGCTCGCCGTCGCCGTAGACCGTGATGTCGCGCTTGAGCAGCGCCTGGACGATGAAGTTCGACACCACGCGCCCGTCGTTCGGGTGCATCCGCGGGCCGTAGGTGTTGAAGATGCGCGCGACCTTGATGCGCAGCTTGTGCTGGCGCCAGTAGTCGAAGAACAGCGTCTCGGCGCAGCGCTTGCCCTCGTCGTAGCAGGAGCGCGGCCCGATCGGATTGACGTTGCCCCAGTATTCCTCGGTCTGCGGATGGACGCTCGGATCGCCGTACACCTCCGAGGTCGAGGCCTGGAGGATTTTCGCCCGCAGCCGCTTGGCGAGACCCAGCATGTTGATCGCGCCGTGCACGCTGGTCTTGGTGGTCTGCACCGGATCGTGCTGGTAGTGCACCGGCGAGGCCGGGCACGCCAGGTTGTAGATCTGGTCGACCTCGACGTAGAGCGGGAACGTCACGTCGTGCCGGGACAATTCGAAGTGCTTGTTGTCGAGCAGATGCTCGACGTTCGCCTCGTGCCGGTGAAGAAATTGTCCAGGCAGAGCACGTTGGCGCCCTGCGCGAGCAGCCGCTCGCACAGATGCGAGCCGAGAAAGCCCGCGCCGCCGGTCACCAGAATTCGGGATTGCAGATGCATCGAATCGGATTTTACCGCGTCTAGGACAAAATGTCCTAAGGGGTCGCGACCGTCGCTTCGAGCGACAGGACCTTGAGGATTTCGGCCTGGATGGCGTCCCGGCCGGCCTTGCGCGCCGCCTCGTCCATGCGGGCCTCGTAGGCGATTCGCGCCGGGCGGTGGAACACCAGCACGCGGTCGCCGACGTCCATCGCCTCGTTGATGTGATGGGTGATGAACACCGCGGTCTTGCCGTCCTGCTTCACCAGCCGCAGGAATTCGGCGCGCAGGTCGCGCGCGGTCATCTCGTCGAGCGAGGAGAACGGCTCGTCGCACAGCAGGATTTGCGGCTCGACCGCGAAGGCGCGCGCGATCGACACGCGCTGCCGCATGCCGCCGGACAGCGCGTGCGGATAGTCGTTCTCGTGCCCGGACAGGCCGAGCCGCGCCAGCCAGCGCCGCGCGATCGCTTCGGATTCCTCCGGGTCCTTGTCGAGGATCTGCAGGCCGAGCATCACGTTGTCGAGCGCCGAGCGCCACGGCATCAGCCGGTCGTTCTGGAACACGATGCCGATCTTGCCGCGGAAGTAGTTGAACTCGGCGAACGGCGCGTGGCCGGTGATATTGACCGCGCCGCTGGTCGGCTCGATCAGGCCGGACAGCAGGTTGAACATGGTGGACTTGCCGCAGCCGGTCTTGCCGAGCACGGCGACGACCTCGCCTTGCGCGATGTCGAACGACAGGCGGTCGACCGCCACGAAGGTCCCCTTGCCGTCCGGCCGGGGAAACATCTTGGTCACTTCGTTGAAGCGGATGAAGGGCGCCGCGGTTCATGCCGCCCGCTCGGAAACCGGCCGGTAGCGCAGCAGCCACCGCTCCACGATGACGATCGCCTGCTGCACGACCAGTACGAACAGCACGAGCTGGATGGTCCACGCCAGCGCGCCCGCCATGTCGAACAACTGCTGCTGACGCAAGAAGCTCGTAGCCGACGCCGCCGGTCGCGCCGACCAGCTCCGCCACCACGACGACGCGCGCGGCGTTGCCGAGGTTGACCTTCCAGGCGGTCAGGATGCCCGGCACGATGGTCGGCACGATCAGCACGCGGAACAGGGTCCACGCAGCTCGGCCGGAACGACATCGTCATCTCGAACAGATCCTTCGACATCGACCGGTAGGCGTCGAGAATCTGGAAGGTGAAGGCCGGCAAGGTCGTGATCACCATGATGAAGAAGATGCGAAACTCGGTGCCGTGGAACCAGATGATGGCAATGATGACCCACGACAGCGCGGGAATGCCCTGCAGGAACACCAGCAGCGGCGTGATGTAGCTTTCGATCTTCGGCGAGCGGCCGATCACCAGCGCGACCAGGCAGCCGAGCAGGAAAGCGCCGGTCAGGCCGGCGAAGATCCGCGCCGCGGTTTCGAGCACCTGCTTGAGCTCGGGCCAGTTGATCAGGATGCTGACGGTGCGCACCACGATCGTCTGGACCGGCGGGAAGAGATAGTGCGGAAAGAAATAGGACGCGATCTGCCAGGCGGCGATCAGCACCAGGGTGCCGACCGTCGCCTGATAGACCTGCTTGAGGTTGACGCCTGACGTCATCGAGACGCGACGATCACTTCAACGGCTTGTCGTAGATCGAGGCACCGGACGGCATCGACGGCAGATAGTTGATCTCCATGCCCGCCTTGTAGACCGCCTCGATCTCTTTCTTGATGACGTTGGCCGCCTTGAACTGCATGCCCAGCCGCTCGTTGGACTTGATCATGGCGGCAACCGCCTTGAGCTCATCCGGGGTGGCGCCCTTGGCGAGCAACGGCGCGGCCTCGTCCGGGTTCTTGGCGACCCATTCGGCAGCCTGCTTGTAGGCGGTGTAGAGCTTCTGCACCGCGGCCGGGTTCGCGTCGACCCAGTCGGCGTGCGCGCCGACGCCGAGATACGGGATGTCGTTGCCGCCGGCGAATGCCTTCCACGTCTTCGCGATGCCGAGATCGAGCGTGCGGATGCCCGGCTTCTTCGTCATCATCAGCGTGTAGGCCGGCTCCCAGATCTGCACCGCGTCGGCGCGATCGGCGATCGCGTAGCTGATCAGGCCCGGCGGCGCGGTGTTGACCACCTTGATCTTGGAGACGTCGACGCCCGCCTTGCGCGCGAAGAAATCGTACATCTGATAGTTGGTGGTGGAGCGCGCGCCGGCGAGCTCCTTGCCTTCGAGGTCCTTCAGCGTCTTCACGTTGTCGCGCGAGGTCACGACCGTTCCCCAGAAGTCGAAGATGTTGAACAGGTACTTCACCTTGACGCCGCGCACGTCGGCGAGGCCGAGCGTGGTGAGCGAGGCGCTGCCGCCGATCTTGAACTCGCCGGAGTTGAACTGCGCGGCATAGGCATCGGGCGGACGCTCCGCGAAGGTGATGTCGAGGCCGTTCTTCTCGTCGAACTTCTGCTTCTTGATGACCGGCGGCAGCAGCGCGCCGAGCGACGGCGGCGTGAAGATGACGATGGTGAGCTTCTCCAGCGCCTGGGCGCGCGCGTCCGCGGCAGAGACCGCGAGCAGCGCGCCGGCGGCCAGGACCGCCCCCGGCAGCCGCTTGGTCAGGTTTTTCATTCGATCCTCCCTTGTCCTTATCCAATCCGGAACAGCTTGGCGGCGAGCCCGCCTTCGATGCTCTTGACCTGATCGGGCTTCAATCCCGCCGCGGCCACGATTTGCCGCGGCTCATGGTCGCCGATCGGGAACGGCATGTCGGAGCCCAGCATAATGCGATCCGCGCCCATCATCTCAACGACAAATCGAAGCACCCGCGGGTCGTGGACGATGTTGTCGGTATAGATCAGCGACAGCGCCTCGGCCGGATCGGAGGTGCCCGGCGTGATGCCGTGGGTCTTTTTCAGGCGGCCCACCACGAATGGAAGCCCCGCGGCGCCGATCGGCGCAAAGAACTTCGCATTCCGGTAGCGGGTGATGTGCCCACTCATGGCGAGCCGCGAGCAGGCCACCAGCGCGTCGCTGATGCGGCCCACGCCGTTGGCGAGGCCGTAGTCGTTGACCCGGCTGTCTCCGGCGTCGAACGCGGGGTGGATGTGAACCACGGCGCCGGTCTCGTCCGCCGCTTTCCAGAACGGGTCGAGGTCGGGGGCATCGAGCACGCTGCCGATGCCGCGCGGCAGCGTCGAAATCATCGCGCCGGGAAAGCCCGCCGCCATCGCGCTCTTGAGCACGGAGGCGGCACGCGCGCCGTCCTGCATCGGAACGGCGGCAAGCGGGATGAAGCGCGGCTGCGCCTTCGCGGCGGCGAGCAGCGCATCGTTGATCAGCGTGCACCAGATTTCGCCCTCGGCCGGCGGCAGGTCGTTGCCGAGCCAGTCCGGCCAGCCGCCGACCACGTGGCGGTCGATGCCCTGCTTGTCCATCCAGGCGATGCGGCCCGGGACATCGCTCAGGCCCTTCATGGCGGGCCGGGTCGGCTTGGCGGAGCCGAACTGCAGCGCGAGACCGCCCTGCTCGTCGATCAGGCGCAGCGACGGCAACCGCCCCTTCTCGGCGCGAATCGCGGCAAGCAGCTCCGGCGGCACCAGATGGCCGTGAACGTCAACGATCATGTCAGGGCATTTCCTTCCGATAGCCGGTCATAGCCAACACGGCGGCGCTTGCCTAGCCGATGTATTTGACCAGCCAGAGCGACAGGCCCGGCCAATAGGTGATGATCATCAGCCCCAGCACGGTGACGCCGATGAACGGCACCACCCCGGCATAGATGCTGGTCAGCGGAACCCGGAAGATCGACTGCGCGACGAAGATGTTGACGCCGAACGGCGGCGTGAACGTGCCGATGCTGAGATTGACCGTGACGATGATGCCGAAGTGGATCGGATCGACGCCGATCGCCACCGCGATCGGCAGCAGCAGCGGCGTGAGCACCAGGATCGCCGATGCCGTGTCGATGAAGCAGCCGACGATCAGCAGGAAGATGTTGATGACCAGCAGCACCATCCAGGGCTGCAGCTGGATGTGCTCGATGAAGGCGACGGCGGCGCGCGGCACGCCGCTGGTGATGAGGAGCCAGGAGAACACGCCGGCCACCGCGACGATCAGGAAAATCTGCGCGGTGAGATACATCGAGTTGATCGAGACGTCCCAGAGATCGCGCCAGCCGATCTCGCGGTAGATGAACATGGTGACGAAGGCGATGTAGACGCAGGCGGCACCGGCCGCCTCGGTCGGCGAGAAAATGCCGCCGTAGAGCCCGCCGAAGATGAGCACCGGCGCACCGATCGCCAGCAGACCTTCCTTCAAGGCCGTCACGAATGCGTCCCAGCGGAACGGCTGCATGTCGGGAATGCCGACGAAGCGCGCGTAGAAATAGAGATAGACCGACATCAGCCCGGCCAGCATCAGCCCCGGCATGATGCCGGCGGCGAACAGCTTGATCACCGACTCCTCGGCCGCCGCGCAGAACAGGATCATCGCGATCGACGGCGGGATGATGTTGTCGATGAAACCGGTGCAGGTGATGATGCCGACCGAGAATTTCTCGCTGTAGCCGGCCTTGCGAAGCTGCGGATAGAACATCGGGCCGAGCGCCGCGACGGTCGCCGCGGTCGAGCCGGAGATCGCGCCGTAGAGCGTCGCCGCGCCCACGGTGGTGATCGGCGTCGAGCCGCGGAAGCCGCCGAACAGCGCCATCACCACGGCGACCAGCCGCCGCGCCATGCCGCCGCGCGCCATCAGTTCGCCGGCGAAGATGAAGAACGGCACCGCCAGCAGCGCGAAGTTGCCGATCGAGCCGAACATGGTCTGCAGGACCGCGGTCGGCGGCACGCTGGTGAAGAAGACGATCGCCAGCGTGGCGGTCGAAAGCAGCACGATGAAGAAAGGGAAGCCGAGGATCAGCAGCGCGATCGGCAAGAACCCCATCAGCCAGAGCATGGATGCCGCCTAGATCTCGTTGCTGCCGGGCGGCGGCGGCTCGGCCGGCTTGAAGCCGCCGACGATCGTTGTCGCGATGGCCGCCAGCACGATCATGGCGAAGCCGACGACGAAGCCGAAATACGGCACCGTCATCGGAATTTCCGCCGTGATGCTGACCTGGCCGTTGCGCGCCATGATCTGCACGATCTTCCACGCCTGGAGCGCGGCGAAGCCGGAGAAGCCGACGATGGTCAGCCAGGATCAGCCCTTCAAGCACGCGGCGCATCCACTGCGGATAGAGGCTGACGAACACGTCCATCGCCAGATGCCGGCGGTCGTAGGTCACCGCCGACGCGCCGAGGCAGACGCCCCAGATGATCAGGAAGCTCAGCACCTCCTCCGCCCACGGCAGCGGCGCGAGGAACACGTAGCGGCCGATGATGTTGGCGGCGTTGATGCCGATGCAGAGCAGCAGGATCAGCCCGATCGCCAGGCGCGGAATATCGCGGAGAAGCAGCTGTGCCGCGCTGGCGAAAGTCATGTCGGCAAGTTCCCGGAAATGGGACGGAGGACGGCCCGACGCCGCCCTCCGCCAATATGCCGCGCGGTCAGTTCTTCGCCGCGACGGCACGCACCCGCTTGAGCATCTCGTTGACGGCCGGCTGATCCTTGGAGACGTCGTCGCCGACGGAATTGAGCAGCTCGGCCATCTTCTTGAGGTCGTCCGGCGGCAGCGTGTGCATGACGCCGCCCTGGTCGACCCAGGCCTTGTCGAGGCCCTTGCTGAACTCCTTCTCCCACTCGCTGGTGCGCTTCTGCGTCTCGCGGCCGGTGTCGAGCACGATCTTGCGCAGGTCCGGCGGCAGCTTGTCGAGGAACACCTTGCTGACCACCGCGAGCGACACCAGCATGGTGTCGTTGGTCACGGTCATGGTCTTGGCGACGTCGTTCATCTTGAAGGCGACGAAGATCGCGGTGCCGCTCATGGTGCCGTCGATCACGCCGCGCTGCAGCGAGGGCATCACCTCGTTGAGCGGCAGCGGCACGGCGGTGGCGCCGAGCCGGCGCATCTTCTCGCGCTCCATCGCGGTGGCGTTGACGCGCAGCTTCTTGCCGCTGAAGTCGGTCAGCCGCAGGATCGCGTTCTTGGCCGCGTAGTTCGCCGAGCCGGTGCCGAGGATGCCAAGGCCGGGGATGCCCTTCGCCTCGCCCATCGTCAGCGCGAATTCGTTGAACGACGGATCGAACACCGTCCGGGTGGCGTGGTCCTTGTCCTTGAACAGCATCGGCGTGCTGTAGACGCCGAAGCGCGGATCGACACCGACGTAGAAGTCGGTCGGCGCGATGAAGGCCTCGACGGTGCCGAGCTGCAGGCCGTCGATCATGCGCGGGATCGGCCCGAGCTCGCTGCGCGGATAGATGCCGACCTCGATGCGGCCGTTCGACGCCTTCTCGAGCGCCTCCTTGTAGAACTTGATGTACTGGTGCTGGGTGTCGTTGAAGGTCGCGGTGCCGAACTTCATGGTGAATTCGGCCGCCGACGCGGGCAGCGCGAGCAACGGCAAACATGGCGAGCGCGCTCGCCAGACGAATGGGCTTGGTCATGGACGCCTCCCTGGGGATCGTCCGGGAATTCTTGGCGTCCCGGATCGACCGATAGGGCAAGCCTAGCGGGCCGCGGCGATCATGTCACCCAGCCGGGCGATCTTGATGGGCAGGCTGTTGACCACGATGCCGAGCGGCCTCACCGCGTCGTTGATCGCGCTCGCGATCGCCGCCGGCGCGCCGAGATAGCCGCTCTCGCCGGAGCCCTTCTGGCCGAACACGGTGTGCGGCGACGGCGTGACGTGGTGCACGATCTCGACCGGCGGGATTTCGTGCGAGGACGGCAGCAGGTAGTCCATGAAATTCTGCGCCACCAGCAGGCCGTCGTCGTTGTAGGCGAACTCCTCGTAGAGCGCGGCGCCGATGCCGTGGGCGATGCCGCCCATCGTCATGCCGCGCACGATCTTGGGATTGATCACGGTGCCGCAGTCGTGGCCGACGATGTAGCGCTTGATCTCCGGCTTGCCGAGATCGGGATCGATGGTCATCAGCACCAGATGGAATTCGAACGCGTAGCAGGGATACATCTGCACGCGGCCGTCGGCGGTCGGCATCTGGCCGCCGGTCGGCACCTGCATGATGTGGCTGGTCGACAGGCCCGGCTCCATGCCGGGCGGCAGCTTGTGATAGTTGCGGTGCGCGATGAAGACGAGCTCGGCCCAGGTGCGCTTCTTGTCGGACGACGTGTCGACCACGTTGCCGTCCTTGTAGGCGAGCCGCTCCGCCGGCACGCCCATGTCGTGCGCCGCGATCGCGATCAGCTTGTCCTTGAGCTTGTTGGCGGCGTGGAACGTCGCGCCGCCGAGCATGATCGCCATGCGGCTGCCGACCGGCGAGTTGCTCGGCAGTGAATTGAGCGAGTCCGCGCGCGTGACGCGCACGCGCTCCGGATCGATCTCCAGCACCTCGCCGACCACCGTGCCGACCAGCGTCTCGTGGCCCTGCCCCGCCGACGTGGTGTGCATCGTCGCGGTGATGCCGCCGGTGAGATCGATGCTGATGCGGCAGGAATCCATCCAGGTGGTGGTCTCGTTCTTCGGATTGAGCAGCGGCTCGAACGCCGAATTGCCGCCGCTCGGCTCCAGGCACGCGGCGATGCCGATGCCGGCGAGCTTGCCCTCGCCGCGCAGCTGGTCGCGCTCGGCGATCAGCTCGTCGTACGGCGCCTTGGCCAGCACCTTGGCGATCACCGCTTCGTAGTTGCCGCTGTCGTAGGTCGAGCCGCTCGGGATGAGATAGGGAAACTCCTCGTGCCGGATCATGTTGCGGCGGCGCAGCTCCAGCCGGTCGAGGCCGAGCTGGTTCGCCACCTCGTCGATGGTGCGCTCGATGGCGTAGTTGGTCGGCGACTGGCCGAACGCGCGCACCGCCTCCTGCACCGTCTTGTTGGAGAGCGACGGCGATGGCCTGGTACTGCACGCTCTTGATCTTGTACGGCCCGACGATGGCGCCGACCGGCTTGCCGAGCTGGAACGGCGAGCGCCCCGCGTAGGCGCCGACGTTGTCGAGCGCGCGCATCTTCATGGAGCGGATGATGCCGCCGTCGTCGTAGGCGACCTCGACGTCGAACAGCCGCTCCGGCCCGTGCATGTCGCCGCCGCGCATGTTCTCGAGCCGATCCTCGATCAGCCGCACCGGACAGCCGAGCCGCTTGGACAGATAGCCGACCAGCACGGCGTGCTTGATGCCGCGCTTGACGCCGTAGCTGCCGCCGACGTCGACGTCGTAGTGCACGCGCACCGCCGACGCCGGCAGCTTCAGCGCCCAGGCGAGCTGATCGGGAAATTTCGGCATCTGGATCGAGGCCCAGACGTCGAGCATCTCGCGCCACGGCTCCCAGCTTGCCGTCACGCCGAAGGTCTCGATCGGCACCGTGGCGCTGCGGCCCCATTTGACGCGGTGCTTGAACGTGTGCGGGCTGGCGGCGAAATCCTGCTCGACCTCGCCCCAGACGAAGGTGCGGTCGAGCAGCACGTTCGAGCCGTGCGCCTCGTGCACCAGCGGGCCGCCGGCGTAGGCCTGCTCGGCGTCGAGCACGAACGGCAGTTGCTCGTATTCGACCTGCACCACCTCGGCGGCGTCCTCGGCGAGCGCGCGGCGTGTCGGCGACCACCGCCACGACCCATTCGCCGGCGTAGCGCGCCACGTCCACCGCGAGCGGACGGCGCGGCACGTTCGGCGTATCGAGGCCGGCCGACAGCACCGCGGTCCCGGCCGCAAGCTCCTTGCCGTCGAGCACGTAGTGCACGCCCGGCATCGCCAGCGCCGCGGTCTTGTCGATCGAGACGATGCGCGCGGCCGGATACGGGCACGTCACCAGCGCGACGTGCTTGACGCCGGCCGGCACGATGTCGGCGGCGAAATTGCCCTTCCCCACGACGAAGCGGCGGTCCTCGCGCACGCGGCGGTCGGACGAGATGAAGCGGAATTTGCCCGGCTCGCTCATCGCGGCTCCTGCGGCCGGTTCGAGCCCGCGCATGCGCTCGGCGGCGAGCGCGATCGCCTCGACGATCTGCGCGTAGCCGGTGCAGCGGCAGATGTTGGCGGAGATCGCCTCGACGATCTCCTCGCGGGTCGGCGCGGCGTTCTTCGGCGAGCAGCGCGTGCGCGGCGAGGATCATCGCCGGCGTGCAATAGCCGCACTGCATGCCGTGGGTCTCGCAGAACGCATCCTGCATCGGCGACAGCTCGCCCGGGCCCGGCGCCAGGCCTTCGATGGTGGTGATGGCGTAGCCGTCGGCCTGCACCGCGAACATCAGGCAGGAGCGCACCGGCGCGCCGTCGATCAGCACCGTGCAGGCGCCGCACACGCCGTGCTCGCAGCCGGCGTGCGCGCCGTTGAGCAGCAGCCGCTCGCGCAGGCAGTCGAGCAGCGTCATGCGCGGCTCGACCTCGACCGCGTGCTTCTGCCTGTTGATCTCAAGCTCGACGCGCATGTTCCGCTCTGTGGGCATCCTTGTAGGCATCGGTGACCGCACGCACCGCGAGCGTGCGCGCCGCGCGCTTGCGATAGGCCGCGCTGGCGTGCAGATCGTCCATCGTCTCGACGTTGGCGAGCGCGGCGTCGACCACCTCGAGCACGCGCTGCTCCTCGACACGGCTGCCGACCAGCGCGTCGGCATCGATCCGGATCGGGAACGCGGTCGCCGCGCCGATGCCGAGCGCGATCCGCGCGCAGCGGCCGTCGGCGTCGAGCGCAATCTGCGCCGCCGCCGAAACGAATGCGAAGTCGCTGCTGCGCGCGTTCACCTCGTGGAAGCCGACGCCGATCCTCTGTTCCTTCCAGACCGGGAATCGCGCCTCGGTCAGGCAGGCGGCCTGCGGCAGCGACGTCACCATCGGGCCGACGATGAACTCGCTCACATGCGCTTCGCTGGCCTTGCCGCCTCGCGCCAGGCGATCGTGGCGCCGAGCGTCACCGCAACCAGCGCGATCTCCGCCGCCGGATCGGCGTTGGCGAGCGAGCCGCCGATCGTGCCGCTCGCCCGCGTCGGCGTGTGGCCGACGTGCGGCATCACCTTGGCGAGCAGCGGCAGCTTGGCGCGGATCAGCGGATCGTCTTCGACCGCGCATTGCTTGGTCGTCGCGCCGATCGACGATCTCGTCGCCCTCGTCGCGGATATACGCGAGCCCCGGAATGCGCGCGATGTCGATCAGCCGCGTCGGGCGCGCCAGCCGCATCGCCATCAGCGGCACCAGCGTCTGCCCGCCGGCGATCAGCCGCGCGCCGTCGTCGGCCGCGAGCAGGGCGCAGGCTTCGTCGAGTGTGGCGGGACGCGAATACTCGAACGCGGCGGGTTTCATCCGGACAGCACTAGCGGAGGCAAGCCGCTCAGTGCCAGTACGGCGGATAGCCCGAGTTCTTCTGGTCGGCGTCGAGGCGGCGGATCATCGCCGGCCATTCCAGCACGCCGTAGGGCCGCCGCGTGCCGGGCTGATAGAGATGCGCGGTGTGCGCCAGCACGTTCTCGCCCGGCACGTTCAGCTCGGCGCGCGCCGCCATGGCGTCGACCTGCGAGCGGCAGGACTGCTCGAGCTGGTACATCAGGTTGAACGCCTCCGGCACCGACGGACCGCAGGTCAGCAGGCCGTGGTTGCGCATGATCAGCGCGTTGTGCGGGCCGAGGTCCTCGACGATGCGCTCGCGCTCGTCGAGATCGACCGCCGGCCCTTCGAAGTCGTGATAGCCGATGTGGTTGTGGAAGCGGATCGAGGTCTGCGACAGCGGCAGCAGCCCGCAGTTCATCGCCGACACCGCGATGCCGGCGCGGGTGTGGGTGTGCAGCACGCATTTCACCTCCGGCCGCGCCTTGTGGATCGCGCCGTGGATCACGTAGCCGGACTTGTTGATGCCGTAGTCGGTGTCGGGCTTGGCGATGATCTCGCCCTCGACGTCGATCTTCACCAGGCTCGACGCGGTGATCTCCTTGTAGAGCAGCCCGTAGAGGTTGATCAGCAGGTGCTCGGTGCCCGGAATGCGCGCGGTGATGTGGTTGTAGATCAGGTCGGTCATCTCGTAGGTGTCGACCAGCCGGTAGCACGCCGCGAGTTCCACGCGGGCCTGCCATTCCGCATCGGAAACCTTGCCTTTGAGCGACTTGAAGTCGGTTGCGTAGTTCATGACACTCCGGGCCCTGCTTCGGGGTTTGCGCGCCCTCGCCGATTTGCGAGCATGGCACAACATACCCTCCGGCGAGGGATCAGGCCAAGCGATTGGCTGCATGGGTGAGGTGTTCGCATGGCCGCCAAAGACATTCTGCGGAACAACGTCAAGGACAAGCTGGCGCGCGGCGAGGTCGTGGCCTCGATGACCGTGCGCCTGGTCCGCACCATCGAAATCGCCCGCATCGCCAAGACCGCGGGCTTCGACATGCTCTACATCGACCTGGAGCATTCGCCGCTGACGATCGACGCCACCGGACAGATTTGCATGGCCTGCTCGAGAACGGTGTCATGCCGGCCGTGCGGGTGCCGGCCAACACGCCGGAATACATCGGCCGCGTGCTCGACGCCGGCGCACTCGGCATCATCGCGCCGGACGTGCGCTCGGCCGAAGAAGCGCGCGAAGTGGTCAAGGCGGCGAAGTTTCCGCCGCACGGCGAGCGCGCCAACACCGCGCCGATGCCGCATCTGCAGTATCGCTCGTTCCCGGCAGCGGAAGCCATGGCCGCAGTCAACGACGCCACCATGGTGATCGTGCAGTTCGAGTCCGCGGAGGCCCTGGAGCGCGCCGACGAGATCGTCGCCGTCGAAGGCGTCGACATCGTGCTGGTCGGGCTGAACGACTATCTCGCCGACTGCGGCCTGCCCGGCCAGTACGACCATCCCAAGGTCCGCGAGATGTATTCACCGCGTCATCGAGGCGTGCCGCAAGCACGGCAAGCATTGCGGCGTCGGCGGACTTGCGAGCCGCGCCGACCTGATCGCCGAATACGTCAAGCTCGGCGCGCGCTACGTCTCGACCGGCACCGATATCGGCTTTCTGCTCGCGGCTTCGGCCGACAAGGCGCCAAGCAGGTCAAGGACATCAAGCTCTGATGGCCGAAACTCAATCCAACACCGACCGCGTCTATGCCAGCGCCGTGGCGGCGGACGCGTTCGCGCGCTCGGTGCTGTCGGCGAACGGCGTGCCGGACGAGCATGCGGCGACGGTCGCGCATTGCCTCGTCCATGCCGACCTGCGCGGCGTCGACACCCACGGCCTGTGCCGGCTGCCGATCTATCTCGACCGCCTGCGCAACGGGTTGATCAATCCGCGCCCGGCGCTCGAACCGAAACGCGTGACGCCGGTCGCCGCCACGCTCGACGGCGAGAACGGCTTCGGCTTCGTGATCGGATTGCGGGCGATGGAAGAAGCGATCGCCATGGCGCGCGAGTACGGCATCGGCGTCGTCTCGGTGAAGCGCAGCACGCATTTCGGCATGGCCGCGTCCTACGCGCTTCCCGCGGTCGAGGCCGGCATGATGGCGATGGTGTTCTCCAACGCCTCGCCCGCGATGCCGCCGTGGGGAGCGAAGTCGATGCTGCTCGGCACCAACCCGTTCTGCATGGCCGCGCCGGCCGGCAAGCACCGCCCGATCATCCTCGACATGTCGCCCGCGGTCGCGGCGCGCGGCAAGATCCGCCGCGCCGAACGCCGCGGCGAATCCATCCCGCTCGGCTACGCGCTCGACGCGCAGGGCAAGCCGACCACCGATCCGAAGGCGGCGCTCGCCGGCGGCGTGGTGCTGCCGATCGGCGAGCACAAGGGCTCCGGCCTCTCCATGTTCATGGACATTTTCGGCGGCGTGATCTCCGGCGCGAATTTCGGCGGCGACGTCGGCGATCAATACAAGGTGTACGACCGCGCGCAGGACGTCGGCCATTTCTTCCTGGCGATGCGGCCCAACCTGTTCGTCAGCGAGGACGATTACCGCGCCCGCATCGACACGCTGATCGAGCGCGTGCGCGCGGCGCCGCGCGCCGACGGCTACGCCGAAGTGCTGCTGCCCGGCGAGCCGGAGGACCGCATCGAGGAAGAGCGCCGCAAGCGCGGCATCCCCTACGCTGCAAGCGAAGTCGCCGCCTTGCAGGACGAAGCGAAGAAGGCCGGCGTGCAGCCGCTGACGGTTTCCGACCGGCCGATCTCCTGAGGAACGACACAATGAAAATCGACGGCCAGGTGAATGGCTACGACATCGACGTGATGGTGATCGGCTATCCGGGCAAGACGGTGTGCCACGGCGGGCTCGGCTGGAGCACCATCGTGCTGCTGCGCGGCCACGGCCGCGTCGCCATGATCGACACCGGCGGCATGGGCGTTCGCCGCTTCCTGATCGAGAAGCTGAAAGAACGCGGTCTTCGACCGGAGGATCTGACCGACCTGCTGCTGTCGCACGCGCACTACGACCACATCCTCAACTGGACGACGTTCCAGCACGCGCGGATCGTGATCGGCCGGGAGGAACTGGCCTGGGCGGCGAAGGAGCCTTGGGGCCGCACGCCGGTTCCCGAGCTTCACGTCCGCGAACTGCAAGGCTGGAAGACCCTGCAGGCCGCCGCCGACGGCGACGAGGTGATGCCCGGCATCACGGCCCACGTCATGCCCGGCCACACGCCCGGCCACCTCTGCTACCTGATCAAGGGCAAGGACTACGACGTCATCTACACCGGCGACGCGGTCAAGAACCGCGCCGAGTTCCTGTGCGGCCGGACCGACATGACCTACGACCCTGCGGTCAGTTCGGCCACAGTTGCGGCAATTTGGACCCTTTGGCGCGCCCGCCCTGGCAATATTGTGATCCCCGGCCATGATATACCGATGGTCCTGAAGGACGGGCGGCCGCATTATCTCGCCAAGCGTGAGGACGGCATCAAGGCCTGGTTCGGCGACGACATCGACACGATGACGACGCTGGAACTGTCGGTGCGATAAGAATTGGAATTGGAGGAAAGCTCGATGTCCAAGATGCGTTCGATCATGATCCAGGCCGCCGGCCTGCTGGTCGCGCTGACCACCTCGGTCGCGGCCCAGTCCGACTATCCGAACCGGCCGGTGCGCCTGATCATTCCGTTCCCGCCGGGCGGCAGCAACGACGTGGTCGGACGCATGATCGGCACGCAGCTCAGCGAGCAGCTCGGCAAGCAGGTCGTCGTCGACAACCGCGCCGGCGCCGGCGGCGTGGTCGGCACCGAGATCGTGACCAAGGCGCCGCCCGACGGCTACACGCTCGGCGTCATCTCGCTCGCGCACGCGGTCAATCCGTGGCTCTACAAGTTGCCCTACGACCCGATCAAGGCGGTCACGCCGATCGGCATCATGGGCACCGGCCCGAACGTGCTGGTGGTCCATCCCAGCCTGCCGGTGAAGACCACGCAGGAGCTGATCGCGCTCGCCAAGAGCAAGCCCGGCGACCTGCAATACGCCTCGGCCGGCATCGGCAGCTTCCAGCATCTCGGCAGCGAGCTGTTCAAGCTCACCGCCAAGGTCGACATCCTGCACGTGCCGTTCAAGGGCGGCGGACCGGCGATGACCGACGTGCTCGGCGGCCACACCAAGATCATGTTCTCGTCGCTGGTGCAGACCACGCCGCACATCAAGTCCGGCAAGCTGCTGGCGCTCGGCACCGGCGGCGTCGAAGCGCAGCGCCGTGCTGCCCGACATTCCGACCATCTCGGAAGGCCTGCCGGGCTATCAGGCCGAGAACTGGTGGGGCATCATCGCGCCGGCCGGCACGCCGCCGGCGATCGTCAAGCGGCTGCACGACGCGCTTTCCGCCGCACAGAATTCGGAGGCGGTGACGAAGCAGTTCTCCAGCGAAGGCGCGTCAGTGGTGCGGATGTCTTCGGAGGAGTTCGGCAAGTTCATGGTGAGCGAAATGAACAAGTGGGAGCGCGTCGTCAAGGAAGGCGGCATCAAGGCTGAGTAACGCAGACCCACGGACAACAAACGATTGGCGGCGCGCCGGAGCGGGACTCCGGCGCGGCAGCGGGGGAACGTCGATGAAGGTCGGGCTTCGCGACAATCAGGATTTTTGGGCCGGCGTCATGCTGATCGCGGTCGGCGCGACCGCGCTGGTGATCGCGCGCAACTATCCGTTCGGCACCTCGCTGCGGATGGGACCCGGATATTTCCCGACCGTGCTCAGCAGCATCCTCGCGCTGTTCGGCTTGTGGTTCGTCGCCAAGGCGTTCCGCAGCACCGAGAAGATCGAGACGGGCTGGTCGCTGCGCGCGCTGGTCGTCATTCCGCTGTCGCTGGTGCTGTTCGGCATCCTGATGAACTACGCCGGCTTCGTGCCGGCGCTGGTCGTGCTGATCTTCGGCTCGGCGCTCGCCTCAGACGAATTCAAGCTGGTCGAAGTCGTGCTGCTGACCATCGGCCTGACCATCGGCTGCGTCGCCGTGTTCATCTGGGGCCTCGGCCTGCCCTATCCGCTGTTCGCCGACTTCTGAAGCGCCATGGACCTTTTCCAGAATCTGATGTTCGGCTTCGGCGTCGCGTTCTCGCTGCAGAACCTCGCCTATTGCTTCATCGGCGTGCTGGTCGGCACGCTGATCGGCGTGCTGCCCGGCATCGGGCCGCTCGCCACCATCGCGATGCTGCTGCCGCTGACCTTCAACGTCGCGCCGGTCGGCGCGCTGATCATGCTGGCCGGCATCTACTACGGCGCGCAGTACGGCGGCTCGACCACCGCGATCCTGGTCAACCTGCCGGGCGAAACGTCGGCGGTGGTGACCTGCATCGACGGCTACCAGATGGCGCGGCAGGGCCGCGCCGGGCCGGCGCTCGCCATCGCCGCGATCGGCTCGTTCTTCGCCGGCACGGTCGGCACGCTGCTGATCGCGCTCGCCGGACCGCCGCTCGCCGAGGTCGCGCTGAAGTTCGGCGCGCCGGAATATTTCTCGCTGATGCTGATGGGCCTGGTCGCCGCCGCGGTGCTGGCGCAGGGCGACATGATGAAGTCGCTCGCCATGGTGGTGATGGGACTGCTGCTCGGCATCGTCGGCAGCGACGTCAACACCGGCCTGCACCGCTACACGTTCGACATTTTCGAACTGTCGGACGGCATCGGCTTCATCGTCATCGCGGTCGGCGTGTTCGCGGTCGGCGAGATCGTCACCAACCTCGGCAGCCCGGAGCGCCGCGAGGTCTTCACCTCGAAGGTGAGCAACCTGATGCCCACCAGGGCGGACCTCAAGGCGTCGGCCGGGCCGATCGTGCGCGGCACGATCCTCGGCTCGTTCTTCGGCGTGCTGCCCGGCACCGGACCGGCGATCGCGTCGTTCTCGTCCTACATGCTGGAGAAGAAGCTCGCCAAGGATCCCTCGCGCTTCGGCAAGGGCGCGATCGAAGGCGTCGCCGGCCCCGAGGCCGCCAACAACGCCGACGCGCAGACCAAGTTCATCCCGATGCTCACGCTCGGCCTGCCGGCGTCGGGCGTGATGGCGCTGATGCTCGGCGCGCTCACCATCCAGGGCATCCAGCCCGGCCCGCAGGTGATGACGCAGCGGCCCGAACTGTTCTGGGGCCTGATCGCCTCGATGTGGATCGGCAACGCGATGCTGGTGATCCTCAACCTGCCGCTGATCGGTCTGTGGGTGAAGCTGCTGAAGGTGCCCTACCGGCTGCTGTTCCCCGCGATCATGGCGTTCTCCGCGATCGGCATCTACAGCGTGAACAACTCGTCGTTCGAGATCTATCTCACCGCCGCGTTCGGCATCGCCGGCTTCCTCTGGCTCAAGCTCGGCTTTTCCGCGGCGCCGCTGCTGCTCGGCTTCGTGCTCGGTCCGATGATGGAAGAGAACCTGCGCCGCGCCATGCTGATGTCGAAGGGCGATCCTTCGGTGTTCGTCACGCGGCCGATCAGCCTCGCCTTCATCATCGCGACGGTGCTGATCCTGGTGGTGATGATCGCGCCCGACGGTGCGCCAGAAGCGCGAGCAGATCGCGGAGTAGTTCGTCCGCGAATCTCAGTCGTCATTCCGGCCGAGCCGCGAAAGCGGCGAGAGCCGGAATCCATATTCCGCAGCGGTGGTTATGGATTCCGGATTCGCTTACGCGCGCCCCGGAATGACGACACGAGATTTTGCGCTTCGCGCGGGCCAGCGGATCTCAGGCTAGCTGTCGAGCCGGTCGGCGGGCACGGACAGACGCACCACCAATCCGTCGCGCTTCCATTCCCTGGACATCTCGCCGCCAAAGTGGGTCGAGACGATACGGCGCGACAGCACGCCGCCGAAGCCCTCGCTGTCCGGCTGCCCATCGATCGCCGGGCCGCCGCGCTCCGTCCAGATCAGCGAAAGCGCGCCGTTGTCCATCGAGCAATCGATCTGAACAGTCGCCGGTCTCGTTCGACAGCGCCCCATATTTCGCCGCGTTGGTCGCAAGCTCGTGCAGCAACAAGGCGAGATTGGTGACGGCGCTGCCGCCGATCGGCACGTCGGTGCCGCTCACGACAACGCCTTTGCGATTGCCAGGCTCTCCGACCCGGTATGGCGCGAAGATCGTATGAATAAGCGTGTGCAGCGTCGTGGCCTGACCGGCTTCGACCTTGTCGCCGATCAAGCCCGGCCGGGTCAGCTCGTGGGCGCGGGTCAGCGCGGCGAGCCGGTCACGGACCGCCACCGCCATTTCAGCCGGGGTGCGGGCGGAACGCGCGCTCAACGTGACAAGGCTGCCGCTGACGGCGAACAGGTTCTTGACGCGATGGCTCATCTCTCGGAGCAGAAGCGTCTGCTGCTCCTGCGCGCGCTTTCGGTCGGTGATGTCGCGGGCGATCTTCGACGCGCCGACGACCTTGCCGTCAAAATCCTTTATCGGAGACACGGTGAGCGAAATGTCGACCAAGCTGCCGTCCTTGCGGCGACGGACTGTCTCGTAGTGATCGATGCGCTCGCCGCGGCGGATGCGTTCGAGGATTTTGGGTTCTTCGTCCTGGTGATCCTCCGGGATCAAGACCATGACCGGCCTGCCGATGATTTCCCCGGCCGAGTAGCCGAACAACCGCTCGGCGCCGCGATTCCAGCTCACGATGATGCCGTTGATATCCTTGCTGATGATCGCGTCATCGGACTGGGTCACGATCGCGGCAAGCTGCTGCGCCACCCGCTCGGCGCGGCGGTGACCGGACACATCGACCAGCATGTTCACGCGCGCCGATCAGGACGCCGGCGGCGTCGAACAGCGGGGTCGGATAGGGAATGAAGGAAATTCGCGTCCCATCAGGACGTTCGGCGATCGCCTCCATGCCGCGGATGGGGCGCTTCTGCTTGAGCGCCATCGCCATGGGGCATTCGTCATGCGGCAGCGGTGTTCCGTCCGGCCAAAAAAGCTTCCACGAGCCGCACCATTCGGCTTTTCCGAGCTCCGGCCGGCAGCCCCACATCTCTGCGGCGGCTTCGTTGAAGTAGGTGATCCGGCCTTCCGCATCGGTCGTGTAGATTGCGGCCGGCAGCGCCGCCAGCAGGCCGATGCTGTCGGCGATGAGCGGCTCTAGGGCATGGGCCGGCGGGATTTCGAAGTCTCGGTCTCACGTCCAAGGTCGCGCTCATCGGAATGCGCTTTCTGTCAAAGCCAAGACAGCATAGTCGCCCAGCGCCGCAATACGCGAATGCGCTGCGTTCCCGGCCATAACGCGATGAATTCGCGGTGCCAGGATATACGGTATGTCAAACGCTATGCAGTATAATGATCCCCTCCCGCGGCCCCGAGCCCAACGAGGGCCAGCGAAACAACTCGATCACGCCTGAAGGGTTCCGCGGAATTGCGCCGGCGCGTCAAATTGTCTTGTGCTGGGTCCACGACTCTACGGGATCAGCAAAATCTTCCCGAAGTGCGCGTTGGCGCGCATGTGCTCGTGGCCGGCCTTGGCCTCGGCGAGCGGATAGGTCTTGTCGACCGGCACCTTGAACTTGCCGGCGGCGACCGCGTCCCACAGGTCGGCGCGCATCTTCACCAGGATGTCGCGCACCTCCTCGACCGTGCGGGTGCGGAAGGTGACGCCGATGTAGTCGATGCGCTTTCGCGCATGCATGTCGAAATCGAACTCGGCCTTCATGCCGGCGAGCCGGCCGATGTTGACGATGCGGCCGAGCAGCGCGGTCGCCTGCATGGTCTGGCTCACCACCGGGCCGGACAGCATGTCGACCGTGAGGTTGACGCCCTTGCCGCCGGTCGCCTTCACCACCTGCTCCGGCCAGTCGGCGTCCTTGGTGTTGACCGCGAGATCGGCGCCGAACTCCTTGAGCTGGGCGCGGCGCTTGTCGTTGGTCGAGGTGCCGACCACGAAGCCGGCGCCCAGCAGCTTCGCCATCTGCAAGCCGATGATGCCGACGCCGGACGATGCGCCCTGCACCATCACCGCCTCGCCCTTCTTCATGCGGCCGGCGGTGATCAGCGCGTTGTGCAGCGTGTTGAGGCCGATCGGCAGCGTCGCCGCGGTCTCGAAGCTCATGCCGTCGCGGGATTTTCATGGCGCGGCCGTAGTCGCTCACCGCGTATTCGGCGTGGCTGCCGGGCGAGTGGCACATCACGCGGTCGCCGACCTTGAAGCCCTTGGCCTCGGCGCCGACCTCGACCACCTCGCCGGAGAATTCGCTGCCGACCGGCTTGCCCGCCGCGGCGCCGTGGCTGGTGTCGCCCTTCGCCGAGCCGAGATCGGCGCGGTTGAGCGCGATCGCCTTGATCTTCACCAGGATGTCGGTCGGTTTCGGCTTGGGCTGTTCGACGTCAGCAATGACGACGCCGTTCGGAGACGCAACACCGGCTTTCATTGGAAAGTCCTCTCACTATGCGACGGGTTCACCTCTCCCCGCTTGCGGGGAGAGGTCGACCGCCGAAGGGCGGTCGGGTGAGGGGGACTCTCAACAGACGCGCTATTGGCGACTCCCCCTCACCCCGACCCTCTCCCCGCAAGCGGGGAGAGGGAGAGGCACCGCCAGTGCACGAGAAATTCAACCCGCCTTCTGCGACTTCATCTGGTCCCACCAGGGACAGACGCCCTGCATGACGTTGTAGTTGCCTTCGAGCACCTGCACCGGCTGGCGCAGGCCCGCTCTCGGCGGACTCGATGCAGAGCTCGCGCGACTCCTCGCGCTTCTCCGGCGACATCCACTTGCGGTCGTGGCCCCACAGGCTCGGGCCGTGCTTGCGCTCGAACGGCTTCCAGGTGCTGTCGTCGATCGCCTGGCCGCCCCAGCCGTACTCGACCATGAAGCCCGACGGGTTCCAGGTGTAGAACGAGGTGACGTAGTCGCCGGAATGGCGGCCGAGCGACACCGCGATGCGCTCCTCGTCCTTGAGCGCGAGATCGTAGCCCTGGCCGACGTCGTCGAGGCTGAACAGCTCCAGCATCATGTGATGGACCATGTTCTTGCCGGACTCGACCAGCGCGATCGAATGGTGGCGCGGATTGACGTGGAAGAAGTAGCCGGGGAACGGGCGCAGCCAGTAGTCGCTGAGCTTGAACTCCAGCACCTCCTGATAAAATTTCATCACGTCGGCGAGGCGCTCGACGTGCATCACGACGTGCCCCATGCCGAGCGTGCCGGTGCGGAAGCCGGAGATGTTGCGGCCGGGCTTGAACGGATCGGTCGTGACCGCGGCGCCGTGGAAGAATTCCAGCCGGTTGCCGCACGGGATCGTTGACGACGATCAGGTCCTTGACGTGGCGCTCGTCGGCCAGCGCGCGCGAGCCGCGCGCCACCTTGGTGCCGATCTTTTCGAGCCGCGCGGCGAGCGCGTCGAGCGCGGCGGCGTCCGCCACCTCCCAGCCGAAGAAGCCGATGCCCTGCCCGCCGTCGGCGTCCACCACCAGGCGCTGCTTGCGGTCGTCCATGCGGAACGCCATGGCGTTGCGGCTCTTGTCGACCTTCTGCAGGCCGAGGAAGTTCACGCCGTAGGTGGCCCAGTCCTCCAGGCTCTTGGCGCGAACCCCGACGTATCCGAGTGCTTGGACGCTCATGGCTGCTCTCATCATGGTGAACAAGGACTTAATAGCATGGGTCCGCGCGCAAGATAAGCACCGGCCGTACCGGCGCCGATTCCAGTGGGTTCGGCGGCGTTTCGTCAACCTGAAAACCTGCCGGTTCAGCCGAGGCCCACGGGGCTTCGAACTCATCGTTCAGGAAACTTTCAAAGCCGCTGCGCGCTAATTGCCCAACCGGCGGGGATTGCTCCGATGCGCAAAAGCCGTTGCATTGCTTGTCATGATGGCCGCCGCAACATTCGCCCTTGCGCGCGGCGGCGTTCGCGCCCGCATAGCGCGTTTTCCAGCTATGAGCCGGGCACGATCGTCGTCAAAACTTCGGAGCGTCGACTTTACTACGTGCTCGGCGACGGCACAGAGCCTGACCTATCCCGTTGCCGTCGGCCGGCCCGGCAAGACTTGGACCGGTGTCGCGACGGTCGACGGGAAATACATCAACCCGCCGTGGATAGCCGCCCCCTGACATGCGCCGCGACAAGTCGAACATGCCCAAGATCGTTCCGGGCGGCGCGCCAAAAAATCCGATGGGCGCGGCGGCGTTGACGCTGAGCGGCGGCGAATACGCGATCCACGGCACCAACGCACCGAACTCGATCGGGCAGCCGGTCGTCCTACGGCTGCATCCGCATGCACAACCACGACATCATCGACTTGTACCAGCGCGTCAGGGTCGGCGCGCCGCGTCATCGTGATGCAATAACCTCTGGGGCACGGAGCTCGCGCCGAGGCCGCGCAACTTCACTCCACCTTGATGTTCGCCGACTTGGCGACATCCTTCCATTTGTTGTGCTGGGCGGCGATGAACTTCGCGAAATCGGCCGGCGAGCCGAGCGGCGACACCGCGCCGAGCCTGGCGATCGTCGCCTTCATCTCCGGCGTGTTCAGCCCTTCGTTCATCGCCGCGTTGAGCATGGTCGACGATGTTCGCCGGCGTGCCGGCCGGCGCGACGATGCCGTTGAAGGTCGTCACCTCGTAGTTCGGCACGCCGGCCTCCGACCATGGTCGGCAGGTCGGGCGCCAGCGGCGTGCGCTGGCTCGACTGGTGATCGCCGAGCGCGCGCACCTTCCCCTCGCGGATCAGCGGCAGCAGGATGGTGATGCTCTCGAAGGTCATCTGCACGGCGCCGCTGAGCACGGCGGTGACCGCCTCGCCGCCGCTGCGATAGGGCACGCCGGTCGAGCTTCGGCGCCGGAGCGCACCGCGAACAGCTCGCCGGTCAGGTGCGGCAGCCCGCCGGCGCCGGTGTGCGCCACGTTGATCTTGCCGGGATTGGCCTTGGAATCGTCGACCAGTTCCTTGACGGTCTTCCACGGCGACGACGCGCTCACCACCAGGATCTGATAGCTCTCCGACACCTTGGCGACCGGCGCGAAGTTGTGCGACCGGATCGTAGCCGGCGCTGGCGCGACACGGCGGGATAGACCGCGAGCACGCTGGTGTTGCCGGCGAGCAGCGTGTAGCCGTCCGGCGGGCGACGCGATCACGGCGCGCGCGCCGATCGCGCCGCCGGCGCCGGGCCGGTTCTCGATCACCACCGGCTGGCCGAACTTCGGCTGCAGGATTTGCGAGGCGAGCCGCGCCGGGAGGTCGGTCGGCCCGCCGGACGCCGCCGGCACGATGATCCTGATCGGCTTGTCGGGGTAGGTCTGCGCGGCGGCGCGTTCCGTGGCGAACGCCGCAAGGCACAGCACAACAATTGCGGCGAGCGTTCGCGTCGCGGTCATCATTTCCTCCCCGTTATTGGAGCGAAGCATAGCCAACCAGGCTATCCGCGCCAGTGCGCCGCCTTGTCCAGCGCCAGCATCGCCAGCGGCACGATCGCGACCAGCGCCGCCGCAAGTCCCGCCGCCGGCAGGCTGGCGCATTCGATCAGCGGCCCGGTGACCACCGCCGCGAGCAGCGTCATCGCGCCGGCGCCGGTTTCGCTCACGCCGATGGCGCGGCCGCGGTGCGCGGTGTCGACGTGATCGGCGATCAGCGCGGTCGAGGCGACATTGGCCGCCGACCAGCCGAGCCCGACCAGGAACGTGCCGAGCGTGACCGCGACGAAGCCCTCGGCGAAGGCGACGAACAGCGCGCCGATCAGCGTGATGCGCGACGCCCGGATACATCACCCACTCGCGGCCGATAGCGGTCCGCCGCCCAGCCGAGCGGGATGGTGAAGGCGAACATGCCGGCGGCGTGGAACATGTGGGAGAACGCGATCGCGGTGAGCGAATGGCCGTGATGCGCGAGCACCAGCGAGGTCAGCACCATGACGATCGCCATGTTGCCCTGCCCGGCGGCGTTGGAGACGATCGCCAGCCGCGTCGGCGCGAACTTGCAGCAGCTCCCACGCGCTGAACTCGGCGCCCTGCCCGCCGGCCGGTTTCGGCGGCGGCACGTAGCCGGGATAGTAGCGCTCGAGGTTCATGCCCGATCTCCTTCGGATCGGGACGCACGAACCTCACCAGCACCATGCCGCCGAGCGATCAGCACCGGCAGCATCAGCCACGGCAGGCCGATCGCGGCGTGGCCGGTGCGCTGCGCCACGATCTCGGCGAGCCCATCACCAGCGGGCTCAGCGCGATGCCGACCAGCGAGCCGGTCGCGACGAAGCCGAGCGCCAGGCCGCGCATCCGCGGCGGATACATGTCGGCCGCGGCGACGCGAAGCTGCTGCGCGGCGCTGACGCCCATGGTGAAGAGCACCATGCCGAGCGACGAGCCCGACCGCGCTGCTGCGCCAGCATGGCAAAGCCGGTGGCGAACGCTGCCGACCATGCGTGAGCCCCTGCCCGAACAGGATGCCGGGCTTGCGGCCGAACGTGTCGGTGATCTTGCCGATCGGATAGGACACCAGGAAGCGGCTGACGCCGAACAGCCCGACCGTGAGGCCGGCGAGGCTCGCCGAGCCGGTCACCGCGATCACCATCAGCGGGCCGATGCCGTAGGCGAGCTGCGTGCCCGCGCCGATGAACGATTGCGACAGCGCAAACAGCACAGTGTTGCGCTTGATCAGCGGCGGGATGCCGCCGGCCAGTCCAGCGACCGGCTTATGCACTAGCGCTTCACGAGCGCGCGGCGCGGCGCGCTCGCTGCGAGCCGGCGAACGCCGGCATGACGTCGCGCGCGAAGCGCGCGAAGATTCTCGCGCGAGCCGGTCGGGCCGTTGAGCAGCAGGTGCTCGATGCCGCCGGCGCGCAGCGCTTCGAGCTTCGCCGCGATCTCGTCCGGCGTGCCGAACATCGCGCTGTCGCCGGCGGCGTCCAGGGCGTCTGGTCGAACGACAGCAGGCTGGACTTGCTGCTGCCCGCCCGGCGCATGCGGCCAGCCTTGGCCAGCCGCTGCTGGTTGGCGAGCCGCGCCTCGATCGCCTTGGCCTTTTCCTCGGCGTTCGCGCGACGAAGAAGGCGCGGCTGACACGCCGACATCCATCGGATCGAACCGCCGGCCGCAGGCTCTCGACCTCGGCCTTGTAGATGTTGAAGCGCTCGATCGCCACCGCCGTCGAGGCGAGCTGGTCGAGCAGCAGCTTGTAGCCGCGCCGCGCCACCTTGCGGATCGAATCCGGGCTGCCCGCCGCCATCCAGATCGGCGGATGCGGCTTCTGCGCGGTCGGCGGCTCGACGATGATGTCCTCGAAGTGCCAGTACTTGCCGTGGTGCGAGAAGCGCTCGCTCGGAGGTCCACGACTTCAGGATCAGCGCGAGGCCCTCCTCGAAGCGCTCGTCGGCCTCCTCCTGCGGAATGCAGAAGCTCGCGAACTCGTTGTGGCGGTAGCCCTTGCCGACGCCGAACTCGAGCCGGCCGCCGGACAGCAGATCGATGGTCGCGGCCTGCTCGGCCAGCAGCACCGGATTGTGCCAGGGCAGCACGATCACGGCGGTGCCGAGCCGCAGCGTCTTGGTGCGCGCCGCGACCCAGGTCAGCAGGTTGAGGCTCGCCGACACCTGGCCGAAGCCGGTGAAATGGTGCTCGACCACGAAGATGCTGTCGTAGCCGAGCGCCTCGGCTTCGACGTTGTATTCGATGTATTCCCGAAAGCCCTGACCGCTGTCGAGGTCGGGGCCGCCGCGTTTGGCCTGCGCGCTGCCGAACAGTCCGAATTTCATCGCGTTAGTTCCTGGCGATTCCAAGGTGCCGGAGGTTATCGCGATTTCACGGTCCTGTCTGCGGAGCGCCCGCGATCACTGCACCGGCTTGGAGCGATCCACCGCCGCGCCGCGCAGCACCACCGACGAGATCTTGCGCGTGTTGGTGATGTCGTCCAGCGGATTGGCGTCGAGCACGATGAAGTCGGCGCTCTTGCCGGCCGCCAGCGTGCCCTGGTCGGCGAGCTTGAGGAACTCGGCGCCGTTGCGGGTCGCCGCCACGATGACCTGCGCCGGCGTCATGCCGGCAGCCACCATGTCCTCCATCTCGTCATGCGGGCCCCACGGCCGGTTGCCGTCGGTGCCCATGGTGATGCGCACGCCCTCCTTGGCCAGCTTCGCCAGGTTGCGCGCCTGGATGCTGAAGAACGCGTTGCGTCTGCGGCTTGTCGACGTTGGCCTTTTCGAGCTTGTCGAGCTCTTCGTCGGGCATGCTGCCCTTGCAGCCAGCTCAGGTCCATCTTCACGCCGCGATCCGGCAGGTTCGGGATCAGCACCAGGTTCGGGCGCTGCTTTGAACATCGCCACGAATTCGTCGTCGATGTCCTTGTCGCGGACGCCGTGGGCGAAGGCGTCGAGGCTGGCGCGGATCAGACCCTTGGCATCCTCCAGCTCGAAGAGGTGCGCGCTGACACGCAGGCCGCGCTTGTGCGCCTCGTCGATGATGGCGCCGTAGATTTCCGGCGTCAGCTTCTTGTACTTGCCGCGCCAGTCGTCGACCCAGATCTTGACCATGTCGACCTTGCGGTCGGCGAGCTCCTGCACCGCCTTGCGGCCTTCCTCCTCGGTCTGAATCCAGTACGGCGTGGTCATGCGGCCCGGCTCGGGCATGGTGATGCCGCGGCCCGCGCTGAGGAACGCGCGCCGCGCCGGGGATGTTCTCGCCGCGCATCGGCAGCAGTTCGTAGTTGTCCGCGCCCATGCTCATCGCGGCGCTGACGCCGTAGTAGGCGCGCCGCTTCAGGTCGCGGATGAGCCGTTCGCGCGTCGGGCTCAGATGCACGTGCGTGTCGATGATCATCGGCATCACGGTCTTGCCGGCGAGATTGACGCGCGTCGCGCCGGCGGGCACGCTGACGTTCGCGCCGGCCGCACGATCCGTGCGCCGTCCACCACCAGCGTCCCGTTCTCGACGACGCTGCCGTCGCCGACGATCAGCCGCGCGCCTTCGTAGGCGGTGACCTGCGCGTGCGCCGGGACAGCGAAGTCCGGCGAGCATTCCAAATGCGCAGCGTTGCCGCGACTGCATTCACCCGGCGCATGGAAGCCTCCCTCGTGATGAACACGGGTTCAGTCTGTTTCGTACGAACCCGTCACGGACGCGGCGTTTATGCCGCCTGCTTGGCGATCTGCGCCTTCAGCCGCGGATAGACCTTGTAGGCATTGCCCTCGAAAATCTTCGTCTTGTCGGCGGCCGACAGCGGCGTCGCCTCGACGTAGCGCTTGGTGTCGTCGAAGCCGAAGCCGGTCTTCGGATCGTTGCCCTTCACCGCGCCGACCATCTCCGAGGCGAACAGGATGTTGTCGACCGGCACCACCTTGGTGAGCAGGTCGATGCCCGGCTGGTGATAGACGCAGGTGTCGAAGAAGATGTTGTTGCCCATGATCTCGGCAAGCTCCGGCTTGCCGTTGTTGAGCGCGATGCCGCGGAAGCGGCCCCAGTGGAACGGCACCGCGCCGCCGCCGTGCGGGATGATGAACTTCAGCTTCGGGAAGTCCTTGAACAGGTCCGACAGCAGGACCTGCATGAACACCATGGTGTCGGCGTTGAGATAGTACGAGCCGGTGGTGTGCTGCGCCGGATTGCAGCAGCCGGAGACGTGGATCATCGCCGGCACGTCGAGCTCGATCATCTTCTCGTAGAACGGATACCACCACTTGTCGGTCATCGGCGGCGCGTTGAAATAGCCGCCGGACGGATCGGGATTCAGGTTGCAGCCGACGAAGCCCATCTTCACGCAGCGCTCGAGCTCGGCGACGGAGTTCTTCGGCGGCACGCCGGGCGACTGCGGCAAGCTGGCAGACGCCGATGAAGTTCTTCGGATAGAGCGAGACGACGCGGTGCGATCAGGTCGTTGCAGATCTCGCGACCATTCCGTCGCTGACCGCCTCGTCGCCGACGTGGTGGCCCATGCCGGAGGCGCGCGGCGAGAAGATCGTCAGGTCGGTGCCGCGCTCGCGCTGCAGCTTGAGCTGGTTCTCCTCGATGCTTTCCCTGATCTCGTCGTCGGACATCTTCAGCCCGGCGCGCGGCGGCATCTCGCCTTGTCCTTGGCGTTGGCCGCCGCGGTCTGCTCCTTGCGGAAGCGGTGCAGGTCCTTCGGCTCGGTCGTGTAGTGGCCGTGACAGTCGATGATCATGGAATATCCGCGCTGATTGAGGGATTGGCGTGGCCGGATGCTACGGCCCGCGGCGCGGCATTGTCAAACCCAGTTGGCGATCTGTTAGGATGCCGCCGAATTTTCAGGGAGACTCCAAGGAAATGGCCGATCTGCCGCGTCTGAACAACGTCATCCGCGCCCTCGAAGCGGGCCAGCATGCGCTGACCTGCTTTGCGCCCGCCCACGTCAACTCGGCGATCGCCATGAGCGCGTCGAAGTACGACGGCTGCGTGTTCGAGATGGAGCACAATCCGTGGGACAGCGGCCGGCTGCGCGACTGCCTGCAATACATGCTCAACCGCGCGCAGATCGCCAAGGCCGGCCTGGTGCCGCCGGTGACGCCGATGGTCCGCATCCCGGTCAACGGCGTCGAGATGGCGCAGTGGCAGGCCAAGCAGGCGCTCGACATCGGCTGCTACGGCATCGTGTTCCCGCACATCTCGACGGTGGAGGAAGCCGCCAACGCGGTCGGCGCCTGCCGCTATCCGCGCCTGAAGAACGCGAAGCACTACGAGCCGGCCGGCATCCGCGGCGACGGCCCGACCGCCGCCGCGCGCTACTGGGGCCTCGGCCAGCAGGAGTACTACCAGAAGGCCGACGTGTGGCCGCTCAATCCGCAGGGCGAGATTTTCTGCATCCTGCAGATCGAGGACACCCGCGGCGTCGAGAACCTCGACGCCATGCTGACGAAGGTGCCGGGCATCGGCGCGATCCTGATCGGCGAAGGCGATCTCGGCCAGGAGCTCGGCATCCGCGCCAGTACGAGCATCCGGAACTGCTGAAGTGGATGAAGCGCGTCGTCGACACCTGCAAGAAGCACAACGTCGTGGTCGGCCATCCGCACGTCGAGACCGGCAACGTCGAGCGCATCGTCAAGGAAGGCTACCGCTTCCTGATGATGGCGCCGGTGCAGAGCTACGGCCACTTCACCGCGGCGCAAAAGACCGTCGGGCCGGAGCTGAGGCGGCGATCATGAAGGTCGGGCTGGTCGGACTGGGCCGCATGGGCCGCGCCATCTACGCGCGGCTCACCGAGAACGGCTACGAGGTCATGGCTGGGACCGCGACGCAGCGCGCGATGAAGTCCGCGGCCGAGCACCAGGTGCGGCTCGCCGACAGCCCGCGCGCGGTCGCGGCGTTCGGCGATGCCGTGATCTCGATCATCACCGAGGACAACGGCGTGCGCGCGCATCTTCCGCGGCAAGGACGGATTCCTGTCCGGCGACGTCAAGGGCAAGCTGTTCATCGAGATGAGCACGCTGCAGCCGATGACCGGGCGCGAGCTTGCGCCGGTCGTCGAGGCCGCCGGCGCGCGGCTGATCGACTCGCCGGTGTTCGGCACCATCCCGCACGTGCGCGAGCGGCAAGCTGTTCGCCATGGTCGGCGGCAAGGCCGAGGACCTCGAGCGCGCCCGCCCGGTTCTGGAAAAGCTCGCCCACAAGATCGCGCACATGGGACCGAACGGCGCGGGCTACGCCATGAAGCTCGCGGTCAATCTCGGGCTCGCCGCCTTCATCCAGGCCACCGCGGAATCGCTCGCGCTCGGCGCGCGCGAGGGGCTGACGCTCGAGCAGATGCTCGACGTGCTGGGCGAGGCGCCGACCGCCAACGGCTGGCTCGCCGGCAAGAAAGGCGCGCTCAAGGGCGAGCCCGCCGACATCACGCTCGACCTCAAGACCTGCGCAAGGACATCATGTCGATGGTCGCGACCGGCGCGCTGAACGGCACCGGCATGCCGCTGTCGTCCGGCATGCTGGCGGCGCTCTCCGCCGCGGTGGCGCAGGGCTGGGGCGACAAGGACATCGGCGAGCTGCGCGAAGTTCTTCCGCGAGCACATGGGGCAGAACTTCAAGAAGTAAGACTCTCACGCGCGTCGAATGCCGATCGCCGAATCTCCCTAGCGCACGCCCCTGATCGCGCTCCTGCTGCGGAACGCCAACTTCGGCATCTTCACGCTCGGCAACACCGTGTCGCTGATCGGCATGTGGATGGAGCGGATCGCGGTCGGCTGGCTGACCTGGCAATTGACCGAGTTCGGGTTCTGGCTCGGCGTCGTGGCGTTCGCCGACTTCTTCCCGGTGGTGCTGATCGCGCCGATTCGCCGGCGCCGCCGCCGACCGCTGGGACCGGCTGCGCGTCGTCAAGATCAGCCAGTCGCTCCTGCTGGTGCAGGCGCTGGTGCTGTGGGCGGCAACCGCCAGCGGCCACATCAACGTCGCCCTGATCGTGGCGCTGACGGCCATCCACGGCATCGTGGTCGCGTTCAATCAGCCGGCGCGGCTCGCGCTCGTTCCCTCGCTGGTGCCGCGCGCCGACGTCGGCGCGGCGGTGGCGATCAACTCGGTGAGCTTCAACCTGGCGCGTTTCATCGGCCCGATCTTCGCGGGCTTCGCGATCGTCTGGTCGGGCGTCGCCGCGGCCTTCGTGGCGAATGCCGCTGACCTATGTGGCGTATCTGATCGCGCTCACGCGCATCCGCATCGCACCGGGAGAGGACGAAGGCGCGGCGGCGCCGGGCAGCTTCTTCGCCGATATCCGCGACGGCATCCGCTACACCGCGACCCATCCGGCGATCGGCTCGCTGCTGCTCGCTGCTGATTGCGATCGGCATCGGCGGACGGCCGCTGACCGAATTGCTGCCGGGATTCGCCGACGATGTGTTCAACGCCGGCGCCGCGGGGCTTTCGATCCTGGCGTCGGCGGTCGGCGCCGGCGCAATCTTGGCCGGGCTCTGGCTCGGCCACCGCGCCAATTCGTCGAACCTGCTGACGGTGACGCTCGCCACCACGCTCGGCATGGCGCTGGCGGCGGTCGCGATCATCGCCACCGACCGGCTGTGGCTCGCGGTGCCGGCGGTGGTGGCCTACGGCTTCTGCATGTCGGCCGCCGGCATCGCCAGCCAGACGCTGGTTCAGCTCGCCAGCGCGCGCAACATGCGCGGGCGCGTGATGGGGCTTTACGGCCTGATCTTCCGCGGCGGTCCGGCGATCGGCGCGCTCGGCGCCGGCATCATCTCGGTGCAACTCGGGTTGCGCTGGCCGGTGGTGATCGGCGCGCTGCTGCTGGTCGCGGCCTGGCTCTGGACCTACCTGATCCGCGATCGCATTGCGGCGGCGCTGGCGGACACACGGGAAGACTGAGGCCTCAGGCGCCGCCTTAGTCACGGCGCTATGGCTTTTCGCGTTCGGCCCGATCGTATCAGCGCGTTAGCGGCCCGCGCCGCCGCCCCGGCGTAACTGCGGTCGCCGTGGATCAGCATCAGCAGCATCGCGCCTTCCATCAGCAGCATGACCTCACGCGCCCGCTCACGCGACGACGCAACGCCGGCAGCTCCAAGTCCCTCCGCAATCCATGTCTCGACCGCGGCCTTGTGACTGCGCGCGATCGCCCGCGCCGGATGGCCGCGCAGGTCGGCGAGTTCGACCGCGACACGCGTGAAACCGCCGCCGGAGTAGCGCGGCTTCGCGGCCCACGCCGCGAGATCGGCGAACAGCGCGTCGATCATCTCGTTCGCCTTGGCGGGGCGGCGAAACCCTTGAAGCCGTTGCATGGCGAGGTCGCTGCTGTGCGCCAGCGCCGCCGCGATCAGATCGTCCTTGCTGCGGAAATGCTGATAGAGCGCGCGCTTGGTGATCTTCGCCCGCGCGGCAATCTCGTCCATCGAGACGCGCAGGAAGCCCTGCCGCCAGAACAGGCCGTAGGCCGCATCGAGGATGCGCCGGTGCGTCTCGTCCCGCGAGCGCGGCAATCGCGCCTCCGTAAGTATACCGGGGAGTGAATTTACATCCGGGACGCGCCGCAGTCAGATGAATTCGGCGGTCATCAGGACGAATCCTGCCATGCCAGAGACGCTGACGCTCAAATCGGTCGACGTGCGCGCCGTATCGGTGCCGCTGCGGCGGCCTGTCGTGTCGAAGGTCGGCCTGTTCAAGGAATGGCCGATGATCCTGATCGACCTTCACACGCACGAGGGCGTGGTCGGGCGCAGCTACCTGGAGCCGTACCTCCGGAACGCCGCGCGCTACATCGTGCCGGCGATCCACGATCTGGCCGCCGCCCGCGCGGGCCAGCCGCTGGCGCCGCTCACCGATTTCCAGGCCAACCGGCGATCCCTCAATCTGGTCGGCTACGAAGGCATGGCGATGATCGCGGTGTCCGGGCTCGACATGGCGATGTGGGATGCGCTGGCAAAGGCCGCGGGGATGCCGCTCGCCGTCATGCTGGGCGGCACGCGTCGGCCCGGTGCCGGCCTACAACAGCAACGGGCTCTGGCTGATCGAAGTCGCGAAGCTGGCCAAGGAGGCCGCCGAGCTTGTCGCCGAAGGCGGCTTCAAGGGCCTGAAGCTGAGATTGGGACGCGATCGGCTCGACGACGACATCGCCGCGATCCGCGAAGTCCGCAAGGGCGCGGGCGACGACATCCTGCTGATGGTCGACTTCAATCAGGGGCTGGCGCTGGGCGACGCGCTGCATCGCTGCCACGCGCTCGACGATCAGGGCCTGTATTGGTTCGAGGAGCCGATCGTCTACGACAATCTCTCCGGCTACGCGCAGCTAACGCGCGAACTCAAGACGCCGGTTCAGCTCGGCGAGAATTTCTACGGCCCGCGCGACATGCATCAGGCGGTCCAGGCCGGCGCCGGCGACTACGTGATGCCCGACCTGATGCGGATCGGCGGCGTGAGCGGCTGGCTGCGCTCAGCGCCGATCGCGGCGGCAGCGGGCATCCAGGTCTCGACGCATCTTTATCCCGAGGTGGCCGCGCATCTGATGCGCGTGACCGAGACGGCGCACTGGCTGGAGTGGCAGGACTGGCACAACCCGATCCTGAAAGAGCCCTTCCCCGTGAAGGACAGCTTCATCGAGATACCGAATCGTCCCGGCGCAGGGATCGAATGGGACGAGGCTGCGATCGGCCGCTATCGATACGACTTCTGATTCGATGGCGGCATCTAGCGCGCCGCGTGCATGCGCCGGAGGCGTTCACGCCAATGTTCGACGGCGGGATCGTAGCGCGGATCAAGCCCGGCCTCCTTCAGCTCGCGCTTGCGGAATGCCAGCTCGTTCTGCGCGTTGACGATGTCGGGCGACGCATGCTGCTGCCGCTGCGTGTAGAGCGCCGATCGTTCAGAATGTCGCGGTACTCTTCGGCGCTGACCGCGCCGCCGACCTCGTCGCCAAGCTCCTCGCGGATCACGCTCCGCTCCCACACGTCGCTGCGCCACAGCACCAGCGCGGCGATCATCACGAACGGCAGGAAGATGATCGCCTCGCGAATGCTGCTGCCGATCATCGCCCGCATGAAGCCGATGTCCGGCATCGCTTCGCCCATTTCCGACGCCGGCATTCCCGCGGCGGCGTCCGCCAGCGTGACGAGAAGCGGCAGCGCGTTGTTGAGCATGTGGGCGCCGATCGCGAGCATCAGGCCGATGACCGGCGCGAAGACGCGGAGCAGCCAGCGGCGCTCGACCAGTGCATAGCCGAGGAACCCCCCGAATATGCCGGAGAACAGCGCATGGCCGCCGAACCCAAATAACGCAAAGCGGCCGCCGAGTTGCAGGCCGTACGGCGCCTCGCCCGACTTCGCGTATTCCTGCGCGACGTAGAGCGCGCTCTCGTACCAGTTGAAGCCGATGCCGACCAGCGCGCCGTACACGATGCCGTCGCGCACGCTGTTGAACTCGCCCCGCAGCATGGCAAAAATCAGCGTGATACCGAGCGCCTTGGCAAGCTCTTCCGAAATCGGGGCGGAGAGCGGCGCCGACAGCAAGGTCGCGGCGTCGGGGCCAAGCATCTCGCGCGTCATGGGATGCCGCGTCACCCAGACGTCGACCATCTGGAAGATGTACGAATTCACCGGCATCGCGATCGCGGTCGCGATCAGGCCGCCCCACAGCAACGCCGCCAGAAAGACCCACGCGCTTGCCCGCTCGCGGCGCTCGAGGTGCCACAGCACGAAGACAGGCAACGCCGACAACATGCCCGAAAGGACCAGCGCGGACAGGAACACCGCGGAGGCATCGCGCGGCGCCGTGAAGAACATTCCGAGCTGCAGCGCGGCCGCGAAGATCGACAGGACGACCAACGCAAGGCTGACGATGCGGCACACCGGGCCCTGCCGCAGTTGCGGCAGCCCCTCACGCCGGTCGAGGGACAACGTCGTCATTGCTCCCCCTTGGTCGTCTCGACGATTCAGTGAGCCGAGATGATCGCGCAGCAACCGTCCGTAGCCTGAAATGCTGACGCCCGACTTCAGCAGCCGCAGGCCCGCCCAAAGGCTGACGGCGTTGTTCGCGATCACCGGCTTGCCGAGATCGTTCTCCAGCTTCTCGACGATCGGCATCGACGCCCAGTTGCCGCCGGGCATCAGGATCGCCTCGGCATCCGGCCGGTCGGTCTTGCGGCCGAGCTCGTAGGCGGTTTCCGGACCGACCCGGCCGAGCTCCGCAGCGGACACAAAGCCCACCAATTCGCTGTGCACGACCGTGAAGCCGTGCGCCTCCATGAAGGCGATCATCGGCTTGTCCATGGTCTTGCTCCACGGCGCGCCGATCGCGATCTTCTTCACGCCGAGCAGTTCGCAGGCATCGACGAAGGCCGTCGCCGACGTGGTCGCGGGACGGCCCGATGCATCCTCCATGCGCTTGATCAGATCGCGGTCGTAGCCCTTGCCCTTGGCGAGCGTCGGCGCGGTCGCCGCGAACACGATGACGTTCACCTCGGCGTCGGCCAGCTTGCGGCACTCCGATTCGAGCTCCAGCACGCAGCGGTCCTGCTCCTCCGGCGTGATGTCGCGATAGGCGACGCGTCCGGTGTGCAGCGAAATGGTCGGCGGCAGCACCGCCGAGAATTCCGGCTCCTGCACCGTGTTGGAGGACGGCGTCACCAGTCCGAAGCGGTGCGTCTTCTTCACGTATGTCATGCGTTCACTGCGATCCTTCGAGGCCGGCGGCCTTGACGACGGCCTGGAACTTGTCCGACTCCGCCTTGATGTAGCGCGCGAAGTCTTCCGGCGATCTTGCTGCCACCGCCCTCGAGCCCTGCTTCAGGATCGTCTCCTTGACGTCGCCGGACGCCAGCGCCTTCGCCATGCCGGCGTACAGCTTGTCGACGATCGGCCTTGGGCGTTCCCGCCGGCGCAAGCAGACCGGCCCAGCCGACCACCACCGCCTGCTTGAAGCCCAGTTCGTAGGGCGTCGGCGTGTTGGGGAACTGCGGGATCGCGCTCCTGGCCGAAGGTGGCGAGCAGCGTGAGCTTTCCGGTCTCGACAAGATCGGTCACGCCGGCCGTGGTCGTGAACCCGAACGGCACCTGGCCGCCCAGGATGTCGGTCACCATGGGCGTCTGGCCGCGGTACGGCACGTGCGTCATCTTGATGTCGGCGGCAAGCGACAGCAGCACGCCCTGCAGATGGGTCATGTTGCCGATGCCCATTGAGCCGTAGTTCAGGCTGCCGGGATTGGCCTTGGCCCGCTCGACGAGGTCCTTCAGCGATTTGATGCCGGACGCCGGATTGGAGATGGCGCCCAGCGGATTGGCGACGGTCTGGGTGATCGGCGCGAAGTCCTTGAGCGGATCGTAGGACAGCTTCTTGTAGATGAACTGGTTCGCCGTCAGCGCGCTGACCGGCGCATAGACCAGCGTGTAGCCGTCGGGCGTCGCCCGTGGCGACCGCTTCCATGCCGATGATGGCGTTGGCGCCGGGACGATTCTCCACCACGCCCTGATGGCCCCACAGCTCGCCCATCTTCTGCGCCAGCGCGCGCGCCTGCAGATCGACGCCGGAACCCGCCGCTTGCGGCACGATGATGCGGATCGGCCGGTTCGGGAATGTGTCAGCGCTCTGCGCCGCAACCGGAGCGGCGGACGAGAGCATCGCCGCGCCGGTCAGCGCGGCCAGCAGCATGCGTTTGGTCATGGACGCTCCTCCCAATTTTCGTTGTCGTCATTGCACCTGACTTTCTCCGTCAGCGCAATCCGGCCTGCTTGATCAGCGGCAGCGTGACACGCTGAAAGTTCCGCATGTCCTCGATGTAGCGCGGCCATGACACAACCACGCCGTCGAGGCCGAGCCTGGACAGCATGGCGAGGCCGTCGACCACCTGCTCCTTGGTGCCGACCAGCGGATAGCCGCCCCAGCCGCCGATGAAATGCGTCTTCATCTTCGCGAGCAACTCGGGCGAGCGGCCCTGGCTGTTGAGCCCCATGGTGTCGATCAGGTTGGTCGCCGCCTCCCAGTCGCCCTTCTGGTGGATGTATTCGTCGCGATAGTCCTTGGCCTCCTGCTCGGTCTCGCCCTGCACGATGTAGCAGGTCGACCAGATCTGCAGCTCGCGGCCGTATTCATCGCGCGCGTGCTTGCGGTAGCTCTCGATCAGCGCCTTGTTGGAATCGAAATCGCCGCGGTTGGTGTTGACGAAGGCGATGTCGCAATACTTCGCCGCGTAGTCGCGCCCGGTCTCCGACGAGCCGGCGTTCATCACCGGCGGAAACGGCTTCTGCAGCGGCTTGGGCTGGAGATAGCCCTTGGCGACCTTGAAGTGCTTGCCGTCGTAGTCGAACTCCTCTTCCGCGGTCCACAGCCGCTGGATGATCTCCAGCCATTCCACCGCGAGCTGATAGCGGTCGTCGTGATCGAGCATCTTGGCGCCGAACATCTCCATCTCCGGCCGGTGCCAGCCGGTAACGACATTCAGCGCAAATCGTCCGCCGGTGATGTGGTCGATGGTGGTGGCCTGCTTCGCCGCCATGATCGGATGCACGGTGAGCACGTGGGAGGTGGCGAACACCGTCGAGTTCTGCGTCAGCGCGCCGACGCCGGCCGCCCAGGAAAACGTCTCGAAGCCCGGCCCGTTGAAATTGGTGACGCCGCCGAAGCCCTTCCAGCGGCCGACCGGCACCAGCGCCTCGAACTCCATCTCGTCGGCGAGCTTGGCGAGCGTCAGCGTGTTCGGCCAGTTGATCTCCAGCACGCCGTCGATGGTCGAGATCGCGCAGCCGCGGTCGAGATTGGTGCCGAAGGTGCCGAGCTTGAGCTTGCGCTCGCCGTAGAGCGGATTGCCCGCGCGCCGCAGTTCGTCTGACCGGCGGTCGCCCATGGTCCGCTCCGCTAACGCAACCCCGACTGCTGGACCAGCGGATAGACGTTCTTCTGGAACCAGCGCTGGTCGCTGACGTAGCGCGGCCAGTTCAGCAGCGTGCCGTCGAGACCCATCTTCGACATGGTCTTCAGCCCGTCGACGATCTGCTCCGGCGTGCCGATGATCGGATAGCCGCCCCACCCGGCGATGAAGTGCTTCTTCAGCTCGGCGATCAACTGCGGCGGCAGCGTCTTGGCGTTGGCGATCATGGTGTCGACCAGGTTCTGCGCCGCCTGCCAGTCGCCCTTCTGGTTCACGTATTCATCGTAATAGGCCTGCGCCTCTTTCTCGGTGTCGCCCTGCACCACGTAGGCGTAGCTCCAGACCTGGATCTCGCGGCCGTATTCCTTGCGGGCCAGTTCGCGATAGGCTCGACCTTGGCCTTGCAGTCGTCGAAATCGTGCGAGCCGAACACGACATAGACCATGTCGCAGTACTTGGCGGCGAAGTGCTGGCCGCGCTCCGAGCCGCCGGCGTTCATCACCGCCGGAAACGGCCGCTGGATCGGCTTGGGCTCCAGATAGCCCTTCTTGATCTTGTAGAATCGGCCCTCGAAATCGATCGGCTCATCCCGCATCCAGAGCTGCTTCATGATGTCGAGCCACTCGATCGCGCAGTCGTAGCGGTCGTTGTGCTCCATCAAGGGCGAGCCGAACATCTCGATCTCCGGCCGGTTCCAGCCGGTGACGATGTTCAGCGCGAAGCGGCCGTTGGTGACGTGGTCGATGGTGGTCGCCTGCTTCGCCGCCATGATCGGGTGGATGGTCGGCACGTGCGAGGTGGCGAACACGCCGGGATACTTGGTCGAGGCGCCGATCGCCGCGGCCCAGGAGAACGTCTCGAAGCCCGGCCCGTTGAAGTTGGTGTGGCTGCCGAAGCCGTGCCAGCGCCCGATCGGCACCAGCGCCTCGAACTCCATCTCCTCGGAGCAGCGCGCCAGCTCCAGCGTGTTCGGCCAGTTGATCTCCAGCACGCCGTCGATGGTCGAGATGGCGCAGCCGCGGTCCAGATTGGTTCCAAACGTGCCGAGCTTGAGCTTGCGGTCGTTGAACAGCGGATTGGTCTTGCGGCGCGTCTCCGCAAGCTTCGCCTCTGGCGACATCGGACGTTTCCCCATTTATGGCTGATGGGAAGCTTACGAACGGGTGGGCACTCTGGCAATCGCCGCCAACCCATGCAAAAAATGGGAAGCAGAGATGCATCCTGTGTGGGAGAACTGATCGTGGCAGAAATCGTCGGCGCATTCGGCGTGCCGCACACACCGGTGTTCCCTTTCTTCGTCAAGCGCGACGGGCCGGACAGCGAGATCGCGCGGTTCTTCAAGGCGCTGACCGACGAACTGGTCGCGCTCAAGCCCGACCTGATCGTGATGTTCGACACCGATCATCTCAACACGTTCTTCCTCGACAACCTGCCGGTGTTCGCGGTCGGCGTGACGGACACGTTCAAGGGGCCGAACGACGAGCCGCGCGAGATGCCGGTCTACGACATCAAGTCGCTGCCGGACTTCGCCGCCCATATCCGCAAGACCGCGATCGACGCCGGGTTCGATCTGGCGCTGGTGCAGGAATTCACCGTCGATCATTCGGTCGCGGTGCCGCTGCACTTCATGACGCCGCAGATGCAGATTCCGGTGATCCCGGTCTTCATCAACGGCCACATCCCGCCGCTGCCGAAGGCGCAGCGCTGCTTCGAGCTCGGCCGCGCGGTGAAGCGCGCGATCGAGACCTGGCCGAAGGCGATGCGCGTCGTCACCATGGGCAGCGGCAGCTTCTCGCTCGACGTGTGGGGGCCGCGCATCGCGCCCGGCCGCACCGACGGCGTGCCCGACCCGGACTGGTGCGCGCGGGTCTGCAAGCTGCTCGAAGAGATGCAGGTGCCGACCCTGATCGGCGAGGCGACCGAAACGCAGATGCTCAAGGCCGGCAACGTCGGCGGCGAGCTGCTCAACTGGATCGCCATGCTCGGCACGATCGGCGAGCGCAAGCCCGAGTTCGTCAAGCCGCAGATGGCGAACGGCCACGCCTACGCCGCGTGGCGGAGGGGCTGACATGTCGGTCTTTGCGGTCAATCATCTCTGCCGGGAGCTGCTGCGCGACCATGCGTTCCGCGCCGCGATGAAGGCCGATCCGGCCAAGGCGCTGGAAGGCAAGAACCTCACCCAACAGGAGCGCGACGCGCTGCTCGCCGGCGACGTCGCCACGCTCTATCGCATGGGCGTCAACTCGTTCCTGATGGGCTATCTCTGCCGGTTCGAGGTCTGCGGGCTGACGCTGCCGGTCTACAACGAGCGCATCCGCTCCGCCGCGCCGCAGGGGCACTGATCCATGACCAGCGGCAAGGACGACGAGGAATTCTTCCGCGCCCGCGGCTTCGGCGTGAAGATCGGCTTCGGCGAGCGGCCGGCGCTGATCGTGATCGACATGATCAAGGGCTTCACCAATCCCGACATGCCGCTCGGCGCGCCGCTCGAAACGCCAGATCGCCGCGCAGCAGCCGCTGCATCGACGTGGCGCACCAGCGCAACATCCCGGTGATCTTCTCGACCGTGATCTACAACGACCACGACCTGAAGGACGCCGGGCTGTGGGGCATCAAGATGAAGGGCTCGCTGACGCTCAAGGCCGGCACCGAGGCGGTCGAGGTCGATCCGCGGCTCGACATGCGGCCGACCGACAGCCTGCTGGTGAAGAAATACGCCTCCTGCTTCTTCGGCACCGACCTGGTGCCGCGCCTGATGAACCAGCGCGTCGACACGCTGATCATCACCGGCTGCACCACCTCGGGCTGCGTGCGCGCGACCGCGGTCGACGCGGTGCAGAACGGCTTCCGGCCGATGGTGGTGCGCGAGGCGGTCGGCGACCGCTCGGTGCCGGCGCACGAGCAGAGCCTGTTCGACCTCAACGCCAAATACGCCGACGTGGTCGGGCTCGACGAGACGCTGCAATACATGAGGACGGTCGGCCACAACGCGCACGCTGAACGGAGACCAACCATGGCGAAAGTCCCGCAGGAGCACGGCCGCTTCCCCTACTCGCCGATCGTCGACCGCCCGCCGCTGCACTGGCCGAACGGCGCGCGCGTCGCGGTCTGGATCATCCCCAACATCGAGCACTTCCTGTTCGACCGGCCCGTCGACGCGCAACACCGACGGCGGGCTCAACCTCAATCCCGACGTGCTGAACTACTCCTGGCGCGACTACGGCGTCCGCGTCGGCATCTGGCGCATGATGGAGATCATGGAGAGGCGCGGCTTCAAGGGCACGGTCGCGCTCAACTCCGACGTCTGCAAGCACTACCCGCGCATCATCGAGGAAGGCAACAAGCTCGGCTGGGAATGGATGGGCCACGGCCGCACCAACTCCGAGCTGATCAACCAGCAGTCGCCGGCGCAGGAGCGCAAGCTGATCAAGGAGGTGGTCACCACCATCAAGAAGAGCACCGGCAAGGCGCCGCGCGGCTGGCTCAGCCCGGCGCTCAGCGAGACGCCGAACACGCCGGACATCCTGGCCGAGAACGGCATCCAGTATGATTGCAACTGGGTGAACGACGAGCAGCCCTATCCGATGCGGGTGAAGAAGGGCTCGCTGATCTCGATGCCCTACTCGTCGGAGATCAACGACATCCCCGCGATGCTCGGCCATCACCGCAGCGGCGAGGAATTCGCGCAGATGATCCGCGACCAGTTCGACGTGCTCTACGAGGACGGCGCCAAGACCGGCCGCTGCATGTCGATCTGCCTGCACCCGTTCCTGGTCGGCGTGCCGCACCGCGCCAAGTACTTCGACAAGGCGCTGGCGCACATCAAGTCGCGGTCGAGCGTGTGGATCGCGACCGGCGGCGAGATCGCGGACTGGTACAAGGCGAACTATTTGAAGACGTGAGCGCTCATTTGCCGGCGGCGCGATCGACCCCCTGAGCCAGCGTCTTGACGCGATAAAGCCCCTCGCGCGCGGTGATGTACAGCACGCGCCGGTCCGGGCCGGCAAACGCCACGTTGCTGGACTGCTTCGGCGTCTTGATGGTGCCGAGATAATCGCCCTTGGCATCGAACACCTGCACGCCGGGCACGCTCGCGACATAGACGCGGCCCGCGGTATCGATCGCAAAGCCGTCGGCGCCGCTTTCCTTGCCCGGCTACGATGTCGCGCAGCTTGGCAAACTCGCGCTTGTTCTTGACCGCGCCGCTCGGCTCGACGTCGTAGGCGAAGAACGCCTCGACCAGCGAGTCGTTGACCAGCAGCGTCTTGCCGTCCGCCGTCAGAATGACCCCGTTGGGCCGGCCGAGCTGGTCGTCGATGACGATCGGCTCCTTGGCGCCGGGCGCGAGGTAGTACACGAATGTCTTGCGGCCCGGCACCACCGGCCGGGGACCGGGATCGGTGAAATAGATTCCGCCCCTGGCGTCCACGAACAGGTCGTTCGGCGCCATGAACGGCTTGCCGTCGAAGCTGTCGGTGAGGGTCACGCCGGCGCCGCCACTCTTGCTGCGCTTGCTGATGCGCTTGCCGACACCCTCGGCGGCCAGAATGTCGCCCTCTTTCGTCAACACCAGCCCGTTCGCGTTGGTGGTGTTCTCGTGCGTGACTGAAATCTTCCCGCTGGAGTCGAGCAAAAGAATCTTGTTGGCGCGATTGTCGGTGAAATAGAGGCCGCCATCCGGGGCGCCGACCGGCCCTTCGGTGAAGATGTATCCCTCCTGGACCAACTCGACTTCCACACCGGGCGCGACCACGCCTGGAATTCCCGATTGCGCGAACGCCGGCAGAGCCGAGACCAAAATTGCGCCGGCAATGCCCAGCGCCTGGAAAATACGCCCAGTCCATGTCGCCCTCCCCTAAGATTTCAATCGTTGCTTACGCCGCCGCGTTCATCTCCGCCGAAATCTTCTCCGCCACCATGGTGGTCGGGATGTTGGTGTTGCCGCGCGGCACGGTCGGCATGATCGAGGCATCGATCACGCGCAGGCCCTCGAAGCCGCGCACGCGGCCCTGCGTGTCGGTCACCGCATCGCGGTCGTTGGCGTCGGCGCTCATGCGGCAGGTGCCGACCGGATGGAACGTGCCGGCGACGTTCCGCCGGATGTGATCGGCCAGCGCCTCGTCGTCCTTCACCAGGTCCTCCAGATCGACCCGGCGGTCGGCGAGCGTCGCGAAGATCGGCCCGGCCAGCGGCGGCACCAGATCGATCAGCTTGGCGACCACCGCGCTCTGGATCTTGTTCTTGGCGTTGAGCCGGTTGAGCACACGCAGCCGGTCGTCGAACTTCACCGGGAAGGTGTGCGAGATCATCGCGCGCACCTTCTCGTGCGCCAGCACCTCGACCGACATGCGGAACGCCTGCATGAAGCGCTTCAGGTCGAGGTCGTGGCCGAGGAAATTGAACTCGACCAGCGGCTCCGGCGCATCGGCGGACTTCAGCGAGATCGTGCCGCGCGACATCGGCTTGAGCAGCGTCGGCCCGAGGTTGGCCACCGCAAGCCCGAGCGGGCTCCACGACGTCTTGCACTGCACGTTGATGTACATGTCGGTGCGCGGCGCGCCCGGCAGGCCGGTGGAATAGCGGAAGCACGTCATCGCGTGCGGCCGGATGCGCTCCGACTGCCGCATGCCGGGCTTCTGCAGCATGCCGAGGAACACGATGGCGTGGTTGGACAGGTTCTGCCCGACGCCGGGCATGTCGGCGCGCACCTCGATGCCGTGCTCGCGCAGATGCGCGGCCGGACCGATGCCCATCTTCATCAGGAAATGCGGCGAGTGGATGCCGCCGAGCGAGCAGATCACCTCGCGGGCGGTGAACGTCTTCTCCTCGCCGCCGATGCGCACCTTCACGCCGGTGGCGCGGCGGCCGTCGAACGTGAAGCTCGTGACATGCGCGCCGTTCAGGATCGTCAGGTTCTTGCGCGCCCGCACCGACGCATCGAGATAGCAGATCGCGGCGGAGGCGCGCTTGTCCGGCCAGTTGCTCTGCGGCACCACGCCGTAGCCGTCGCGGAAATCGTTGTTCATGTCGGCGAGGAACGGCATCTGCCGCTCCTCGGCGAAATGCTGCACCGCCTTCGACAGCGGCGCCCAGTCCTCCTTCTTGGTGCGGCGGATCGGGATCGGGCCGTCCTTGCCGTGCGCCTCGCCGTCGAAATCGAAATCGTTCTCGAGCTTGCGGTAGAACGGCAGCACGTCGTTCCAGCCGAAGCCCTTGCAGCCCATCGACTCCCATTCGGCGTAGTCGTCCGGCGTGCCGCGATACGCCACCATTCCCATCACGGAGGAGCCGCCGCCCATGATGCGGCCCTGCGACATGTTGTTGAGCGGCGAGTTGTCCTTGCGGCGCCAGTGCACCTTCAGGCCCGGCCAGAAATAATCGTCGTTGTAGTAGGACGTCGCGTAGGTATCGAGCACGTCCTCGGGCTCGCGGCCCGGCGGCGTGTCCTGCCCGGCCTCGAGCAGCAGCACCGAACGGCTGGACTTGGCGGAGAGCCGGTTCGCCAGCACGCAGCCGGCGACGCCGCCGCCGACGATGATGGTGTCGAAACTCTGGGTCATGTGACGGGCATTTCCTCGTTGGGCGCGGATTGAAGCATGCCGGGCCGGACCGGCAAAGAGGCGCGGCCCCATGACGGAGCGGCGCAGGGCTGCCATACTCGCCGCAACGACAAAGCAAAGATCGGGAGAACGCCATGGTCCGTGCCGCACGCTGGTCCTTGCCGCTGCTCGTCGCTGCTGTTCGCGCCGCTTCGCCGCGCAGGCGCAGTATCCCGACCGGCAGATCACCATGGTGGTGTGCTTCGCGGCCGGCGGCGGCACCGACATCGCGGCCCGCATCATCAACACGCAGCTCGGCGAGGCGCTCGGCAAGCCGGTGATCATCGAGAACCGCGGCGGCGCCGGCGGCAACATCGCCATCACCGCGGTCGCGCGCCTGCCGGCCGACGGCTACACGCTGCTGGTCTGCTCCAGCGCCTTCGTGGTCAATCCGAGCCTGTACGCGCAGGCGACCTACGATCCGCTCAAGGACTTCGTGCCGCTGATGGTGATCGGCGCGTCGCCCAACGTGTTCGTGGTGCCGGCGCAATCGCCGATCAAGATCGATGAAGGAGTTCATCGAGAAGGCCAAGGCAGCCGGCGGCAAGATGAACTGGACCAGCTCCGGCGTCGGCACCACGCCGCAGCTCACCGGCGAGCTGATCAAGCTCCGCACCGGCATCAAGATGCAGCACGTCCCGTACGCCGGCGCCGGCCCCGCCACCACCGCGGCGCTCGCCGGCCAGGTCGATCTCTACACCGCCAACATCGGCTCGCTGCAGCGCCATGATCGACGGCCGGCAAGCTGCGCGCGGTCGCGGTGACCTCGAAGAAGCGCTGGCCGGGGCTGCCCAACGTGCCGACGCTGGAAGAGGCCGGCATCAAGGACGCGGAGTCCGACACGTTCCAGGGCATCTACGTGCGCGCCGGCACGCCGCAGCCGGTCATCGACCGGCTGGCCAAGGAACTGACCGCGATCCTCAACCGGCCCGACATCAAGGAGAAGTACGACAAGGTCGGCCTGCCGGTGCTGGCGGAAGGACCGGACGCGTTCCGCAAGCGCGTCGAGCGCGAGGTGCCGATGTACAAGGAGATCATCGACAAGGCGGGGTTGAGGATTCCATAACAGCGCTTCGCTGAACTGGGAATTGCACATGGCCAAACCGCTCGCCGGGATCCGCGTCATCGAACTGGCGAACTTCATCGCCGGGCCGCTCGCCGGCACGCTGCTCGCCGACATGGGCGCCGACGTCATCAAGGTCGAGCCGCCGAAGGGCGACATGGCGCGCGCCACGCCGCCGAACCGCAACGGCGAGAGCGTCAGCTTCGTCGCGCTCAACCGCAACAAGCGCAGCATGGTGCTCGATCTGAAGCATCCGGAAGCGCAGGAGATCGTGCGCAAGCTGGCGGCGAAGTCCGACGTGCTGCTGGAGGCCTACCGGCCCGGCGCGCTCGACAAGATGGGGCTCGGCGCCAACGACCTGAAGGCGATCAACCCGAAGCTGATCTACACCTCGGTGTCCGGCTTCGGCCAGACCGGGCCGGACCGCCGCCGCGCCGGCGTCAACCTGATCATCGAGGCGTTCTCCGGCGTGCTGTCGGTGACCGGCGCGCCCGGCGAGATGCCGATGCGGCCGGGCGTGCAGTCGGCCGACGTGTTCGGCGCGCTGTTTGCGACCTACGCGACGCTCGCGGCGCTGGTCGGCGCGTCGCGCCACGGCGAAGGCCGCATCGCCGACGTGTCGCTGGTCGAGGCCTCGATCGCCGCAGCCGCCTGGGAGGCCGCGGAATATCTCGAGACCGGCAAGGCGCCGCAGCCGATGGGCAACAAGCACCGGCTCACCGCGCCCTATCAGTTGTTCGAGACCAGCGACAAGCGCTACGTCGCGATCGGCACGCCGAACGACGGGCTGTTCACCAAGCTCCTGCAGACGCTGAAGCTCGACGCGCATCTCGCCGATCCGCGCTTCGCGACCTACGCCAAGCGCAAGGCCAACGAGGACGCGCTGCTGCCGCTGGTCATCCCGGCGATCCAGAAATGGAAGGCGGCCGATCTCGAAGCCGCGCTGATGACCGCCGGCGTGCCCTGCGCGCAGGTCAACGATTTCCAGGAGGTGTTCGACCATCCGCAGATCAAGGCGCGCGGCGTGGTGAAGGAGGTCGCGCACCCGCGGCTCGGCAAGATGCGGCTGGCCCGCAATCCGATCCTGTTCGACCACGGCGGCCCGGAGGTGGAACGCCCCGCGCCGATGCTCGGCGAGCATTCGGAGGAGATTTTGAAGGAGCTGGGATATGGCGCGGCGGAGATTCAATCGCTGGCGTCGGCGGGCGTGACCAAGCTCGGCACGGCCCCGAAGATCGAAGCAGCCGAGTAACGCAATGCCCCTGCCCCGCAGCTTTCTCTACGTCCCGGCGAACCGCGACAAGTTCCTGGAGAAGTCGCTCGGCCTGCCCGCCGACGCGCTGCTGTTCGATCTCGAAGACTTCGGTGCCCGGCGGCGGAGAAGGACAACGCCCGCGCCGGCTTCAAGGCCTATGCGCCGAAGGTCCCGGACCGCGCCTGGGTGCGCGTCAACGGCCTGGAAACCGGCTTCGCGGAGGCCGACCTCGACGCGGTGATCGGCGTGAAGGGCCTCGCCGGGATTTTCCTGCCGAAGGTCGAGACGCGCGACGAAGTGATCAAATGGGACGCCATGATCGGCAAGCTCGAAGCCGCGCGCGGCGTCGCCGAACGGCGCGACCAAGCTGGTGCTGTCGATCGAAAGCGCGCTCGGCGTGCTCAACGCCTACGACATGGCGCTGGGCGCCAAGCGCGTCGTCGTCGAGCTCGTTCGGCGGCGCGCAGGACGGCGACCTCAACACCGATCTCGGCTGCGTCTGGTCGAGCGACGGGCCGGAGATGATGCACGCGCGCTGCCACACGCTGCTTGCGCGCGGGCGGCGCGGTTCGATTCGCCGCTCGACGGCGTCTACGCCAACGTGCGCGATCCGGATGGCTTCGAGAAGGACACCGCGCTGTCGCGCCGGCTCGGCTTCCGCGGCCGCAAGCTGATCCATCCCTCGCAGATCGAGCCGTGCAACCGGCTCTACGCGCCGAGCCAGCAGGAGCTCGACTATTATTCGCGCGTGCTGGAGGCGTTCGACAAGGCGGTGGCGCAGGGCTCAGCCTCGACCACGGTCGACGGCAAGATGATCGACGAGGCGATGGCGAAGGCCGCGCGCCGCGTGCTCGATCAGGCCGCGGCGTGGAAGAAGGCGGGGTAGGAACAGGTTCCTCGCGAGGCGTTGTCTCCCTGAACGAAGGAGAACGCCATGGCCCAGACCGCGAAGAAGGAAAAGCCCAGGCTTGAAGACAAGGAGCCGGCCAAGGGCGGCACCGAAGGCGCGAAGCGCGAACCTTATCCGTCCGGCGACAGCCCCAAGCCGCACGGCGATCCGTTCAAGGACGATCTGACCCCGAAGAAGTAGCCCTCAGCGGCCCTTCTGCTCATCATCGTGATGGTGATGATCGCCATCGCCGTGGTGGTGATGATGATCGCCGTCACCATGGTGGTGATGGTGGTCGCCGTCACCATGATGATGCTGGTGATGCGGCGACGTCTGGTAGTGCTGGCGCAGCAGATCGAAGCCGTAGTCGTTGCCGTTCGGCGTGCGCACGATCGTGTGGACGTGGAATTTGGCGGGCTCCGGATTGGTCAGGAACACGCCGGCGTGGTGGTCGAATTCGATGAACGTCACCGGGCTCTGCACCCGGTAGTAGAACGGGCTCTCCTCGCTGAAGCCGCCGATCCAGCAGAAGTGCGTATCGGCCATGTGCCGCTCGACCTCGGCCATGCGCGCGTCGCGCGGGCCGTCGGGCAGCGTCGACAGATAGTTCTGCACGAGATCGAGAAGATTGCGCCGCTGCAGGGCGTCAGCTCCGACGCCCGTAAACCCTCGTAGGGCACGACGCGGTTGTCCTGGAACGCGCCGCCGAGATGCAGATTGTCGGCGAAATGCCGCCGCCCTTCCGGCAGGTCGCCGCCCATCATGGAATGCGCCACGATCGCGCGGCGCTGCTGGTCGGCCGAGAACGAGCGCATCAGGGTCAGACCCGCCCGCTCCTCGTCCTGGAACAGGTGGATGCCCTTGAACGGCCCATGATCGGCGTAGTTCGGCTCCGCGCCCCAGAACGCGGGCGTCATCACCATCTGCTCGCCGAGCACGAAGCAGTTCAGCACCAGATGATGGCCGAACAACTGCCAGCCCCACGGCTCGCTCGCGGATGGCTCGCCGAACAGGCAGAAGGTGAAGCTCCACTCGCCCATCACTTCCGGCCCGCCGACCAGATCGCCGAGGAAGCGGTTGAGGCGCATCACGTCGCGCGACAGCTCGTAGCCCCTGGGGCTCATGCTGGCGCGCACCACCGCCATCACCGCGTCGCGCATCGGCTGGGCGACCTCGTCGAGCCGCAGCCCGTAGTCTTCGAGATAGAGCTCGGTGTTCTGCCAGCGCCGCCACTGATTGGAATCCACCGGGAACATCGACGCTTTCTTCTGCTCTGCCGACATGACCGCAAGCAGCGCATTGACCGCCTCGATCATGGCGAGCGTCGGCGCACCCTCCGGCCGCGGCGTGAAGAGTCGCGGGATGACACCGCCGTCGGTGGTGATGCCGCGGAACGGCTCGTTGAGCATCCGCTCCCAGTTCGCGAACATGCCCTGCGCGCGCGGATTGTTCTTGGTGCGCGCTTCCGTGTGCGCGCGCGGCGTAGGACCGGCGATCTTCGAGGTGCCGGGCGGCGGCAGAAACGGCCGATAGTCGTATCCGCTCATCGCTTAAGCCCCCTTCGCGCGCCCGAACGGCGCCTCGCCGTCCTGGAACAGCTCGATCCTCGCGCCCGGCCCGGACTCGTCGCGCAAGCCGACCGTCATGAGCTGACCGTCGGACGTGCGCACGCTGGCGATCCGGCGCGGCTGCCAGTTCTCCTGGCCGAGCATGTGGCGGATGACCGAGATCTCCTCGACCACGCCCTCGCGCACCGTGTCGGTCGTGAATTGATGGCCGTGACAGCGCGGACACAGCAGCGGCTCCGGGAAAAATCCCCGCGCTGCACTTGGCGCAGCGCCAGATGGTGACACCCTCGCTCATGCGCCGCGCTCCAGGATCGCCGCGCCCGCCGTGCCGCCATAGCGGTACATCGTCATGCCGTAGCCGGTGACGACCGCGAGCTCCGCGTCCTTCACCTGCCGCGCATCGGCGCGGCCCTGCAATTGCAGCACCGCCTCGGAAATGCCGTTCATGCCGCCGGCGAGGCCGCCAGGCTGGCCGGCGGACAGCATGCCGCCCCAGGTGTTGATCGGCAGCGTGCGGTCGGCGATCACGGTGCGGCAGAAGTTCGCGATGTCGTTGCCGGGAATCATGCCGAGGTCGTTGAGCTGCGCCAGCACCATGGTCGGATAGTCGTCGTAGATGCTGGCGACGTCGATGTCGGATGGCTTCACGCCGGCCATCTCCCACAATTCGTCGGCAAACGTGCTGATGCCGGTCTGCAAGCCGTCGCCCTGCTGGTGGTCGTAGTTGAAGCTGTGCCGGATCGCGCGCACGCGCACGGCCGGCCGCGCCTTCGGCGCCTGCTCGCGCCTGCCGACCACGATCGCCTGCGCGCCCGCGATCACCGGCACGCAGTCGTAGCGCGACAGCGGATCGGCCACCATGGGCGCCGCGAGATACTCCTCCATCGTCATCGGCGTGCGATAGACCGCGTTGGGATTGCCCGCCGCCCATTGGCGCTGCGACACGGCGATGTGACCGTAGTCGGATTTCTCCAGCCCGTATTTCTTCATCTGCCGCGCCGCCACCAGCGCATAGACGCCGTTCGGCCCGCCGTGGCCGAGCGGCGAGAGATGCTTCTGCGTCACCGTGTTGAAATTCGCCGCCACCTTGGCGTAGCCGGCGAGCCCGGTGGCGTCGCCGCCGATCAGCAGGATCGGCGATGCATAGCCGCTCTCCACCGTGCGCAGCGCATTGCCGAGCATGCTCACCGCCGACGAGCCGCCGTTGGTGTCCTGCGACAGCCAGCGCAGCGACAGGCCGAGCTTCCAGGCGAGGTCCACCGCGGCGTCGGGCGCCAGCGAGAACGACGCCACCGCCATGCCCTGGATGTCCTTGGCGTCGACCTCCGCGTCCTTCAGCGCCGCCACAACCGCGTCGCGCATGAAGGTGAGCACGGTCTGGCCCGGTTCCGGCCGCCGCGTGTAGGCCGACTGGCCGACGCCGATGATGGCCGCGTTTTGGAACATGCCCTTCCGTCCTTTGCGGCTTCGATGTTAGCGTTCGCTCCCCGCCGCTAACAGTGCCCGCGTCCCAAATGATGAAATCCGAAATTCGCGATGGAATGAAGATCGATTGGGATGCCCCGATCGAGATGGACGACGGCGTGGTGCTGCGCTGCGACGTGTTCCGCCCGATCAAGGACGGCAAGTATCCGGTGATCCTGAGCTACGGACCCTACGCCAAGGGCCTGTCGATGCAGGAGGGCTACAAGAGCCAGTGGATGCGCATCGTCAAGGCGGCGCCCGACGTGCTGGAAGGCTCCAGCAACGTGCACCAGAACTGGGAGCTGTTCGACCCGGAGAAATGGGTGCCGCTCGACTACGTGCTGGTGCGCGTCGACTCGCGCGGCGCCGGGCGCTCGCCCGGCTATCTCGAAGTCTGGTCGCCGCGCGAGGCCAAGGACATCGCGCTGTGCGTCGACTGGGCCGGCGTGCAGCCGTGGTCGAACGGCAAGGTCGGCCTGCACGGCATTTCCTATTACTCGACCAACCAGTGGCACGCCGGGCCGCACAAGCCGAAGCATCTCGCCGCGCTGTGCATCTGGGAAGGCTACTCGGACTATTACCGCGAGCTGTGCCGCCACGGCGGCATCCTCTCGGACTTCTTCTCGAGCTGGTATCCGCGCCAGGTGACCGCCGTGCAGCACGGCGTCGGCGACCGCGGCGCAAAAAGCGTCGTCACCGGCGAGCCGGTCGCCGGCCCCGACACGCTGACGGACGAGCAGCTCAAAAAGAACCGCGCCGACTGCGACGGCGATGCGCTGCGCCACCGGCTGATCGACGACTACTACAAGCCGCGACTGCCGAAATTCGAGGACATCGACGCGCCGATCTTCTCCGCCGCCAACTGGGGCGGCATGGGACTGCATCCGCGCGGCAATTTCGAAGGCTACCTGCGCGCCGGCACCAAGAACAAATGGCTGGAGGTGCACGGCGATACGCACTTCACGCTGTTCTACGCCAAGTACGGCCAGGACCTGCAGCGCAAGTTCTTCGACCATTTCCTGCACGGCGTCGACAACGGCTGGGACAAGCAGCCCAAGGTGCTGCTCAACATCCGCCATCCCGGCGAGAAGTTCGTGCCGCGCGCCGAGAACGAATGGCCGCTGGCGCGCACGCAATGGACCAAGTTCTATCTGCATTCGGATCGCGAGCTCGACCTGGTGCCGGCGACCGACGCCGCGACGCTGACCTACGACACATCGAGCGACGGCGTGTCGTTCTCGACCGAGCCGATGGCGGAGGAGCTGGAAATCACCGGACCGGTCGCCGCCAAGCTGTTCGTGTCGTCCGACACCACCGACGCCGACCTGTTCCTGGTGCTGCGCGTGTTCGATCCGCAGGGCAAGGAGGTGGTGTTCATCGGCTCGAACGATCCGCGCACGCCGGTCGGGCTCGGCTGGCTGCGCGCCTCGCACCGCAAGCTCGATCCGAAGGAGAGCAAGCCGTACCGGCCCTATCACACCCACGACGAGCTGTGGCCGCTGACGCCCGGCGAGCCGGTCGAGCTCGACGTCGAAATCTGGCCGACCTCGATCGTGGTGCCGAAGGGCTATCGCCTGACGCTCACGGTGCGCGGCAAGGACTACGAATACGACGGCACCGACGCGGCGATCGCGCACGCGCCCTACCCGATGAAGGGCGTCGGCCCGTTCACCCACACCAATCCGCTCGACCGCCCGCCGGAGATCTTCGGCGGCAAGAACACGCTGCACTTCGGCGGCAAGTTCGCGCCGTATGTGCTGCTGCCGATCATTCCGAAGAAAGAGTAATGGTCCGCGCCGCCATCATCGGTCTGGGACGCTGGGGCCGCTCGCTGGTCACGGCCGTGCAGGGCAAGAGCAGCGACATCCAGTTCGTCGCCGCCTACACGCGCACGCGCGCAAGCGCCGAGGAATTCTGCCGCGAGAAGAACATTCCGCTGGTCGACAGCTACGCCGAAATTCTGGCGAACCCGAACATCGACGCCGTCGTGCTGGCGACGCCGCACAGCCAGCACGCCGAACAGGTGATGCAGGCCATTGCGGCGCGCAAGCACATCCACGTGCAGAAGCCGCTCACGCTCGACCTGCCGAGCGCCCAGACCGTCGTCGACGCCGCAAAGAAGGCCGGCGTCATGCTCGCGGTCGGCTTCAACCGCCGCTTTCATCCTTCGATCGTCGAAATGCGCAAGCGGCTCGCCGACGGCCAACTCGGCCAGGTGATGTCGATGGTGGCGCAGCACACCACCAGCACCGGGCAGTTCATCGCGGCCGACAACTGGCGGGCGCAGCCCGACGAGGCGCCGGGCGGCGCCCTCACCGCGGTCGGCGTGCATTCCATCGACCACATGATCGAGTTCGGCGGCCGGGTGCGCGACGTGCTCTGCACCACCGGACGCTACATTCCCGGCCCGTCGGACGACACATCGAGCGTCATGCTGCGCTTCGAGAACGGCGCGACCGGCCTGCTGTTCTGCTCGGTCGCCACCGCCACCACGCTGAGCTTCACGCTGTTCGGCAGCAAGGGCCTCGCCGAAGTGTCGAGGGCCAACCTGTCGCGCTTCCGCTTCGTGCCGACCTCGACCGTGGCGCCGACCGGCCCGGTCACCGCGCCGCCCGACGAGATCATCGAGCACCCGGCGTTCGACATGCTGCACGCCGAAATGAACGAGTTCGGCCGCGCCATCGCGCAAAAACGCCCCTACCCCATCCCGATCGAGCAGGTGTTGCACGGCATGGCGGTGTTCGATGCCGTGGTACGCTCGGCGAAGAGCATGCAAACAGAAAAAGTCGGTTGAGGAAACGAGAATGGAAAAGCTCATCATCACGGTGGCCGCGAACTCGCGCACGTCCTACCCGCACAACAACCTCTGTCCGCCGCAGGAGGACATCGCGGCCTGCGCGCAGCAATACGTCGATGCAGCGAAGGCCGGCGCGGCGATCTCGCACATCCACGGCCGCCGCACGCTGGAAACGGAATTCCAGGCCGACGGCAGGATGGTGTCGCGCATCCATCACGCCGACTGGAAGAAGCTGCACCACATGATCACCGACAAGGTCGATACGATCATGCAGTACGGCGTCGCCTCGGCCCGCATCGAGGAGAAGATCGAGCTGATGAAGCTCGGCCCCGACATGATGGCGGTCGCGTTCAACGCCCACGACGAATACTTCCAGCCGGTGCCGACGCTGCCGCCGAAACGCATGATGGCGATCCATCCGGTCGAGGAGCTGATCGCCTACGCCAAGGCCGCCGAGGAGCACAACGTCAAGCTGGAGTGCGAGTGCTTCCAGACCGGCGCGTTCTGGCATCTCGATTTCGTCCGCAAGGCCGGCTACCTGAAGAAGCAGACCTACGTGACGCTGTTCATCGGCTGGCCCGGCGGCACCTGGATGCCGCCGACCGAGCGCGCGCTGCAGTTCTTCGTCGACAACCTGCCGCCGGACGTGATCTGGAACGTCAGCGTGATGAATCCGGAGAAGCAGTGGTCGATCCTGTCGCTCGCCGTCGCGCTCGGCGGCCATGTGCGGGTCGGCTACGAGGACAACCCGTTCATCGCGCCGGGCGAGTTCGCCAAGAACAACGCGGTGCTGGTCGACCGCATGGTCGGCATCGCGCAGCGGCTCGGCCGCGAGGTGGCGACGCCCGCCGAGGCGCGGAAGATTTTGGGGTTGCAGCGGTCGCAGTGACGTGGAACAACGCACCCTCGGCAAATCCGGGCTGAAGGTTTCCGCCGTCGGGCTCGGCTGCAACAACTTCGGCCGCCGCATCCACGACATCGCGGCGGTGCGCGCCGTGGTGCACCGCGCGCTCGATCTCGGCGTCACGCTGTTCGACACCGCCGACGCCTACGGCAACGGCACGTCCGAGGAGTTTCTGGGCGAGGTGCTCGGCCCGCGGCGCAAGGACATCGTGCTCGCGACCAAGTTCGGCCTCGCCATGCCGGCGCCGGGCTCGGCGGCGCGTCGCGCAAATACATCATGAAGGCAGCCGAGGCGAGCCTGAAGCGGCTCAACACCGACTGGATCGATCTCTATCAGGTGCACTTTCCCGATCCGAACACGCCGATCGAGGAGACGCTTCGCGCGCTCGACGATCTGGTCCGCCAAGGCAAGGTGCGCGCAATCGGCTGCTCCAACTTTTCCGCCAAGCAGGTCGACGAGGCGCAGGATACGACCGCGCGGCACAAGCTCACCGCATTCGTCACCAACCAGGACGAATACAGCCTGCTGGTGCGCGACATCGAGAACGAGCTGGATCCCGCGATGGAGAAGCACGGCCTGCGCTCCTGCCCTACTTCCCGCTCGCCAGCGGCTTGCTCACCGGCAAGTACAAGCGCGGCGAGCCGATGCCGGAAGGCGCACGGCTCGCCTACAGCAGCGCACCACATCGACTTCATCAACGACCGCAACTGGGCGCTGGTCGAGAAGCTCGATGCCGTTGCCGCGAAGACCGGCCACTCGATGCTGGAGCTGGCGTTCGGCTGGCTGCTTGGCAAGCCGATCGTGGCGAGCGTGATCGCCGGCGCCACCACGCCGGAGCAGGTCGAGCAGAACGTCAAGGCGAGCGAGCGACGACCTCCGGCGGCCATCCTCGCCGAACTCGACCGGATCACCGCATGACCAAACGCGCGCTCATCATCGGCGGCTCGGTCGGCGGCCTGTTCGCCGCGAACCTGCTGCGCGACGTCGGCTGGGACGCCGTGGTGTTCGAGCGCAACCCCGAGGAGCTCGCCGGCCGCGGCGCCGGCATCAGCACGCACCCGCAGCTGCACGACGTGATGCGGCGGCTCAGCATCCCGTTCGACGATTCGATGGGGATCAGCGTCGACAAGGTCGTGTTCATCGACCACGACGGCAAGGTCTACGACGAGCGCGACACCGTGCGCGTGATGAGCTCGTGGGGGCGCATCTATCGCTCGCTGCGCGACCGGGTTTCATCGGAGAACTATCGCCTCGGCATGAACCTGATTCGCGTCGAGCAGGATGCCGACGGCGTCACCGCGATCTTCGCCGACGGCACGCGCGAGCGCGGCGATCTGCTGATCGGCGCCGACGGCGGCCGCTCGACGGTGCGCGAGCAGTTCCTGCCCGGCGCGCAGCCGGTCTATGCCGGCTATGTCGCCTGGCGCGCCATGCTCGACGAGCGGCAGATTCCGCCGGACATCCATTCGCAGATTTTCCACCGCTACACCTACTGCCTGCCGCCGGGCGAATTGTTCCTCGCCTACCCGGTGCCCGGCCGCAACAACGAGACCGAGCCCGGCAAGCGCGCCTACAACATCGTCTGGTACCGGCCGACCACGCCGGAGCAACTCGCCGACTTCTGCACCGACGCGACCGGCAAGAGCCACGGCACCACCATCCCGCCGCCGCTGATCCGGCCCGACGTCATCGCCTGGGCCAAGCAGCAGGCCCGCGATCTGGTGGCGCCGCAGGTGTCGTGGATTTTCGAGAACGATCCGCGGCCGTTCTTCCAGCCGATCTTCGACATGGACACGCCGCAGATCGTGTTCGGCCGCGTCGCGCTGCTCGGCGACGCCGCGTTCCCGGTGCGGCCGCATCCCGGCGCCGGCACCACCAAGGCGGCGATCGACGCGGCGTATCTCGCCGACGCCGTCGCCGCGCATGGCGTCGAAGCAGGCCTGCAACGCTACCAGCGCGTCCAGGGCGCGTTCGGCAGCGGCCTGGTGCGGCAGGGCCGCATCGACGGCTCCTACATCACCGACCAGCACAAGCCGCGCGAGCAGCGCCGCAACCCGGACGTCACCTGGGCGGTCGACGACCTGATGCGCGACCACGACGGGCGCAGCGAGGTGGTGCTGAGGCTGTTTAACGAGAGCCGCCGCATGGCAGAATGAGGAAGAGACGGCATACGCGAACATGCCCGGCAAAGCCGGGAAGAACTGAAGGGGAGGCTCATGAGCTACCGCGAAGTCAGCGAAATCCGCGACGGCATGCGGATCGACTGGGACATGCCGATCAAGATGGAGGACGGCCTGGTCCTGCGCTGCGACATCTACCGGCCGGTCAAGCCCGGCCGCTATCCGGTCATCATGACCTACGGCCCCTACGGCAAGTGGCTGCACTTCGCCGATCTCTACAAGGAGCAGTGGGACCGCATGTGCGAGGAGCACCCCGACGTGCCGACCGGCTCCACCAACAAGTACCAGTGCTGGGAGGTGGTCGATCCGGAGAAGTGGGTGCCGGACGGCTACGTCGTGATCCGCGTCGACAGCCGCGGCGCCGGCCGCTCGCCGGGCGTGATCGACATCTGGTCGCTGCGCGAGGCGCAGGATCTCGCGCAGTGCGTCGAATGGGCCGGCGTGCAGCCGTGGTCGAACGGCAAGGTCGGGCTGAACGGCATCTCCTATTACGCCGAGAACCAGTGGCAGGCGCGGCGCTGCAGCCCAAGCACCTCGCCGCGATCTGCCTGTGGGAGGGCGCCGCCGACTTCTACCGCGACATGGCGCACCACGGCGGCATCTTCTGCACGTTCTCGAAGAACTGGTCGCGCTCGCAGGTCTATACGCTGCAGCACGGCCGCGGCACGCGCGGCTTCAAGAGCCGCATGAACGGCGACTGGGTGTCCGGGCCGCTCGAACTGACCGAGGAAGAGCTCGGCGCCAACCGCCGCAACTTCTACGAGGACTGCCTCGCCCACAAGCTCGACACCGACGAGTTCTGGCAGTCGCGCATGCCGGACTGGTCGAAGGTCAAGGTGCCGCTGCTCTCGACCGCGAACTGGGGCGGCCAGGGCCTGCACCCGCGCGGCAATTTCGAGGGCTTCGTGCGCGCCGCCTCGAAGCAGAAATGGCTCGAGTGCCACGGCATCGAGCACTGGACGCATTTCTACACGGACTACGGCGTCGCGCTGCAGAAGAAGTTCTTCGGCCATTTCCTGAAGGGCGAGAAGACCGGCTGGGACAAGCAGCCCAAGGTGCAACTGCAGGTGCGCCACATCGACAAGTTCGTCGAGCGCCACGAGACCGCCTGGCCGCTCAAGAGCACCAAGTGGACCAAGCTGTTCCTCGACCCGGCGGACTTCACGCTGTCGTCCAAGCGGCAGGCGAAGAAATCGTCCGTCACCTACAAGGGCCTCGGCGACGGCGTCACCTTCCTGACCGAGCCGATGAAGCAGGACACCGAGATCACCGGGCCGATCGCGGCCAAGCTCTGGGTGTCGTCGGCGACCAGCGACGCCGACCTGTTCCTGGTGGTGCGCGTGTTCTCGCCGGACATGAAGGAGATCGTGTTCCAGGGCGCGCTCGACCCGAACACGCCGATCGCGCAGGGCTGGCTGCGCGTGTCGCACCGCAAGCTCGACAAGAAGCTGTCCCTGCCCTACCGGCCGTATCACACCCACGACGAGGAGCAGAAGCTCAAGCCGGGCGAGGTGTACGAGGTCGACGTCGAGGTCTGGCCGACCTGCATCGTGGTGCCGGCGGGCTACCGCATCGCGCTCTCGGTGCGCGGCAAGGACTACGTCTATGGCGGCGGCGCGTCCGCCGGCCTGAAGACGCTCGGCACCGCATGGACCGGCGTCGGCCCGTTCCAGCACAACGATCCGCGCGACCGGCCGGCCGCGGTGTTCGGCGGCAACGTGACGCTGCACGCCGGGCCGGGGCGGAATGCGTATCTGCTGCTGCCGGTGATTCCGGGGAGGAAAAAGTAGGCCCTACTCCGCCGCCACTCGCTTGCCGTCCTTCGGCACGTCGTAGGTCGCCATCACCTTGTCGACCAGCGTGTTGAACTCGTTCCAGTCGGTCTCGCGATACGAGTGATTGCGGATGATGAACGACGCGCCGGCGTAGAACTTCTCGTATTGCAGGTGGCGGCCGGCGAACTCCGAGCCGACCATGTCCCAGGCGAGCTTGAACAGCTTCATGCGGGTGACGCTGTCGGCCTGCGGCGTCTGCCAGAACGTCTCGAACTGCTGCTTCATCTCGGGATCGTCCATCACCGAAATGTCGGCCGGCATCTGGAACACGCCGCCGCCGCACAGCGTGCGCAGCTCGTCGATGAACAGGCTGTAGTTCTGCGTGCACCACTCCAGCCCCGCATACATGAAGCGCCGGTTGAAGCAGGCATAGCCCTCCGGCCAGCTTTCGAACGCGTTGATCTGGCCGTTGACCAGCCCGCCGATGGTCGCCTCGATCGCCGCCATCTTGCCGAGCGTCTCGCGCACCGCCGGCACCTGGTCGGCGCCGGTCGCGTTGGCGATCCGGCTGCACAGGCCGAGCAGCAGCCGCATCTTCGACCAGTAGCGCACGTTGGACTGGTGGTTGCCGAAGCAATGGCTCGGCGTCTTGATGTAGATGTCGCGCGACAGCAGCGCGTCGTCGTGCACGAACACCTTCTCCCACGGCACCTTGACCTCGTCGCACATCAGCATGCTGTCGCTTTCGTCGTAGCGCCAGGCCAGCGGCGAATCGAACTCCGAGGTGAGCCCCACGGCGGCGGGCTTGCGCGACCACAGCGTCAGCCCCTTGGCGTTGCACGGGATCGCGCAGGTGATCGCCTCCTTCTTCTGGTCGGGCGCGAGCGGGAATGACGTTGCCGATCCAGATTTCGTTGGCGTAGAGCGCGCCGGTCGCCAGCATCTTCATGCCGGAGATCATGACGCCGCTGTCGTCCTCCTTCACCACGCGCAGCGTCGGCACCGGAATGTTCTTCTTCTGATAGAATTCCGGATTGCGCGCCGCCTGCGGCGGCACCACCGCGTAGACCACGTAGGTGTCGTTGTCGCGGATGTTGCGGTGATACTTCACCAGGTTGTCGGCAAAGGCGTGCGGCGCCGGCAGCGCGTCGGGCTTCATCGCCATGCCGGTGACGAACGACGCCACGTGGTCCGGCGAGCGGCCGAACATGCCGAACGTCAGGTCGGCGATCTTCTTGTGCGCGTTGCTGCGCTTCTGCAGGTCTTCGCGGGTCTTGGCGCGCAGGAAATAGATCGAGTGGCGGCCGCCGTCCTCCTCGTAGCTCATGGTGTCGCGGTTGGCCGGATCGGCCTTCATGTCGTAGATCGCGGCCACGGTCTTCGCCGCCTCGCGGAACGCCGGATGGCGCGTCACGTCGTCGACCCGCTCGCCGCCGATATAGACGACGCGGCCGTCGCGCAGCGTTTCCAGATGCTCCTTGCCGGTGCGCAGCATTGGCGGCTCCTCGCTTCTAGGCGTGCAAAACTCTATCACGCGCTCAGCGCGACGCGAATTGCACTTGGCGCAATGTAAAGGCCGGGCCCTCGCGGGCCCGGCCAATAAAGAACGCCGTTGGATTTAGCGGCTCGCGGCGCGGCGCTCCACTCGCACCTGCATGATGCGGTTGGTGCTGCTCTGGTGGATCAGCAGGCTGCCGTCCTTCGCCGCCCGCATGTGCCGGATGATGCCGGCATAGATGTTGCCCGACGGGATCGCCCAGCTCTGGAACGTCTCGGTCTTGGGATCGAAGCGCACCAGCGGATCGGGCCGCATGCCGGACTCGTTGTACCAGACGATGCCGTTGACGACGAGGATCGCGTACGGATGCGACTTCGGCCCGCTCGGCGACGGCCACTCCTTGATGTCGCCGGTCTTCGGATTGTAGCGGCCGAGCCGGCCGAGGCCCGAATTGACGTACCAGATCATGCCGTCCTCGGCGATATCGAGGCGGCGCACCGTCGTGCCTTCAAGCGGCAGCTTGACCTCGGTCAATTCAAAGTTCGCCGGGTTGATCTTGTAGAGACACGGCGCTCCGTTGCACGAGAACCAGGGATTGCCCTCGGCGTCGATCTTGATGCCGTAGGGCTTCGAGCCAGCCCGGCTCAGCGTGACGAGCTTGATGTCGCCGCTCTCCGGATCGAGCCGGCCCACCATGTTGCTGTTCTGCAGCGTGAACCAGGCGATGCCCTTGCGATCGAACACCAGCGTGTGCGGGTCCTTCGCATTCGGATCGGGCATCTTGAAGACCGTGACCTTCTCGGTCTTCGGATCGATGTAGCCGACGGTGCCGTTCTTGTTGCCGGTGTACCAGGCGTTGCCCTTGCCATCGATCTCGACGGTGTGAGGATAGGCATTGTTCGGCAGTGGAAATTCCTTCATCTCGCCGGTCGCCGGATCGAGGCGGCCGATGATGTTGCCGAACTGTCCGGCCCACCAGATGCTGCCGTCCTGCGCCTGCATCGGATCGCGCGAGCGCTGGCCGAGTTGCGGGTTCACCCATTCCTTCCAGGTGATCTGCACCGGACCGGAAACAAGCGTCGGGGCGCGGCGGGTGTTCGGCGGGAAATGCTGCGCGAGGTAAGCGATGAGCTTGTCGCGCATGTCCAGATTGGCGGACAGATCGATCATGGTGCCGATCAGCTCTTTCCAGCCGTCGGGCGTGTAGCCCATGCTGTTGGTGATCATGTTGGTGCGATGGCACGTCACGCAGAGACCGTCGACCAGGAGCTTGGCCTCACCCTCCGGCAAGGCGGGCTGCTGGGCCTGCGCGTGGGCGGCAAGCGGCGCGAGCGCAACAAATGCGGCGGCGATCAACGATGCATGGAGCGGTTTGGGCATTCCGGTCTCCCAAGACGGATGGAATCCTTGGCTGCGCAAATTGTAGCCGCTCGCAGCGCGCCGCGCTATGGTCGGAACCGCGAAGAAGGACGTGATGGCAAAGACACCCGCATGACCGACTCGCTCGGGTTCCGCCGGAAATTCGCGGTCATCGCCCCCTCGACCAACACCGCCGTGCAGCCGGAGTTCGACGCCATGCGGCCGCGCGGCGTCACCAACCATTTCGGCCGCATCCTCATTCCCAACGATCCGGTCCGCAACGACGACGACTTCAACAAGCTGATGGACAACATCCGCAGCGAGATGATGAACACCGTCGACCAGGTGATGACCTGCGAGCCGGACTATCTGATCATGGGCATGTCGTCGGAGACGTTCTGGGACGGGCTCGAAGGCAGCAAGAAGCTGATGGAGCGCGTCGAGCAGCGCGCCGGCGTCAAGGTCGCGATGGGCTCGGACGCCTCGCAGGAGGCGCTGCGGCGCTACGGCGCCAAGCGCATCGCCGTCATCACGCCCTACATGCCCGCGGGCGACGCGCAGGTGCGGCGCTTCTTCACCGATTGCGGCTTCGAGATCGTCAAGCTCAAGGGCCTGCGCGGCACCAGCCCCGTGCAGTACGCCCATGTGTCGGAGCGTGAATTGCGCGACGCCATCAACGAGGTCAACGGGCCGGACGTCGACGCAATCGTCCAGGTCGGCACCAATCTGGCGATGGCGCGGCTCGCCGGCATCGCCGAATTCTGGCTCGACAAGCCGGTGCTCGCCATCAACACCTGCATCTACTGGTGGGCGCTGCGCCAGAACGGCATCGACGACAAGATCGACGGCTTCGGCTCGCTGCTCATCAAGCACTGATCACTGACAAGAAAACGAGGAACGCCATGGCGCAATTGCCCAAGGAAATGCCCAATCTTCAGGAGCTGCTGGTCGACACCGACAAGCTGCCGTGGCGGGAGAAATCGCTCAAAGGCATTTCCGAGAAGATGCTGTGGCGCAACGAGGAGACCGGCGCGTCGATCGCGCTGATCCGGTTCGCCAAGGGATCGGGCATCCCGTCGCCGCACTATCACTCGTCGAACCAGTTCATGTTCTGCCTGAGCGGCAAATACGAATACACCGCGACCAAGACGGTGCTCACCGCCGGCAGCTTCTACTGCAATCCGAAGGGCAACGTGCACGGCCCCGCGATCGCGCACGAGGACACCGTGGTGGTCGAGGTCTATGACGGCCCGCACTATCCGGAAAAGCCGTCGTGGTACACCGACGAACGCGACGCGCACTAAATTCAATCAAGCGAAGAGAACGCCATGCCCCGCAAGCAAATCCAATCCGACAAGATCAGCAAGCCGAACGGCCATTTCTCGCAAGCGACCATGATCGAGGCGCGCGGCCGGCTGGTGTTCATCTCCGGCATGACCTCGCGGCGGCCGGACGGCACCATCGCCGGGATCGGCGACGTCGAGGCGCAGACCAAGCAGGTCTGCGAGAACGTCAAGGCGGCGGTGGAAGCGGCCGGCGGCACCATGGACGACATCTGCCGCGTCGACGTCTACGTGCGCAACATGGAGCACTTCGAGAAGATCCACAAAGTGCGCCGCGAGTATTTCTAGTCGCCGCCGCCGGCCTCGACCATGGTCGAGATCACCAAGATGACCTCGCCGGAGTATCTGATCGAGATCAACGCGATTGCGGTGATTCACGACTGACGCGCTGACTCAGACTGGACAACACGGATCGGACGGAGGACGATCACTCCTACACCGCAGCACGGCACAACGATGCGCGGAGGGAGGATCGTCATGAGGAAGCAGCCGCTCGGCGGAGTCTGCATCGCCATGTCCTGGCAGCGGCCATTCTGGCGCTGCCGCAGGCCGCCAGCGCGCAGGGCAATCCCGGCGGCGCCTATCCCAACCGCTTCGTCAAGATCGTCGTGCCCTACTCGGCCGGCGGCGGCACCGACGTGGTGGCGCGCGTGGTCGGCGAGAAGCTCGGCGAGCGGCTCGGCCAGCCGGTGGTGATCGAGAACAAGCCGGGCGCCGGCGCGCGGCTCGGCACCGAGTTCGTCGCGACGCAGCCGCCGGACGGCTACACCCTGCTGATCGCAGGCGGCAGCGAAATGGCGATCAGCCCGCTGATCGCCAAGACCAACTACGACGCGCTCAAGAGCTTCATCCCGCTCACCATCGCGATCGAGATGCCGTTGATCCTGCTGGTGCCGCCGAACCATCCGGCGCAAGTCGCCGAAGGAGCTGATCGCCTGGGCGAAGAGCAATCCGGACAAGTCGAACTACGCGACCACCGCGCCCGGCTTCACGCTGCCCGCCGAGCTGTTCAAGCTGCGCACCGGCACGCCGGCGGTCGCGATCACCTTCAAGAGCGCCAACGAAGGCTCGGTCGCGCTGATGTCGGGCGAAGCCAGCATGGCGTTCTTCACGCCGCCCGGCATCGTCAACCAGGTCAAGGCCGGCAAGATCCGCGCGCTCGCGGTGACGACATCGACACGCTCGCCGGACCTGCCCGACGTGCCGACGCTCCAGGAGCTCGGCATCGACATCAACATCACCAACTGGAACGGCTTCTTCCTGCCGGCCGGCACGCCGCAGCCGATCGTCGACAAGCTGACCACGGAGCTGCGTCACGTCGTGCTCAACACCGACGCCAAGGACAAGCTGCGCGACATGTTCACCAATCCGGTCGGACTGACGCCGCAGGATTCGACCAAGCGCATCGAAAGCGACACCGCGCTGTGGCGCGACGTGATCGCCAAGGCGCAGTTGAAGTTCGGGAATTAGAAGGGTTACGCCGCCTTGTCGCTCTTCGCCCGCGCCGGCCGGCGCAGCAATTCCATCACCCGGCGCACCGAGGCGCAGTCCTCGAGCTTGCCGACCGACGCCGATGACCTCGTCGATCGCCGCGTCCGGCAGCACGCCCTTGGCGTAGGTGCGGAACTTGCCCTCGATCTGCGCGCGCGTCAGCGGGTTCTCGTAGGAGCCGCGCGGATGCTCGCAGCGCGCCGTGAGCTTGCTGCCGTCCGCCATCTCGAATTCCACCACCGACTGCACGCCGGTGAGCGACGGATCGGCATAGACCTCGATCTGCTCGGCCGATGCCTTGCGCAGCTTCGGATCGTCGTAGCGCGCCGGCTCGTACTGCGCGAGCGTGAGCACCTGATCGTGCAGGATCGCGGCGGCGGTGTAGTGCGCCGAGATCAGCGCGTCGAACTTCGCCTTGTAGCGCGCCAGCCCGCCGTGCATGTCGGCCACGGTCTTGTTCAGGCCGATGCGCAGCTTCTTCACCTTGTCGGGATCGATCTTGTGCTTCTCGATCACGTCGAACAGCGCGGTGTTCATGCCCTGCGTCGACGACGCCGACGGCCACAGCCGCAGCGCGATCTGCTCGAGCTCCCAGCGCTGGCCGAGATCCTCGGTGACGGTCTCGGGTTTCCCGCCGTTGGCATAGGTGTTGTAGAAACCGCCGTCCTTGTGGGTCAGGAATTCCTTGGTCGCCAGGAACTTCTGCTCGGCGAGCAGCGCCGCCATCAGGCCCGACAGCGCGCCCCGGCATTGATGGAACTTGACCGTCGGCGTGCCCCAGGCCGCGAACGTGCCGGCCGACTGGCTGCCGGCCAGACCAAACGCCTTCGCCATCGTCTCGGCGTCGAGCTTGCGCAGCACGCCGACCGCGGCGGCGGCGCCGAACGGGCCGAGCGTGCCGGGGCCGTGCCAGCCCTTGGAGCGCATCACCGGATAGTCGGCGCCGACGCCGATCCGCGTCGTCACCTCGAAGCCGGCCGCCAGCGCGACCAGCAGATCGCGGCCGCTCAATCCGTCGCGCTCGGCGATCGCCAGCGCCGGCGGCACGACCTCCGGCGTGACGTGCGTCAGCGTCGAACGATGGATGTCGCACATGGTGACGGCGGTGATCAGATAGCCGTTGAGCAGGCTGGCGCCGGCCAGCGACAGGCTGTCGCCGCCGATCACGCTCGACTCGCGCGATTCCGCCAGCGCCGAAGCCAGCGCGTGGACCTGCCCGGTCTCCTCGCCCTGATGCCCGGCAACCGCGCAGGCCAGCGTGTCGAGCAGCACGTTCTTGGTGTGCTCGCGCACCCGCTCGGGCAGGTCCTGGTACTTCAGCCCGGCGATGAAGGCGGCAAGGCCCTGGGTGGCTTCGGTCATTTCACTATTCCTCCGGCATGATTCTCAGTATTTCGATTTTCGGCATTGTCCGACAGCTGAGCCGCCACGGATCAACTCGTGCTCGGCGAGCGTCTTGGTCAGCAGTTCCAGCGCGGCCTCGGAGAACTTCGCGCATGTTCTCGACCCGGTCGATCATGCCGGTTTCCAGCGTCATGGCGCGCTCGACCTTGCCGACCACGGCGATGCAGGTGTGGCCCGGCGCGTCGCCGTAGCGGTTGCCGGTCGGCCCGGTGGCGCCGGTCTCGGCCAGCGCCCAGCTTGCGCCGAACCGCTCGCGGGCGAGCCGCGCCGCGTGCAGCGCATAGGCCTCCGTCGATGCGCGCATGCCGCTCGGCAGCTCGGTCATGTCCATCAACGCGCGCCGCGCCGCCTGCGTGTAGAGCACCGCGCCGCCGAGGAAATAGGCCGACGCGCCGGGCAACGCGAGCAGCGCGGCCGAGATCAGCCCGCCGGTCGAGGATTCCGCGACCGCGATCGTTTCCTTGCGCTCCTTCAGCAGCCGCGCCACCTTTTCCGCCCGCGGTATCAGATCCTGCATTGCTTGCTCCTGCGAACACGCCCCGCCTATGATGCCGGAAATCGTGCGCAGGCGTGAGTGGCGAATGAAGCGGCTGGCCGGAACATTTTTTTTGCTGGGTCTTGCTTTGTTCGCGCAACCCGCGATTGGCCAGAACTATCCGGACCGCCCGATCCGCCTGATTTCGCCAAACCCGGCCGGCGGCGCCAACGACACCATCGTGCGCATCATCGCGGCGAAGATGTCGGCGATCCTCAACAGCTCAATTGTGGTGGACAACCGCGGCGGCGCGGGCGGCAAGCTCGGCGCGGAAGCCGTCGCACGCGCCGCCCCGGACGGCTACACGCTGCTGGCCGCATCGGTCTCCACGCATTCGTTCGCGCCGGTCGTTTCCAGCAAGCTGAGCTACGATCCGATCAAGGACTTCGAGCCATCTCGCTGTTCGCGATGGTGCAGAACCTGCTGGTGGTGAATCCCAAGCTGCCGGCGCGCACGCTTGGCGAACTGGTCGCGCTCGCCAAGGCGAGCCCGGGCAAGCTGAACTACGCGTCGGGCGGACCGGGTTCCACCAGCCACTTCGCGGTCGCGATGTTCAACGCCGTCGCCGGCATCCAGGACATCACGGTCCATGTGCCGTTCCGCGGCGGCGGGCCGGCGATGACGGCGACGATCGCGGGCGACACGCAGTATTTCTTCAGCCCGATCGCCGGCATGGTGCCGTTCGTCGAATCCGGCCAGGTCCGCGCGCTGGCGGTGAGCGGCGGCAAGCGCTCCGCCGCGCTGCCCGACGTGCCGACCACCGCCGAGGCCGACATGCCGCGCTACAAGGCGGTCGGCTGGTTCGGCCTGATGGCGCCGGCCGGAACGCCCGGGCCGGTCGTCCAGAAGCTCAGCGAAGCCGTCGCCGAAGCGGTGCGCGCGCCGGAGGTCATCTCGGCGCTGCGCGCCCAGGGCATCGAGCCGGCCGCCAGCAAGCCGGCCGAGTTTGCATCTTTCGTGCGGGAGCAGCTTGAATTGCACCGCCAGCTCGTGAAAGACGTTGATCTCAAGATCAGCGAATGAATTCGTTTTCGACCACAGGGAGTGAGACGTGGCCAAGAAGTCCGCGGCGAAGAAGCCGGCAAAAGTCGTGACCCGCAACTACACCGACATCCTCTACGAGGTGAAGGACCAGGTCGCCTGGATCACCATCAACCGGCCGCGGGTGATGAACGCGTTCCGCGAGCAATCGCTCGACGAGATGATCGACGCGGTGAAATCGACCCGCGAAGACCCCTCCATCGCCTGCATCGTGTTCAGCGGCGCCGGCGACAAGGCGTTCTCCGCCGGCGGCGACTTCTACGCCATGAAGCGGCTGAACTGGATCAACGGCGCGATGTGGAACGACCGCATGCAGGGCCTCGCCATGGCGATCCGCGGCGTGCCGATCCCGGTCATCGCGATGGTGCACGGCTGGTGCATGGGCGGCGGCCACGAGCTCGCCTTGTGGTGCGATCTCGTGATCGCCGACGAGGACGCCATGCTCGGCCAGACCGGCGCCAAGGTCGGCGCCTGCCCGACCGTCGGCGCCACGCAATACCTGCCGCGCATCATCGGCGAGCGGCTGGCCCGCGAGATGATCTTCTGCGCGCGCCGCTTCTCCGGCAAGGAAGCCGCGGAGATCGGCCTCATCAACAAGTGCGTGAAGAAGAAGGACCTGCTGACCGAGACGCTGAAGTGGTGCGAGACCATCAAAGAGCACAGCCCGCAGACCATCCGCATGACCAAGAAGAGCCTCAACGCCGAGTCCGACAACGCTCTACGGCTCGTGGCAGCACGGCATGGAGCTGCTGGCGCACGTCTGGGGCTCGGAGGAAAGCCTCGAGGGCATGAACGCCTTCCTCAAGGGCCGCAAGCCGAACTTCCAGAAGTTCCGCATGCGCAACAAGCGCGAGCTCGACGACTATCTCGACGGGCTATGAGCGCAACCTCAACGCGCCGCCGTCGATGCGCAAGAAAGCCGCGCGATGACGGAGACTGCGACCGGGCCGATGGCCGGGACGCGCGTGCTCGATCTCACGCGCATCCTGGCCGGCCCGCTCTGCACCATGATGCTCGGCGACATGGGCGCCGAGATCATCAAGGTCGAGCCGCCCGGCACCGGCGACGACACCCGCGGCTGGGGCCCGCCGTTCGCCGCGGGCGAGGCCGCGTATTTCCTCGGCGTCAACCGCAACAAGCGCTCGATCACGCTCAACATGGCGGCGCCGGCCGGACAGAAGGTGCTGGCCGACCTGATCGCCAAGGCCGACGTGCTGGTCGACAATTTCAAGATCGGCACGCTCGCGAAATGGGGCTTCACCGACGCGTGGTTCGACAAGAACGCGCCGCGGCTGGTGCGCTGCTCGATCACCGGCTACGGCTCGCAGCGGACCGAAGGCGTCGCTGCCCGGCTACGACTTCATCCTGCAGGCCGAGTCCGGCCTGATGAGCATCTGCGGCGCGGAGGACAGCGGCCCGACCAAGTACGGCGTCGCGATCGTCGACGTCTGCACCGGCATGCTGGCCTGCAACTCGATCCTCGGCGCGCTCAACGCGCGGCACCGCACCGGCAAGGGCCAGAAGGTCGAGGTCTCGCTCTACAAGTCTTCGCTGGCGATGCTGGTCAACGTCGCGTCGAACGTGCTGGTGTCCGGCAAGGGCGGCGGCCGGTTCGGCAACGGCCATCCCGAGCATCGTGCCCTACACCACCTATCAGGCCGCCGACGCGATGATGGCGCTGGCGGTCGGCAACGACAATCAGTTCGCCCGCACCGCCGAGGTGCTCGGCCATCCGGAATGGGCAGACGATCCGCGCTTCAAGCAGAACCGCGCGCGGGTCGAGAACCGCAAGGCCATCGACGGGCTGATCGAGCAGGCGCTCAAGCAGGACAAGGCCGACGCCTGGCTCGCGAAGCTCAAGAAGGCCGGCGTGCCCTGCGGCAAGATCAATTCGGTCGCCGCCGCGCTCGACGACGAGCACACCAAGGCGCGCGACATGGTCGAGACGGTCGAGCACCCGACCATCGGCGCGCTGAAGATGCTCGGCATCCCGTTCAAGTTCTCCGACACCGAATGCTCGGTGCAGCGCGCGCCGCCGACGCTCGGCCAGCACACCGACGAGGTGCTGGCTGAGCTCGGCCACGACGCCGGCGTCGATCGCCAAGCTGCGGCAGGAGAAGATCGTTAGATGAGACGCATGTAGCCGCATATTCCGTCATGCCCGGCCTTGTGCCGGGCATCCACGCCTTCGTCCATCAGAGCAAGGCGTGGATGGCCGGGACAAGCCCGGCCATGACGATCGATAGATCCCGTCGCATTGTCGGAGTACGCCGCCATGATCACCGGCCTCTCCCACGTCTCCATCGTCGTCCCCGACATCGAAGCGGCGGCGAAGACGCTCGCCGAGCGCTACGGCCTCACCACCGGCGCGCGCATGGTCAACGCCGAGCAAGGCGTCCGCCTCGCCTACGTCGAACTGCCCGGCGCCAAGATCGAGCTGATGGAGCCGTCGCGGCCGGATTCGCCGGTCGCGAAATTCCTGGAGCGCAATCCGAAGGGCGGCATCCATCACTTCAGCCTCAGCGTCGACAGCGTCGACGCGGCGGTCGGCGACCTGCGCGGCAAAGGCGTCCGCGTGCTCGGCGACGGCAAGGGCGCGCAACGTCGCGGGCGACCGCATCGCCTTCCTCCATCCGGCGGATTTCCTCGGCGCGCTGGTCGAGCTGGAAGAGCACAAAGGCTGACAGCCCGATTGCGCCGGCTCGGATATATCCAATAGTTTTCAATGACTTGTTGAGTGTGAGGTTGAGTCATGGATTTGGGATCTGGCCGGCAAAGTCGCTCTCGTCACCGGATCGAGCCGCGGCATCGGCGCGAGCATCGCCGAAGGCCTCGCCGCCGAGGGCTGCGACGTCATGCTGACCGGCCGCGACGAGGCGGCGCTCAAGGAGGTCGCGGCGGCCGTCGCCAAGCGCGGCCGCAAGGCGCAGTTCTCGACGCTCGATCTCAGCGACGCCAAGGCGCCCGCCGCGCTGGTCGCCGACCTGAAAAAGCATTTCGGCAAGCTCGACATCCTGGTGAACAACGCCGGCGCGACCAAGCGCGGCGATTTCCGCGAGCTGACCGACGCCGACTGGAAGGACGGCTTCGAGCTGAAATTCTTCGCTCACGTCCGGCTCGCGCGCGAAGCGTGGCCGCTGCTCGCCGCGAGCAAAGGCACGGTCGTCACCATCGCCGGCATCGGCGGCAAGGAGCCGGAGGCCGAGTTCGGCATCGGCAGCTCGGTGAACGCGGCCTGCATGGCATGGACCAAGGCGCTGGCCGACGTCGGCAAGAAGGAAGGCGTGCAGGTCAACACGGTGAATCCCGGCCGCGTCGAGACCGAGCGGCTGTGGCGGCGCATCCGCGCGCGCGTGAAGGAGACCGGCGAAAGCGAAGCCAAGGTACGCGGCGAGTATTTGAAGGAATTCAACATCACCCGCTTCGGGCTGGTCGAGGACATCGCCGGACTGATCGCGTTCATGGCCTCGCCGCACGGCCGCTGGCTGCACGGCGCCACCATCGACATGGATGGCGGCGAAGTCCGCGGGGTCTGAATGAACATCCTGCTGACGCCGGCGCGCATCGGATCGGTGGAGATCCGCAATCGGATCGTCATGCCGCCGATGACGACGCGGCTCTCCGACAAGGACGGCCGCGTCACCGACGACACCATCAACTACTACATGGCGCGGGTGCGCGGCGGCGTCGGCCTCGTCACCGTGGAGATGGCCTCGCCGGAGCGCGCCGGACGGCACCGGCTGCGCGAGCTCGGCATCTACGACGATCAGTTCCTGCCGGGCCTCTCGCGGCTCGCCGCCGAAATCCATCGCGGCGGCGGCAAGTGCTCGATCCAGCTCGGCCACGGCGGCGGCCACACCCGCTTCGACATCTGCGGCGAGACGCCGGTCGCGCCGTCCTCCATCCCGCATCCGGTTTACGAGGTCACCAACCAGACCATCGTGCCGCGCGCGATGACGGTGATGGACATCCACAACACGGTGCAGGCCTTTGCCGCCGCCGCGGCGCGCGCCGAGAAGGCCGGCTTCGACGTCGTCGAGATCCACGCCGCGCACGGCTACCTGATCTCGCAGTTCCTCACGCCGTTCGAGAACCGCCGCACCGACCAGTACGGCGGCGCACTGGAAAACCGCGCGCGCATGGGCCTCGAGGTGCTGCGCGCCTGCAAGGCGGCGGTGAGGATCCCGGTGATCTACCGGCTCTCGGTCGACGACTACTTCCCGGAAGGCCTGCAATACCCCGAGGGCAAGCAGGTCGCGCTGTGGGCCGCAAAGGCCGGCGCCGACGCGCTGCACATCGCCGCGGGCCACTACCGCTCCCTGCCCTCGGCCGCGCGCATGATCCCGCCGATGGCGGAGCCCGACGCGACGTTCCTCGCCTATGCCGCGGCGGTGAAGAAAGAGGTCAGCATCCCGGTGATCGCGGTCGGCCGGCTCGGCGATCCCGATCAGGCGGCGGAAGCCGTCGAGATGGGCAAGGCCGATTTCATCGCGCTCGGCCGCACCTCGATCGCGGAGCCGGAATGGGTCGAGAAGCTCAGGCGCGGCGAGCCGGCGCGGCGCTGCCTCGCCTGCAACACCTGCGTCAACGAGATGCGCGGCGGCTCGCAACTGCGCTGCGTGGTCAACGGCCGCGCCGGGCGCGAAACCGAGTTCGTGGCCGGCAAGCCGCCGTCCGGCGAGCGCATCGCGGTGATCGGCGCGGGCCCGGCGGGGCTGACCTATGCGTCGCTGGTCGCCGACGGCAACACCGTCACCGTGTTCGAGCGCGAGGCCGTGCCCGGCGGCGCGTTCCGCTACGTCGGCAAGGCGCCGCTGTTCCAGGAGGTCGCGGCGCGGGAAAGCTCGTTCGACCGCTACATCGCGAACCAGGTCAACGCCTGCACGCGCAAGGGCGTGACGTTCCGCTACAACACCGACGTCGCGAAATCGCCCGACCTGCTGGCGCCGTTCGACCGCATCGTGATCGCAAGCGGCGCCAAATACCGCTTCGGTCTCGGGCCGCTGGCGATGCTGATGCTCGATTGGGGCGTCGCGCGCTGGCCGGGCTTCGCGCAGATTTTCTCGAACGAAGGCGTGCGCGACTGGTTCTATCACCGCGCCCGCAAGGCGACCGGCGACGCGCTCAAGGCGCTGGCGAAGCCGGAGCAGAAGGTCATGGTGATCGGCGACGCGCTCGTGGCGGGCAAGAGCCGGCCGGCGATCGCCAGCGCCTTCGAGGCGGCGCTGCTGGGCGACGCACGCTAGCCGGACTGCCGCCAAATGAATACGCTGCGGCATGTTTGAAGCCAATCTCTCCCCTACCTTCAACGTGACGCGCGCCAGCCACGCGGTGATGACCGCGCGCGATCTCGACAAGACGCAGGCGTTCTATTGCGACGTGCTGGGCCTGATCGCCAGCGACCGCGACAAGGACGCGCTCTATCTGCGCGCGCTGGAGGAGCGCTCGCACCACAGCCTGGTGTTCCGCAAGACCGACGAGGCGCCGGTGTGCGAGCGCGTCGGCCTGCGCGTGCTCACCGAGGACGATCTCGACCGCGCCTTCGAGCACTTCAGCCTGGCCGGCCTCAAGCCGCAATGGGCCGAGCGGCCCTATCAGGGCCGCACGCTGCACGTCGACGATCCGATCGGCACGCCGCTCGAATTCTGCGCCACCATGGACGACCTGCCGACCAACCTGCAGAGGTTCGAGCTCTACAAGGGCGCGAGCCCGATGCGGCTCGACCATTTCCAGATCGCGGCGCACGACGTCTGGAAGGCGACCGAGTTCTACCTGTCGATCGGCTTCCGGCTCACCGAATTCACCGCCACCGACGGCAAGGACGAGATCTGGGCGTCCTGGCTGCAGCGCAAGGGCAACCCGCACGACGTGGTGTTCTCCTCGGGGCGCGGGCCGCGGCTGCATCATTTCGCCTACGGCGTGCCGGAGATCCGCGACGTGGTGCACGTCTGCGACGTGGCGGGCAGCCTGGGCTTCGGCCATCACTTCGAGCGCGGGCCCGGGCCGGCACGGCATCGGCAACGCGTTCTTCGTCTATTTCCGCGATCCGGACGGCCACCGCGTCGAATTGTTCAACGCGCACTACCAGGCGATCGACATCAACCACACGCCGCTGCGCTGGGACCTCTCCAACACGCGGCGCTCGCAGCTCTGGGGCCTGCCGGCGCCGGCGCGCTGGTTCTACGAGGCGAGCGATTTCGCCGGCAAGCCGGTGCACGAGCCGGTGCTCAAGGCCGATCCGGTGACGCTGGAAACCTTCCTGGCCAAACAGTTCTGAACAAGCAGTTCCGACATGCCCGGCCTGATCGACGTCCATCATCATTTCATGTCGCAGGCCTATCTCGACGCGGTCGGCGTCGAGCGCGCCGCCTCGCCCGGCTCGGCCGGCCACGTCGAGCCGTGGACCGCGCAGCAGTCGCTCGAATTCATGGACATGGCCGGGATCGCGGCCGCGATCATCTCGGTGTCGGCGCCCGGCATCGACATGGGTACGCCGCTCGCGACCGCGGAGCTGGCGCGCGCAATGCAACGAGACGCAGGCGCGGATGGTGCGTGACCATCCCAAGCGCTTCGGCTCGCTCGCCATCCTGCCGCTGCCGGACATCGAGCTGAGCCTGGGCGAGATCGAGCACGCGTTCGACACGCTCGAGCGCCGACGGCGTGGTGATGATGAGCAACTACGGCGGCGAATACATCGGCTCGTCGAAATTCTGGCCGGTGTTCGAGGAGCTCAACCGCCGCAAGGCGGTGGCGTTCTTCCATCCGGTCGCGCCGGAGGGCTATCGCGGCTTTCCCGGCGTGTCGCTGTCGACCATGGAATTTCCGTTCGACACCGCGCGCGCGATCATGAGCATGCTGTATTACGGCACGCCGGAGAAATTTCCCGACGTGAAGATGATCTTCTCGCACGCCGGCGGCGCCATGCCCTACCTCGCCGGCCGCACCGCGGTGCTGTCGCAGCGGAACAAGGACTTCAAGCTCAGCGGCGACAAGCTGATGCCGGCGATGCGCAACTTCTACTACGACGTGACGCAGTCGCTCAGCGCGCCGACCTTCGCCGCGCTGCGCGCGCTGGTGCCGCTCGAGCAGCTGCTGTTCGGCTCGGATTGCCCGTTCGCCAAGGAGCCGCAGGTGCGCGCCGTGCTCGGCGAGCTCGACCGGCTGGCGCTGCCGGCCGCCGAGCGCGCCAAGCTGGAGCGCGGCAATGCGCTGGCGCTGTTTCCGCGGTTTGCCTGACCAAACCGGCGGGGTCCAGAAAGCGCCATTCTGTGACCCCGGTCACAGCGGCCATCCGGCTTTGGAGGGATTATCCAATCCAAGGATTGGAGATTCCCATGTTCAAGGACACCCGATATTTCACCGTGTTCGGCAACGCCTACGTTCCCGAGCATCATTCCAGCGGCTACCGGTTCGACGTCGACCCCAAGGCGCGCACGCACCACTTCGCCGCCGCGTCATGGCTGGTGCTCAGCACGCTGATCGTGGGCATTTCGGCATCCGCCGCGCAGATCGCGCTGCTCACCGGCGGGCATTTCTAGCGCCAGTTGGAGATACACCGCTGCCACAAACCGTCAGTGTCCGCTGAACACCAGCGTCTTGATGGGCAGCAGCAACGCCTGGATGCGAAGCAGCAGGGCGTGCACGAGCCCGACGGCGTCGATGGCGTGAAGGCCGAGACGCTTGAAAAAGCCGGCATCCTTCATCTGGTCGTGATTGCTGGTGTAGGCGTTGGCGATGCAGCTGCTGCCGCGCGTCACGCCGTCGAGCCCGCCTGCGTAGAGCGGTTCGAGAAAGGTGAGGATCGTGCCGGGCCGCGTCACCGACTGGGCGTCGATCAGTTGATCGCCGGCGCGGAACTGTCCCGCGGCGATGAAATCCTGAACATCGACAACGACCATCGGGATGACCTTCCAGGGCATGGATACGCAGGTCACTTCGGCAACCATGCCGCGCCGCATGACCTGCGCTTCGATCTGGCCGAAGCCCGCGATCAAGGTGCGCGGTCCGGCGCCGTCCGGGATCAGGACGCCGCCGGTCCGGGAAATCGGATTGACGATGTCGCCGACCTGGAGCGCGAACTGCTCCACCCGTCCGGTCACGCCGGCGCGGATGACGGTCTTGTCCAGGTCGACCTGCGCCTGCGCCAGCGCGGCCTCGGCGCTGGCCTTCTGGGCCGGCAGCAATGTCGTGAGCCTGGCCGTCGACGGCCTGTTTCGCTGCGTCGGCCGCGTCGATCCCGGCCTTGCGGCCGGCCACAACAACCTGCAACCGCTCGATCTCGCGGCGTGCGACGATATCCGCATCGCGCCGGTTCAGTTCCTCCTTGGTCTGCAACTCGTCGAGGGCCTGCTGGTGAGAGGCCTTGGCCTGCTCAAGCTGGGCGTCGGACGCGAGCAGATCCGCCCGCGCGCCGACCATCGCCGCATCGGTTTCGGCGATACGGCGGCGCGCCGTCTCGACGGCCGCCTCCTGCCGGGAGCTGTCCAGCCGGTAGATCGGTTTGCCTTGCTCCACGCGATCGCTGATCTGGACATAGACCTCGGCGACGCGCCCGACCGTCTCCGGCGAGATCGGCACGGTCCGGAACAAGAACGTCACGCTGGTCGTCGACGGATGGAAGTAAAAGATGACGGTGATCAGGGCGATGGTCAGCATGACGCAACTGACGATGCCCCACCGCAGCTCGAACCACACCGAGAACAGCGTGATCTCGTGGCCGAAGCGCCTGCCCTGCCTGTACCGGCGATAGAGATAGTCGGGCAGGATCGTAAACAGGGAGCAGAGGAAAAGTTCGAGCACGGCTCAGCTCCCGTGATGGCCGGAAGCGGCCGCCGGCTTGTCCGACTTCGGTGTCGCCCTCTCCCGGCGGGAAGCCGGCGAGCTTTTCGGTGGACCCCGCGATCCGCCGCAGCGGCGTGCTCCAGTCCGGCAGGTCGATCAGCGCGAGGATCAGGCCCGCCACCCAGAACAGATGGATGTGCGTGAACAGGCAAGAAGCCCCAGCACCGCCACGATCTCGAACTGCAGCTTCTGCGAGCCGTGCGCCATGCGCTCGGGCAAGGTGTGCAGCCGCAGGAACAGCACGCCGACGCCGAACACGACGGCGATCAGGAAGATCGCCATGACAACCATGAACGTGTCGGTCTCTCCGGGCGCCGTGATGAAGCCCGGAAGGTGATGCGGCGCGGCTGGATTGAGCGTTGCTGCCAAGTTCTGACTCCCTTAGCCGGATGCCGAGAACCGACACTCCCCCGAAGCTCAGCTTCCTAGCACGATTAACACTGCCGAGGACGGTTTTCTCACCGCGCATCAAACCTCAACCACCGCTTGGCTCGCACCCTTTTGGCCCGCGTCTGATCGACATACGGCTGAATGAGCTTCGTCATTGCCCAAGCAACCTGCTCATACTCGCCCTCGCATCCTTCCGCCCGTTCCTTGGGGAGATATCCCTTCTCCACCAAATCGGCGAATACCTTCGTATCGGCTCCGTAGGCCATGCACAGGACATTGTAGAAGCGTTGCGCCGGGAGGCCGTGCTCGTCGGCGAATGGGTTCTTATGCGTACTCGGTTTAGAGGCGTCCAATTGATACGTATAGGCAACGCCGACCATCAGTCTCCGCGCATCACTTTTTGCGAACTGCAGGAGAAGGTACGCGGCAAACTGATCTGCTGCGTCTTCCTCGCGTCCCAGGACAGGTACGTTGAGATAGTCAAAGACGGCGTGGCCGACCTCGTGCAGGAACACTTCGAGCGTCGGCCCAACGATAGCGTCCCTCGTGTGACACCCGCGGGCGTCGTTTCCCGCGGAGCGTTCCGCAGGATGTCGTCAATGTACTCGTAGCACACCGTAATGGCGTCATCCTCATACCAGGCATTGGACACTCCGTCGCATCCCTCGATTTTCAATCGGAGCGCGCGCGGCAGGCGCAATGGACTTCAAGAATTGTTTGAGTTTTTCGAGAACCTGCCGTTCCTTCAAAAGCCGCAAAACAGATTCATGAGCAGGATTCTTCGGCGCAACATAAGAAATTTGAATTCGGTCCGACCGCAGTTTGGGGACTTCTGCGCGGCAGCCGGACTTGAATGCAGACTTGCGCCAATTGTGATCAAAAACACAAAAAATAATTTCATCTGAAACTCACAAAAGCGGTGACATTTCTTGGAGGCCGCTCATCCATCCTACCTCACTTCCATCGAAGAGCGGAGTACCCTGGCGATCGAGCTTCTCGAGACGTCACTCTTCGCTGCCCATGGTCTTCAGTGTCTTCCGCAGCACCTCAAAAATAACTGCGGTCGACCAACCAAACAACAAGACGCCGTTCATCGCCGTCATCGGCCCAAGCAAATGCCAGCGCGCCACCGGCGTCACGTCGCCGTAGCCGAGCGTTGTGTAGTTTACAAAGGCGAAATAAACGAGATCAGCGCCTTTAGGTGCGGCATCGACGATTGCGTAAGCCAATGACCAAACGAGCACCTCGGCACAATGCGCGGCCATCAGGAGCGACACTGTTGCAATCATGACGGAAATCAATCGGAGCGATTGATGCGACCTTGCGATCTCCCCAGTGATGCGCGCCGCCCATACGACAGCCGTCATCAAAAATGCATGGATCGCAATGTTGCAAACACTGACTCCGAGACCCATTAAAAATTGGCGCAGCATACGGATCGCTCCGGCGATTCACTGTAACCCAGGAGCAGCAAGTAAAGTGTCATGGCGGAGATGGCCTCGGCGTTTTCACTGGCGCGAGTGAGCAACCGCGCCTTCAATTGGTGGAGTCAGGCCCTGGTTTACCTCGCACCCTCCAAAGCCGCGCAATTGTCGGCCACATGACGATTGCGAAGAGGACCACAACGATCGCCAATGGGATCAACATTCCCCTAGCGACGAAAAATCTCGGGGAGTCTTCGACCGTCCATAGGGCTGGGACGGAATTGATGATCCAGAGGAACCAATCGGAAAGCCACGCGAGCACGAAGCAGCTCCATCTCCTCAGTATTCGAAGTTACATCAACGCAGATGGCCGAGTTTCATCGTCTCCGGTTGATTTCGCGGCAACGCTACGACGGTTAACTCGCACCATTAAGGTTGCTTTCGGCAATTCATTGCCCGCTTCAGCGAGCTCATCAAGAGTGGCGCGGCCAACAACTCAGAGGTTGCGTCCATGCGAAAGCTGCTCGCCGCGCTAGCCACTGTTGCGGCCATTTCGTTCATACCCGGCGCCTGCCAATGCCATTACGGTCGGCACCGCGCCCGGTATTCAGCAAGGCCTTGCCAAGACAGACCTAATCGAGCAAGCGCGCCGGGTTTGTCGTCGCAACTTCTGGACCGGAAGGCGAGAGTGCTGGACCGACCGCAGCCAGCCGCCGACGGTGTGCCACCGCATCCGCGGCACAAACCGGCTGGACTGCTACTAGGCCGTTGCGAAGCGTGGGCTTGGGATTTGGTGGGCGCACCAGGGCTCGAACCTGGGACCCGCTGATTAAGAGTCTCGTCGTTAGCCATCCAAACAATGGCTTGGTTGTAAAGCGCGCCATTTCGCATCAAGGAAAACAATAGGGTGCGCGCAATCTGTAAAATCGATTCTGCCGTTCGAGGCGCCACCAAGATTGGAGCATGAGATTTTCAAGCGGGCTTTATGATCGACTGGTCAACCAGTGCGAGCGGGCCCGTCTAATCCTCCTCCTTCATAAGCTCCGATAGCCGGATACGGCGATAGCCGGGAGGCGGCTGCACGCCGACAGCCTCGCGCACAGCACGCGACCGGTCGGCATGGCGTTTCGGCTTGATCGGATTCGAACGGGCCCAGTCGACCTCAAAGGCTTCCGCGTAGTATCCGGCAATGTTCGCATCATCGAAGATCAGTGAAGCATCACGGTTCAGCGTGACGCCCGGCTTGCTCCAATTGTGACTGCCCAGCAGCACGCGCCTTCCATCGACGATCATGCCTTTGGTGTGATGATTGTCGATACGGCGAAGCCGCCGATCGATATCGACCCCCTTGGATTTGAAATACCAAGCCGCATGAGTGGGGCTGGAGAGCTTCGCGCCACCGGATCGCAGGATCACTCGCGCATCTCGTAACGTCTTGAGCTTCTCGGTCAGCGCCTTGATAAGCTCGTCGATAAACCCGCGATCCTGTCGCGGATTCGACGGCATGCCGATATACGGAATCTGGAACAGCAGGCTCTTCTTTGCCGAGCGGATCAAATCGAGCACGGCTTTTGAATAGACGGCCCCCTCATGGTCCGGGGTGAGCAGCGGCTGTACCCTGATCTTCCCACGGAAGTCGCGCGGTTTAATAAGATGGCTCGCCGGCTTGCGCTCGAGAATGAGATCGTCCTCGATTGGAATATCGACAAATATGTCAGGCCCTTCCTTGTTGCGAGGGATGGCGCCCCCGCCGAGGTCCTTGGACCGCTTGAAGTCCTGGCTGATATGATTTCGGAAGCGATCGGCGAGGGTCTTGTTTTGGATCACAACGTGCCATTCGCGATTGCCGCGGAGGTCCTTTTTCGGAGCGTTGTCTCTATCCTCTTTTGTGATCACAGGCTGGCTGGAGCCCTTTTTCCAGTTTCCGGATGAAAGCCAGAACGTGTCGTCTTCCCGTACGCTCACTTTGATGTGGTAGGCGTCCGAAATGAGGCCTGCCCTGCCTTCTGGAGCAACGATTCGTTCGAACCGGTTGCCGAACTTGCGCTCCCAGCTCTTGAATACCTTGATCCGGTCGAATTCTTCATCCGGGTCATCGACTTCGGAAAAGGTGGTGTTGTCCAGAACGAGCTTCAGCGACACACCGTTGTTCAAACGTTCTTCGATAGCATCCTTGATCTGCGGAGCATGAAATTCGTACATCGCCGAGACCATCGAGCGTTTGGCGCTCGAAAGGAATTCGTGCAGCACCTCCCAAGAATACTCCGGCCCGACATGAGCGCAAACGTTCATCGTCTCTTCGAGCGGTTCGAACGAAAACCCTTTGCCGACACGGGCATCATCGTCGTAGTCGATTGAATCGACCGACTCGACAAGCGGCGAAGAGTTCGACAATCTCGGTCGCGTCTGCCGGAAAATACTGAACATCAAACCCCTGGAACTGCTTGGGACCTTTTGTGCTCACCGCTTCCAATTGATCGACGGAAACCGACGCGGCGATCACCGGAGTGTCTCCGATCCCGTCGCCCTCTTCCGCGAAATCCGACGCGAACGGCAATCACGCCGTTGGGCCGTCTGTCCCAGAATGCATCCACCGCCTTTTCCGCGCTTGCTGGATCGGGCGCGCCGCCAGCCGAAATGGTCAAAGATGCCGGCGAACCGAGCCCTCCAAGAGCAATGGTGATTGTCAGGGGGATGGTGATGCTGGCGGAGCCGCCGCTCGCCGGTGCCTGGGACGTACTCTGCGCGGGCGCCGTTGGCGCTGGCCGGCTCTCTTTAAAGGACCCCTGCCAAGGCCTTGTCTTTAGGTAATCGCGGATCGTCGAGGCGGGCACGGCGTAATTCTCGATCATGTAAAGACCGGCGAAATGCAGCGCCACTGCTTGTCCGGTCTTCATATCGAGCACGACGGAGCCGGAGTTTCCGCCAAGCGTCGTGCAGTCGTGCGTCGCCCAGCCGCGGCTCGGGTTGTCCATCATGCCCGGTGCGACGCGCTTGATGTCGTAGCGGCCGCCATAGAGGCGGTCCATCCGGTCTTGATCCGGAATGATGCTGGCGGGAGCTCGCGCGGGGTAGCCGATCACAGCGACATGCGCGCCCGGTTCGGCATCGCCGGCCATGAGCTCGATACGATCCTGACGCGCCCCGTCGCTGCGCCGCTTGACCCTGATGAAGGCGATGTCAGCTTTGCGCGCGGCCGGCTCGATCCAGATGACGCCCTCGATATCGGAAATCTCCGCGGCCGAACTGTCGGCTTCATGTTTGTAATCGATGCTTGCCCCGATCGGATCGCCGAACCGTCCCGTCAGAAATTGGTAAGACCCTCCGTCCCATCGCGCGATCAATTCGGCAACGTGCCGGTTCGTTACAACGACGTCCGGCGCCACGAGCCAACCGGTCCCGAGGTAGGTCGCGCTTCCCGGAAAATTGGACACGTCGATCCGGCCGACAAGCGGAACGGCGGCTTCGAGGATGCCGGCGCTGTCCATCAGCCGTTTGGTGATCTCTCTCGATGCCTGGTCGGTCTGCGTCGGCGGTACAAATTTGCCCTGCTGAATAAGAAGCGCCGGGCGCCCCTCACGTACGATCGTCTCCAACACAGCGTCGTACTCATCGGCGTCATCAAGCGACGTTGATTCGTGGACTGCTCTCGCTTTCGCAACGCGCTCGCTGCGACGTTTGAACAACTCGCTGTAGAGCGCCGGGTCACGTGACTTCAGGCGCGCAAACCATTTCTCAAGGACTGCAGGATCGATGCGGTTGGATTGCGATGACGACATGACGCCCCACTGTATGCAGGTCACTGTCGAGCGCAGCATCGTTAGAACGCAAACTCAGAAAACGGCGCTCGTAGGCCACCGTCTCAGCCCGTCGATTGCTTGGCACCAGCAAACTCGCTGCGGTGCAATTCAGATTAGGAAATGGTCAACCCTTTATTCCTCACCGTCCCTGCCCGGTTCCAAGTCTTTCGCAAAAATAGTAGGTGCGACCTCCAAGCCAATATATAGTATCACGGAAATTTGTTGGGCTCTGTTTTAGTGCCGGGGGCTCCAAGTGACACCGGACACAGTAGCGTTTGCCGTTCGCTCCATCGTGCGACTGGGTTCAGCCGCACGTCAAGCCTACGAACAATCGGTACGCGACGCTCCGTTGCAGATTTCGGACCTGCCGGTCCCCATCATCTCGGACAACGAAGCGCTTTTCGGATTTTTTGACGTCGGCGACCTCCGTCAACGCATCGAGAGCGGCGGCGACCTGCACGATCTGTGGATCGAAGATCCCAACGGCAACATGGTGCCTCGCGACGATGCCGCGCGCGACATCCTCGTCGCCGAGCAACTCAAGATCTTGCAGAATTTGCCCGACTTTCGCCGCGGCTGGATCGCCCAACGTTTCCAGCAGGAGGCCATGTCGGGCGTCCTGGTGAAGCAATGGAAGGACGGCACCGGGCCGCCCACGCCGGCGATCCGGCTGATCCTGGCCTTCACCGATGTCGCGCTCGATTATGTCGGCTCCAATCCGGGAATTCTTGGCGTTGGCGGCAACGGCGAAAAGCTGATCACGGCGCTGAGCGCGAATTTCGGAGAGCTCCTGCCCGACGTCGACAAGAAAGACGGCTGGAAAGGAAAGGAAGCGACGACCTTTTTCGTCGAGCGCGCGCTTTCGATCACGCTTCACGCCGGGCTGAAAACCATCAGCGAGAACCCCGGCCTGCTGGTCGAGGAAGAGCACTATCGCGACCTGCTGCAAAACGTCGTCGATCCGTTCGTTCACGGCTTCGACAACAATCCCGACGACCGGCCGCGATGGATCGACGTTCGCGACACATTGCTGGGACCGGTCGCGGAAGCGGCGCTCAAGACGGTGCAGCAACATCAGGAGAGCTTTTTCGGCAAGAAACTTTCGTCCAACACGGCGGTCGGCGCTGTCACCTCGGCGCTGTTGGAGGGGCCGCGGCAGAGGGCGACGTCGGAGACGTTTTCTCGCCGGAGGGCGTGGTGCGGCTCTATCGCTCAGTGTTGGAGCTTTCGGTCAAGAATCCCCGGCTGTTTGTCGGAACCGACGGCCCGAAGTCGGATATCGCGCGCGATCTCCTGGTTCGCGTCGGCGGCGCGATCCAGAACGCTCCGCCTGGAATGGACAAAAAGCTTGCTGGCGATGTCGCGATTGCAGCCATCGAGTCCCTGAAGGTCAACGTGCCCGGCCTGCTGCGCATCAAGGACGATGCCTGGCGCAATATCGCCGGAGATTTGACGACGAAGGTGCTGATCGGGCTTCAGGCCGGGATCGGCGCGGCGGATGCTCAGAAGGCATTCGAAATCATGTTCTCGCCCGAGGAAACGGTCGAACTGCTGTCGATCGTCATGAAGCAGGTCGTCCAGACACCCGGCATGATTGCCGGAGTTCAGGTCAGCGACGAGGCGCAGGCGCTGGTTGCAACGATCGCCAGCGCAATTGCCGCGCGGGGCTCCGAACTGTTGACGCCCGAGGACTGGAAGGCCGTCGCGCAAACGATCGCAGTCGAGGTGGCGCGCAATCCGGGCCGCATCATTTCGCTGGGCAACAAGCCCGAGCAACAGCTTGCCGGCAACATCCTTCAAGTGCTGCTTTCGAGCGCCGCCGATTCCTTTCCGGATGGCCAGCGCACCAATGCAAGCCTGCTGTTCGGCGAGACTCTTCGCGAGGCGTCCATCCTCGCCATCCAGGCCGCGGTCGGGAACTCCGGCAAGGCCAACGCCCACCTCGACGGGCTGCGCACCTTCGTTCAGATCCTCAACGACACGGCTGCAAAAGAACAAATCGGTGCGCGCGAGTGGCTGTGGCTGTTCGACAGCCATGTCGCTGACGTACTCGCCAACGGCCTGCAAACCGGCCTGAACGTCGCGTTGCTGCTGTCTGAACTGGAGCGGAAAAATGCCTAGGGCTCCGCAGTCGGTGTTCATCGTTGCAGCAGCGGCCCTTCTGGCGGCCGCTTGCAGCAACATTGGGGTGCTCACGCCCTCGCGCTCCGACGCGACGCAGGCTCAGGCGGACATCGCGGCCTGCCGCACCACCGCGCGGTCCACCGCCGACCAGGCGGCGTGCTCGGCGAAGTTCGGGCCCACTCTCGCCAAGATCGCCCAAGACAACTTCGATCAGGCCAGCCGCGCGCAAGACCGCGCGACACGCATCAATCTCTATGCAACGGCGGCCAACGCCGGCTGGGACAGCGGCACCGGTGCCGGATTGCAGGTCGCTGATGCCGCCATCCAGGCCGGCGGCGGCGAGTGCGAAAAAATCCCGCCTAACGAATTCACGCCGGCCCGCGACTGCGCCCTGCTCCAGGTCGGGCCTGGTTTCGTCGCCCACGTCCGCACCACGATATTGCTCGCGCAAGTCGAATCCAAACCGCCAGCCTCGATAGCAGCCGCCGAGAAGAGGCAATTCAACGACGCCAGTCTTCGATACGTCCGGAACACGTTCGACTTCGTTGAAAGCCGCCGGCGGCAAATTGATGCCAACCCCAACATCGACGCCTCGATGCGCACGCTGCTCGATCGCCAACGCGCCGTGTTCTACTGCACCGCGCTTCAAATTGCCGCGGTCAACCGGAGATTGGGTCAAGGCGACACCGCGCGCCGCGTCAGCCGGGATCGCGATCGTATCCTGACCGCAGACCCGTCATTGCGAGGTGAAACATGCGTGGCAACAACCTGAGATCTCCGATGAAATCGACAAGTTTGTGATTTTTGTCACCACCATGAGAACGCGTGCCGCATAGGATGTAGCAGTTCAGTTGAACTGGTCAGTGGTAGGAGCTTTTGATGTCCAGAGGCGACCTCACGCTCATCGACCAATTGCTGGAGAAAGTCACCGACGGGATGGTGGAAGAGGCACTGGGATACCGGGAAGACCCAGTACCGCCAGCGCAAGAAAGCGGCCATCTGGAGTCCACTCAGCTTCCTGCCAATCCACGCGAGTGCATCTCGAAGACCGCATACGACCTCATCGTTCGTTTCGAAACCGGCGGTAAGGCCTATTACGAACGGGTCGTGAAGGGTCGCCCGGTTTGGCCGGGGTTTCAATCCGGCATCACGATCGGCTGCGGCTACGATCTCGGCCATCACAAGCTTGCGGATTTCCAGGGAGAATGGGGAAACCGGCTCGCCAAGTCGGATTTCGTTCGGCTGGCCAGGGCGACCGGCTTCCGGACGTCGGAGCCGGGCCGTGCGCAAAAGGTGCTGCAGGCCAAGGCGCTCGTGCAAAGTCTCTCCGACATCGTTGTGCCGTGGGACGTCGCCATCGAGCAGTTCGACAAGGCCAAGTTTCCCGCATACATCCAGGAGCTCTACCGGGCGCTCGACAATCTCGACCGGTTGCATCCGCACTGCCAAGGCGCGTTACTAAGCCTCGTGTTCAACCGGGGCGCACAATTCGCGACGCCGGGCGAGCGCTACACCGAAATGCGCGCGATCGGTGAATTGATGAAGAATGGCTCGGCCGCGTCGATCCGGCAAATTCCGGCGCAAATGCGCGGGATGAAACGCATCTGGGGCGAAGGGTCCGCTCTTGCCGAACGGCGCGAAAGTGAAGCCAAGCTGTTCGAAGCCGGCCTGAACGAAATGCGATTGCTGGAGAACATCTCCGTCCCGGAATCCACGCTCGAATCCATCGAGGGGCTGCCGCTCAGCGAGAATCACGACAATCTCGACATCGAGCAAACCGACGATGCCGACGAGGCCGAACTCGAAGCCATTCTGAACTCCGGTCTGGAGTCGGCCGGTTTCACGGTCGATTCGGTGCGCTGGCATCCGGTCGACGACGAGCAACCCGACTACCGGCACCTCGACACGAGGCTGGCAGGGACAACGTTCGAGTTCACGCCCGAGGACGCCGAGACCTTGATCGCCGCCAACGCATTTCAGCCCATCGCGGGCAAGATCATCCTGGGTCTGCGCGGCGCGCGGCTTGGCGGCGGGCGCAAACGCGAGAATGTGGCTTCGATCACCATCACAGATCAGCGGCCCGATCACCGCGACTTCCGCTGCATCATGGCGGTCTACGATCCGGCCGCGCGGCGCTTTTGGGCTTACCAGGCATCGACCGTCCCGAACGCGGCCTACGTATTCAAGTGCTTTTCGATCTTCAGCGCTAGCGGCAAGTACGACGGCCTGGAGGGCAATATTCTTTTGACCGGCTGCTACACGATGACGGTCGGCAACCACAAGAAAATCCCAACCGCGCTTCGCCTGTCGAAGGCGTCAACCGGTGCGTACGAGGCGATCGTGCTGCGGTCGCTGGCGGACGTGACGTATGACCGCTTCGATTGCTTTCACCGCACGGCCCCAGCCGACAACATTCATCCCGCGCTGTTGGCTCAGGGGTTCTCATCGGCGGGTTGCCTCACGTTGCCCGGCAGCTACGTGAACGGCCAGCACACGGGCAGTTGGACCGATTTCCGCAGCGCCCTCGGCATCAACGATCAAAGCGATGGACGGCAGTTCTCGCTGGTGCTGCTGACCGGGCTCGATGGGGCGATGGCCGCCAATGTCCGCGTCACCGGAGGCGACAAATCGAATCTGATCGCGGCTGAGAACCGGGTCCAAGGGCGCCGTCGTGTCGAAACTCCAGGCTGCGCTCGGCCTCGATCCGGACTCGTCGCAACTGATCGGGCCGATCACGCGCCATCACCTCATCTACCGCCAGATCGAGAAGCTTGGCTGGGCGGACGGAATTTACTCGCAAGCGATGGACAAGCAGCTGGGACTGAAAGTCTGGCCTTGAGCCGCTGGATCGCAGTCGCAAGACTGCGATCCAGCGTTTTTGGTTTGGCAGGTTGACGCAACGGGAGCCACCACATGAGCCAAGGACCTCGCACGTTCCGCGATCCTTTTCTGTCGCTCTATCAGTCGATGATGTCCGATATCGCCAAGGCGAACTCGCCCGGCGCAGCGCTGGAGGCCGCCGACGACGAAGATGCACCGAAGCCGGATGAGGTCGCGGCCGCGGAACTCGTCGCGGCCCGAACGGCCGTCGCCGAAATGAAGGCGGCGGGCGTCGAACCCAAGCTCGATCAGACCGCCCTGGAGGACATGTCGATCCCGGAAAACGTCCAGGTCTGCGCCGCGCTCGCCAAGGACCTTCTGGTCGCGAAGATTTCCGGCAACCAGGCCAGGGCCAAGGAGATCGAGCAGGAGTTCCTGCCCGGGTCGAAATGCGATCCGAAGTGGGTCACCACCATCAATGAATATGTGAAGTACTTCGGCCCGACCGGAAATCTGCGGGACATTCCGTACATCAAGCCCGCCGCCGTCGGACCGAAAGTCATTACCATCAAGTCGAACGCCAATATCGGCCTGGTCGGCGACTGGGGCACCGGCGCGGCGCCGGCCAAACGCGTGCTGGCTCAGCTCGGCGAGCAAAAGCCCGACGTCCTCATCCACCTCGGAGACATCTACTATTCCGGGACGGAGGACGAATGCCGCACAAACTTTGAGGATGTCGTGAACGGCGTCCTCGATCGCAAAGCCAACGACATCGCGGTCTACACGCTGTCCGGCAATCACGACATGTACTGCGGCGGTATCGGTTTCTACGCCTTGCTCAAGCGGCTGAACAAGCCGGCGATGGCGCAGCCCGCGAGCTTCTTCTGCCTGAGAGCGGAAGACAATTCATGGCAACTGCTTGCCGTCGACACCGGCAAGTACGACTTCAGCCCGGTCGGCGTGACGCATGCGGAGACCTACATCGACGACGACGAACTCGCCTGGCACGAGGCCCGCGTTCGCGAATTCCCCGGCAAGACGATCCTGCTGTCGCATCATCAGCTGTTTTCCGCGTTCTCGCAGATCGGAAAGGCGCAGCCGAACGGCCGCTCCCTCTCTTACAATCCGCGCCTGAAGTCGGCCTTCGAGCGGCTCAAGGCGACGGGCAAGAAAATCCCCGCGTGGTTCTGGGGTCACGAGCACAACCTGTGCATCTACAAGCCGTATCTTGGTCTCGAGTACGGCCGCTGCCTCGGCCACAGCGCGATCCCGGTTTTTTCGCAGGACAACCCCTACACGGTCGTCCCCGAAATCGACGACCCGCCCGGCATCGTCGAGGAGGCCAAGCTGTCGGTCAGCAACGGCGTCTACGCCCACGGATTCGCCATGCTGCGGCTTCAGCCGTCGAGCGTCGTGGTCGATTATTTCGAGGATCGCGACGGCACAGCGAAGTGCACTTACTCTGAGACCATTCAATAGACGTCCACATCGCCGGTCCGGCGCTGTGTCTTGGTGGAGTGGGACATGAGCTTTCTCATCCGACTTCCCTTTGAACGGTACGAACGGGATGCATTTGCCGAATTCGCCCACGGCCCGTTCAGCATCGGGACGGCGCGCGCAGCCATGTGGCTCGCGCAGCTCTCCTACGAAGACGAGACTGCAAAGCAGGACAAGATCCTGGAGCTATGGGGCCTCAGGAGGCTGGTCTCCTACAACCGGCCGTTTCCGAGCATTCTGCCGATGCCGAGCACCGGCGGCTTCGTCGCGCGCAATCACGATACGACGTTTGTCGTCTTTCAAGGAACCGATCCGCTGCTGCTGGCGAATTGGGTGTCGGATTTCAACTTCCTGCCGACCGCACTGGGCATCCATCAGGGCTTCGACAAAGCTCTCGATGTGGTGTGGGACGACGTCACCGGCGCGCTGAAACAGAGCCAACCGACTTCGCACCTGCTCGTGACGGGACACAGCCTTGGAGCGGCACTGGCGGCACTCTGCGCCAGCCGCGTTGCCGATGAACGGGGGATCGTTTCCGATGCTGTCTATGCCTTCGGTATGCCGCGCGTCGGCACGCCGGAGTTCGCTGCCAAATACAACGGCAGGCTGGGCAACCGCACGTACCGCCTGGTTCACGGCGACGATATTGTTCCCACAATACCGCCGACCAAGTTCGGCTTCTGTCATGTCGGCCGCAGCGTCATCTGCGAGGGCCAAGAGGTCTTCGCGCCCGACGCGCTATCGGCGCAACCGACGGACTCACCGCCATTTGTGGAGACTTGGTTGAACGGACTGAAGTCGGGGATACGCCGGTTCTTGCTGCGCCATGGCCTGCTCCCGGCCGATCCTCACCCGATCATACAAGCCTCGCGACTGCTGCCGCCGGGGTTCGCCGACCATCTTCCGGACCGATACTGGAGAGCCTTGAGACCGCAATGACCTTTCAACAACGCGGACCGCGCAATCGACACGACGTCGAATTGCGATGGACGCCGCCATTTCAATGGAGCCGCCCGTGGCTGAAATCCCCTCCGACCTTTTCACCTGGACATCGCTCGGCACCTTGAGCGGTTTGACCGGAGCGACCGTCGTCGTCACCAACACCGCGGCTCGGGCTTTCGACTGGGCGCCGAAATGGCTGGGTCTCCTGGTTTCAACGGTCCTGTGCGTTGGCTTGGCCGTCATGAATAGCAGCGCGATCAACGGATACGCATTGGCATTGCTGAATGCCTGCCTCATCTATCTGACGGCGGCGGGCGCCAGTTCGGCCGGCGCCGCGGCGGTCCGTCCGAAGTCCGGTGGAACGCTCGAGTCCCTCGATAGCGAAGATCGGTCTTCGACACTCTTCCCTCGTTGGTTCTGACAAGTCGTAACGGAGCGGAGTCGGTCATGAGTGGACCACAGGCAGCGAACCGGTGGCGCAAGCTGCTGCAAATCAAGCCCGGAGCGAGTCATGACCTTTCCCTGGGCGGCGGTCTCGAAAGCATCGAGCCGCGGGCCGACCCTTCCGATCGAATCCGGCTCGCCCGGGAGGCCATGGTCCGCCAGATCAAGGATCGCTTCGGCGGGGACTCGGCGCTGCTGAAGGCCGTCGAAGACCTGGCGCTCAACAGTGAAGAAGCCGTGGCCATCCTCGACACGCTCCCCGATGCGGAGCCCAGCGCCGATCAGTTCGCGGCGCTCGAGGCGATCGTGATGTTCGACGGCACGCGGCCTTCGTTCCTGGTCAAGAGCCATCAGATCGACTTCGCTTCGTCTTTCAACACCGGGACGTGGCAGTCCGATCTGCAACCGCAGTTCGACCGCCTGACAGCGTCCTTGTCCTGCATCGGGCGCGTCGAGCTTGGCGAGCGCCATATCGGCACGGCATTTCTGGTCACCCCGACGCTGGCGATCACCAACCGTCATGTCGCCCAGTCCATCGCAAGATTTGAGAACGATCAGATCCTGCTCAAGCCGAACGTCTTTCTCGACTTCGGGCGGGAGCAATGGAACGAAAAGGCTTCGTTCGACCGCCGCTCGGTGGATAGCGTCGTATTCGCAGGCAATGCCGTGGTGGCGGCGCCGATCGACCACAAGAAGCTCGATCTTGCCGTCCTTCGCGTCTCGGCCTCGGCACTCGATGGTGAGATGAAAAGCCGCCACCTCTCCGCCAGCCCGGTCAGCCAAAGCGAATATCTTGCCGCGGGTATCGTCGCCGCCGCCGGCTATCCCGCGAGCCCGGACCTGTACGTGCCCAGCACCCTCAAATCGAAATACGACGACGTGCTCAAACGGCTGCTTGAAGGCGACGGCGGAGCCAAGCGCTTTGCGCCGGGCATTCCGACCGAATTCCTGGGCGACAGCGGACCTGCGGCCTGGACCGTGTGCCACGACGCGACGACGATCAACGGCAATTCCGGATCGCCGGTCCTGCTGTTGGGGCGCCCGGGCGCGCCGCAGGAGGTTGCGCTGACCGGCCTCCACTACGGCGGCGATTGGGGCGGCGAGCGCACCAACTGGGCGCATCGCCTTTCCGGAACCGGAGGCGCCGTGGGCTATGGCCAGACCAGGACGTTCGCGGAATTCTGCCGGACGGAAGGGGTTTCGCTGTAGCGCTCTAATGAGAGCCGTGCGCCTGTCGCCCGTAGGCCGTTGCCTTGTTGACGCTCAAATCCGTTTCGAGCTTGCCCAGCACGCTGTCCGCGATCGCTTGATGTGAGAGCCGGCAATGCAGCGTCTCGCTGCCCGCGAACGTTCCAAGCTCGGCCAGCTTGTTGACGGGCGCGCCGCCGAGGCAAAGATCGAAATAGGCGCAGCTTTTCCGGCACATCGCCGTACCCGTCGCGATATCGGACCACATGCGCTGAAATGCCGGTCCTGCAAGGACCGTCGCCAGGTCGGCGCCGGGCAATTGGCCGACCGCCATGTCGCCGTATTGCGGATCTGTCAGCCCCGCGAGCTCGGGCGAAAACGTGTAGAGCCCGCCACGCGACGAGACCGATATGAAGCCGAACGGATCGTTCTGTGAGTTCCGCGTCAGCCGCCCAAACGACGGATGCCGCAGCGTGGCCAGCAACTCCTCCCGCTCGCGCACGGCCAGAGGCGGATCGGCCGTCTGTGCACGATCGAGCAATCGTCCGAAGAACTTGCGAAAACGAGCGTCGATATCGTCCTGCTGCAATGTCGAGCTGCGATTAACACCCTCGATTTCCTCGATGTTGAAGCCGACGTCGCGAATGCCTTCGGCGATGAAGAAGTCCACCAGTTCGTCGACCGCATCGAGACTCTGCGCCCCGATCACGCATATGACGTGAAACGGCACACCGTTGCGGCGCAACGTGTCGATGCCCTGCATGACGCGAGCGTGCGTCCCCTTGCCAGACCGGGTTCGCCGCCTCGAATCATGAAGCCAAGCCGGCCCGTCGAGACTGACGCCCACACGAACCGCGTGTTCCTGAAAGTATTCGCACCATTCATCGTCCACCAGCATACCGTTGGTCTGCACCGAATGAGGAAGGCTCGTTCCTGTCGGCGCGCCGCGCGAAGCCGACGCAAAGGCTTGCCGGTACCAGTCCACCGGCAGCACGAGCGGCTCGCCGGAGTGCCACACGATGGTGAAGTCGGGCGCCGCCAGGTCGTTCTCGAATACGAACCGCACCGCGGACTCGACAATGTCGAACGGCATCCGGTGGCGATCGTTGCGGGCGGGCAAATAACAATACTCGCAGTCGATGTTACAGAATGGCGTCGACTGCAGGATGAGGAGGCGCGTCCGGCCGGCGCAATCGGCCGGCGCAATCGCAGTCATCGATTTCGCCAGTTTGAGAAATTGGGAAAATTCGGAAAATTTCGGAATTGCGCGACGCGATCATCGCCGTTCTGCGAACTCGGCACTGACTGATCGTCCGCGAGCGCCGAAAGGTAAGCCTTACGGATCGACGAAAGCCGCTCGATCGGCGGCCGGTCGTCGTCTGCGGGCGGCGTGATCGCTGAAACCGGCGAGCCAAAAATCGCCGTCATCGCGGCCGCGGAAATCGTAGAAAGCAGAACCCTGACCCGACGCTTCATAGGACGCTCCTGTTGCCTCTACGGCCATTCAGGAATTTGCACCTTATCACATTTTGCCTGCTTGCACGCCGACGAATATACGCTTCGGGCCAGATCGGGATCGCTAACCCCCTTCCAACGGTGCGGCAGGAGTTCCTTTATGGCCCCCAAACCCACCAGATAACGCCATACTTGGCCGTTGGCATCGCGGACCCAGAGAGCATCGTCCCAGATCGCGGCTGCCTTGACGGTCGATGAGACGTGCAAAAAAGAAACACGTTGTGATCCTCGCTCGACATCTGGCGGATCATAGACGATCTGCAACTCGGTCCGGCACAGTTCACCTTCCGGATCACAGCTGAAGGCCTCGGCCGGCGTCGCGGAAGCGAGTTGAGGCGCTCTAACCTTGTAATCCGCTATCAACCTGTGGGCCAAGCCATCGAACGTAATTGGGCCCATTTCGCAACGTCTAAACGCGGTGTTCTGACCCTTTTCGTCAGCCTTGGAATACGGACCGAAACGACATTCTGACAGTTCGTTCTTCAACGGGAACTCAACAAGGTCGGGATCCAGCAAGGCCGTGGTGGTCCAAAACATTGCCGACCGGTTCGGCGCCATCGCGATCAAAAAGCCGACGTTGTCGCCGCTTCGGAAAAATCGAAACACCTGACGGCCCTCACGCACGGCCTCATACAGCCGCGAATATTCTCTGTTAAGTCCATCGGTGCTGTCGGTGAGATCATCGTAGGATTGCGAGGTCCCCGGATTGCGTGGCCCGGTAAGCTCCGCATACCACTTGCTGTCTTGGTCCTTGATTGGGCCCGTCCTGATCCAGACGATCCGCTGTATCGTGGGCGGCTGGATGGAGTCGGACGCACTTTGAGGACGATACGGCTGAGGCGGCCACGTCAGGAGCCAGTTAGCGTCCTGAGATAGGCACACAAGAGCGCCCGACGGTAGCGGCTGACCGGCAAAGTTTGACGAAGAAATCGTCTCCGCCGTTCCATTGGGTGCCCGCCATATCGGGAACATCGCGGTGGTTTTCACTGCACCCGCGTCTTGAGTCCTCAACTCGATCCCAAGCCTTCCCGGCTCCTTGCCGATCAAAGGCCTGTTCGATTGATCGGGGTCAGCGATCGCGCAGTTTGCTGGAAACGTCCGCAGGTTGGCCAATTCTGAAGGCACATTGTCCAAATTGCGCAGGACAGACGCATTGGACAGTACCTCCCGTGCTCCACCATCGAGCTGTCGCAAGGACGTTCTAAATACTGCCGACGCTTCATCGGCGCTCGATTTCTGCTCCTTGGCGCGATCAAGCGCCAGATGCAATGCCGCATACAGCTCACGATCATTAGCGGCAGAGCGGGCCCCGTTGGGCGGCATCACCGTAGCTTCGCTTTGCAGACGGAAGAACCGGAATTGCTCGTTGAGCTTCTCCTGATTGATGTTCTGCCATACAAGCGCACCTAAGCCGCCCACCAAAACGATGCCCAATATCGCATAAAGTCCACGACGATAGAGTTGCCGGTTCTTAACTTCAGGATACCGAATCGCATCTCGCACCGTCTGCCGGACCGCGCTAAGCCGATCATCGAGGGAACGCGTGTTGGCGTGAGGATTCGGGGAAGCCGCATCGGATCGTTCCAGAGTCTGCCGCGCCCACTGGTCACTGAAGGCGCCATCCGGCCCCAGCACATCCTGAAGGTCGGCGCTCGTCTCGGCACCCGCGATCTGGTTTGCTCTCGCGCATCTTTCGACGTCGCTGCTGAACGGCGTCAATTTCGTCCACAGCTGCGCCAAGCCGCCAGCCTGTTCAAGCGCGCCGCCATCGCCAATGATGTGATCGACGGTGACAAGCCGATCGACTCGGCGCCGAGCGTCCTTTAGCCAGTTCGCGTACGTCTTCCAGCCGCGAATGAGCGCTTCGTGATTGACATCGTAGTTCGTTCCAACGTTGACAAGCGTCGCTCTTTGAAAAACGCCGAGCGCGGATTGCAGGGCGGCCTTGCAGGCACTGCGTCGTTCAGGCTGACGTTCGTACACACCAGACGCCATCAGCATTTGATCGAGCGTGGCGAAGTCACGGACAACATTGCCACGATCGTCCAATTGGGCGAGGCAGCAGAACGCCGCGCGTAGCAGCCGTCCGACGGCCTCTTCGCTGAGCTCCCCTCCTCCCACCCGGGCGCCCGACGCGACGGCGCGCCGCAGCACGTCGTTCGCCCGTTCGTTCAGGGTTCCGATCAGCGGTCCTTCCAGACTGCGCCAGCCCGGCAGCGCCTCGAAATCCTCCAGGTCGATCTGGAACGTCGCATCGCCGGGCTTCGCTTCCCAGCGCTCGATTGCCTTGTCCCAGACCAGCGGCAACATGTGCTGCATCAGCGGCAGTTGATCCGCCGGATGCGGCAGCGCCTCGCGCCCGTCGTCGAACACCTGGTGGAGGTGGCTCAGCGCCCGCCGCGTGTACGGTCCCGTCTCGGCATCGCCCGGATCGAGACCCCACGACTTCAGCACGCGACGCGCCGGCTCCACGATGGCTTGTTCGATATCCCGCCCGCCGATCAGATCGACGAGATACATCGAGCTGTTGACGACCTCCGTGACGCCAAGGAATTCCGAGCAGCGGTGCAATTCCTCGCTGCGCATCGTGATGATCAGGAACAGGTTGAACGGCCGGTAGGTGTGGATGCTGGTGATCAGCGACATGATCATCCGCGCGCCGGCGGGGTCCACCTTCGGCTTGAACACCTCCTCGAACTGATCGATCAGCAGCAGCAGGTTGGGCGCGCCGGACGACGCGCCGTCCGACAGCGCCTCATCCAGCATCCGCAGCCGCTCGTCGACGAAATCGAACAACGCGCCGACATCGATGACGTCACCCTCGAACAGCACGTCGCGAAGGCGCGTGCGGCATTGCCACTGGATGCTTTCGTTCGGCGCGTCGGGCTCGCACTCGAGATCGAACGCGGCATTGACCGCGCCGATGCGCTGCGCGCGCTCCTTGGCAAAATTGCGGGCTGGCGAACCGTCAGACGTCTCGCCATCGTCGGCCAGCGGTGGAACCGTGAGCGCCGGCAGAATGATCTGGTTGAAGATCGCGTCGAACAGCTCGTTCACCGGATCGAGCTTCGGACGGAACTCGACCACGTACCACGCGCCGGGACGCTCCGAGATCGGGGACGTGCTGTTGAGCTTGGGGACGAGGCCCGCGCGGACCAGCGAGGATTTTCCGGAGCCCGAGCCGCCGAGCACGACAATGATGTTGTGATCGGCCAGCAGGTCCCGCAGCTCCTTGATCTGCGAGTCGCGCCCGTAGAAGAGATCCGCTTCGTTCGGCCGGAAGCTTCGCAAACCCGGATAGGGATAAACGCCGAGATCGTTCGGCGGGCCGGACGCACCCTCTCCGGTGCTCTTCCAACTCGCGAGAAATTCCTGCCGCGCAGACAATCTGCGATGCAGTTCAGGGCCGGATAGATCGTTCATGGCGCACGCAACTCAGGCCGGCGCCGCGCCAGATCCGCCGCATACTCGCGCAACCGCTCCAGGTTGGCGGCATCCGGCTTATACGTACCGTCGGAATTCTTGAAGATCCGCAACAACTGCCAGTCCCGGACGCGCGAATTGCGGCTGAACTCCAGTGCCGGGAAAAGGTTGGCGTTGCGGAGCAGAACCGCGATGCGCATCAGCGGCGCGTTCTCGACCCGCTTGCTGGCCAGGGTCTGGTCGATCCGCCGGTCGATTTCGCGGAACCGTTCGATCGTCGCCTCCTTCGAACCGGGCGGCGTGCGCAGATCGTGCGCCGCGATCACCGTGATCGTATCCTTGCCGACCGAATTGATGACGTCCATCAGCTGGTCGTATCCGAACGGCGCCGAGTCCGGCTGAAGCGGCGGCTCGTCGTTGGTCACCGCCGAGAGCAGGCAGTCCTCCACGACCTCGCGGCGTCTGGAGTTATCCAGATCGCCCTGGGCGGACGGATCCTCGTAATGAACGATGGCGCTGCTTGCGAGGTTTCGTCCCAGAAGCCGTTCCAGCCATCGCGCGAATTCCGCAGGCCGGTCCGCATTCGAATAAAGCAAGGGTCCCGCCGCTGCCGGCGTCCAATCCGGCCCCCCCGGACGCCACAACACCTTCGGGCAATTGTTCAGCGACCGCACATTTTCGCTCTCGTCGTCGAACTGATATCCGAGCGCGACCTTCAATTCGGACGACAGGCGACTCGCAGCGTCGTTCGGACTCGCCTGCGATTTTTCCAGGATCGTGCGCACGAACACCGGGCGACTCGTGATTTCGGAAACGGGCATGGTCGTGCCGCGCCAGCCGTCGGCCCAGCGCGCGGGCATCATGTTGCGCCCGGCGAGTTCTTTCACCAATTCGTCGGCAGCCAGGACAGCATCGGGCGCGGACGCGCTCTTCGGCTCGCCGAGGATAACGATTCCGCCAGGTGTGACGAGCGGCGGCTCGACCTCCGGAACCATTGCGCCTGCGGCTTCGGTCGCAGACAGCAACGACATCGGAGCGCTGTCATCGTCGTCGCCTGCGAAATAGTCGCGCAGTTGCTCCGCCGCGCGTTGGATCTGTTCAACAACCGCATCGTCCGTGATGCCGTTGGTATGGATCGATTTCCTCAAATTGCCGACAAAGAACTCCTCGACGATCACGCACGATCGAGATGCAGCGTTAACGCCATTCGTCAGCTTCTGGACCAGCCAGCTATGGCTTTCCTGATCGAGGGCCAGCGCAAGCACGCACCGTTTCGGGGCGCGCCCATCCGGATCGCGCGACAGCCGGCTGAATGCGCGTTCGATCTCGGTAACGGTCTGCGGATATTTGATGTAGCGCTTGGAAACGATGGCAACGAACAATTGAATATCGTCAATGTCCCGCAAGACACCGGCGCTGTTGGCTTTGGATTGCTTGAGCCGATCAACCGTGTCGATGATATCGATATTGTCGACGTCGCTCAGCGGAGCCAACACTTCGAAGAAGCCCCCCTTGGCCTTGAAGTTGTCCTTCCACGCACTGTCGGTCTCGATCGAGCTGAGAATAATCCTCAGCTTCAAAACGTCAGGCGTATGGAGGTGCTCCTGATCGATCAGCCACTTCTGTACGGCAATGATCGCAGCGTGGATGGGCTCGTTGTTGACACACGCCGCAGCCAAAGCGCCGCACAGCTCGATGAGCCGCCCTTCGCGGAAAAAAACATCGATCAGGCTGCTGATGCGATTGTTGAATGCCGGATCATCCGAGACGTCGTGGTTGACGAGATTGTTGTAGCGCAGGACCTCGTTGAGGGTATCACGCGAAAAAGCGCGCGATATTGCTTCGCGTAAATCGGCCCGCTGCCTACCATCAAGCTCGTAACCAGGCATCTCGACCCTCTTGGGCCACTGGCGAATTCGAGCAACACCTAGCATCAATCACATCTCGACACCGGCCGGCATTCCGGTGGCGTCAACGATACACTAACACGATCAACTATAATCGATCATCCGCATCGTATTCTGTGACGGGCATCACAACCGAGCAGCTTGGCGCTCGTTACTTGCCAGCCGCAAATTATAGCGCAATCATGTTTTGCGACCAGCGGCTAAAATTTCTGCCAGCTGGTTCGAGCTAGCCCCTTGATCTCCCGCTGGCCGGCGGTGCCAGAATACCACAGCTGGAGTGCATGGATGGCTCTCACAGGACCGCAGATCAAAGCTCTCCGGAATGCGCTGGTCGAGGCATTCAATTCCACCTCTTTCGAACAGATGCTCAGATTCGAGTTGGACAAGAGGGTGGAAAATATCGCCGGAAGCGGACCGCTCAACAACGTCGCCTTCAGGGTGATCGACCTCGCGGAAATGGAGGGCTGGACCCTCGACCTGGTTCGCGCAGCACGTATCGCCAATCCCAAAAATGCCAGTCTTCACCAGGTCGCGGAAATGCTGACTCTTTCCAGCACGCGCGAGTTGCAGCCGGCGGCATTGAACTTCGAGAAGATCGTTCGCGACGGCGCACCGTTTCTGGACCCCAGCGCGTTCCGCTCGAAGCTCGGACGCATCGAGCAGCAAGTCTGCTCGATCGAGCTCAACGGCGTCGGCCACGGCAGCGGAGTTCTGGTCGGCCCGGAATACGTGCTGACGAACCACCACGTTGTTTCGAAGGCCACCAAGGACACCAAGCTGGCGTGCCGGTTCGATTTCGCCGCATCAGCGGACGGGAAGGTGATCAACGATGGCTATACGGTTGGTGTCGTGCCTGACATCGTCGATTTGAGCCCGCCGAGCGCGAACGACCCCAATCTGACGAAGGGAGACCCTTCCGACGACGAATTGGATTACGCGCTGTTACGACTGGTTCGCGACGTCGGCAACGAGCCTGCCGGCACCGGCAACAATCCCGACGCGCCTGCGCGCGGTTGGACGCAGCTTGCCCCGAATGCATTGAATATCAACGATCCGTTGCTGGTTTTGCAGCATCCGCAGAACCCGGTCAGTTGGAAGCTGGAGCCACTCAAGCTCACCATGGGAAAAACACTCGATGTGGTGGGCGGCGGACGCCGTCTGCGGCATGACGCCAACACCCTGCCCGGATCGTCGGGCTCGCCGTGCTTCTCGGTGTCGCTCGATTTCGTGGCGCTCCACCACGCTGGAGGCGACTCGCGGTATGCCAAGGCCGATTACAATCAGGCGATACCCGCCGCAAAGATCATCGATCGCATGACACGCCAGGGAGTCACTCCATTCTGGAAGGCCGCACCGCCTCAATAGCCTCGGCAGGAAGCGGCACGAGGATGAGCCGGACGCCGCAAGCTTAAGAGTAAATGAATTCGGAGACATACAATCAGTTCTGCGCGACTTAAGTATCGCACCAAGTGCAAGGAAACCGTCACCACACGACAGGCCACTCGGGATGTTCATACTTGGCAGCAACGCGACAATGTGATTACGTTTTCTTTCAAGCGGGAGACGAGACACTTCGACAGGTTTGCTAGCTACCCATTTCTCGGCGAGGAGGAACGTGGCGATGCGCTCATGTCAACTGTTCCTGAAGCTGGTCATCGCGGGGATTGTGCTGGGATATTTATGCACGATCCCAAGCGCGGGGTTCGCACAAAGCTCACTGAGTCCCGGTTACGCGCAAGGCGATGCGAAGCTCTCTGCCTCGGAACGCGCCGGCCGTGAGATCTGGTTCTTCGCCACCGCATTCAACGATCGTTTCTACACCTATTCCTATCCGCAGCGACTCGGCGGCGCCATCGACTGGCACCGCATTTTGGCGGCCCAGAATAAATCGGACCTGTTTCAAGGTTGGGGCGCCATTCCCGATCCGGACTGCTGCACGCCGGGATCTCCGAATTGCCCGGCTAAAAGCCTCGAAGAGACGTATGGGTTTCAATACTGCCCCGGTGACGATGCACTCCTGAAATCCGTCGGAAAAACGGACTATCGCGATCCAGCCTGCGACTTCAAAGACGCGCCCTTCGACACCTCGACGCCGCATGGCAACGTCGATCAACGGCAAAACCCTTGCGATCTACGGTTTGGCACCTCGACCGGCGCGCTTGGACTTCGCAAATTTCCCAATCCTAACTTTGATCCGGAGAAATGGCGCAGGCTCAATGGGTCGCTTGCGAGTTGGGATGCCTACACCAAGTTCATGGCCGGGGAAGATGGCAGCGGCGATTCTCGCACCAACCGCCTGTTCGACGGATCGATCGAGCCTCCGTTCCGGATCGGCATGTCGTGCGGTGCCTGCCACATCTCCTATAGCGCGCTGAAGCCTCCGGCCGACCCCAACAATCCGAAGTGGGAAAACATCGACGGACTGGTCGGCAATCAGTTCAGCCGGGTGTCGCAGATGCTGGCCTCGGGGATGTCGCAGCATCTGCTCGAGTGGCAACTGATTGCGCGGGCGCGGCCCGGTGTTGTCGACACATCCGCGCTGCCGATGGATACGGTCTCAAATCCCGGGACGATGAACAGTGTCGTCAATTTTGCGCGGCGCCCCACCTACGACCAGCGCATCCTGAAATGGCGCAAAGCGTCGCAATGCCCGGAAGGACGACAGGCGTCGTGCTGGTGCGAACCTCAGAAGCCTGGAAAATGCTGGCAGCGCAGTGAACGAATCGAAGCGGTCCAAAATATTCTCAAGGGTGGCGAAGACAACATTGGCGCAGCAGAAGCCATTCAACGAGTGTACTTCAACATCGGTTCCTGCGCCGAACAGTGTTGGCTCAATCACGTACCCGACTTGCGCGCGATCGATCCGTCTCAACGCAACTACGGCCAGACACCTCTCGATATTGGTCAGTGCCGGCGCGATTGCGCGAGCTTCCGAGCAATTGAGGATCGGCTCCAGAACGTTGTCGATTTCTTCCTGACGGCACGCCCTGAAGACCTCAATGTAGCGCGCGGCGTGTCGCCCCAGGAGCTCAACAGGCAACTCGACCAGGAGTTCGGCCAAGGCGCGGTCGCACTCGGCCGGGATGTATTCGCTCGCACCTGCGCTGGCTGCCACTCCAGCCAGAGTCCACCTTTCGACAAGGCCAATTTCCACGCAACCGATCCAAAAGATCCAACGTTGCGGCTGGATTTTCTCAGTAACGAGCAGCCGGTGCTTGCGACCCGCGTCGGCACTTACGCCGGCCGCGCCCTGCACTCGAATCACATGCCGAGCCGAGTCTGGGCCGAGTATGCGGCGATCACCTTGCGTGAACGCCCTGTCGACCCGGCCTTGCGCGAAATCATGAAAGGAAGCGGACGAGGCTATTACCGGCCGCCCGACATTGCTCAGCGTCTGGACGCAAGCGCCGTTCATGCACAACAACGCGATCGGTCCGGAAGTGTGCGGCGCGCCATCGCGCAAAGATACAGATTTCTACTCATCGCCCTATGTCGATCAGAACGACAGGCCGATCGCCAATCCGCCACCGTGCGTGCCGTTCGATCCCAGCGTCGAAGGCCGATACCGGCTTTACAAGGATTCGATGCAGGACCTGCTCAATCCCAACCGGCGTCTGCGCAAGGTCACGATCACGGACCAGGATATCGTGATCGACGTGGCTCCGGACTTCAAACTGGGCGGGGTCGAGGGCGGCTTGTTCATCGTGCTGCCCAAGGGCAAGCCGGCGGTGCTGATCAACAGCTTGCGCTACAAGGACATGTTGCAGGACATCGTCCTTTTGCGGCGCGACCCCGCCAAGTTCGAGGCCAAGTACAAAGACATCCTCACGGCTGGGCAATTCCGGGAGTTGCGGGAAAAACTCGCAGGCCTCGACGTCGAAATCGGCCTCAGCCGCGGCCGGTTCACCATCGACATCTCTCAGCCGCAACGCGACTTCATTCAGGCCTATTATTCCAACGTGCTCGGCCGTGTCGAGAATGAAGGGCATCGCTTCGGCGAGAACCTGTCCGATGCCGAGAAGCGGGCGCTGATCGCTTTCCTGGCAACGCTGTAGGGCTGGAACAATGACGAGCGTTCGATCGATCCTGCTCGGAGCACCTGCCCTGGCAGCGACACTGTTGCTCGCCGCGATCCACCGCCGCGGCTGCGCAGTCGCCCTCACTGGACATCCCCTTCGCACCCACCGTCGACAGTTCGATCACGGACCCGGACAATCCGACCAAGGTGTTCCGGATGGACCTCGCACGAGTCGAGCATCAGTTTCCGCTCTCTCGAGCGGACCTGATGAAAATCACGCCGGAGAACCTCGTCGGTGCTGTCCCAGGAACAGATCGACCAGATTTACGGCCGCCTGACCGCGGGACCGATCCCCGACGGGCAGTATCTCGGCGATCTGTTCTTTGCACGGGGCGAAAGTCTGCGCTCGCGGCTGGAGGAAATCGTCGGCGGCATCGAGGGCCGCGTCATCAGCGTCAACATCGGTCTGCTCGAGAAGGTCGGCGGACTTATCTGGAAGGGCAAGGAGGTCAAGCGCGACCAGCGAATCCTGCGCAACATGATCGAAGATTTCGCGGTGCTCGGAATCGCCGTCGACAATCCAGACACGGTGCCGAAAACTACAATCCCACGAGACGGACCGCTCCGCCGGATCATTCCGAGGGATGATGTCTTCCTGCTGTTTCCGGCAAAGATCTATTGCGGACAGAGCCTTCTGGACGCGCGACGGGAGTCCGTGATCGTCGATTACAGCTACAACGACGACATCGAAGGCTATCGCAAGAGCCCGGACTCGCTCGCAGGGCGCGGCGGCCTGCGCATTCGCGACGAAATTCGAATGGTGCGGCCCGGACTATATCTCGGTCGCGCCTATGCGAACCGCGCGTTCTTGCTGAATTTCACGCTCTTCAACGCCGAAGTGGCCGAGCGCGACGGTGCCGGCGTTTGCCCGCGGCGACGCCGTCGCGGAAGACTGCTGGCCGGGAGAGCAGCAACGCACAACCTCGGTTCGATGATCACGCTGCCACCCCCGACCTGGTTGGAATTGAGGGCGCATGGCGCACTCCGTGCGATCCAGCGCGGGATGCGCCGGATCGATCCTTTTTTCCGGCCTGCGTTCAATGCGATCGTTCGCGAGCCGACGGCACGCGCCATTCAGTGGGTGATGAACGTTCGCCGTCAGGACCAGGGCTTCAGGCTCGCGGAGGAGCAAGCCTTGCCGGGCGAGGAAGAAAGCCTCGATTCCGTCATCGAGACCTTCGCCACTTATATGCGGCAGAACTACCGGCCCGGCGAGTATCAACGCGGCGGCAACACCAAGACGCATGGCGTTGTACGCGCTGAATTCATCGTGCGCGACGACGTTCCCGGGCACATGCGGCACGGCGTGTTCGCCAAGCCGCACACCTACCGCTCCTGGGTGCGGTTCTCCGGCCCCGGTCCCGACATGCCCAAGGACATCGAGGACGTCGGCTTCGTCAGCTGCGCCATCAAGCTGATGGATGTGCCGGGGCCGAAAATCCTGGACGACGAGAAGGCCACGCAAGACTTCATCTCGGTCTGCACGCCGACGTTCGTCACGCCCGATATCAACGCAAATGCGATGTTGCAGGCGCACGTGCTGCGAGGCACGCCGGTGTTCTATTTCTTTACGACCGGCTTCTCGCACTTTCTCGATTTCCTGATGCAGGGTCTTTGGAACGAGACACAGACCAGCCCGCTCGAAGCCCGCTACTGGAGTTGCGTCCCCTATCTGCTGGGGCCAGGTCAGGCCATGATGTATTCGGTGCGACCGAAGGCGAAGACGCGCAGCCGCATTGCCAATCTGCCGTTCGGGAACCCGTCCGACAATTATCTTCGCGAGGCGATGATCAAGACGCTTGTCGGAAACGGATGTCGAATTCGATTTCATGGTGCAGGTGCAGACCGATCCGCACCTGATGCCGATCGAGGACGCCGGCGTGCGCTGGCCTGAGAGACTTTCGCCATTCGTCCCGGTCGCAACGCTGCGAATTCCGAAGCAGACATTCGCTTCGCCGGCGCAATTCGCCTTTGCGCACAATCTCTCCTACACGCCGTGGCACTGCCTGCCCGAGCATCGCCCGCTGGGCAATCAGAGCCGGGCGCGCAAGCGGATGTATTTCGAGCTTCGCAACCTTCGTCAGCGAATGAACAACACGCCGCACATAGAGCCGACCGGAGACGAGGTGTTCAACTGATCCGGCTTATGTACCGGAGCGCCGAGATACCGGGCATGAAGAAATAGGCGCCGCCACGCACCGTGACGAAATCGGCCCAGGCCTGTCATGCGCGCTGTTCAGCCCGTTGTCCTGCGGCTGTGTAAATGCGTCCGTCGCCATGCCCGTCAAAGTAGCGCTGCGCCCACCCAGCAGCGGATCGCGCTCATCCAGCCCGTCGAATTTCGGGTTCTCGATCCAGGCCGTCTGAATGAACTCGAACTGGCGCGAAATGTTGGCGTTGAGGCAGATGAAGCGCAGCCCGCGTTCCGCATTCAACTCGGCTTCGGACATTGCCCCTTGCGTTCCATCGCCATCGTGCGATCCTCCACCCAGGATATCGTCGACCCGGAGCCGCGGACCATATTCGCGGCCCCGGCGCAGAATGCGATGAAAGCGCGTCGACGAGAGTAGGTCGTCGCGAGGGCCACGGCTGCCAAATCCGAGCATGCGAACGATACGGCGCAACAACCGCCTTGCGTCCGATGGCAGGTCGGCGTTGCGCGGATTGACGCGCCGGACATGCGCGCCGAACGGACAAGCGGTCCCCTCGGGATCGCTTTCATACGTGAACTGGTTCTCCCAGATCGATCGAGGGTCGGTCGCAATGCCCTCGATCGGCTCCTGGCGCATCCGCACGATCGGATCGCCAGCTGTGGTGCGCCCAACCATGGCGTGGGCGATCTTCCACCGCTCATCCGGATTCTGTTTCGCCTGCACATCGACATATCGCCAGAAGGCGGGAACATCCTGCGACAGGTCGCGAAAAACCAGGTACGTACCGTTGCGGCCAAAGTCTCGTTTGCCCGGCTTGTCTTCAGCCAGTGGAAGAAGGTGCGCTGGGATCGTCCTTCTCCTCGACCAGCGGCCGATCCGTATAGCGCGTGTACTCGTTAGGATAGCCGAGCAGAAATTCTCCGAGCGCTGCGACATTGGTGTAGTCGATCGTATCGCGCAGACGGCGTGGCTTGTTGCGCTCCCAATCGATTGCCGGCTGGCTTATGCCGTCCTTGAAGCCGAACGGCTCATTCGCACCGTTGTCGTCCGTGGTGAGGATTCCAAGCTCAGCGAACGCTGTCGGCCAGGGATACCGCTTGATCTCGGCCTCCCGGCTCGCCAGCCGTTCCGGCGTGGCATAGAGCAGGACCATCATATGGGGCACTGCGCCCGCCCGGCCCCACTGCCAGCGGCTCGGATCGTTTGGACCGACATCACCCAACCGGCGTGAGCGGCTTTCATCTCCTGCCATTCCGACGATGAATTCGTCGGAAAACCCTCGCAGGATTTCCTCCGAAAGGCCGAGCGCTTTCAATCCGTCATACGTGAAGGCGACTTGAAGCGCGACGTCGGGCAGCCGCGTCGTGGCCGCATTGGTCACCGGCGCAGCGGCAAGCCAGGCGCGCGCGGCGGCGGCATCTGCGATGTTCAGCAAATAGAAGCGCGCACCGGTGAGATGACCATGGCCGAAGCGAACCAAGCCCTGGATATCCTGGAAATCGGCTTCCGAGAAACGTTGATTGGAGAATTGCATCGGCGCCCTCAGAGATCCTGCAGCCAGGTGCGGATTTCGGCGTCGGTCATCGACTTGCGCTCGAACCCCTTCGCGAATGCGCGTGTTGCGCGCGATATCGAACGCTGTGAGACCGGGATAGGCCTTGTACCAGACCTGCGTCGGCAGTTGATGCCTGCGCAGCGTGTACTTGAACTGCTGCTCCGACTTCGATCCGTCGCGCACCAGCCAGTGTGTACGCGGATATCCGACGCCGTTGCTGAATACGAGATTCAGCCCCCACCCGACCTTGTTGATGAAGTCGTCCATATAGGCTTCGAGGCTGCCGTCGTAATTGCTGATGAATAGACACTCGCTTCTTGCCGTCCAGAAATGCCCAGCGCGCGAAATGAATGGTCTGAATCCGCCCGAGCCGGCCGCGGTTGTAGATGTGGCGCGCGCCGTAGTCGATCAGCCACAGGATGATCGTGAGAGCAACGCGGCGAAACAGGCTTGGCTTTACGCTTCCGAGCACGGTGAACTGGTTGGTGACGTCATGATCCTCGAGCCGCGCCAGCATCTCGCTATGTTGCGGCGGCATCCGGACAATGATTTCCGGTTCGGTCTTTTCGTATCGGCGCAAGCAGCCACACGAGCAGCCAACGCGAACAGAACGAGCGGCACCAACAGCAAGGGAACGAGCCATACGAGGACGATGAGAGCCCAAGATGCCGAGCGGAAGCGTGGAGCAATGAAGAACATTTCGCACTTTCCACGCGAGCGGCGTGGCTTTTGGCGGCGTGAGCGTCAGCGTGCCCGCCTGCAGACCGGAACGCACCAGAGCGACGAGTTCTTCGCGAATTCCTTGCAGACTGTTCCTCTCGACAGGCTGCGTCCTGAGACCTTGAAGCAGGAAATCCCGCAAGGCGGCCTCTTCACGGACCTGGCGCACCGTGCGGCCAATCCAGTTGACGTATGACGCGGCGGACGGCTGAAAATGACTCTTCATCCAGGTCTGAAGATCGGACTTAGACGCGTATCCTTCGCAGTGCGAGAATATTTGACGCAGGCCGTCGCCGGCATCGCGAACCAGATGAGCAAGGCAGTCTTCGGCCGATCCATCGCAATCAACGACGAATGCCAGCGCGATCGGATAAGACAGGAATGCTCTTCCCGAAGGCCGCGAGATCGTCGAGCGTCTGGTCGTCGAGGATAACAAAGCGCGCGTAATGGATCTCTTCAAACGACCCAAAAGGTACGATCGGATTCTTGGGATTTGCCATGCCGGGAAGCCCGGTCATGGATGCGAGCACGGATCTCAACGATTCGATGCGGTCCGCAAGAATCGGCGCGACCACCATAAAATTCGACTGCGGAGTTATCCCAGTAGCTCACCTCTTTGAAGCTTGCCTCAGAGGACCGCCAAGAAATCTCCACTTTGACGCGCAGCTCGTCGTTACAAATGACGGCTTCAGCGTCTGCTCACATAGCTACCTCACAACCAGGAAATACGTCGACATCGGAAATCACCGCGCGAACAAGGATACCAATATTCCTCCGAGCATTGCCAACCCTGAAATGGCCGGCACTGCTCCCGACCGCACATGGTTGCTGACCCGTGCATCCGCAGCAAGAATTTTTGATCATCCGCCGTGCCGGTATGGCAATCGATATACCTGCTGTCCGGGTTAACGACCGCCCGATGCCACTAGATCACTTGAACGGTGTCGCCGAGCAGCGTTTTCGGCACCGCGAGACCGAGCTTGAGCGCTGCTGCCTCCGACACGCACAACTCGAATCTTGAGGGCTTCGAGCATGGCATCGCGGCAGGCTTTTTGCCTCCGAGGATGTCCGTTACGTATTTGCCTGCCATCTCATAGGCCTCCAGCAAGCTTGGTCCGTAACTGATCAGGCCTCCTTCGCGGACAAATTCTTTCCATTGATAGATCGTTGGAAGATTCCTGGCCGCCGCGTGTTCGACCAGCACCTTGCGATTGTTGTTGAAAAACGAATCCGCGGTGACGAGCACGCCCTTGACGGCTTCCTTCTCGAAAAAATTAAAGGCCTCTGTGATACCCCCAACCGTACTCACTTCGATTTCGACAAGGTCCACTTTCAGCTTTTCTTCAGCGGCCTTCTTTTTCACTTTTCGAAAGTGTTCGCGGACGTGGTCGCGGCCTTCCTTGACGAGCACGCCAATCTTGTTGCCTTTTTTGATCTTCACATGAGCGAACTCAACCAGTCTGTTGAGCCGCTCCGCGTCGAGCTCGGAGGTCTGCCCTGCCATTCCCGTCAGGTTGCGGCCCGGTTTTTTGAGAGTGTTGACGAGCCCGCTCAAGACGGGATTGGCGACTGTCGTAAAGACGATGGGTATCGTTTTGGTCAATTCCTTAAGCACGAGTGCGGGTTGAGGGCCTCCCGCAGCCACGATGGCTTGCACCGATCGGTCATTGACCAGATCCCGGGCAAATTTTTCAGCACGCCCGCATCGTCATTGGCGTACTTGTCTTTTATTTCAATATCCTTCGGCAGATTTTCTTTTAAGGTTTTCCAAGCGTCCTCAAAACTGTCTCGCGAGCCGCTGTGAAGGAATCCGATGGTTCTCATGATGGTTTCCTTTCGGCGATAAAATCATGGTGGGTCGACTTGGTGTCCGGTGCGACGCCTCAAATAAAAAATGAGCCAAATGGGGTTGACGCGATGCCGAGGGCGGCAAATCGTAGCCCGAATCAGAGAACCTTGCTAGGTAGACATCCCCCACCGGCAGTTTGTCTACGGATCGATCTCGTGCGGGGAACAATTTCAGTCTCCTCACCGCACCGGGCGGCGTCGGCAAGTCGTCGCAGGCGATGGTATGTCCGCATCCCTGGCGACCGGACGCCCCCTGCTAGACGAACGGATTTATGGCTCGGACTTGAAGACATTGTATAAACTCGATCGAGCGGTGCGGGAAGTGCGCTAGCTCCGACTTAGCCCGTCCAGCCGTATGACCGCTGGACTCGCTCTTCCATAACTCTAACATAGAACCAGCGAGGGAGCCGCGCGGCGGCTTCCGCGGCGTATGGGGGTGGCGCATGAATGCCAACACCGGCGCATCGGAGGATATCGCTACTCCTCCAGGTTTAAACGGGCTTTTCGCATCGCTGCTGGCAGGGCCGACTTTGCCGGCACTTGCCGCGCGTCTTGGAGCGAAGTTCGCCGCGTGGTGGCGTGATCCCATTCGTTTTGGCGATATCGTAATCGTTGCGCGCCACGCCAACGTGATGGAGGTGCTGCATCGCGACCTTGATTTTCTCATCGCGCCTGTCAACGAGAAGCGCATTGTCGAGGTCAACGGCCCCTTCATCCTGGGAATGGATCGCAGCGCTACCCTCGTTCTCGAACGCCGCGCTCTCTACGAAGCGCTGGCGGCTGTTGATTTGAAGGCCATCCGCCGCACGATCGAAGATGAGGCTGCACAGCGCGTTGCCGGCGCGGGCAGCGAAATCGACGTTGTCGATGCCTACGCGCGGCCGATCGCTGCCCACACCGCCACTGCGTTGTTTGGTATTCGCGGCTCGGACGAGCGCACGTTCATGGATGTCGCGCGCGCGATCTTCGGGCACGTCTTTCTGAATGTAACTGATGAAGAAGACATTCGGCAGCGTGCGCTGAGAGCGGCGGTGCTGATGAAGCTGTGGTTTGACGACGAAATCAGGCGACGGCGTGCGTCCGGTAATCTCGGCATAGACATGATGGGCGCCTTGATGGCGGCTAAGACGGTCGACGATGACGGTGTGCGCCGAACGTTGGGGGGCATGCTAGTTGGGAGCATCGACACCACCGCGAGTTCCGTCGCCAAAATCATCACGATGATCGCGGCGGACGGCGCATTGGCGAAGCGTGTCGCTGCTGACGTCGACGACGAAGCGCGGCTTGCAGGCTGGTGCCGCGAGGCGCTGCGACGCTGGCCGCATAATCCAGTCGTGTCGCGCCAGGCCGCGGCTAAAACCAGCCTCGCCGACAAGGAGATCAAACAAGGAGACCGGATTTTTGCCTGGACCCAGGCGGCGATGCTCGACGCCGAAGTCTTCCCGGAGCCGCACTATCTGCGCCCCGATCGTCCCGCCGCCGCCTACCTGCATTTTGGCGGCGGGCTTCATCCCTGCGCCGGCCGCGCCGTCAACGCCTTCCAGATCCCTGCGCTGGTCAGCGCCTTGGTGAGGCGCGGCGTCAAATCAACTGGCGCCATGCGATGGGCCGGGCCATTCCCCGCACATCTTCCGCTCAGCTTTGAGCGGTGACTGGCATGAGCAGCAACGCTCTCGTCACCATCATCGCCCCTCTGGATCTCGATCGCGTCGCGGACGCAGAAGCCGCCATCGATGTTTTGGGAAACCCTGCCCGGAACGATATCCGCGCGGCACTCGACAGGCACGAAGACGCCGAGCACGGCACGCATTTCGCCAGCCTGCATGCATTCAAGTCGCAGGATAACAAGCGTGCATACCTCGCGTTCGAATTCTCCGCCGACGGCCCGGAAGCTGACGCACTGGCACGGATCGACCGCCAGATCGGCGAACATCTCAGGCCTGTATTTACGCTCGCGAATGATTGGAAAGGCGGCGAATTGCTCGCCTACTTTCGCAGTCATAGCGTCACGCCGGGCAATGGCTGGTTCTCCAGTCCTGGCCTTCTCTTTGCCGGCACACCCGGCTTGACGGTCGGCCGGATCTGGCGCGAAGCCAAGCTCGCCGCGCTTGTGACGGAATCTCTCGCAGGCAGCCGGCCGATTGGGATGCGCTTTCGCGCGTCGAAGACGCGCGAAAGCAGGTCGCGCAACATAGGGGATTCAAGCATGCCTTGCGGCTTGGTATGTCAGCACCGTTATACGCGCAGCCCACGTGGCTACGCTTCATCACGCGATCGGCCGTTTCTTTCCTGAAGACCTATCTGTGGCCGGTCGGTGTGGTCTCTGCTGGCCTTTGCGGTTCTCGCAGGTGCGATCGCCGCCCACGGCGTATCGGGCTTTTGGGAGATGATCGGCGTAGGCCTCTTGGGCTTTGTTTGCGCGTTGTGGGGCGGCTTCTGGATCGCGCTCCTAGTTCTCGTGCTCGTTGCAGCCGCGGGCTACGTGCTGCTACGCAGAGCGGAGGAGAACGATTGACTTGAGGAGCGCACACCGCCGCGCGCTATTAATGCCGCGATGTTCGCACGCGAAAACCAGCGCGGCTACGCACAAAACCACATGATATCGGTCACGCAACGCAAGCCGGGCGTCATCCGTTGGTTTACGGTACGTCTTGCCTTCTGGGGCATCGGCCAATTCGCGGGACACTACTACCGCCCCGGATTCCTCAGGAGCATCGGCACGATTCATTTCGCACGCTGGGTCACTGTACCTGGCAGTCCGGACCTCCTGTTCTTTTCG